>NZ_JACSOH010000004.1 GCF_014349235.1 Cytophaga sp. FL35 | reverse complement strand
ATACTATTGTTTCTAGTTCTTTTATTTTTTTATGTTTGATTACACTAAGATTGAATTAGTAGTATGTTTGCATTTTAAGTTTAGAAATGGAAGATTACCTTATTGGAATAGGAAAGAGAATCAAGGAAATAAGAAAAGGAGGAGGCAAGACCATTAACGACATTGCCGGCCGGGCCGGAGTGACCGGGGGGCTTATTTCCAGAATTGAGAATGGTCGAACCATACCTTCGTTACCCGTTCTGCTTAAGATAATATCCTCTTTAGAAATTGAGGTAACGGACTTTTTCAACGGGATGCCCCAAGTGAACGGAGCTAATTTTATGGTATCTAGAAAAGAGGATTACACGATTATTGAAAAAGAAGATGAGGCGGTTGGCTTTACATACTCCTATGTTTTTGGAAAACAAATTTCTTCTTTAGGATTTGAAAGTGTGTTACTCGAGGTTGCCCCGGGATCAAAAAGGGATAAAGTAACTACGGATGCCTACGAGTTTAAATATATATTAAGTGGCGAATGCTACTATGAAATTGGAGAAGAAGAAGTATTGCTGAAAGAAGGAGATGCTATTTTCTTTGATGGACGTATTCCGCATGTTCCCATTAATCGGGGAAATGTTCCTTCCAAAATGTTAGTGATGTACTTCTTTATTTAACCCATGAAAAATGGCGGATATTTACAAAAGAACATCCGCCATTTTTAAAAATAAACCGACAATTTTTAACTTTTCTTGACCAATTCCTTAAGGTGCGTCAATGATTCTAAAACATAGGTTGGATTTGCGGAGTCTAACTGAGCCTTGGTGTGGGCGCCTGTGGTGACTCCAACTGTTACGCCACATTTCGCATTTTTACCTTCTTCAATATCTATAATGGAATCACCAGCTTTTAAAACCTTGGAAGCTTCTATAACATCTAGTTGCTTCATGGCTTCCAAAATCATATCCGGTGCAGGTCTTCCGTTTTTGGCATCGTCTGCGGTGACCAATACATCATATTGTTCACCTTGTTTCCAGTTCATTTTCTCCAATAACAAGCTAGCTATTTTTCTGTTGTAGCCCGTGTTAAATGCTACTTGAATTCCATTTTTCTTTAAGAATAGTAGAGTTTCTTCAACGCCTTCAAAAGTGCCTACCTGTAGATTCTCGTATGCCTGGTCCAACATCACCTTGAAATCCTCAAATATGGGTTTGCTAGGTTCTTCTTCAAACTTATCAATAGCTTTAAGGGTGTCCTTTATAGCTTGGTGTTTCTCCTTGCCGGCTCCGTGTTCCAATACGAAATCTAGGCTAAGGTCATACCCCTTTTTGTTGATTGCTTTTTGCAATGTTTTATAAACTACGTTGTCTTCGTTAACTACGGTGCCCGCCATATCAAATACGGCCAAATCTATATTATGCATGTTCTAGATTAAATATTGAATTTATATTGTTTTTGGCAAAACCTGCGCTCCCGGTCATACCCTTTCCGCCTATGCCTGTTACAATGTGGATATCTTCGTCAATGGTTTTTTGAAAAATATCAGTGCTTTTACATTGGGAATACATCCCAAACCAGCGGTTTTGAATTTCATAGGTAGGTAAGTCAAAAATCTTTTTAGCTTCGTTAAGAATAAAATGGTCAATATCCATGTTTAGGTCAAAACCTAGATGTTCCATCTGTGCAGCACTTGCATATTCATGGGAGTCGCCTATGATTACGGAACCGTCATCCGCTTGTTTAAAAAGAATATGTACTCCCCATTGTTTCTCCAGTGAATTAGGGTTTTCCTTTGCTTTGATTGAGCTAAATGAAGGACATTCCGTAAAGGATTCATACCGTCTAATGGAAAGGCCTGTTAAAACGGAACTAGGCAGGGTATAGTTTGTTTGTGATTTGGTCTGCATCATTTGTAATTTGGAGACGATTAAATCACTTTCTTCAAAATAAGAGGGGTATAGTATTTTAAAATCACTTCCGTTACAGATAATCACTTTTTTGGAGGAAAACTGTTTGTTTTTAGAAGTGGTAAGCTGCACCCCGCTACGCAAGGCATCACAGTCCATTACGGTTTCACCCATATAAATATCTAGCCCCTTGTTTCTAAGGTATTCGTGCAATTTTAGAATCATTGTTCTAGGCTCTACCTTCACTTCTTTCGGGAAAAAGAGCCCAGCTTTCACATAATCCTTTTTAAGACCCGGATAGTTATCCAAACACTGCTTGGCGGTAAGTAATTCTGATGTATAGGAATTGGATTTGTTAATGGAGTTTAGTTCTTCCAATAATTGAACTTCCTCCGCATTGGAAGCGATATAAATACTGCCTTCCTCTCTTACGGTAATATCAAATTTCTTTTGAATGTCTTTGTAAATGGCTAGGCTCTCACGGCCAAAATTTTGCCATTTTGTATTCATACCGGATGGAACAACCTGCCCGAAGTTACGTACCGTGGCACCTTGAGGTTGTATGTCCTTTTCTATAAGAGCTACTTTTAAGCCCTTATTTACGGCATGATAGGCGTGAAATGTACCCAAAACACCGCCTCCAATGACTATGAGATCATACGAGTGGTTCATATGCAGATAAATTTTTATTGTCAGTTTGTGGTTGGTCTTCCTTTCTTTTGTTCTTAAAGTAGTACAGGGAGAATAGGGTGGCTACCAATCCTATAATGGAAATGATATAACTTCCTTGCACAAAGAATTGAAGGGATGAAAGGGCTCCTTGTCCAAAGTTTTTATATAACAATACCGCCATGCTTCCTAAATATCCAAAGGCATCCGCTATATAGATGAGGAAACCTGCATTGCCTTTGATTTGAAAGGTGGCAATCATACGATCAAAAAACAGGCAATTAAAAGGTACATAGCAGATATAAAGACCTAGGCCCACCAAAATCATCCAAAGTACAGGGCCTGAAATCCCAAATTGAAATAATAAAGTGCTTATTCCGATACTTAAGGAACCCATTAATAAAAGGTAATGGTAAGACACAAACGCCTTAAAATTGTTCTTGATGAAGGCAAAGAGACCTATGGAAACCAGCACTAGTATTGCAATGGGTATTTCGGCAAGGGTATACACAGATATATTTCCTTCAAAACCCACTGCATCCCAAATTTCACGTGAAAAATTATCTCTAAAATCACGCATAGCCGTTAGACAGACATAGAAAAAGACAAGAATAAGAATAGGAAAAAGAAACTTGGAGACAACATTTCTTCTGTCTTTTTTGGTCATGGGAACCCGTTCTTCCCGTAATTTCTTATCCTCAGTCGTTGGTTGAGGAATCCTGTCCAACATATATGAAAAGCCCGCAAACGGCAGTAAAAAAATGGCACCGGTTACCGCAGGCATGGCAAATTGGGATATGTTAAAATTTTCCATAACCAATAAGCCAACCGATTTAACAACCCCACTGGAAACTATAAAACTTGAACAAAGAATAACTCCAAGTATTTCGGTAAACTTTCTTCCTTCCAAATACGAAAACACAACTCCCCAAATCATACCCAATGATAATCCGTTCAAAAACATGAACAAGATATTATATGGATTGGGCAATAGACCAAAACCAACCAGGCTAAGCTCGGCCAAAATAATCATGATAAGTAAGTAGGGAAGTCTACTTTTGGGTTGAAGCTCCGATATCATTTTTATTCCTATGAACTTAGAAAGCATATACCCCAGAACTTGGGAGATGATCAATACAATTTTATAATCCACTCCCAAGAAGGAAAGATTCTCAAAGGTGGCCACCGTAAAGGGTTTTCTAAAGGCATACATACAAAAGTAGGTGCCAAAAGAGGCTAATGATCCATATAGGATGAAATTGATATTTTTTTGGTTGATTTTCAACTTCTATTATTTACAAATAGTAAATATTAAAATGCAATATTCGAAATAAATTTACAAATAGTAAATATTATAACGTTAAGAAATACTTATGCGCTATTTAAGTTAAAGTGAATTTAGGAATATATACCTGAAAGAAAATAGAAATAGGGAAAGAGATAAGCTATAAAAAAAACAAAGGGACATTTCAAGTAAACTTGAATGTCCCTGGGGGAACATTATTATAGACTACTTTCCTAACCCTATACCATAGCCTATAATTGTTCGGGTCTCCTTCAATCCAAAAAAAGTCAACCAATCACTACTAAAAATCCAAACTGTCTAAGTAAAGGGGGAACTTTACTTTATTCTTTTTTAGCGCTGTTTTTCCCGGGATGTACAGATTCGCTTATTATTTAGCTTTAAAACATGGTTAGTGTCAGTATAGCTTAATACTATATTTTCTAAAGCTTTGTAAAAGTAGGGGGAGGAGTACAAAACAAAGAATCTGAAAGCACAAGTTTCAAAATGTCGATGAAAGGTAGCATAAAATCGACAAAAAACATAATTATAAAGAAAATTCCTACATTTATTAATATTGCTTTCTATTTTAGAAGCTTGTAGATATTTGAAAGCAATTCCTTATCGTCAAAAGGTTTGGAAAGTACAACGTTCATTCCAGCTTTTTTGTAAGCTTTAATTTGAGCTTTATAGGAATTGGCCGTAATACCTATAATGGGAATGGATTTAATATTCTTAAATGGAAAGCCTCGTATAACTTTGGCTAATTGATCACCTGTAATGTTTGGAAGGTTTACATCCATTAATATAATATCGTAACTTTTGTTTACAATTTCTTGCATTACCAAGGCACCATCGCTAACAAGGTCTATAAAAAAATCTCCTGCGTCTATTAGAGTCTTTAATAGACTGGTCTGAACTCCTTCATTATCTTCCACTAACAATACCCTATACTTTTTCTGTTTTTGGACTACTTCGTTCTTCGACTTTTTATCGGGAGTTTCATTATTGGGGTCGTGAAGTGGAAACTGCAGATTAACGTCAAAGAAGAAATGTGAACCTTTTCCTGAGGTTGATTCAATTTGAATTCTAGAGTCCATGAGACTGAGTAGTCCTTTTACAATTGAAAGACCTAAACCAACACCTTCCGTATTTCCAAGCTGTTCGAAGCTTTCTAGAACTGTTTCCAATTTTTCCTCCGGAATGCCAATTCCGGTATCCTTTACTCCAAAACGTAAATTAACCTTGTTGGCCCTTCTTTGATTTTGAATCGCATATAAAATTATTTTACCGTTAGGGGTATATTTTATGGCATTATCACATAGGTTGGTAAGTATTTGCAATAGCCTTAGGCGATCACCTTCAATATATTCAGGAATGCTTTCATCTGCCGTAATGGTAAAAATCAATCCTCTTTCCTTTGCCCTTGTGTTATACGTGAGCTTTAGGAATTCGATTAATTGTTTAAAATTGAAAACGGTAGGATTTAGGGCAAGTTTCCCTTTGGAAATCATGGCAAGACTCAAAATATCCTCCAACATAAGTTTAAGGTTGGAAGTAGAGTCTTTTAATACGGTTAGGATATTGCTCTGTTCCTCATCAAGTTGACTTCTCTGGAGTATGTTGGTGAGAGCTATGATATTGGTAAGAGGGTTTCTTAATTCATGGCTAAAGTTCTGTATAAATTCATTTTTAAAGCGCTCCCTTTCTTCTAAATCATGATTTTTTAAGAGAATAAGTTCAGAATCAATTATGGATTCGTTTCTTGCTTGTGCAATGGATTGATAGGATATGTAATGTTCTGTAAGGTTTTCTATGGCAATGAGAAATTGTCCGTTTTGTTTTATAATTTCAATATCGACGGTCAATTCTTCTGTAGAATTACCTAACTGAACACAGTGAAACACAGTCTTTTCCCGATTAGGGCCCATAATATCGGAAATGCTGAAAAAGAACGGGTGAATTTCTCCAAGAGCTGTCCCTTTCTCAGTTCTAAACAAGTTTTGGTCACTATCAATTACCGAGCCCTCTAAATCCGTGAGGATAAATTGAAATTTGTTGTTTTTATAGTACTCCCTAAATTCCTTAAGCATTGATAGCTAGCATTTTTGCCAATTCTTCAAATAGGTGATTTACTTTATGTCCCGTTTTGGCACTCGTTATATAATCGTATGATATATTTTTTTCCGATAAGACTTGATCTAGCTCTTTTGCGTCTACCAAATCAGATTTATTTCCTACAATTTTCACCGGTACTTCATTGGTTTTTTCTTTTAAGGAAATTAAGTCTTTCCCCAAATTTTGAAACGTGGTTGGTCTGGATACATCAAAAACGAAGATAATTCCATGGGAACCCAAGAGATAGGATTCCCTAATTTGTGAAATATCATCAGTTCCTTCTAAATCCCATAGAATAAGGGTTACACTCTCATCTATAGAGAACTCAATGGTTTTTTTAGTGATGTGTACGCCAATGGAAACCTTATAGTTATCAGAAAAGCTATCCTCAACAAAACGACGGATTAAAGAAGTCTTGCCTACTCCAAAATGGCCTAGAACAACTACTTTCTTAGAGATCTGCATGACCAAAATTTTGAGCTAATTGTTGGTTGATTCTTTCTGTATTCAAAGTGTGATAATCTTCTTTTTTAGTTAGGTTTTCAAAGAAATCGAATATGAGGTCCTGAACCTTATCCTTTGCTTGTGTAGTGTAATTTCCGGAAAGCACAACGGCTATATAAAATCGATTAAAGCTCTGAAGATGAATGTGGTATAGTTCATAATCTATAAGTTCCAGATTTTGGTCTTTTCTTCCAAATGCATCCTCAACAAAACTTTTAATGGCGGTTAACATACCAGAAATCATGTCCTCATCTATGGTTTCGGTAACGGAATAACTGGCTTTTAAAATTCCGGAATCCTTTTCGATCAACAACACTTGTTCAATGTTTGAAGCAGCGAGTTCATCAATAATTTCCTTTTTTGTAGAGGAACTGTTGAACCATGATTTTATTCGGTTTTTAAAACTGAGTTGCTTATTGATTTTCTCAGAAAGTAATTTGATTTCATGGGCTATATATTTTTTGATCATTTTGCCCAAAATTGGAAATAGTGCCTCTACCACCTCATCTTTATTTTTTTTGATTTCGGTTTTAAGGGCGGCCGTAATGGTTGGTCCCAGAGTAGTGGGGATGCTGGTTTTGAATTCCTCCAATTGTTCTAAAATGATAGGGTCAACCTTGTGTGAAAATTTTTGTCTATCGTTGAGTGTACTCTCTAGGTTTTCCAATCTGTGGGCAATCTTTTCAATATACACACTGTCCTCTGCGAAAAGAATATCCTTTAAAATCTGAATTTTTTCGTTTTCGTTCATCAGTGCTTTATTGCCCAAAATCAACTGGTTTTATGCTTAAGGGGAATCTTAGTTTGGGTAGGTGTTTAGGTAAAAAGCCAATTATTTTTCGCTTACTTTTTCTCCTAAATCAATCAATAATTTACCTAGTAGCTTTTTGTCAACTTTTTCGGTATCTAGAGATTCAATTTTATCCTCCATTTTATCCTCTAGCTCTGTAATTCTAATATTTACATCGGTTGCTACATTGTCTATGGCTGTTTTTAGGTCTTGCCTTACCTCCTCAATAAGTTCTTCTAAAATTCTTTTTTTGTCAAGAATGTCTTTCTTAAGGGTTTCGAACTCAGAATCGTAGGTCTTTATATTTTCACCAAAAATGAGGTTTTTGATGATTTCAATCTTGGATGATGCCTCCTCTTCAGTGCCGTTAAGCTGTACCACCTTTTCGTTCTTACTCATGTTTATGTGTCTTTAGGGTATAGGGATTTCTTTGAAAAATCAATGCTAAAACGGGGGAGAGCTGTTCAAAGGAATGACCTCTATAAGCGTGACTCCCTTTGTTTTAAACTACTAATATAGCAAAATATTCCATGTAATTTTTATCTGTGAAAATACAGAAACCCTACCTTTCATAGGGGATTGAATTAGAGGATATTGAAAAGGTCAAAACGTAAAAAAAGATCGCTTACACGATGCTTGGTGGAAAAAAATGGAGTGGCGCCGCTGACCTTCCCGAATGCCTTCGGGACGCACCGTTCCCATAGATTTAGTTTAGGTGCATGCAATTTTCAAGCAAAATGTAGGTTGGATAATTCCGAAATAAAAAAAGCATCGCTTACACGATGCTTGGTGGAGAATACCGGAGTCGAACCGGTGACCTCTTGCCTGCCAGGCAAGCGCTCTAGCCAGCTGAGCTAATCCCCCGTTTTTGGATGTGCAAAGGAAATACATTTTCACAAAGTATCAAAATACTTTATGAGGTTATTTTTTGGCGCTTAATCCTTTTTAACACTTAGAACCAGTACTGGAATACGTGCTGAGAATTCTGATTTTCGGATTGTATTCTTTTCCCATAATTTCTTGAAAAATCCGCGTTTGCGCCTAAAAACACATAAAACATCCGGGTGCTGTGCCTGCATATGCTCCAATACACCTAGGTATGTGGTAGGTGCCTCGGTCAAGGTCAACTGTGAACTAATATCCATTAAAGCGGTATTTATTTGCAAGTCATCATCCGTATAGCCAGGTGTTTTTACCAATAACAAGTTCACTTTTGCACCAAATTTGTTTTTAATTTCAATCAGCGGATTTAAAATGCGCTTCCTTTTTAATATACCGGATTTAAATGCGGTTAGGATGTTTTCGAAAGGTTGGTAATCCATCCCTCGGGGTACAATTAAGGTAGGTATGTTGGTTCTTTTGATGATGCGGCCAGAAGTATTCCCTAAGAAAAGTTCTTCGTTAATTTCATTGCTTCGTGGGGCCATGATAATCAAATCGATACCCAGTTCTTTATTGATGTCGTTGAGTCCGTCAACAATGTCGCCATTGTATGAGGCAATTTGAATATCTACATTCTTGGCATCTACCTTTTCGATGATTTCCTTCAGACGCTCAATTCCGCTTTCTGCCACCTTTTCAGTTACGTTGGATAACCCTTTTCCTGCACCGACCGAAACACTAAAAACTTCCATCAGAAATATTTTTGAAGAAAATTCAGTCGCAAAATCAATAGCGTATTGCAGGGTTTGGTGGGCATCGGGTGAAGTGCCGATAGGCACAAGAATGTGTTTCATGGTTTATCTGTTTTAACCTTAAATTTACAATTTAATTGCAACCTACCTAATGAAATGATCCGACTAGCAAACAAATCTGATATTCCTGAAATCCTTGAAATGACCGGTGCCTGTGCCCAACACATGATTTCCAATGGAATCTACCAATGGAACGAGCACTATCCTTCTAAAAAGGCCTTTGAAATAGATTTGGATAGGGGCGAATTATATGTCTTGGAAATGGATGAAAAAATCATCGGTTCTATTGTTATTTCCACATTAATGGATGAGGAATATGTACCCGTAGAATGGCTCACACCCAATGAAAATAACGTTTACATCCATAGATTGGGTGTGCATCCTGAAGTTCAGGGAAAAGGATACGCCCAGCAAATGATGCAGTTTGCGGAAGAATATGCCCGTAACCAAAATTTTGTCTCAGTAAGACTTGATACCTTCAGCCAGAACAAGCGTAACCAACGATTTTATGAAAAGCGCGGATTTCAACGTTTGGGAGACATTTTTTTTCCAAAACAGAGCGAGCATCCTTTTCATTGTTATGAATTAGTGCTGTAAATTGCGCGCTTGAAAGCGAAAATCAACTTTAGAACCATCAATAAATTGGCAATTCCCGCTACGGTGGCAGGGATTGCGGAACCCCTTTTGTCCATTACCGATACCGCTATTGTGGGCAACATTCCTGTGGATGGGTTGGAGTCTTTGGCAGCGGCTGGAATCGTCGGTTCTTTTCTTTCGATGTTGATTTGGATTTTAGGTCAGACCCGTAGTGCCATTTCGGCCATTATTTCGCAATACTTGGGAGCCGGTAGGTTGGAAGAAGTAAAATCCTTGCCCGCCCAGGCCATCTATTTAAATATCGCCCTTAGCATTCTCATTTTACTTTCTACCATCTTTGTTGTGCGTGAAATATTTGAGCTTCTTAATGCTTCGGGTAAGATATTGGAATATTGTATTAGCTATTATTCCATAAGGGTTTGGGGCTTTCCGTTAACGCTCTTTGTTTTTGCTGTTATGGGCATTTTTAGGGGGCTTCAGAACACCTACTATCCCATGCTCATTGCCATAACAGGTGCTGTTTTAAATATTGGCCTCGATTTTTTGTTGGTCTACGGAGTTGAGGGGTATTTAGAACCTATGTATCTGAAGGGGGCTGCTTGGGCAAGTTTGATTGCCCAAGGCGTAATGGCCATTATGGCTTTTGTGCTGCTTTGGGTAAAAACGGATATTAGCTTAAAACTTCAGTTGCCGTTAAATAAAGAATTGGGCAGATTGGTAGTCATGAGCCTGAATCTGTTCGTTAGGGCTTTGGCCTTGAATACCGCATTGATTTTGGCCGTAAGGGAAGCTACAGATTTAGGCCCGCAGTACATTGGTGCGCATACCATCGCCATTAATATATGGTTGTTTTCGGCCTTTTTTATAGATGGATACGCTGCTGCAGGTAATATCATGGGAGGCAGGCTATTGGGTGCACGGGATTATGCGGGTTTGTTTACTTTGGCAAAAAGAATCATCAAATACGGATTGTTAATAAGCTTGGTTTTAATGCTTTTTGGATTTGTTTTTTACAAGCCGATCGGACTCCTATTCTCCAAGGAAACTTTGGTGTTGGAAACTTTTTATACCGTATTTTTCATCGTAATCCTTAGTTTGCCCATGAATACGGTGGCCTTTGTTTTTGATGGCTTGTTCAAAGGTTTGGGAGAAATGAAGTATTTGAGAAACACCCTGCTCGCCGCTACTTTTCTTGGTTTTGTACCTATTTTATTTGTCGGAAAGTATTTGGATTGGGGGCTCTACGGAATTTGGGCCGCTTTCACCCTTTGGATGGTTATTCGCGGGGGTGCTTTGGTTTGGGAGTTTAGAAGAAAGTTTCTTCCCCTCTTACAAAATGGTTAATTTTAATCCACTTTTTTAAACTTCAATTTTTATGGGAACCGATAGGGAAAACGGAAGTCTCTACACCAAAATAGACGGAAAGGTAGCAACGGTTGAATTTGGTCACCCGGCCGGTAATTCGTTTACGGCAGAACTCCTGAATAGATTGGTCAAAGAACTCGATCAGCTTTCAAATAATGATGCTATTACAGTAATTGTATTAAAATCAGAGGGAGAACGCGCCTTTTGTGGCGGGGCTTCTTTTGATGAACTGCTGGCGGTTTCCAATTTGGAAGAGGGTAAAGTTTTTTTTAGCGGTTTTGCCCATGTAATCAATGCCATGCGAACCTGTAAGAAGGTAATTATCGGTAGAGTGCAGGGCAAGACAGTTGGTGGTGGTTTGGGCCTGGCGGCTGCTTGTGATTACGTGTACGCCAATGAGGCAGCGGCCATAAGGTTATCAGAACTTTCCATAGGGATTGCCCCTTTGGTGATTGCCCCGGCGGTAGAACGTAAAATTGGAACCGCCGCCCTATCAGAACTTTCATTGGCCCCAACCGAATGGAAAAGTGCCTATTGGGCCCAGGAAAAGGGGCTATTTTCAAAGGTGTTCGATAGTTTAAAGGAATTGGACAAGGAGCTGGATTTCTTTACAAACAAATTAGCGGGGTACAACCCGGAAGCCCTTTACGAGTGGAAGAAAATGTTGTGGAACCATACCGACCATTGGGACAATCTGTTGGTGGATAGAGCGGCCATTACCGGAAAATTGGTACTTTCCGATTTTACAAAAGAGGCATTAAACAAATTTAAAAAATAGACAATGGCAGAGTATTTAAGTGGAAACCTAATATTTTTAATTTTGGCCGTGGTAGTCGTGGTCGTTTATGTTATCAACAGAATCCGAGGAAATAAAAAGTTCAAAAGGTAATAAGTTAGGGTTACCATCGTTCTTCCATAAAAACATACCTAATGGACATTCTTACCTTCCTGAACGGAGACCTTATTTTTCCCCTACTCGCCCTCTTTGTAGTGGTAATTTATTTTTTTAACAGAGTTCGCGCACGGCGTAAGTACAAGCGTTAAGTTTTGGTCTCTGTGTATTTAATGCTAATTTAAAATTGTAACTCCCTTATATTGCTATATTTGGTAACCACCAAACCGCAATAACATGAGAGTCTTACCATTATTCCTGTTTTCCTTCTTTTTAATCATCAGTTGTACCGAAAAAGAGACGCCCAAAGCCAAACCTCAAAAATGGTTCAAGGGCAATTTGCATACCCATTCCTATTGGAGTGATGGAGATGAATTCCCCGAGGTAATTTTAGACTGGTATAAGAATCACGATTATCAATTTTTGGCCCTGTCAGACCATAATACCATGGCTAGGGAAGAAAAATGGATTGACATTCGGGAAGATTCCGTCTATCAAGAGGCATTTCAATCATATTTAAAAAATTATGGAGAAGATTGGGTCGACTATAAAATTGATTCGGGAACTACCAGGGTAAAGCTAAAAACCTTTAAAGAATACAGTGAGTATGCCCAATTGGCCGGTGAATTTTTGGTAATCCCCTCTGAGGAAATTACCGATAGGTTTGAGGACAAGCATATTCACATGAATGTTACGAACATTCAGGAAATGATCAGTCCAAAAGGTGGAAATAGTGTTTTGGAAACCATGCAAAATAACTTGGACCAAGTGCTGGAGCAACGCCAACGTACAGGTGTGCCTATGATTCCGCATATCAATCACCCCAACTTTTACTACAGTATTGATTTGGACGATATGAAGGCCCTAAATGGAGAACGGTTCTTTGAGGTATACAATGGTCATCCTGTGGTGCATAATATGGGCGATTCCGTTCATATCTCTACCGAAGAAATGTGGGATTTGATAAATATCGATTATCTCGAGAATAATAAACCGTTGATGTATGGCTTGGCAACGGACGATTCGCATAGCTATCACCACATCGGGAACAAGTGGAGCAATGCCGGAAGAGGCTGGATCATGGTGCAATCAGATACGCTTTCCGCTACTAGCTTAATTGAGGCCATGGAGGCGGGTCATTTTTATGCCAGTACGGGCGTAACGCTAAAGACGGCCGCCATGGATGCTAATGTCCTTACCGTAGAAGTTGACGCGGAACCCAATGTAGATTATGAAATCACATTTGTTGGGTGTGATAAAGGCAACTCTGAAACCAAAGTTCTGCAAACGGTAAAGGGAACCACCGCTTCCTTTGAGTTGGATGAAGATTTATTATTTGTTCGTTCAAAGATTGTATCTACCAAAAAACAAGAAAACCCCATTGAGGAACTGTTTTTTGAAATGGCATGGACGCAGCCCGTACAGTTTAGGGAATAATTTACTGCGTCTTTAACCAGCCAGTAATGCTCAAACGCTCGCGGTTGGCAGGTTTTACTTCGTGTTCCAGTACGCGGCTTTCGAAAATAACCGCCCTTCCCGGAAATGGATAGATGCTTAGGGGCTTTTCGGCTCCGGCGCCATCTTTTAGATAAAGAACCAATTCACCGCCATGTTCCGCTTGCCAGTCGTTTTCATTCAGGTAACAAACAATGGAAAGCTTTCTTCGGTCATCATTTTGGAAGGCATCTAAATGTCTTTTGTAAAACTTACCTTCTGGATAGAGGGCGTAGTGAAATTCCTTCCTAAAAATACCTAAATAGCAGGTGCGGTTTAGGTACTGTACCATATCGTTTATCCTACTAAAAAATAACTGTTGTGGACCGTTGGCTGTAGTTTCGTCCATCCAAAGAATAAAATCTCCCCTAATACCACTTTTAATGACCTCATTGGTGCGGTTGCCAATGGCTGCTTTTTTAAATTGGTCGTCCTCATATTGCCAAAGCAAATCGTTTCGCAAAAGCTTAACGGTAGATGCCGATAAAAAATTATCCATTACGCTATAACCTTTTTCAAGCACATCTGTAATGATGGTTTCGTAAGTGGCGTCTGCCAATGTAATTGGCTGACCAAGAGGTTCTTTCACTCGTTCAGTTTTAAAAAAATCGGGCAAATGTAATCTAAAAATCAATTGGTTTTTGAAAATCTCTACCTTTGCCGAACAAAATGTTTTTATGGCCAATATTAGGATTACCAAACAATTTAATTTTGAAACGGGACATGCGCTCTATGGGTACGATGGAAAGTGCAGAAATGTACATGGGCACAGTTATAAGCTCTCAGTTACGGTCATAGGTCAGCCAATCACAGATTCTTCAAACGTTAAATGGGGTATGGTCATTGACTTTGGTGATCTTAAAAAGATTGTTAAGGAAGAGATTGTAGACAAGTTCGATCATGCTACGGTCTTCAATAAGAATACCCCTCATGTTGAATTGGCCAATGAATTGATCAGTAGGGGACACAATGTTATCTTGGCGGAATACCAGCCTACCAGTGAGAATATGGTCATTGATTTTGCTAAGAAAATAGGAGACAGGTTACCAGATAACATTAAACTACACTCCTTAAAGCTTCAGGAAACGGATACTTCCTATGCGGAGTGGTATGCTAGTGATAATTCCTAAAACCAAGTTTATCTCACTAATATTTATATTTGCCCCAGTATGACAACGTTAGACCTTCCACGGGGCAAAAAAGTATACTTTTCAAGTGACAACCATTTGGGGGCACCCACTATGGAACAAAGTATGCCTCGAGAAAAGAAGTTTGTGGCCTGGTTGGATGCAATTAAAGAGGATGCCGGGGTTATTTTTTTGTTAGGCGACCTGTTCGATTTTTGGATGGAATACAAAACGGTGGTGCCCAAAGGTTTTACCCGTACCCTAGGGAAACTGGCGGAAATCTCCGATGCCGGAATCCCCATTTATTTCTTTGTGGGCAATCATGATCTGTGGATGAACGGTTATTTTGAGGAAGAGCTGGGTATTCCCGTTTTTCATAAACCGCAGCAGTTCAACATCAATGGCACTACGTTCTTTATTGGTCATGGTGACGGTCTCGGGCCCGATGACAAAGGCTTTAAACGTATGAAGAAGGTCTTTACCAACCCCATCGCCCAGTGGTTCTTTCGTTGGTTGCACCCTGATATTGGCGTGCGTTTGGCAAAACATTTATCAGTGAGCAATAAACTGATTTCAGGTGATGACGATGCCAATTTTTTAGGGGAAGAGAAAGAATGGTTGGTACTCTACGCCAAAAGAAAGCTGGAAACCCAACACTACGATCATTTTATTTTTGGTCACCGGCACTTGCCTTTGGAAATTGATCTTAACGAAAAATCAAAATACACCAATTTAGGCGACTGGGTAAATTACTACACCTATGCCGTTTTTGACGGAGAGAACTTAAGCCTAGAAAAGTTTGAGGCTGATAGTCTTTCAGCATAAAAGCTTCAATATCGTATGCTTTTGTTCCGTTTAAGAGATGGTATTTTAATTTTATATATCTCATTATTAAAACTTTATTACAATATTTCCGTTTGAGCATTATGGGGACGGATTTTGATATACCACTAAAATGTAATTACTTTGTACAAACTTTTTGGTTATGGAAGCATCAATTATCAAAATTGGGAACTCTAAAGGACTTCGGTTAAGTAAAACGATTTTAGAGAAGTACAATATCAAGGACAAGGTGGAATTAATTCTTGAAAAAGGCCAGATAATTTTAAAACCCATTGACACTCCTCGAAAGAATTGGGAAGCCGCTTTTAAGCAAATGAACGATGCGGGAGATGATGATTTGTTGATGGGCGATGTTTTTGAGGATGAAACCTTAGAGGAATGGAATTAGACCAATACGAAATCGTTCTGGTAAACCTAGACCCAACCATTGGTAGTGAGATTAAGAAAACAAGACCGTACGTAATTATTTCTCCCAATGAAATGAACAAATACCTGAAAACCATTGTGCTTGCTCCGATGACCACCAATCTTAAAAAGTACCCTACGAGGGTCTCGGTAAATCATAATGGTAAAAAAGGAATGATTGCTGTCGACCAAATTAGAACGGTGGATAAGGCTAGAGTGATTAAAATACTAGGGAAACTTACCAAAGCGGAAGTAAGTCGGTGCAAAGCTATTATCAAAGAAACCTTTGTAGATTAGGCGTAAATTTTATTTCTCTTTCTCGTGTTCCTCAATATCTTTTGATAAATCGAGTCTTCTAAAAGTAGGCGAAATGAATGCCGTGGCACTCACCGTCAAAAGGGTCATACAGCCACCAAAAACAACGGCCGTTACTGTGCCCATCAATTTGGCGGTAAGTCCGCTTTCAAAAGCGCCCAATTCATTGGAGGACCCCACAAACATAGAATTTACAGAAGCCACTCTACCGCGCATATGATCCGGAGTTTTTAGCTGAAGAATGGTTTGTCTAATAATCATCGAAACCCCGTCAACGGCACCACTTACGAAAAGGGCAGCTACCGATAGCCAAAAATAGGTGGATAGACCAAAGACAATCATACAAATTCCGAATGCGAAGACGGCCAAAAGCAATTTTTTTCCCGCATTTTTATGTAAAGGAAAGCGAGTAGAGCCTAGCATAGTAATAGCCGCCCCTACGGCGGGTGCGGCACGAAGAATACCAAAGCCTTCGGAGCCTACATGCAAAATGTCTTGCGCATAAACCGGTAGTAGGGCAACGGCTCCCCCAAATAGTACGGCAATCATATCCAAAGTCAAGGCACCTAAAATCGCCTTTGTGCTAAAAACAAACCGCAAACCTTCCTTTAAACTTTGGAGTACGGGTTCTCCAATTTTAGGATTGAGAATGGGTTTTCTTTTGATTTGGGAAAGGCTGATCAGCGCAAGTACCGAAAATCCAAAAATTAGGCACATGGACCAATGTACTCCCATCCAACTGATGGAAAATCCCGCCAAGGCCGGACCTAGAACAGCGGCCAATTGCCAAGTGGTACTGCTCCAAGTGGCTGCATTGGGGTAAATCTTTTTGGGTACGATCAAGGCAATTAAAGAGAAGATGGTGGGACCTATAAAAGCGCGAACTACTCCGCCTAAAAATACCAATCCATATATACTATAAAGAATCACCTGTTGAGAAAGGTGAAGCTCAATGGAAGGCCAACTTAACAGAAACAATCCCAAACTAATAATGGAAAACCCAAAAATGCACTTGACCAACAAATTCCGCTTTTCTTTTTGGTCTACTACATGGCCGGCAAAAAGAGCCGTGGAAACTGCGGGAATTACCTCCATCAGACCTATGATTCCCAAAGAAAGTGGGTCCTTGGTCATGGAATACACCTGCCACTCGATAACGATAAATTGCATGGACCAAGCAAAAACCATGGCAAAACGGACCAATAAAAAAATGTTGAATTCTTTGTAACGAAGTGCTGCGTATGGATCCATAATCGCTAGTTGCGTATGAAATAAGGGGCAAAGGTATCAACTCTGTACGAGGATTGTCCAAAAGAACCTAAGAAATATGCTTGCTAAACATAAAAACTCAAAACCGACCGTTAAGTCGGAAATATAGTTGCATTTATTCCCTTGTTTTAATGAGGCTATCGATAAACGGAAGTTTTTCAATCTTAAAGTGGCCGAAAGCCAAGCGTTGAAGTTTGTGGAAAATTAAATCCGACCGATCGGTTGGTAACTGTAGATTTCACTAGTGAATAAAAGCTTGCTTTAAGAGAACTTTTAAGGAGCTTAATACATCATTAGTAGCATCCGTGAGGCTACTGGCCGATATGGTGGCGCCGGCAATGCCGTCAATAGTTTCACCATAGGTGATTTCGACTTCAGGCGTAAGGCCTACGAATTTGATCAACCATCGCTGGCTTCCTATTTGGCGGCCGTAGTTTTCTCTATAGATTAGTACCTTCGACTTTTTTATGCTCCAATCAGCATTAAACATTAAAATATACTCAAACTCCTTTTTCATACTCGGGGCGGTTCCTACGTAAGCATACCCAAGCAAGCCGGAATCTCCTTCAACCTTAAAAAAACGTTCGCCACTAAAATCAGCCTTGGTTTGTGCATTGAGTTCCTTTGGCACGGAAATGAAAACGGTCTCAAAGGTTTCCGTACCAAAAGTTCCCTTAATGGCATTATGTATTTTTTCTTGTAATCTGGTGTCCGTTTGAGCCGGAGATAAGGCCAGATTACTAGCCAAAATCAGAAGATAAATAGTATAAAGTAGAACCGTCCTATTTACCACTTGCTTTGGTTTCTTCGTTTTGGGTAATGAACTGATCAATGAGGGCTGAAATTTCCTTTTTATTAGCTTCTTTGCCTTCCAACTCATAGAATTTCATAAACATGGGCTGACCATCAACTTTCTTTAAAAGAGTTAAATCGCCCTTGCGGTCATATGCTTTATCCCAAGCACTTCTTGCTTTTGACCAGAATTTTTCGTGATTGTCCCACCATTTTTCAGCAACGGCGCAGTCTTTATCGGCTACTTTAGTATAGATATTGTACCCTTTCTCCTGTGCGAGCAAAACGTCTTCCTCGCCGTCTTTTCTGATAATCTTGTCATTGTCTTGCTCGTGAATCCAACCTGTTTTGGTAATCTCTTGCCGATTTCCACGGCGCATCACATTATAGTCATCCCGTTTGCTGTATTCGCGTCTTGGTAAGGGAGAATCACTAGCGTTTTCCCAGTAATGCTTCCCGTCAAAATGAACCCATGTTGCAGAACCGCTGTATCTGGGGCTATCATCTACTTGATATACTTTTTGGGTCCACTGCCCTTTTACTTCATCCTCAGGAAGTTCAGAAAATACCCAATTATTGTCCTTGTCGTAATGAAAAACCTTTTCGTTCTCGTAGATCCAATCTTGCCTCCAGTGTTTTATGACCATGGTATCGTGGACTACAAGTATGTGTTGGATAGATAATTTATTAGGCTCATCTTCAATCAATAGCGCCAGTTCCTTTCCGTAGGCAGTATAGTCATGATGTTTTTCATAATCAATTTCTGGAGCAAAGGTTTCCGTGTATTTAAAAGTGATGTCGTAGCAACCACACATGGCCTTAATGGCATCAATATCCTGCTGTTTTTTGTCTTGGGCAAAAATCACTACAGAAGTGAGCACGCATAGGGTTAAGAGAAGGTTCTTAGTTTTCATAGTCGATTGTGTTTGTCAAATTCTGAAAGCAAAAATATTAAATTTATTTAGATTGATTTAAAATAACTAATATATTTGCCAAAATAATTATTAAGAACAATTCTAAATAAATGCGGATTTATCCACTGCTCTTTCTTTGCCTTTCACCTTTTATCCTTTGGAGTCAAGAGGAAGTTCAATTTTCGGATTCTACTAGAATTACAGAACTGGACGAAGTTGTTTTAACAGGAGAAAGCAAGGTTTTATCCGTGAGTAAGAAGTTGTTTCGCGTAGAGACTATCGATAGCGATGACATAAAACAATTGGCGGGTAACACTTTGGCCGATGTGCTGAACCAAAATCTCAACATTACCGTAACCCCTAATCCTTCCACCGGAAGAAGTACCATCAGTATGTTCGGGCTCGATGGTCAGTATGTCAAAATCTTATTGGATGGGATTCCACTTGCCAGCGATAATGGAATGGGTAATAACATAGATATTACCCAAATAAACCTTGAGGAAGTAGAGCGAATAGAAATTGTGGAGGGTGCTATGGGCGTATTGTATGGTGATAATGCGGTGGCCGGGGTCATCAACATTGTTTCTAAAAGCGGCCTAAAAGGTAATAAATGGGCCATTAGAACTTCTTTACAAGAAGAATCTGTGGGTTCCGAATATGCTTGGACCAGCCAAGGCAGACACATTCAGAACTTTAGGTTGAGCCACCAATTGTTCGATGCTACCCAGATATCCGGCGGGATTTCTAGAAATGATTATGCGGGTTTTTTCAATGATTTTAAAGGCCAGAATTATGTAAATATACAAGGCGGTACAGTAGTAAATGATGGTTTGCGCGGTATGGAATGGAACCCAAAAGAACAACTGACCACTTTTGTAGATGTGAGACAGAAAGTGGGCAAACACACTTTTTATTTGAAGTCGCAATACTTTGATGAAGAGCTTACTATTTACAATCACTTGGTCAACGGAAGGCTAAATAGCAACGGGGAACCGAATCCTACTGCCAATGATCAGCTTTTTAATACCCACCGCTGGGTGAATAATTTAAATATAGCGGGAAGCTTTTTGGGCCCGACCACGTACAACCTGTCCCTCTCCTATCAAAATCAAAAAAGATATGTACAAGAATACACCTATAACATTTTACAACAAGGTATCGAGGCGTATACGTTGGACCAATTGAACCAATCGAGCGATGTTTACTTTTCTAAAGGAACAATCAATAATATACTGGCAAAATCAAAGCGTTTTAACTTATTGACCGGTTATGAAGTTAGTTATCAGAGGGGTTTTGATGCACTGGCTTCCGGTAATTATTCTACCAATACCTCTACAAACACCTTGGAGAATTATGATCTGTTTGCCCATTTAGATGTGTTGCTTTCAGACCGGCTTTCGGTGTATCCGGGTATGAGGGTTACCAATAATTCACAGTTTGGTAATCAGTTGATATGGTCTTTTTCCTCCAATTATGACTTAGAGAACAACTTGAAGCTCAAGGCTATTTTCGGTTCTGCGTTTCGAGCACCCAATTTTGAGGAATTCTTCTACTACTTCGTTGATAGCAACCATAACGTTCAGGGCAACCCCGATTTGCAGCCCGAAGACGGTATTTCCATCTTTCTGAATGCCGATAAAAAATGGATGCACAGTAATGACAATGCACTTCTTTCGAGTGCCTTCAGGTCCTTCTACTTTAATTTGAAGGATAAGATCGCCCTCGTAGGAGATGATTCAGGCGATGTACCCAGATTTCTTTTTAACAATGTAAACAAACAACAAATTCTTGGTTTTTCCCTCAATCACAATTTAAGAGTGAAACGCTTGCAATTAGGACTGGGGGCGACCTATTTGGGTGAATCACTTACTTTAAGCGATTCCGGAAATGGGGAAAACTCCGATTATGTGTGGAGTCTCAACCTGAATTCCAATGTTTTCTATGAAATACCCAGATGGAATACCACCCTTTCCGCCCAATTAAAGTACACGGGCAGAGCTTTATCTATTGTAAGTACTGATGATAACGGAATGGAATTGGATCGCACCGACGCCTTTACTTGGTTAGACACTACCGCCCATATCGATATTAGTCCGCAATTTGATCTCACTTTTGGCGTGCGTAATTTAATGGATATTGTAAGTGTAGATGCATCCAATGTTTCAACTGGTGCCCATGGGGTTACCGGATCCGATTCCCAGCTTTTTGGCAACGGGCGCTCTTATTTTCTAAAACTATCATACCTATTAACCTTTAATTGATAACACACCTATTATGAAAAAATTACTTTATTCAACCTTTATAACCTGCTTTTTGGTGCTTGCCTCATGTAGTGATGATGATGGGGGAGGCGATTTAATTGATTTCTCAACCTCCTTTAGCAGTGAAACCGTTGGTCTTTCCGAAAGCGAAACGAGTAAGACCATCAGTATTACCTTTTCCCGTGCGGCTACGGAAGCCGGAACCATTACCGTAGATTTTACGGGCAACAATGCCGAATATGGCACGGATTTCACAACTTCCCCGGGAGCTACATCCAGTAGTCTGACTATTCCTGTTTCCGTTGGCCAAACCAGTGCTACCTTTGATTTGAACAAGCTTACAGATCCCCTTGAAGGTACCACGGCCTCGGTATCATTTACCATTTCTGCTGCAATTGGTACGGATTGGGTAATTGGTAACCCGGCAGCATCAGTGGTGAGTTTTACCCCTGTAGCTGCGTCAAGTGGTACCCTAGAACCAGAGGTAGGCGGACCTAACCAGCCAAATATGGTATTCTTGGATTTGAGCACACAACAACAAGTATCCGCAAGACGTGATTCTTGGGAGATAGCTTTTTATAATGGAACCGAAAACAGGGTGTTTTTGAACCCTGCCCTATTGGTTTCCGCTGCTGAATTGGAAGGGATCACCGATTTGAATGTCGTAAGTTCAGTTCTGGAATTTGAAGAATCCATGAATTTCTATACCCTAAACACAACAACTTTTCAGCCAGAAGAAGTTGAGGTGACCAACGTAGAAGAGCTTCTGATTGGCTTGCCCGTTGGCTATTCACAATATGGAAATCTAGCAGAGGGAATTAAGTTTACGGATGATA
This sequence comes from Cytophaga sp. FL35, assembly GCF_014349235.1. GTDB lineage: Bacteria > Bacteroidota > Bacteroidia > Flavobacteriales > Flavobacteriaceae > Euzebyella. The sequence continues at coordinate 276,507 of NZ_JACSOH010000004.1, read as the reverse complement.
AAGAGGGTTCTTTGGAGGGTACCGCCTTTGGCGAAATTTCAACTACGGCTGAAGAGAACAATGTGTTCATTGTAGGTTTAGGTGCTGAAATTCCCAATACGACCCCTGATGCCGGGGCAATTGCTACTACAGGTGACCATCGCGGATTTATGAAAGTTCGCATCTTGACGGACGGAGATAATTATATCGTTCAGTATGCCGAATTGGATGCTACTACCTTTGAGGAAGTAACCATCGCCAAAGATGTATCAAAACTAAAAACAGCCTTTAGTTTGACATCTGGAGAAACGGTTGATGTAGAGCCTGCCAGGGAGGCATGGGATATTCAGTTTCCATCAGTATATAGCTATTATGGTCCCTTTGGTGGATTTGCAGGTGCAGGACTCACCTATTCCGATTATGTGACCCACAATACTTTGGGTGGTGTTGGTCTTTATCAAGTACTTTCTTACGAAGTTGATGGAGAGGGTGTACGTACCGATTATGATGTGCCCAGTTATGCAGAGTTTACCTTAGAGGATGCCGATGACAGCGCTTTTGTGTATGATGATAGGGCCGTTATTGGTAGTGATTGGAGGGTTTCCGGGTTTGGAGGCACCCCTTCCGTAAAAGATGATAGGTACTACATTGTCAAGGATGCCAGTGGTAATGTATATAAATTGAGATTTACTGCGGTGTTGAGCGCTAATGGAGAAAGAGGGTATCCGCAGTTTGTTTACGAGAAACTTTAGAGACCTTAGGTCCAACAAGGACCACTTTTATAATGAAGGTGCTCGTAACGTTGTTTTCGGGCATTTTCTATTTTAGGGATTATACCTTGATCTACACCATTTAAGCGAAGCGATCTTATATCGAAATAAAGAAACTCAAATTATCTATTGTTGATGAAAATGTTTAAGAATTGCCCCTTACTTAATATCCCTTAATTTCAGTTGAAGACTAACATTTCCCTGCCATTCATTTTCATCTAAGGAAAAAGTGGCACTAAAGGGTTGTTGGTTGGCAATCAAACCCACTTTGTCGCCTAAATTAAAACCAATACCCCCAATGGGTGTGCTTCCATTTTGCGTAACCGTTACTTTTAAATGGGCCTCGTTTTCCCCAACACCCTTTCCCCAACCGGTATCCCTTAAATTTTCCGCCATAAAGACAGGGGTCATATTTCCGGGGCCAAATGGGGCAAATTGTTTGAGAATACGCATCAACTTGGGCGTGATTTGTTCCAGTTCTATAGGCGCATCCACTAAAATTTCTGGAGTTAATAGCTGTGGATCGATGGTTTCTTGAACCACTTTTTCAAATTGTTCCTTAAAATTGTCAAATTGCTCTTCCAATAGAGTGAGTCCTGCTGCATATTTATGCCCCCCAAACTGTTCAATACAATCGGAACAACCTTGCAAGGCATTGTACACATCAAAACCCTTTACCGAACGTGCCGAAGCGGCTAGTTTGTTTCCACTTTTGGTAAAGACCAAGGTGGGACGGTAATAGGTTTCCGTCAATCGCGAGGCTACTATCCCTATAACCCCTTTGTGCCATGATTCTTTATAAACGACGGAAGTAAAACGTTCTTCCTCATTATTATCCAGAATTTGCTGAAGTGCCTCCTCCGTAATTTCTTGGTCCAGACCACGTCGATCGGTATTAAACTGTTCTATTTCCGCAGCAAAGGCGGTGGCTTGCTCCACGTCGGTTTCACGTAATAGGTTGACCGCATGCTGGCCGTGTTCCATTCTACCAGCCGCATTGATTCTGGGAGCAATGATAAAAACTACATCGGTAATGGTCAGCTCGGTTTTTTTAACCTGTGCGATGATGGCCTTGAATCCTGTTCTGGGGTTGGAATTAATCACTTTTAGTCCGTAGTAGGCCAGTACCCTGTTTTCTCCGGTAATGGGCACGATATCAGCACCAATGGCCGTGGCCACCAAGTCTAAATAGGGGATGAGGTCATCAATGGTTTCCCCTTGTCGAGAAGCCAAGGCTTGCACAAGTTTAAACCCTACGCCACAACCGCACAGTTCGTCATACGGGTAGTTGCAGTCATCACGCTTGGGGTCTAGTACCGCTATCGCATCCGGAAGCTGATCTCCAGGCCTGTGGTGATCTCCGATAATAAAATCGATATTTTTTTCTTGGGCGTATTTAACTTTGTCAATCGCCTTTACTCCACAATCCAGCGCAATGATGAGTGAAAAACCATTGTCGTGCGCAAAATCGATTCCCTGAAAGGACACTCCATACCCTTCGGTATATCTATCGGGTATATAAGTAGCAATGTTGGGGTAAATGGTTTGTAAATAGGAAGAAACCAACGCTACGGCCGTAGTTCCATCTACATCATAATCCCCATAAATAAGGATGTTTTCATTGTTGGAAATGGCTTTCTCAATTCGGGAAACGGCCACATCCATGTCTTTCATCAAAAAAGGGTCATGTAAATCCGAAAGTTGGGGGCGAAAGAATTTTTTGGCTTCTTCATAAGTGGACACCCCACGCTGCAGCAGAAGATGCGCCACCAAATCATCTACCTTAAGGGCCTTGGAAAGGGCGTCTATCTTTTGTTGTTCCGGTTTGGGTTTTATGGTCCAGCGCATGGGAAAAATTAAAGTTCAAGAAGCAAGACTAAAGTTCAAGTCTTAATAATCGAGTTTAAGTTCAATTCTAAAAGTTCTCGTGGTCTATTATTTGTTTTAGATGATGGTGGCTATGATTTTTTTAACTGTTCAACTTCGTCGAATATTTATTCTCTTTAGGAGGTATTACCGTAACGGATTTTATTCAAAATTTTAAGGTTTACCCTAGATTCTTTCAACTCTTTTAAGGAGATACTTGCCTTGAAGATATCATCTCTGACAGTATTTGTTCCCGGGGCTTCACCAAAATTTAGAGCGGAACTCCCACCCGAGCGCAACAACTGATTTCCGTAATAGTCGCCCGTAAAATCCTATGGCAATTCACTACAAAAGATAGCAATATCAGCAGCAAAATTTACCAACCTATCCTTTAAATCATATTTTTTGTCCTCTGGCACTAGCGATTAGAACTTAAAACTTGAACTTTAAATTTGATTTTTAAACATGATGAAAAATAGTCTTAATTTCCATTTTAGCAAATTGTCGGAACATTTCCATAACACCACAGTATTTTTCTACGGAAAGATCCACCGCGCGTTGTAATTTTTTCTCCGCTAGGTTGGAGCCATGAAAGTGGTATTCAACTACGACCGAATCATAAAACTTTGGATGCTCATCTGTTAAGTTGGCAATGGTTTCAATATGAAAATCATCTACATCCAACTTCATCTTTTTGATAAGTGCTGCCACATCAAGTCCAGAACATCCTGCGAGCCCAGAGAGCATAAGGGCCTTAGGCCTTAGTCCTTTTTCTTCTCCGCCATCATCCGGACTTGCATCTATGTTAAGGGTTAAACCGGATGGGTTGGTGCTTTCAAAAGCCATTTTTCCTAACCACTTAGTGGTAATATGATTTGTGCTGGGCATAATTTTTTCGTTATTTGTTCAACTACAAAAGTAACTTAAACTATAGACTTTATGGCCCTTGTAACTCCCCTTGATCCCGACCATGATTTGGAAACCAAGCAATTAGCGGAATTCTTTAACGAAACCTTGGGCTTTTGTCCCAATTCGGTATTGACCATGCAGCACAGACCCGCTATTTCAAAGGCCTTTATAAATCTTAATAAGGCCGTGATGGCGAACGAAGGCAAGGTCACTTCCGCCCTAAAACGAATGATTGCCTGGGTAAGTAGCAATGCTACTGGATGCCGATACTGTCAGGCGCATGCCATTAGGGCCGCCGAACGCTATGGAGCGGAACAGGGGCAACTGGATAATATTTGGGAATATAGAACGCACCCGGCTTTTTCGGAGGCGGAGAGGGCGGCGTTGGACTTTTCCCTAGCGGCATCACAAGTGCCCAACGCGGTGAACAAAGAAATTAAAGACCGACTCTATCAATACTGGAACCAGGGAGAAATTGTTGAGATGTTAGGTGTTATCTCGTTATTTGGATATCTCAACCGTTGGAACGACTCTATGGGAACGACTATAGAAGACGGCGCCATAGAAAGCGGTAATCAATATTTAGGCAAACACGGTTGGGAAAAAGGAAAACATGATGGGAGTGTTTACTAGCCAAACGACAATGCAATAGATTTAATTCTCAAAATCAAGCAGTTAAATTTTTGCACAAATAGAAATAAAAGTATAATTTCGTTGTATCAATACCTCCCGGACCTCTCAACGATGTGCACTTTTGGGAGGTTTTTTGTTTTTTCTTTATGTCTAAAGAGATTTATAATAAACTTCCCAAAACTTTTAATAATCAAGTACAACTCTTAAAGCAAAGGGGTTTAACCATTGAAAATGAGAGAAAAGCTGAACGAATACTTACGTATGTAAGCTACAATCGCTTAAGTAATTATTGGTTCCCTATGTTAAAAGTACCAAAGGAAGATGAAATCTTTAAAGAAGGATCATCATTTGAAACAATCTTTAGGCTTTACCAGTTTGATAGTGAGTTAAGAGCTGTTACCTTTCAGGCAATAGAACAAATTGAAATATCTATACGGACCCAGGTTATTTATCATTTTTCCCATCAATATGATTCAGGTTTCTGGTATGAGAAAGTGGAAGCTTTTTCAGAATATCCTAATTATATTCAGTTTCTATCAAAAATGACTAAAGCTGTTAAAAGTACTAAACAAGAATTTATTCTTAAGTATCAAAGAAAGTACAGTCAGTTTTTACCGCCCTCTTGGAAATCCTTTGAGTTATTGACTTTTACTGATCTTCTTTCGATTTTAAAAAATATTAAGAACAAAAAAGATATAATACCAATCGCTAAAAGTCTGGGGTTACATCATAGCTTGTTAATTTCATGGGTGGAGAGTTTCATCTATATCCGTAATATTATTGCTCATCATGGTCGCTTATGGAATATCATTTTAACAATAAAACCTGAATGGTTAAAGTCGCCAAAAGGAAAATGGGTAAATAAATGGGAAAATAACTATGATTCTGACGGTCAAACAATGATGAGAGTTGATAAAAATGATAAAATTTTAAAATTGTATTCTTCACTTTGTTCGATTCTCTATTGTCTTCAGTTTATAAATCCCTATCATAAATACAAAGAAAGATTGATTGAACTATTTGAAAAATATCCTGAAGTTGATTTATATCATATGGGATTTCCCAGTGATTGGAAAGATCAGGATTTGTGGAAGTAAATTGCCCAAAGGCTAGAAAAGTTAATTAACCAGTTTTCAAAATAGCTTCAATTCTATACTTCAACTCCGGCAACACTTCACTTTCAAACCATGGATTTTTAGCCATCCAAAAACGGTTGACAGGCGAAGGGTGCGGTAACGGAAAATAGTGTGGTAAGAAATCCTTATATGAAGAAACATTCTCGGTAAGGTTTTTTTTGGAGATGGTTTTTAAATACCTGTCTTGAGCGTATTTACCGATGAGTAAGGTCAGTTTCACATTTTGTAAGTGACCCCAGAAGGGTTCATGCCAAAGGGGGGCGCATTCTTTTCGTGGCGGTAAATCTCCTGTTTTTCCTTTGCCAGGATAGCAGAAACCCATGGGTAAAATGGCAAAATTATTAGGGTTGTAAAATTCCTCGTCCGTAACACCCAACCACTCCCGTAGTTTTTTGCCGCTGGGATCGTCCCATGCTTTATGGTGGTTATGTGCTTTTCGGCCAGGGGCCTGGCTTACCAAAATAATTTTTGATTTTGAGGTGCCCGCTATTATGGGTCTAGGACCCATAGGTAAATGCTCGCTGCAAACCGTACAATCACGAATTTCGGAAAGCAACTTTTGCATCAATATTATTTTTTCTTTAACGGAAATCGGTCAAAATGGACTCCTCCAAAACCTGTTTTCATAAAATTTCTAATATTCTGGTGTCCCTTGCCCTTAGGGTCTTCAAGCACATCGTCAAAATAAAAACCACCAAAACAAGCCAAGGTTTCTTCTTTACTTAAATTTTGGTCGTAAGCAAAGGCCAATAACTTACATGACCCGGAATTTTCGTCTGCTTTATTGGTCAATTCCCCGTTTTTAAACGAGGTAGGCTCAAAATAATAGTTTGCCTCAATAACCGCCATGGTATCCCTGAATTCCACCGTTTCAGGCGATTCTTTTAACTTTTTTAAAAATTCTTCTATTTGCATGGTCTATTTTTTACCCTCCACTACGATTACAATTTCGCCTTTGGGAGGTTTTTCGGTATAATGTTCCATAATTTCTTGTAAACTGCCCCTGACTGTTTCCTCGTATAGCTTGGTCAATTCTCGTGATACGGAAGCATTTCTGTCGGCACCCAAATATTCGGCTAAATGCCCCAGCGTTTTTACCAATTTATAGGGAGATTCATAGAAAATCATGGTTCTGTTTTCTTCGGCTAAAATTTTTAATCGAGTTTGTCTTCCTTTTTTGGGAGGGAGAAAGCCTTCAAAAACAAATTTGTCATTGGGGAGACCACTATTGACCAAAGCGGGCACAAAGGCCGTTGCTCCTGGCAAGCACTCTACCTCAATGTTATTTTCTACACAGGCACGGGTCAATAAAAATCCTGGATCGGATATTGCCGGTGTGCCTGCATCAGAAATTAGGGCAATGGTTTCACCGCCTTGCAAGCGTTTTACCAATTGATCCAATGTTTTATGCTCATTGTGCATATGGTGGCTTTGCATGGGACTGGCAATTTCAAAGTGTTGAAGCAACTTTCCGCTTGTTCGGGTGTCTTCTGCCAAAATAAGATTTACTTCCTTTAGTACACGAATGGCCCTAAGGGTCATATCCTCTAAATTACCAATAGGGGTAGGAACCAAGTAAAGTTTTCCCATGTTCATAGTTTTGGCAATAATAAATAAAAAAGACCGGAACCCCTATTGATTTGGACTTCCGGCCTTACTATTTTTTTGTTGGTGGTTTTAACTAAAACGCCTTTCGATCAATTGCATAAAACGCTCAACATATTCCTCTTTTCCGTTCCAATGGTTATAATCTGGTTTTACCATGTTTTCTATAAATGAAACAGAACGTTCGTGGCTGTCAATAGTGTTTAATTGTGAGAGCACCCGGTTATAGTCTTCTGTACTTCCTTCAAACAGATGCTTTACAAAGGCTAAACGATTATTGAGGTCCACCTTTATTTCTTTGGTGTTGAACCTGTCATTTAGGGATTTCGCCAGATTTTCCTGTTTTGATGTGGTTTCCGCCGGGGGCATAAACAATTCCTTGTCATTTTTCATATAATCTGGTTGCGAAAGGAACTCCTCCAAAACGTTATCCACAGGCTTTTCTTTGATTAGAGGCACTTCTTCGCCGTTGGGCATCTCTGAAACTATATCTTTTATGGTGTCCATACCGGGAATCATGATATCCTCTTCATGCGGATTGTTTTCTGGAACGGAAGAATTGGCACTAAGGACGGCCGTGGCCATTTTCTCAAACTTATCCGCAATGACGTTCTTAGAAACATCAATTTCTACATCCTTTAATTTTTCTTCTATGAATTTTAGGACAGCCAGTTTTTCATAGAGGTCTTTGGCCGCCCTGTAGAGATCATCTAAATCGCTCATGTCCCGGCTTGTGATGATATCCGTGGACAACTTTCGTAATTCTTCTTTTAATTTTCTCTTCATCGGTCAAATTTTTTAAGCCCTATTTTACAGGAATGCTATTTACAAAGTTGCTAACTTTAGGCTTTCAACTAAACATACGTTTTTTTCACCCTACATTTGTGATAGCAAAATTGCTTGAACAAGTACTGTACCAATAGGAACGAAAAAGCATGTATTTTCGTCTAAAATTACAAAATGTTTCTCGAAAACACCGTTAATCACAAAGAACAATTCGGGTGGATCGAAGTCATCTGTGGCTCCATGTTCTCCGGTAAAACAGAAGAATTGATCCGTAGGCTAAAACGGGCACAGTTTGCGAAGCAAAAAGTGGAAATTTTTAAGCCTATGGTAGATATTAGATATGATGAGGAGAAGGTGGTTTCCCATGACGCCAATGAAATACCCTCAACTCCGGTACCGGCAGCAGCCAATATTAGAATACTGGGGGATACCTGTGATGTGGTGGGCATAGACGAAGCTCAATTTTTTGATGATGAGATAGTTACTGTCTGTAACGATTTGGCCAACAGAGGGGTTAGGGTTGTGGTGGCCGGATTGGATATGGATTTTAAAGGAAATCCCTTTGGGCCAATGCCTGCCTTAATGGCCACTGCGGAGTATGTTACCAAAGTGCACGCTATTTGTACACGTACGGGTAATTTGGCCAATTATAGTTATCGTAAGTCTGCAAATGATAATTTGGTGCTTTTAGGAGAGACGGAAGAGTATGAGCCTTTGAGCAGAGCGGCATTTTACAAAGCTATGTTAAAGGAAAAGGTTAAAAAGATGGATGTAGAAGGCGAAGAAGTAAACCTTAAAACTAAAAATACGGATGCCAAAAGCTAAGGAAACGGTTCTTGAAATCGATCTTAAGGCCTTAGCGCACAATTACGCTTATTTAAAGGCTAAATTAGTACCCGAAACTATGTTTTTGGGGGTGGTGAAGGCATTTGCATACGGAAGCGATTCTATAGTTATCGCCAAAAAATTACAAGAGCTGGGTGCAGATTATCTAGCAGTTGCTTATACAAAAGAAGGAGTGGCGCTTCGCAAAGCGGGAATTACACTGCCTATTTTAGTTCTCCACCCTTTACCCACAAGTTTTAACAAAATCATTAAGCACAGGTTGGAACCCAATATCTATTCCTTTAAAATCTTTAAGGAATTTATGGCAGTGGCCGAAAAGAGGGGGGAAAAGAAATATCCTATACACATAAAATTCAATACAGGATTGAACCGATTGGGATTTGTGGAAGAGGATGTGGATGAAATCTGCAAACTTGCAGAATCTCAAGATGCAATTGAAATAGCTTCTGTTTTTTCACATTTGGCCGCTTCTGAAGACTTGAACGAAAAGGATTTTACGTTTAGGCAACTTTCCATTTTTGATAGTATTTCAAATAAAATGCACGCTAAGTTGTTGCATAAGCCCTTTAGACATACACTGAATACTTCGGGGATTATAAATTATGGTAAAATGGCGCAATATGAAATGGTCCGCAGCGGAATAGGGTTGTATGGTTACGGAAACGAGGCCAGTATAGACAAGCAGTTGATTCCCGTAGCCACTTTAAAGACCATCATTTCACAAACTCATGAAATCAAGGCAGGAGAATCCATTGGTTATAATAGAAAGTACAAAGCATCTGCTTCAATGGTAACGGCAACCCTACCTGTAGGTCATGCAGATGGCATTGGTAGAATTTATGGCAATAGGAATGGATTTGTTTGGATCAACGGAAAAAAAGCCGAAATAATTGGGAATACCTGTATGGATATGATTATGGTAGATGTAACGGGTATCAATTGTGAAGCTGGAGACGAGGTGATTGTTTTTGGTCCTAAAGCCAGTGCAGAAGATTTGGCCAAAGGAGCCTCTACTATATCGTATGAGTTGATAACTGGGATTTCCCGGCGGGTGAAGCGTTTAGTTATAGAGTAAAAAAAAGTTTTTAACATTTTCTTGTGAATAGGTTTTTTTAACTAATTTGCAGAGAACTATAAATAATTAACATTTAAAAAACACGTAAACCATGTTCAAAGAATTTAAGGATTTTATCATGACTGGCAACGTTATTGATTTAGCTGTTGCTGTAATTTTGGCCGGAGCCGTAGGCTTGGTCGTTAACGGATTCGTAAACGACATCATGATGCCAATTGTAGGTTATTTTGCCGGTGGAATGGATTTTGCCGATATGAAGGTCATACTTTCCGAGGCCGTCGTTGCAGCCGATGGAACCGTCGAAAAGCCAGAAAGTGCCATTCGTTACGGTGCATGGATCAACTCGATCATTAACTTGATTATTGTTGGATTTGTATTGTTCATGATCGTTAAGTCTTACAACAAAGTCCGTACTCCAGAGGTTGTTGAAGAGCCAGCTCCAGCAGGTCCTACAGCAGAAGAACTTCTTGCTGAGATTCGTGACGAATTGAAAAAGAAAAACTAAAGTATACACCGGGTATATAGACTCGGTAACCGCTACACTAATATAAAACCGCTAGTGAGTCCCTAAAATTCACTGGCGGTTCTTTTTTGTCAATTTGTTATTTTTGAAACAAATTGTTATATATTTAAATATTTTCCGTCTTGAGTTTGCTAACTCGTTGGTCTTGCACTACATTTGCGGCTCTAAATTAAAATAGATGAAAGTAGCTGTTGTTGGCGCTACCGGAATGGTAGGCGAGGTTATGTTAAAAGTATTGGCTGAACGCAAGTTTCCCATTACCGAATTGCTATTGGTGGCATCTGAGCGATCAGTAGGTAAAAAATTGAGTTACGACGGTAAAGAATATACGATTATTGGGTTGGCCGATGCGGTGGCACAAAAACCGAACATTGCCATATTTTCAGCTGGAGGTGATACATCACTCGAGTGGGCACCAAAATTTGCTGAAGTTGGAACTACCGTAGTCGATAATTCATCAGCATGGAGAATGGATGCTACCAAAAAATTGGTAGTACCAGAAATTAATGCCAACGTACTTACCAAGGAAGACAAAATTATTGCCAATCCTAACTGCTCTACCATTCAGCTAGTCATGGCCTTGGCTCCTTTGCACAGAAAATATAAAATGAAGCGGGTTTTGGTTTCAACATACCAATCGGTATCCGGCACCGGAGTTAAAGCTGTACAACAATTGGAAAATGAAATTGCCGGAGTGGAAGGCGAAATGGCCTATCCTTATCCTATTGGCAGAAATGCACTGCCCCATTGTGATGTCTTCTTGGAGAATGGTTACACCAAGGAAGAAATGAAATTGGCTCGGGAGCCACAGAAAATTTTGGATGATAGAACGTTCTCGGTAAGTGCTACGGCCGTGCGTATTCCTACTGCAGGTGGACACTCGGAGTCCGTTAACGTAGAGTTTGAAAACGATTTTGATTTGCAGGATGTGCGTCAATTGTTAAGCGAAACCCCAGGTGTGGAAGTGCAGGATAATCCTCAAACCAATACCTACCCAATGCCTATCTATGCCCATGATAAAGATGAGGTATTCGTTGGCCGGATCCGTAGGGATGAAACCCAACGAAATACCTTGAATATGTGGATTGTGGCAGACAACCTAAGAAAGGGAGCCGCAACCAACGCAGTTCAAATTGCTGAATATTTGGTGGCCAATGAATTGGTGTAACAGCATTTAGATACCTAATTTTACGTTAAAACCCGTAGCATTCAACAAATGTGCGGGTTTTTTTATTTTACTTTTGGGTGCTTCGATTCAAAAATCGGATTAAAAAAATAATGCCCTTTTTAATCTCGTAATTGTATAACGAGGTGAGTTTAATAAAATCGTTCACATGAAAAAAAATTTACTTCTACTGTCAGCAATCTTGATCATAGTTTCATGTGAAAATCAACCCTCAAAAAATAAGATTGAAGTGACATATCCTACAACAAAGAAAGTTGATACCCTAGATACTTATTTTGGTAATAACGTTGCTGATCCCTACAGATGGTTAGAAGATGACCGAAGCGAGGAGACGGGAGAATGGGTAAAAGCTCAAAACAAGACTACCTTCGGATATTTAGAGAAAATTCCTTTTCGGGAGGATATCAAAAACCGGTTGGAGAAACTTTGGAATTTCGAAAAACTAAGTGCTCCCTTTAAAGAAGGTGATTATACCTATTTCTATAAAAATGACGGGCTACAAAATCAGTATGTGGTCTACCGTAGCAAGGATGATGGAGAACCCGAAGTTTTTTTGGATCCCAATACGTTTTCAGAAGATGGTACTACCTCTTTAGCAGGTCTTAGCTTTACCAAAGACGGCTCTTTAGCCGCTTATTTGATATCTGAAGGCGGTAGCGATTGGCGCAAGGCCATCATCATTAATGCCGAAACCAAAGAGGCCGTTGAAGATACTTTGGTTGATATTAAATTCAGTGGTATTTCGTGGTTGGGTAACGATGGTTTTTACTATTCCAGTTATGATAAACCGGTGGGGAGTGAACTTTCTGCCAAAACGGATCAACACAAAGTTTATTACCATAAACTTGGTACCCCGCAAAAGGAGGACAAAGTCATCTTCGGGGCTAAGCCTAGTGAAAAACATCGATATATTGGGGCATCGGTAACAGAAGACCAAAAATACCTTTTGGTATCGGCAGCTACTTCCACTTCCGGAAATAAGTTGTTCATTAAAGATTTGGAAGATTCCAATTCAGACCTAATTCCTATTGTAGATGATACGGAATCGGACAATTACGTGATAGACAATGTTGGTTCAAAACTGTTCATCGTTACGAACCGAAATGCTCCCAATAAAAAAATCGTTACCGTTGATGCCAGCAATCCTGGTATAGACAATTGGGTAGATTTTATTCCGGAAACCGAAAATGTACTTTCACCGGGTACCGGAGGCGGTTATTTCTTTACCGAATATATGGTTGATGCTATTAGTAAGGTGTATCAATACGATTACGAAGGAAATTTAGTGCGCGAAATTAAATTACCCGGCGTGGGCAGTGCTACCGGATTTGGAGGCAAGAAAGATAATAAGGAATTCTATTTCTCCTTTACCAACTATATTATGCCCGGTTCCTCTTTTAAATATAATGTAGAAACGGGACAATATGAATCCTATTGGAGTCCTGAAATAGATTTTGACCCTACCGCATACGAGAGCAAGCAAGTATTTTACACCTCCAAGGACGGCACCAAAGTGCCCATGATAATTACCCATAAAAAAGGATTGAAACTGAATGGTAAGAATCCGACGATTTTATATGGTTACGGCGGTTTCAATATTAGTTTGACACCGTCATTTAGTATCGTAAACGCTATTTGGCTTGAGCAAGGTGGTATTTATGCCGTACCCAATTTAAGGGGCGGGGGCGAATATGGTAAGAAGTGGCACGTGGCAGGTACCAAATTGCAAAAGCAAAATGTATTTGATGACTTCATAGCTGCCGCAGAATATCTAATTGACAAAAATTATACTTCTTCCGATTATTTAGCCATAAGGGGAGGAAGCAATGGCGGATTGTTAGTGGGGGCTACCATGACCCAGAGGCCCGATTTGATGAAAGTAGCATTGCCTGCCGTGGGTGTTTTGGATATGCTTAGATACCATACTTTTACCGCCGGTGCCGGATGGGCCTATGACTACGGTACCGCCGAGGATGATGAAGAAATGTTCCAGTATTTAAAAGGGTATTCTCCCTTACACAACGTAAAGGAAGGGGTTGCTTACCCTGCCACATTGGTCACCACGGGCGACCATGACGACCGTGTGGTACCGGCACACAGCTTTAAATTCGCGGCCGAACTGCAATCAAAACAAACCGGAGACAACCCAACCTTGATACGAATCGAGACCAATGCAGGTCATGGTGCCGGTACACCGGTAAGTAAGACTATTGAGCAATACGCCGATATATTCGGTTTTACGCTTTACAATATGGGATATCAAGAATTACCCAACCAAGCGGTTTTAAAGGAGTTCAAAGAATAAACGGATAAAGAACCTTTTATTCAATAATCTACCGTATCCTCCGTTTTTAATTTAGCGGAGGTTCTGTCTTCCATAAGAATTCTATATGCTACAAGTAGACCATGTATCTTTTGCTTACCCTGACGGGGAAAGTGTTTTGGAGAATATCAACCTCCGTATCGCCAAAGGCGAACACATTTCGGTTATAGGCGAAAGTGGTTGTGGAAAAAGCACCCTGCTTAAAATTTTATACGGACTTCTAGATATTGAAGTCGGAGAAGTTTATTGGGACGATACCCAAATTCTTGGTCCGGCCTATAACTTGGTTCCTGGGCAGTCATTTATGAAATACCTCGCCCAAGACCTTGAATTGATGCCATTTACTACGGTTAGGGAGAATATTGGGGAATTTCTTTCTGTATTTGAACCCGAGCAGATGGAAGAAAGAATACAAGAACTGATGGAATTGGTTGAAATGACCAAGTTTGCCGATACCAAAGTACGTTATCTAAGCGGAGGGCAGCAACAACGAGTTGCCTTGGCGCGTGCATTGGCCCAAGAACCCAAAGTAATGCTTTTGGACGAGCCTTTCAGCCACATCGATAACTTTCGGAAGAACAGCTTGCGCCGTAATGTTTTTGGATATTTAAAAAGACAGAAAATAACCGTAATTACAGCTACCCATGATCCTATGGACATGCTTCCATTTGCGGATAGGGTCGTTGTTCTAAAAGACCGATTTATTATTGCGAAGGATACTCCAAAAAACCTTTACGAGAGACCCCAAGACTTGTATATTGCTTCTTTGTTCGGGGAAGCCAACCGCATTCCCATTAATATTCTAAAATCGTATGCAGACACCAAAAGACGTATCATCGTGTATGCCCATGAGTTTAAGGTTTCGGGTAAATCCGGTTTAGAGGTGGTCGTAAAAGGCTCATACTACATGGGTAGTTATTATATGATTGGTGGTATTTATGAGGGGCACGATATATTCTTTCACCATCATCAGCCTCTCGAAGTAGGTAAAGCTATCTTTTTGAATATTTCAATTGAGACCATCAATCAACGTATGGCTGCGCCAACCAATGTTTAGAGGATACTAGAACTCCTTCTTACCAAACTCGCTATCGATAAATTTCGATTTGTTCTTGTTGTTGTTAAAGTTGTATGACAGGTTGAGCAAGACCATATCTACCTCGTACACATAATTGGTCGTGGTAAAAAACTCATTATCGCGATAGGTCGTGATGCGTTGTTCATTGGAATCTAACATGCCTAAATCAATATTCTGCCATTGTAGGGTGGCCGTAAGCCTATTATCCAAAAACGATTTATAAAAAGTGAGGTTAGGGGAATAAAACCTCGAATCTTCCCCTTGGGCCGTAACCATTTCCGATAGGTAGTTAAAAGTGAATTGCAAAGAAGCGGTTTCGGACAGGGAATAGGTGCTGTTTAAATTAAAAGAATAAACAAAAGTATCGGTATCTACAGGTCGCCCATCGTACGCGCCATCAAACGTAATTGTAAAGGTTGGCGCCAATAAAGTTGTTCCAGTTTTTCAACGGCTTAAGTTGCGAACCGATTTCGAGTCCGATTGCCTTGGATTTACCAACATTGGAATAAATTCGGTTAAGGATGGTATCGTTATAAATAGTATTTACGCGATTGACCAGATTTTTGGTATTTCTATAATAGGCCGTAGCAAATATGGAATTTCCACCCTCAAAACTTTGGGTAATTCCCAACTCTACCAAGTCGATAAATTCGGGTTTCAGGGTAGGGTCACCTTGTTCGAGGGTCTCCGAGTGTTCTCTCTCCGGAAACGGATTCATTTTAAAGGTGGTAGTTCTTTCTACACGCTTACTATAAGCAGCCTTTACTTTGGTTCGATCTGACATACTGTATTGCACCGAAGCCGTTGGAAAGGGTTTTACGTAATCGTAGGTATAGGTAGTGTCAATGATTCCTACCTTATCCCTCAGTTCCAATTCACGGTCCATGGCCTCAATTCGCAAACCGGCGGCATACTCCCATTTGCCCTTGGCTCCATTTAATTGGGCGTAGCCCGAATGAATGCTTCTTTGTAAATCTACTTCACTGGAAAACTCCGGCACCAGTTCAAAAACGTTACCTGTTGATTCGTCTTTTCGTTCGTAAACAAAGTCGCCCGTATGATCTAAATTTCGATACTGATAGCCTGTTTCCAATTGTCCGAATTTAAATGGTTTAAGGGAATAATCGACTTGAAACCTAAATCCGTTCAAGGGGTTGTGATTGGTGTTGTATTCTTGTTGATAGACGATGTTTCTGTTAGGCTCTCCAAGGTTGTCACTTTCGGTAGGTCCGCCCAAAAGCGTGTATTCATATAGAATGGAAGTGGAAAGACGAGAATTATTTTTAAAGGTATGGGCGTAATCGAAACTTCCTAAAGCAAAATCACTTTTACGGGTACGCAGGTTGTGGTTATAATATTGAAAGGTGTATAATCGGTCGCCACCAGAGGCGGGCGTAATGGCATGGTTGTCGTAGTAAACGATATCTGCCAAGCGGTCTTTCTGACGCTTACCGGCGTAGAATCCCAAAGAAAAGGTATTCAAGGTATCGGGCGTATAGTCTACGGTAAACCTTCCACTGTAATTGGTTTCGTCAAAACTACGTTCACCAGTTGAAGGAAATTGCGTGAGGGTATCGTTGATAATGGTGAAAACATCACCTTCACGTCTTCCTCCCAAATCATTTCTCTGAAAACTAGCACCTAAAGAAATATTCCAGTCTTCTTTTCTAATGTTATAAGTCGCATCGGCGCCATAGCGCTGGTGGTATTCATCATTTCCATATGTTTCTACGGATGGAAAACCGCCTTTTACGTTGATTTGGGCAAATGAACCGTCTGTCGCTCCCTTTTTGGTAATGATATTGATAAGGCCCGCCTTGCCCTCAGGATCATATTTAGCGGATGGTGCAGTAATGACTTCTACTCTTTCCACGGCATTGGCCGGAAACTGGTTTAGAAGGTCCGATGCATTTCCCTGAACAGGATTGCCATTCAGCAGCACCACAAAGCCAGAACTTCCGCGAACACTAATTTCGCCCTGTGCATCTACAGTCACCGATGGTATGTTTTTAATAATATCGGTGGCATTGCCCCCCAAACTATTCTGAAACTTATTGGCGTCAAAAACTTGACGATCAATTTTGTTGATTACCGTAGCCCTCTCCCCTTGAACGACAACCTCTTCGAGCATGGTTCCCCCAATCTTCAGGGGAATATTTCCCACGTCCACCGGTTTACGGTTCTGTACACTGATGTTCGCAATCGTTTTCGTTTCAAAACCAATAAAGGAAGCTTCTAGATAGTAGGTACCGATTTTCACATTTTCGATGGTAAAAACCCCATCCATATCGGTAATGACCCCAGTAACCAATTCTTTCGATTCTTGATTAAAAAGTGCCGCCGTGGCATATTCCAGTGGATAGTCATTTTCTTGGTCAATAATTTTACCTGTCACCTGCGCTGTCGTTATAAAGGGAAGTACGACAAGCAAAAGCAAAAAAGAATATATGTTCATTTTCAATCAGTGGTTTGGATTTCGATTGCCGAAAGTAGTATGGCCACCTTTTGAATTAGGGTACGTATGAAAAAATTAAGGTACGAGGGTTTCTTTTTTGAACTGTAAAGGAGTTTTTTGCTCGAATCTCTTAAAAAATTTAACAAAGTGTGACACATCCCCGAAGCTGAGATTATAGGCAATCTCGGTTGCCGAGAGATCGGTGTACAATAATTGGCGTTTGGCTTCTTTGATAATATGTTCGGCGATAACCGTTGAGGCCGTTTTATCAAATTTACGTTTGCAAACGGCATTCAAATTTTGAGAAGTTGTGCTGAGAGCTTGGGCATAATAACCCACATCATTTTTGAGGTCCTTTTCTAAAAGCTCGATGAATAGGTGGTCTATTTCCCCTAAAGTTTGCTTTGGATATGCGGGGGCGAAGGATAAAATTTTAGATAGAATGGCCTTCAAGATTCCTTCCATGATAAAATCACGCTCTGCGCCAAGGGATTTCAGCTCTTTACAGGCGATTTCGAATAGGGGAAATAGCGAAGTATCGTCTTTTGTGAAAATCACACGATGATTCTCTAGTGCGTTTAATTGTAGATTAATGTACCGGTCCAAGGTCTTTTCCAGAAAATCTTCTTTAATGATGATGACAAAACCTTCAGGTACCGAATCAATGGCCCAATGGTGTACCTCATCTTTTTTGACCACAAATGCCAGAGGGGGTTGTATGGGGTATCCCTCCTCGTCCATATAATGCATACCTGTTCCCTTAGTAAAATACACCAGCTCCAAATATTTATTATGACGGTGTGGTCTAGTATATCGCTTGTTGGCATCAAAAGGTTCTATTTTAATGTTTTCAAAGGCTGATATTTTAGTATAGGTCTGGATTTCTGTGCGCATCAATGGCTTACTTAAATTGGGAGTCGTTGCAGGATTGGCTTTTTGGTATTAGTAAAATTACAAAATGAAAACTGTAAAAAGATTGAGGGATGCATTTCATAACAAAAATGTCATTGCCACTCATTTACTCTTATAACAGTTTCAATAATAGGGTCGTGTAAGAAATTGGGGGGTTCTTTGACTAATTTGTCAATTTACAAATAGATACAAGGTGTATACAGAGTTTAAGGAGCCAAGGTTAAAAGCCATATTTGGAATTACGGATGACATTAAGAATGATGAACGGCGGTTTTCAAATACAGAAAACACGATTAAATTCTTTTGGAACCGAAACCAAGAGGCTACAACTGTTGAAATTGATGGCTTACAGCTGACCTTGGAACCAAATCAAATAGTTACAGTTACCTATTTACAGAATATATCCTTTGCAAATACCCATCTCCCATTAACCACCTTGTTGTTCAATAGAGAGTTCTATTGTATCGTAGATCATGATAGCGAAGTGTCCTGTAATGGTATTTTGTTCTTTGGTACTCAAGATATTCCTATCGTAAGCATTCCAGAAGAATTACAACGGCGTTTTGATATGCTGTACGAAATCTTTTTAGAAGAGTTCAGCACACCAGACAAGATTCAAGGGGCCATGCTGCAAATGCTTTTGAAACGCTTGATCATTATGTGTACCCGTTTGGCGAAAGAACAACTCATCGTGAAATCGTTGAACAATGACCAAATCGAAGTTATCAGAAAGTTCAATTTTCTGGTAGATATTCATTATAAGGATAAAAGAAAGGTAAGCGATTATGCAACTATGCTGCACAAATCGCCCAAAACGCTTTCCAACCTTTTTTC
Source organism: Cytophaga sp. FL35 (assembly GCF_014349235.1). GTDB lineage: Bacteria > Bacteroidota > Bacteroidia > Flavobacteriales > Flavobacteriaceae > Euzebyella. Next base: position 257,591 of record NZ_JACSOH010000004.1, on the reverse strand, counting down.
CATTTACGGACAAAAATCACCGCAACAGATAATTTTAAGCCGATTGGCGCTAGAGGCTAAAAGGCTGATTCACTTTACTGATAAGCAAAATCAAGAAATTGCCTACGAACTTGGTTTTAACGACCCCGCTCATTTTAGCAAGTTTTTCAAAAAACTTACCCAACTTACCCCTTCTCAATACCGAGAATCATTGACTTTAAAGGCCTAAGGGAAATTTAGGCAAGCGTTCGGGAAATTCATCATAACCCCTGTCCTCTCTTTGTTCACATCTTTGTACTGTAAAAATAACAAAGCAATGAGCAACAAAGAAAAGTCACTATTCAACCTCATTACGATTTTCACTAATAATCGAGCGAGTAACAAAAGAAAGCTAAATGCCTCGGCACATTGTGAAAAGGCATACCATCACGATTTCTATTGTGATTCGGCAAAATCGTTTTAATCCAATTATCAACAATTTAAATATAGTATTATGAGCAATTTTAAACCCTTAAAAAGAGAAGAAGTAAACGAAGCCAATCAGGCTATTTTTGACAACCTTGAAAAAGCGGTTGGCTTTGTACCTAATTTGTACGCTACCTACGCACATTCTAACAATGCCTTGGCCAATTATTTAAATTTTGCGAATGCCAAAACTTCATTGAACGCTAAGCAAAAAGAAGTTGTCAACCTAGCGGTTAGCCAAGTAAACAACTGTGAGTACTGTTTGGCCGCCCACACCGCAATCGGAAAAATGAACGGTTTTACAGATGAGCAAATTTTAGAGTTGAGAAGTGGTAAGGCTTCCTTCGATTCTAAATTGGATGCCTTGGCAAAATTTGCCAAAAATGTTACCGAGAATAGAGGTGCAACCGATGAAGAAGTAGTTAACAACTTTTTGAATAACGGATGGACAAAAGAAAACCTTATCGACGCCATTGTTCTTGTAGGTGATAAAACCATCAGTAACTACGTACATAGCACCACTAAAGTACCGGTAGATTTTCCTGCTGCAGAACCTTTAGACGCAACTGTTTAATTCTAATCGCTAACATACATCTTAAAAAATAAATATCATGAAAAACATTCTATTGATTTTTGCTGTCGTTTTCGGATTCAACGCAGCTCTTCAGGCACAAGACACCCAAACAAAGACCATTACCTTGGAGCAAACGCCAGGTGAGTTTACCAAAAAACAATTGACCGTATCAGAAGGTACGTACGTATTTGAAATTGTAAACAATGGTATTGACCATAAAGTAGGATTTGTACTGGTAGAAAAGGGTAAGGATATTTCAAAGCCCGAAAACCACATTCAAACCGCCTATGTAACGGCTCCCGTAGCTACTGATTCCAAACAAAATTCAAAGCCAACGGTTTTGAGCAAGGGCGAGTATGTATATTTCTGTCCTTTGAACCCTACTGCGACCGATAATATTTTGGTTGTACAGTAATAAATAGAATAGTATAGTAAAACGGCCTTTGTTTCAAAGGCTTTTTTTTGCTAAAACTCAAATTTGAGTTGTACCGATACCGATTCTTTTTTTTCTTCCTTTTCGTTTTTGTCCGTGTTGAGGTTGGAAAGGGAAATGCCCAACAACCTTACGGAATTCTTCATTTCTTCTTGGTAGAGCAATTCTTTTGCAGTTTCCAAAATCAGGCTTTTGTCGGCTATAAAATAGGAAAGGGTCTTGCTCCGAGTGTTCAGGGTAAAGTCGCTATACTTTATTTTTAGGGTAATGGTCTTTCCCGCAATCTTCGATTTTTTTAGTCTTCTTTCCAGTTCTTCGGCAATACGCTCTAGGCGTTCCAGCATAAAGATTTCACTGCTAAGGTTTTCGCTAAAAGTGCGTTCGGCCCCAACTGATTTAGGAATGCGATGCGGCTTTACGGCACTGTGGTGAATGCCTCTTACCACGTTATAATAGTAACTGCCGCTCTTGCCAAAATTTTCTTCCAAAAAATCTAAGGACTTCTTTTTTAGGTCCGCTCCAGTGAAAATGCCCAATTTGTACATCTTTTCGGCGGTGACCTTACCTACCCCATAGAACTTTCTAATGTCCAAATCTTCGAGAAATTGCAGCACTTCGGAAGGATTCACCGTTTTTTGTCCGTTAGGCTTGTTGTAATCACTGGCCACTTTGGCAATAAACTTATTAATGGAAATTCCCGCGGAAGCGGTAAGTCCGGTTACCTCTAAAATACGCTGTCTAATTTCCTTCGCGATCATCGTAGCCGATGGGTTTCCTTTTTTGTTTTGGGTAACATCCAGATAAGCTTCATCCAGGGAAAGCGGTTCCACCAAATCCGTATACTCAAAAAAGATGTTTCTGATTTGTTTGGATACCTCTTTATAGCGATCAAAATGAGCTTTGACAAAGATGAGCTCCGGACATTTTTTTTGGGCCAGTACGCTGCTCATGGCGCTACGTACTCCAAATTTTCGGGCCTCATAACTTGCTGCAGAGACAACGCCCCTTTTAGAACTTCCGCCCACGGCAACAGGTTTTCCCTTGAGTTCAGGATGGTCCAATTGTTCTACGGAGGCGTAAAAAGCATCCATATCCACATGTATGATCTTTCGGTTGTCAAATTCATTGGACATGCTGTAAAATTACGCTATATTTAGTTGGATGGAAGAAGAGAAAAAGGCCGCAATTATTCTTGGTGCCACCGGACTCACCGGAGGTAAATTATTGAAACTGTTATTGGCAGATGACCGCTATCAAAAGGTGAAACTGTTTTCTCGAAGCTCGGTGGGAATACAACATGAGAAATTAGAGGAGCATTTGGGCGATTTGATGAACCTTTCTAGTTTCAAAGAAGATTTTACCGGGCAGGAAGTATTTTGCTGTATTGGAACGACCAAAGCCAAAACACCGGATAATGCGCTGTATGAAAAAATCGATTATGGTATTCCCGTAGAGGCGGCTAAATTGTGTGTAGAAAATCAAATTCCCACATTTGTGGTGGTCTCCGCATTAGGAGCTGATGCCAAAAGCAAGATTTTCTATAACCGCATCAAAGGTCAAATGGAAGAGGCCGTTTTACAGCAGCAAATTAGGAATACCTATATTTTGCAACCTTCTTTGATAGGAGGAAAGCGAGAGGAAAAAAGGTTGGGCGAATGGCTTTTTAAGCAACTGATGAAAATTGGTAATCTTTTATTGGTAGGAGGATTAAGGAAATACCGTTCCATTGAGCCCGATTCCATTGCCCAATGCATGCTTTGGGTGGCCAATAACGACTATCCAAACGGGAAAATAGAGTCTGATAAAATAAAAGAACTAGCAAAGCAGTGATAGAAATAGAACGAAAATTTTTGGTGAATTCCGATGCTTTTAAGGAAAATTCAAGCTCTCAAGAACGTATTGTTCAGGGCTTTTTGAATACGGATCCAGAACGTACGGTTCGAGTGCGAATCAAAGGAGATAGTGGATTTTTGACCGTGAAGGGAAAATCAAACCAAGAAGGAACTACCCGTTTTGAGTGGGAGCATAAGATTACCGTTACTGAAGCGGAGCAATTACTCATTCTTTGTGAAAAGGGTATCATTGACAAAACCAGATATGCAGTGCCCGTGGGAAATCATTTGTTTGAAGTGGATGAGTTTTATGGCGATAATGAGGGCCTTACCGTTGCCGAAGTGGAACTCTCCACTGAAAAAGAACGTTTTCAAAAACCGGAATGGTTAGGAGAAGAGGTAACTGGAGATATAAAATATTACAATTCTCAATTGGGCAAAAAGCCCTTTAAAACATGGTAAAGATGAGGTGTTTGGTAATCTTGGTCGTTTTGTTAGTTTGTATGGCATGCCAAGAACGGGCAAAACAGGATAACAAATCAGTAAATGTTGTTGAGGAAGTTAAACCTTCCGTTGCAGCTACTAAAGCCGAACTTGAAGGAGAAGGCTATCAAATTTTCGATTATGTAGATGAAAAAACAAAAGACACGGTGTTGATGCAGCAATACTTCATCGCCTTTTTAAAAAGCGGTCCCAATAGAACCCAAAGTAAAAAGGAAGCGGATAGTTTGCAAACGTTACATTTAGCGCATTTGGGCAAAATGTACGAAATGGGTTATGCCGATATATCCGGACCTTTTGGTGACGATGGGGCTATACGGGGCATTACCATTTATAATGTGCCCACCCAAGAAATGGCAGATAGTTTGGCCAATGCAGATCCTATGGTAAAAGCAGGGCGTTTAAAAATTGAAATTCACCCTTGGTGGGCTGCTAAAGGTTTTGGATTAAGGTAGTTGGTTGTTTAAAGTTGATGGCTCTTATATTTTTTGCTATAAAGCCCTAATCCCTTGTAATGGTACTATTATAAGGTGTTCCAAGAGTTCTTCGGTAGTGTAATTGTCAAAAAAGTCGCTTTGGGGCAGTATAATTTCATCGGTGCGTAAAAGGAATAATTCGCATATCAATTTAAGATTAATCCCTTCCTTGATTTGCCCTTTATTTTTTGCTTCTTGCAATAAATCTAGAATATAGGTCCAAACAATTCCTTGCCTAAAATTGTTATAGAAGTTAAAAGCTTCCGGATAATATTTTTTGAGCCCAAAAAGAAAGGTAGGACTCAAGTTTCTTAATTCCTTAAGTCCTACTCTATAAATTTGAATTACCCGTTTAAACGGGTCGTTGTGCCCATCACTTAGTTCAAAAAAATTACTCATTTTTAGATGGGTACGCTGTAACAAGTAGGCCACACTTTCTAAAACCAGTTCATCCTTTGTTTTAAAATGGGTGTAGAGGGTTTTTTTGGAAATACCAAGCGCATGGGCAACATCGTCCATACTCACCCTTTTGCAACCATATTTGGTAAAAAGGGAAAGTGCTTGTTCCAGTGCCGCTGTTCTTTCTTGCACCACGATATGATTATTGCCAACCTCCACCAAGAGCACGGTATAATTCTACCGTTGCACTTAGCTGACCATATTTAGAATCGATGAGGTTCAGTTCTGAGTTTAAGGCATTTTGCCTTGCGGTTAACACCTCTAGATAATTGGCCAGCCCGTTGTTCAAAAGTTCTTCGGAATAATCTTCGGCCAAGGCATAGGAATCCAATTCTTTTTCCCTAGCAGAAAGTTTTTTGGTTTCGGCCTCATAGTTATACAAAGCATTTGAAACTTCTTGCCCTGCGGTTAGCAAACTCTTTTTATAATTTAAAAGTGCTTGTTCCTGCTGTGCCTTTGCCGCTTCTAATTGGGTTCTTAGTTTACGCTGGTTAAATAAAGGCTGGGTCAAGGAACCAACCAATGAGGAAAACAGTGAACTGGCATCTATAAAATTGTCCAATTCCAAGCTTTGAAAGCCTCCTTGGGCCGTTAGTGTTAAACTTGGATACATACTGCTACGCGCCACATTGGTCAATTCAAAAGCATTTACCAATGCATACTCTGCCTGTATTACATCTGGTCTGTTGGCCAGTAATAATGCAGGTACACCAGTGTTTAAATCCGTATTTATTTCTTGGTCTTCAATGGTAGTCCTTGCAATGGAATGCGGAGCTTCCCCTAGTAATAAACTAAAGCTGTTCTCTAACAATTTAATATTGTTCTCCAAATCAATAAGAATTATTTCCGTAGTGTGCACCTGAGCTTCGGTTTGTTTTACCGCAACTTCCGTAACCTGGCCAGCATCTTTTAAGGCCATTGTGGTTTCTAGACTACTTTTGCGTGCCTCAAGTGTTTCTTCTGCAACTAATTTTTGACGGTCTAGCGCCAATAGTTGATAATACAAATCGGCAATGCTTGCCACCAGTTGTGTCTTTACCGCTTGGTGTGCTGCAACACTTTGTAGATAGTTGGCATTGGCGGCCCGTTTATTACTACGAATTTTACCCCAAACATCGGCCTCCCAAGAAAGTGTTCCAGATAATTGGTATTGCTCAATAGCTTCGCTAAAAATACTACCAAACTGACTGTTCTCTGAGTTCTTGGTGCGTGTAGCACTTGCCGTGGCAGATAAGGTTGGAAAATACCCTGCCTTACCCTGTTTTAAATAAGATTCTGCACTTATTATACTTTGCAGGGCTATACGTATGTCCAAATTATTGGTAAGTCCCTTTTCTATATGCGATTGCAATTGGGCATCGGTAAAAATATCCTTCCAAGAAACCTGGGCCATAGATACACTATCTTGTGGTAATTGGTCCGTTCTATACAGTTTTTGGGTTTCCAAATCTGGTCTTTCGTAATTCTTGGCCACAAAACAAGATTGCAGCACAAGCGGAAGTACCAAAATGGCTATGAATTTTATATTGTTTCTTTTTATCATTGTTTTGGGCTTAAGCATTAAGGGCTTTTTCTTGATTTTCGGTTTTAGGTGCTCCGCTAAAACGTTCTTGTAAGGCTTGTAAAACCACAAAAAGAACAGGGATAACAAAAACTCCTAGAATGGTACCTATAAGCATACCTCCAACGGCGCTCATACCAATAGAACGGTTACCAATGGCACCTACACCAGAGGACAATGCCAAAGGAAGCAAACCGAAGATAAAGGCGAAGGACGTCATTAAAATGGGTCTAAAACGTGCTTTGGCACCATCAATGGCCGCGTCCCAAAGTCCCATTCCTTCCCTACGCCGTTGCAATGCAAACTCCACAATTAGAATGGCATTTTTTGCTAATAGTCCAATAAGCATGATCAAAGCAATTTGGAAATAAATATTATTCTCCAATCCGCCTAAATTCACGAAAAGGATGGCGCCCGCTAGTCCAAACGGTAAGGAAAGCAAGATGGCAAACGGTAAAATATAGCTTTCGTACTGTGCACTTAGCAAGAAATACACAAACACCAGACTCAAAATAAATATTACGATTGTGGTACCGCCAGATTTGCTTTCTTCACGAGTTAATCCAGAGTACTCATAGGTATAGTTGTTGGGTAAAACCTGCGCTGCGACTTCTTGAATGGCAGTAAGGGCATCACCCGTACTATAGCCAGGGTTGGGTACCCCTGTTACTTTTACGGAACTTAAAAGGTTGAATCGTTCTACGGATTCTGGCCCATAAATCTTTTTTAAGTTGACAAACTGGCTTACCGCTACAGATTCGCCATTGGTGTTACGAACATAGATTTTATTCAAGCTATTTTCATTAGCCCGATCTTCAGGTTTTGCCTGGATCATTACGCGGTACTGTTTCCCAAACTTGTTAAAATCTGTTGCGTAAATTCCCCCATAATAACCTTGCAAGGCATTAAAAATATCAGTTGTAGAGAAGCCTGCCATTTTAATTTTCTCCACATCTACTTCCAGTTCATATTGTGGAAAATTTGGGCTAAACTGGGAGATGGCGTATTGCACTTCCGGTCTTTGATTTAAGGCGCCTAAAAATTGATTTTTCACCTCGTCTATCTCTGCCCAATCTGCGCCACCCTTACTTTGGAGCTGTACTTCAAAACCAGATGAGGTACCAAAACCTTGTATACTAGGCGGCGTAAAATAAATAATCTGGGCATCTTTAAATTGTGCCGAAACCGCAAATAGTTTGGCCAATGTTGCTTCCACGGATAGGGAATCGGCCTCACGCTCGCTCCAATCCTGTAATTTCATGATAGAGAATCCATAAGATCCCGCACTAACCCGGTTTAACAAACTGAAACCGGAAACGGTAAGACGTTTATCAATCACATCCATAGATGCATATATAGAGTCCAATTTCATCAAGGTTTCTTCGGTTTTTTCCAAAGTGGTACTTGGTGGCATACTCACGTTGGCAAAAATGATACCTCTATCCTCATTAGGCACAAACCCGCTAGGAGTGCTTTTGAATAGGTAAACGGCTAAGCCGGAAAAAATGACCAACATACCAACGGCCAACCATTTTCTCTTAATCAGCGTGTTTACCGCACCGGTATATTTATCGGTAATTGCATTAAAACCTCTATTGAACCCGTTGAAGAAACGGTCCTTTAAGTTTTGCTTTTTACCTTCTTCATGGGTATGTGGTTTTAGAAACAAGGCCGCCAATGCCGGACTCAATGTTAATGCGTTTACTGCGGAAATTAGAATGGCCACCGCCAAGGTGATACCAAACTGCTGGTAGAATACCCCAGAGGTTCCTTGAATAAAGGAAACTGGAATAAACACGGCAGACATAACCAAGGTTATGGAAATAATCGCCCCAGAAATTTCACTCATGGCCGATTTTGTCGCGGCTTTCCCGCTTTCTGCACCTTCTTCTAATTTTGCATGCACGGCTTCTACCACCACGATGGCATCATCTACCACAATACCAATAGCCAGAATCATAGCGAACAAGGTGAGCATGTTTATAGAGTAGCCAAAAATCTGCAGGAAGAAAAAGGTTCCCACAATGGCCACGGGCACCGCAATAGCAGGGATTAAGGTGGATCTAAAATCTTGTAAGAACAAGAACACCACAATAAAAACCAGGATAAACGCCTCTATAAGGGTCTGTACCACATGGTCTATGGAGGCGTCCAAGAAATCCTTGGTGTTAAATGGAATTACATAATCCAGACCTTCTGGAAATTCTGCCTTGCTTTCCTCCAAAATGGCTTCAACCTCTTTGATAATTTCAGTAGCATTGGAGCCTGATGTTTGGTATACACCAACCGCAACACCGGGAGCACCCATTCCGTAGTTTTTACGCGCATAATTAAACGCGCCCAATTCAATATCCGCCACATCTTTTAAACGTAGGAAACCGCCATCTTCCGTAGTTTTCAGGATAATATTTTCATATTCGGATACTTCGTCCAATCGGCCTTTGTACTTCAAAACATATTCATAAACACCATCTGCATTTTCCCCAATTTTACCGGTGGCCGCTTCACGGTTCTGTTCTGCCAATGCTGCTTGAATGTCTGAAGGAACAATGTTGTAAGAAGCCATTTTGTCCGGGTCTATCCATATACGCATGGAGTAGTCCTTGGAGCCAAAAACGTTTACATTACCTACGCCGTAGACCCGTTTTAATCTGGGCACAAGATTAATTTTGGCGTAGTTTTCTACAAAGGTGGCATCGTAATTTTCGTTCTCTGAGAATATAGAGAAGAACAACAACGAGCTGTTCTGTGTTTTTTGGGTAGTTACACCAGTAGCGATTACCGATTCTGGCAACACGCTATTTGCCCTAGAGACCCTGTTCTGTACGTTTACCGCTGCAATGTCCGGGTCTGTACCCAATTCAAAATAAACGCTAATACTGGCAGAACCATCGTTACTTGCCGTGGATGTCATATAGGTCATGCCCTCCACACCGTTTATTTGCTCTTCCAACGGAATTACAACACTATTCAATACCGTACCGGCATTTGCACCGGTGTAGGACGCCGTAACCTGTACCGTGGGCGGTGCAATTTCAGGATACTGCTCTACCGGTAAGGTAGTTAGGCCAAGCACCCCTAAGATTACGATGATAACGGATATAACGGTAGAAAGTACCGGTCTATCTATAAATTTTTGAAACATATGTCTGTTTTTTAGGGGCTTTTATTTTGTGATAGGGGCTATTTTTTGACCACTTTTTAACTTGGATACGCCTTCTATGACCAAGGTGTCGCCCTCTTCAAAACCTTCTGTAACTATGTAGTTTTCCTGGGTTTGGTCTATGATGGTAATGGGCTTGCTGGTTACCGTATTATCATCGCCCACCACATATACCATTTTGTTGCCTTGTAGGTCTACGGTGGCCGTCATAGGAATAACAAAAACATCTTTGCGTTCTGCAGGAATCTTTATTTCGCCGGTACTACCGGAGCTTAAAATAAGGTCTGGGTTCTTAAAATCTGCACGTAACGTAACGCTACCTGTTGTGCTGTTTATGATGTTGTTTACCATGGCAATTTTACCTTTGTGTTCATAAGGTTCTCCATTGACCATAATCAGTTCTACTTCTGGAGCACGGTTAACATCTATGGTGCGGCCCTCTTTGGCAACACGTTGCTTAATTGCCAACAACTCTTTTTCGTTTAAGGAGAAATACGCACGCACCTCACTAATATCAGATACCGTAGTTAAAGGCGTTGTGGTGGTAGCGCTAACCAGCGTACCCACTTTAAAGGGAATATTGCCAATGTATCCGTTTACAGGGCTGGTAACCCGGCTATACCCAATATTGGCCGTAACGCTTTGGTAGCTGCTCTTGGCTTGTTCCAATTGCGCCTTGGCAGTTTCTAACTGTACGTTGCTAATAATATTTTTCTCAACTAGCGGCCTAAGTTTATCTACCTCTACTTGCGCGGCATTTACCGCTGCCTTTGCTGCATTGGCATCTTGGGTCAAGGATTCTGTTTCTAGTTTAAAGAGTAACTGACCTTTTTTTACTTGCTGACCTTCCTCCACATAAATTTGTTGCACAAAACCAGAAACTTTTGGTCTAATTTCTACGTTTTGCTTCCCTTCCAAAGAAGTAGAATAGAGGTCATAAGTGGTTATATCCTGTTTTTTAAGTTGGGTAACCTTTAAAGACGGTGCACTTTGTTGTGGAGGGGCTCCATTTTTATCTTCCTTGCAACTAACAAAAAGGACAAGGCTAGCCAGTACGGTGTATATGGTTTTTACATTCATGATATCTGTTGTTCTGCTTTAGTCTTCTTTAAATGATTTAAGTTTATCGATACTTTGGTTAAGCAATTTTTCACTTTCGGTCACAAAGTTTAGATAGACCGATGTTTTAGGCTGATTCTTTCTGTGTTTTTCTGGATTGTATTGCTCGTGGTAGTCATTGATTTTGTAGATAATTTCCTTTTCGGCCTGAAATAGCTTAAGCCGTTCCTTTAGTTTGTTCAAAAAGAACGTGCCACTTTCCGAAACTTTAAAGTAGCGCTTGCGGTCTCCTGGTTTCGTAAAATAAGAGATGATCTCCATTTTCAATAAGAGGTTAAGTGCGCTTGAAATTGAGCTTTTACTAGCCCCTCTTCGGAGTTGACAATCTTCAAAAGTCAACCCTTCTTGCTCCGTTAATATTAAGCTGGCATATAACCTAGCGGCCAATGGTGGAATTTGGTACATGTTTTCAAAATGCACCCCCAGATCTTCTATAAGTCGCTTTTTTACTTCTTCTCTAGACATAATTTATTCAAATGCTGAGCAAAAGTACGGTTGGTTCGGTTATTGCCGAACTAATCAAAACTAAAGTTTTGTTAAAATAAATTTTTACTAAAAAATAGGTACTTAGGGCTTTTGTGGAAAGATTCCTTCCTTTTCTATAACCGGAATAGTGGTAAGGCTTTTTTCAGAAATTGTATTCTTTTGAAAAAGAAATTTCTTTTCGTAAAGTTTTCCTTCTGCAAAAAAAGTAACGAAGAACTCGTTGGTCAAGGCCAAAACTTCTTCTTGAAGGACTTCGATTTTTGTAAAAGTCTTAGGACCCAATGTTCCCAAGCCATGGCGCATAGTAGAGGTTTTGATATCACCGTCATAACCCTTGGATACCACTATGGCCATTTCAATGGCATCTTTTCTGTTATTGATTAGATAAGCGTTCCAGTCCTTAGAAAGAAATTCATCATTCCATTCACGAATAACTGCTACATGCACGTCCTTGGCTATTGGAATTTCTATATCCTTTTTCATAACGGAATACTAGAGGGCACTTTTAAATTGCTCCAAAAAACGCAGGTCATTTTCGCTAAGCAAGCGGATATCTGAAATTTGGTGAAGTAGAAGGGCAATTCGGTCAATTCCCATTCCAAAGGCAAATCCTGAATATTCTTTGGAATCAATACCACAATTGTCCAATACATTGGGATCTACCATACCACAGCCCATGATTTCTAGCCAACCGGTACCTTTGGTCATGCGATAATCAGTTTCTGTTTCAAGCCCCCAATAAACGTCTACCTCCGCACTTGGTTCCGTAAAAGGAAAATAAGAAGGCCGAAGTCGGATTTTTGATTTTCCAAAAAGCTCGGTGGTAAAGTACTGTAAAGTTTGTTTTAGGTCTGCAAAGGAAACATCCTTGTCAATATAAAGGCCTTCTACCTGATGGAAAAAGCAGTGGGAACGGGCCGAAATAGCTTCATTTCTATACACTCTACCGGGAGAGATAGTACGAATGGGCGGTTTGTTGTTCTCCATATACCGAACCTGAACGGAGGATGTATGGGTACGTAAAAGAACATCGGGATCGGTTTGAATAAAAAATGTATCCTGCATGTCCCTAGCAGGATGATATTCGGGCAGGTTCAGTGCGGTAAAGTTGTGCCAGTCATCTTCAATTTCCGGTCCTTCAGATACATTGAAACCAATTCTTGATAAAATTTCAATAATTTGGTTTTTTACAATGGAAATAGGGTGTCTTGCTCCCAATTCCAATGGTTCTCCAGGTCTGGTAAGGTCTCCGTAAATTCCTTTCTCCTCAGATTGATTTTCTAAGGCAGATTTAAGCTCGTTAACTTTATTGGTAGCAGCAGTTTTGAGTTGGTTAATAGTCTGACCAAATTCTTTTTTCTGCTCGTTGGGCACATTTTTAAATTCTGCGAAAAACTGATTTAATAAACCTTTTTTTCCCAAATATTTAATTCGAAAAGCTTCCACCGCATCGGTAGTATTGGCGGTGAATTTTTCAACTTCTGCAATGTGCTCCTTTAATGTATCGATCATGGCATGGACTAAAGCCGCAAATTTAAGATATTTTACGGAACAAGAATTTTGTTTTGGAAAACTAATCTTTTTCCAAAAACAACTTAATTTTCCAACCAACAACAAAAAAGGCCAATGAAAAATCATTGGCCTCACCTTATAATAAAGTTAAAAATTGTATTTAGTAAAAAGAAACGCTACCATCTGAAATATCGTACATAGCGCCAACAATTTTAATTTCTCCTTTTTCCTCCATATCCTTAAGGATAACGCTTTGGCTACGAATATTTTCAAGGGCAAGCTCAACGTTTTTCTTGGATACCGCATCTACAAATTCCAAGTTCTTAGAATTTCTCATTTCTTCTTCCTTAGGTTCCTTAACCGCAAAAACAGCAGGCTCAATTTTATTGATAAGTGCAGTAAGGTTACCCATTCGCGCATGATCGCATGCACCTTTTACAGCACCGCAGGAAGTATGGCCTAAAACGACTATAGCTTTTGTTCCTGCCAATTTACAGGCAAATTCCATGCTTCCTAAAATATCCTGATTGATAAAGTTACCGGCTATACGTACACTGAAAATATCTCCCAAGCCTTGGTCAAAAACCAATTCTGCGGATACTCTGGAATCTATACAGCTTAAGATAGTCGCAAACGGAAATTGGCCATCTTTGGTATCGTTTACCTGCTCTAAGAGATTTCTATTAGCTTTTAAATTGGCTTGAAAACGCTCATTTCCTTCCTTTAAAAAAGTAATTGCTTTTTCAGGCGTCATAGTAGCCTGTGTTTCTTTAGTATGTGCTTTCATTTCTATGTCTAATTTTTTTATTTCGTAATAAATAGGTTTGTGTAAGTTAATGATTGAAAATTTAACTTAGGCTTAAATTGGATTTTGGTTTTTGCTTAAAGAATTCCACAAAACTTTCCGGATTCTCCACAATACCTCTTTTAGAGACCAATTTAATATCAATATTGCGTTCCTTGGCCTTAATGATGAAATCCTCTAGAATTTCAATGATATCATTGTCTAAATACCTTGTTTTCAATACATCAATTTCTAAAAAGGTGTTTTCGGGTAATTTGTCCAACTCTTTTAAAATGGCACCTTTGTTGAAGAAGGTAACTTCCTCCGCCAATGTGATTTTTACATGGTCTTTTCCTTCAGAGGATTCTTCCATATGTAAGAAGTGCGAGTTTTGATAGCTTTTGATTAAAATAACCACAATACCTACGGCCAATCCAAGGCCAATTCCCCAAAGAAGGTCAATAAAAACAATTCCCAAAATAGTTACGATGAAGGGTACAAATTGTTTCCATCCCAGGTTGTACATTACCTTGAACAAGGCGGGCTTTGCTAACTTATATCCTACAATAAAAAGGATAGCCGCCAATACGGAAAGCGGAATCATATTTAATAGGTTAGGAATAAGTATGATGGAAATCAACAAGAAGAATCCATGAATGATGGCAGACATTTTGGTTCTACCGCCAGATTGAATGTTAGCAGAACTACGTACGATTACCTGTGTGATTGGAAGACCACCAATCATACCGGAAACAATATTACCTGCACCTTGCGCCAATAATTCGCGGTTGGTTGGGGTTACATTTTTATGGGGATCCAATTTATCGGTAGCTTCAACACACAACAACGTTTCCAAGCTTGCCACCAAGGCAATGGTAAAGGCGGTTATCCATACTTGAGGATTGCCTATGGCAGAAAAGTTGGGAAAACTAAATTGCCCAAAAAAAGAATCGATATCATCCGGAACTGGAACACTTACCAAATGCTCTTTGGAAATACCCAAAATTTCATGATCCTTTGTAGCAACATAATAAAGGATACCCACAACAACCGCCACTACGGGACCCTGAATCAATTGAAAGATTTTGCCTTTTTTACTTAATACATTGTTCCAAAGGATTAAAATGGCAAGGCCAACTATGGCGATTAGGGTTGCACCAGGGCTGATATTGTTTACCGTGTTCAAAAGTTCAGAAAAGGTATTTTCTCCATCTACTTGAAAAAATGCCCAATCTCCTTCTGGATCAGCATCATATCCAAAGAAATGGGGAATTTGTTTAAGTACAATGATAATTCCAATTCCGGTAAGCATCCCTTTGATTACGGAAGATGGAAAATAGTACCCTATTACCCCGGCCTTAAGAATTCCGAACAAAATTTGAATTACCCCACCGATTACTACGGCCACCAAAAAATTCTGGTAACCTCCCAGTGCTGTAATGGCTACAAGTACAATGGCGGCAAGCCCTGCTGCCGGACCACTTACCCCAATATTGGAGCCACTAAGGGCACCTACAACAATACCACCTACAATACCGGCGATCAATCCAGAGAATAATGGGGCCCCACTGGCCAATGCAATACCTAGACATAGAGGTAATGCTACAAAGAAAACAACAATACTGGCTGGTAAGTCGCTTTTAATATGCTTGAACATAAAAATAAATTTTTACCCTATTCTTCATTGGAAGAATGGATAGGTTAGTCAATAATAAATAAAAAATGGAAGGTCTTTAAATAACTAACGATTGCTCGGGTGGGGGAGAAATGATTTCTAAGCTAAGCTCAAAATGTCCTAACATACGATAATGGTCAAATTTGGACTCATTATCGTGAAAAATAAGAGCATAATCCATGAAATGCTCATTAACAATTTTTTCCTCAGACGGTGATTTTTTACCCAATTCCTGTTGTTCTTCCTCGTTAATATTGGTCACCACAATTGGGTTGTCTACATCACAAAGAGTAATGATACTTGGAGCGGCTATAGCAAATAGCCAAAGGACAAGAAGTGTAAAGCGGGCAAAACTTTTCATAGTCCGTGAGTGAAAGACAAATATAATAGCTTTGTACCCTTTTCTTTGTTAATAAAGTTAAAAATCTTTGAGTATCTTGATGTCTTCGGAAAGAATCCAGCCTATGGAACCATCAGGGATTTGAATTTTCTTCCACTCGTTAAGTTCATCTAAAACATTTACTTTGGTGCCTTCATGCAGTTCAAAAGCTTCCTGACTTCTATTATTCGGTTCTGATTTTACACTGCTCTCTCCAGCAAAAACGATAGCGGGCATATCCGCCTTAAACTTGTTGTACTGTAGAAAGGCAAAAACAAATGCCAAGGCTGCTACAAAAACACAGACTATGCTACTAACAAAGGCCAATCGCTTTCTTGAAGAATACCGGAAATAGTAGAAGGCAATGTATAACAAAACAAAAAGAAACATAAAAATAACGGCGAGGTAGGCCCATTGGTCAAATGAAAACTGCCCTACGATGTTATTATATATTTTTGATAACCCTGTTTGCGGTAGGGTTTCAATTGCGTCCAAGGTCATGTTTTGGGCGTATGCCAAATTGTTTTCTATTTCAGGATCATTAGGTTGTAACAAAAGGGCTTTTTCATAATAATATATACTGGGGGCAATTTGGTTCAATTTATAATAAGCGTTGCCCAAGTTGTAATAAAGCTCTGCAGAATGCATGCCATTATCCAATATTTTTAAATAGCTGTCAATGGCATTTTGATATTCTCCTACATTGTAAGCATCGGTAGCGGTTTTAAACAACGCATCGTTTTGAGAAAAAGCATTAAAGCTTACGACTAAAAGAAATATGCTTATAATTTGTTTCATAGTTCTCCTTACAATTGCTTGTCCAATAGGGAAATTACTTCACTTGCCTTATCATAGTCCTGTTGCATTTGCACATTTGAAAATGGACTGTACCTTGCCATTTCGCAATTTTTTAGCAATGAAATAAAACCCTCGATAGTTTCTTCGTCAACTTTCTTTTCTGAAAGTAAGGTCGCAATTTTTTCTTTGCTGAATTCTGACGTTTCAATCTTTAGTTTAGCTTTTAAATAGTTGTGAAGAGCCTTTTCCAGTGCTACATAAAATGCCTCTTTTTGACCTAATTCCTTTCTAGCTTTGGAAAGATATTTTCTCGCCAACTTATTTGCCCGTCTTATTCTGTTACCCACTACATCTCCGGCAATGGCCTCTCGTTTTTTGCTAAAGGCTATTGCGGCCGGAATCAATAATAAGGGTAATAGTAGCCAAAGGTAAAAGCATAAAGATCCAAAAAAGTGGTTGGAGCCAATGGCTGTTAGATTTGGGTTCAGCTTAATAAAATTAAATTGGTCTCCAGTAGTCACCACTTGTTTGTTGGAAGAGTTGACCGGGGCGTTGGAGGCAGCGGCATTTAAGGGACCCTCTTTTACGTTAATTACAATTTCATCTGAACTTATTGTTTTATAGCTCTCCGTATTGGGATCAAAATAACTAAAGGAAATACTGGGAACTGGATATTTTCCCTTAAAGGAAGGTACAATGGTATAATTGTTACTTACCTTGCCTTGCGATCCCGATAATGTGGTTCTCACATCTTCATTGAACTCAGGGTCGTACACCTCTAGAGAACTAGGTAAATTTGGTTCTGGTAATTGGAATAGTTTCAAATTTCCCTTTCCGTTTACCTCCACAATTGCCTGTAAGGATTCTGATGCGTTTAAAGCTGTTTTGTTGGTGGTAACGGAAAAATCAAAGTTGCCCACGGCACCACTGAAGTTTACAGGCTTGCCTTGTTCTGGTAGTGCTTTTACATTGATGGTCCTTCTGCCGGCAGATACCGTTTTGTTTGTTTGGGAATAAATTCTACCGCCAAAAAAATCGCGCTTGTTTGTAGGTACATCAACGGTAACATCAAGAGAAAGTGGCTCAATTTCCAGCTTCCCTGATTTTTGAGGATATAGTACTACCCGTTTTAGTACAACATATCTATAAGGCTTTCCTTTGTAGGTGCCGTTTTCTGCAGATAGTCTCCTAACCGGTATATCTTGACTCCAAAAGTTATTGTATTTGGGGTTGTCAAGCGGTTGGTAGTTAGACACACTAATAGAAGGCGCCACATACAGCTTGTAAACTACACTAAGGGCTTCATTAAGGTACGGACTCGCCTTAGACACCTCGGCTACCAGATGCAGACTCTCATCCGCTACATCATCTACCGTCATTTGGTCGCTTGGTTTATCTACGGCCGCGGTAACTTCTACTTTTTTGGGAACCGATTTATAGGTTTTTCCCTCAATTACGATAGATGCTTGTTGAATGGTATATGCTCCCCTTGCCGTTGGTGCAAGCGTATAGGAATACGTTTTGGAATAACTTCGAACCCCATTTATCCAAGAGGAACTAATGGATTGAGCGGGCCCCATTAGCACCCTAAATCCTTCAAAATCCGGAGGCACAAAATTATCGCCGTCCTTGTTCATGGTAAAATCTACCCTAAGACGTTCATTGAGACCAAGCTTTTCCTTACTTAGTTTCATTTCAAAAGTAACGGCCTCATCGTCTTGGGCATAATTACCCAAACTCACTAAAGCGGTCAAAAAGAAAGCCAAGATATTTTTAAATACCACAGACATCTACCAATCCTTTTCGTTTTTAACCTTAACCCCTTGAACTTTTTGGGCGTCTATTTTTTCCTGTACCTTTTTCTCTTCGTTTTGCATAGCTTCCAACAAATTTTGAACTTGTTGCTTGCTTAATTGATTAGGTCTTGGTTGTTGCTGCTGAGGTTGCTCTTGTTGATTGCCGTCCTCAGGCTTTTTATTTTGCTCCTGCTTATCCTCACCGTCACCTTCTTTGTTTTCATCCTTTTGTTGGTCATTCTGGTCACCTTCATCGCCCTCGTCACCTTTGTTCTCCTGGTCTTGATCCTGATTCTCCTCTTGATTGTCTCCTTGGTCCTTGTTTTGTTCTTGATCCTTCTGGTCGTCCTTGTCCTGTTGTTGGTCTTGGTTGTCCTGGTTTTGTTCGTTTTCTTCTTGTTGCTTTTTCAACATTTCCTTGGCCAAGGCTAAATTGTAACGGGTTTCATCATCCTTTGGATTGTTCCTAAGGGCCTCTTTGTAAGCTTCCACCGCTTTTTCGTATTCTTTACGCTTCATAAAAACGTTGCCCATATTATGATATGCCCTGTGTTTGTCTTCTTTGCTTGTAGCAAATTCTCCAGCTTGTTTGAAACGACCAAAAGCCTCACTAAAGGTTTCCTTATTGTAATAGGCATTGCCCAAATTATATGGGGCGGCGGCATTTTGTTCACTTTTGGCAATAGCCCTTCTATAATCTACTTCGGCATCTACAAATTTATCCTCGGAAAGTAGTTTGTTACCGTCCCAAGTGTAATTTTTAGATTCCCTAAGATTGCGCTCATCTTCCTTATTTGCATCCTCTTGGGCAAAACAAAGATTTGAGAAAATGATAAGGACGAAAAAAAACTTTTTCATTACTCTTCGGTCTTTTCGTTAAACAAATTCAACTTTTTCAACCATTTGGTCTTCTTGTCCAATACGAATATGTCTAAAAATAGAAATAATAGGCCTAGGGCCAAAAACCATTGAAATTGGTCTTTGAATTCTGCAAACTGCTTGGCCTCAAATTCCTTTTTATCCATTTGTAATAGTTGTTCCTTTATAAAGTCTACCGCATCTTCCGTATTGGATCCGTCAATGTATTCACCATCCCCTTCGCTGGCAATTTCCACAAGAACCTCCTCGTTCAAACGGGTAATGACCACCTCCCCCTGAGAATCCTTTTTTAAGCTTTTAACAACGCCATTTCTTTTAATAGGAATTGGTGCTCCCTTTGTTTTTCCCACTCCAATGGTAAAAATTCGGATTCCTTCTTCCCTGGCGTTTTCAACCGCGTCCTGTACGGCACCCTCGGAATGGTCCTCTCCATCTGAAATAATAAACAAAACCCTATTGGTCTGCTCGGTATCATTGTAGTAAGTGGTGGCCAATTCTATGGCCTCATTGATAGCTGTTCCCTGCGAGGTAAGCATATCTGTGTTCATACTCTGCAGGAACATTTTTGCAGCCCCATAATCCGTAGTGATGGGTAGTTGCGGAAAAGCCTGCCCTGCATAGGCAATAATACCAATACGGTCACTGGCCAATTGATTGATAATTTCCGAAACCAATCGCTTGGCTTTTTCCAACCGGTTGGGTGCAATATCCTCTGCCAACATACTTTTGGAAACATCCACGGCAAATACGATGTCTACGCCTTCCCGCTTTACGGTTTCCAGTTTGGTTCCAATTTTTGGATTTACCAATCCCAGGGTCAAAAAGGCAATACCCAAACAGAAAATGAACAATTTAAGTCCGGATTTATAACGGGATCGAGTTGGGGTAAGTCTTTTTAGAAGGGAAAAATCTGCAAACTTTTTTTGAGTCCGCTTTTTCCATAGCTGCAAAAGGACAAACAGGACCACCAGTACCGGTATGATACCTAGTAAATAGAAATATATTTTCTCATCAAACTGAATCATGTTCCTAACTGTCCAAAAATTAAATAAAACTCCTGAAAAAGGTATTTCTCAATATCCATTCCAATAACAGCAAACCTCCAGCCAAAAGTACCCAAGGTCTAAATTTCTCCTCGTATTTATAATATTTAAACTCTTCTATTTCTGTCTTTTCAAGCTTATTGATCTCATCATAAATGGCCTCTAACTTTTCGTTGTCCGTAGCTCTAAAATATTGACCTCCGGTAACATTTGCAATGTCTTTTAAGAGCTCCTCATCAATTTCTACTTGACGCATTCCGTACCTGTAGGAACCATCTGCGTTATAGGCAATGGGCGTTAAGGCGTTGCCGTTAGTGCCCAGGCCAATAGTATATGTTTTAATACCAAATTCAGTGGCCAAATCCGCAGCGGTTTGAGGTTCAATAAATCCAGAATTGTTGACCCCGTCCGTGAGTAAGATAATTACTTTGCTAGAAGCCTTGCTTTCCTTCAATCTGTTAACTGAAGTTGCCAAACCCATACCAATAGCGGTACCATCGTTTAGTTGGCCGTAGGTTATCTCCCTCAGCGAACTCAGAACTATTGACTTGTCACTTGTAATGGGTGTTTTTGTGTAGGCTTCTCCGGCATAGGCCACCAGCCCTATCCGGTCATTGGGTCTTTCCCTGATAAATTTTGCCGCTACCTCTTTTAGGGCAGATAGTCTATTGGGCTTCAAATCCCTCGCAAGCATACTGGAAGACACATCAATGGCCATCACAATATCAATACCTTTGGTGGTTTTGGTGCGGGTAGTGATGTCTTCTGTTTGCGGTCTTGCCATAGCTACAATAATGGCTGCCAAAGCCAATAATCTTAAAATAAAAAGCAACGGTCTTAATCTGGGCAAGAGTCCCGTGGATGTAAAGCCTTTAATGGTAGGAAGCTTTAATGAAGCCTGCTGTTCCTTGCGCTTGTAGAAATACCATAGCACTGCCAAGGGTAGCAACAAAAGCAACCAAAACAGTTCTGGGTTTGCAAATGATATATTCTCTAGCATTAAATCTCAGTTTTTACTTCGAGCGTACTTAAAATTCTATCTACTATTTGTTGTGCATAGGCATCATCTTCCAACCACGTAAGAATTACCTGTTGCTGGAAACCCTTGCCGCCAAAAAGTATAATGCTGTATTCTCCTTGTACTAAATCCTTTTCTTCCGACACCGGAAATTTTCCGCTACCGTATACTTTTATGCCCTTAACGCCAGTCAAGGTTGTGAATTCCTCCTGTTTGGTGATGATGTTTTTAGCTCCTTTATCCTCTAAGTTTTTTATAAAGGCTTCTATGGATGCCTCAAAATTGGGCTCTTCTTCTCCAACAAGAACCGTAGATGTGGTACCAACGGTAAAAAGGGCATCAGGATCTCTGTACATGAAAATCTGGAGCTCCTGTACACTGGCCTTCATGTCCGGAGTAATTTCCGTTTCCTGTCTTCTTAATATCTCAGGACTTTCTAAGCTTACCGGAGGGTAGCCATAGGTGCTCGCAACCCATTCGCCTTCCAATAACTTTTTCGTAGGATGGCCCAAAACGGTATCCTTTACGTTGGTAAAACCAAAATAGGCAAAGGAGGCCCCAAGGGTCAATAGCAAAAGGGCTATGGCGGAATAACCTGCGATGGCAATCCTCTTTTTTTGCCTTTTACGCTCCAATTCTTCTTGATATTCCGCTTGCTCTAGAAGTTCTTCTTCGGTAGGTTCTGGAAGTGCATCGTGTGTCTTGATCACAATTTCTTCTATGGCCTTTCTATCTTGTTCTGCAACAGAAGTTTCCGGTTTGGATTTCGCAAACTTCACCAAATCCGCTGTTTGTAGAATTCGTCTAAACTGGTTGAGAGTGTCATTGTCCAGTTTTAGCTCCCCAGCGTCCTTGAGCATTTCCAGCTTGGTGATAAGCTCATCTGTAGTGCTTTCCAATGCTGTTACGTGGGCGTCTTCCTCCAAATAGGAACGCACAATGTTGGTAAGCTCTGAATAGTATTCCTTGTATTCGTCTTGTATAAGGTATCTGGAGTTTTCAAGTTTTTTTAACTCCAATAAAGCTCTATCATATGGAGGAAGTAAAGCTTCTTTTTCCTCTTCAGTAAGCGGTTTTTTTCTAATAAAGAACCAATAAACAAGTCCCCCAATAATACCTAGGATGACCACTACCAGCAAAAGCCATTTCCAGAAGTCTGTATGGCTTTTTTCAACCTCCATTAAAGGTTTAATATCGTACATCTTTTGAGCAAGGGTATCCACGACAACATCGGCCACTCTTACTTGGGTAGAATCTGTAAAATAACCTTGTCCGTCTATTTCTATTCGTTGTGCAGGTAATTTAAACAGACCGGAATCAAATTGGGTAAGGGCATACCTCTTTTGTAGGGTCATACGGTCTTCCTTTCTTGTGGTATCCGTAGCAAAGGCCTCTACGGTTTCCAGAGGGGAAAAGGTTTGACCATCCGGGAATACGACATTGGAAATGGTATCTGTTTCAACAATTACCGTAAAGTTGATTTGCTCGCCAATTTTAATGGTGGTCGTATCTAGGGTAGAACTTACTTTGGGGGCTTGTTGCGCATATGAACCAATGGCAACTAACAAAATACAACCAACCGATAAAAGCGCTCGCTTAGCCGTGTAGTATAGGGGGAACGGTATGTTTGTTTTAAGATTCTGCATTAACCTCTACGCTTAAAGTAACCCAATAGTTTTTTAACATAACTCTCATCTACCCTACAACTAATAACTCCGCAACCGGATTTTTTAAAGGTATCGTTAAAATATGTGACGCGTTGGCGGTAATAATCACCATAAGCTTTCCTAACGCTTTTGGATTGGGTGTTTACCAACTGGAATTTTCCTGTTTCTGCATCCTGAACCTGTACCATTCCCAGATTGGGAATTTCCTCTTCTCGCTGGTCAAAAACACGAATTCCCGTAAGGTCGTGTTTGTTTCCGGAGATTTTCAGAGTTTTCTCATAATCTTCGGCAATAAAATCAGAAAGCACAAAAACAATCGCCTTCTTTTTCATCACACTACTTAAAAACCTTAGCGCTTCGGCCAAATTGGTACGGTTGCTTTTAGGTTTAAATTCAAGTAATTCCCTAATGATTCTTAAGACGTGGCTCTTACCCTTTTTTGGGGGAATAAAAAGTTCTACTTCATCAGAAAAAAGAATAAGCCCGGCCTTGTCATTATTCTGAAGGGCAGAAAAGGCTAAGGTGGCACTTATTTCCGTAATTATTTCTTTTTTAAATTGGTTGGTAGTACCAAACATTTCAGAACCGCTTACATCTACCAAGAGCATCATGGTAAGTTCCCGTTCTTCCTCAAAAACCTTTACATATGGTTCATTATAACGGGCTGTAACGTTCCAATCTATATTTCTTACATCATCACCAAATTGGTACTGCCTTACTTCACTAAAGGTCATACCGCGCCCTTTAAAAGTGGAGTGGTATTCCCCACCAAAGATATGATCGGAAAGACGTCTTGTCTTTATCTCGATCTTTCGTACTTTCTTTAGGAGCTCTTTGGTATTCATGTTCTGGTCAAAAGCTAAGCTTACAATGCTCGGCCGTAATTTGTTTTATGCCGAGTTTGCTTATCCGGTAGGCGCGAAATGCGGTTTTTTAAGGAACCTCAATCTCGTTTACGATCCTATTGATGATTTCTTCTGAAGTGATGTTTTCAGCTTCGGCTTCGTATGTTATTCCAATTCTATGTCTTAGTACATCGTGAACAACGGCCCTAACGTCTTCAGGAACTACATAGCCCCTGCGTTTAATAAATGCAAAACATTTGGCAGCATTGCCCAAATTGATACTACCCCTTGGTGAAGCTCCAAAACTGATCAGTGGTTTTAGGCTTTCAAGATTATACTTTTCCGGATATCTGGTGGCAAAAATTAAATCGAGAATGTATTTTTCGATTTTTTCGTCCATATAGACCTCTTTTACGGCCTGTTGTGCACTAAGAATTTGTTTAAGGGTTACCACAGGTTTCACCGTTTCATAAGCACCCAATAAATTTTGGCGCATGATCAATTGCTCCTCGTTCATTTTAGGGTAATCGATCACGGTTTTAAGCATAAAACGGTCTACTTGGGCTTCCGGTAAAGGGTAGGTACCTTCCTGTTCCACTGGGTTTTGAGTGGCCATAACCAAAAATGGCTTGTCAAGTACAAAAGTTTCATCACCAATGGTTACCTGTTTCTCCTGCATGGCCTCCAATAAGGCAGATTGTACCTTGGCCGGTGCACGGTTAATTTCGTCCGCGAGAACGAAATTGGCGAAAATAGGTCCCTTTTTTATGGAGAAGTCATTCTCCTTCATGTTGTAGATTAGTGTTCCCACGACGTCCGCAGGCAACAAATCTGGAGTAAACTGTATTCTACTGAAACTTCCTTTAACTGCTTTGGATAACGTATTAATGGCCAATGTTTTTGCCAGACCCGGTACACCTTCCAAAAGAATATGACCCTGTCCCAAGAGACCGATCAATAAGCGCTCTACCATGTGTTTTTGGCCTACTATGACCTTGTTCATCTCTAATATTAGCAAATCGATAAAAGCACTTTCTTGAGCTATCTTTTCGTTTACCGCACTAATATCAACAGTAGTATTTTCTTCCATATAAAGCTAAAAATTACGGTTTGGGGTCGGTTGTTTTTTGAATAGTGTGCAAATTGAAAATTTATTCATTGCTTAGCTGTTAACAATTGGTTAAAAAATCTTGTAAACCCCTATTTTTGTGAAGTTTTTAAGTGATTTGTTTTTAATTTAACAGCCCATGCAAAATAACATTTTTTATTCTAAAATTATTGCCGGAACCATGACTTGGGGAAGTTGGGGCAAGCAATTTTCTACCCAAGAGATGAATGCGGTGTTGAACCACTGTTTTGAACTGGGAATCACTACATTTGATCACGCCGATATTTATGGGGACTATACCAATGAGGAGCAATTTGGAAAGGCCTTGGCCATAAGTGGTATGGCTAGAACGCAGTTACAATTAATTAGTAAGTGCGGTATACAAATGAGCGGCTCCCGTAAAAACAAGGTGAAGCATTATGAGTACTCCAAGGAATATATTATTTGGAGCGTAGAAAGGTCATTGGGAAAATTACAAACGGAGTATTTAGACTTGCTGTTGCTCCACAGACCAAGTCCGTTGTTGGAACCTGAGGAAGTTGCCGCTGCGGTAGCGCAACTAAAAGAACAGGGCAAGATCAAACAGTTTGGGGTGTCCAATTTTAATCCTGGCCAGATTGCACTGTTGGAAACGGCAGTTGCCGTAGAAGCCAACCAAATTGAATTCTCCCTTACCCAAAACAGTGCGCTGTTAGATGGTTCTTTGGATGATTGCAAAGCCAATAATAGAATGGCCATGTCTTGGAGTCCCTTGGGCAGTTATTTTAAGAAAAGTACCGATGTTACCTTGAGAATAAAAAAATGTCTTACCGATCTCACCAAAAAATACAATGTCTCTGAAGACCAGTTACTTATGGCTTGGGTTTTAAAACACCCTACCAATGTTCACCCTGTTGTAGGTACCGCAACCTTATCCCGATTGGAATTGGCTCATGGGGCCACCGAAATAAATTTGGAATTACAGGATTGGTTTTTATTATTGGAGGCAGCAAATGGACAAGAAGTCCCATAAAAACAAAAGATGGAGAATAAAACAGTATTAATCACAGGAGCTACAAGTGGTATTGGCCGTGCAACCGCTATCTTATTTGCGGTTAAAGGATATAGGCTTGTGTTATGTGGAAGGCGTCAAGACCGGTTAGAAGCCTTACAGCTTGAATTGGGTAAAAAGACGCAGGTTCATATTTTAAATTTTGATGTAAGGGAAAAGGAGGCGGTTAAGAACGCTATTGCAGGTCTTCCCATAGAATTTTCTAAGATTGATGTACTTATCAATAATGCTGGTAATGCCCATGGTCTAGACCCTATTCAAGAAGGTAGCGAAGAAGATTGGGATGCTATGATGGATATCAATGTAAAAGGTTTGCTATATGTATCCAAAGCGATTATTCCGCAAATGACCGAACGAAAATCCGGGCACATTATCAATATTGGATCAACCGCAGGAAAAGAAGTATACCCTAGAGGAAATGTATATTGTGCAAGCAAGCATGCCGTGGATGCCTTGACTACTGGAATGAGAATTGATTTAAACCCATTTGGGATAAAGGTGGGTGCAGTAAATCCCGGTGCAGTGGAAACAGAGTTTAGTAATGTTCGGTTTAAGGGCGATGATGCAAAAGCGGATGCTGTTTATGTAGGTTTTGACCCTTTGGTCGCGGAGGATATTGCCGAAACACTCCTATTCGTAGTTACCAGACCTTCACATGTAAATATTGCGGATTTAGTCATTACTCCCACCGCACAGGCTTCTGCAACCGTCTTTAACAAAGCTGATTAGTGAGAAAACCGGATATTTAGATAGGCAAGTTTAAAATATCCTGAAATAATTCTAAAAAACAGGTTAAAGAAGCAAAAGTCTGTAACTTCATTTATATCTTCATGGGAGAATCTCTCTTCTATGATCAATAAGCGTTTACTTGTTAAAAACCTTCTCGCCCATAATGATGAGAATAGTTTTTATGATAAGAAGCGCTTTATTGATATTGGTCAAAAAGAGGGGAAGGCCAAGTTTTTAAAGCATGTTTGTGCGCTGGCCAATAGCAATCCATCCAATAATTCGTATATCGTAATTGGAGTTGAGGATGAGGATAACAAAATTGTTGGGGTCGATTTTTTTGATGACAGCAAGATTCAAAATCTAGTGAATGCCTACTTGGTGCATCCACCTTTAATATCGTATGAGAATATTCCATTTCCGCATTTGCCCGAAGGTAAGGTTGTTGGCCTTGTGACCATTAAATCAACAGGCAAAGTATGTTCACTTCGCAAAAATATCTGGAAGTATTACGGGGGAATGGTTTTTTTTAGGGAAGGTAGTATAAGTATGCCCAAGGCATTTGATGTTGTTTTAAAAGATATAAATTCCAAAGCAGTTGCAACCATAGAGCAGCACGCTAGAAACAATATAGAACTTACGCTTGATGGTGTTGTAGATTTCCTGAATCGCAGGCATAAAGATTTGGAAAGTGAGTATAAAGTCTTTAAGGAACAGTTTGTAGTCTGTTGGGCGGGGAATATGAAAAAGGTGAATGGGCAAGCCTATTATTCTAGAGTGGATATTGAACTTATCAATGAACAAGTAAAACTTTTTTACTCCGCTTTAGACGAGATAACTATAGACTATAATGATGATTCCTTTACCACTATAGAATACGTACAATTAGGTTTGGGCTCCAAACAAGGCTACTATCCCTTAGAAAAGGTGGTAATCAATTTTAATGATAATGGAACCTATCAAATTACGGGTGATTTGCTCTTTGATCCACCAAAGTACAATCGAAAAACGCTTTACCATATTTTCAATGCCAACAATGCACTGTTGCGTAAATTGGAAAGTAATATTGCTTTGAACAAATCCGAAAAGGCAGATTTGGTACATCTTCCGGACACCTATCTTATCAGTTATTTAAATGGGTTTGAAGAGGCCAAGGACCGTTTGGAAGAAGCTAGGCCTCTTTTAAAAAAATATGATAGGAATATTTACCAATCGCTAAAAGAAGCCCTTCGAATTTTAAGAAAGGTAAAATACAACTAAATAAGCCTATTTTCTACTTCGTCAAGTGTTGGCAAAGAGGGTATAGCACCATAATTTGTGGTGGTAACCGCTCCTGCTACGTTAGCCTTTTTGATCATGTCCAATAGTTGGTCGGAATCTTCTAAAATAACTACAGGTTTACTAAGAGTTGAGATTTGGTATAATAAACAGCCAATAAAGGCATCACCCGCCCCGGTAGTGTCTACCGGTTTTACATGTATACTGGGAACGGTTGTTTTTAAGTTTGGAGTACTTACCAATGTTCCTTCCCCACCCAAAGTTACGGTAATGATCTGAGCTCCTAAATCATGCATAAGTTCACAGGCCTTTTCAATATCTTTTTCCCCGGATAAGAGCTGTACCTCTTCCATACTAAATTTGCACAAATGTGATTTTTCAATGAAACTTCTGCATTTTTTTACGAAAATTTCTTCTTTCCCTTTCCAAAGGTCTCCTCTAAAATTAGGGTCAAAACTTATAAATGACTCTTTGGTAAGTGCATCAAAAAAATACCTGTTATAAGCATCCTCTAAATTACCACCAAGTAGTGCAGTGGCAGCACCAAAATGGACCATATTTCCATTAAAGCCGTTCTTGACGCCAGAGTCATAGGTTAATTTCTTGTCTGCGCCTCTACTAAAAACAAAATCGCGCTCACCGTCCTCTGCTAAGGAAACAAATGCTAAAGTGGTAAAGTGCTTTGATCGTTGAGCCAAAGAAATATCAACCTTGTTTTCTTCAAGTATATTTAAAAGAAAAGTTCCAAAAGGGTCTCTCCCCACGCATCCTATAAACCTACTATTTCCGCCAAGTTTGGATATGGCACAAGCTACATTGGCGGGTGCACCGCCAGCTTTTTTCGTAAACACATCAGCTTTGGAAAGGTCATTTCCTTGCTTTTCGGCAACAAAATCAATGAGTAGTTCTCCAATGCAGTAAATGGTTTTCATAGTATGTGAGTTAGGGGTGTAAATTACTCACAAAACCGAATTAAACCCAAATAAATGTGCGACTTTACCTTTTTAAAACCTCGGTTAAATTCAATGCTTTGACCTCAACTGATAAATTCCTACCTTTTTAAAAATTTAAAAGGCCAAAAAATGGACATATTCAACGAAATAAAGAAAAAGCTCAGTCATGAATTTATAGATATCATTGAGTGGCTCGATAACACCAATGATACCATTGTTCACCGTTTTGAACGCTATCAAAATGAAATAAAGAACAATGCCAAATTGATTGTTAGGGAAGGGCAAACGGCAGTCTTTGTCAATGAAGGACAACTGGCAGATGTGTTTTCACCAGGAACCTATACTCTTAACACAAAAAACCTGCCCATTCTAACTACGCTTAAAGGATGGAAATATGGATTTGACAGCCCGTTTAAGGCAGAGGTCTATTTTGTGAATACCCGTCTTTTTACGGATGAAAAGTGGGGGACAAAGAACCCAATAATGTTAAGTGACAATCGGTTTGGCCTGGTTGAAATAAGGGCTTATGGGACCTACAGCTTTAAAATCAGTGACCCCGGAAAGTTTGTGGTAGATGTGGTAGGTACAGACGGAAACTTCACCAGCTATGAAGTAAACGAACATTTAAAAAGTTTAATAGTCACCCGATTTACGGATACCGTTGGAGAGGCCAATTTACCCATTGAGCTATATGCCGCCAATACCACCGAGCTTTCGCAGACATGTCAAGAAGTAATGCAACCGGAATTTGACAGGGTTGGTATTGAATTGGAGAAATTCTACATTGAAAACGTCTCTATGCCTGAGGACCTTAAAAAGGAAATATTCGAATATAGTAGGTTGGACAAGTTAGACATGGTAAAATTGTCACAATTTAAGGCTGCCAAGGCAATGGAAGCTGCTGCCAAAAATGAAGGCGGTACCGCCGGTGCCGGTATGGGTATGGGTATGGGTTTTGTTCTGGCACAACAAATGGGTCAAATGATGAATCCTCAGTCCAATCAAAATTCGGCATCTCAGTCTCAACCTTCTGCCGTTCCTCCTCCAATGCCCTCACAAATGCTGTATTATTATGCCGTAAATGGTCTGCAGAACGGTCCTGTAGGTATAGATAGGTTACGGGAGCTGTTTGCTAGTAGGGCTATAAATAGGGATACGTTGGTTTGGAAACAGGGAATGGGCGATTGGTCCGCTCTTAAAGATATAGATGAATTAAAGTCTTTTTTGGGAGGAAACACTCCGCCACCACTACCTTAAGGCTTAGGGATAAGTATTTTTGAAAGCCAATTGTTTTTATGGAAGAATCCCAAAAGTCTGAACATAAAAAATCATGTGCCAACTGTGGTGCAGAATTAAAATTTAAACCTGGTTCGCATCAATTAAAGTGTGAGTACTGTGGCTACGAAGAATTTATTGAACAGGCCAAAAGTAGTTTTGAAGAATTGGAGCTACAACACTACTTGCAAGCGGTAGGTCAAAATGCATATACGGATACTATTAGCCTGTTACATTGTAAAAATTGTGGTGCAAACCAACATGTGGAGGATAATTACAAATCCTTGAAGTGTGTATATTGCAGTGAGCCGCTTATTAAGGAGGATGAAGAAAAAGAGGGGTGGATTTTGCCCGGGGCCTTAATCCCCTTTAAATTGGACGACCAAAAGTCCAAGATTATTTTTAAAAACTGGGTAAATGGTATTTGGTTTGCTCCCAATAAATTGAAAAGGGCCGCACTGGATCCAGAGGGACTTCACGGACTATATCTGCCTTTTTGGACCTTTGATGCTAATCTATTTGCTCAATATCAAGGACAAAGGGGAGATTATTTTTATGAAACCAAACGTGTACGTACCAAGCAAGGATATAAGAATAAACAAGTTAGGAAAACGCGTTGGTCTCATGCAGCCGGGAGGGTCAATGGTTTCGTAGATGATATTTTAATCAATGCATCAGAAAAAAAGAGAAGGGATATACCTACAGAAATTGCTACATGGAATTTAAAAGAATTGGTTCCGTTCAACTCCAAATATCTTAGTGGTTTTGTAACGGAAAAATATACGGTATCTTTAAAAGAGGGGCATCATCTGTCCTTTCAAAAAGCAAAGGATATTGCCTATACCTGGATACGTAGGGATATTGGAGGCGATACCCAAAGAATTCATCACGCGGATATCAAACTCAGTGATGAAAAATTTAAACACGTGCTTTTGCCAGTTTTTATTAGCTCTTACGCTTATAACGGAAAGGAATACCGTTTTTTTATAAATGGCCAGACCGGAGCTTTGAGTGGTACAAGACCCTATTCTTTTTGGAAAATTTTCTTTTTGGTAGTGTTTGTCCTTGCTATCATAGCTATAATTGCGATTTTTGCCCAATGAGAACATTAGCAATAGGTGATATCCATTCTGGGTTGCGAGGCTTGGAGCAACTCTTAAATCGGGCAAAAGTTACAAAAGAAGATCAGCTCATATTTTTAGGTGATTACGTAGATGGGTGGAGCACTGCGGTTGAAACTGTTTCATTTTTGATCGAACTAAAGAAGACCCATAATTGTATTTTTATTAGAGGTAATCATGATGTCTTGGCGCAAGATTGGTTGCTCTATAAAAAACACAATCCAATTTGGCTTCAACATGGAGGAACTGCGACTAGGGCTTCCTATGACAAGGCCGATCAAAAGACCATTGCAGACCATCTTCAATTTTATGATTCCCTAAGGAATTATCACCTTGATACGGAAGGTAGGCTTTACCTTCATGCCGGTTTTACCAACTTAAAAGGTATAGAGTTTGAATATTTTGAGCAGACATTCTATTGGGACCGTACACTTTGGGAACTGGCCTGTTCCCTTAATCCAGATTTAAGCCCTGAAGATACAAGGTATCCAAAGAGATTGAGCCATTACAAAGAAATTTTTATTGGTCATACCCCCATAACAAAAACTGGTATTGCAGAGCCAAAAATGGCCGCTAACGTATGGAATGTAGATACGGGAGCTGCCTTTAAAGGACCGCTTTCCATGTTAGATGTAGATACGAAGGAGGTTTGGCAAAGTGACCCAGTGGAAATGCTCTATCCAAATGAGCAAGGAAGAAATTAAAAATAGCCTTCCTATTTCTGCTAATTGACTAAATTATTGACGAAATTTGTAAAAAAGCATAACATGCCAGAAAAGAATATAAGATTAGAAGTGATGCAGGCTATAGAGCCTCAGGTTGAAGGGTTTATGGATTCTTTTCTGCTTCCAGTGGAAAAAATTTGGCAACCCAGCGACTTTTTGCCGGATTCTGAAAGTGACAATTTTTTGGAGGCCGTTAGAGAATTAAGGGGAGAATCCAAGGAATTGGGATATGATTTTTGGGTTACCATGGTAGCAGATACCATTACCGAGGAAGCTTTGCCTACCTATGAATCTTGGTTAATGGATGTTGAAGGTATTGATCAGCATGGCGAGAACAAGAGAAACGGTTGGGCAAAATGGGTTCGTGCATGGACGGCTGAAGAAAATAGGCATGGAGATGTATTGAATAAATACTTATACCTTTCCGGTAGGGTGAATATGAGAGAGATTGAAATTACCACGCAGCATTTAATATCTGACGGTTTTGATATTGGTACCGATAGGGATCCCTATAAAAACTTTGTATATACGTCCTTCCAAGAATTGGCTACTAATATTTCGCATAAAAGAGTAGGCCAAATGGCTAGAAAAAAAGGCAATGTGCTTTTAGGTAAAATGTGCACGATTATTGCCGGGGATGAAATGAGGCACCACTTGGCGTATAGAGAGTTTGTGAAGACCATTTTTGGTGAAGATCCTTCAGGCATGATGTTGGCATTCGCCGATATGATGAAAAAGAAAATTGTAATGCCCGCCCATTTTTTAAGGGAATCTGGTGGTATGATCGGGGAAGCTTTTGAGAATTTTTCCAATTGTGCACAAAGGCTAGGGGTGTATACAGCTCAAGATTATGTAGATATCTTAAGGAAACTGAATAAGTATTGGGAGCTTGAAAACGTAAGAAGCTTATCTGACGAGGCGGAAAAAGCTAGGGATTATTTAATCAAACTTCCTGCACGTCTGGAAAGGATAGCCGAGAGGATGAAGTTCCCTGAAGATCAATACAAATTCAGTTGGGTTGAGGCCAACGGTATGCTGTAATGATGACCATAATTTAAAAAACCGGCTTTGGAAGAAGCCGGTTTTTTTATGCCTTGTTAAATTATAATCGACCATGATCGTGTTCGTCTTGCCATTTGGCCAACTCTGCCCATTTGCCTTCATAGCACATCTTTGCTTGCATAGGCCAAGAAGAGGGGTCGTGTATCCTATAACGTTCTCCACCGGTGGCCAACACTTCTTTACAACTGGCAACGGAAGTCTCGGAAAGTGCTTTCCAAGTAGCTATATCGGCTCCCTTAAAGAGGCCTTCAATTTTTGGCCCAATCCCTTCAATGACCTTTAGGTCATCTTGTTTAATATTTTTGCCGAATACGGCCTTCGCCGCAGCGGCATCAAAAGGTATTGGCACGGGTGCAGCCTCTACCTCGGCTGTAGCTCCAAAAGAGCTAGTAATATTGGAAGTACTGCTAGGCATTGGTTGGGGAGTGGAAACTGGTTTTTCGGAGAGTTTCTTAGTACAGGCATCCAAATCTGCCTGCAGCTTGGCATTTGTATCCCTGCATTGCTTTAATTCCGCGGAGTGGTCTATAACAGTTTCACTTTTACCTTTTCCAAGAAGATATCCAAAAAGAGCACAAAGAAGTCCTACAAGTAGTGGGATTATCCAACACCAAATATTCATGTTTTCAAAATTCATTTTTTTAAAGATTTAAGGTTGATTATTTAATAGATATTACGGTTCTTCTGTTCTTTGCTCGCCCTTCTTCCGTCTCATTAGTGGCTATTGGGTTCGCCTTACCTTTTGAAGCCGTGGTAATTTTATTTTCAGAGATACCATTGCTGACCAAATAAGACTTGGCAAAATCTGCTCTTTCTTGCCCTAATCGAATATTAGTGTCGTTGGAGCCTTTACTATCTGTATAGCCGGTTATTTCGCAAAGTGCATCCGGTACCTTGTCTAAATACCGGGTTATATCCGCTACTTTTTGTCTTTGTTCCGCATTAAGAGCTATTGAGGCTTCCGCTGTGTTAAAATAAAGGATTAAAGGGTTGTCTTTTATTTTTTTGTAGAGTGCATTAAGTTCCTCCTGGGCATTTGCTGCCACTTCGTCAAGTTTAAAGTCTATGGGTCCCTTTAGAATGTCACCATCCGGCAACATTACATCCTTAAGTTCTCCATCAATATTGATTTTTGACGATGGAATATTTTGGGCTATTAGGTAATTTTTAACTGAATTGGCCCTGGCCACTCCAAGGTTGGGAAAGGCAGTATTGTTTTCCTCGTCGCTCTTGTAATAGCCCACTAGGTTCACCACTTTGTTTTCTTGTTCAGCTAAATAATTGCTCAAATTTGAAGAAATGCCCGTTGCCACATTATTGGAAAGGGGTTGTATGAATTCGTTGGAGGAAAGCCTAAAATTAAAGTTGTCTTCCGTTTTATAATTTAAATCTCCATCCGATAGTACAAAGGGATTGTTTGTAGGTTCCTGTACCTTTGGAGGGGGTGCATTTACCTGCTCCGGTTCAGTAGCTTTAGCTTCCTGAAGGCAACTGCTACAGCAGGTCATGTAGAAGTAAATACCCGCTAAAATGGTAATGACAATTCCAAGCAGGTTGGTTGTTGTTCTAGTCATGGTTGTTCAATGTTAAGTGTTTCATCTACAATGTATTAAAAAAAACCACAACACCTGTTAAAATTCCCCTCTTAATTCTTCATAAATAGTGGGTTATATACTGTTAATTGTACTTGGTTCTTATTTTTGTCTGGCTTCAGGATTTTGCTTTAACCTTTAAAAGCTATAGTTAATCGATGAAATGCCATGTGATAATTACCATTTATACACTATTTTGGAACACTTATTTTCTGTTCCTTGACATTGATACATGATTATCTACCATTCATACAAATAATGTGTATTGATAGGTTTCGCTTTTCTATATTTATCGTCCCTTTTAAAAATGACTGAAAAGATTCTTGAAAACTGGGTGAGATTAAAGGGCGATTTTCAATACTTTGAATACGGAAGTAGTACGATTCATATAAATAAAATAACCAACATGTTTAAACATGTTGGTTTTATAGTATTGGAAAACTGCTTTGTAAGAAGCAGAGTTGTTTGAGTTAGTTTAGTTTAAAAACCCGTTTTATTGATTCTTGTCTGTTCGGGGGAAGGGCAAGGAAGAAAATAGGCGGGTTTTACTCTTTACAAATCAAACTTTATTCCTTGTGCCAAAGGTAGCTCTGTTGTGTAATTGATGGTGTTGGTCTGTCTTCTCATGTAGATTTTCCAGGCATCCGAACCACTTTCGCGTCCTCCTCCTGTTTCTTTTTCCCCACCAAATGCTCCACCAATTTCAGCTCCCGAGGTTCCAATATTTACATTCGCTATACCACAATCACTTCCTTCTGCGGATAAAAATCGCTCTGCCTCCCTTAGATTATTTGTCATAATTGCAGAGGATAGGCCCTGTACTACGCTGTTTTGAATCTCAATGGCATTTTCTACCGAGCCTGTGTATTTTAAAAGATAAAGGATGGGGGCAAAAGTTTCATTTTGGACAATTTCAAAGGAAGGTTCCGCCTCCGCAATGGCAGGTTTCACATAGCAACCACTTTCATAACCTTCTCCAGTGAGCTGGCCTCCTTCTACCAATAGGTTGCCTCCTTGTTCAACTACTTGAAGCAAGGCTCTCTTGTAATTTTCTACGGCGTCGGTATCAATTAATGGGCCTACGTGAATGGTTTCATCCAATGGATTCCCAATTTTTAATTGAGAGTAAGCATCTATTAAGGCATTTTTTACTTGATCGTATATTTTTTCATGTATAATAAGCCTTCTTGTACTAGTGCAACGTTGGCCAGCAGTACCTACCGCCCCAAAAATAGCTCCTATAATGGTCATTTTTATATCGGCATCAGGAGTAACAATAATAGCATTGTTTCCGCCTAGCTCCAATAAGGATTTTCCGAGTCTGGAGGCAACCGCTTGAGCTACAATTTTTCCCATACGTATGGAGCCAGTAGCAGATACCAAGGGAATTCTTTTGTCATTGGAGAGATATTCACCTACGCTATAATCCCCGTTTACAAGACATGAAATACCTTCCGGGAGGTTGTTCTCCTTGAAGACATCTGCAGCAATTTTTTGACAAGCAATGGCACATAAGGGAGTTTTTTCAGATGGCTTCCAAATACAAACATCACCACAAACCCAGGCAAGGGCCGTGTTCCAGGCCCAAACGGCAACAGGAAAGTTAAAGGCTGAAATAATACCCACAATACCAAGGGGGTGGTATTGTTCATACATGCGGTGGCCCGGTCTCTCAGAGTGCATGGTGAGACCATGCAGCTGTCTGGATAAGCCTACCGCAAAATCGCATATATCTATCATTTCCTGTACTTCTCCCAGTCCCTCTTGATAACTTTTTCCCATTTCATAGGAAACCAGTTTCCCCAACGGTTCCTTAAGTTCCCTTAACCTATTGCCAAACTGTCTCACGATTTCCCCGCGCTGTGGCGCAGGTACGGTCCTCCATTTTTTAAATGCGAGTGACGCAGTACCAACTACTTTATCATAATCTTCCCTGGTAGTAGTATTTACTTTAGCAATCAAATTTCCATCTACTGGGCTACTAGATAGAATTTCATGACCATTTCCAAAAAAGCTTGAACCCGTGGAAGTACCGCTATTATGGTGTTCAATACTTAATTTTTTCAAGGCATCTTCAATGCCGAAGGAAATTGATTTATCCATAATTTTATAACTATTTATAGTTGTAATGTTATATTTTTACCCAAATATACGCTATTGGATGATGGATTGAACATTTTAATACTTTCCGTTCTGGCCGAAATGAAAAAGGATATTTAAAATCGTAAAAGGAGGAATATAATTCCAAGTAGGGCCGGAAGTGCTTGAACAAAGAAAATTTTCTTATCAGCCGTAATGGCTCCAAAAATACCAGCCACCGAGACACAGGATAGAAAGAATAAAGAAATATTTGTTTGCCAAGTAATATTGGTAATAAAAAAGGTCCAAATAAGCCCTGCGGCCAAAAAGCCATTATAAAGACCTTGGTTGGCTGCCATAGGTTTGGTAGGTTCAAATAATTCTGAAGGAAACCCTTTAAAGATTTTTCTTCCTCTAGTTGTCCAGGCAAACATTTCAAACCACATAAAATATAAATGGAGCAGGGCAACTAGACCTATGAGAATCTTAACTATCATATCTAAAGATAACCAAAATCAATTTTAATTGGATTTAAAATTTAACTAAGGTTTTTGAACTTCAAATCAAACTGGGTACCCTCTTCGGTTGACGCATAAGTTAGGGTAGCAGTAATCTGTCTGCATAGGGCACGGATAATTTCAAAGCCAATACCCTCTGCCTGTTCGAGTTCAAATCCTTCGGGGAGGCCTTTGCCATTGTCCCTGATGCTTAGAAAGACGTTTTCTTCATCAATTCGACTTACATCTATAGAAAGTTCATTGTATTTGGTAGTATCTGGGTAAGCATGTTTTACGGCATTGGTAACCAATTCTGAAATAATTAAGGCAAGGGGTACCGCGCGGTCAAGGTCTACGGAAACATAAGGGCAATCAATTTTGTAGGTGAACGACGGGGATATTTTTTTTTGATATTCCATTAAATCCACCAAATAATCATGAAGGTTAACCGCTTTGGAATCCTTGTCCTGATAGATTTTTTGATGCGTAAGGGCGATGGCAGAAATTCTTGCCTGACTATCGGATAAGGCCGTAATTGCCTCCTTGCTTACCAATTTTCGCTTTTGCATATTCATTAAGCTAGAGGTAATCTGCAAATTGTTTTTTACCCTATGATGAATCTCTCGTAACAAATTTTCCTTCATTTTATTGGAGGCTTCCAACTCACTGGTCCTAATTTGAACCCGGGCCTCTAAACGATCGTGGTATTCATCGTTTTTCTTAATAGTGTAGAGAATTAGTCCTGTAGTCAAAATACCCAATAATAAAATGATGTAGGATTCCGGTACATGGGGGTAGGCAAAATAATCGCGTTTTGGTAAAAAATGAACGTTCCAGACCCGGTTGGAGGCTTTCACACTTTTTATTATTGATTTTTTATTTACAATAGTTTGCGAACTGTCCTTGAAATTTGAAAATAGCGGAGAGGATTGAGCGGCAGAATCCGTCAGCGCCATATGCATCAGAGGAAGTTCGTTTTTCAAAGTTCGGTTAATGAAGATATCCATGCGATATATGGCAGCAACTATTCCCTTTGTTTCTTTGGTCTTAGGATTTTTAACGGCTTTTATAGCCAAAAAACCTGGTAATCCATTGTTCTTTTGAACCAGTTGTACTGGAGCGGTTATGGTAGTTTGATTGGAAGATATAGCCAGATCTATGGCCGTTTTTCGCGTTGTTTCAGAATAGTTGTCAAAACCTAGGGCATCTTTTAAAGGCTCTAACGGATTTAAAAGAACAATAGGATAATGAACACTCTTTGAGTCAACTGTAACAAAGTTACCCTCTGTATCCGTTGTGGTTATGTCCGGTATATCCTCTGTTGTTTCATTTTTGGCAACAGTGTCTATCCGTGGGGCCCATTCCAAAGCTCCGATGTTTCTTAATTCCATTAAATAAGGGTCTGTAAATCTTTCAAAAAGTTCTTGTGAAACATCTTCATGGTTTTCAAAGAAAAAATTCATGGATTCCATAACAAGATTGATTTTGTTGATTTCATCCTCAATTTTTATGAGCGACCTGGAAATGGCGTTGTTTACTGCCTCTTGCTTGGTTAGGAGGGCCTTTTGATTCATGTTGTAAAAAACAACAAAGGATATACATATTCCTATTAAGAATACTGATAGATATTTGAATGTTTGAAATTTGGACATTTTAGAAAGCTGGGTAAATACTTGGGGAACGACCTGCCAATCAATTCTATTTCAGAAATAGTAAAAACTTAATCTTTTGCAATAAAACGCTCGTCTACAGGCATGACCGTACCACAGTTATCACAGGTTCTTAGGTCTTTGGAGCTATAGAAATGCTTAAAATGGGCCAAAAAGTCTTTTTCTATATCATGAAGCGTAAAATAAGCCTCATAAAGTTTGTGGTTGCAATTGTCACAAAACCAGAGAAGGCCATCATCTACATTCATGTGGTCTCGCTTTCGCTCAATGACCAAACCTATGCTACCTTCGTGTCTTACGGGTGAATGAGGTACTTTTGAGGGGTGCAGATACATGTCCCCAGGCCCTAGTTGCATGGTTTTTTTTCTTCCCTCATCCTGAATATGGACCTCAATAGTACCTTCCAATTGATAGAATAGCTCTTCGGTTTCATTGTAATGATAGTCCTTTCGGGCATTTGGCCCTGCAACTATCATTACTATATAGTCGCCCGCATCTTTGTAAAGGTTTTTGTTGCCTACTGGTGGTTTTAAGGAATCGCGATTTTCACTAATCCATTGTGTAAGGTTAAAGGGGGCTTTAATGGCCATAGTCTTAACTTTTATAGGTTAAACTTTGTGCTTAAGTCAACTAGCTGATCCCATTGGGGGTGGGGCCTCAACTTTTAAGCAATAAAAAGCTAAGTTAACCAAAGTAAAATAAACTATAGCCGTAACCTTGATTAGTTACGATGATAAAAAGGGTGAATACTTATCTGAAAAATATTTGGGTAAAATATAAATCCCCGTTTTGGTTTTTCTTGACACTAACCGCGGTATGGGTAAATTCTCCTTCCATCGTTTCCTTATGGTTATTACTGTTTAACCAACCGGTAAAGGCTTGGGAGGCATTAACATAGTCTTTTGCCACATTTTCGGCAACAAACT
This sequence comes from Cytophaga sp. FL35, assembly GCF_014349235.1. Lineage (GTDB taxonomy): Bacteria > Bacteroidota > Bacteroidia > Flavobacteriales > Flavobacteriaceae > Euzebyella. The sequence goes on along the minus strand of NZ_JACSOH010000004.1, from coordinate 218,084 downwards.
CCGCATTGACCTCTGAAGAAATGGAAGAGGCCCTCTTGCTAAAATTATCATGGTTCAAAGACCCAACTGCCATCATATAGTCTGTGTGGTCATTTGCCTCTTTGTAAGCAATAGAGCTAAATTCCAGTGAATTTTGTCCAAGGGATAACCTATGTTGGTTGACTACTTCTAAAAGTTCACTTTCAATCTCCGGTACGTTCTCGGCCTCAACGATATTTGTAGTTTCAACTGACTCCTTTGAACAAGACGCCAATGTACATACAAATAAAACCAAGGCACCAAAATGCCTAATCATTTTCATATAGTGTTCTATTTGTAAGTAGGTAAGGTCCCTTATGAAGGGTAGGTGAGATCTGGGGGTGTTCTCATGTTCTCTAAATATCGATGGGGATTATCGATAAGGCGAATATCTAAAAAAATATCGCTGCAGGATGTTAATAAATGCTCTTTTCGATGAAATACAATTCAATGTAGGATTTAAGTAAGTCTTGGATTACATATCTGGGAGGGTTTTGATGAATGAGTAGAGGTTATTTTTATTAGATGATGATTTCCTCACTTGGTTGATTTTCTTCCATTTCATTCGTACGTTTTGCCTTTAATACTTTAGAAAAAACAAACGCCCCAATCTTTTTAATGGGCTCGTAAAGGACGGACTGCCGTACTTTTTCATCCTCTACCATTTCCGTACTTTCGTTTATTCTTTCAAAGAAGACCAATAGGGCGCCCAATATCACGGCTACCTTTACAATACCAAAAATACCACCGGCTATTCTGTTAAGTGGGCCAAGCATGGCAGCACTTGCCACTTTTGTTAAAAGTTTGGCGGCCAAATGAACGGCAATGACTATGACCATAAATGTAATTACAAAAGCGGCAATATTAATGTAGCGTTCATCCCAATTCATATTTTGGGATAAATAGTCACCAGCATAATAAGAGAAATGAATGGCGCCAAAAATCCCTGCAACGAGGGCCACAATAGAGGCAAGTTCTATAAAGAGTCCATTTTTGAAACCTTTGTAAAGCCCGTAGAGCAGTAACAATCCAAAAATAATATCAAGAAATCCCATGTTGATTGAATTAAAACAAAAATAGTGTTTTTGATTCGTACCTTTGTCAATTGTTGTTCATTAAAGAAACCCTATAATACAGGTAAGCAGGTGTCTAGAGATTTTGTTTTAAAGGAAAGATGGGATGTTTTAGTCGAAAAACTATCGGCGCAGTTTTCCGATGGTGACCTATTAGAACTTGATGCCATTATTTATTTGGTAGGGGTACAGGAATTAGGGCAATACCATAGAACGTTTAAAAAAGACGACAAATTAGGATTGATGCATATTGCCATATGCCGACTTTTAGAACCTTACGGTTATTATGAGTTTGATTTTTTTGATGAAGATGGATGGCCCCATTATACTATAAAGGAAGAATTGCCCATATTAAAATCCGGTGAGCAGGCCGTTTTAATGAAAGAGGCCATAGTAGATTATTTTGTGGATAACGGTTATATTTCCTGATACCTCTATAGGAAAGTGAATGAGCACCATTTTTGAGTGAAATGACTCCTCGGTCAGCTTTGATTTGGGTGGTTTTAATTCTATATTTAACCATAATAGGATTTAAAGGAACAGAGCTTCATTAAATTCCAACTCACTCAACATACACTACATGAAATATATTATATCCTTAGACCAAGGAACTACTAGTTCTAGGGCGCTTCTCGTGGATGAAGCCGGGCAAATTAAAGGCATGGTCCAAAAAGAATTCAAACAAATTTTCCCAAAATCTGGCTGGGTAGAACATGACCCAAAAGAAATTTTGGATACGCAATTGGGAGTTTTGGACGAACTTCTCGAGAAAGAAAGAGTAGCCCCTGGTGATATCGCTGCAATTGGCATTACCAATCAACGCGAAACCACCATGGTTTGGGATAAAATTACAGGGGAGCCTGTATATAACGCTATTGTTTGGCAGGACAAACGTACGGCAGATATCTGTGAAAACCTTAAAAACAGAGGTTTGACGGAGCACGTTAGAAAAACTACGGGCTTGGTCATAGACTCTTACTTCTCAGGAACTAAAGTAAAGTGGATCTTGGATAATGTAGAAGGTGCGCGGCAAAAAGCAGAAAATGGAGACCTATTGATGGGTACGGTAGATTCTTGGCTCGTTTGGAACATGACCAATAAAGAAAAGCATGTAACGGATTATACCAATGCTTCCCGAACCATGGTCTATAATATTGTTGATCTCAAATGGGATGAGAAACTTTTAAAGGCTTTAGGGATACCCAAATTAATGTTACCGGAAGTAAAGCCTTCGGCGTATCACTTTGGCGACTATGAACTTAGAGGGGTTAAAATTCCTATCGCAGGAATTGCAGGCGACCAACAAGCGGCACTTTTTGGTCAAGCCTGTTTTAAAAAGGGTACCGCAAAAAATACATATGGTACGGGCTGTTTCATGTTGATGAATACGGGTGAAAACCCTCAGTTTTCCAAAAACGGACTTCTGACTACCATAGCTTACGGTTTGGACGGAAAAATAAATTACGCCCTTGAAGGGAGTATTTTTATTGCCGGAGCAGCTATTCAGTGGTTGAGGGACGGACTGGAATTAATAGAGGATGCCAAGGAAACCGAAGCTTTGGCAGAATCCGTGGAAGATGAAAATCCCGTCTATGTAGTCCCTGCGTTTGCCGGTTTGGGTGCGCCTTACTGGGATATGTATGCCAGAGGGGCCATTTTTGGGTTGACCAGAGATACAGGTAAGGCCCATTTGGCAAAGGCAACTTTAGAATCCTTGGCTTACCAGACCAAAGATATTTTAAAGGCCATGGAAGACGATTCCGGAATTCAATTAAAAAACCTTCGGGTAGATGGTGGGGCTTGTGCCAATAATTATTTAATGCAATTTCAGGCAGATATTCTGGATTCTGAGGTTCATAGACCTGAAGTAATAGAATCTACAGCTATGGGAGCTGCGTTTCTAGCGGGCATTCAAGTTGGTGTGTGGAAACAGGAAGATGTGGATGAGAGTAGGCCAATGAACCGCATATTTAAACCTAGTTTTGATCGGGTAAAAAGAAAACGTTTATATAAAAAATGGCAAAAGGCCGTGGAACGAACAAAAGGTTGGGAAGAGCAATAAACTTTTCTTGTTGATCATATTAAAATAAAAAATAACGAAGTGAAAAATATTAAGTTCTCCAATCTGGACAGGAACAGGACTATTGAAAAAATGTCATCGGAAAGTTTTGACCTTGTGGTCATTGGTGGCGGAATCACCGGAGCTGGAATCGCTCTGGATGCCTCCAGCAGGGGTCTAAAAGTAGCCTTGGTTGAAAAAGGTGATTTTGCTTCTGGGACCAGTAGTAAGTCTACCAAGCTTATTCATGGCGGTCTCAGATATTTGAAGCAATTTGATTTTTGGCTGGTGAAAGAAGTGGGTTCAGAACGTGCAATCGTTCATAAATTGGCACCACATCTGGTCATTCCGGAGAAAATGTTGTTGCCGCTCATTGAAAATGGTTCCTATGGAAAATGGCTAACTTCCATAGGTCTTAAAGTGTATGATATTTTGGCCCAGGTTTCCGGGGATGATAAAAGGCAGATGTTAGAGAAGAAAGAAGCGCTCAAACTGGAACCCCTACTTCCCAAAAAAATATTGAAAGGTGCCGGTTATTATGCGGAATACCGTACGGATGATGCGCGCCTTACCATAGAAAACCTTAAAACTAGTTTATTATTCGGGGCACGGGCACTTAATTATGCATCCGTAGAAGATTTTGTTTACAAAAAGGACAAGGTTGCTGGAGTAGAAGTAAAAGATGTACTTACGGATAAAACTTTTAAAATAAAATCCAAGTACGTAATTAGTGCTGCAGGTCCTTGGGTAGATGAACTAAGAAGTAAGAACAATTCCAAAAAAGGGAAACAATTACATTTAACCAAAGGTGTTCACTTGGTATTCCCTTGGGAAAAACTACCTGTGAAACAATCGGTTTATTTTGATATCCCAGATGGCCGGATGATGTTCGCTATCCCTAGAGGTAAAATAACCTACATAGGTACTACGGATACCAATTACAACAAAGATAAGGATAGCGTGCGAACAGATTTGGCAGATGCCATTTACCTTATTTCCGCGGTTAACAATATGTTTCCAAAGATTGAGCTGGAAATGGAGGATATCATTTCTTCTTGGGCCGGATTAAGACCTTTAATCCATGAAGAAGGAAAATCTGCTTCGGAATTATCCAGAAAGGATGAAATTTTTACATCGGACACTGGTTTGGTTAGCATAGCTGGAGGTAAACTTACGGGCTATCGTAAAATGGCTGAACGAGTGGTGAACCGTATTGCCAAAAAAATGGAAGAGGACCATGACACTGAACTCAAAGAGTGTTTTACGGATAAAATCGCCCTCTGCGGGAATGTGGACTTCAAAAAATACAAACACGTAAAAAAGTATATCAAACAGGTTTTTGAAAGAATTGAAAAAAACGGATTTACGGAGCACGATGCCTGGTTTTTGGTCACTAACTATGGGAAACAGACAGACAGGATTTTGGAATATTACCAAGAACTAAATGATGCGGATGTTCATATTCGAATGGCCAAGGCAGAGTTGCGTTTTTGCATAGAATATGAAATGGTTCAGAACCCTATGGACTTCTTTATTAGAAGAACCGGCAGACTGTATTTTGATATTGATGGAATGCGAACTCTGCTAGACCCAATCTTGGAGGAATTCAAAAAGTATTTTGATTTGAACGATGCCAAAATCAACGCATGGCGAAACACTCTGGAGGCCGAATTGGACGACCATTCCAATTTTTCGTTAGATCGGGCGTAATCAGTCTAACTTTTCGGTAAGTTCTAAAAATACTTTTTTCGGGTTTTTAGCTTCATAAAGAACCTTGTAAACCGCATTGATAATGGGCGTCTTTACTTTTTTGTCCAATTTGGATTTAATTAAAAAGGCGCTCTTTGTGGCATAATACCCTTCGGCAACCATATTCATTTCCATTTGGGCACTTTTTACGGTATATCCTTTTCCGATCATGTTCCCGAACATGCGGTTGCGGCTAAAAGTAGAATATCCGGTTACCAATAAATCGCCTAAATAGGCAGAATCGTTTATGTTCCGGTCAATTTTGTGAATACGTTTGGTAAACCTTTTCATTTCCCTAATGGCGTTGCTCATCAACACACTTTGAAAATTGTCCCCATATCCCAATCCATGCGCAATTCCTGCTGCAATAGCATAAATATTCTTGAGCATGGCAGCATATTCGGTGCCTATAATATCTTTGGTAACTTTGGTCTTTATATAACTACAACTGAGGTTTTTTGCAACGTAAGAGGCCTTTTGGGTGTCTGCACAGGCAATGGTTAGATAGGATAAACGTTCCATGGCTACCTCTTCTGCATGACAAGGCCCTGTGATAACACCTATGTTCTTAAACGGAATATCATACGTTTCATGGAAATGTTCGCCCACAATTAGTCCGGTTTCGGGCACAATTCCCTTAATGGCAGAAAAAATGATTTTGTCCGAAATGGGCACGGTCAATTTCTCAAGTTCTGTTTGTAAAAATGCCGATGGAATGGCAAAAATGAGAATATCCGCATCGGTTACGGCTTGGTTAAGGTCGTCCGTGAGGTTCAGCTGTTCCGTGTCAAAAGTAACAGATGTAAGGTAGTTGGGATTGTGTTGTTGAATTTTTATGAACCCAATAGCATCTGGGTTTCTCATATACCAACCCACCTTCTTTTGATTCTCACATAGCATTTTAACAATAGCGGTGGCCCAGCTACCTCCTCCAAAAACGGCAAATTTAGGGTCTTTCTTCATAAGTTAGATAAGGGGTGTACTTTTTACTTGGCAAAGCTAAGTAAATAATCAAGTTTCACCTTATCTGTTGATTATCATATAGTTAAAAATATTGGCATGGCTGTTGTTATTCTTATCTAGAATCAATACCACTATAATTATGAAAATAAAAATACTTAATCTTTTGTTTGTTAGCCTGTTACTTTCTTCTTGTTATACGGAGGTATTGATAGAAGATTCTTATATAGATGAACCGGCAGTGTCTACTGAATCTCTTTTAAGGTCACATGATTTATGGTATGTAGATATAACAGCTACCCAAGGTGCGGGTGAGGTAGCTTTTATGGAATATGCATTTACCTTATCTTTTGTAAATGGCACTCTATACGCCAATAATAAATTGGTAGGCATTGGAAAAACGGGTAGTGGCTTAGGCATAGATGTAGGTTTCTATGAAAGTGGCCTAGGAGAGATTCAGATTGACCATGATGTATATGGACGGTACTTTATGGATGTTTTTGTGGTAGACCATAATACATTGGAATTATATGATTCCTTATCTGATACCTCTTATTTTTTGGAAGGTTATCAGATGAACGAATTTGATTTTGACTATATATTTTATGATAATCTTTCTTATTTCCTACAAGAATATGATGTCTGGGAAAAGGTATATACAAGTCAAGAAGGAATGTTAAATGACTTTGATAATGAAAACTTCTTAAGTTTTAATACAGACATGTTTCAGTCTTCTATAGATGCTCCGGGAACTCCAATATCCAATTTACAATGGGATTTTGAAGGAGAATATCGGGTGTATGACACTGCGTACGATGAAATGCTTAAAACTTTAACACTGGCTTACCGTTCATCGAGCAATGATTACTTTGAATTGTACGTTATTAATGACAGTACTGTGGAACTGTACCACCCTAGTAGCGAAACCGTCTACAGGTTTAAAGGCAGAGGTTACAGACAGTACTTAAAATCGAGTGATAACTCGGTAGGCAAAAAAAGAATTAAAACTTCTAATCCTGTAATGAAGGTCGAAAGAAGTAGAAAATGAGATAAAGATTTTTTTGGTTGGTTATTTAGTTAGAGACCGCCCCTGTTCGAAAGAATAAGGGGCGGTTTTGGTTTTCATTCTTTTCTTAAAATCAGAAGGATTTTCCCCGGTTATTTTTTTAAAAGTTCGGTTAAAGTAGGATAGGCTTTCAAAGCCGCATTCAAAGCAGGTCTCGCTAACATTTTTTTCCATTAGAAGAAGTCTTTTTGCCTGACTTATACGGTATTGGTTTAAAAACCCGATAAAGGTAGTGTTAGTAGCTTTTTTAAAATACCTACAAAAGGCTGGTTTACTTAGATTACACATGCTGGCCACCTCCTCTACCGGAATTTTACCTTGGTATCGTTCGTCAATAAGCGCATAAATTTCCCTAATCCTGGATTGTTCCTTTGAACTGTAAGAATGCTCGAACGGTCTTTTGTGCAACAGTTCAAATTCTTTACTGTTGGAGAGCAGTTTGAGTATTTGCATCACCCTCATGAAAAACTCAAAGGGAGCCAACTGGTGCAGTTCTTTCATAAGCGCTCCTATTTGTCTTTTGGTCTCTCCGGAAAAAGCTATTCCGTACCGTGCCAAGTCCATAAGTCGGCTAATGTTCTTTAATTCTGGAAGTGGAGATATAAAATCTTCTTTAAATGAGGGTTTTATGTGAAGAACTTCTTTCCTGTAGGTGGATGTTACACCATAATCAAAATTTAAATGTGGAATATTAGACCCAATAAGAACCAAATCACTCCCTTCAAATGTAGAAATATGGTCCCCTACATGTCTGGTGGCACTAGCACCTTCTATGTAGACAAGCTCATACTCCGGATGAAAATGCCAGTAAAATAAATGGTTGAGTTTAGGGTCGTGCAATAACCTAAATGTACTGTCCGATGCAGGTGTTATGGTTTCAAGCTGAATCTTCACAGGAATGAATGATAGTATTATGATGAGGGTTTCACTAAATTATTAAAATAATGGATATTCATATAAATAAATATCAATATTGTTCAAATTGTGGTCAATATTAAGGTGGTATTGAAAATTGTTCTACTATAATTTTATCATCAAGTAAAATCGGTAAACCTAATTTAAAACTATGGGACAGATAGAAGAAAAAGTTGAAATAGCTAACAAAGCTCACGAGGCCATTCCAGGAAATCCATCTACGGCAACAAGTAGTAAACTACAATTAAACGATCGCTCCAATGGGGAACCTTTAAGGATTTTAAGTGAGTTCGATTGGCGGTTTTGGAAGGAGAACGGGTACATTGTAGTTAAAAATGCCATTACCAAAGAGCAGGCAAAAGCTACCGCAGATTTTATCTGGGAATTTGATGAGAAAGATCCTGGAGATTCTAACACTTGGTATACGCCGCCAAGAGCGGAAATGAAGATGAAGGAGCTTACCGGAACAGGTATGGTAGAGGTTTACAACCATCAGCATCTTTGGAATAATAGGCAGACCCAAAAAGTGTATGATGCTTTTGTAGATGTCTGGGGAACTGAAAAGTTATGGGTTACTATAGATCGTGCAAATTTAAATTTTCCGTTGCCAGATGGTGTTACTAAGAAAGGTTTTATCCATTGGGACTATGACCCGGAGACCAAACCTCAGAATGTTCAAGGGGTATTGGCACTGGCAGATCAAACCGATGAAAATATGGGAGGTTTTCAATGTATTCCTTGGCTTTATAGAAACTATGATAGCTGGAAACTTACCCAGCCTGAAGATAGAGACCATTTTCAACCTGACATTACTGGTTTGGAGGATAAAATCGTAAAGGTAAAAATGGAAGCGGGTGATTTGTTGATTTTCAATAGTACGCAACCTCACGGAATTCGGCCAAACAAATCGAAGGATAAGGTGAGAATTGCCCAATATATTTCTATGATGCCTGCGGAAGAGGAAAACGAGGCCATGCGTAAATGGAGAATCAATTCTTGGAAAAACAGGATAGCACCAGAAGGATATGCCTTCCCCGGAGACCCCAGAAATTGGGAACAGACCAAGTATGAAAAAGCCGAATTAACGGAATTGGGAGAAAAACTATTAGGCCTCAGAGATTGGTAATTTGATGGTATATCCCATAAAAAAGGAGCTTATTATAGTTCATTACTAGGCTGCTAGCTTATTTTAGGCTAATTTTGCCCGCTCAAAATTTAGCCATGAAAAAGTATTTCAACCTTTTCGATTTTAAGCAGAAAGTAGATTATAAAACCGAAATCCTTTCGGGTTTGACAGTAGCCTTGGCCCTTGTACCGGAGGCTATTGCTTTTGCGCTAATTCCTGGTTTTTCACCTTTAACCGGACTTTATGCGGCTTTTGTTCTCTGTTTGATCACTTCTATTCTTGGTGGTAGACCGGGAATGATTTCCGGGGCTACAGGTGCTGTAGCGGTAATTTTTGTGGGTCTTATTTTAGAATTGAAAAGAACCTTCCCTGGAATTGGGCCCGAGGAAATTCTACAATATACGTTTGCTACTGTAATAATTGCGGGCGTACTTCAAATATTGGCCGGAGTACTTCGTTTGGGAAAATTTATTAGGTTGGTACCACACCCAGTTATGTTCGGTTTTGTAAATGGATTGGCCATTATCATTTTTATGGCGCAGTTCCCAAATTTCTACCAAAAGGGAACGGACCAATTATTAGAAAGTTCTTCTTTCTTTATGATGTTGGGGCTCACTTTGTTGACCATGCTCATAATTTGGGGTTTCCCTAAGCTTACCAAGGCTATACCTTCATCTTTACTGGCTATTCTTGTGGTCTCCGCCATTGTAATTGGTTTTGGTATAGACACGGTAACCGTAGCAGATACCATGTCTGAAGGAGAGACGATTAGTGGGGGTTTTCCGCCCTTGTCCATCCCGCAGATTCCTTTTACTTGGGCTACTTTTCAAATAATATTTCCTTATGCGGCCATTGTGGCGGGCGTAGGTTTGATTGAAAGTTTGCTTACCCTAAATATTGTAGATGAAATTACCGAAACAAGGGGGAGGGGCAACAAAGAATGCGTAGCTCAGGGTACGGCCAATATTTTTTCCGGTTTTCTTTCCGGAATGGGTGGTTGTGCCATGATCGGGCAAAGTTTGATCAACACTTCTTCCGGAGCTAGGGCACGCTTATCCGGAATTACGGCGGCCGTTATGCTTTTAGTTTTTATTATGTTCGGGTCTAGTCTAATAGAAAGATTACCAATGGCGGCCTTGGTGGGGTTGATGTTTATGGTTGCGATAGGTACTTTTGAGTGGGCCAGTTTTAAAACGTTTGGCAAGATGCCAAAATCAGATGTAGTGGTGATGGTCTTGGTAACTCTCATTACCGCCATTACACACAATTTAGCGGTGGCCGTCCTTCTAGGGGTAATTATTTCTGCTTTGGCATATTCTTGGGAAAATGCCAAAAGGATCAGGGCCCGCAAGCATGTTGATGATAATGGGGTTAAGCACTATGAAATCTATGGTCCTTTATTTTTTGGATCAACCACTTTGTTTGCCGAGAAATTTGATGTTCTCAACGATCCCGATGAAGTGATTATTGATTTTAAAGAAAGTAGGGTGGCAGATATGTCAGGAATTGAAGCGTTGAACAAAATTACCGAGCGTTATGCCAAAGTGGGTAAAAAAGTTCATTTAAGACACCTGAGCAAGGATTGTGTACGCTTGTTGGAAAACGCCCAAGAAATTATTGACGTAAACGTTTTGGAAGATCCTACTTACAAAGTGGTTTCAGATAGGGTTTCCTCCTAAAAAGGGGTGGCAATAGCCCCATGGTTTTCCAAATTATTCCTTGTTCTTTTCATCCTTATTGCTAGGGTAGCCACCTGCCCAACCGATCCAGTTTCGTAGGGAGATGTATGAACGTTTTTTTCTAAGAAATCGTTCTGATATATTTTGGTCCCCAATGTGAAGAGTACTGTCGTTTTCCATGAAATTGTCCGTTTTGTTGATGATGTTGTTTGGTTATAAAGACGGATAACCTTTAAAACGTTTCATAAAAAAATGTTAAAATGAAATAAGTGGAGAATCACCCCAAAGTTCATAAAATAAAAAGGCCGGTTTTCTTTTGGAAAACCGGCCTACCACAAGGGTATATTTTTCTAAAGAGTTCTTAAGTACTCTGCAACTGCGCGAGTATCTTCTTCAGATAGATTTTGGTTAAGCATGATAGCTTTGTTGTATTCTTCGTACAATGCTTTGGCAATAGGGTCTTCCTTAAGCATTTTGTCCGGGCCAATAATCATGTTCATTACCCAGGCAGGATTTCTTCTTTCAAAAACACCCTTAAGGGCAGGACCTATCATGCGCTGCTCTGCCATATGGCAAGCGGTACAGATTGCATTGAACTTAGCTTCGCCAGCGGCGGCCAATTCTGTGTCAATTTCGCTATCAAAAGTAATATCCTTGAACGGGCCAACTCCTTCGTTGTCCATATCTACAGGTACGCCTTCAGATTTAGCTTCAACAGTTTTTTCTTCGGTTTTGGTTCGGGTCATTTCAAACCCATCTTTTTTCTCTTCCTTCTTTTTCTCGCCACAGCTGACCATCAATCCGCCTAAAGCTAGAACAACAAATAATTTTCTCATGGTAACAAATTTATGGGCACTAATATAAGAATAACCCCTATTTATATGTGTGCTTCAAAGAACTTTATTGCACTTTTTTCGTTGTGATATCGATTGCCATTGTCCCAGAATCCAACATGACCACCAAATTTTGGCGTTTCCAAAAATAAATTGGCATTTTCTTTAGCTTCTTTAAAAGGGAAACACTCAGGTCCTAGGAAGGAATCGTTTAGGGCATTAATGATTTTTGTTGGCACTTTTATATCTGGCAGAAATTGTAAACAGCTGCATTTTGTATAATAGTCAAGGGCATCGGCAAACCCATGGGCCTTACTGGTATAGATTTCATCAAAATCTTTTAGGGTCTTAATTTTTTCAACATCGGTTTTTGTAATCAAATCCGGGAAGAGCTCCAACTTCATACTCAGTTTGGCTACCAAGTGTTTTCTAAAGCGATGCGCATATGCATAGTTTTTTGGCTTTAGTAACTGTTTCAGGGAACTGTGTAGGTCGCAGGGAACAGATACCCCGATCACCGCCTTAAGCTCGGGCGGCAGTTGTCTATTTTCGCCAGCATATTTCAAGGTCATATTTCCTCCTAGGCTAAAACCCTTGATAAAAATGCTTGAATATTTTTTCAATGAAAGGATATGTTCAACCACCGCATTCAAGTCTTCCGTGGCGCCGGAATGATAGGACCTGAAAAGTCTATTGGTTTCACCACTGCAGCCTCTAAAATTAACGGCGCAGGCATCCATTCCGTTCTCGTTAAGAATTTTGGCACTACCGGTTATGTAAGGTCTTTGTCCGTTGCCCTCTAGGCCATGAAGTAAAATTACCGCCTGGTCCGTAGGTTCCCTGGCATAGCTCCAATCCAAATCCATAAAATCGCCATCTTCCAACTCCAAACGCTCCCTTTGCTGATGAAGATTCTCCACCTTTCTAAATAGGCCGGAATAGATGGTGGAAATATGACCAAATTTAAAAGGTAAAGAAGGATTGTATTCTGAGGTGACTAAGGGCATTGTGTAAACTTCAGGTTAAAAAAAATCAAAAATAGGCCTACAGAGAAGGATTTCTCAAGTAAATCAACTTTATTGTAAATTTAATGATGTTCCTAGAATTTGTAATTTTTCCTACCTTTTAAGATAACGGAATTATGAACGACCCAAGATTTCCCCAGCTTACACAGAGACAAATAAGTCAGTTAAAGCAGTTTGGTAAAATAGAATATTTTGCGAACGATACGGTTGTATTTGACATCAATGAATTGAAGTATGATTTTTTTGTGGTCCTTCAAGGAGAAATCAAGATTCTAGACCCCTCTTTTGAAGAGCGGGTCATTGCCACACATAACAAAGGTGAGTTTTCAGGGGATAGTGGCATGCTATCAGATCGTGGGTCCCAATTTAGAGGTGTGGCCAAGAAAGATTCCGAATTACTGAGAATTACCCCTGAGAAATTGAAGGAAGCGATTGCCAAGAATAGCGGACTGAGCGATTTGTTATTAAATACCTTCTTGCAAAGACAGGATGCAATTTTGAACGAATACGTCGGTGGCATTAAGTTAGTGGGGTCCGGTAATTCCAAAGAGGCATATGCCATAAGGGACTTCATGGACAAAAACTATATATGGTATAACTTTCTCGATACGGACCAGTCTGATGAAGCAACAGATTTATTGCAAAGTTTTGAACTTGGAGAACAAGACCTGCCTATTGTGATTTGTAATGGCGGTCACTTGCACAAAAAACCCTCTTTAGATGAGGTGGCTAGATTTTCCGGTGTTTTAATGAACTTTGAGGACAAGATTTTTGACTTGCTTGTTATTGGTGCCGGTCCTGCAGGCCTGGCCGCCAGTGTTTATGCTTCTTCCGAAGGGTTGAGTGTGGTAACCATTGACAGTAGTGCTCCAGGAGGCCAGGCAGGAAAAAGTTCTAAAATAGAAAACTACTTGGGTTTTCCAACGGGGATTTCAGGAAGGGATTTAGCCAATAAGGCCTACCTCCAGGCCCAAAAATTTGGTTGCAACATATCCATTCCGCATAGCGCCGAAAAAATAGAACATACTGGAGAACATTTTATTCTTTATGCATCCAATGACAAGGTGGTAAAGGCCAAAGCGTTAATGGCCGCTACAGGGGCCGAGTATAGACAATTGGATATCGATAATATAGACAAGTTTGAAGGCAGTGGAGTTTATTATTCAGCTACGGGGATGAATACAACGGCATGTAAAGATGAACTGGTGGGGGTAGTCGGGGGAGGTAATTCTGCCGGTCAGGCGGCCCTTTTTTTGGCGGATTATGCTGCCGAGGTGCATATAATTTTGAGGGGTGATGATTTAGGTTCTAAAATGAGCGATTATTTGGTCCAGCGCATCGAAGCGGCCCCCAATATTCACGTTATCATGAATTCTCAAGTAGTAGAATTAATTGGTGGGCACCATTTGGAAAGTTTGGTGCTGGAAGACAAACAAGGCACTAGGACACCAATGAGCATTACCAATCTTTTTACATTTATTGGTGCCAAACCGTGTACGGAATGGTTAGAGGGAGTGGTGGCCACAGATGAAAAGGGATTTGTATGTACCGGACCTGGGATAAAGGAAGAGGACCTTTATAAATGCGATATTTACCCAAGACGCAAACCCCAGTCCTTGGAGACCAGTATACCAGGATTTTTTGCCGTAGGCGATGTTCGAAAAGGTTCCGTGAAAAGGGTTGCTTCCGCTGTTGGTGAAGGTTCCATGGCGGTAAGTCAAGTGCATCAATTCCTATCCGAGCTAAAAGCTAGGCACAGTTCCAACTAATGATTATTTAGGATAAACTTCCAAAATCTTGGCTTGTTCTTCAATGGCTTCCCTGAATTCTGATTTTAAATTGGATATTAGGTCTTTTACGGGTAAGGTTTCATCAATAAGGGCCGAGCCTTGTCCGGCAGACCATATGGTTTTCCAAGCTTTGGCTTCCGCATTCAATTCTTTTCCAAAATCAATCTTAGTATCCTTTTTCAAGTCTTCATCCGTAAGTCCGGCATCTTTTAAACTTTTGGAAAGGAAATTGGCGTGAACCCCTGAAATAGCTGCCGTATACGTTACATCATTGGCTCCGGCATCCTCGATCATCTTTCTATAATCTTCTGGTGCTTTACTTTCGGTAGTATTTATAAATCGAGTTCCCATGTAGGCCAAATCAGCTCCCATCTGCAAGGCCGATGCAATATCCCTTCCTGTGCTTATACATCCTGAAAGGATAATTGTTTTCTTAAAGAATTTCTTTATTTCGGCAACCAAGGTCATTGGGTTAATGGTACCTGCATGACCACCGGCTCCAGCCGCCACTAATATGAGTCCGTCCACGCCGGCTTCTTGGGCTTTTTCGGCATGTCTTTTCTTGATAATATCGTGAAAAACGAGTCCGCCATAGCTGTGAATGGCGTCCACTACCATAGAAACTGCACCCAGAGAAGTAATGATAATAGGCACTTTGTGCTTCACACATAGCTTAATATCAGCTTCAAGCCTAGGATTGGTGGGGTGTACGATAAGGTTGACCCCAAATGGTGCCGCCTTTTTACCAGTTTCCTTCTCAAAAGCATCCAAAGCTTCCTTTATTTGAATTAACCACTCTTCAAAGCCTTCACTGGTTCTTTGATTTAGTGCAGGAAAGGTACCTACAATACCATTTTTACAACACTCAATAACGAGCTCAGGACCCGAAATAAGAAACATAGGGGCGGCAATGGCAGGTAATGACAAATCTGATATAAATGAAGGTTTATTAGACATGATAGGTTTAATTTTAAGTTGAGAGTGATGTCTATAAAACTACACTCTATTCTTGTGATAAGCAATATTTTCGTAAGTGACTGTAGAATTGGGTCTTGTGAGCTTTAATTATGGTTACCTTGTAGTATCTATTCATCAAATAGTCTCAGAAAATGAAAAATAGAAGGTCATTTATTAAAAAAACGGGTCTGTTTATGGGCGGATTGTCAGTTTTACCACAATACACTTTTACATCAAAATTTCAAAAGAAAAAACTGGGTGTATGCCTAGTGGGTCTAGGAAACTACAGTGAGAATTTGTTGGCACCCGCTCTTCAATTAACGCAACACTGTGAATTAAAGGGTGTAGTTACTGGTAGCCCAAATAAAATTCCTGTTTGGCAGAGAAAATATGGCATTTTAGATAAGAATATCTACAATTATGATAATATGGACGATATTGCCAACAATCCAGATATTGACGTTATCTATATTGTGCTTCCTACAGGATTGCATTCGCGGTATGCCATTAAAGCGGCCGAAACAGGTAAGCATGTTTGGTGTGAGAAGCCAATGGCCAAAACTGTGGAAGAATGCGAAGCAATTATTAAGGCTTGTAATAAGAACAAGGTAAAGCTATCCATTGGTTATCGTATGCAACATGAGCCCAACACACAAACTTTGATCAAGTGGTCTCATACCCGCCCTTATGGAAAAATAGAAACGGTAAAGGCAGAAATAGGCTTCAACATACAAAACCCCGGTAATACTTGGCGAATGGACAAAGAGCTAGGTGGTGGCTTGATTTATGATGTGGGCGTATATTCCATTAATGGTATCAGGTATACCACAGGAAGTGAGCCCATTTCAGTAACTGCCCTACATAAGAATACAAGACCTGAAATTTTTAAGGAAGTTGAAGAGACCACCATTTTTACATTAAATTTTAACGATGGACTTACCGCAAGCGGTAAGACTACCGCTGCGGAAAGTGTGAATATATTAAAGGCGGACTGTGAAAACGGCTGGTACCAGTTGCAACCTTTTCAATCCTACACCGGAGTGAAGGGTAAAACCAGTGATGGTCAACTGTTGGATACTTACATTGAAAACCAACAGGCAAAACAGATGGATGACGATGCTTTGTCCATTCTCCAAAATAAACCTATGATGGTGCCGGGAGAGGAAGGACTCAAGGATATTGCTATTGTAGAGGCTATAAATGAATCTGCTAGGTTAGGGAGCTCCGTTATCTTGTAAGAACGGGTTTTGGATTAAATGCCGCATCTATTGGTTATAATTTTGTTAGAGCGTATTTATTACTTGAAATGTTTGTTTAATTTTGCTATTATTTAGATTAGTTAAAAATAATGACGACAGCGATTTATATTAGTCCTTTCTTTTTAAATGAATCTATCCCTGTGCAGTGTACAACTTTTAAAAGGAAAAAGAAATGCTGCAAGAAATATTTAAAAAAAGGAAAGGCCAATTGCAAGCGTTGTCCTATGATCTAATACGGATTCTTAATTGAACACCTTTACCTCACGTGCAGTTCTAGAACAGTTTTTACTCAATTTATATCTCTAAGATTTTATATTCGTCAGTAGACAAGGTAGCGGACTTAAAAAAAGGTGTTATTTTTACAGTTCCTATGCATGCATAATAAATAAACCGCCCCTATGTATTTAAAAGAGTTCGAAATTAGATGGAGTGATGTAGATGCCAATAGACATTTGGCCAATTCTTCTTACCTAAATTATATGAGCCATACACGTATGGCTTTTCTGTTTGAGTTGGGTTTTACTCAAGAGACCTTGGGCAAGGAGCAAATTGGCCCGGTGGTTTTTCATGAGCACATGTATTACTTTAAAGAGGTTTTTCCTGGTAGGCCTATTAAGGTTTCTATGGAAATCATGGGGATGAGCGAGGACGCCAAGTTCTTTGAATTCCATCATAATTTTTATAACCACAAAGGGGAAAATTTTGCGCATTGCGAAATGATGGGTGCTTGGATGGACTTAAAGACCCGAAAGCTCACAGGTCTCACCAATGATTTTTTAAAGTCATTTAGTGGTGTGGAGAAGGGAGAAGGGTTTAGGGTTCTGACAAAAGAGGATACCCGAAGATTTGCCAAAGCGCCAAAAGATATTCAGTTTTAAATCTTTCCTAAACTATTTTTTTGGTTCGGCTTTTTACTTGCCAAATATACCCCTAGAAATACTAGACATGCTGCGGCAATCTTAATGGTAGTTAATTGGTCTTGTCCTGTTACCAGCGCAAAAATTATCCCTATTAATGGCTGTAAGTAAACAAAAGCACTTACCGTTGAAGCCTTTAATTGTGTTAGGGCGAAGATATTGAACAGATAGGTAAAAAAGGTGGTGCCTATGATTACAAAAGCAATCCTCCAGATAGCATCAAAAGTGAGGGTATTCCATTGGGTGTCCACTAGTTCTTGATAGCTAAATGGTAAACAGATGAAAATACCCAATAAAAAAAGCCATTTCATAAAAGTAAAAGGGTGGTATTTTTCAATTAGGGACTTTGCTGTTATTAAATAACCACCATAAAAGGTAGCGTTCATGAGAATTAAAATGTTGCCCAAGGGAATGTTGGGAGCGTCCTGCCTACTTTCATTACTTAAGAATATCAATGTTAGCGCACCTAAAAGGCCAATAATGATACCCCCTATTTTTAAGGGGAATACTTTCTCTTTGATTAGTATGACAGAAAGAATCAGGACAATAATCGGAGACGTAGTCATAAGTACGGCGCTATTAATTGGGGTCGAAAGCGAAAGTCCTTTGAAAAAGGTAAGCATGTTGAACCCCATACCAAGAATGGCACAGACAAATAAGCGAAGATAATCTCTCTTTTCTATCTTTTCCTTGGGCCCAAAAAAGGACATTAACCAAAAAAGCAGGGTAGCGCCAATTACCCTTAGCTCTACCAGGGCAAAGGCTTCTAAAAAATTGGGCATGATACCCTTAGCAATGGTATGGTTTAGACCATAAATGGTAGTAGCCCCTAAAGCTGCTAATATGGCGAGATTTCTTTTACTCAAGAATGTAATGCTGCTTTGGCCGCTTCTACCGTTTTTTTGCTATTCCCTATAAAGATTTCGTTGCCGATAATCACTACAGGTCTTTTTAAAAAAGTATAGTGCTTCAATATCCATTCTTTGTAGTCTGCTTCGGAGAGGGTTTTTTCATGGAGGCCTTCTTGTCTGTAAAGTTTAGCCCTTTTGCTAAATAGAGCTTCGTAACTACCGGCTAGTTCCTCCATTTTCTCTAATTGCTCTTGAGTAATGTTTTCTACTTTAATATCCTGTAAGTCAACCCCGTTTAAAGGTTCTAATTCTTTTAGGATTCTTTTGCATGTATCGCAGGTGCTTAAATGATATATTTTTTTCAAAATTGAGGACTTTTAATGGTGACAACAAAGAAACCTAATTCCGTACAATTGTGCTATTTTTAGCCTTCACTTTAAACTAATACCCTTGGAACATCTTTTTGAATCTGTACTTAACAACAGAAAATTCCTCTATAAGATTTTAACGGAAACCCCAAATGAAGACTTATTGAAAATTCCTGAAGGTTTTAGGAACAATATCTGGTGGAACATAGCCCATACCGTTATAACGCCACAAATTTTGGTATACAAATTCAGCGGTTTACAGATGAGGGTTCCCGAAGAATTAGTAGATAAGTTTAAGAAAGGAACCGTGCCAGATGGGAATGCTACGGATGAAGAAATAAAGGAGATAGCTGCTTTCTTAATCTCTACATTAGAGTGGATGAAAGAAGATTATAATAATGGTCTCTTCAAAAATTACAGTTCATATACCACCAGTGCCAATGTAACCTTGAATAAGGTAGAAGATGCCCTTGCCTTTAATTTATTTCATGAAGGGCTTCATAGGGGAGCCATCATCGCCCTTCAAAAAATGTTCTAAGATTTAGTTCTCTTGGCCAAATAAGGTGCTATTTCTTTAAACGAAAGAATAACCTCAATGGGGCCGTCTGCGTAGGATGCCACTTCGTACGGATTATAGTGTAGTTGGATTCCCTCTGCCGTAAAACCTATGTTTTCTGGTAGGTAGAAGGAGTCACTATCGAACATAAAACCGGTGCTATTAATATTTTTGTCCATTGGAATACTTTCCTGAGTTCTAAATTTTTCTTCCGCTAAAACTTCAAAATCATCCCGGTTTTGAAAAAGTTCCCAATTCTCCAGTTCCTGATTTTTTACCTTGTCGAAATTCAAGAATTTTTTAGAACCGTACCCATGGGCTCCCCCAGTGAATAGATAGGTGTTGAGTTCTATGGTTATGTAAGTTTCGTCCTCATAGGAAACAATTCCTTCAATATTGGCCTCCCAAACCGTAGCCTCCTCCGGGTATAGTTTTTTTAGTTCCCAAAAACCATCGCTAAAATTTTTTACCGCATCCTTGATGGTAGCGGCATCAGTTTCATCATCATAATTAAGAATAGAGATGATTTCTTCTTTAATACTGGTGTTTATTGTTTTTGCAATTTCTTGGTTTTCTACCGCTACCGGAATATGAATGACCACTTCCGGACATTCTGAACATCTTGTTTCGTCAAGGGTTAGGGGTTCAAACGTGAGAGTCTTATCTTCAGAACAGCTTATAATTGTTAAAACAATAAGTAGGGTTAATATAGTTCTTTTCATTGGGGTAAGGAAAATGTAAAGCTTCTAATTCTTCAATTGTGTCCTAGCAAAGATAGCGATACATTTGTGTAGGAAATCATATGAAATGAGTAAAAAACAACTAAAGTTCAATACCAAAACCATACACGGAGGTCAACAACCGGATAAAGCATATGGGGCCGTAATGCCCCCAATTTACCAGACTTCCACATTTGCCCAATCTACTCCTGGTGGCCACCGGGGTTTTGAATATTCCAGAAGTGCCAATCCTACAAGAACGGCTTTGGAAAATTCATTGGCAAGTATTGAGAACGGGACCTATGGTTTGGCATTTGCAAGTGGTCTGGCAGCAATAGATGCTATTATCAAGTTATTAAAACCAGGGGATGAGGTCATTTCTACCAATGATCTCTATGGTGGAAGTTATCGTTTGTTCAAAAAAGTATTCGAAAATTATGGTATCGTTTTCCATTTTGTAGGAATGACAGATCCAAGTTCCATAGGGTCATTTATAAATGATAGGACCAAAATTATTTGGGTAGAAACACCTACCAACCCTATGATGAATATCATCGATATTAAATCGGTATCAGAACTTGCCAAGAAAAATCGGGTATGGCTTGCGGTGGACAATACCTTTGCCACTCCATATCTGCAAAATCCGCTGGATTTAGGAGCGGATATTGTAATGCATTCGGCAACCAAATACCTTGGTGGCCATAGTGATGTTGTGGCAGGGGCCATAGTGGTCAATAAAAAGGAATTGGCAGACCAGCTTTATTTTATACAAAATGCCAGTGGAGCCATTTTGGGGCCTATGGATAGTTTTTTGGTGTTAAGGGGAATCAAAACCTTGCATGTGAGAATGCAACGCCATTGTGAAAATGGAACGGAAATAGCCAAGTTTTTGAAAGGTCACGATAAAGTTGAAAAAGTGTATTGGCCAGGGTTTAGCGAACATCCTAACCACAATGTTGCCCGTAACCAAATGCGAGACTTTGGCGGAATGATTTCCTTTGTTCCCAAAGGGGGTACTTATAAAGATGCCCTAAAAATTATAGAAAACCTCAAGGTCTTTACATTGGCCGAGTCCTTGGGTGGGGTAGAAAGTTTGGCCGGTCACCCGGCAAGTATGACACATGCCAGTATACCTAAAGAGGAAAGGGAAAAGAGTGGGGTTGTAGATGCTTTGATCAGATTAAGTGTAGGAATTGAGGATGCTGAAGATCTTAAAAATGATTTAGATCAAGCTCTAAACGGATTGGATTAATGAAATTTTAAAAATATGTCATCGGAATTATATAAATAATATATTTTTGTCGTTAAATTATTAATTCAACAAAAACACCTTGTTTTATAAGGGTGTAATTATATATTCTTTAAAAGATGGAAGAAAAAATTAAAGCATTTATGGATGAGGTGAAGGCCCGTAATGGTCATGAACCGGAATTCATTCAAGCGGTACAGGAAGTTGCTGAAACTGTCATACCTTATATAGCGGAACAGGAAATTTACAATGGCAAGAACATTCTGTTGCGAATGGTCGAGCCAGAGAGGCTAATATCCTTTAGGGTGGCATGGGTAGATGATGAAGGTGAGATCCATGTAAATCGTGGTTACAGGATTCAAATGAACTCTGCCATTGGTCCTTATAAGGGAGGTTTAAGGTTTCATCCTACGGTAAACGCCAGTATACTTAAATTTTTGGCCTTTGAGCAAGTCTTTAAGAATAGTTTGACAACCCTGCCCATGGGTGGTGGAAAAGGAGGGTCCGATTTTGACCCCAAAGGAAAGTCAGATGATGAGGTAATGCGTTTCTGTCACGCCTTTATGACCGAACTTTGTAGGCATATAGGGCCAAATACAGATGTGCCTGCTGGGGACATAGGTGTAGGTTCTCGTGAAATAGGTTTTCTATTTGGAATGTATAAAAAGATTCGAAATGAATTTACCGGAGTATTGACAGGAAAAGGTCTTTCATGGGGAGGTTCTAAAATTAGACCGGAAGCCACCGGTTACGGAACGGTATATTTTGCCCAAAATATGTTGAAGACCAAGGATGAGGATTTTGATGGGAAAACAGTAGTTATTTCGGGTTCTGGAAACGTGGCTCAATATGCCGCTGAAAAGGTGATTCAACTTGGGGGAAAAGTAATTACCCTATCGGATTCAGGAGGCTATATCATTGATAAAGAAGGTGTAGATGAAGAAAAACTGGCCTTTGTGATGGATTTAAAGAATAACAGGCGTGGTAGAATATCGGAATATGTAGAAAAATATAAATCTGCAGAATATCATAAGGGCAAAACTCCTTGGGAGGTGCCTTGTGATATTGCATTGCCTTGTGCCACCCAGAATGAATTGGATGAAAAAGATGCCACTGTTTTATTGGAAAATGGTTGTATGTGTGTAGCGGAAGGCGCAAATATGCCTTGTACGGCAGAGGCCGTTCACGCTTTTCACGATGCAAAAATATTGTTTGCCCCCGGCAAAGCATCCAATGCGGGCGGTGTTGCCACTTCAGGGTTGGAAATGAGCCAAAACTCATTGCGTATTAGTTGGACGCGTGAAGAGGTAGATGAACGGTTAAAAGATATTATGGAAGATATTCACGACTCCTGTATAGAATATGGTATGGAGGAGAATGGTTTTTGTAATTACGTTAAAGGAGCAAATATTGCCGGTTTTGTGAAAGTGGCCGATGCCATGCTCGCTCAAGGAGTGATTTAGCAATTGCAAATACTTCGTAAAATTAGTCAAGGCGGGAGGTAAATTTTCTTTTTATCTCCCGCTTTTCATTTATGTAATTTCAGCAATGAAATGAAGCCTCTACGGTAAAAGATTATATTTGTCCTTAATCCATTTGTTTACATGCAAGTTACCACAAAGGCCATTGTACTTTCGGCTTTAAAATATGGGGATACAAGTCTTATTGTTAAAGCCTTTACCGCCTTGGACGGGCTTAAATCCTATTTGGTCAAAGGGGTTCTTTCCAGTAAAAAAGGAAAGCTGAAAGCGGCTTATTTTCAGCCACTAACGCAATTGGAAATGGTTGCATATCATAAAAACAAAGGTACTTTGGAAAGTCTGCGTGAAGTAAAGGTGGTCTTTCATTATCAAACCCTACATTACCACGTAGGTAAAAATGCCATGACACTCTTTTTGGCTGAGATGCTATCCAATAGTATTTATGAGGAAGAGCCAAATGTTGATTTGTTCCAGTTTCTGGAGGCATCCCTACAATGGTTGGATACACATAGTGAAATTTCTAATTTTCACATATTTCTGTTGTTAAGGTTGACCCGGTTTCTTGGCTTTTTTCCAGACATGGAAAATATGGACGCCAGCTGTTTTGATTTACTGGAGGGTGAATTTACCGATACTCCCTCTTTGAATCCAATTATAACGGGAACCAATCTTAGTTTCTTTAAAAGCTTCTTGGGCATAAATTTTGATGGGGTAAATAGCATCAAAATGAACAAAAAAAACCGCCAAGAACTGCTTCAATCCATAGTGCTGTATTATGAGCTTCATTTACAAGGATTTAGAAAGCCCAGGTCTCTTGCTGTTTTAAATGAAGTCTTTAGTTAGTATGAGCAAGAGTCTACTTGTCATTCTTTTCTTTATGGTTCAATTACTTTCTGCTCAAGAAATACATGTCTTGGATGCGGATACAAGTGAGCCTATTTCCAATGTAGCCGTTTTTAATGATGATAAAAGCAAAACGGGTATAACGGATTTTGACGGGAGGGTAGACCTTTCCATCTTCCGCCCTAGTGAGCGAATATTTTTTAAGCATTTAAGTTATCAGGTAAGAAGAAGTAGTAGAAGTCAAATTGGAAGGCAAGGCAACAAGATTTATATGATTTTAAAGGCGGAACAACTAGAAGAAGTTGTCATGTCCGTTTCTAAATGGGAACAGCAAAAAAAGGATGTTCCTAATAAAATTGAAGTGGTAACAGCAAAAAATATTGAGTTTGTCAATCCGCAAACATCGGCTGATCTTTTGGCCAATACAGGAAAAGTATTTGTTCAAAAAAGTCAGCTCGGGGGCGGGAGTCCAATGATTAGGGGTTTTGCAACAAATAGGTTACTTCTATCGGTAGATGGAGTGCGCATGAATAACGCCATATTTAGGGGCGGGAATTTACAAAATGTTATTTCAATTGATCCTTTCTCCATAAAATCCACAGAAATTATTTTTGGTCCGGGATCTGTCATTTATGGTAGCGATGCCATTGGTGGGGTGATGAACTTTTATACAAAGCGCCCTATCCTTTCGCAAACTGATAGTTTAGAGGTTTCGGGAGAATCCTTTTATCGGTTTTCTTCTGCAAATATGGAAAATACGCTACATGCAGAGGTCAACTTGGGCAAGCAGAAATGGGGTTCACTTACGAGTATTTCTTATAATCGTTTTGGGGATATGGTCATGGGTAAGCATGGTCCACAATCTTATTTAAGGCATTGGTATGTGCAGACAGAAAATGGGGATGATCAACTGATAGATAATCGCAATGCTCGAAAGCAGGTTTCAACAGGCTACAACCAGCTTAGCATAATGCAAAAAATAAGCTATCAACCTAGTAATTCTTGGAATTATGACTTAGGACTCCATTACTCTGAAACTAGTGACTATTCTAGGTATGATCGATTAATTAGGCCCAACAAAGAAAACAATGGTCTACGCTCGGCAGTTTGGTATTACGGACCCCAGAAATGGTTTTTAGGTAATTTTCAACTGAAGCAGAGAGGCAAAGGTATTTTTTATGATGGATTAAAAATTACCACCGCCTATCAATTTTTTGAGGAAAGTAGAAATGATCGGGATTTTGGGGCGCTAGATCTTTTTGCCACCAAGGAAAAGGTGGATGCTATTTCGGTAAACATTGATTTTGAGAACAAAAGAATTGGGGATTTGCGCCTTTATTATGGCGGGGAGTACATACACAACCAGGTAAATTCAAAGGGCTATGTGCAAAATACGGAAACATCTTTAGTAAGTGGGGCGGCCAGTAGGTATCCTGATGATTCTATCTGGCAGACGGTAGCGGGGTATGTTAATGCCGAATATAAATTGAAGCCTAATTTTACCATGCTTACGGGAATGCGATATAGCCATGTGTGGATCAATTCACTTTTTGACACTACCTATTATGACTTTCCGTTTAAAGACGCTAATTTGGACAATGGTGCGTTAACGGGTAGTCTTGGTTTTAGCTGGTTTCCAAAGGCAGACTTACAGCTTACCTTAAATGGGTCAACCGGTTTTAGAGCCCCAAATATTGATGATGTGGGTAAAATCTTTGATTCGGAGCCAGGGGCGGTTGTAGTGCCAAATCCGGATTTAGAGCCAGAATATGCCTATAACGTGGAATTAGGGGCATATAAAAATTTCAATGATAAATTAATGCTTCGCGGGGCTGCTTATTACACTTATTTGGTAGATGCTTTGGTAAGGAGAGAGTTTAATTTTAATGGACAGGGCGTGATTGATTATAAGGGGGAGATGAGTGAGGTGTTGGCCATTCAAAATGCTGCCAAGGCCTATGTATGCGGATTGGAGTTTGGTCTTGAAGCATTTTTGGCAAATAATTTTTCCATTAGTTCCAATTTTACGATTACTGAAGGTGTGGAAGAGGAAGAAGATGGAAGTGATTCTCCCGGTAGGCATGTGGCTCCAGCTTTTGGCGATTTTCATCTAATTTGGAAAAACCAGCGTTTTAAGGCAGATGTGTTCTTAAATTATAATGGATCCATTTCTTATGATAATCTTTCGGCCTCGGAACGTAGCAAAACTTACATTTATGCTGTAGACAATGAGGGAAATCCTTATTCGCCTTCATGGCATACCTTAAATTTTAGGTCTCAGTATGATATTTCCCAGAGAATAAAAGCGTCAATGAGTGTTGAGAATATAACAAGCCAAAGGTATAGACCATATTCTTCAGGTGTAGTTGCTCCGGGTACTAATTTGGTGCTGGCCGTTGGATATACTTTTTAGGGCGCACGTTAGGAATGGGCATAAAAAAACCCTCTTGGGGGAGGGTGATTTTATCAAGTAGGTTTGGTAAAGTTTGGGTTAAGCTTTTGTAGGTTCTGTTACCGAGTTTGGGTATCGGTCGCATATTTCGGTTAAGTTCAACGGTCAATTTGGGGTCAACACTATCACTTAATTACAATGTAAAATTAACGGGTAAAATATTGATGTCTAAATAATTGTTGTGAAGTGAAGTCAATCTGTTGTGAAAAATACGAAAGGTTTTTTTCTTCGATGAACAACATCAATCTTCTAAAATATTACTGGGTATACTAATCAAAAAGCCCCAACAAAAGTTGAGGCTTTTTCAAAATTGTAAAGAGAAAAGGTTTCTTAGTTCACGGCCTTTTCTACCTCGTCTGCTGCTTTATTGGCGGCATTCTTAACGTCATTGGCAGCTTTTTCTGCTCCTTCTTTTATATTTTCACCGGTTTCTTCGGCTTTGTCCAGAGCTTTATTTCCAGCTTCTTTCATTTCTTCACCGGCCTCTTTCGCCTTATTTGCTGCACCTTCGCCAATTTCTTTCATGCTGTCCCCAGCTTCTTTGGCTTTGTCCATAGCCTTATCTCCAGCCTCTTTAATGTCGTCACCTGCTTTTTCCATGGCTTCGCCCGCTTGTTCGGCGGCACTTTTTGCCTTGTCTGCAGATTCCCTACAGGAAATAAAAGAGATGCTAATGGCTAACATTAAGATGGAACCTAGAATTACTTTTTTCATGATTTTAAATTTATGTGTTTAGTTAATAGTTGTAAGATATACGTAGGCTTTTTGGTTTTGGATGATATAATTTTAACAGTCTGTTTTAGTCAGGTTAAATATGTAACTCTTTCAAGGTTTGACCTTGAAGTATTGTCTCGGTTGTAAACTACTTATTCGTTCTTGTTTGAGTCCAAATATTCACTTAAAATCCCTAATTTTGCTGCCTTAAAATAATAGAACTCAGTGGGGTTCCTACTCAAGAAAGGTCTAATATGAAGTTTGCGGAGTACAAAGGATTGGATTTGCCAAAAGTGGCGGAAGAAATACTTGATTATTGGAAGGAGAACGGAATTTTTGAAAAAAGTATTTCAGCTCGTGAAGGTAAGCCAAGTTATGTGTTTTATGAAGGCCCGCCTTCTGCAAACGGTATGCCCGGTATTCATCATGTTATGGCAAGGACCATAAAGGATATTTTTCCCAGGTACAAGACAATGAAGGGGTTTCAAGTGAAGCGAAAGGCCGGTTGGGATACTCATGGCCTACCCATTGAACTTGGGGTGGAAAAAGAGTTGGGAATAACCAAAGAGGATATTGGAAAAAAAATATCTGTTGAGGAATACAACGCAGCTTGTAAAAAAGCAGTTATGCGGTACACAGATGTTTGGAACAGAATGACCGAACAGGTAGGTTATTGGGTAGATATGGACGACCCTTACATCACCTATAAATCCAAATACATGGAATCTGTTTGGTGGTTGTTAAAGCAGATATATGACAAGGGGTTAATTTATAAGGGGTATACCATTCAACCTTATTCCCCAAAAGCCGGAACAGGATTAAGTTCCCATGAGCTCAATCAACCGGGGACGTATCAAGATGTAACGGATACTACGGTGGTTGCTCAGTTCAAGGCGGTAGAAGCTACCCTTCCTGATTTTTTACAGGATGAAGGGGATATTTATTTTTTGGCTTGGACCACAACCCCATGGACACTTCCTTCCAATACCGCCCTTACCGTTGGTCCAAAAATTGAATATGTGTTGGTTGAGACATATAACCAATATACTTTTAAACCAATGAATGTAGTGGTGGCCAAAAAATTGGTAACCAAGCAGTTTTCCGGAAAATTTTATGAAGTTGATTCCAAGCCGGAATTACTTGAATATAACTCTGGGGACAAGAAAATTCCATTTTATGTTGTTAAGGAATTTATCGGTAAAGATTTGGTAGGCGTAAAATATGAGCAATTATTACCATATACCTTGCCCTGTGAAAATCCAGAGAATGCCTTTAGGATAATATCAGGAGATTTTGTTACTACGGAAGATGGTACCGGAATAGTACACACGGCTCCCACATTTGGTGCAGATGATGCCTTGGTGGCAAAGCAGGCGGAGCCTCAAGTGCCTCCAATGTTGGTGCTGGACGAGAATAACAATCCGGTTCCCCTTGTGGATTTACAAGGTAAATTTAGACCGGAATTAAAGGAGTTGGGTGGTAAGTATGTGAAGAATGAATATTACGATTTAGGCGAAGAGCCAGAAAAATCGGTAGATGTTGAAATCGCCATAAAGTTAAAGGAAGAGAACAAGGCCTTTAAGGTTGAGAAATATGTACACAGTTACCCTAATTGCTGGCGTACGGACAAACCAATTCTCTACTATCCATTAGATTCTTGGTTCATTAAGATTACGGATGTTAAAGACCGAATGTTCGAGTTGAACCAGACCATCAATTGGAAACCAAAATCTACAGGGGAAGGACGATTTGGGAACTGGTTGGCCAATGCAAATGACTGGAACTTAAGTAGGTCTAGGTATTGGGGAATTCCACTGCCCATCTGGAGAACTGAAGACGGTCAAGAGGCTAAAATCATAGGTTCTGTCAATGAACTGAAGCAAGAAATGGCCAAGTCCGTAACAGCAGGTTTTATGGAGAAGGATATTTTTGAGGATTTTGTAGTGGACGATATGTCCGAAGCTAATTATGAAAAAATAGATCTTCATAAAAATATTGTAGACAGCATCGTATTGGTGTCCGAAAAGGGCAAACCAATGAGACGCGAGAGCGATCTTATAGATGTGTGGTTTGATAGTGGCTCAATGCCATATGCACAATGGCACTACCCTTTTGAAAATAAAGAATTGATCGATGAGGGTACGACCTATCCTGCAGATTTTATTGCCGAAGGTGTTGACCAGACTAGAGGTTGGTTCTATACTTTACACGCTATTGCTACAACGGTTTTTGATTCCGTAGCCTATAAAAATGTGGTGTCCAACGGACTCGTATTGGATAAAGAGGGGAAAAAAATGTCCAAGAGGTTGGGCAATGCGGTGGATCCGTTTGATACAATGGATGAACATGGTGCGGATGCCACGCGTTGGTATATGATCTCCAATGCCAATCCATGGGATAATTTGAAATTTGATATTGACGGAATTGTTGAGGTAAAGAGAAAGTTCTTCGGCACTTTGTACAATACTTATTCGTTCTTTGGACTTTACGCCAATATTGACGCTTTTGACTTTTCGGAAGAAGAAATACCGTTGAATGAGCGTCCTGAAATTGATCGATGGATATTGAGCGAGCTTCATACCTTGATTAAAACGGTAGATGAAGCATATGCGGATTATGAACCAACGAGAGCTACTAGGGCCATATCAGACTACGTACAAGAGAATTTGAGTAACTGGTATGTGCGTTTGTGTAGAAGACGTTTTTGGAAAGGTGAATATCAGAAAGATAAAATAGCGGCCTACCAGACGTTGTATACATGCTTGGAAACGGTTGCAAAATTATCGGCTCCGGTTGCGCCTTTCTTTATGGATAGGCTTTATAAGGATTTGATCAATACTACCAAAAAGGAAGATTTTGAGAGTGTGCATCTTTCTACTTTTCCCGTGTTTGATGAAGCCTACGTAAATAAGGACTTGGAAAGTAAGATGGAAAAGGCTCAAATAATATCCTCCCTAGTATTGTCCATCAGACAGAAGGAAAAAATTAAAGTACGCCAGCCACTTCAAAAGGTAATGATTCCTGTGCTCGACAATAAACAGCGAACAGAAATCGAGGCAGTTGCAGATCTGATTAAATCTGAGGTAAACGTAAAGGAAATAGAGCTTTTGGATGATGCCTCTGGAGTTTTGATCAAAAAAATCAAACCTAATTTCAAGGTTCTTGGTCCCAAGTTTGGAAAGGACATGAAGAAAATTGCCCAAGCAGTTGCGGGAATGGAACAAGAGGATATCCAAAAAATTGAGCAGAAGGGCGAAATATCACTTGAAATTGATAATAAAATTGTTACATTACAGTTACAGGATGTAGAGATAAGCTCTCAAGATATTGAAGGATGGTTGGTGGCAAGTGCCGGTGCAATTACGGTTGCACTAGATATTACCATCAATGAGGACCTGAGAAAAGAGGGTATTGCTCGAGAACTTGTAAACCGTATCCAGAACATTAGAAAGGATAGCGGCTTTGAGGTGACCGATAAGATCTATGTGAAAATCCTTAAGGATGGACATGTGGAGAAAGCGGTAGAAAGTAATATGAATTATATCAAGACCGAGACATTGACCGCCGAGCTTGATTTTGAAGAAAAACTAGAAGAAGGCACTGAAATTGCCTTTGATGAAGTGAACACGAAATTATTTATTGAAAAACATTAGAAAATGGCACAGGATTTAAAAGTTAGATATTCGGATAAGGATTTGGCCGAATTTAAAGTATTGATCGAAGAGAAAATTGAAAAGGCAAAAAGCCACTTAGAACTTTTAAAAAGTTCATATATGAATGATGGCAATAATGGAACGGATGACACCTCACCTACCTTTAAGGCTTTTGAAGAAGGTTCCGAGACTATGAGCAAAGAAGCGAATACGCAGTTGGCCATTAGGCAGGAGAAGTTCATTAGGGACTTAAAAAATGCCATTTTGCGTATTGAAAATAAAACTTACGGTATTTGTCGTGTAACCGGTAAACTGATCAATAAGGAAAGATTAAAATTGGTACCTCACGCCACTTTAAGTATTGAGGCCAAGAATATGCAGAAGTAAATCCCCCCATTGCTTTAAATAATTTTTCAAGACCTACAAGACTCATCTTGTAGGTTTTTTATTTTCGCACCATGTTGAGATATCTCTTTGCGTTTGTTTGTTGTGCTCAAATTTTAACCGCCCAAAAAGTGGTTAAAAAATCAATTGTAGATACACATGTTGCATCTATCAATATTGATGTAAACAATTGTTTTCTTCTAAATCTTACAACTGTAAAGGGGAATGAAATGAGTGTAGAAGCTGTTATTGACGGAGAGTATAAACAGGATTTAGGGGTTAAATTGGGTCAAGAGGGAGATACATTTTTTGTAAGTAGCGGTTTTCAGCCCCTTTTCCACAATCCCAATGATAAATTAAGTGCGCATAAAGTTGTGAGTATTGCTTTAGAAGTTAAAGTGCCGGAATACCTTCAAGTAGTGGTTTTTGGAAAAAGCTGTAATGTAAATGCCAGTGGAAATTATCGATCTCTTTCCATTTCCTTGAATGACGGTTATTGCAAATTGAATGAAGTAGGAGAAACCGTAAAAGTAGAAACCCAAAGTGGACCGATTGATATCATTGCCGCCGCGGCTACGGTCACCACCAATAATAAGTTTGGTGCAACACATTTGGAGAATTTACCAAAATCAGACGTGCATTACAATTTATCCACGGTCACAGGTGATATCAGAGTAAGGAAAACCGAATAATATACCTATTTTTGGCACTTTAAAAACCGTTTAAATAATCATGGGTCTTAAAAAGTCGTTGTTACTTATTGTTGCTGTGTTACTGATAGACCAAATCAGCAAGATTTATATTAAGACTCACTTCGTACTAGGTGAATCCGTTGAGGTTTTTGAGTGGTTTAAAATTCTTTTTATAGAAAACTCGGGTGCAGCATGGGGAGCAAAACTAAGCGATTTTCTACCTATTGCAGAACCTACCGGAAAGCTTGTGCTAACCATATTTAGACTTTTTGCCGTTGCAGGTATTGGGTATTGGTTGTTCGATACCATAAAAAAACAAACCTCTAAAGTGCTTATTTTGGCTGTTTCCTTAATTTTTGCCGGCGCTTTGGGCAATATTATTGATTCTGTATTTTACGGGATTGTTTTTAACGATAGTTATCAACAGGTGGCAACTACATTTTCGGGGGAGCCTTATGGAGGACTATTTTATGGAAAGGTGGTAGATATGCTCTATTTTCCGCTGATAGATACTACGTGGCCAGAATGGATGCCTTATTTTGGAGGTAAGGATTTTAGGTTTTTTGAACCGGTTTTCAATATCGCGGACATGGCCATTAGCACCGGTGTTGGTATTTTAATAGTTTTTAATAAAAAAGCCTTTGGTAAAGAGGAAGATAAAGATTTGGAACCTTTTGAAAGTGAAGAAGAGTTTCCGCATTCTTAATCTTCAGAAAATGAGTAGAGCTTATCCGGGGTGATACAATAATCCATTTTTTTATCGTGAGGGCCAACGTCCTCAATTACCTCTTCAGCATCAAAAAGTGATAAACCAATTTTTACCACATCGGGCTTGCAAAGGTCTAAAAAACGGTCATAGAACCCTTTGCCATAACCAACTCTATTTCCCTTCTTGTCAAAAGATAAAAGAGGTATAAAAACTACCTCTAGTTTGCTAGCTTCTATTTCAATACCGTCCAAAGGTTCGGGAATGTTCCACTTATTTTTGATGAGTCTCGTATTGTCCAATAAAAGATAGTGCGTCATTTCTGTGGCGCTAATTACTTTGGGTATTACAACAGTTTTGTCCTTTCCTTGTAGTATGGAAAGAATGAAAGAGGTATCAATCTCCCTTTGTTCGGTTATAGGCAGAAAAAGATGGAAATAATTAAGATTCCAAATAAAACCAGGAAGGTGTAGTGTACGATTGGCAATGCTTAAACTAGCATTTAGCAAAGCGTCTTCAGATAGGTTTTTTCTTAATTCCTTATAGTGCGACCGTACATCCTTTTTCAACATTTACGTAGGGTCATTCTAAAGTAAAACTGGGGAACAGGATTGTGCTACTCTTTGGCATTCACCAAATAGTAAATCTTGAAGGAAATCATCAAGATCAGGTACAAACCCAAGGTTATTACATATTTATCCATGTGGTATTTTGATTTTGATTTTTAAATTTAATTAAAAATTAATTTACAAACACTATTAAGTGCTAATTTTTATCGATGAAATGCATAATTTAGTTCAACTTTAACGTTTTTACACGATTTGAGTCAAAAAATTGATTGTAGAGGCTGCAATTTTCATTTCTATTTTCTCATGTCTAAAAATGAATATATTTTATTGAATAATCCTAAATTGTAGAAATTGCTCCTTGTCCTAAGGTTTAAATTTTGGCTAAATTTTGGTTTTGGAGCTCGTTAAAATAAGTTTAAACCGTAGTCCATTGCCCAAAAACATAGTAATTTAACAGCCTGTTGCATCTCTCCAAATACAATGTGGCAGTTTTAATTTTGTGACTACATGCCTCAAGTTTCCATTGAAGTACAATTAAGCACTTTGCCCAATAGTCCAGGGGTATATCAATTCTATGACTCAGATGAAAAAATTCTTTATGTAGGCAAGGCCAAAAACCTAAAAAAAAGGGTGTCGTCTTATTTTACCAAAAATCATGAGTATGGCAAAACTCGTGTTATGGTAAAAAAAATAAGAATGATCAAACATATTGTAGTTCCCACGGAGTCTGATGCCTTACTCTTGGAGAATAACTTAATTAAAAAATATAGGCCTCGGTATAATGTACTTTTAAAAGATGATAAATCATATCCTTGGATTTGTATCAAAAAAGAACGTTTTCCAAGGATCTTTCCTACAAGAAAGTTAATTAAAGACGGTTCTGAATATTACGGACCCTATACAAGTATGAAAACGGTTCGAACTCTTTTGGATTTGGTGAAGAGCGTATACCCTTTGAGGACTTGTAACTATGATCTGTCCAAAGAAAAAATAGACGCTGGCAAGTATAAGGTATGTTTGGAGTATCATTTGGGAAATTGCAAGGGTCCTTGTGAAGACCTACAGGATGCAGAAGAATACCATCAACAAATAGAAGATATACGTCAGATAATTAAAGGCAATTTTAAATCCTCTTTGCAGTATTTCAAAAAGGAAATGAAAACATTGGCTGCCGAAATGAAGTTTGAGGAGGCTCAAAGTATCAAGGAAAAGATTGATGTTTTGGAAAGTTATCAAGTGAAATCTACCATTGTAAATCCTAAAATAAATAATGTAGATGTTTTTTCCATTATTTCGGATGAATCCCATGCCTATGTAAATTTTTTACAATTATCCCATGGCTCCATCATTAGGTCTCATACCTTGGAAATAAAGAAAAAACTCAACGAAAAAGACGATGAATTGCTCGCTTTGGCCATAATTGAAATTAGGCAGCGGTTCAATTCGCTTTCAAGGGAAATTTACTTACCTTTTGATGTCACGGTGGAAGAAGGATTAAAGGTGACAGTTCCCAAATTGGGCGACAAGAAAAAGATTGTGGAGCTGTCTGAGCGCAACGCCCGGTTTTTTAGGCAAGAACGATTTAAGCAAATCAAAATTGTGGATCCCGATCGGCATACCAATCGCATAATGGCGCAGATGCAGAAAGATTTGAGGCTTTCCGTTGAACCTAGGCATATTGAGTGTTTTGATAATAGTAACATACAAGGTAGTAACCCTGTAGCGGCCTGTGTGGTCTTCAAAAACGGGAAACCATCAAAAAAAGAGTATCGCCATTTCAATATCAAAACAGTGGAAGGCCCGGATGATTTTGCTTCTATGGAAGAAGTGGTTTTCAGGCGTTATAAGCGGTTGCTGGCAGAAGATGAACCTTTGCCTCAGCTCATTGTTATTGACGGGGGAAAAGGGCAGTTGTCTTCCGCTTTAAAGAGCTTGGATGTTTTAGGGCTTAGGGGTAAAATTGCCATTGTAGGTATAGCCAAGAGATTGGAAGAAATCTATTTTCCGGGAGACCCCGTGCCTTTATATCTAGATAAGCGATCAGAGTCTTTAAAGATTATTCAGCAATTAAGAAATGAGGCTCACAGGTTCGGGATTACTTTTCATAGGAAAAAGAGAAGTAAGGCGGCCATAAATTCGGAGCTTGAAAGTATAGAGGGAATAGGACAAAAAACGGCGGAAGAGCTTTTAAAGAGTTTTAAATCTGTTAAAAGGATAAAAGAGGCGTCCATAGAATCTTTGGCGGAAACTGTGGGTATGGCAAAAGCCAAGAAAATATATGAAACTTTTCACTAGATATTACGTCTAAAAAAATATGAAACAAATAGGTCTTATTTTCTGTCTGCTTTTTTCGGGGGCATTGTTATGGGGCCAAACGGCTAGTAAAAAAGACCTTAAAATAGGTCTGGTTCTCAGTGGAGGTGGAGCTAAGGGGATGGCGCATATTGGAGCCTTAAAGGTTATAGAGGAGGCCGGAATTCAAATTGATTATATTGGGGGTACAAGCATGGGAGCCATAGTTGGCTCACTCTATGCTGCCGGTTATTCTGCGGTAGAACTTGATTCCGTATTTAGGACCACTAATTTTACCAATTTAATAGAGGACAATCTACCTCGTAACGCCAAGACTTTTTACGAAAAGGAAGATTCTGAAAGGTATTCCATAACCTTGCCTTTCAACAATTTTAAAGTTTCGGTTCCTCCGGCACTATCTGGTGGGCAAAATGTTTATAATGAATTGGTTCGTTTGCTTTACCCGGTAAAGGATATAGATGATTTTAGCAAATTGCCTATTCCTTTTTTATGTATTGCTACAGATGTGGAAACAGGTAAAGAAGTTCTTTTGAACAGTGGATATCTTCCGGAGGCAGTGATGGCCAGTGGAGCCCTTCCTTCCTTGTTTTCGCCTGCTTTAATTGATGACCAGGTTCTTGTAGATGGTGGAGTTGTGAACAATTACCCTATAGCCGAAGTAAAAAAAATGGGAGCGGATATTATTATAGGCGTGGACGTTCAGCATGGACTAAAGGATAGGGAGGCCTTATTATCTGCCACTGAAATTTTATTGCAGATCAATAATTACCGTACGGCTTTGGATATGGAAGAAAAGTCTCAATTAACAGATGTCTATATAAAACCTGATATAACGGATTTTTCGGTAATTGACTTTAATCTGTTCGAGACCATAATTGGTAAAGGCGAGGAGGCAGCAAGGGAGAAATTTGAAGAACTCAAAAAATTGGCGGAGCCCGGGGGAAGGAAAGAATTTCATGTTAAAATGTATAAGCCCGAGGATCAATTGGATGTTGATAGGTTAACCATTACGGGAAGTGACAATTATTCCAGGGGTTATGTAAAGGGAAAGTTGAGGTTTGAGCCAGATGAGTCGCCAACCTTTAATGAACTTAAGCAAGGGGTGAGTAATCTTTCCGCAACTGGTAACTTTCAGACCATACATTATAATTTGTTGACCAATGATTCTGAACAAGAACTCACCATAAAATTGGTTGAGAACAAAAACAAAACATTTTTGCGCTTAGGTGCGCATTATGATAATCTTTTTAAAACGGGTGCTATCATTAATCTTACGAGAAAAAACCTTGTTACCAGGGATGATGTTACTTCTTTTGATTTTATTATTGGGGACAATATTAGATACAATCTTCAATATTATGTGGACAAAGGTTCCTATTGGAGTTTTGGAATCAACTCTAGCTTTAAGGAGACGGCAAAGGAAATTGACTTTGAACTAATTAGAGGTAATTACGAAGTTCCCATTACTGGAAACTTGAATACCATTAATCTTGACATTACGGACTTTACCAATCAGGTCTATGTAGAGACCGTACTGAGGGAGGAATTCGCCTTTAGATTGGGGATGGAGCATAAATTACTAAAGTTAAGTACGCGAACCTTGGGAGTGAACAATGATATGGAAAATCCTGATTCTTTTCGGGTTCAGGACGGTCGTACCTTTTTTGAGAAAAGTGATTTCTATAGCGTCTTTGGTGGTTTGCGTTTAGATACCTATGATGACCGCTACTTTCCTTCTAAGGGGGTTTACTTTGATGGGGACTTTCATTTATATCTTTTTTCGTTGGATTTTAATAAGAATTTCAAGGAATTTTCCGTGGCACAGGCTAAAGTAGGTACCGCATTTCCCATTTTTGGACCGTTAACCCTAAATATAGAAACAGAAGGAGGTTTTAAATTGGGAACTTCCAATGTTACTTCGTTTGATTTTGTATTGGGCGGATATGGCTCTATACAAGTCAACAATCTAATTCCATTTTTTGGTTACGATTTTATATCACTGCCGGGTAACAGTTTTGTTAAATCGACAGGTAGATTGGATTTGGAATTTGCTCCTAATAACCATTTAATGTTTACCGCAAATTTTGCCAACGTGGATGATGACCTTTTTAGAACCGGGGAGTGGTTCACCTTGCCCGATTATTCGGGATATGGGGTAGGATACGGTTGGGAGTCCTTTCTTGGGCCTTTACAAGTACATTATTCATGGTCTCCCGAAGGCAAGAACAGCAATTTTTTCTTCAGTTTGGGATATTGGTTTTGAGGTGGTTATATAGGTGCTGTATAATTTTTTTCCGATATTTGTTAGAGATGTTACGGTTTAGAATTGATATTACTTCCCATCTTAGGGCCATGTGGTAATACCACTGAGGTTTTGTAAATCCTCTTTTTATTGATCCTTTAGAGGGTCATCCATTTTATCTGCCTATGACTAGGCTTTTATCAGAACTCAACTTAAAAATACTCATATGTCAACATTGGATAATACCTCCTTGCAATTGCCAAAGGAGAACTTGGAAGCGGAAGATTTTTTGCCATTATTAGGAACGGATTATGTAGAACTTTACGTAGGAAATGCCAAACAGTCGGCTCACTATTATATGTCTGCCTGGGGCTTTCAACCTGTAGCGTATGCAGGTCTGGAAACCGGTCTTAAGGATAGGGTAAGTTATGTATTGCAACAAGGAAAAATTAGGATCATGCTTACTTCTCCCCTAAAGCCTGGCGGAGACATTAATAAACATATAGATTCCCATGGAGATGGTGTAAAGACTATTGCCCTATGGGTGGATGATGCCACCAAAAGCTATAAGGAAACCGTTGCCAGGGGGGCAGAAAGTTATTTGGTGCCAAAGACCCTACAAGATGGTTCCGGTAAAGTTGTGGTATCAGGAATTCACACATATGGCGAGACGGTGCATGTGTTCGTGGAGAGAAAAGATTATAACGGGGTCTTTCTACCTGGTTTCAAAAAATGGTCGCCACATTATCAGCCCAAAGATGTAGGATTAAAGTATGTGGATCATATGGTAGGAAATGTAGGTTGGAACGAGATGAACAAATGGTGTGAGTTTTATGCTAAAGTAATGGGGTTTGCACAATTGGTCTCGTTTGACGACAAAGATATTTCCACTGAATATACCGCCCTTATGAGCAAGGTGATGAGCAATGGCAATGGACGGATTAAATTCCCGATTAATGAACCTGCAGACGGGAGAAAAAAATCACAGATAGAGGAGTACATTGAATTTTATAATGGTGCTGGGGTGCAACATATGGCATTGGCAACGGATAATATAATCGAGACCGTTGGCTCTCTTCGTGATAGAGGGGTGGAGTTCTTGACCGTTCCTCCAAGTTATTATGAGGAATTATTGGATCGTGTGGGAGAAATAGATGAGGATTTAGTACCCTTGCGCGAACTAGGTATTTTAGTGGATAGGGATGAAGAAGGATACCTTTTGCAGATATTTACAAAGCCTATATTGGATCGTCCTACAATGTTTATAGAAATTATTCAAAGAAAAGGTGCGAAGTCTTTTGGAAAAGGAAATTTCAAAGCTCTTTTTGAGGCTATTGAAAGGGAACAGGAATCTAGGGGTACCCTCTAGGTTT
Organism: Cytophaga sp. FL35; assembly: GCF_014349235.1. Taxonomy (GTDB): domain Bacteria; phylum Bacteroidota; class Bacteroidia; order Flavobacteriales; family Flavobacteriaceae; genus Euzebyella. The sequence goes on along the minus strand of NZ_JACSOH010000004.1, from coordinate 179,493 downwards.
AGGGGAATTCAGCGGTTTTCTTGGTTATTTTGATGAGGATTCTAATCAACTGTGTTTAAAAAAATCGCTTGTAAGTAAAAAGAACTGTTAATGTAATAGTTAAAGTAAGTTAAATAGATGTCCAATCTTAAAACAAGCAGTAAATTTGTTGGTGTAAGGGGTGGTTCCCTTACAACTTTAAGTATTGGTTTTTCATAATTTAAAGTTTGGTTGGTTATTTAGGAAAAGCCCTAACAGTAATGTTGGGGCTTTTTTTGATATAGGAAGGTGCACTGCAATGTGTTAAAAGCAATACTTTGGAATAAATTTTGTTTAAGTTATTGTAATCCTAGAAAAAATCCATTTGGCATTTTTTAATTTTATAGTTAAAACGAACCTTATGAAAAAGGTCTTTACAATACTTCTCCTTACCCTTGGCTTTTTTGTTCAGGCGCAATACGAAAGTTCTGCTTTCAAACCTGGCGAATGGTTAAAATTTAGAATGCACTATGGTTTTTTAAATGCCAGCTACGCTACTCTTCACCTTAAATCTGATAATATAGGAGAGGTACCTGTCTATCATGTGGTGGGTAAGGGTCAAACTACAGGTCTCGCAAGCCTCTTTTTTAAGGTAGACGATACCTACGAAAGTTATTTTGGTAAGGAAGACGGCAAACCATACCGCTTTATAAGAAAGATTGATGAAGGTGGGTACACCAAGGATATTGAAATAAATTTTGACCATACTGCGGATAAGGCAGTACTCAACGATAAAAAAAATAAGAAAAAGTACAATTTTGATCTTCAGGATAGTATTCAGGATTTACTTTCAGCCTTTTATTACCTCAGAAATAACTACGATCCAGATGATTTGGTAAAAGGTGAGGCGGTCAAGCTTAAAATGCTATATGATGATGATGGTGTTTTTAATTTCAGGCTAAAATATTTGGGTACTGAAATTTTGAAAACCAAGTTCGGAAAAGTAGAATGTTTTAAATTTAGGCCCTTGGTACAGTCCGGAAGGGTCTTCAAAGAAAAAGAAAGCCTATCTTTGTGGGTGTCCAAGGACAAGAACCGTATACCCATTAGAATCCAGGCAGACTTGGCCGTAGGTTCCATAAAGGCAGATTTGGACGGGTATAATGGTCTAAAACATCAGTTCAAGATTATAATGGACTAGCAATTAATGAAAGAAAGGGAGCGGATAGATTCACAGATACAAAAGCTTGAGGAAAAATATAAGGACTCTGGCCAAGACCTTAGCTCTTATTTAGACGGATTGCTCCATCAAAGATACCTAACCTATTGGGATTACATCAATCTTGATACCTTATTGAGCCTTCAACAGCCAAGAACTTATTTCCCGGATGAGGAAATATTCATCATGTACCATCAGATAACCGAGCTTTATTTTAAGCTTATTCTGCATGAACAAAAACAGTTGGTAGATGACAAATCGCAAAACTTGGACTTCTTTATCGAAAAAGTAAGGAGAATCAATAGTTATTACGAAGCTCTTATTTCCTCCTTCAAGATCATGATCAAAGGAATGGAGCGAGAGCAATTTTTGCAATATAGAATGGCGTTGTTGCCGGCAAGTGGCTTTCAATCGGCGCAATTCAGGATGATCGAAATTTATTCCACGGGTCTTGAGAATTTGATTCATCAAAGTAAAAGGGATCAATTTTCTGATTTAAATTCAATTGAGGAGCTTTACGAGGAGATTTATTGGAAAAGAGGTGCGACCGATTTAGCCACGGGAGAAAAGACCCTAACCCTTAAACAATTTGAGTATAGATATACCCCTCGGTTAATAAGGATTGCTAAACAGGTACGCAATAATACCATCTATCATAAATATTTACAGCTTCCGGAAACCAAAAGGTATAATAAAGAGCTCGTTCAAGCGTTAAAGACAATGGATATCAACGCAAACGTTAACTGGCCATTGATGCATATGGGTTCTGCCCATCGATATTTAGCAAAGGACAAAGAGCAAGTGGACGCCACCGGGGGAACCAATTGGAAAGAGTATTTGCCGCCTAGTTTTCAGAAAGTTGTATTTTTTCCAGAAATTTATTCTAAACAAGAGTTAAATAATTGGGGTAAACAATGGGTAGACCATATATTTAATCCCGAAAAGAAATAAAAATTCAGAATGCACAAATACTGGGGCCTTTTTTTAGTACTTATCCTAACCTTTTCCTGTAAAGAAAAAGCCGCAACGGAGCAACAAATTCAAAAGACTGAGTTGGCCATTGCGCCCATTGTAAAGCCCATCAAAAGGCATTTTGGTTTTAACCTGGACGATTTTACCGTTAAAATGGATACCATAAGACGTGGTGACAGTTTTGGTGAATTAATGCTTCAACATAAAGTGGATTATCCAAAAATCGCGAGGATAACGGAAGACTTTAAAGATACTTTTGATGTTCGTAGAATACGTGTGGGAAAACCGTACATGATATTAAAATCCCGTGATACTTCTGAAACTGCACAGGTTTTTATTTATGAGAACGACGTTATCAATTATACGGTTGTGGACTTGAGGGACACCGTTCGTGCCTACAAGGAGAAAAAGCAAGTAAAATTTGTGGAGCGGGAAGTCTCTGGAGTAATCAACAGCAATTTATCCGAAGCGCTCTTAGAGCAAGGAATCGATTATATGGTTACTCACAACTTGGCAAATGTGTATGCTTGGACCATTGATTTTTCTATGCTTCAAAAAGGAGATAAATTTAAGGTTATCTATAAGGAAAAGTACATCAATGACTCAATCTATGCCGGTTCCGAAGGTATCGATGCCGCTTATTTTGAGCATAATGGCAAACCGGTATATGCCTTTGCGTACGAAAATGATTCCTTAAAAAGTATTGTAGATTACTTTGATGAGAGTGCCAATAACCTTCGAAGAACCTTTTTGCGAATGCCCGTAGAGTTCGGTAGATTATCTTCTCGTTATAACTTAAAAAGAAGAATCAGATATTACGGTAATAAAATTAGGCCTCACAAAGGAACTGACTATGCAGCTCCTATAGGCACGCCTATCTTGGCAACTGCCGATGGTACCGTAACGGAATCTACTAGGCGTGGTGGTAATGGCAAATATGTTAAAATTAGACATAACGGCACCTATAGTACCCAATATCTGCATATGAAGAAGCAAAACGTAAAACGTGGCGATTTCGTAAGACAAGGCGATGTTATCGGGTGGATTGGCATGACAGGGAATACAAGTGGGCCACACGTTTGCTACCGTTTTTGGAAGGATGGAAGACAGGTAGACCCGCTTAGGGAAGAACTTCCTAAGGCCGAACCTCTTGCGGAGACTTTACAACCGGCGTACTTCAATTATATCGCTCCTTTAAAGGATCAATTAGACTGTATTGCATATCCTCCTCAACCTGTAGAAGATGAACTTTTGGCAGGAGAGCTATCCGCCTTAACGGAATAATCACATAGTAGAGGTTGTTATTAGTAGCTATATGGCTTAATTTAGCCAGATAGAGATACTAACATAATATACAATCCTCAATGTCTTTACATCATATAAACCCTACTTCGTTGCCTTCATGGCAAGAATTATCCAAGCATTTTCAAGAAACAAAAGATACCCATTTAAAAGAGTTGTTTGAAAAAGATGATAAGCGTGCAGAAAAGCTGTCTCTTTCTTGGAATGATTTTTTGGTTGATTTTTCTAAAAACAGGATTACGGATAAAACTTTGGAGTTGTTATTGGAACTGGCAGATGAGATAAAGCTTTCGGACGCCATCGACAAACAATTTTCGGGTGCGCATATCAATAAGACAGAGGACAGGGCCGTGCTTCATACTGCCTTGAGGGCGAAAAGCACTGATAAAATTCTGGTGGATGGTGTCAATGTTGTACCAGAGGTTTATAAAGTAAAACAGCATATACGTGAGTTTGCATCCGGTATAATTAATGGCGATGTAAAAGGATATACTGGCAAGGTCTTTACGGATGTGGTGAACATAGGTATTGGGGGATCTGATCTAGGCCCGGCTATGGTTACCGAAGCTTTAAAATTTTACAAAAATCAGCTTACCACTCATTTTGTTAGCAATGTAGATGGGGACCATGTACACGAAATACTAAAAAATCTGGATCCTGAAACCACTTTGTTTGTGGTGGTTTCCAAAACTTTTACAACTCAAGAAACTTTGAGTAACGCAACAACCATTAAAAAATGGTTTCTCCAGCATGCTACCCAAAAAGATATAGCGAAGCATTTTGCTGCCGTAAGTACAAATACAGAGGCAATTGCTGAATTTGGTATAGATGAAAAGAATGTCTTCCCTATGTGGGATTGGGTCGGCGGGCGATTTTCTTTATGGAGTGCCGTGGGCTTATCCATAGCATTGGCCGTTGGTCCGGATAATTTTGAATCTTTATTGAAAGGTGCCAATGAAATGGATGACCATTTTAAAACTGCGGATTTTAAAGAAAACATTCCTGTGATCTTGGCCTTGTTAAGCGTCTGGTACAATAATTTTTACGATGCAGAAACAGAGGCTATTATCCCTTATTCACAATACCTAAGTAGATTTTCGGCCTATTTGCAACAAGGGATAATGGAAAGTAATGGCAAAAGTGTGGATCGTACCGGTTCAAGGGTAGGGTACCAAACCGGAACCATTATTTGGGGAGAACCGGGAACCAATTCCCAGCACGCCTTTTTTCAATTGATACATCAAGGTACCAAACTTATTCCTGCAGATTTTATAGGCTTTAAAATGTCCTTGTTTGGGGATGTGGACCATCATAATAAGTTAATGGCCAATTTCTTTGCACAAACAGAGGCACTCATGAACGGTAAAACTGTTGAAGAGGTAACCACGGAACTTAAAGCCAAAGGAATGGCTGAGGAGGAAATGGAGCAATTGATTCCATTTAAGGTTTTTGAAGGCAATAAGCCAACCAATACTTTGCTGATCGATCAACTTACCCCAAAGAGTTTAGGCAGTCTCATTGCCTTGTATGAACACAAAATATTTGTACAAGGTATTATTTGGAATATTTTCAGCTACGATCAATGGGGCGTTGAATTGGGCAAGCAATTGGCCGGTAAAATTCTTCAAGATATTAATGGCTCTGAAATTGGCAAACATGACGGCTCAACACTGAGGCTTTTGCAGGAATTTAAGAGTTAGATTGTTAGATTCGTATTTTGTGTTTGGGTTAGTTGTAAATCCCTGCTTTTCAATGGTTAACTAAATTTTTTATGTTAATTTCAACTTAATTAATTTAACGTTGTGTTAATGTTCAAAATTATAAAATAGGGCACTTTTGCAGCGAAATTGAAGACTAACAAATACACACAAATGAAAAAAATCTATTTCACAGTGGTCGCTTTCTTCATGGCGGCCGTAGCATTTTCACAAGGCACTATTACGGGTACCGTCATTGATGGGGATTTAAATGAACCTTTACCTGGAGCAAGTGTTGTCGTAAAAGGAACCACAATTGGTACTTCAACGGATTTTGATGGTAATTTTACCATAGAAGTTCCAAGTAATGCAGGAACTTTAGTAGTATCTTATATAGGGTTCGCAAGCAAAAATGTCCCTTTTACAAGTTTAGGAAATATTGGTCAAATTACACTTGAGCCTAATGCACAAGAGTTGGAAGGTGTTGTAGTGAGTGGTGTTATTGATGTAGCTAAGGACAGGGAAACGCCTGTTGCTGTGTCAACCATAAGAGCCGCTGAAATTCAGGAAAAATTAGGTTCGCAGGAATTTCCGGAGATACTAAGGTCCACACCTTCTATATATGTTACTAAGCAAGGAGGTGGTTTTGGTGATGCTAGAATCAATATCCGTGGTTTTGACACTAATAACTCTGCGGTAATGATAAACGGTGTGCCTGTAAACGACATGGAAAATGGTCAGGTATATTGGAGTAACTGGGCAGGGTTAAGTGATGTGACTTCTGCTATTCAGGTTCAAAGAGGTCTTGGCTCTTCTAAATTAGCGATTTCTTCGGTTGGTGGTACTATAAATGTAATCACCAAAACTGCTGATCAACAAGAGGGAGGTATGGTTACTGGTTCTGTGGGTAATGCAGATTATTTAAAGACTACGGTTTCTTATAATACTGGGTTAATGGATAACGGTCTTTCAGCTTCTGTTTTGTTGGGAAGAACTGCAGGTAACGGTTATGTTGATGGAACTAAATTTGAAGGTTTCAACTATTTTATAGGAATAGGTTATAAGCCTAATGACAAACATGACTTTCAGTTTATTGTAACAGGTGCCCCGCAACAGCACAACCAAAGAAGTTTTGCTCCAAGTTTAAATAACTATTTGGAATTCGGAAGCAATGGTACAGATCCTAACATTAAATATAATAGTGATTGGGGTTATAGAAATGGTAAAGAAGATACGTTTGGGGGTAACTTCTATCACAAACCAGTTGTTTCTTTGAACTGGGATTATTCTATTTCTGAAAAATCTAAATTTTCTGCAATTGCTTATGCATCTTTTGGTCGTGGTGGCTCTATAGGTTCAATAGGAAGAATAAATGGTAATCAATCATTCTCTTCAACTTTTAAAACTGCTGATGGTCTTATCCGTATGGATGATATAGAAAGGTGGAATAGTGGTGCAAATATTCCAGATTTTGGAACACAAAGAGAAGAATATACTTTTGGAGGTCCATTAGCCAATCAAGGTCTCTTTGTAAATGGAAATAATAGTTCTTTTGGTTTTGAGGATGATAATGATTTTGTAAGAGGAAGTGAGAACGGTATTTCACAAAGATCATCTGTTAATTCTCATAACTGGTATGGTACAATTCTAAATTTTCATAATGATATCAACAGTAATTGGAGTTTTGATGTAGGAGTAGATGCCAGAAGCTATAAAGGATATCACTACAGAAGACTAGTGGATTTATTTGGGGCTGATGCCTACGTTGATAATGATAACATCAATAATACATTCCGAACCGTAACGGAAACATACGCACCAACTGCAGGTAATGCATTCAATGTTTTCAGTAGTATTGATGACGAAGAAAAAATCGATTACTATAATATAGGTTACGTACGTTGGTTGGGTGCCTTTGGTCAAGTGGAATATAAAAATGATAAAGTTTCTGCCTTTATGCAGGGGTCATTTTCTAACCAAGGCTTTCAAAGAGAAGATCCATTCAATTACTTGGATTCAGATCCAGAACAAAAGACTGATTGGGTAAATCAATCCGGGGGTAATATAAAGGCAGGCCTAAACTATAACATCAATGAAAAACATAATATTTTCGGTAACGCAGGGTACTATTTAAAGCAACCATTGTTTGATGCGGTTTTCTTAAACTTTGTAAACGATATAAATCCTGATTTAGAGAATGAAAAAATTCTTGGTGTTGAATTAGGTTATGGATTTCGTTCAGCAGCTTTTAGCGCAAATGTTAACCTTTATAGAACTAGCTGGAAGGATAGGTTTGAAAGTGATGGAATATCGGTTAGCGATATTGATGGTAATATTTTGTTTCAAGGAACGGCGAACTATGCTGGAATAGAACAATTACATACCGGTCTTGAAGTGGATTTTATGGCAAAGGCTTCGCCAATATTGTCTTTTACTGGTATGGTTTCTATAGGTAATTGGGAATATACTGGAAACCCAACAGGTACAGTATTGGATGATGGACGTAATGTGCTTGGTACTGCAGATTTGATTTTGGATGGCGTGAAAGTTGGTGATGCCGCTCAATTCACGGCAAGAATCGGAGCAGAAATAGAGCCCGTTGAAAGGTTAAAATTCGATGCTAGTTACTTTAGGGCTGATAATTTGTATGCGGATTTTGATGTTCTTTCTTTTCAAGATAACAATCTAGATGGAGTAGCTGATAATGATGGATTTCTTCTTGAATTGCCAGCCTATAACTTGGTTGATGCCGGAGTGTCGTATAAGATGATTGTTGGTAAAGAAGCGGATAAATCTGTGGCCTTGAGGTTAAATGTCAATAACGTTTTTGATGAAACTTATATTTCTGAATCAGAAACGAACGTTGCACCTGATGCCGATCCTCTTAATAACTATGAAGGCATAAATACTGGAAACAGAGTGTATTTTGGTTTTGGAAGAACTTGGAACTTTTCACTTAGTTATAGATTCTAAATAAAAGAAGTAAGCTAAAAATTTTAGTTGAAACCCCGCTACTAGCGGGGTTTTTTTATGCCCAAAAAGCCGTACATTTAGCTTCTTAAAATCACAACTTATGTACGAAATAGTTCAAGTGCTTCATTCCTATTTAGCCTATGTAGTTCTTTTAATATTGATTTTGGCCGTTTTCAACGCCTTAAGCGGCTGGATGGGAAAAAGAATCTTTAATATGGAAAAGGATTTAAGGCTAAGTCTGTTTGCCTTGATTCTCTCGCATATTCAGCTATTGGTGGGGTTGATTCTTTACTTTGTTTCCCCAAGTGGCTTAAATGCTATCAAAACCTTGGGTATGGGAGGTTTAAATGCCCAGGCACGATTGTTGGCACTGGAACATCCTGTAATCAATATCGTAGCCATCGTATTCATTACCATTGGCTGGTCTAGACACAAAAAATTTGTAGAAGGCGACAAAAAATTTAAAAGCATTGCCATTTTCTATGGCCTCGGACTTGTTTTGTTACTGAGCCGTATCCCATGGAATGCGTGGTTCAATTGATCTTACCAATCAAATAAATCAAACCCAAACCCTAATTTTATAACCAAAAATCAAATGAAGAGATTATTAGTATCCCTGTGTGTGGTATGTATGGTGACTTTCACTCATGCCCAAAAAGAAAAATTGTTCAATGGAAAAAATCTTGATGGTTGGACCATCTATGGTACCGAAAAATGGTATGTAGAAGATGGTTTACTCATTTGTGAAAGCGGTCCTGACAAGGGTTATGGCTACTTGGCAACTGATAAGCATTATAAGGATTTTGAATTGACATTGGAATTTAAACAAGAGGCCAACGGAAATAGTGGTGTATTTATTCGTTCTACTATCGAAGGGACCAAAATTACCGGCTGGCAGGTAGAGGTTGCACCTCCAGGCCATGATACCGGTGGTGTTTATGAGTCCTATGGTAGAGGATGGTTGATCAAGCCGGAAGCAGAAAAGGATAAAGCCTTGAAAATGGGCGAGTGGAATAAAATGAAAATTCGAGTAGAGGGAGACCAAATTACATCTTGGTTGAACGGTACCCAAATGATTACGCTTACCGATGAAAAAATAGGTAAGGGAGAAGGGTCAGTGGCTTTACAAATCCATGACGGCGGAGGAATAAAGGTGAAATGGCGAAAAATAAAATTGAAGCAATTGAAATAACTAATTTCTAAAATAGTCAAGCCCCTCTTTTATTGGAGGGGTTTTTTTATGGTTCCTTTCTAATTAGGTATAGATAAACCGGGAAGTGATCGGAGTAACCTCCGGTGTAGGCGCCACCAGCATAAGTTCTTAAAGGGTAGCCTTTATAGGTTCCTTTTTGTGTTAAAAGATAGGGGGCGGTAAATACGGAGGCTTTCCAAAAATGATACTTTTCATCTGTCTTTTCTAAAAGGGCTTCTGTCATAAAAAGCTGGTCAAAAAGATTCCAGTTGTCCCTATAGGCCAAAGAACCCACACCTTTCTTATATAAGCGCTCCATAGGATTGTATAGCTCTCCTTTTTCCAGCTTTTTAATTTTGCCCTTGGTTTGAAGTATTTTTTTAAAACTATCATTCGTGGGGTCGTCATTAAAATCCCCCATACTTATAATTTTTGCTTGCTCGTCCAATCTTTGTAGGGAATCAATAATTTGTTTGTTTAGTTGGGCAGCGGCTATTCGGTTTGGCCGGCTTCTTGCTTCACCACCACTTCTAGACGGCCAATGGTTGACTAAGAAAAATAACTGTTCACCATCCAACATGCCACCAACAACCAATTGGTCTCGGGTATAATTTCTTTCTTGCTCCTCATTTAAGAGCAATAACCGATGACTTGCCGTGGAAGTCGGCACAAAAGCCGATTTCTTGTAAAGTAAAGCCACATCAATGCCCCTTTCATCAGGCGAATCATAATGAATAATTTCATAACCCTTATTCCTTAAAGCATCTTGATGTATCAAATCTTTTATCACTCTTAAGTTTTCTACCTCACAAATCCCCAGAATGTCCGGGGAATTTCCGGTTTTATCAGAGCCTATTTCCGATATGACCTTTGACATTTGAAGGAGCTTTCGTTCATATCTTTCTTGGGTCCAATTATCCTTTCCTTCTGGGGTTCGATCATCATCAAAAATCAAAGTGTCATTGGTGGTATCAAAAAGATTTTCAAGATTATAAAAAGCAACCGTTCTTATTTTATAAGAACTGCTTTGGGAAATTGCTACAAAGGGTAACAGGAGTAGAAAAAGTAATTTTAAATTCATAATCGGGATATAAAATCTACTTCAATTAACGATTTTTTTAGCTGATTAAACCTCATTCTTGGTAAGAATAATCTTTATTTGGTTAATATTGATATGTTCTTCAAAAAATATAAGTAGTTGAAACGCATTGGGTTTCTTTTTGTTTTTTCATTCATTGCCCTACATAGTCTTTGGTCTCAAGATAAATATATACTTACTGGAACCATAGTTTCCCAGAGAACGGAAAATCCCGTTACCCAAGCTGAAATTGCAATTGTAGGGTCCAATAATTTAGTGAGGACCCAGGAGAATGGATCGTTTAAAATTACAACTACAAAAAAGGAAATCCTCCTTAGGATTTCGTCTCCGGATTACCTTCAGAAACAAATACCTATAATCTTTACTTTGGATCGTTTGAATTTAGGAACAATTATGTTGGAGGAGGATATTACCTCTGAACAGACTACCAACCTCATTACTTTAACCGATAATGAACTTACGGACGACGGTATCGCCTCCAACCCTTCGGGATTATTGCAGGCCACTAGAGACCTGTTCCTAAACAGGGCGGCTTTTGACTTTGGTCAAGCCTTCTTTAGGGTAAGAGGATATGATTCCCAGAATGGAAATATTACCATCAATGGCATTAAAATGAACAAGTTTTATGATGGTAGGCCGCAATGGAATAATTGGGGAGGACTTAATGATGTATTAAGAAATCAGCAATATACCAATGCGTTAGCCCCTTCGGATTTTACTTTTGGCGGTATTTTAGGCAATACAAATATAGATACGCGCCCAAGTGGGTTAAGACCAGGAACTAGATTTACGGTATCTGCCTCTAATAGAACATATGCGGGCAGGTTCATGGCTACACACAATTCTGGACTGCTTGAGAATGGGCTGGCATATACTGTTTCAATTTCAAAACGATGGGCAAAAGAGGCTTATATAAATGGAACTTTATATGATGCCTATAGTGCCTATGTAGGAGGGGAGTATAAAATCAATGATAAAAACTCCCTTCAATTTACTGGAATTCTGGCTTCTAACAGACGTGGGAGGTCATCGGCTATTACAGAAGAAGTTTTTCAGTTGGTAGGTAATCGTTATAACCCCTATTGGGGGGAACAAGATAACAAGACCCGAAATGCCCGGGAGCGAGAAATTTCAGAACCTATCCTAATGCTAAATTATCGGGTCGAAATAGATAAGTTCAATTTGAATACTGGTGTTTCCTATCAGTTTGGAACAAACAATAGAAGCAGACTGGGGTATTTTAACGCGCCAAACCCAGATCCCACTTACTACCGTTACCTTCCCAGTTTTTATATCAATAGTCCTATAGGGGCTAATTTTACGAGTGCGAATCTTGCAAAGGAAGGGTTTCTAAACGAACCTCAAATTGATTGGGAGGAAATCTATAGGTCCAATGAAAGGGAGGCGGCCGCTTATCTCTTATATGATGATGTCACGGATGATCAACAGTTTAACTTTAATCTCATCAGTAACTTTGATATGTTACATAATGTTCAAGTAAACCTTGGATTGAACTATTCACAACTATCATCTATCAATTATGCTAAAATTACCGATTTGTTAGGGGCGCAGTTTCATAATGATTTGGATGCTTTTTCCGATACCAAAAATGATATAGCAGGTTCGGTTCAAAAACGAAGAGGAGATGTTTTTAATTACAATTACATTTTGGACGCTACAAATTATTCAAGTTTTGCTCAAATTAGGTATAGCAGGACCAGATGGAGTGCTTTCATGGCTGGCGAATATTCAAATACTTCTTACCAAAGGGAAGGGCTTTTTCAAAATGAGAGATATTTAGACAATTCTCTTGGAAAGAGTGATAGGGTACATTTTTCCAACTATGGTATTAAAGGAGGTGCAACCTACAAAATAACCGAAAGACATGTCGTTAACACCAATGCTGCACAAATTTTTAAGGCACCGGTGCTTCAAAATGTTTTTATAAATCCTAGGGAGAATAATGAGGTAGTCACTAGTATTCAAGATGAAAAAATTACGACGCTAGATGTTAACTACCATCTTAAGCTGCCCACTTTAACGGGTAGGTTGAGTGCCTTTTATACCCGTTTTCAGAACATAACGGATATCAACTTCTTCTTTGTGGACACTGGGGTGGGTTCCGATTTTGTTCAGGAAGTATTGACGGATTTAGATAAGTTGCATTTGGGTACAGAACTCGGATTGGAATATCAGCTTTCATCATCCGTTAAAATGAATTTTGTGGCGGCTATAGGCAAATACGTGTTTGCTAGTGACCCTAACGTTACCATTAATTTTGATACGGCAGGTAGAGAAGAAGATCTAATCAATATAGATGGAAACCTATCTTTGGGTCCGGCCCAAATAAAGGACTATAAGCTTGCTCAAGGTCCGCAACAAGCGTATGCTTTAGGTTTTGAATACAGAGACCCCAAATATTGGTGGATAGGCGCCACGGCTAACTATTTAGCAGATAATTATGCCAACATTTCTACTATTACCAGAACCTCCAGTTTTTATTTAGACCCGGAAACAGGAAATCCCTTTCCAGATGCTACTGCAGAAAATGTTGAAGAATTGCTAAAGCAAAATCCTTTGGATAATTTCTATTTACTCAATTTGATAGGCGGAAAGTCATGGTTGAAAAACGGTAAATATATTAGTGTGTTCGCTAGTATCAATAATGCGTTTGATATGCAATTTAGGACTGGCGGCTATGAACAAAGTAGAAATGGAAATTTTGGACAGTTACGCGATGATAATTTGAGTGGCACCCCTTCATTTGCCCCTAAATATTGGTATGGCTACGGGCGTACCTTCTTTTTAAATATTGCCTATAGTTTTTAGAAGTATGGAAAAACGGGATTTTTTAAGAAAATGCTTCTTTGAATACATGTCATTGGTGATTTTGTTTGCTACTTGGTTTTTGTCCTGTAATAGGGAATTTGATCCTCCCAAATCAGAATGCGATGAAAGTATAATGGCAAATGCTACTTATACAGAAATCAAAGAACTCTATATGGATGAAACCGTACAAATTCAAGAGAATCTAATAATTGAGGGTTTCGTAGTTTCTTCAGATGAGTACGGTAACTTTTTTAGTGTACTGCATATTCAAGATGCTGTTGCAAATCCTAAAGAAGCATTTCAAATAGAAATAGATATACGAGATTCGCACTTGCTTTACCCTATTGGCAGTAAAGTGTATGTAAAACTAAAAGGTTTGTATCTGGGTAAGAGTGGCAATGTTTATAAACTGGGAGCAACCTTTGAATCCTTTGGCAACGTATCCGTAGGTCGTTTACCTGCCAACGTAGTAGATGAGCATATCGTTCGTTCTTGTGATGATCCTTCAATAATTCAACCTGTAAAAATTTCTATCGAAAAATGGAACGAATATCCTTCCGGTATACTGGTGTCCCTGGACAGTTTGGAGTTTGTTGAGGAAGAATTACGGCTTCCGTTTGCAAATGAGGCGGAGGAGACCGTTAGAACTCTGATCAATTGTGACGACCAAGTTATATCCCTAGTGAATAGTGGGTATTCCGATTTTCAATCTGAAATTGTACCGGAATTAAATGGAAGGGTCACTGGGATTCTTTTGGAGGGTGATTTGATCATAAGAAGTTTACAGGATATGGAATTTACCAAGGATAGATGCGCTCCATTTATAGATGAGTTTACTTCTAATCAGCTTTTTATCTCAGAATTGGCTGACCCCGATAACAATGCAGGTGCCAGGTTTGTTGAAATCTTCAACGCCTCGGAAATGGCCTTAAGCTTAAAAGGATGGTCTTTGGTCAGGTTTACAAATGCCAACACCGAAATAAGTTCAACGTTAGACCTTTCAGGAATTGTACTGGAGGGCAATAAGACACTTGTTATAAGCCCTAATGCAGAGGAGTTTGAAAGGGTATATGGTTTTGCCCCGGATATGGCTATTGGCGGCAATAGTCCCGCAGATTCTAACGGTGATGACAACCTTCAACTTATAGACCCTTTTGGAAAGGTAATTGATGCATTTGGAATTGTGGGAGAGGACGGTTCCGGAACCGATCACGAATTTGAGGACGGACGGGCTTTAAGAAAACTAGATATTGACATGGCGAACCCAAACTTTACTAATAGTGAGTGGGAAATTTATAATGATACGGGTGCGGCAGGTACCAATAATCAACCCCAAATTGCCCCGGAGGATTTTACACCTGGGAATCGGAATTAATTGAAATATGCTTCAAGTATTTCTTTGGAAACAGGTTTGGAAAGGTAATTGTCATCTAACCCGTAGCTTTTGGCTTTTTCTGCATCCGCTGGATCAATAGAAGAACTCATGATTAGAATGAGCGGTGTGGTTTTCTCAGAGGGGTGTATTCTCTTAAACTCCTCAACAAACTCCCATCCGTTCATAATAGGCATATTTAAATCAATGAAAATAACGGAGGGCAATGGTTGATTGCCCTCTATTAATTCTTCAAACTCGTCAATCGCATCTTGCCCATTCTCAAAAACTAAGGGATTGGGGTCCGTTTCCCCATCATATTTTTTTAGTGCCCTTTTTAATCCAAAAACCGAAATGGCGTCATCATCTATTATACAAATGCTTTTTAAGGCTTCATTCATTCATTCCAGCTTTTTAAAGTAACTATTATTCTAGGTGTACATCCTATGTTTCTGTGGTCTTATCGTGTTCTATTCCAATATTCTTTAGTACTGTATGTAAATCTTCGCGAACCACCGGTTTCAAAATATAATTATCAACTATTTCATAATTTCTTATCCGTTCCAAATCACGAGGGTCTATAGAAGAACTAATAATGTAAATGACCGTTTTTTCCCTGTTCGGATTAGGAATTTTTACAAATTCATCCAAAAACTCCCAACCGTTCATGATGGGCATATTAAGGTCTAAGAAAATTATAGGAGGGATGGATTCTCCGCTTTCCACAATATCTTCAATTGCTTCAATAGCATCTTGACCGTTATTGTATACCATGATTTCATCACTGAAATCAACTTCTTTCATAATTCGTTTGGTACTATAGACAAAAATGGGGTCATCGTCAATAATACAAGTACTACTTACTCTAGCCATTATTCTGGGGTTTGGTTGTTCTCAAAATACAATTTAAAGGTAGTTCCTATGCCTACTTCACTTTCTACATCTATTTTACCTCTCATAGATTCCATTTGGTTTTTGGTAATAAAGAGGCCAATGCCTTTAGCGTCTTTATTTTTATGAAAGGTTTTATACATGCCAAAAATTTTCTTGCCATGTCTTTTTAGGTTAATTCCTAGCCCATTGTCCGCAAAACTTAAAATTACATGATTTTCGGTAATTTCTGTTGTAATGTTTAAAGTGGGAGTACGTTTGGGCGAACTATATTTAATACTATTGGTAATCAAATTTAGGAATATGCTGTCAATATATGCCGGAATACCGTTTACGGTTAAATTATGGGGCATATCTACGGTGCATTGTACCTTTTTATCATTTAATAATACACTTAGGTTCTTTTTTACCGTGTGTAGGGTTTCAGGTAGGTTTACGGGTACCATTTTTTCGTTGGCGCCTACTTTGAGTTGAACCACATCATTAAGATGTATGACGGTTTCATTTAAGCTTTCAGAAGCATCCTTAAGCATAGAATGGATTTCTGTTACTTCGGATTCATCCTTTTCCCCTTCTAAAAAGCCAGTGAGCATTGAGAGGTTGGTAGCGTGTGATCTTAAGTTATGCGAGACGATATGGGCAAAATTCAAAAGGCTATCATTTTGCTGCTTGGTAATATTTAAAAGTCTGGTCAATTCTTCTTCGGATTTTATTCTCTGGGTGATATCCATCACCTGTGAAATAAAATGCGAAAGTTTCCCTTCAATATTTCTAACTGCCGTTACTGTCAATATCGCAAAAATAGTCTGACCTTCTTTATTAAGGTATCTCTTTTCTATTTTATAACTATCCCTTTTTCCCTTGATTATTTCATTAAGGAGGGCTAAATCTTTTTCTAGATCTTCTGGGTGGGTGATATCTTGAAAGGTTTTATTAAGTAGCTCTTCTTCCGTGTATCCCAGTTTTGAACATAATTGCTTGTTCACCTGAATCCACTCGCCTTTTAAACCTACCAACGCCATACCCGTTGTAGATTTCTCAAAGGCCCTATGCAAGGACTCTTCGCTACGTTCAAGCATTAATTGTGTCTTGGAAAGCTCTGTGATGTCAAAGTTGGTGCCTATCATCTTGGTGGGCGTACCTTTCTCGTCATATATGATAACAGCCCTGGCACCTAAGTGTCTAATTTCTCCTTTTGGGGTTATGACCCTATACTGGGTCTCATATTCTTTTTTGCCTTCCAGAGCTTTAATATGGGTAGATACAATATTATCTAAATCATCTGGGTGTACGGCCCTTCTCCAATGATGTCTATTGTTAGGATTAAAATTGATTCTTTTGACCCCATATAATTTGTACATGTTGTCATCCCATACAAAGTCTTCATTGAGCATAGAGTATTCCCATATTCCTATATTGGATCCAGTGGTGGCAATGGCAAGTCTGTTGGAAACCTCATTTAATTTGATTTCCATTCTTTTCTCATCATCAATATCTTGGAAAGTACCAAAAATACGAACACACTTGCCGTGTTTCATTTCAACACTGCCCATGGCGCGTACCCAACGCTCCCTTCCTTTGGCAGTTACGATAATTAAGTTAACATCCCAAGGGGTGCCATCTGCCATGGCTCGCGCTACGACTTTTGAAATAGTATCTCTATGTCTTCCTTCTTTATAGAATTTAATTCCCTCCTCCAATTTTGGTGTATAGTCCAATGGAAGCTCATGAATTTGCTTGGTGATATCTGTCCAATAGAGATCATTGGTAAGTAAATCAATTTCCCAACCGCCAATTTTGGCAACTTCAACAGCTTTTTGATGTATCTCTTCCTTTCTTTTGTTTTCAGAAATATCTTCTAGAAATAGAATGATTCCTGTAATAATGCCATCAAGGTTTCGCTGAGGATTCACTTTCCATTTTAACCACTTTACAATACCTTCAACTACCAATTTATTTCCATCATTTTGATGGGATTCTCCCTTTAGGCATTTGGGTAGTACCGACTCCAATTCTGATTTCAAAAATGGCATTACCTCAAAAAGCTTTAAACCTAGCAAATTGGAATTTGGGACAGAAAATTTGTCTTCCCAAACCGAAGAATAGGTTTGAAAACAATATTGGTCATCCAGTAACGCAATGGCTACAGGTGCCTCCTTAATAAGCGTGTTAATGGTTAAAGTGTCCAATTACAAGGGGGGTTTGGAGAGTGAAGTTATAAAAATATGTTTTAAAGTAGGAAAATATCTAAAAATTAATGGTTATTTACTTTATTGTTGTTACGCATTGTTATAGATGTCATTAAGTACTTATAAATTTATTTGATAGTGCTATTTTAGAAAAGTCAATTCAGGATATTTGATAGAGATTCAATTTTGTAATTTTCAGTCCAGTTGCTTTTATAGTATTAGGAACGTCATTTTTAATAAAATTTGTATGAATGAAGATTTTTTAAATTATATCAGGTCTGGGAATATAGAAAAGGTGTCAACGGCAATTTCCGACAATCCTAAGCTCATGGCTATTAAGGACCAAAGAGGTTCTACGCCCCTTATTTTAGCTACATACTACAATCAATATGAAATTGCTCAATTGTTATTGGAGAAAGGTGCAGAAGTAGATGAAGTAGATGGGGCCGGTAATACGGCATTAATGGGCGTCTGTTTTAAAGGATATGATGAGTTGGCAGAATTGCTGGTGAATAAAGGGGCCAATGTAAATGTGAAAAATTCAATGGGGGGTACCTGCTTAATTTATGCAGCTACATTTAACAAACCTAAAATTGCAAAGTTACTATTGGATAATGGAGCAGATACAAGTGTAAAGGATAATAGGGGACATACGGCGCTCGACCATGCCAAGTTACAAGGATCCCATGAGCTTATTAACATGTTGGAAGGGTAATGGATTTAAATGCCGAAGAACAACTTAACTTAGTAAAACGCCTTAAATCAATAGCTGATATTGGATTGGTCTATGCCGAAAGTGACTACTCAGAGGAACGCTATCAAGAAGTTAGGCAAATAAGTCTCCAATTAATGGCTCAAATTTCGGGTACAGAACTTAAGACTTTAGATAACTTTTTTCTTCCTGAAAAAGACTATCCAACGGTAAAAGTAGATGTTCGGGGTTTTGTTCTAAATGAACAAAATGAGATTCTCATGGCTAAGGAAAGATTGGATAACAAGTGGACAATTCCCGGTGGTTGGGCAGATGTAGGGGATACTCCCTCTGAAGCAGTTTTAAAAGAGATAAAAGAAGAGACCGGATATGAAGCTGAGGTGTGTAGACTCTTGGCCATTTATGATAAAAGATGTCACCCTCATCCCCCTCAACCATTCTATATCTATAAATTGATATTTCTTTGCAACATAACCGGAGGTGCCCCAAAGCATGGATATGACATGGAAGCGGTTGGATTCTTTAAAATAAATGAATTACCAGAACTTTCTAAAGACCGTATTCTCTCTTCACAACTTCAACAGTTGTATGAGTTAGCTAAACAGGAGGGGAGTAAGGTACATATTGATTGATTGATGAAAGAAGAATTACATATAGCCTTGGTGCAAACAGCCTTGGTATGGGAAAATCCCGAAGTTAATAGAGCTTTAATTTCTAGGAAGATAGACCGTGTTTCTAGTGATGTGGATATCATTATTTTGCCCGAAATGTTCACTACTGGTTTTACCATGTCTCCTGAGAATATAGATATTTCCGAAGGCGACAAAACCATAGATTGGATGCAAAATATTGCAGAGGGGAAAGGGGTAGCCATTGTGGGTAGTGTGGCATACAATACAGGAAAGGAGTTTGTCAATCGGCTATTTTTTGTTGCCCCAAATGAAAAAGTGGTATACTATGATAAGCGTCATACCTTTACTTTGGCAGGAGAGGACAAGGTGTATAAAGCGGGTACGGATAAATTGATTGTAGATTACTTGGGGTTTAAAATTTGTCCACTGGTATGTTACGATCTTAGGTTTCCAGTTTGGGCAAGGAATGTGGACAACTATGATGTTCTGTTATACGTAGCAAATTGGCCAAAACCCAGAGTGGCTGCCTGGGACGCTCTTTTAAAGGCTCGTGCCATTGAAAATATGAGCTATTGTATTGGGGTTAATAGAATTGGGGAGGATGAAAAAGGCAATGAATATTCTGGACATTCTGCCGTATATGATTGTTTGGGCAGCCAAAAGGTTTTCTCCCAAAAAGAGGAGGTTCTATATGCAACCTTGTATAAAAACCATATTTCCGATACTAGGAAGAAATTGAAGTTTTTAGAAGACCGGGATAATTTTACTCTCGTATAGTAAAGGTTTCCACTTTTTCCCAATTGGCCCTTACTTCAATTACATCGGGATAATAGCTAATTCGTTCGGGTTGTAATTGCTTTAAATAATTACCGGTATCCCATTTATCATTTCCGTTTTTATCAAAAATTACTTTTAAAAGATAATTGCCTGGGTCCAAATGATTGAATTCAAAGGATTGGGGTTCGTTGGCAATTATTTCGCGCTCTAGACTTCCTTGCTCATCCGTTAGTTGTACAATTAAAGGATAGGCATCCTCTGCTACCTTTACCTCAAACCTTAGATTCCCATAATCGGCATAGCTCCCGGTAGATAAAAAATATGAAATGGTATCATTTACTTGGCCAAAGAAATCTTCAATGGCTCCTGGCAATAAGTCCAATTGATAACTGGAATTGGGTTCTTTTTCAAAGTTTATGTCAACTTTATTTAGAACGGTGTCCAATTCACTCTTAAAGGTAATGGCAACAGAATCTTGGTTCATCATGCTCATTAATGTGGTATCAATGGAAATGAGAGGTGTATTGGCTCCAATGTAAAAGGATTCCGTAAAACTTAAAGAGCCGCTTTGATTGGGGTTTAAACGTAAAGAGTCAATACCAACTTTCCTGTTTTTGACCGTAAAAGTGTCCTTTACTTTTAATCTCTCATTGGTTACCGTAAAAACTATGGAATCCATTTCGTAGGGAGTAAGCCAAAAATTTAGGGTATCCTTGTCCTTTTCCTTCACGATTTTTGTGGAAACAGTGTCTGGCAGGGGGGTAAGAGGTGTTATTTCTACCCCTGTGGCATCTCCATAATACCCAAACTGTATCCTGTTTTTGGCTACGAGGCTAGGTACCGCCATACTGTAATTGGGAACTTCCTTAAATAAATTTAAAACGTAAGTGGAGTCTGTTGGTAACGTAATAGTATCTGGTAGGAAGGCAATTTTGTCTGCGTTTTGGTCAAAAACATGGTTTTTTGCTGCGTCCTTTAGGGCAAAAAGCTTGTATTGACCTTCCTTTAAATTTTTTAATCTAAATATAACTGCACTGTCAAGTGTGTTGGTGATATAATTGGGAGGTCTTTTATAAACTGTGGAATCTGTGTAAGCAGTATCCATTTCATACAACATGATGCTTATAAAATCATCGGCTTTTCTTTTATAGGCATCCTTGACGGCACCTGTAAGTTGCAGAGAATCTATATAATCTCCTGTGGAGAAAACATAGGTCAAGAAAGAACTTGGGTTCCCTTCATTATTGTCTTGAACACTTTGGCCAAAATTTATGGTATAGGTGGTGTTATACTTTAAAGTGTCTTTGAATTTGAATTCCACATACTTGCTGGCCCCACCTTGAGGTGTAATATCTGGCTGATATTTTAATGGTGGAGAAACTATTAATTGGTTTTGTACGTCTTCCAATTTTATAAGTTCATCAAAATAAAGACGAATTCGTTTCGCTTTAAAGTTGGTGGTCATACTATCAGGTTCTGTTTTCACCAACGTAGGAGGGGTAATATCCTTTGGTCCACCAGAAGGGCTGCCTTTTCTGGCGCACTGCCAAAGGCTGTTCACAATTAAAAGGAGAAAAAGAAACGCCGTAAACCTACGCACCATAAACCAGAAATATGGATACAAAGAAACGACTAATTTTTGGCAAAAACCATAATTAGGGTACTACGGCCATACTAGTAATATATAGCTTGATATTTATGCCGGATGAAAGAGCTTGAGCACAAATTTCCATAGTGCCTCCAGTGGTAATAACATCATCTACCAATAGAACATTCTTGTTCGTTAGCCTTTCTGGATTTTTTAATGCGTACAAAGAGGTTTGCTGATGCCATCTGCCCAACCGGTTCTTTTTGGTCTGCGTTTTAGTATTTGCGGTTTTAACAAGAATATCATCTGCATAATCTGCTTCAAGGTACATTGCCAATTTTTTAGCGAACTTGCTTACTTGATTATATCCCCTCTTTTTTAATTTTTTGGAATGGAGCGGTACAGGTATTACAAGGTCTATTTTACCGTCTAACTCTTTACTGTCTTTTAACAATTGACCGTACCACCCTCCTAGAAAGTCACCAATTACTTCTTGATTTCTATATTTTAGGTTATGAATAAGCTGTTGAACAATCCCTTTTTTTGAGAAAAAAAGGAAAGAACTTGCTTTTTCTATGTTAATTCGACCATAAAATATACGGTCAACGGGATTTTCTTCGTTAAAAGAATAATCGGTGAGTGGCAAATTGTTCCGACAAGTGGTGCAGACCAGTTCCTCTCCTCTGATTAAATGAGCATTACATCCAAAACAGACCCTAGGGAAAAGGACCGTAATGATATCAATTGTTATATTTGTTAACTTTTTATACAGCAAAATCTAAGCTCGAAAAGATCGACTTACCTAAAGCGCACCGTTCCCAATGAACGTTCAAGATACTAAATTCAATTACAAGATTATTTTTGCTGCCCTGGTTGCCGTGATAATCGGTATTCTTATAGCTTTTTATTACAGTTATGCCCAGAACAAAAGCGAAATAGCTTTTTTACAACGTGAAAAGGAACTTCTTGTTCAGGATTTGAATTTAATGAAAACAGACGTTGATAGGCTCTCTGCGCTCAATGAGGTAAACGAAATTGAATTGGAAAGTTCAAAATATAGAATTCAACAATTATTGGATTCCGTCGGGCAATTAAATTTTACTATCGAAAAACTAAGAGAGTTTAAGACCGAATTAAGAAGGCTTGAGTCTAAAAATGATAGTTTAAAGCTTAAAAATAATTTCCTTAGGTATAATAATACGCTACTTACTGAGAAGTACGAAAAGACCAAAAGGGAATTGGAACAGCTGAAAGGAAAAAGTATTTCATTGGCAGAGGCAGAGGCCATGCAAAGACAAAAAATCAAGGAGCTTAATCGTGAGTTGAAATCCAAAAGCTACCTTAGTTTACAGGGTACGGAGGGAAGTGGTTTTAGATTGCGTAGTGGCAAGCCAATTAATACGAACAAAGCCTCTATCATTGAAAAACTCCGCGGTTGCGTAACGGTTTTGGCAGATATAACGGAAATGAATACCACTAAGGTTATTTATTATCAGTTTTTAGACCCTAACATGACCGTTGTAGCAGATAATGCGAATACTATTTCCGTAAACGGAAATGTCTACAGTAAGAGAGTTGAATTTAAATTTAGCGGTGAGGACACCAATATCTGCGACTTTATTACCATTCCTCAAGGTTCCTTGGAAGAAGGAATGTACAGGCTCAACATTTTTGAAGGACAAAAACTACTGTCCTCTACGGAATTTGAGCTGAAATAATTTTTTTTGACTTTAGGTAATATCCTATTTTTGCCGCATGGCAAAACAAGAAGACGATTTTAAGAGGGTTATCTCCCATGCAAAGGAATACGGGTACGTATTTCAATCCAGTGAAATATATGATGGTTTAAGTGCTGTTTATGACTATGCTCAAAACGGTGCGGAACTAAAAAAGAATATTAGGGACTATTGGTGGAAAGCCATGGTGCAACTCAATGATAATATTGTGGGTATTGACGCCGCCATATTCATGCACCCCACTACTTGGAAAGCTTCTGGGCACGTTGATGCGTTTAACGATCCCATGATAGATAACAAGGACTCTAAAAAAAGGTATCGTGCAGATGTCTTGGTAGAGGATTATGTTGCTAAAATCGAGGCAAAAATAGAGAAAGAAGTTGCCAAAGCAGAAAAGAGATTTGGCGATAAGTTTGATAAAGAACAGTTTTTGGCTACCAACCAAAGGGTGGTGGATTATCAAGAACAAGCAAAATCTATTCTTAGTAGATTGGCCAAATCTTTGGAAAAAGAAGACTTGGCAGATGTAAAAAAGCTGATTGAAGAGTTGGAAATTGCCTGTCCTATGTCCGGTTCTAAAAACTGGACAGATGTGAAGCAATTCAACCTAATGTTCGGCACAAAATTGGGAGCATCTGCGGAAAGTGCCATGGATTTATATTTACGTCCGGAAACGGCTCAAGGTATTTTCGTAAATTTTTTGAACGTCCAAAAAACCAGCCGAATGAAAATTCCTTTCGGCATAGCACAGACAGGAAAAGCTTTTAGAAATGAAATTGTTGCTAGGCAGTTCATTTTTCGAATGAGGGAGTTTGAACAAATGGAAATGCAGTTTTTCATTAAGCCTGGCACTCAAATGGAGTGGTATGAAACGTGGAAGGAAAACCGAATGAAATGGCATTTAAGCCTTGGTATGGGAGAGGATAATTATCGTTTTCATGACCATGAAAAATTGGCGCATTATGCAGATGCAGCTGCGGATATTGAATTTCGCTTTCCTTTTGGGTTCAAGGAATTAGAAGGAATACACTCCAGAACAGACTTTGATCTTGGTAATCACGAAAAATACTCCGGTAAAAAATTACAATACTTCGACCCTGAAACCAGGGAGAGTTATGTCCCTTATGTTCTTGAAACTTCCATTGGATTAGACCGTATGTTCTTGGCCGTATTCTCCAATTCATTGCAAGAAGAGGAGTTGGAAAACGGTACTTTTAGAACGGTGCTTAAGTTACCTCCTGTTCTGGCCCCGACCAAAGCGGCTATCTTTCCTTTGTTGAAAAAGGACGGATTGCCAGAATTGGCACAAGAAATTGTAGATGACTTAAAATGGGACTTTAATGTTCTATATGATGAAAAGGATGCTGTTGGTCGTCGTTATAGAAGGCAGGACGCTAATGGTACACCCTTTTGCATTACGGTAGATCATCAATCATTGGAAGACCGAACGGTGACCATTCGCCATAGGGATTCCATGGAACAGGAACGTGTAGCCATTGCCGATGTAAAACGTATTATACACGAGCAAGTAGACATGAAAACTTGGTTACAGAAAATTCAATAGGCCACTACTCCTATCTTTTTGATTTTTCTATAACCGATAGCCTAGTCTAAGACTGGCATAATAGTTTCTCGGGTTACCTGGATAGTAATATCTGGGTTCCCCGCCAAAACTACCGGCATTGATCAAAACTGAGGATGCGTATTTTTCATCGAAAATATTATCAATTCCAAAATCTGCACCAACAGTAAATTTGTCCGATAGTTTTTTATGGTAGCCCATTCTTGTGGTAAAAACATTGTAGGGTTCACTTTCTAGACTATTGTCATCTCGCAGCGGTATTTCTGATACATGGCGATGCGTAGTGTTCCAATAAAAATCCTTGAACAATTTAAGCTGAATGCCAGCGGTACGTTGTTGCTTGGGAACTCCTGTTAAAGGATTTCCAGAATAGTCCTCGTCCTCATCCGTAAAATCTAAAAACTCATGATCATTAAGGGTATAACTCACAAACGGTGATAGATGAAAATTAGGGGCTATGTCCAATAGATAATCCATGTAGATTTCTAGACCCCTATGCCTGGTTTGTCCGGCGTTTCTGCCAATGTATTGGTCTTCGGCTACCCGTTCCGCTACCAACAAATTTTTTATGTTCATTTGGTAGAGGTTCAGATTGAGGTGAAATTTTTTATCATGAAGAAATAGGTCTGTTCCTATTTCATAGTTCATTCCGGTTTCTTGGGAAATATCGGGGTTAATGACTCCGTCTGGGGTAAGTGTCTGTTCAACCGTAGGGTTGGAAAACCCCCTACTTATATTGGAAAATAATTCGATATTATCAGTAGCTTTATAAGTGATGTTAAAGTTAGGGAGAACAATGGTCTTAAAACTTCTTTCTGCACTTTGGTTGTCGGGGCCTGTGTTGAATCTATCCCTAAAATCATAGGAAGTTTTATTAATGTTGACCCCAAATTGGGTTTTTAACTTTTCGGTAAGAGGAAAAAGCACCGACCCAAAGAGGTTCAATTGATCTCTAAATTCTTTGTTATTAGCGAATTGTGGGCCTTCTAAACTACCGTTTTCAGGTTCGGTCAAAGTTTCAAAAAGTGCCCAGTTGTATTCATCTTTATATAGCTCCCCGCCAAAATGATATTCTGCCAAAGAACTAAAAGCACTAAATGTTCCAGAAAATTTAGTTCTAGCCCCAAACCCTTTGGTAATTTCATCTAAAAAGCCTAAAGGTCTCGGACGCTTTTCAAAATGGTCCAGATAGCTATAGAAGACACTCGTGGTATTTTTTAGTCGGTTGCTAAAGTAATGGGTGTAGTTAATACCTGTGAGCGAATAGTTGTTTGTTTCAAACCCGGAAACCCCTCCCCAATTAGTAGCAGCTTGCTTTGGATTTTCCATAAATGCGGTAATACCCAATGAGCTTGCAATGTGCGCCGTATAATCAATATGATTAATTAAAAGACCAATGGTGTTTTTTTCATTGATTTTGAAGGAGGTGTTCAATAGAATTCCGTCTCGGTCAAAACTACTGTTGTCACGATAGCCGTCCATGCTCATATGACCGTATTGCAGTCCAATCCGCAATTTACCGTCAAAATGGTTGAAGGAAAGGTTGTTTTTAATCAAGCCAAAGGAACCAACCGTGAGATTGTTGTTAAAATTGGTCGATTCCCCTAAGGCTTCTTTGGGGCTTAAAATAATGGCGCCACCTAGATTGCTGCCAAAAGAGGTAGCTTTTGGTCCTTTTATTACTTCAATCTGACTAAGGTTTTCTAAGTCGAAAGCCTCTATAGTTGAAAACCCGGAGCCATCCGTAACCGGAATTTCATTGTAATATAGCCTGAGCTTGTCTGTTCCAAAAGCAGTTCTACTTCCAATACCCCTTACCGTAATTCTATTGGTGTTTATAGCGCCGGAAAAGACGAAAACTCCCGGTATTTGGTTCACCGAAGAAACAATATCTGCAGGGCTGTAATTTTGAAAAGTCTTGGCAGAAATTACCAATGAAGGTTCAATACCCAAGCTTTTTTTAGATTTTAAGGCGTCTAAAAGAATAACCTCATCCAGTTGGGTGATGCTGTCGTTTTCAGTAGTGCTTTGTGACCAAGCTGTGAATGACAGCAAGAGTATTAAAAGGGGAGTAAGCTTCATGATTAAAACAATTGGGGTAAAGATACAAGGCTTACCTTGGTTTAATGACAATAATGAGCCAAAAATTGGCGCGTATAACTTCTGTTGGTCAATAGCCTCTTTGAATTTTTAAAAGTAACAGGCTTTCCCTATTTTCGGACAAATTCAAAATAGGTGAAGATAGTTTCGTACAATGTAAATGGCATAAGAGCAGCGTTAAAGAAGGGCTTATTAGAATGGTTAATGACCGTAAACCCTGATGTGGTCTGTTTGCAAGAAATCAAGGCAATGGAAGAGCAGTTGGACCTATCGCTGTTTGAAGCTGCCGGTTATCCGTATCATTATTGGTTCAGTGCCCAAAAAAAGGGGTATAGTGGCGTTGCCATCCTGTCTAAAAGAAAGCCGGATAATGTGGCGTTTGGAACCGGTGTTGCCTATATGGATTTTGAAGGGCGTAATTTAAGGGCAGATTTTGGCGATGTTTCCGTAATGAGTATGTATGTACCATCAGGAACCAATTTGGCCAGATTGGAACATAAACTTATGTATATGGCAGATTTTCAGGTCTATGCCGATGAATTGCGTAAAACACATCCAAATCTGATAGTTTTGGGCGATTATAATGTCTGTCATGAAGCTATAGATATTCATGATCCGGTTAGGAATAAAAATGTTTCCGGATTTCTGCCTGTGGAGCGTGAGTGGATGACACAATTTCTCAAGAGTGGTTTCATAGATAGTTTTAGATATTTTAATCCCGCGCCGGACAATTATACTTGGTGGAGTTACCGGGCCAACGCAAGGGCCAATAATAAAGGTTGGCGGCTTGATTACGGTATGGTCGCAGACACTTTAGAAGACAGATTAAAGCGTTCCGTAATTCTCTCGGGAGCAAAACACAGTGATCATTGTCCTATATTATTGGAGCTGGAAAATTAATGGTATAAAGAGGAACTAGGCCCATAGGATTTCTTTAAATTTGAAACTTCTTAAAAACAACACCCCAAAAAACCATGAAGTACACTAAACTTCCACATACAGATATAGAAGTAAGCAAAATTTGCCTTGGAACCATGACATGGGGCAACCAGAACACGGAAGCCGAGGGACATGAACAAATGGATTATGCTTTGGATCAAGGAATCAACTTTTTTGATACTGCAGAACTCTACCCTATTCCTGCCCATCCTGATAGGCATTCGGTCACGGAAAAGATAATAGGTACTTGGTTCAAAAAAAATGGAAACAGGGATAAGGTCGTACTTGCATCTAAAATTGCAGGTAAGGCAGATTTTACCAAGTTTATAAGAACATCAGGATTTAAAAAAGACTCCATTATTGAGGCCGTCAATGCCAGTCTCACCAGACTACAAACGGATTATATAGATTTGTATCAGTTACACTGGCCAGAACGAAATACGAATTACTTTGGAAAACGGGGCTATAAGCATGATGTTAGTGACCATTGGGAGGATAATATTCACCAAGTACTGGAAACGCTACGTGATTTGGTTCGTGAAGGAAAGATTAGGCATGTAGGTTTGTCCAATGAAACACCATGGGGAACCATGCGTTTTTTAACGGAAAGTAAGGTGCATGCAAGTCTGCCTCGTATGTTGACCATTCAAAATCCCTACAGTTTGTTGAACAGGCTTTTTGAAGTAGGACTATCCGAAATTTCAATTAGGGAGAAAATAGGACTTTTGGCGTATTCTCCTTTAGGATTCGGAACTCTTTCCGGAAAGTATTTGGGAGGAATGATGCCTGCCAATAGTAGGTTGAACTTATTTCCTAATTATGCTAGATATAGCGGCGAAACTGCGGTGAAAGCAACTGAACAATACAATACGCTTGCTAAAGAAAACGGGTTGAGCCTTGCCCAGATGGCATTGGCGTTTGTGAATACGAGACCATTTCTTACGAGCAACATCATTGGTGCAACTACTATGAGCCAACTAAAGGAGAATATTGCGAGTATTGATGTAGATCTGTCTGAAGAGGTATTAAAGAATATAGAGGCAATACATAATCAAATCCCGAACCCAGCACCCTAATTTGCTATGTATTTTTTGAAAGTTGGTCTAGGGCAGTTGGTGCTGATTGTTTTAGTGATATTGGTGATTTTGGTTTGCGCTCGGATAATGAGAGATAGGCGTTAACCAAACAAATCGCTGACAACATCTTCAATCCTAGAGCAACGGTGAATTTGGATCTTTGTGTTTTTAAGTCCTATTTTATTGTTTTTGGAAACGTAGATTTCGGTAAACCCTAGCTTTTCTGCCTCTATTATGCGTTGGTCAACACGCTGAACCGGTCTTATCTCTCCCGCTAGGCCCACTTCTGCAGCAAAACATACCCCTTTTTCAATGTGAATGTCTTCATTACTTGAAAGAATGGCAGCTATAACAGCAAGATCAATGGCCGGATCGTCTACTGAAATGCCTCCTGTAATATTTAAAAATACATCCTTGGCACCTAATTTAAAACCGGCACGCTTTTCCAGAACGGCTAAAAGCATGTTGAGTCGTTTGGCATTATAACCGGTTGTAGAACGTTGGGGGGTGCCATAAACTGCGGTGCTTACGAGTGCTTGAATTTCGATCATAAGAGGCCTCATTCCCTCAATGGTAGAGGCTATGGCCGTTCCGCTTAGTTTTTCATCATTTTTGGAAATGAGGATTTCAGAAGGATTGTTCACTTGCCTTAGTCCACCACCTTGCATTTCATAAATACCTAGTTCGGCTGTAGAGCCAAATCTGTTTTTTAATGATCGTAGAATTCTATATACATAATTTCTGTCACCTTCAAACTGTAGAACGGTATCTACCATATGCTCCAAAATTTTAGGACCAGCTATGGAACCGTCTTTGGTAATATGACCTATTAGAATAACAGGAGTATTGGTTTCCTTTGCAAACTTTATAAGCTCTGCTGTACATTCACGGATTTGAGATATGCTTCCGGCGGCAGATTCTATATAATCTGAATGTAATGTTTGAATGGAATCTATGACCACAATATCCGGGTCTGTGGCTTCAATCTGCCTAAAAATGTTCTGGGTTTTGGTTTCAGTAAGTATGTAGCAATTTTCGCTATTAGGATGGATGCGGTCTGCCCGCATTTTTATCTGTTTCTGACTTTCCTCACCTGATACATAAAGAGTGGTATAAGGTAGTTTTAGGGCTATTTGTAATAGTAAGGTACTTTTTCCAACTCCAGGTTCACCAC
Source organism: Cytophaga sp. FL35 (assembly GCF_014349235.1). GTDB lineage: Bacteria > Bacteroidota > Bacteroidia > Flavobacteriales > Flavobacteriaceae > Euzebyella. The sequence goes on along the minus strand of NZ_JACSOH010000004.1, from coordinate 149,484 downwards.
CCAATAGAACCAAGGCTCCGGGGACCAATCCTCCCCCAAGAACCCTATTGAATTCTAGGTCAAAAGTATTAAGTCTTGTTTCCTTATCTGTACTAATTTCATGAACCCTCAGAGGCTTTGAAACTTTTTTTGCCGTATTGGAGCTGCTTTTCCAACCTTGCTTTTCCTCTTTTTGCACCAGTTCTTCTACAACGGTATTCCATTGTTTGCAAGAAGAGCATTGTCCAACCCATTTTGCGTACTGGGCTCCGCAATTTTGACAGAAATAGGCAGTTTTTACTTTAGCCATGAAGTACCTGTTTGATAAGATGTAAAGGTACTAAAACAATAAATTTGATCAAGACTATTCAGGTCTATCAAACGCTAGAGTCAAAGCAAAAAACGCTAATATCCAAAATCTGCTTTAAGGGCATCGATTTTTTCTAATGCCATTTCCTTTGTAAGGAAGTCTATTTCATCCATTCCAAAGGCTTTTTCAAAGGTTTTAAGTGCTTTTTTAGGTTCACCCATCTGCTCATAGTATTCGCCTTCAAAATAAAACCCCATCATAGTGTCCGGGAACTCTTTTTTACAAAGGTCGGATAGCGGCTTTAAAGATTCTATATCTTCCTTTTTTCTAGAGGCGGCATAAATGGCCATGATATCGTTCAGATCAACTGTTTTCTTTATGCCGAACAATTCTTCAATACCATTGTATTTGTTTTCAAGATATTGAAAGACGGATTCTTCTGAGGTAAGTATTTGCTCTTTGTACTCTTTAGGGCTAATAGGTTTGAACATGCCAAAAATGTTATCAAAGGCTTTTCCTATCCCATAGGTTGCAATGGAAATATGGTCTGCACCTTCATATTTTTGAAAGTTGTAATGCAGCGTTTCTTTGTCAATCTCTTTAATAGCGTTATGCATGGCTAAAATGCGCTCTGTATCCTTATTTTTTTCATCCTCTATAATGAGTTCGTAGAACATCTGTTTGTCAAATGCGGATAAACGTGAAGGTACCCTAGATTCCATCTCCGGAGCCAAGCTAGGGGAAATATTAATGTAAGCGTTGAACAATGAATTTTCTTTGAACAGCCAATAATTGGTATAATTGGCGGTGATGTCATAACCAACTACCATTTTAAAGGGGGCGGTACTATAATTGAGATCCAAATATGGTATAATTTCCATTCCTAGGAATTCAAAGAACAATTTGCCTTTTTCAGATGGTAATCCGTTTTCTTCGTTCCAGGCACAATCATCAAACCGAATGCTTTTTTCACTTTGCATAATACCAACAACAATACTTGCGGGCATTCCATGAAACTGGTGGTAAAATTTAGCGTTGGCAACTACTTGATCAAAAAGGTATTCCGCGTCCAATACTACAATCAGGGGATATTTTTTGGTTTCATCATAATCTTCAGGGAAGTAATATTTGACATCCCTGCGTTCCTGTAGTTTGAACGATTCGAATATTTCTTGGGTAACCTGGGCTTTTAGCCCAGAGCACACTAAAAGTGCTAGAATTGTAATTTTACGTAACATGGAACTTTGTTTGGTGCGAATCCTTATCGGTTTCTGTTCAATAACGGTAATAACAGAAAAGATATTGCACCAAAAACCACTACCATTAGGGTTTGTGCTATCCACATAATCCAGCCGTAGGCATCACCGGAAACCTTACTTATGCCAAAGATGGAAAGGGCGGTGCTTATGGCAATAGGGTAAAGCCCAATACCTCCATTGGTGAACATCATGGCCAAGGAGCCTGCCACAAACGCAACCAAAAGCTCACTGGTGGTCAAAACCAATGTTTCGGGTACCGTAAATTTTATGACCCACAACATGCCAATATAACATACCCAAATAAAAATGGTATGCCCTATGAATGCCCATTTTTGTTTCATTTTAAAGATGCTCAAAAGCCCATCAAACAGTCCTTTTAAAAAGGTTTTCAACTTTAATGCGAATGGCAGCTTCGATTTTTTGATAAAAAGCAAAAATAGGAATCCCCCAAACAAACCAATTAATAGAAGGGTAATGATTTTACTAAAGGGAATGCCAATTGTAGTAAGATAACCTAGGATAATATCGGTTTGAAGCAGTAGCGTAAGCAATATAATCAGAAAGAGCATAAGTACATCAATAACCCTTTCGGTTATTATGGTGCCGATACCTTTATCAAAAGGCACGTTTTCGTACGTAGTTAACGCAGTGGCCCTCAATATCTCACCGGTTCTGGGGATGCCCAAATTGGTAAGGTAGGCCATTAAAATAATAAAGGTGTTATTGCTTATTTTTGGCTTATAGCCTAAAGGTTCTAGAAGGCAATTCCATCGTATGGCCCTTGAAATATGGCTAAAAACACCTAAAAGCATGGATGCTGATACCCAAAATAGATCAGCCTCTTTTACATAATAAATAATCTGGTCTATTTCTTCTTTTGAGGTGGAAGTGTACCAATACCAAACCAAAAAAACTCCCAATGCTATTGGGAGTAATGTTTTAAGAATCTTTTTAAGGTTGTTTTTCAAGGTTAGGTCAACAGATTGTTCTTTTCATTTGGGAAAACCAAGGAGGGATTAAATACTTTGGCTTCCTCTATGTCCATCCAAGCATACGTGATTAAAATCAATACATCTCCAACGGCTACTTTACGTGCTGCTGCTCCATTTAAGGTAACCTCACCACTGTTTCTAGGCCCTGGAATTGCGTACGTTTCAAGTCGTTCTCCATTATTGTTATTAACGATCTGTACCTTCTCTCCCCTAATAATATTTGCAGCATCCATAAGATCTTCATCTATGGTAATACTTCCTATATAATTTAAGTCGGCCCCTGTAACTTTTACACGGTGTATTTTAGATTTAACAACTTCTATTTGCATGGTACAAAGTTAATTATAATAATTCCTTTAGCCTTGAAATTGCTTTTGTTGGGTTTTAGGCTCGAATATTAGTTAAGTGCTATGTTGTCAATTAATCTAACACCATCGGCATAAACGGCAATAAAGGCTCTATATTTTTTATCAATTGATTTTTCTATAACAGGTAGCAAATTTTCGGCCTCGGTCATTTCAAAATATTCCAACTCCAATTCCCTATAGTTCTCAAACTCTTTGGCTACCCAGTCTTTAACATAACTAGCACTTTTCGTGCCAAATTTTATTTTGGCAGCCTGTAGGATTTGATAGATATAGCCTGCTTTAAGTCGGGTTTCTTTGGATAACCTTTCATTCCTAGAACTCATTGCCAAACCATGTTGTTCCCTTACGATTGGGCATGGAACTATTTCCACTGGTATTTGTTGGGAAGAAACCAATTTCTTGATAATCTGTAATTGCTGATAATCCTTTTCCCCAAAATAGGCCCTTGTTGGTTGTACCAATTTGAGAAGGGTTTCCACTATGGTTCCCACTCCATTAAAATGGTCGTCCCTAAAAGCACCTTCCATGACCTTGTCCAATCCGTCAAAGTCGTAGGTTTTTGATTCTATGGCATTGCCATATATTTCCGTTTCTGAAGGGGCAAAAATGATTAAATCGTTTGAAACTGTCTCCAATAGTCTTTTGTCTGCCTCAAAGGTTTTTGGGTACTTTTCAAGATCTTCTTTTTTGTCAAATTGAGTAGGGTTTACAAAAATACTTACAACTACAGTCTTGTTTTGGAGTACTGCGGTACGAACCAATTCCAAATGACCATTGTGAAGTGCTCCCATGGTGGGGACAAGGCCCAAACTGTTTTTCTTAGGATTGGAATTTAAGTGATTCTGTAGCTCTTTTTGAGTACGAAAAATTAACATAGGTTCATTTTAAGGGGGAGCAAACTTACTATATTACAGCTAATCTGCATAATTTTTGTAATTTTGCAGCCACGTTAGAACCCACAGCAAAAAATATAGCATACATGAATGGTAAAAAGATATTGTTCGTATCATCGGAATTAGTACCCTATCTTCCGGAGAACGAAGTTTCCTTAATGTCTTACGAAACCCCGAGAATGGTGAACAGTAACGGCGGGCAGATTCGTATTTTTATGCCAAGGTACGGCAATATCAATGAGCGTAGGCATCAATTACATGAGGTAATTCGTCTATCGGGGATGAATTTGGTAATCAATGATATGGATATGCCTTTGATTATTAAAGTTGCCTCCATACCAAAAGAACGTATTCAGGTTTATTTCATTGATAACGATGAGTACTTTAAGAGGAAGGCTACTTTTTCCGATGCCGATGGAAACCTTTTTCCGGATAATGATCAAAGAGCAATATTTTTTGCCAAAGGTGTCGTAGAAACTGTCAAGAAATTGAATTGGACACCGGATATTATTCACGTTCACGGCTGGATGGCTTCCCTTTTGCCACTCTACTTAAAAAAATATTATGCAGATGAGCCCTTGTTCGATACCAGCAAGATAGTTACCTCTGTTTACGGTAAATCCTTTGAAGGTGAGCTACAGAAGGATATGATCAAAAAAATTGCTTTTGATGGTATTCCTGAAGAAAGTATAGCTGCCTTGGAAACCCCATCGTATAATAATTTGTTAAAAGTTGCCGTAGATCATTCAGATGCCGTTATTTTAGCCGCGGAAGAAATTCCTGAGGATTTGAATAACCATATTTCCAACCTTGAAAAACCAGTGTTGCCTTACGTTTCTATTCAAGAATTTGAAGAGGCGTATGCAAATTTTTACAACACTGAAGTTTTAAAATAGTCCTGAATGACATTTTTCAAAAGATTTTTCTTTTCTGCATTGGCAGCAGTTTCGCTAATGCTAGCTGTAGTAGCCTGTGAAGAAGATCCTACTACTATTGGTTCTGGGGTAATTGGAAGCTCTCCCTTTACTACGGATAAGGCTGTCTTTGATGTTTTCGCGTACAATAAGAAGATAGAAGCGGTTAGCACGAACAAATTACCGCTATATCAGCTAGGTTCCTTTACACATCCAGTGTACGGTAAAACGGAGGCCACCGTTAATAGTCAGGTTCAATTATCATCTGTCAATCCTACATTCGGTATCTATTCGCAAGCGGTTGAGGATGATCCTAGTGATTCTCAAATACCTGAAAATGAAAAGGTAGAGTCCGTTTATTTATACATCCCTTTTTTAATCAATCCCGGAGGTGATTCAGATGGCGACGGTCTAATAGATGAACTTGATGACCTGCCTAACGATGCTGCTAGTGACACGGATGGTGATGGAGTTTCAGATGCTCAGGAAATAAGCAGAGGTACCAACCCCAATAATCGAGATACCGATGGTGATGGTATTGATGATGACGAGGACAATGATTTTACGGCCAACCAGTATCAAAAAACCCTGGATGTAGATAGTGTATATGTTGGTGGAAAGTCCTTTAATCCATCCTTAGAAGGCACTATGGTTAATTTAAGGGTAGAGCGTTCCAATTACTATTTGCGGGATTTGGACCCCAGTGCCAACTTTCAGGAAGCGCAAGAATACTATAGCAATCAAGAATTTGCTCCTTCTTTTGTTGATAGCCTGCTGTTTGATGGGCAGGTAGCATTGAGTAGAAATCAAATTCCCGTTCAGAATAGGGATGATAGCTCTACTGAAGATGTGGATGAGTCTGAAACATTTACCTATTTAGGTCCTGGAATAAGGGTGGCTTTGGATGCCGATTTTTTCCAAAATAATATCTTGAATAAAGAAGGTAGTTCAGAGCTTGCAAGCCAAGGAAATTTCAAAGACTTTTTTAGGGGAATAAATTTTACACTTAACGGTATTTCTGAAGAAGTAATGATGTTGTTCGATTTAAAGGATGCCAATATAACCATTACTTATAGCTATGATACAACCGATGGGGAAGGTGAAGGGGAAAAGGATTATGTAATCAACTTTCTAACTTCTGTGTTGAGTAGCGGACAAGCTACCGGTATAGTCAACGGTAATGCGGCGAATACTTTAACAAACGATGCGTATCCTGCTGATGTTATGGATGCAATGGATTCGGAATCCAATGCCGAAAAAATATATCTCAAAGGAGGTTCTGGCTCATATGCTGAAATAAAACTGTTTGATGATGAAAACGGAACCAGTGTTCTAAATCAGATAAAGAATAACAACTGGATTGTAAATGAAGCCAATTTGGTTTTTTATGTCGCGGATGAGAGCGATGTTGCCCAACCGCCCAGTTTGTACTTGTTCAATACAGAAACACTACTGCCGCTCTACAATACAGGCATTCTTCAAAGTGATCAGGCCAGTGTGCTGTTGGAAGAAATGTACGGAGGGGAACTTGAGGAGACTAGTGATGGAAAAGCTCTAAAATACACCATAAGGATTACGGAACACATCAACGATCTATTACTCCGTAATGTTGAAAATGCCACATTGGGAGTGACCTTGACATCAAGTCCTTTTCAGTTAGGAATTAGGGATGCCATGATTACCAATAATGTGGAGGAAGAATTACCTACAGGTAATTCCTTAACTCCGCTGGGTACTGTGTTGTACGGAAGTAATGTGGCAGAAGGTATGTCGGGTAAAAAACTTCAGTTGGAAATTTCCTATACGGAAACAGAATAGTAAGTCTCAGTTTCATGGATTTTTAGGGAGTTTTTTCAGCTATACTATAAATCCAATATCACCGTTTACATGTTAAAGAACATTGGTTTCTAGATTGTTCTTGTAAATTTGCTTGAACATTAACTTCAATTTTAGCTGTAAATTACTAGATATGTGTGGTATTGTAGGTTATATAGGTCATAGAGACGCCTATCCAATAATCATCAAGGGATTAAGAAGATTAGAGTATCGGGGCTATGACAGTGCTGGTATTGCTTTATTTGATGGGCAGGATATCAACCTTTCCAAAACAAAGGGAAAGGTAGAGGACCTTAGCAAAAAGGCGGATAAAGAAATTTCAACTTCTGGATTTCTTGGTATGGGACACACACGTTGGGCAACGCACGGGGTGCCCAATGACGTAAATTCCCATCCCCATTATTCCAATTCAGGAGAGTTGGTAATTATTCATAATGGTATCATCGAGAATTATGAATCAATTAAAAAAGAGCTTATTAAAAGAGGGTATACCTTTCAGTCAGATACGGATACCGAGGTATTGGTAAACTTAATTGAAGAGGTTAAAAAGCAAGAGAACGTAAAACTGGGAAAAGCGGTTCAAATAGCATTGAATGAAGTCGTAGGTGCCTATGCTATCGCAGTCTTTGATAAGCAAAAACCAGATGAAATTGTAGTAGCCAAACTGGGTAGTCCGCTAGCCATTGGTATTGGTGAGAATGAATACTTTATTGCTTCAGACGCATCCCCATTTATTGAATACACCAATAACGCTGTGTATTTGGAAGATGAGGAAATGGCCATTGTAAGGTTAGGAAAGGAAATCAAACTTCGTAAAATAAAGGATGATGCCATAGCGTACCCAAATATTTTGGAGTTGAAAATGAATATTGAGCAAATTGAAAAAGGGGGTTATGACCACTTTATGCTCAAGGAAATTTATGAACAGCCTCGCGCTATACTGGATACGTATAGAGGAAGGCTACGTGCAGATCAAGGTATCGTTAAAATGTCGGGTATTGATGAGCATTTGGAGAAGTTCATGAATGCCAATAGAATTATAATTGTAGCATGTGGTACTTCTTGGCATGCGGGTTTAGTAGCGGAATACATTTTTGAGGATTTGGCAAGAATTCCGGTAGAAGTGGAGTATGCTTCTGAGTTTAGGTATAGAAATCCGGTCATTACGGATAAGGACGTTTTGATTGCTATTTCCCAGTCTGGGGAGACGGCGGATACATTGGCGGCCATAAAGCTGGCCAAGGATAAAGGTGCTTTTGTCTTTGGCGTGTGTAACGTGGTGGGCTCATCCATTGCAAGAGAGACCCACGCCGGCGCATATACCCATGCGGGGCCAGAGATTGGTGTGGCTTCTACAAAAGCTTTTACTACTCAAATAACGGTTTTGACCCTTATCGCTTTAAAACTAGCTAAAGAAAAAGGAGAGATTTCTGAATCGAATTTCCATCAGTTCCTTACGGAACTGGAAACCATACCTTCCAAAGTGGAGAAAGCCCTAGAGTCAAATCCGCTAGTAGAGATTATTTCCGATGTATATAAGGATTCCACCAATTGTCTTTATTTGGGCCGAGGTTATAACTTTCCAGTAGCATTGGAAGGTGCATTAAAATTAAAGGAAATTAGTTATATCCATGCAGAAGGGTATCCGGCTGCAGAAATGAAGCACGGGCCTATCGCATTGATTGATGATCAAATGCCCGTGTTCGTAATTGCTACCAAAAAAGGACATTATGAAAAAGTGGTTAGTAATATTCAAGAGATAAAGTCCCGAAAAGGAAAAATAATTGCCATTGTAACGGAGGGTGATGAGCAGGTAACGGAACTGGCAGACCATGTAATAGAAGTGCCGGAAACATATGAAAGTCTTACACCCTTATTAACTACTATTCCTTTACAATTGCTTTCATATCACATAGCAGTTATGCGTGGTTGTAATGTAGATCAACCAAGAAACTTGGCAAAATCCGTAACAGTGGAGTAAATTAGGGAAACTTAAATAGTAAATACCAAAAAAGGCCATGGGAAACCATGGTCTTTTTCATTAAGGTATTCTGAATATGCTCGTTATAAATTGAGAAAAATATATTATGCATGCATAATTTTTTTCATTTTAGTATTTTTCGTGTAAAAAAAAATGTAACTTGGTCAAACGAACCTTTTTAACTTAAACTTAACATGAGAAGAGTACTATTTTTGGCATTGCTGTTATTTGGCGGTTTCGTACAAGCTCAGACAACGGTAAACGGTAAAGTGGTAGATCAGAACAATGAGCCCATTCCGGGAGCCAATGTGATTATCACGGGTAAGGCAATTGGGGCTACGGCTAATTTTGACGGTAATTTTACTCTAGAAACGTCTGAGGTCCCCCCCTTTCAGTTAACAATTTCAAGTATCGGATATTCTGAAGCCACAGAAGAGATTACTTCAAACAATCAATCGGTTATGATAGTTCTTTCCGAAGCGCAAACATTCTTAGATGAGGTTGTAATATCTGCTTCTAGAACTCCGGAACGTATTTTTGAATCTCCGGTTACAGTAGAACGTTTTGGTTTGCAGGAAATTAAGAATACCGCTTCAGCGGATTTTTATGATGGATTGGAAAACCTAAAAGGGGTAGACGTAAATACCAATAGTTTAACCTTTAAAAGTGTAAATACCAGAGGTTTTGCAACCTTTGCGAACACTAGGTTTATGCAATTGGTAGATGGTATGGATAATTCCACTCCGGCATTAAACTTTCCAATTGGTAACCTGGTGGGAATGATCGAGACCGATGTGCAGAGTGTGGAATTATTGCCGGGTGCATCATCCGCTCTTTATGGGGCTAACGCATTTAACGGTATCTTGTTTATGAGAAGTAAAAACCCTTTCGACCATCAAGGTATTAGCGCTTTTGCTAAAAGAGGGATGACTTCGCAAGAGGCCGCAGGGGACAATCCTTACACAGATTTTGGTATACGTCTAGCGTACAAATTCAGTGACAAGTTCGCCGGGAAGGTGAATTTTGGCTACTTAAAAGGTACCGATTGGGCGGCTACCAGCGAGGTTGACAAAACCAGGGTTGGTGGAACACGTGCTGATTTGAATTACGACGGTATTAACGTGTATGGTGATGAAGTTTCGGCAGATATTAAGGATGTTGCCGTTACTCTGGAAGGTCTAGGATTGTTGCCGGCAGGGGCAAATGCCTTGGTGCCATCTACAGAAGTTAGTAGAACTGGTTATAACGAAAGACATCTTACCAATTATAACGCAGAGAGCGTGAAAGCGGACTGGGGTCTTTATTACAGACCTTGGGCCAATGATTTTGAAATTGCCTATGTAGGTAAAGTGGGTACAGGTTCTACGATATATCAAGGAACCAACCGATATAATATCGATAACTTTTTCCAACAACAGCACAAAATAGAATTTAGAAATGACAACTTCTTTTTAAGAGGTTATGTAGTTGCCGATAAAGCAGGGGATTCCTATGATATGGTATTTACGGGTATTAATATCAACCGTGCTTGGAAGGATGATAACACATGGTTTGGAGAATATACGGGAGCCTATGTGCAAGCAACATTGGCAGGAGCTACAAACGAACAAGCGCACGCAGCAGCCCGTGCACAAGCCGAATCTGGAAGGTTCGAGCCAGGGACGCCGGAGTTTGAAGCGGCCTTTAACAGAAGCATCAATGACCCCAATCTTTCCACAGGTTCTCAGTTCCGTGATGCTTCCAAATATTATCATGCAGATGCCAATTACAATTTCAGTGAATTAATCGATTTTGCTGAAATTCAGGTGGGCGGGTCTTATAGAAGGTATAGTCTGAATTCTTTCGGTACCATTTATACTGATTATGACGGAGCTATCGATTATTCTGAATTTGGGGTGTATACCCAAGCACAAAGAGCTTTTGAATTTAATGAGACTATGAGCCTTAAGTTAACGGGGTCAGTGAGATATGATAAATCGGAATTTTTTGATGGATTCTTCTCTCCAAGGTTATCCGCAGGTCTTACCTTGAACCGTGATCATAATATTAGGGCTTCTGTGCAAACCGGGTTTAGAAATCCTACGACTCAAGATCTGTTCATTGGTCTCGATGCTGGTCGAGCTATTCTCGTGGGCTCTGCTCCTGACAACCTAGATAGATATTCGAGAAGTTTTGAGGTAAGTGGTGCGGCACAAGGTGGTTTGCAGCAACCAGCATCCATTACTCAAACAGGTAGGGCTGCTTATGAAAACTCTTATACTCTTAGCTCGGTGCAGCGTTTAGGGGAAACAGGCAATCCTGCTGATTTGGTAGTTGCTAATCCTGATGTGGTAAAGCCGGAACTGGTTACTTCCGTTGAGGTAGGTTATCGTGGTAAAATCGACAAATTGGTGATTGATTTTAGTGCCTACTATAACAACTATAAGGATTTTATTTCTCAAGAAGTGGTTGTGGCACCATATTATGGTACAGTAGGTGATGGGTCACTTTCGGTAGCTGCTATTGCCAATGATGATTTTCAAGCCTATAGCGCCTACACCAATTCAGACGTAGATATTTCTTCCTACGGGGCCTCTATTGGTCTAACAGCCACTTTCTTTGGCGGGTACGATCTAAGTGGAAGTTATACGTATGCCAAGCAAGATTTTGATCAAGAAGCGAATCCTGATTTTATGAGCAATTTTAATACGCCTGAACACAAGTTCAAGGCGTCATTGGGCAATACGGACGTATTTGAAAATTTTGGTTTCAATTTGGCATATAGATTTAGCGATGATTATTTCTGGGAAGCCACCTTCGGAAATGGGGTAGTGCCCGAATTCCACGTTTTGGATGCCCAGTTGAATTATCGGGTGCCAAGCATAAAGTCCTCTTTCAAAGTGGGTGCAACCAATCTTTTGGGTGATGAATATTTTACAGCTTTTGGAACAGGTTTCATAGGTTCTATGTACTATGTTTCATGGACCATCAACAACTTATAAAATTACAATGATGAAAATAAGATATATTGCCCTTTGGGCAGTTTCATGCCTTTTTATCGCATGTAACGAAGAATCGGACTTTGAGGAAGTGGAAATGGTGGAGGAAATGCCCGAACTTACCTCGGGTACGGCCGACTTTTCAACCTATGTTTCTTTAGGAAATTCCCTTACCGCCGGTTTAACGGACAATGCACTGTTTATTGCAGGTCAACAGAATTCCATGCCCAATCTATTGGCTGCAAAGTTTTCTCTTGTAGGAGGAGGTTCGTTTACACAACCTTTAGCAAATGATAATATAGGAGGACTGTTGGCTGGTGGTGTGCCTTTGGAAGGATTTAAACCGAGGTTGGTGTTTGGCGGAGCTGGACCTAAAGATCTTGAGGAGGTAGTGGGGCCAGTGAGTCCAACAACAGATATTGCATTGAACAACCCCTCAGGTCCTTTTAACAATTTAGGGGTTCCGGGAGCTAAAAGTTTTCATATGCTATTTAATGGATACGGAAATTTAGGCAACTTGGAAGCAAAACTCGCTAATCCTTATTTTGTACGTATGACCGGAAGCACTCCGGATGTAAGTATCTTGGAACTGGCTATGGCGCAATCTCCCACCTTTTTTACCCTTTGGGCAGGTAATAATGATGTGTTGGGTTATGCTATTTCCGGTGGTGATGACAGTAACCCTATTACTGAACAGGCTCTTTTCGATAATGCTATCAATGGATTGGTGGGCACATTAACTTCTGCTGGTGCACAAGGTGTTATGGCCAATATACCCTACGTAACCACAATACCTCATTTTACGACGGTTCCTCACAATCCACTTGATCCTACTAATCCTGATTTCGCTGCTCAGATTCCAACCTTGAACACCATTTTTGGTACCTTAAATCAAATTTATACTGCCTTGGGTGAGACTGAAAGGCTGGTTGTTTTTTCTGAAACGGAGGCCAGTGCCGTTGTTATTTTCGATGAAGATTTGGCAGATGTATCTGCTCAGATAGCGGGGGCACTTAATGCCAACCCCGGTTTTCCATTGTTCGTTCAACAGTTCGGGTTGCCTTCAGAAGCGGCACCCTTGGTCGCCAATCTTTTAGGGATTACATATGGTCAAACAAGACAAGCAACGGAAGAAGATTTATTTGTATTGCCAAGCAGCAATGTAATTGGTGAGGTAAATGAAGATTCGGTGGCATCCTTAATGGCACAAGGTCTTCCATTGGCAATTGCTGGTCAATTTTCAGTGGAGGGCATTAGTTTACCTTTAGCGGATAAGTGGGTGTTGACTCCAGAAGAACAAGATGAATTAAAAACCGCTACAGACAATTTCAATGCAACTATAGCTGCGGCCGCTTCCGGTGCCGGGTTGGCATTTGTGGACGCCAATGCCATCATGCAAAATTTGGCCAATGGTGGAGTAACGGATGGTGACTATACCTTAACGGCCAATCTTGTGACCGGTGGCGCATTCTCTCTGGACGGTGTTCATCCTACGGCAAGGGGGTACGCTCTATTGGCCAATGAATTTATGAAAGCTATAGATGCTACTTACGGTTCAAATTTTGAGGACTCCGGCTCTTTGTATGATATAGGGAATTTCCCTACGAATTATTCACCTACCTTGAGGTAGTTTAATGTTTGAAAATCAACAAAAAACGGTGCTTATGTAAGGCGCCGTTTTTTATACTTAAAAAAGAACAAAAAGTAGTTTTCATTTAAAGTTGAAAAGGCTACCTTTGCACCCGGAAAAACACAGGTGAAAAAAACTGTCTATCAATAGTTAATCAATTGAATTTTTAAACGAAAAGGTAATGTCTAAAGTTACAGGTAAAGTTTCGCAGATCATTGGGCCGGTTGTAGATGTTGAGTTCCAATCGGGAGATACCCTTCCTAAAATCTACGATTCATTGGAAATAACCAATAAAGATGGTTCTAAGTTGGTTTTGGAAGTGCAGTCGCACGTAGGTGAGAACACCGTAAGAACCATTTCTATGGACTCTACGGATGGTCTAAGCCGTGGAACTGATGTACTTGCTACGGGTAGTGCCATTCAAATGCCTATTGGCGATGATGTGTATGGCCGTCTTTTCAACGTAATTGGTGATGCTATTGATGGATTGGGAGATTTGCCAAAAGCCGGTGATAAAGGTTTGCCAATACACCGCGAAGCGCCAAAATTTGAAGACCTCTCTACTTCCACAGAAGTACTTTTTACCGGTATCAAGGTAATTGACTTGATCGAACCATACGCAAAGGGTGGTAAAATTGGATTGTTCGGTGGTGCAGGTGTTGGTAAAACGGTATTGATCCAGGAGTTGATCAACAACATCGCAAAAGGTCACGGTGGTCTTTCTGTATTTGCCGGTGTAGGTGAAAGAACCCGTGAAGGAAACGATTTGTTGCGTGAGATGTTGGAATCCGGTATTATCAAATACGGTGATGATTTCTTGCATTCCATGGAAGATGGAGGATGGGATTTGACCAAGGTAGATAAAGCTGCCATGAAAGAATCAAAAGCCACTTTCGTATTCGGTCAGATGAACGAACCACCGGGAGCACGTGCACGTGTGGCGCTATCAGGTTTGACTATTGCGGAGTATTTCCGTGACGGTGCTGGAGACGGACAAGGAAAAGATGTACTTTTCTTCGTTGATAACATTTTCCGTTTTACGCAAGCAGGTTCAGAGGTGTCGGCACTATTGGGTCGTATGCCATCAGCGGTAGGTTACCAGCCTACTTTGGCAACGGAAATGGGTGCCATGCAAGAGCGTATTACATCCACTAAAAGAGGTTCTATTACTTCTGTACAGGCGGTTTACGTTCCTGCGGATGACCTTACGGATCCGGCTCCTGCAACAACGTTTGCCCACTTGGATGCTACTACCGTATTGTCTCGTAAGATTGCAGAGCTTGGTATCTATCCTGCGGTGGATCCTTTGGATTCAACTTCTAGGATTCTTACGGCTGAAATCTTAGGAAAAGATCATTATAACTGTGCGCAACGCGTAAAAGAGCTTTTACAGAGATATAAAGAATTACAGGATATTATTGCCATCTTGGGTATGGAAGAATTATCCGAAGAGGATAAATTGGCCGTGGGTCGTGCAAGACGTGTGCAACGTTTCCTATCCCAGCCTTTCCACGTGGCAGAACAGTTTACAGGTATCCCTGGGGTATTGGTAGACATCAAGGAAACCATTAAAGGATTTAACATGATTATGGACGGTGAATTGGATCACCTTCCAGAATCTGCCTTTAACCTTAAAGGAACCATCGAGGAAGCCATTGAGGCAGGTGAGAAAATGTTAGCTGAAGCGTAAATAGTGATAAGTTAATAGTTCAAGGTTTTTTATACTACTTTGGCTTTTGACTTAAAGCTTAAAACTAATAAGAGATGTATTTAGAAATTGTATCGCCAGAGGCTACTTTATTTGCGGGAGAGGTTACGTCGGTAACTGTTCCTGGGGTAAATGGAGAGTTTCAAATGTTGAATAATCACGAACCTATTATTTCCCTTTTGCAAGAAGGTAATGTTAAGGTGGATGGTAATGTCTCCGTAGATGAGGAATTCGCTTCTAAATTCTCCAAAGATTCAGATGGCAAGACAATTCTTCCGATTTCTAGTGGTACCGTTGAAATGAAAGACAACAAGGTGATTGTCCTAGCGGATTAATAAGTACCCAATAAGATAATTAAAAAATGCCCGAAGAATTTCTTTGGGCATTTTTCATTTTGAGTATATATCGAAAATTATTTCTTTATTACTTTCCTTAAAGTCTTTCCATAAGGAGTTTCCAGTAATACAGCATATACCCCGGCTGGTAGTCCTGAAATATCAAAAGGAACTTCATAAGAAGAGGCACCTCGTTCTTTTTTAGAGGCTATCAGGGCGTTATTCGCCAAACTAAATACTTTGATGCTAATATTTCCTCGCTCTGTCATATGTACATCTGCCGTAAATTGCCCGCTGGAGGGATTCGGATAGATAAGAAAATCCTCTACTAGCTTGCTTCCGTTAGCGGTTGCTTCTTCTTTTACGGTAGAATCCGATTGGTTGATAATAATTTTTTTGGTTTGTTGTGCGATACAATCCCCTCGGTACGTAATGATTCCGATTTCGTATTCGCCAGCTTCGGTAAACTGCAATTGGGCTTCGTCGCTATCCGAGGAAACGACCAAGGCTTCATCTGGAAATATCCATTCCAACCTATCTGGAAGAGGGTAGCTTATATCTACGGCAATTATGGTCTCATTTACAAATGCCTGTGTAGAAGCCGCCAATTCGGCATTAATTTCCTCTGTACTTACATTAACCGATATAGAACCCTCCGCTTTACATCCTGAAGAGGAGGTAACGGTAACCATATAGGTACCACTTTGGGTGATGTTTATAGCAGGAGAATTACTTGTAAATCCATTGTTGGAGGTCCAACTATAAATAGCGCCCTCGTCCTCTATACTAGCATCCAAAGCCAATTCCTGATCCAAGCAAAGCGTTTGGTCTTCCCCTAAATCTACTTCTACAGGTTTCGGGTATTCGATTAAGTATGTACGTGTTACCGGACCATTTTCTAGCCCTATTACGGTCACGGAATACGAACCTGGGGCAAGATTAGTGATGGTATTGGTCGTTTCGCCTGTACTCCATTCATAAGTAAACGTTCCGTTGCCCTGATTTACGAGTAGGGAAATGCTTCCATCTGTATCTCCTTCACAAGCCGGTTGTATGATTGTTTCCTCAACAATATCAGGCTGGGTAATTTCAAAAATTTCCGTCAGTCGGCAACCATTATCATCTGAAATGGTAACTTGGTACCTTCCGGCCGCAAGACGGGAAATATTTTCTTGGTCGCCTATTGCCAGCCCATTGGATAATTGAGTCCACTCTATATCGAAAGGGAAGGCCCCTCCCGATAATTCCAATGATATACTACCGTCATTAGCATTGTATTCCGAAACATTGAGGAGGTCTCTATTGCTAATTTGTAAGGCATCTGGTGCCGCTTCTACTACCGCTGTAAGTTCTGTATAGCAGCCATTCACATCAGATATGAAAAGGGTATATTCTCCAGAAGGTACATTGGTCAAGTTGAGGCTGGAATCACCATTGCTCCAAGAAAATTCATAGGGAGCCGTTCCACCCGAAAAAGTAACTTCTACAGCCCCTGTCGCTTCCCCGCTACATAAGATAGAGGTGGTGCTCAGTACCGAAGCCGTTAGCAAATCCGGTTCAGTGATGAGCACTATGCCAGAATCCGCGTTAATTCCATTAGCATCGGTAGCTCTAAGGAAGTAGCTTCCAGGACCTAAATCTGCCAAAAGATTGGAATCTTCCGCCAGCCTAATGTCAGAACCATTTATTTGCTGAAACCACTCCAGAATATAAGGCGCTACGCCACCTGTAACTTGTCCGGCAATTTCACCGAAGGCATCTCCGCTACATGGAATGACTTCCGTTTGGGATGCAGTAACTATAAGTTCGCCAGGTTCAGTAATGATAAAGGATTCGTTTAGAACACACCCATTGGCATCCGTAACCAAAATGGAATAGTCTCCCTCCGCTAGGCCGCTAATATCCTGTGTATTGGTTCCGTTGACGTTCGGTCCTGTCCATTGATAAGTAAAGGGGGGTACACCACCGGTAAATATAGGGGAAATGGCACCATCCCTTCTGCCCTCGGCACTTACAGAAAGCACAATGGTGTTTTCGTTATCCAAAAGAATTTCAGGATAACTATCTACCACCACATCGGTTTGTACCATCTCACATCCATTGCTATCACGAACGGTTACCGTATAATTTCCGGAATTCAAAAAGCTAAAGTTACCGGAGGGTTTAAAATTAGTACCGTCAATACTGTAGGCGTATCCAGGGGTGCCGCCTTGAGCATTACTGATTAAAATACTTCCTTCGGTGCTATTGGCACAGGTGCCAGTGGCGGTTATGTCAAAGGAAATAATTTCCGATGGTTGACCTACATTGATAGCGTCACTAGTTATTGGAGGTGTTGCAGAAGCATCATCAATTGTATAACTATACGTTCCTGCGACAAGATTCTCAATAAAGTCTTCATTCCCTCGCTTTATTTCAATACCGTTTTCATCAAACCATACGAACTCAAAAGGAGCGGTACCACTATATTGAGCCGTTATTCTTCCTGTATTATCACCAAAACATAAAATAGCTTCTACGATTGCTTGTGGATTTTCTATAGTTAATGGACCCGGTTCTCCAATTATAATCGCTTCCGCCAGTGTAGAGGAGCAGCCAGTGCCATTGTTGTTGGTTACAACAGCCGAATATGACCCTACTTCTAGCCCTATTAATCTCGTATTTGTGGAACCACTTGTAGGTGTATAAGCTATTCCGTCTTTCAACCATTCAATTGTGTAATCTGGGGTAGTGCCCGAAAGCGCTATTTCAATTGAACCATCGGAGCCGCCATTGGCATTCACATCGGTTTTTGAAACAAATGTAATGGTGAGCTCTTCGCTTGGTTCACCAATTACGATGGGTCCACCTGTAATGGTACAGTTTCCATCATCTATTCTATAGGTATGGGGTCCTGCCCCAAGTTGACTGTTGTCTATTGGCCCCGCAGTCAACGAACCGTCCCAAAAAACCTGATATGAACCGGTGCCTCCTGTAATGTCTAGACTTATTCTACCAGAACTTTCCCCTTTACACTTGGCGTCTTCTTGAATGGCGACTGTCGCCGCTAAAATTTCGTTTATGGGGTTGCCTGTATTGACATCGGTATAATTTAAATCAAAGCTAGAAGTTGCCGTATTGCCACCATCATCGGTAACCCTTACGGAATAACTGCCAGCCTCGACCGTAATGGTATTAGTGTTGCCTGGAATACTAATGCCGGTGTCTACCGGACCTTCAAACCATTCATAAGTATGGCCTGAGCCAGTACCATAAGTTACGCTTGCCGATAAGGCCGATGTATCGCCTGGACAATGCACCTCATTGTTCGCAGTAAGGCTAACAGATAATTCAGGAATTGTACTTATCGTAAAGCTGTTGTCAACTTGATTGGATTTGCAACCTGTTGCT
Source organism: Cytophaga sp. FL35 (assembly GCF_014349235.1). Classification (GTDB taxonomy): domain Bacteria; phylum Bacteroidota; class Bacteroidia; order Flavobacteriales; family Flavobacteriaceae; genus Euzebyella. The sequence continues at coordinate 130,911 of NZ_JACSOH010000004.1, read as the reverse complement.
GTCTCCGTGACTATCAAGGAGTAGGTACCAGTATTTAGATTTTGTAGAGTAGGTGAATTTTGAGTTGTAAAAGTAGGGTCGTCACTAGTCCAAACGTAAGAATACCCATTGGTGTTGCTGCCATCTTCTAGAGCAATTTCAATAACACCGTTTCCGTTTTGGGCAAAAGAAGTGGAGTTGGCGGTAAAGTAGAATGTAGGTAAGGGCTCTCCGGAAATAATTTCTACTTCTTGATTAGTGGTGCAATCATTGCTGTCCCTAATAAGAACATTATAGGTGCCTGCTGGTAATTTGTCAAAGAAATTTTCCGAGCTAAAGTCAAATTGGTTTTCAATAGCGTATTGGTAGGGTGGTTTACCGCCCGAAGCTTGTATGTTTTCTATTATGCCGTTGGCTTCTCCTTGACATGTTTCATCTGTTTTATTGAGAGAGTCGAAAACTAATGGTATAGCTTCATTTATGGTAAAGTTGTTTGTGCTTTTCCTTGCTTTGTCGGGGAAAGTGTCATCACCATTATCCGTCAAAGTGACCCATTCTAAAAAGTAAGTGCCCGGGGGCAATGTTTTAGGCCAATTGATTGTGCCGGATGTGAAATCATTCTCATAAAATTCCTCTTGATAAGGTTGAGAGGTTACGGTATTGGTAACCTTTACCATCATCTTTTCGCCAGAAACAACCCCTCTTTCAAATGTGGCGCTAAAACTGCCATTGTTTGAGTTTACACATGTTTCATCAACGGCAATTGGTGGGTCCGTCAATAGGGTTGGGGAACATTTAGTGACTTCATAAGTTATATGTTTGAGGAAGTTGTCGTCATATCCTGTTTGAAATTTAATCTGTTGAATTTTATCTAATTCAGAGTTGGTTAGGAAGTCTTCAAGTTTAAGTGTAAGAGACCTTTTTTCTTGGTATTCAGGAGGAAAATATTCCCATTCCGATTGTACATTACCCTCTTTTATTATTTGATATTGCCAATGCCAACCATAACTTAAGAAAATTTCATCTTCAGGACATATTCTAGAATTTTCTACATCTGGACTAGGTAGATGAATTGGATAAGTGCTTATTTGACCAATGCAACCAAAAAATCCATAGGAGCTTCTATTGAAATCTTCCGGAGTAAAAGTAATTTCTTCATCATTTGAACACCCATCATCAACGCCAAATGCACTATATCTTACTGTTATTCCACTAAAATTTGAGGGTAGTTCATAGTAATTATATTCTTCTCTATTTGTGGACGTAGGCTTGTACAGAAAAGAGCCCTGACTATGTATTACGTTTATTGTTCCACTGGATGGACTTCCACTTGGGACATCTGTCAAAAATAGAATACCGTATTCAGAATCATTACTTTGCCCAAATGATTGAAAAATACCACCTAGGGTACAATAAAGAACAAGAAAACTTAATAAATTCTTCATAACTAACTATATTAATAGGTTACCATGATTTCTTCCCAGGTACTTATGGTACCATCATTAAAAATAGCTTGTATGGCATAGCCATAGGAAGTGCCAACTTGTAAACGGGTATCCGTATATTTTTTGGAATCTGGTGCCAAGGTCTCATATAGCCTAAAAGGAGACGTTTCCGTCTTACGGTACAACCTAAGTTCCGATACATTGGTTAAGTCACCTCTCCAACTAATATCAATAAGGTGTAACTCCCTATTTACTTGGGCATAAATACCTTTAATGCTTTCTCTTGTTAATTCTTTTCCTGTAACAAGACCCAATGGGGGAGATGGATTACTTTCAATGCCAAACTCGTTAACCGCTATTAGGGTGTATGCATATTTTGTGTCAGCCTCTATGTTTAGGTCAATAAACGTACTAAGGTTATTGGTCTCCGTCTCAAAAATTTTTTCCCAATTTTCAGGTTGGTCTATAAAACTTCTAAAAAGCATTTGTTTCTGAATATTTTCAGAGGTGCTGGGTAGCCAATGGAGATGAACGGAGTCTTGTGCAATTCTGTAATCCGAAAACAAAGGGCTCAAAGGTGCTGCTCGGTTAGGCCTTTTCATTACCAGAGTATCCGAAGGAATCGAGGCGTTATAACGATTATCTACCGCTTGTATACGGTAGAGCACCTCTTTGTTAAAGGACTTTATATTGATAGTATCCGTATACGACTGACCGGTAATTTGATTCTTATTCAAGCGCGTAAATTCTTGATTTTTAGTATTAGAGCGGAAAACGTCATAGCCTTTTAGGTCGAGTTCTGTATTCGGTTCCCAAGAGATTTTGACAATTCCCAAGGTATCTACTGTACCTTTCAATCCTCTGGGTTGTGCAGGAGGAATGGAGTCTATGGGTTGAATCAAAACGGGAGACGAATCTTGTACATCCCCAGCTATTCCTTTTGCCCTAACCCTAAAATAATTACTCTCAGTTAGCTTATTATAATAAGCTTCCCGCGCATTTTGGCTCAAATTTGATTGTACGGTAGTATAGGGACCAATGGCATCATCTGCCCTGAGAAGGTCAAAATTGGTAACTTTCCAAGCTTCGTCCTTGGCAAAAGACCATCGTAACTTTACTTCTTTATCGGAGATAATATCCTTTTGGGTTATTTCCGGTGCCACCAACAGCTGCTTGTAAGCGGTTACGCTCATAGTATCCGAAACTGGACCCACGTCATTAAAATAGGAATGCCCTTTTATTCGATACCAAAACTTTTTGTCGTAAACTGGAATGCTGTCTGTGTAAGATATCCCACTAACATCGGTGCTGGCCAGTTTTGTTATAGGCACTTTATTGATTTTCGTAAAATCTTGACCGTTCTCAGAACGTTCAATATCATAGGAGTTGTAATAGGGTAAGTAAGAATCGTATTCCCATATCAATAGAAAGGCATCATTGTAATAGTATACCACAAAATCCCTGGGTTTGGGTAGCTCTTCTATTTCATCCGTATGTGCAACAAACCCATACTCCAGTTTTTGACTGTCATCCTGCGTTGGAGAGGCTAATTTTATATGGTACAAATAAGTAGCACCTGCTTCAATATCCTTGTCTACAAAACCAAACCCTGCAAGTTGTGCGGTGCTAAAATCGCGATCCATGGCATATAACGAAAAACCGAATCTCTGCTCTCTCTCAGACGCCATATTGATTACCTGCATAAACCTGCTTTCCTCTTCTTGGTTGTTCACTGAAAAGGTGTCGCCATAAATAGCCTGTGCTGCTACGGCAGCCATGTCATTGTTCATCGCTGCCGATTGCCACTCCTGTTCCGGCTTTGGTTTTAAGGGGGTGGGCGTTAACAATAGTTTTTCATTGTTTTTGGTATTGGACGAGGTAGAGTTTATCAATGTCCTTTCAATGATAAAACCATATTGTACGCCGGCCTGCCATGCTTCCACAGTATTTACTGCCCACCTAATGCAAATACCGTCATCTTTTACTCGATGCTTAATGGCAAGTTGCCATTGGTCGTTTTCAGTGCTTTGCGCTAAGATGGGCCCGCTATGAAGAGTCACCGAAAGTAGAAAAGGAATTATATGTTGAAATAGGCGTATATTCATTAAAATTCATTTTTGTAATCAAATATCACCTTATTGCCGTTGTTGGAATGTGGAAGGTGATATTTAAATTCTACCTGGTAGGTCTCGTTATTTATATAGGGAAATCTTGAAAAAATTATGTATTCAAAATCTTTTCTTTTCGGGTTTTCCGGGTCATCATAGAAATTACTAATTTCATATTGCAAGTGATAGAAATCTTCTCGGTATACTTGAGCAATATCCCAGTAAAAAGGAAAACGTTGTTTTAGAAAACTGTTTTCAGGTTGATTTTGAGCATAGGTAACATAAACTTGCGAAACGGAGATGGGTCTAGTTGGTGGAAGACCATATATTGCAGCGTCTCTTTGAACTTCAAAACGGTTGTCCAAGGGATAGTTTTCATATATCGTTGGATAAATCTCGTTTTTAAAATACCTATTGTTATTGAGAGCATTGCCAATTATTAATGGGACCCCTCCATTAAACCTTGAAGGTGCTATTTCAGCAAGCTCAAAAGGCTCATAGTCTTTGGTGTAAACCGCTAGTTGCGCTGCATTGGATAAGCTTTGATTTACATATTTGTTCGCTTTAATCGATTGTATTTTTTGTTTAAAGGTATTGTGCTCACTTGTGTTGAAATTAAAATTTAGTCTGCTTATAAAAGCACCATTGCTAGCGTTCCCTACAATGGTGTTATTTGATATTTCAAGGTCTTCAGAAATCTGATTGAACTCAACCGCTGTCATTACTTGATTTTCTTCAATATCACCTGGGTTTAAGGTAATCAGAGCATAGGTGTAGGAGCTTTTTTTATCCAAACTGGGAATGGAGAAATTGAGTCGTTTATCAGCTTTGTTGTAACTGAAATCGGCTTTTGTTTTAGTTCCGTTTTGGTCAATAAAGTAGAGTTCATCACTTAGGCCATTACCAAATAAATAATCTTGTCCTTTATATAATTGTACAAACCCTTTCGAAAATTCCTTCGGCAACATATATTGTTGTTCAACCATAGGGTACATGTATTCTATGTTTTTAATAGGGATTTTTCTAGGAGCATCACCGGTTGTGAAGGTTACCGTTTTTTCTTCAATAACGGGAGAGCCGTTTTCGGTGACAACTATCCAATTTCCTCCTGATTTCTCTTCAAATGAAACTTTTGCTATAACAGTGATTTCATCTTCCGGAGGTAAAACTTCTGAAGAGTTGAATGTTAGTAGATCCCTATTTTCATTGAGTTCTTGAGAACCTTCGATAATTCCATTGGCATTTTTTACGATAAGTTCATCCAAGCTAATTCTATAGGTTTTTTTGCCTCCTTCCTCCTCAATATAGATAGGCTCGCCAATTGGAGCATTAAATGCTACTTGTACAGCATCGAAAACATCCACATCGGTCAACCCGTCCCTTGGGGTAATGTCAGAAATCATAACCACATCTTGCAAACCTGTTTTTCCAATAATTTCGCACTCTTCCCCTATAATAACCTTCAATCGGGTATGTATATTAACCAGTCCTAGAACTTTGATATCAACACCGGCGTAACCTTTAATGAACCAGGGGTTTGGAAGTTGAGCTTGTGCTAAAACGGCTATGCCAGCCGATAGAATGGGGATGTCTTTTTTAATGCCAAAAACTTTGATTCTGGCACCTATTTCACCCTGTAGATAGGCATACATTTGGCCGGTGGAGTACCACCCGTCCATTCCTATTGGTCCTTCCTTTCCTTTACAATGTGCATCACCAAAATCACGCATCATTAAATCGAAACCGGCCCCTGCACTTACACTGGCATAGACAAGGCCCCAGTCAAAGCCCATACCCAGCTGAAATTTGGCCCCAAAGGCATAGCCTGTTCCTCTTGCCAGTTCTTGGTCAAAGTTTCTTCCGAATTCTAACTCATTGCCAGATAAATGCAGAATATCTATTACATTCTGTGGCGGCTGGGCGGGGTCTGGTAATATGGTGCCCGTCATAAAATACATGTTGATGCTCGCCAAGAACGGACCAATGGGTATATCTGCAAGTCCAAAACGGTGGGTCGGGGTACCAACATAAATGTACCAATCGTCAGGCGAATTGTAGTACTCCAATCTACCTAAATGGTTCTTTTCACCTTCGCCCCTGATGGCTCCAGCATTTAGATAAACATCTAGCAGCCCCCAGTAGGCCCTATTTCTAAAATCAAAATCGATGGCTACTTGCGCTGCAAATAGTTCTTCTCCTGTCAGCAATTCGGGAAATACTTCATCGGCAAAATATTTAAGACCCTCTTTATCAATGGAGAGCTCATGGAAATTGCCCAATGCCTGTTCCTTTGCGGAAACGGTTTGCTGCATTTGATCCACGGTGCCGAATGGGGTTTGCGGATTGCCACCACCACTTTTGCCCTGAATTAACATGGCAGCACCGTAGAAGCCTAATCTACTAACACCGCCACCAGCCGCTTGGCTGTTAAAAGCGATTTCTATACCTGCCAAGGCCGTAAAGGCCGCCCCACTTTTTATTTCAAAAGCGGCCAAAGCCTTAAAACCTAGTGAAGTATTGATGTCCGGTTGGTACTTGATTCCGGATAGGGAGGTAGCAGTTTCATCCATGCCTGCTTTTCGCATGTGGTGGTAAACACCGCCGCCAATGTCGAAAATGGTGAAATTCGTATTGTTATTTTTTGTCGGTCGCCCATGACCATCAACGAACCAATAACGGTATCCATCTACGGCCCCAAAAAGACCTCTGGCCCCTACTTCTATGCCCAAATCTTCGGCATATAACTGCAATTCCCCAGAAAAGCCTTTGCCATAAATAGGATTGTCCTTAAAAAAGGATGCTTTTCCGTAAAACTCAAAGGACTTTCGTTTTACATCAATCTCAATATCGGTAACCTCTATTCCTTGGTAGCGCCATTTTAATAAATCACCCTGTTCCAAGGCCCCATTGATTTCTAAGCCAACATCGCCATGAATACCGGAATCGTCTAGGTTTACATAACAATTAAGTGCCAGGGTGGCGTTGTCGTTCTCATCGGAGGTAATTTCTACATCGTAGAAGCCCAATTCAAAACCTGCGAGTTTGGGCAGTTTAATATCATCTTTGAAACCGGCACGGCCAATGGAAAGATAAGGTCGCTCACGAGTCTGTATTTTAAAATTCTCAAACGAAAGTCCGTCAAATTCCAATTCTACACCATCATCGCCTTCAGCTTCGTTTAATTGATTTTTTTGTTGTGCACTAAAGGCCATTTGCCCGGTAAGATTGGCCTCTGGGTAGAAGCGATCGTTTTCTACTTCTAATTTTACATAAGATCCCTTGTAGATTTTTGCCTGAGCCTTAAAAACATCAAAACTTACATCGTCAGTAGCCTCAACGTTAACGGAGTAATATTGATCTGCGGTAATCAATCCTTTATACGCCAATGTGCCACCCGTAGATTTTTGATCGCTAATGGGCAGTACAATATCCCCGTTAAAGCCAGCCTTAATAAATCTATTTACCTTTAAATCAACGCCAATAGAGTCTACAGAAATCTGCCATTTACTGGCATCTCCCTCATTAATGTCCAAAACATTGGTGGCATAAAAGTCTCCTGAGACCCCAAAATTGTCTATAAACAGATTTTGCGCCCCAACGAAGATACGTTTATCGGAACCTTTCTTTTTAAACTCAGGGGGCAACATGACCCGCACTTCCTTGGAGTGAAAGCCCCGCCATAGGTTTTCATTTCCCTGTAGCAAACCTTGAGTACGGTAAATATCAGGAAATAGCATTCCCTCGGCGTTTTTGGTGTCACTTAGGTCCAGAACCGTTTTTTCCATTTTAAAGCCCCAACGAGGTAACGCTTTAAGTTCAAAGAAAGGTAGGTCTAACTCAAAGAGCATATCCTCTAATGTGGCCGTTTGCAGTTTAATATTAGCCCCCACGTAGCTATCGTTACCAACAGGGTTTTCTCCGGTGCCCGGTTCCGTCTTTGCCGGAAATTTTAACGAACCGTCTTCATTTAAGGGAACGGCCACGGTTTTGGCTACCCGCACATCTGCGTTAAAAGCCAGTTCTTTTACCTTGCCCTCGCAGTTGATGGTCACATAGGTTTGTCCGTCTCCTTTGCCACGTTCTCCCTTTCCCCCTTTGAGGGTGACCAACCACTGTCCACCGTTCATGCTTATAGGAAAATCGCCTAAAAGACTTAAAGTGGCTTCATCATAAATACCGCCTTCACGGGAAATTTTAACGTTATTGGCGGCAAAAAAGAGTTCTTCACCTCCTAATTCTGCCAGTTTTATCTTGGCGAACAGATCAACCACAGTGTAGTTGGTATGATATTCCATACTTACGATGCCCAAGGAGATAAAGGAGTGCTCGGAAATAGGTTGCGTAATACCTACGGGCAGTTCTATAATTTCTTGGCCCCCAATGATATTGATAAAACGCTTTTCCCTATCGATAATATCAAATACCTCTTTACCGGCGTTTAAAAGCTCTTGCGTATTATTATCTATCTTAAACAGGTTTTGCACATATTCTGGTGTAAACTCAGCCAAACCGTTGCTCGGAGGCAGGTAAAGATTGTTGGTATAGGAGTCGAGTTCTGGAAAACTTCTATACCCAGCAGTAGTAGCGTCTGCAACCGTCACTTTTTTGTTTTTTTCTTTTGCCCAATGGGCCATGGGATCAAAGGCCTCGGCAGATTGTGGCAGGGTTTCTTTGGTAAGAACAGAATCTGTTGTTTTTACAAGAGTGCTATCAGCTAGGCTTATGGGGCCTTCATAAGCAAATGTGAAGCAACTGCAAAACAGGCTGCATAGAATGAAAAGTAAAATATGTGGGTAGTTGTTTTTCATCTATTTTATTTTTTACACCCCCCCCCGCCCTGCGAGCACCCCCTTCAAAGGGGGAATATTAATTGTCCCCTTGAGGGGACAGTTTTGGAAAAGCCAAAACAGGGGTGTTTTTATAGTATCAATTCCTAACGTTCTTTAATTGATTTATGGTTTCTTCAATTTTTAACAGTACGCTGAACATTTCTTTTTTTACTTCATGGTCTCCCAACCTTAAAAATTTTACGCCTTGCTCCTCTAGTTTGGCCTGTCTATCGGCATCATATTCATATTTGTGATCATGACTGTTACCGTCTACCTCGATGGCAAACATGAGTTCATGACAATAAAAGTTCACTATATATTCCAATATGGGCACTTGCCTATAGAACTGCACCCCATAGGCCCTGTTCTTTATTTTTTGCCATAATAATACCTCTGCCAAGGTGCTGTTTTGGCGTAGCTGCCTTGCCAGTTCCTTCAATTTTGGGTTATATGGTATTATTCTGTTTTTCATTACTTTTTAATTGTCTCCTAAAGGGGACTTTAAGGGTGTTTTGGTACTTACATCATTAACACCCCCACCATCGCTTCTGCTCGCCCGATGTTGGCACAACGTCACCTCATTCAGGGGTGAATACATCCCCCGCCCTGCGGCGGCGGCCCCCCCTTCTAAGGGGGAATTGTTACGTGTTATTGTCCCCTACAGGGGACAGTAAAAACCAAACCGGTTTTTACAGGGGTGTTTTGTAATTATTTAATGCTCATTATAATTATCCTTGCCTTTACTTTTTGCTGCCGCTGGCACGAGCGTGACGCCCGCGCTAGCGGGGAAACAAGAATTTAAATGTTAATTGTTTAAATACTTTTCCAAACTTGAACTATTATTGGTAATTACTTGTATGAGTTCCTTCAGGTTAAGAATTTCATTGGCGTCCTTAGTTTCGGGTTTTAAAGCATTTACTTCGGGGTAATCTGCATTGTTTTCACCATTTGATATTTGTATTATAAAATCTGATTTAGCAACATTCAGCAAATATTTTAAATTACTATTTACTGGATTTATCTCATTCTGTACTTTGTATCTACCTCTATTATAATCAAATACCTCTGTTTTTATTTTGGCTTCTTCGTTCTCAAGCCTAATGGAATATTTGACAATTACAAACACTTTATTGTCCTGTCGGTATCTAAATTTATGAATAGGGAAAATAGTTGGTTTTTTACCCTCTTGGTTTATGTTTTCGTTTTCTAAGTATTCAATAAGCTGAGCTATACTTTTCGAATCAAATTGTGATAGTTGATTTGGAAAATAGTAACAGAATTCTTGATCAGTTAGGGGGATAAGATAGTTTACGTTTATTGTGTTTTTAGTGAATACAAAATTTTCATGGTATTCTTGAAATTCTGTTTGTTGAGAGGAAGGGTTGGCTCTTTCATAAACCTTATCAAGAGTACCGTCGTTAACCAGCATGTTATCACCGATTATTCTATAGATATTCGTAGGACTTAATCGGTTCGACCTCCATGAAGATTTTATTAATTCATTGAACCTTGAATTATCCGAATCTTCATTTTCTAAGGTCTTATCAAGATATTGGAGGTTTAAGTTGGACATTAAAAATTCTAACGGAGATCGTGTCTTATTTTTAACGAAGGCCCATTTCCCTTTATTACAACTTGCCATTAGGCTTAAAGTGGCGGGTTTACTTTTTCTGTCATCATAAATTTTCAACCTTAAAATGGAATAATTTGTACCGTTTATTTGGTATGTTATTTTTCGGATTAATTCGATGTAATTTTTCTCGGGGTCTTGAGATGTGATTCTTTTAAATTGCTCTTCTTTCCATTTGATATCATTTTCAAAATTATAAGCTAGCCATTTATTATTTTGTACTGACATTTGAGAAATTAGTAATTCTTCGGGTGTTCGATTTTTAACTTCTTCAAATGAAGCGTACCTCTTTTTTAGTTGTAGAACTGGCGCATATTTATGATATGTAATTTGGTTATTATCCACAGGAATCCCGAATAAATCAGCTTCTGAACATATGCCATCAATATTCTGTGATTGTGAATACAGTCCGTAAAAAATGAAAAAGATTGATAAAAAAATTATTTTACTCATTTTCTGATTTTATTTAAAAATGGTATAAACCAATGAGTTAATATTTTGTAAATCATAAATGATGAAAAAAGTAGAATAATAGGAGAAAGATAATCCCAAGTATCATATTTGGAGCGTACTTTCAATCCGTTTACTTCAAATATTATATTTCCTCCTATTCCTCGAAAGCGAAATTTTATTTTGTCTCCCCTTTTATATTGATTCTGACTTCCTCCATAAACCGTATCTTTATTACCCTCCGTTAATATCGTATTCATATAGGTGCCTCTCTCATCAGTCGATTTGGAACCTCTGGTATAATCTATATCTATTATTTTCCCAGATTTAATAATTCCAAAATATTTTATATTGTTAAGTACTACTCTTATACTGCTAATGAATAGAACGAATAGAATGGTAAATAAGAAAAATTGAAATAATCTGTTGAAAATTTTATATAGCATTAATTACCTGTTTCTAAATAAATGTCTTGTGCTTTCAAGTCGATAATTAGTCTTTGATCGCTTTCCCATTGAGAATCATAAATTAAGTACTTGAAATTGAAATCTTCCCTTCCTGTTAGCCAAGTATCAATATAACCATCGACTACAAAATTCGTTTTACCTAAATAGAGATAACTGCCTATTTGATAATTTTTCCCTTTAAAGGGGTAAACTGTTTTAGTACCTGCCTTAATTTCAATAGCAGCTTTTAAGAAGAAGTATTCATCAATGATTTCGGCAGTTTTAAAACCAAAATCAGTTGTTAATACGAATCCACCAGATATTTCGGGAACAGTTTTCCGCTCTAACGTTTCATTTTTAGTTTTTAAAGAATATCTAAAATTTATATTCGCGCCTAAACTCATCCCACCGTAAAACTTTCCTAATGAAACGCCTAAATAACCTAAATCCTTACCACATTGCAAATCGGCTAAACTTGAGGATTGTAGTTTCAAGTTAGTTTGTAACACGTCATATAATTCTCTACTTTCATCGTCTTCTTCATTATAGGTTCTTAACTTAAAAGCTATTTTTTTCGCACCTACGAGGGCGTTAAAATCATTTAAAATACTAGCCTCGCAGGGTAAAACGGATTTAAATTTTGAAGAAATTCTATTAAACTGTTCTAAAAAAGTTAGTATTTTTGAGAATTTGGTTAAGTAATCTGTAGAGACATCATATTGGTCTTCCCACTTAACATTGATATCTTTTTCTTTAGCTTTAGGGTATCCAGCTTTTACAGTAGTATTATCAAACCCCTCTTTAAGCCTAATATTTCTAGAGATATTTAAACTAGCCTCATCTTTTGAGACAGACTTGTTTGAACCATAATACCAACCAAGATTTAAATCGTGTATTTCAGATTCTTTTAATTTAGGGTCAATTTTAACCCCAAATTCAACTTTTTTAAATTTGGAACTTTCAGAAAGACCAGTGTCGTCAAGTAAATATAAGGTTTGTCCAGATTTTGCAATTCTTCTTTTACTATGTTTTGCATATAATTCTTTTAAGTCAAATTGCTCACGTAAAATTTTTATTACAATTCTTATTTTCTGTGATTCTCCTTCTGGATAACTGTCAGAAGGAGTCCAATATTCTGCTTGTAGTGTTAAATACTCTTTATTATTTAAATTTAATTCTATTTGATGCCCACTTCCCGCAAAGGACGTTGCTGCTAATTCATTCATGTCAGCATGTGTGCTCCAATCTATCTTACAATCTTTGGCGTGATTTGCTAAGGTGAATAAATGTTTACTTGAGTTGTTGGAATATTTAATTTCCAAGATATCACCATTTCTATATTCAGAACCATTGTAAACTATTACTACCTCTTGCTCATCTTCTTCATTGGTGTCAGGATTAGGGTTGTCAGAAGAATTATCACCTGTTGAACCACCTGTGTTCGGCGTAGAGCCATTACTATCGTTGCTTGTGGAACCAGATGATGACTCTTCGTTGTCAGCATCATTTGATGCGTCCGAGGTATTCGTGTCTGTCTCATTCTCGCCAGAAGTTTCGGTAGAAGGGGGCACTGTTTCACCTTCTTCCATTTCTGGATCTACCGGTGGGGCATTCTCTTCGTCTTCGTCGTCTGTGTTAAATACATCTTCAAGAATATCGTCAACGCTTTCTCCCAAATCTCCTACGGCATCCACAAACTCCCCGGCCCGCTGGGCCAAATCAGCCGTATTCAGTATATTTCGCCAAGTTGGGTCATAGGCGGTTCTTACAGAGCCTTCCGCCATTTCTTGATCTGTATTTACCAGAATATTGGTAAACTCTACATACACCTTAAGATTCTCTAGGTAGGGCATTTTTACAAAGCCCTTACCCGTAAAACGGCCATTGCTACCGCTTACTTCCATCACCGTTACCGGAAAGTCGCCCGCTTTAAAAATGCTACCCGATGCCATATTTGGTAGGGGGTCTTTATTGGTGACGCTAATATTGGGGGCTATGCCACAATCCAGAACGCTTTCTTCCTCAAACTCCAAGGTGGTAGTAAACTCCTTTAACAAGCTCCAGTCACTGTACACCGTGTTACATTTTTTACTGAGTTGGTACTCGTAAGTGGTGCCCGGTTTTAAGTTCCAAAGGGTGAGAATATTACTGGTGGTTTTGGCCGGAAACCACTCCGCCCCCTCCACGTTTTTTTGTCGGTAACGCAGGGTGTATTCCGGTACGTCGGTAGAGAAATCGTCCCAAAATATATTGGCGTTGGTGCTCCCCTTAACCTCATGGTTAATGCCCAAGGGCAAATCACAACTGCCGGCATAACTGAAGGAATAGATTTCGCTATAGCCTTGGTTTTCAAAAAGGCCCACCTCTTCCAACCCTTGTTTCGCCTTTGCCTGTACCCGCCAAGCATAATTTTTTCCGGATAGGAAGAGCGGATCTGCCGGTCCGTATACATAGGTAGTGGCATTGGTAACGGTCTGAAAAACGGGAGGCGAGCTTAAAAAGGCCTGTTGGGGGTCCACTTGCGTGTCCCAAATCTCCACAATGCTAAGCTCGTATTCTACATTGCTAACATTTACGTGTCTGGGCGTCCACTGAAATACAATGTTCTGCGGATTGATTTCTTCTACATTGGTCTTATTTCTGGGGGATACCAAAAAAGGCGGTTCGTTCTGAAAGACTACACTAATGGCACACGATTTTTGGGACAGACGACTACCAGTAAGCACATCGAATACCTCAAAACAGAAGTTATAGGCACCTTCAGGGATGGCATTGCCATATACATTACCCGAAATACCGTTGAGGTTTTCATATCTAAAATAGGGTGCCAGCTCTACGTTGGTAAGTACCAGGGGAACGCCTCCTTCCAAAAATAGGGGCGAAGCGCCGGTAACCAGGTCCTTACTTTGAAAACTGATGCCACTACCCTCAAAGGAAACTCTTAGGCGGACTTCCCGATTGACAATCTCAAAATCGTTTAAGATCAACTGTACCCGCAACGGACTGTTAACCGTACTCTCGTTGGCGTATTCCGAAAAATATATAGGTGGCGGTGGCGTCACTTGCGGAATTACCTGTACGGGAAAAGATTGGGCGGTGGCGATTGTGTAGTTAAAAGTTAAAAATAGTAGGCAGATTGCAGATTGCAGTAGGCAGTGAGCAGCGCTCAGTTTTGCCGTTTGCTGGATGCGGTTTTGCAGTGTTTGGATGATATGTTTTATGGTTTTAAATATCATTTGCTGCAGAATTTTTTAGGATTATTGATCATATAACCAAGCAATTTCCCTACTTCTACGGTCTTGTTGTACAGTTCTACTTTGGTCTCTTCTTTTATGTACTGGCATTCCAATGAAAACTTTAACCAAACTTGGGTTTCTGTATTTTCCATATCGGCGTCTGTAAGTTTGGCAACGAAATGTTTTACATACCTCCTTTTTCGGTAACCTTCAGCAATATTGGCACAAACGGAACGGGAACTTCTCCTAATCTGGTCGGTTAGGGAATAGCGCTCCTCTTTTGGAAATTCTTTTGTCATTTCAAAGACCTCCATAGCTAATGAAAACGCCGTTTTATATGCTGTTAGTTGGTTATACATTCAATTCTTTTTCAGTGGACAGTATGCAGTATTCCATATGGGCCGCATTTTTCTGACTAATTTTAAAAGTTCAAATTTTAATTCTACCAAATGCATTTTTTTATTTTCCTAACTCCTAACTCCCTAGTTCCTATTAATATACTTCAGCTCAAAAAACTCCGGATTCACCAAGTTCAATGATTTTTTGTAATAGAAATCAATGATTTCGTTTTCCAAATAGGTTTCCAGTTGGTTTACATTTTCTGTTTTCTCAAACATTTCAAAAGACTTTAATGCATAGTCTTTTTTAAATTCTTTTAAAAATCCGGTTCCCTTTTCAATGTCCTCCATACTGGTAAATTCTGCGAATTGGGTTTCCATCCATCGATGGCCCACCAATTTTTCCAATCGGGTTTGTTGTTCTGCAACTAAGGCCTGATATCGAGGAGCCAAAGCCTTATCTCTTTGGGAATAATTCTCCTCTGTTTTATTATGCAACGGGTGCTCGTCTACTTCCAGTTTCTTGGCTACAAACAGGTTCTCCAAGGCCATATCAATTTTTTTCATATCGTCTTGAATATTTGAAATAACGTTATATAAAGCTTCTTCGTACACTTTTTCAAAATCGCCAAAGGCGTACAGCTCTGCCAAAAAGGTAAGTGCACTTTCTTTGTACCTGTCCTCTCTTTTTTGCTCTTTAACCGTCGTCAATAGAATTTTAAGTTCGTCTTTTTTAAATAGTGGAATATTCCTAAACGGAGCACTTGTATATACACTGGTAAGCTGCTCGTTTAAATTGGGAATGGTGCCGCTGTAGGTTACGTTTCTATAGCGGAAGCTTAAAGTGTTTTCTTTATTTCTAGGGTCACGCTCGTTGGGAGTTCTGCTGCCCGGGTCAATGTCCAACTTAAAATTATCAAAGGCATAGCTATAGCCAAAGGTGATGGTTAGGTCGCGACCGGTATTGAGCTCCGAGTTTCTGAACAACATTAAAAAGTTGAGGTTCAGATTGTGTTTTTTGTACAGGGCGTAATTGCTTCCCAGCCTAAAGTTGAGCACGTTGTTCTGTTGTTCGCCATTGGCAAAGGAACTGTTGTAGGAACTCGAAAAATTACTCCGCAGTTTTTTGTCAAAAAATTGTTTTCCAATGGCCAAAGTAGGCCCAAGAATAAGGTTGTTGTCTTCAGCTACGGTATTGTAAGAAACGTTTCCGGCCAAGGACACATTTAGTGCCTGTTGTGGAAACCCCAATGTATAGGAAGCTACCCCGTTATAAAAAGAATTTTCACCGCCTTCAATGGTCTCCCCCTCTTGCTGATTGGTACTGTTTTGATATACCAGGTTGAGGTTGGTGCTGTGCTGTTTGGTTTCGGTCTTTTTAAGGATATAGTTAAGGCCCAAATTGGCATTCTGGGAAATCTGCCGGTAATTAAGGGTGTCTACATTGTCATACGCCCCCACTTGGTTGATATAATCAAATTGGTCCCTGATATTGGTGTATGACTGAAAATTGGAGTAGCTAGCGTTGATGCCCAAACGTTCCGAAGCCGTGTAATTGGCATTGATGGCACTTACCACGCGTTGCTGGTCCGAAGATTTAGCATTGTTAAGATTGTCGCGCTGCAAACCTGCATTCACGTTAAGGTTCAACTTGTTCTCAAAAATGGACTGACTCGCATTTACCGTAACGTTTTCCAGGTCGTTATTAAAATAATAGGCCCCAAGCGTTTTGTAATCCGGGTCTATACGTTCATAGCCCACGCCCAAACTACCGTTTCCGGCTGGGTAATCCAAGGAGGCGTTTAGGGCATTGTAATATTGGGTGCTGATGTTTTCCTCCAAAAGAAAGGAAAGCAACCCGGCCGTAGGCCTGTTTTCCGTTAAACGGGTATCTTCCGTAACCCCGGAAATGGCATATTCCATACGAATGCTAGCTTTGTCAAAAAGTTTGAAAATGGACTCAAAGGAAAGAACGGCATTGTCCTTAGGGGCAAGTCCCAATTCTACGGGAAAGGGTTCTTTTAGGGAATTTTCTTCATCATTGGCCTTAAAAAGAATCACTCCCAGTTTCATAAAATCAAAATCATAGGCGGTCTTTACGCCATATCCCATTCTTTGGTAGGCCGTTAATGCTTGAGGTTCTTCCTCGTTGTATTCCGTGGCCCTTAGAAACCTACCGTACATGGCACTTATCTGAAGCTTTCCTTCCGGGTTCAGATCAAAACCGCCCCCTGTAAATTGGTGTCCGGAAAGGGTATAGGGCGAAAAGGTCATGCTTACGTCCCCAATATGTGCAGTGGCCCATTTATAGGATGGGTGCAGACTAAACCTGTTGAACTTAAACGGATTGGGAAAATTAAATTCTTGGTTGGAGTAGGTAAAGGATAGCGGTATGCTGTACACGCCCGCCACATTAAAATTGAGGCTGCCGGTAAGATAATAGGTAAAAGCCTGTCTATTGGCAGTTCCATCATAATACACACCATTGGCCGCAATACCGCCATTATAGCGCAGCCATTTCTCCTTGCCCAACTGGTCAAAGTTGATGTTTTGGGAAAAGCCATAGGTACATAACATAAGAAAAGGGACTAGGAACCGGCTCAAAAAATGGTTATTATCTAATGTTAAATATAAGTTAATGCTGACGGGAAAATATAATTTTTTCGATGAAGAACCACCTTGATTTTCAATTTAATGTACCACAACTTGATACCGAAAATTCCTGAGACAGGAAGTTTGTTGGGCTGAAAGGGATTTCTTTAATTGAAAATAAATGCAAAAAAAATTGTGGGTAAAATCCGTATAAAATAACTGAAGATTACAAGAGTTGGCCTCAAGCCACTCTTTTCAACAAGAGATTCATATAGTTATGGGGTAGATGGGGCGAGTTGTGTTTTCTGATATCTAGGAATCACAATTTTAAAGGTAACCCCTTCGCCTAACTGACCCTTGGCCGTTATATAGCCTTGGTGGTTTTGAACAATCTTTTTCACGATGGCCAGACCAATGCCTGTGCCTTCATATTCCTTACGGTTATGTAGTCTGTGAAATATCTTGAAAATTTGTTCTGCATATTTTTGGTCAAAACCAACCCCGTTATCTTTAAAAAGTATTCTACAGTACTCCGTATCTTTTCTTAGAGGAAATTCTTTGATTTGCGTATGATCCACAGTAGCTATATCAATGGAAATTACCGAAGGAACCTTTTTTTTGGCGAATTTGAGGGAATTAACGATAAGGTTGGCAAATAACTGTTTAAACTGTGAAGGAATCAGTTCTGCACTGCAATTGCCCTCAATTGTTAAAGTTGCTTTTTTATGCTGAAGCTCTTCAAGAAGGTTGTCCTTTATCTCTTCAGTGATTTCCTGAAAAGAAGTTTCTTCAAATATTTGGTTGGATTTCTCCGCTTTGGAATACGAAAGTAAATCTTGGATCAGGGTCTGCATACGGTTAGCCGCTAATTGCATTCGGTTAAAGCGATAAATTCCTTTTTCAGAAAGGTTGGCGCTCTCCGTTGCCAGTATTTGAGAAACGAAAGTTTGTATTTTACGCAGGGGTTCTTGCATATCGTGACTGGAAATGTAGGCAAAGGACTGGAGTTCCGAATTCATTTTTTCCAGTTCCCGGTTTTGAAGGGCAAGTTCTTGGGTACGCTGTTCTACCTTAACTTCCAGTTCATTGGAAAGGTTTTTTAAATCGCGGTTTTTGTTCTCAAGCTCCAATTTGTTTTTTCGGAGTTCCAATAAGTTCATGACCTGATCGGCCAAAATATTTAAAGCCTCCTTTTGGCTCTTGCTAAGCTCGTGGGGCTGATGGTCTATAACACAAAGGGTGCCAAGAGGTAGTCCTGAAGAATTTTTTAGCGGCACGCCTGCATAAAATACCACTCTAGGCTCTCCCGTCACCAACGGATTATCAAAAAAACGCGCATCTTCCCGAGAATCCTTGACCGTAAAAATTTTTTCATGGGTATGAATGGCATGGGCACAAAACGCTTGGTCTTTTGGGGTTTCCCTAATATTTAGACCGTGATGGGATTTGAACCATTGCCTATGGTCGTCCAACAGCGTAATCAGGGAAATTGGGGTTTGGCAGATTTCAGCGGCCAGTTTGGTCAAATTATCATAGTCTTCCTCTGGCAACGTATCTAAAATAGAATAGGAGTCTAGAAGCTTAAGCCTTTCTTCTTCATTTTTATGGTCTTCTGCTGTCTTCATGTTCCCAAAGTTAAGCAAGTGGTTTATTTATCAAAATAATCCTTGGGGTTGTTGTGCTTCACTTTTAGGGAAGTATTGTATTCGCAGTATGATTTACATTGTAGTAATTCTTATTTCAGTTGGATTATGTTCCAGTGAACATCATCTACAATATAATCTGATAAAACTTCAAACCCAATATTGGTATGTGCAGCCATAGACCTTTGATTGGCAGCATCTACCTCGGTGATTATAGAAGAAAATTCAGGGATTACAAATTCCTTCATGGTTCTGTACAGTTCTCTAAATACGCCTTTTTTTCTGTGGGCCTTTTCCACACAAATTTGACCCATGGCCATATAGTTCTCTATTTTGGGTTCCAGATTTTCCATTTCGGCAAACATGGGCTTTAGAACTTCAATACGGTCTGCAAATTTAGGGTGCATGCATAATGCATAGGCGATTACTCTATTTTCGTATTTGGCAATGATATGGGCACAGGTTTCGCTCATCTCCTTTAAGATTTCAAAGGAGTGTACGACGGTTACAAAGCCTTCTTTCAATTTTTCATCTTCAGAAAGCGAAACGGGTAAGTTCCTACGCTGCAAGTCCAGAATTTGCAGAAGTTCACTATCGGTATTACATCTGGTAAATTCAATTTCGGTCAATGCGTCTATTGCCATAAGGTTTAGAGAAGTTTAATTTAACCTCCAATATAGTATTTAAAAGCAACCTTTTGTAGCTTGCTGAATCTAAGTTATGTCCAATCTAGCTTCATGGTACGAATATTAACTTTGGCATGCATCACCTTATCGATTTTTAACGGCATTTGCCAAACGGAAGCTCCTCCGTTAAAATATAAAAATCAATTATCAACCAATTTGCTGTTGCCTTTTTTTGGTAGTGTAGATTTGAGCTATGAGCGTGCCGTAGCCAATAAATGGGCAGTGGGTGTAGGCGGAGCACTTTATGGTAACGGATTTGAAAACCTCAGTACCAACGACTACAGCTATGATCAAGAGACCAAGTACGAAGTTGCCCCTTTCGTAAGGTTGTACTTCAATGGCGCCCAAAAAAAGAGCCATTTTTTAGAGATTTTCGGTTCTCTTAGTGAGGTTGAAGAATCAGGCAGGTATATAAGGCATGTAAACGAAGAAGGTTATGGGGTTTATACCATAGGCACCAAAACTTTCATCGTTGGCGGGTTAGGTATCGGTTACGGTTATCGGTTTTTGTTTTTGGAAGATAAATTGGTTCTAGAACCTCAATTTGGTATTCGTACGAATTTTGATGTGGATTTTATTTTCCTGAACGGGGCTTTGGTCAGAACGGGAATTAAAGTAGGTTATCGATTTTAAAGAAAAGGAATATGGTTTTTCTTAGAAACATTGCACTTATGGTTTTGGCCGTACTGCTCAACGGATGTTATTCTAATGACGATAGTTATTACGGCGCCACCATTTACGTGTCTACAAAAGATGCCTTCACTTTTCCTGAAAGCAATGAGTTTACGGTAGGTGATACCTTGATTATTGAACAACGGTTCAGCAGATATTTAGAAGAAGAGGGGTATGCCGAATTGCTCGATGTTTATGAAAGTACCGATTCTGAAGAGTTTGGATTTAATTTTCAAATGGAGCAGTACTCTGAATTTTCACAAGATTATAACTGGCTTTTTCTCGATTCACAGTTTATTTTAGGCAAAAAACTGGATACAGGTTACCAGGCTAATGCGATTGCCTTAACCCTAAACGAAGAGAAAGATGTCTATGAATCGCGCATGGGTATTGTTTTATCAGAAAGTGGTCGATTTAGGTTGAACCTTCAAGGGGTTACTTTTTTTAGTGGGAATGATTTTTATTATGACGAAACGGTCTCTATTGGTGTAGAGCACTTATTTACCAATGAAGACGATGCCCTATGGGAGTTTACCGTGATAAACCCCACAAATTGATTACTCGCCATTTTGCTTAATAATTACTTTTGGCACTTGGATGCCTTTCCTTAAATTACTGAAAAGGCTAAAACAAAGGAGTAAGAGGTTTTTTTCAATAGCCGGCAATATTTTTATCCTTTTTCATTTAGGCAATAAAAGCAATACTATTTTGGTTTAATGAAAAACCCCTGAAAAAAGGGAGTAATTAAAAATGGGCACCCCCTAAATTTGTCCCCGTATTATTTTAAGCTTTTAATCATGTCTTTTACTTTTAAAAATTCCCTTTTTCTTGTAGTCTTTATTTTCGGACTTCATGTCCTTAACGCACAAAATGACACTATCTACTATAACAGTAAGTGGAAAGTTGTTCAGGAAAAGGATAGTGCTTTGTTCTATAGGCTACCGATTACCAAACAGGGAGACCTTTACCAATTTCAGGATTACTACATTTCCGGGACCAAACAAATGGTTGGTAATTCCTTATTGCCCAACAAGGAAAAATGGCAAGGTACGGTCACTTGGTATAAGGAAGATGGTTCCATGTATCAGCAAGGCAACTACGATCAAGGATATCTACATGGTGATTTTATCACCTATTTAAATGGTAAAAAACTTACCGCCCACTACGAGCGGGGTGTTTATATTTCGGGGAAGAGAAATACCGTTTACGGAGGGCAAATGATGTATTCGGAAAAGGTGGGGGATACCATTAGGGAAGTAATACATCAAGATGATATCAACGGTATTAGATTGGAACGTGTGGGTACTCCTGGCAACTACGAAGTCTATACCAATTACTTTGGTAAGGACGGAAAATTAATAGGCCGAAAAACCAAAAATTCAAGAGGGGATATAAAAGGGGAAGAGGTATTTTATTATTATAACCCTATGCGGGTACAATCCATTAAATATTACAGCAGAAATCAGGTTTTTGGTCAAACGGATTATTACCCCAATGAACAAGTGCGGGCCTTATTTCAAAAGGAACCCAAATTACAACATACCTATTTTACGCCAAATGGGAAGCAAATGGGGGTCATGGAATATATGGTTGATCGGTATGGTAAACGCCCCCAAAATGGCACAAGCTATTTATTTGGTTATGGGCAGATGAAGGATGACTATGCCGGTGATTATGAAATTCAAAGAAAGACGGTTTACACGGATGGTAAAATTAATGAGGAAAGCAATTTCTACTCCAACGGAAAACTAAAAAGCCTTACGAGCTATAGCGAAGGGTACAAAAACCTTCAAATTAGTTATGACGAGAGCGGGAAAGAGATGGCTCGAATGGAATACAAGAATTATGCACCTTTTAATGGTACAGAATTCTATAATGGTGGAAAACGAACTTTTAAGGAAGGGGTATTAATGAAGGAAATTGTATATCACCCTAAAACGGAAAAAACCCAAATTGAGAAAACCAATGAAAGGGAGGTTTTTTATGATACTGATGGAAATCAATTAGGGGAGCTCCTTCTTAATAATGCGGGTTCCTACCCAAAACCGGACAGTGGTCAAAGGTTTTCTTTTGACTACTACACTTCAAAAGTCAATGGCATAGAGGAGTATAAAGAAGGTAACTTAATTAGAAAAACCTCATGGAGAAATAGAAAAATTACCGAAGATACTACCCATACCTTTAAAAGAATTGAAGAATATGAAGAAGATGGTTTTAACAAAGTTAGGGAGGTTACTTTTTATAGCAATGGAGAAAAACAAAGTGAAACCGATTTTAAAAAGTACAATCCAGTAAAAGGGGTTTTCTATGATAATAAGGGCAAGATACTAGGAAGCTTCGATTTTGAAAAAAAGGAGGGAACTAGATATAAATTCTTCAATGATTCCGATTGGGTAAACGAGTACGAAGTCATAAAAAACGGACAACAACTGGCTTATAAAAAGTATGATTACGGTTATAGTTCTGCCTACGGCAATATAGACCCGGTTTTGGTTGAGGATATAGATATTAACTGTTGTGCCTCCTTTTATGATCGCGAAGGTAGTTTGATTGCCAAAGTGGAGTTCAAAGATCAGAAGCCATGGGCAGGTACCTATTATGACACGGCAACTAGGGAGCTTTATGAAATTAAGGAAGGGAAGAAATCCGGAGTGTATCAAAAACTGGACTATAACAAAAATGTACTGGAAGAAGGGGGCTATATAAATGGCTTAAAGGAAGGGGTGTTCAAGAAATTCACCTATAGCGGGGAGCTAACTGCCCAAGAAATCTATAAGAAGGATAAATTAGATGGAATAGCTACCTATTACAATGATAATGGGGAGAAAATTGCCCAAATGGAGTACAAAAACGGTGTGCCATTTGATGGTGTTAGGAGTATAAAAACCAATTATAACAAAGGAAACAGCTTAGAAACGTATAAGAATGGTGTTCTGGTGAAAGAAGAAACCGTGTCAAAGCAAGGACGATTGGTAAAGAATTTTATGGATTCAAATAGAGCCAAATGTGAATGGTATTATCCAACTAGCGAAAAACTAAAATATAGCTTTCAACTTACAGATGGCTATTTAGACGGTTCGGTGGTTAAATATGGATTAGATGGTAACATAATAGCTAAGGCCAATTTGGATAGGGGCAAGCTGTTAAGTGGTACTATTTTCTTGCAGAAAGCTTACAATGCCAAAAACATCAAATATTATTCCCTTAAGATGGAAAAGGACTATCTGTACATGGATCTTTACGGAGGAGAAGATGAGGTGCTTTACGCCGCCAAAGAAAAACTCTATTTGGGAGAGCAGCCTTATTTTGCTCAGGATCTTGGCTTTGAAATGTCTTATTTTAAAGAGAGTAATTTATATTAAAATTTAGTTCAAATAGAGAAGTCCCTGGGGTTTTATCTTTTGACCGTAGGGACTTTTTTTGTTGTTTGTTGGGATTAGGAACGCGTAAACCCCTTAATTTTGCAAAATGATGTCTTTTCCATCTAAGTTGCTTAAAAAGCTGGAGCAAAGAAAAACTGAAAATTCGTTCCGTGAGCTTCCGGTGACAACTGGTCATCTGGTAGATTTTTCCTCGAACGATTATTTGGGCTTTGCCAGAAATCAAGAAGTATCTAAAATCACCGCTAGCATTCTTGATTATCAAAATTGTGTTGAAAATGGGGCTACTGGTTCTCGTTTAATTACCGGTAACCATGAGCTCTATGCGAATACAGAGAAAATAGTGGCCGGTTTTTACCAATGCCCTTCGGCATTGGTTTTTAATTCTGGTTACGATGCCAATTTAGGTTTTTTTGCTTCCGTTCCGCAACGTGGTGATCTGGTGTTCTACGACGAATTGATTCATGCCAGTATCCGGGATGGTATTTCCCTTGGCAATGCCAAAGCGCAGAAATTTGCCCACAACGATTTTAACAACTTAGGGGAGAGAATCAAGAAAGAAAAAAGCAAACTATTGCCCGATGCTGAAATTTATGTGGTAACAGAATCCGTATTTTCTATGGATGGTGACACGCCAGATTTAAAGGTCCTTAGCAAGCTGTGCGAAAATCAGAAGTGCAGGTTAATTGTTGACGAGGCCCATGCCGTGGGTGTTTTTGGGGTAAACGGTACTGGATTGGTGCAGGCCTTAAAATTGCAGAACGAAGTGTTTGCGAGAATTGTCACTTTCGGGAAGGCTATGGGCTGCCATGGAGCGGCAGTATTGGGAGATACGAAATTACGGGAATACCTAATCAATTTTGCCCGCAGTTTCATTTATACTACGGGCTTGCCACCACATTCCTTGGCCAATGTTCGGGCCGTTCATCAGCAAATGGCAAATTCGAATAGTTTGATAAAACTTCAAGAGAATATCGCTTTTTTTAAGTCGGAAATTGAAAGAATAGGCTTGGACCATAGGTTTATAATTAGCCAATCTGCCATTCATTGTCTGCATATGGGAAATATAGAAATGGCAAAAAATGCATCCGCAAAATTAAAGGATGCAGGTTTTGATGTTAGGGCCATTTTGTCCCCTACGGTTCCTCTGGGAGCGGAAAGACTACGAATTTGTCTCCACAGTTTTAATACCAAGAAGCAAATGGAAGAATTGCTATTTTTATTAAAAGGATTAGTTGATTAGGGAATGGCAGGTAAATTCTATACGTTGGCCTCTTTTGAATATCCGGCAGATGTACAAATCGTTAAGAGTAAATTGGAGTCTGTAGGTATTTCGGTCTTTCTAAGGGATGAGAATACGTTGAATTCAGACCCCATTATTAGCAACGCTATTGGTGGTGTAAAACTTCAGGTTTATTCTGAAGATAAGGACAAGGCTATATCCATTTATGATGAGATTAGGGCATATGCCTTGGATGAGGAGGGAAATGTACGGGTATGTCCCAATTGTAGAGCCCAACGTTCCGAGGTTTTCTATAAAAGACAGGGTCTTTTGCATAAACTTTTTCCGTTTTTGGAGAAAAGAAAATACAAATGCCTAAATTGTGGCATGATCACTAATTAAAATGACCCTATGACACAATTTTTCGTAACAGGAATTTCTACGGAAGTAGGAAAAACCATTGCCTCGGCCATTATTGCAGAGGCTATGGAGGCAGACTATTGGAAACCCGTTCAAGCGGGAGAACTTGACCATACAGATAGTGATAAGGTAAAGGCCTTATTGTCCAACCCAAAGTCTAAAATCCACAAAAGCAGTTACGAATTAAAGGACCCTATGAGCCCACATGCAGCGGCGGAGAACGAAGGTGTTCATATTGATCGTGAACATATCAAGGTGCCGCAAACGGACAATCATTTGGTGATTGAGGGCTGTGGAGGTATTCTTGTTCCTTTTAATGAAAGTGATACCGTATTGGATATCATCATGCCTACCCATAAAGTAGTGGTGGTTTCTAGGCATTATTTAGGAAGTATCAACCACAGTCTATTGACCATAAATTGGCTCATGCAAAAGGGGTATGATGTTTCCGTACTTTTTAGTGGAAATGCGAATCCTCAAACTGAAAATATTATTCTACATAAAACTGGAGTTTCCATGATAGGCCGCATTGAGGAGGAGGAATCTTTTGATAAGGCTGTTATTAAAAAATATGCCGATAAATTCAAGCCTATTTTAGAGACTTTATAGAAAGTATCCGTTTATTGAACGTTCAAATTATGTAAAAAGAAGTCCATTTTCCCCATCTTTGCATGATGGAAAATGAACGTGACATGGCGGTATTGGAATCCGAAAGTATTTCCAAAAGGGACCAAAAACATATTTGGCACCCCTTGACCCAACACAAATTGCACCCAAAAATGTTGGGTATTAAAAGGGCGAAAGGAGCTCTTTTATATGACGAAAACGGCAAGGTCTATATAGATGGAATCTCCTCTTGGTACACCAGTGTTTATGGGCATTGTAATGACTATATATTAGAAAAGGTGCAAGCGCAAATGCAGCAGCTGGACCAAGTGGTCTTTAGCGGATTTACCCATGAACCAGCTGTAAAATTGTCTGAAGCGTTAATCAACATATTACCTAGCAATCAACAAAAGCTCTTCTTTTCCGATAATGGTTCAACGGCTACCGAAATTGGAATTAAAATGGCGTTGCAATACCACTTTAATAAAGGGGAAAAGAGACCTGTTTTATTGGCGTTTGAAGAAGGTTTTCATGGCGATACCTTTGGAGCTATGTCCGTTTCGGGCCTGTCCGTCTACAACGGACCGTTTGAAGATTACTTTATTAAAGTAGAGCGAATACCTGTTCCCACAAAAGAAAATGTAGGTGAGGTATTAAAGCAGCTGGAAGGTCGCTTGCAGAAAAATGATATTGCCGGCTTTGTCTATGAACCCCTAGTGCAAGGTGCAGCAGCCATGAAAATGCATGCCCCAGAAAATCTGAACCAGGTTTTAGAGCTGATCAAAAAATATGGGGTTTTGGCCATTGCCGATGAGGTAATGACCGGCTTTGGAAAAACAGGTAAAAATTTTGCTTCGGAATATTTGCAGACCCCGCCTGATATCATTTGTATGAGTAAAGCCCTTACGGCAGGTCTGCTTCCTATGGCAGTAACGAGCTGCACTCAAGAGGTGTACGACGCCTTTTATAGCGATGATATTGCTAAAGGTTTGTTCCATGGCCATACTTACACAGCTAATCCGTTGGCCTGTACGGCTGCCCTTGCCGGATTACAATTGCTGCAGTCCGAAGAAATTCAGAAAAATATTAAACGAATAATCCGTAGTCATCAAGAGTTTGATGAAAAGGTGAAAATTCATCCAAAGGTGGCCTCCACCCGCCAATGCGGAATTATTTATGCGCTCGACTTAAATGTAAAAATGGAACGTTACGGCAATCTCAGAGACCGTTTGTTCAAGCATTTTATGGACAACGGCGTATTTTTGAGGCCCCTAGGAAATACCATTTATATTTCTGCTCCCTACATCATTTCCGAAGCACAATTACAAAAAATTTACGATACCATTACCGAGGTATTGGATATCGTTTAAGACGACTTTTAGTAGTGAAACAACCCATATCAATTACGGCAATATCCTCTATTTCCCCATTAGGTAGTGATTTGGAATCTACCTGGGAAGCTTATTTAAACGGCCAGCATTATTTGACAAAAAAACGTTTTGGAGACCAACATGAATGGGTTTCGACCATTCAACAAGAAGACATTCAGAAAATCGAGGAGATCAGAAATGCCGATCCAAAATACAGAAGTTTGGATAAAACCGTTCTATATGCACTTTTCGCGGCTAGAAAAGCTGTTGCCGATGCAGGATGGACCATAAACGACGACTTCGGAATAAATATCGGATCATCGCGCGGAGCTACCGAACTTTTTGAAACCTATCACAAAGAATTTTTGGCGCAGGGTAAAAGCTCCACATTATCCTCACCGACCACTACTTTGGGAAATATCTCTTCGTGGTTGGCGCACGACCTAAAGACCCATGGTCCTGAAATATCACATTCCATCACCTGTTCAACAGGTCTCCATGGCGTTTTAAATGGGGTTGCTTGGCTACAAAGTGGTATGACCCATAAATTTTTGGTAGGCGGTAGTGAGGCACCGCTAACGCCCTTCACCATTTCCCAAATGAAAGCCCTAAAGGTATATTCAAGGCGAGGTTTGCAAAAAGAAGTGGATTTTCCTTGTTTGGCCTTGGAGATGGAAAAAAAGGAGAATACCATGGTGCTAGGGGAGGGAGCCTCGGTTGCTTGTATGGAAATCGGGGAAAAAGAGAATGCCTTGGCTCAAATTGTTGGCGTGGGTTATGCAACGGAACCCTTAAAACACAATATTTCCGTTTCTACCGATGCCCTTTGTTTCCAACGTTCCATGAAGATGGCCTTGGGTGATTTTTCACCTGATGAGGTAGATGTAGTGGTGATGCATGCCCCCGGAACGATAAAAGGCGATTCCTCAGAAATAAAGGCTGTTGAAAAGGTATTTTGTAACAAACTTCCTACTTTGACTACAAATAAATGGAAAGTAGGACATACTTTCGGAACATCGGGATCGTTAAGTATGGAACTTGCTATTTTGATGTTGCAAAAACAACAGGTAATATCAGTGCCCTTTGTAGAAGCAAAGAATCTGCCCGCTACAATAAATAAGGTAATGGTAAATGCTGTTGGCTTTGGGGGAAATGCCGTTAGCCTTTTGTTGTCTAGAACCTAGAGTTCTTCTATCCCGCCCTTAAGTCGATTTTTGTTGTTTTTGAAATTGAATAACAACTAAAACTTGACTTTATGATACCTGGGTTTGAAACAATGCTCCTTTTTGAGAAGATTTATTGGGTAATAGCACTAATAGCTTCCGTAATCTTTTTGATTCTTTTGATAATTACCTTATTTGGTGGGGAAACCGAGGGTGTTGAGGGAGATGTAGATGTAGAAATTGAGGGTGACACGGGCATTGAATTCCAATTTCTTTCCTTTAAGAATCTTGTTGGCTTTTTTACCATTTTTGGCTGGTCTGGAATCGCTTGTTTAGATGCAGGAATGTCAAAAGGTATTACCGTTCTTATATCAGTTGTCTGCGGCCTAATTATGATGTTGGCCATGGCTTCATTGTTTTATTATTTAGGAAAACTTCAAAGCAGTGGAACCCTTAAACTTTCCAATGCCCTGAATCAAATAGGTGAAGTTTACCTTACCATTGGTGCCAACAGAAGTAGAATTGGCAAGGTGAGTATAAATGTACAGGGCTCCCTCAGGGAACTAGATGCGTTAACAGATGATGGTGTGGATTTAGTGCAGGGCAATGTCGTAAAGGTGAAGGAGGTTACTGCCAACGGAATTTTAATCGTTCAACTTATAAATACTTAATAAATGCTAAACATTCCCTTACAATTAGGAGGAAGCGCCTCTTTGATGGCAATTGGGTTTGCCATCCTATTTTTCTTCATCATTATAATATCGTTTATACGCAGGTATAAAAGATGTCCATCGGACCGTATATTGGTAATTTACGGTAAAGTAGGAGCCGGCAGTTCTGCCAAATGTATTCATGGTGGGGCGGCTTTTATATGGCCGGTAATCCAAGATTATGAATATTTGGACCTAACCCCTATATCCATAGAAGTAAACCTTGTAAATGCTTTAAGTAAACAGAATATTAGGGTAAATGTGCCTTCAAGGTTTACTATAGGTATTTCTACGGAACCCGGAGTGATGCAAAATGCTGCCGAAAGGTTGTTGGGACAGGGAATGCCCGAGGTTCAGGAATTGGCAAAGGAGATTATATTTGGTCAATTACGTTTGGTAGTTGCTTCCATGGATATTGAGGAAATCAATTCGGATAGGGATAAATTTTTGACCAATATTTCCCAAAGCGTAGAGTCTGAATTAAAGAAAGTAGGATTAAAACTGATCAACGTAAACATCACGGATATTGTAGATGAATCCGGATATATTGAAGCGCTTGGAAAGGAAGCGGCGGCACATGCCATCAACGCAGCCAGAAAGTCCGTTGCAGAGAAAAATAGGGACGGTTCCATTGGGGAGGCCAACGCGGTCCAGGATCAAAGAACCCAAGTTGCTGCGGCCAATGCCCAAGCGGTTGAGGGTGAAAACGTGGCAAAAATCAATGTCGCAAACTCAGACTCCTTACGAAGACAAAGAGAGGCAGAAGCGGAGAGGACGGCAATAGCAGCGGAAAAAGTACAAGCGGCGAGAGCTTTGGAAGAATCTTATGCGGCTGAAAAAGATGCGGAAATAGCACGGGCCGAGAGGGTAAGAAGTAGCCAAATGGCAGATATTGTGGTACCTGCTGAAATAGATAAGAAAAAAGTGGAGATTGCTGCCGAAGCGGAGGCTGAAATGATCAGGAGAAAAGCTAAAGGTGAGGCGGATGCTATTCTTTTCAAGGCGCAAGCAGAGGCGAAGGGACTATTTGAAATATTGACCAAACAAGCACAAGGGTTGGATGAAATTGTAAAAGCCGCTGGAAACAATCCAAAAGATGCGGTGCTGTTATTGGTGGCCGATAAGCTTCCGGAATTGGTGAAAACCCAGGCTGAGGCTATCAAAAATATTAAAATCGATAAGGTGACCGTTTGGGATTCCGGAGCAAAAAATGGAAATGACAAAGGCTCTACGGCCAATTTTATTTCGGGAATGTATAAGTCGGTTCCACCTCTACAGGAAATGTTCAATATGGCTGGTATGCAACTTCCAGATTACCTAAAAGGAAAGGAAGTTAAGGCAGATGACGCTGATGCTACAGATACTACGGTTGTGGAGAATCAACCTGAAAGCTAAACAATTAGTATTTTTAAAAGTTGAAAGTCCATCATATTTTTGATGGACTTTTTTTATCCCCAACACTGATTCTAATCGGATTTTTGGATTATGAAACTATTAAAGGTTATTTTTGACCCAGATTTAGATAAGACTATGAGCGAACAAAAGCACGATTGGACCAAAGAGGAAATTCTTGAAATCTACAACAAACCGCTAATGGAGCTGCTTTATGAAGCTGCCACGATTCACAGAAAATTTCATGACCCCAATACGGTTCAGGTCTCTACTTTATTGTCTATTAAAACAGGTGGTTGTCCGGAGGATTGTGGCTATTGCCCACAAGCGGCGCGCTATCATACGGATATAGAGGGGAATGATTTAATGCAGGTTTCCCATGTAAAGGCCCAAGCCTTACGCGCTAAAGCTTCAGGTAGTTCAAGGGTATGTATGGGGGCTGCTTGGAGGAATGTAAAAGACGGACCGGAGTTTGATCAAGTCTTGGAAATGGTGCGTACCATTAACAAATTGGATATGGAGGTTTGCTGTACCTTGGGTATGTTGACCGAAAATCAGGCAAAAAGATTGGCGGAAGCCGGTCTATATGCCTACAACCATAATTTAGATACTTCCGAAGATTATTATAAAGACGTGATTTCTACCCGTGCTTTTGAAGACCGTTTGGAAACTATAGACAACGTTCGTAAGAGCAATGTTACCGTTTGTAGCGGGGGTATCATTGGTATGGGAGAAGCAATAGAGGATCGTGCCGGCATGTTGGTGGCATTGGCCACTCTAAATCCGCAACCGGAATCTGTACCTATCAATGCCTTGGTGGCAGTAGAAGGTACGCCAATGGAAGATATGGAGCCAGTTTCCATTTGGGAAATGGTTCGAATGGTGGCTACTACCAGAATTGTTATGCCTGAAACCCAGGTGAGGTTATCCGCAGGCCGTACCCAAATGAGCAGGGAAGGCCAGGCCATGTGTTTCTTCGCCGGAGCCAACTCCATTTTTGCGGGAGATAAATTGCTGACCACTCCTAATCCTGATGTAAACGAGGATATGGAAATGTTCAAGTTATTGGGCCTCAATCCTCAAAAACCTTTTACCAAGATAAGTCAGCCACAGACAGTAGAGGCGGAGGACTCGCAACACCAGCCTTTGGGAGAAAAGCCCAAATGGAGCAGACCGGGTCATACCATTGCTAGAAATGAGGAGGCAAAAGCCAAGACCAAGTTGGTATAGTAAAATAGCATGAGGTTAATTTTAAGAAAATCTTTACAAAAGGTTAATTAAATTTGCTTCGGAAAACGCAATCGTATACCATTGAAGTTAGAAGCTATTCCACGGGTAAGTTCCATTACTAAGGAAGATTTTATCAAGCACTATTTCAAGCCTCAGAAACCGGTAGTTCTAGAAAATTCTGTAGAACACTGGCCAGCCATAAAAAAATGGAGTTTGGGCTACATGAAAGAAGTGGCGGGAGATATAACGGTGCCGCTTTATGATGATAGACCTGTTAATCATGAAGATGGTTTTAACGAGCCGCATGCCCAGATGAAAATGGCAGATTATATAGATTTGCTCAAAAAAGAGCCTACCCGTTACAGGATTTTTCTATGGAATATTTTAAAGGAGGTGCCAGCACTTCAGCAGGACTATGATTTCCCGGATTTTGGATTAAAACTGAAAAGGAAATTGCCCATGCTTTTCTTTGGGGGACGGGACTCCTACACCTTTATGCACTATGATATTGATTTGGCCAATATCTTTCATTTTCACTTTGAGGGAACCAAAGAATGTATCTTGTTTGCACCTAAGGAAACCAAGTACCTGTACAAGGTTCCCCACTCCTTGATTACGCATGAAAGTATAGATTTCTCCAATCCCGATTATGAAAAATGGCCGGGATTAAAAAAGGCTTCCGGATATAGAACGGAATTAGGACATGGAGAGGTTCTTTACATGCCTGAGGGTTACTGGCATTATATGAAATATAAAACTCCAGGGTTTAGTATGAGCTTAAGGGCATGGCCCAAAAACCCCTTCAATTTTGCCAAAGGGGTCTATAATATTTTCATAATGCGTAGCTTTGATATCGCGATGCGAAAAATAAAAGGCCAGAAATGGATCGACTATAAAAACAGCAGAGCTGTTGAGCGTACCAAACGTGTTCTTTCGGCCTAAAAACTCTTTTAAAAAAGTATATGAAGAAGTTAGTTATATCATCAATAGTTGCATTTTTTACAATTGTGGTTGTCTCCGCACAGGCCTACGAAGGCCGTGGAGATCAAAAGTTCCAAGTAGGTGCCAACTTACAGAATAACGGAACGGGAATTGTTGCCTCCTATGACTATGGTTTGGGAGAGAATATATCCGTGGGTGCCGTATCTTCCTATTTATTGGGAATAGAAGAAGGAATAGATGATGATACAAGAGAGCGTTTTGATGCCAAAGTGCGTTTTAGTGCACATTTAGGGCCAATTATAGATGTTACCCCTGCCTTTGATTTGTACCCCGGTTTGGATTTAGGGCTCAAGAATTTTGGGTTTCATACCGGCGCCCGCTATTTCTTTTCAGAGGGGCTAGGCGTTTATACGGAACTAGGTTTTCCAATTGCCAAGTATCAAACAGAAGACCTAACCCTATCCGATAAATTTCACAATCAATTTAATGTGAATATTGGGGTTTCATTCAACTTCCTTTAATGGAAACTAAGGAATAAGTTCGTAAATTTTATCGTAGACCAGCTGGTGTTCCCAGCCCCTATATAAAAGATAGTCGGCTAATTTCTTTCGTTTTTTCTGTGGATTTTTCTCTGAAATCTGAGTTAGTCTTTTTTGGGACAGTTCATTAAAAGTCTTTAAATAGTCTGTGTCTTCAATTTCTTTTAGGGCCGTTTTGATATTGTAGGGGGAGATGTTCCTGGCTTTTAGTTCACGCATAATCCTGATCTTTCCCCATTTTTTTATAATGAACTTTCCTCGCGCAAAACTCCGGGCAAAACGCTCTTCATTGAGATAATTCTCCTTGATCAAGTGAACAATTATTTGGTCAATGGCTTGAGGAATCATGCGCATACCTCTTAATTTTTCTTCCACCTCTTTGTGGCAACGTTCCTGGTAGGCACAGAATTGTTCCAGCTTATGTGTAGCTTCCTGTACGGTGTAGCCTTTTATCATTTCTATAGTACTTCGAGGGCTAAGTTTTATCAAAGGTAGTTCAGTATTGGGTACAAAAAAAGCGGCTTCCATCATATGGAAGCCGCTTGCAATAATTCTTTAATATATGGTTTTACCGTCTTTATCCTTAAAACGGTATTCTAGATACGTATACGCATCCCTAGGTTGTATTTTGATCCATTTTTTATGTTCCAAGAACCATTTGGAACGTATGGACGGAAAACCTTTGGTAATATAGGCTGCAATAAAAGGGTGGATATTTAATGTAATACCATTGTCCTTTTTGGGTCCCTTTAAAAGCTTTTCCAAATCGGCATTGATCTTATCGATCAAAACAATAGGAGCTTCTATCTCCTTGCCACTGCCGTTAGGGTTTTCCTCGGTTGTTTTAATATTCATTTCGGGTCTTACCCGCTGTCTGGTAATCTGTACAAGTCCAAATTTACTGGGCGGAAGTATTTTATGCTTTGCCCTATCGTCTTTCATCTCATCTCTAAGATGGTCATATAGCTTTCTGCGGTTGGGGGCCTTTACCATGTCTATAAAATCTACCACGATAATACCGCCCATATCCCTAAGCCTTAACTGTCTTGCAATTTCGGACGCCGCCAAAAGGTTCACCTCCAATGCAGTTTCCTCTTGGTTTTTAGCTTTATTGGATCGGTTGCCACTGTTCACGTCTATTACGTGAAGGGCTTCCGTATGCTCTATGATTAGGTATGCGCCCTTGCTCATGCTCGCAGTACGGCCAAAAGAAGTCTTAATTTGGCGCTCTATACCATACTTTTCGAATATAGGAACGTTGGAATTGTAAAGTTTAACGATTGATTCTTTTCCAGGAGCTATTTCTTGTACATAGTCCTGAATTTTGTCATAAAGTCCTTCATCATCAACATGAATACCCGTAAAGGTATCGTTAAAGATATCCCTAAGAATGGAAGAAGCTCTATTAAGCTCTACCAGTACCTTGGAAGGTGTAGGTGCTTTATACATTTTTTTACACATTGTTGACCATTTGGCCAACAGGTTTTCTAGATCTTTGTCAAGTTCCGCTACTT
Source organism: Cytophaga sp. FL35 (assembly GCF_014349235.1). GTDB lineage: Bacteria > Bacteroidota > Bacteroidia > Flavobacteriales > Flavobacteriaceae > Euzebyella. Next base: position 96,369 of record NZ_JACSOH010000004.1, on the reverse strand, counting down.
TTTTACCTTCTGCAACTGTTCTTATAATTACCCCGAATCCCTTTGGTTTAATGCTTTTTACTAATCTTTTTAACCGGTCTTTCTCTTCGTTACTCGCAATTTTTTGCGAAACGGAAACACGGTCTGAAAAAGGTACCATAACCAAATAGCGTCCAGCAATGGAAAGTTCTGAGCTTATTCTTGGTCCTTTGGTGGAAATGGGTTCTTTTACGATTTGAACCAAAATGGATTGGTTGGCTTTAACAACATCTGTTATTACGCCATTTTTGTCTATATCCTTTTCAAATTTAAAATTGCCAAGGTTATAGTCTTTCAGTTTGCCGGTACTCACCAATTTTATGAACTTGAGCAATGAGGATAATTGGGGCCCTAGGTCGTGATAGTGTAAAAAAGCATCTTTTTCATACCCTACGTTGACAAATGCGGCATTTAAGCCGGTTACGGGCTTCCTGATCTTGGCGAGGAAAATATCGCCAACGGAAAAATTATTATTGTCTTCCTCTTTATGCAGTTCAGTGAGTTTACCGTCCTTTAATAAGGCAAAATCAACGGCATCGGAACTAGATCTTACGATTAATTCTCTATTCACCTGAATGTATTTGTATTCCGAAAAAATATATTCGGAATCGATTAAACAATGATTGAAACGGATTTTTTTGAAGTATGTATCCGCCGAAATTCTTTTTGAATCTCTATGTCAAAGAACGTGAAGAAAAATAATGGATTTAGCATAAAAAGGGCTGAAATTATCAGCCCTTTTTACCAACCCTTACGGTTTATTTCTTCTTGTGTCGGTTGGCTCTCCTGCGCTTCTTACGCTTGTGGGTAGCCACCTTATGTCTCTTTCTTTTCTTACCGCTCGGCATAAATTTTTATTTAAATGATTACTATTATTTAACCTGTACGTTACTTTTAACACCTTCTACAAAAACCTTGGCTGGTTTAAATGCCGGAATATTATGTGCCGGAATTTTGATAGTGGTATTTTTACTGATGTTCCTTCCGGTTTTTTCAGCTCTTGTTTTAATGATAAAACTACCAAAGCCACGCAAGTAAACATTATCACCGCCCTCAAGAGAAGACTTTACCTCTTCCATAAAACTCTCTACAGTCGCCTGAACATCTCCTTTTTCAATTCCCAGCTTGTCTGAGATTTTTGATACAATTTCTGCTTTCGTCATTTGTCGTGTTAAATTTTCAGTATAAATTTTTTGGGATGCAAATATATAAATTAAATTCATTTCCAACCGCTAACAAACTAATTTTAAGTCGTTCAACCTTACATTTGCCAATTATCCCATTCTGTTTAGAGCTTTGGCGTATAAACCCTTACTTTTGGTTCCGATTTTTTTGAAATGAATTTTGCTGAAGAAATACTCAAATGGTACCATGTAAATAAGCGGGACCTACCTTGGAGGGCAACCACGGATCCTTATAAAATATGGCTGTCCGAAATTATGTTGCAACAGACTCGGGTAGCGCAGGGTACGCCTTATTACCATGCGTTCGTGGAAAACTTTCCTACCGTTAGGGATTTGGCAGATGCCCCCGAGGAAAAAGTCATGAAACTTTGGCAAGGTCTGGGGTATTATTCTCGGGCTAGAAACCTACACGCTACCGCACAAAAAGTGGCCTATGAGTTAAACGGTCAATTTCCGGATACCTACAAAGGGCTTTTGGGCTTAAAGGGGGTAGGGGATTACACCGCTAGTGCCATTGCTTCCATAAGTTTTGGTAGGCCAGAACCTGTGGTAGACGGTAACGTTTATAGAGTGTTGTCAAGGTTCTTTGGTATTGATACACCTATTAATAGCACCCAAGGAATTGCGTATTTTAAAGAATTGGCAAGGGAGGTTATGCATTCTTCTGAAATCAGGGACTATAATCAAGGTATCATGGAGTTTGGAGCGGTGCAATGCACGCCGCAGAATCCCAATTGTATGTTTTGTCCCTTAAGTGAAGGTTGTCAAGCTTTAAAGACGAATAAGGTAAAGGAGCTTCCGGTTAAACTTAAAAAGACCAAAATAAAGCATCTTCATTTTAATTACGTGGTTCCTATTTCCCCTAAAGGCGAAACCCATCTTAGACAACGAACATCCAAAGGTATATGGCGCAATTTATGGGAGTTTCCATTGTTGGAATCAGAAAAGGAAATGACCTTACCGGAAATTGAAGCACAGTTAGACCAGTTTCCTATTATTAATAAGGTCCATACAGTTTTCCGTTTTAATGAAATGCCTATTGTACATAAGCTTTCGCATAGGCATCTGCACACCGTTTTTTGGATTGTTGAGTTAAAAGATGAATTAAAAGATGGGATTTCCTTTTCAAAAGCCGAAGAATTTGCCGTTCCGGTTTTGATCGCGGAGTTCTTGAAAACGTTTAAAAATTCGTACTTTTGACCATTAAACTTTAAGAGAATATGAGTGGTACATTGAATAAAGTAATGTTGATAGGGCATTTGGGAGATGAAGTTAAAATGCACTATTTTGAAGGAGGCGGATGCATAGGAAGGTTCCCCATTGCTACCAATGAAACCTACACTAATAAACAAACCGGGGAGCGTGTTACCAATACAGATTGGCATAACGTGGTGGTAAGGAACAAGGCTGCAGAAATCTGCGAGAAATACCTAAGCAAAGGCGACAAGGTATATGTTGAGGGAAGATTGAAAAACCGCCAATGGCAAGGTGAGGATGGCAATACTAGGTACTCCACGGAGATTCAAGTACAGGATTTTACCTTTTTGACTACCAAAAAGGAAAGTATGGCCAATAACCAGCAGCAGAATGGTGGTGGAAACTCACAAGCTGCTGCCCAATCAAGTCAAAAACCTGCACAAGCCAGTCAGCCAAGCCATTCGGTAAGTGAACCTGAGGACGATCTGCCTTTCTAAACGGGAAAAATTTTTCCTGATAAACAAGGCTTTTGGTTTCTAAGGGATTTTAAATAATTTAGTTTTTAGTACAACCAAAATAATTATTGGGATTATACCTCGTTTTATCATAAAACTCTAGCTGTTGGACCCTGACCCTTTTAGTGCGCTTTCCATATTTTTAGTCTCTGGTGGTGCGTTTGCTTTCCAAATTGCCATATTGGTACTATTGCTGATTTGTTCGGCTCTTATCTCTGGTGCGGAGGTGGCATTCTTTGGACTTTCGGCTACGGATGTTAAGGATATTGCGGATAAAAAATCTGTTAAAGGAGATATTATTGTAAGGCTGTTGGATAGGCCAAAAAAGCTTTTGGCCACCATACTTATTGCCAACAATGCCATAAACATTGGGGTTGTATTATTGTTTAGCGATATTGGAGAAACTCTTTTTTCAGATATAGAGCTGGAGTGGCTACGCTTTGTACTGGAGGTGGTCGTAGCTACCTTTTTAATATTGATGTTCGGCGAAATTTTACCTAAGGTATACGCTAATAGAAACAGGGTGGCTTTTGCCCATTTTATGTCCTACCCCTTAAAAGTGCTGGATATTTTGTTCTCTCCCTTAAGTTTGCCCATGCGTTCCGGTACCCTATTTCTTTATAATAGATTGGGAAAACAACGTTCTAATCTAAGTGTGGACCATTTATCACAGGCATTGGAACTAACAGATGAGGGAGATACCACTAAAGAGGAACAGAAGATACTGGAAGGAATAGTTTCCTTCGGAAATACAGACACCAAGCAGGTAATGTGTCCTAGAATTGACATTTTTGCCCTTAGCGAAGATATGAAGTTCCCTGAGGTCATGGCAGAGATTAAAAAACACGGCTATTCCAGGATTCCGGTATTTTCGGAGAATATGGATAATGTAAGTGGTGTTCTTTATGTAAAGGACCTATTACCGTATATTGATAGGAAAACCTTTAATTGGGCGAGTTTGATCAGGGAGCCGTTTTTTGTGCCCGAAAACAAAAAATTGGACGATTTGCTTTTGGAATTTCAGGAGAAGAAAAACCATTTGGCCATTGTAGTTGATGAATATGGAGGAACCTCTGGTATCGTAACCTTAGAGGATATTATTGAAGAAATAGTAGGTGATATAACCGACGAGTTTGACGACGAGGACCTTGTATTTTCCAAATTGGATGATTACAATTTTGTATTCGATGGTAAAACAGCCCTTAGGGATTTCTACAGGGTAACGAAACTCGTGGACGAAGATGAATTTGAGGAAAAAAAGGGCGAAGCGGAAACTGTTGCAGGTTTTGTATTGGAAATAGCCGGAAGCTTCCCTAAAAGGGGAGAGAAAATTCAATTTAACGACCATGTCTTTGTAGTAGAGAGTATGGACAAAAAAAGGCTGAAACAAATTAAGGTGACCCTACCTCAGCCTGAGATATCTAATTAAATTTTAGTGCCTTGGATAGTTTAAACATACGTAAGAAAACGGTATTGGAAAGAATTGGAGGTTTTTTGGTCTTCGTTTTTTTGCTAATGGTTTGCTTTATGGGGTGCAAGGAAGATGTATTGCCAAAACCAAAAGCGGAACTTCGTCTGGAGTATTCAAAACCTTTGGTAGCAGGTATGGAGACGGAAAGGTTCTCTTTTCAGTATAATGATTTGGCTCAATTAAAGCGGGACAAAAACAATTCTTTGATATTGAGATACCCGGAAATGAAAGGTGAAATTTTTATCAATTATAAAGAAGTAGAAGGTAATTTGGAGAAATTATTTTCCGATGCCCAAAAGTTTAGTTATGAGCATTCTGTTAAGGCAGATGGAATTTTAGAGCAGCCCTTTATAAACGATGATGCCAAAGTGTACGGCATGTTTTATGAGGTGAGTGGAGATGCAGCCTCACAGGCACAGTTTTATGTAACGGATAGTACCCGGCATTTTGTAACGGGATCGCTTTATTTTTATACCAAGCCCAATTATGACTCCATTTATCCCGCAGCTGTGTACTTAAGAAAGGACATTAGGGCTATTATGGAAACCCTTAAATGGAAGGAATAAATAATTAATTGCCCAATACTCTTTCCGCTTGGGAAATACTAATTTCAATTTCTTCTTTTAATAAGGCCACTTTTTTCTCTTCCTCCAAGAGCCATCTTTTCTTTTCCTCTGTGAGTTCTTTGCCTTTCATCATTTCATCGGCTTCAAACCTTTTTCCAAAGTTTGCCATCCAGTTCATCATGGACTTGTTTGCCAACTTTAAATCGCTAATGGCATTTTCATACTTTTCTTTTTTGTAGGAAGCATTAGCCTTGGTCTGTAATTGGTTGATCAGTTTGGAAAGTTTGGGCATTTCATCCATAACTTCATCATGCTGGGCCATGACCTGCTGCATTTTGGTCATTTCTTTTTCTTGCCCCCTAGAAACCGTTCCGGAAAGGATAAGAAAACATACTGCCAAGCATCTAGTAATAAACTTAGTATTGAATTCCATAGGTATAGATTAAAAACCAAATCTAAATTAGATAGACTTCTGTAAGTTAGGGTTCAAACTTCTTTGAAAGACGGATAAACTCGATTAAGAATGTTTGTTTATTCAGATTTTCCCAATAATTGTTGGGCATTGGAAATACTGGAATTGATCTGTTCCTTTAAATCCTTCACCTTTTTCTCTTCTTCATTGAGCCATTCCTGTTTTTGATCGGTTAGCTCCTTGCCTTTTAAAATTTCATCTGGGTCAAACCTGTTGCCAAAGTTTTGCATCCAATCCATCATGGATTTATGTGCTGCTTGTAGGTCTTTTCTAGCTTCTCTATATTTAAGGCCAAGCTCCGTACTATCGTTTTCTTTGGAATTTAATTCACCAACAAGAGTGCCCAATTTGCTCATCTTTGGCATAACTTCATCATGAATTGCCATTACTTCCTGCATTTGGGTTTGTTCTTTTTCTTCCTTGCAAGCGGATAAGAATAGGAAAGGGACAATAAGTAAGAAAAGTACTTTTTTCATGTTTTCATAGGTTTAGTGCAAATATACGGCTAAGCATATATATGTGGTTCGGACGATATAAAAAACGGACCCGATAATCATCTGGTCCGTTTTTTTAAATAGTTGGAATGTGCCTTATTCAAAGTCTGAATCAGAAACGCCTTCGTTCACTGTAATTTCGGTAATCTTGAAATCAAAACTCTGTGGACCTACGGTCTGGGACAATGAATGTGGAAATTGAACACCGGAAACTTCTTTATAGTCTTGGTAAGTAATGGTACTAACAATAGTTTGACCGCCCATTTCGGCAGTATTGACTTCTTGAAGTTTTAAGCCGCTCTCCTGGTCATAAAAAATGATTTTATCTTCACTTATTTTAAGTTTGTAGGCTTTTTTTCCTTCAATGGTCTCGATTCCATCCAAAGTAATGTTTTCGGAACTTAAATAGCCAAGTTCTGGAAAAGGGGTTGCTTCTTCTTTCACTTTGGCAATTTCCTCTGCGGACATATCTTTTCTTTGCCCCTGCACTACAACGAATCCTGAGTCCCCATTGAATTTTTGAAGGCTCATGGAATTTCCAGCAACCTGTAAATCTTGCATGAACTGATTTTTATCGGTCTTTTTCATGTGCAAGTTCAATTTCATTCCCTGCATTTCGGCCTCGGCCAACAAAGCAATTGAATGGATGTCTTCTAATTTGTCCTTTCCACCAATAGCTTCTAAATAGGAGTTAAGGATATCATTAACGCTAACATCTGTAGGAACTTGGGTACTATAATCTGGCTTAGGCACGTTATTGGCCTCTTTGTCAAAATAGCTTACAGGTAGTGGTTTGCCTTTGTAGGTGGCTCTCTCCAAGTTTTCCAACACTTCGCTACCTTTTCCTGTAATTACAATTCTAAGGTTAGAGGGCTTAAAATATTTTTGGGCTGCTTTTTGTACATCTTCCACCGTTATGGCACTTATTTTTTCCAAATACGTTTGATAAAAGTCCTTAGGAAGGTTTTCCGTTTTTATATCAAGGGCGTATTCGGCTATTGTTGCTGGGTCTTCCAATGCCATTACAAATCTTCCTGTGTATTTGGCTTTGGTGTTTTTTAGTTCTTCTTCAGATACCGGCTCGGTTCGTATTTTATCTATTTCCTTAAGAATTTCTACCATAGCACTGTCTGTTACGGCATTTCTAACACTTGCCGTTGCCCTAAATCTAGATGGTACATGTTTATTATATCCAATACCGGAAAAAGAACCGTAGGTGTAGGCCTTGTCTTCCCTCAGGTTTAGAAAAAGCCTTCCTTCCCCACCTCCGCCGAGTATTTCATTAGCCAAAAGGGCTGCCAAATAGTCTGGATCATTCTTTTTTAGGTTAACTAGATTTTCAACCGTAATTTCCGATTGCACGGCATTTGGCATATCAATGAAATTGATTTGTGTGTAAAGCGCATCAGAGGGTCTTGAAAACTGAAAAGACAACGGGGAGGATTTTGTCCAAGGTGTAAATTTTTCTTCCACCAATTGTTGTACCTGTTCAAACTCAACATCGCCCACAACTACCAAATAAGCATTGGCGGGAACAAAATTGTTATTGTAGAATTTAATGACATCTGCCAGTTTAATGTTCTCTACGCTTTCTGGAGTTACAAATTCTCCATAGGGGTGTTTTTTTGTATAGGCCAGGGCCATGGAGACTCTTCTAGCTATAGCGGGAACGTCTTTTTCTTCGGCTTTAAGTCCGGTAAGTAATTTTTGTTTTTCCTTATCAAATTCCTCTTGTGTAAAGTTAGGATTGATGGCTGCGTCTGCCATTAGTTCTAGAATCCGGTCAAAATACTTTGAAAGAGAAGAAGCAAAGGCACTTTGGGAACCAAAGTTGATGCGCGCTCCTAGGAAATCTACTTCCTCATTAAATTCATCCTTGGGAATGTTTTTTGATCCTTTACCCAAAAGGGATGCCATTAAAGAGGACACTCCGGCTTTGTCGCCTTCCAGAACTGGTGGGTTGTCAATTCGCAATTGAATGGATACTCGGGGAAGTTTGTGATTTTCAACCACCAGAACTTCCAATCCATTCTTGAGTTCGAAACCTTTGGGTTCTTCCAGGTTTATTTCTGGAGCAGGGCCCGGTTTTGGCATTTTACTACGATCTATCTGGGCGTGAAGGCACACCGTAAAAAGAATGAAGGTGAGTGTTATATATTTTTTCAACATGGGAATAATTATTAAGTTTTACCGTGTGATTAGTTTGCCTGTGCGTCCTTGGGGAGATAATCTATGATTACACGTTGGTTGGGCTGCAAATATTTGTTGGCCACTTCTTTGATTTCTTCCCGTGTAATGGAACGGTAAATTTCTATTTCTTTATTGATCAGTTCTGTGTCCCCATAGAGCAGATGGTATCTTGCAAGAGAATTGGCAATCCCTGCTACACTGGAATTGGAGTTCACAAATTGGTTTTCAAACTTGTTCAATAATTTTTGGTGATCTCTCTCGCTAATCAGTTCATTACGGACTTTTGCCACTTCTTCTTCCATCTCCTCCAATAATACTTCTCCAGAGGTTTCACCAACAGGTAAGGCAAATACCAGATACATACCATAATCTTCTTGAGAAATATTGAAAGCCCCTACTTGCAGTGCTTGCTTTTGGTCATCAACAATTTTTTTGTAGAGTTTGGAACTTTGTCCGTCACTCAAGTACGTAGAGATCATTTCCAATACATAGGCATCTCTTTCTTTGAATCCGGGAGTTCTGTAGGAAAGTACATAGGCCGGAATTTGGATGTTGGAATCGTAGGCCTGAATTCTTCTTTCCGTAGTTATTGGATCTTCTTTAGGATAGTTCCTTGTTACCGGTGCTCCTTTTGGAATAGGGCCAAAATAGGAAGATACCCATTTCTTTGTTTGTGGTACATCTATATTTCCGGCAATGACCAGAACTGCATTGTTAGGCACATAATACTTTTCGTTATAGGCCTTTACATCATCAAGAGTGGCGGCGTCCAAGTCTTCCATGTATCCAATGTTAGGGTCTTTGTAGGGATGTTTACTAAAGAGCTCTTTTCCAACGACTGTTAAAAGTTGGCCATAAGGCCGGTTATCATACCTAAGTCGCTTCTCTTCTTTAACGACCTCTTGCTGGGTATCTACCCCAGTTTGATCGATTACTGGATGCAACATTCGTTCAGACTCCAGCCACAATCCAAGTTCTAGATTGTTGGATGGGAAAACCTCGTAATAATAGGTTCTGTCTTGGGTAGTGTTGGCATTATTTTGTCCCCCATTGGATGAAACGATTTCAAACCACTTGCCTCGCTCAATATTCTTGGTGCCTTCAAAAAGTAAGTGTTCAAAAAAGTGGGCAAAGCCTGTGCGGCCTTCCGTACGGTCTTTGCCACCTACATGATACATTACCGAAGTTGTGACTACAGGGGCCGACTCATCGTTATGGAGTATGACGTGTAGGCCGTTTGGGAGGTCGTATTCTTCGAACCTAACTTCTTGGGCTCCCAAGTGAACTCCCAATAAAAGTATCAGGTAAAAAAGTGAATTTTTCATGGTCATATAATGTGTTTAGATATTTATGGGTTGCATCCTACTAGATAAAGTTACAACATGAAGTTTTTTTTGTGGGAATTTTACTGTGCAATTTCGAATTTAACAGGAATTAGTAAAATTATTTGGCTGATATTCATTAATTTAAAAGAATGAATCTTAAAACTATAGAATATGAAACAGTTTGCTTTGCCTATTCGTTTTGGAGTTGCCACTAGTGGCTGTCTTATTGCCTACTTCTTGATTCTATCCCTATTTAATCTGCACACCAATGTCTTTTTTAGTTTGTTCAATGGCGTAATTACCGGTTTTGGTATTTATGAGGCCATAAAATATTACAAGATGGAGGTGCGCAATGGTTTTGACTACGGTAAAGGTTTTACAGCGGGATTGGTTACCGGTTTTGTTGCCACATTAATTTTTACGTTATTTTTTGCTCTTTACGCTACGGAAATCAATGCATTGTTCTTGCAAGAATTGACTACCGTATGGTTCAATGATTTTAAGAACTTTGAAGGAATTGTTTTTTTCACTGTCGCAATTATGGGTTTTGCTACCAGTTTGGTGTTGACCTTATCGTTTATGCAGTTATTCAAGACAAGTAACAATATTAGTAAAAAGCCAATTTCTACGAGTGTCAATTAATTGAAAATTAATAAAATGGGGGCTTTTGCCCCTTTTTTAGTTTTAGAACGTTTGGTTTACGGTTTAAAGAAATAATTCGTCCTTCAAAAACTTGGGGATTGTGTTGTACATTAAGGATTTAGGCGTATATTTGCATCCGCTTATTGAAAAATAGGCTCAAATAAAAAACTAATATATACACAATTATGTACGCAATCGTAGAGATGGCAGGGCAGCAATTTAAAGTTGCAAAAGACCAAAAAGTGTATGTTCACCGTTTACAGGAAGAAGAAGGCAAAAAAGTTGTTTTTGACAATGTACTTCTTTTAGCAGACGGATCGGACATTACTGTAGGCGCCCCGGCTATAGACGGCGCAGCTGTTGAGGCTAAGGTCGTTAAGCACCTAAAAGGTGACAAAGTAATCGTTTTTAAGAAAAAGAGACGTAAAGGTTACAAAAAGAAAAATGGTCATAGACAATCTTTGACCGAGATTGTAATTGAAAGTATTGTTGCCAAGGGTGCAAAAAAAGCAGCCAAGAAGGAGGAGCCTAAAAAGGCTGCTAAGCCAGAAGCTGCCGGTAAAGATGCCAGTGTTGATGTTTCTGTAGCGTCAAAACCTAAGAAGGCAGCTCCAAAGAAATCTGCAAAGGCAGATGATTTGAAGAAGATTGAAGGAATTGGTCCTAAGATTGCTGAGACTTTGGCGGAAGCAGGTATTGATACTTTTGCAGAATTGGCAAAGACAGATGCTGCTAAAGTGGCAGAAATAATCGCAGATGTACGTGGTAATCACGTGACCGATACTTGGCCTGCACAAGCTAAACTTGCTGCCGAAGGTAAGTGGGATGAGCTTAAGAAATGGCAAGATGAATTGGACGGAGGAAAGGCCTAAGTCCATTTTTATAAAATTTAATTAATCCAGTGCAAAGCGAGTTTTGCACGACTAAAAGTTTCATATCATGGCACACAAAAAAGGTGTAGGTAGTTCTAAGAACGGTAGGGAATCAGAATCGAAACGCTTGGGCGTTAAGATTTTTGGTGGCCAAGCCGCTATTGCCGGAAATATCATCGTTAGACAGCGTGGTACAAAACACAATCCAGGTGAGAATGTGTACGCTGGTAAAGACCACACTTTACACGCCCAAAAAGATGGTATTGTAAAGTTTGAAAAGAAAGCTGGAGGAAAGTCTTTTGTTTCTATAGAGCCTTTCGAAGCATAATCAAATTTTCAAAGAGTTAGAAGCCCTATCCTTATCAAAGGATAGGGCTTTTTGTTTTTTGATACTTGTGTTAATATAATATTTAGTTAATGTAAGGAAATGGTATAAGGAATATCTTGTGCTTTTTTTATAGCGATTATGAGATTCCTTTTTTTGTTTTGCTTAGTTTCGGTTTTTGTCCTAGGAGCAGACGGTTGGTCCCAGGAGCAAAGCAATTTAGACCACTCATTTAACCAGCTCAACCAAAGTCTAAAGCAAGCTCAGAAGAACGGAGATAAAAGAACCGTAATTAAGGCTCGTCTACAATTGGGCTATTTTTGTGAGGCCAATGGGGTTTATACAGAAGCTCTTGATCAATACAATAAAGCCCTTCTTCTTGTGCCTACAAATGTGACGGATTCTATTTATTTAGGTACCCTTGATAGAATTGGGGGCGTACACATGCTTCTTAAAAACTATGATATGGCCATTGGCTATTTTGAAAAGTCCAAAAATATTGCTGAAAATACAGGACATGATTTTTTGTTGGGCGTTTCCTATAGCGGTCTAGGGGATTGCTATGAAAAGAAGGGTAATTACATCATGGCCTTAGAGTATCAAAACAAATGTCTGGAGGTTTTTGAAAGGTTGCAAAACACCAGAGGTCTCACCTTGGTATATGAGAGTTTGGGAAGTATTTATGAGGATTTACAGGAGTATGAAAAGGCAAAAAGTTTCTTTGAGAAGGCATATAATTTAAACGGAGCACTCAAGAATAACAAATCGGCAAATATTTTAAATAATCTTGGGGATATATATAGAAAAACAGGTGATTACTCCCAAGGAATAAGGTACACGCAAGAATCACTTTCCATTGCCCAAATGCTGGGAGACAGGGAGGAAGAGGCAAGTGCTTATAAGGATTTGGCAAAGGCTTATGATTTGGCCAATAAGCCTGAAATGGCTTATGCTTCCCTAGCTTCTTTTGTTGCTATTGATGAAGAAAATGAAAAGCTGTACAGGGCAAATCAAGCTAGTGCCTTGCAGAATATTTACAATACCCGAGAAAAAGAATTGCGTATAAAGCAGCTATTGCATGAGGGTGAAATAAATAGATTTCAAAAGTGGTTATTAGCGGCCTGTGTAATCATTTGTTTGGTATTGACTACTTTTTGGTTTTTATATATGAAGCGAAAAAGACGAGAGGTCCTAAAGCTACAAACCTATGAGAAACGCATATTAAAATCAGAATTGGAGCGTAAACAAATCGAGGAAGAGAACCTACAAAGGGAAGTTCAAATAAAAAACTCCGCTTTATCGAGATATAGTTTGCAGTTAGCGCAAAAAAACAAGATGCTTTCCAATCTATCCTTAAATCTTAAAAATAGCTTGGATCGTTCTAATATGGACCTAAAGAGAAAGCTGAAAAATATCGTAAAAGATATAGAAGTAAGTCTTACGCAAGATCAGGAGTGGGATGAATTCTTGGCTTTTTTTAAGGAAATTCATCCCCAGTTTATTAAAAAACTGAACGATGAAGCTTTATCCGTATTATCCCCTGCGGAACTTAGACTGGGAATGTTATTGAAATTAAGTCTTTCCTCCAAAGAAATTGCATCTATTCTTCATCTAACGCCAGACAGTGTAAGAGTGGCCAGGTATAGATTAAGAAAAAAACTACCCATAGACTCAAAAGAAGAATTAAGCACTTATTTAACGCGTTTATAGGTCATTTGTGAGCTAATTGTTATTGCAATGTAAATTTATCTTAATTGTTGCCTTGTTGTTTCCTTGAAAAATTGCATTGTTTCCTTTTTGTTTCCATTTAAAAAACATCGTATCTGTTTGATATACATAATTTTGGATTCGTAAAACCAATCAAATATGAATTCTAAAATTATAATTAAATTAATGCTGCAATTGGTATTTGTTGCCTTTTGTAGCCTTCCCGTTTTAGCTCAAAACGGGAACCTTACAGGTACAATTACAGATGAAAGTGGTATATCGGTTCCTGGGGCCAATGTGGTTATTTCAGAGCTAAAAAAGGGCGCTATTTCTGATTTTGACGGAAACTTTTCATTGGTAGACATTCCCGCTGGAAGCTATACTGTCAACATAAGTTACCTGGGATATTCTGATGTGGATAAGCAGGTAACTATAGAAGAAAATAAAACGGTTTCGGTTTCCATTTTTATAACCCCAAAAACCATGGAACTGGATGGGGTTGAGGTATTGGGCTATGGGCTAGGCAGTCAATCAAGGGCCTTGAATACCCAAAAGAACAACATGAACATTACCAATGTGGTTTCAACAGACCAAATTGGTAAATTTCCCGATGCGAATATAGGTGATGCCGTAAAACGAATCCCGGGTATTACCATGCAGGTAGATCAGGGAGAGGCAAGAAACATCATAGTTCGTGGTTTATCGCCTCAATTAAATTCGGTAACTCTTAACGGTAGTAGAATTCCATCCGCCGAAGGCGATAATAGAAATGTACAGATGGATTTGATTCCGTCTGATATGATCCAGACAATTGAGGTAAACAAAGCGGTAACCCCGGATATGGATGCTGATGCCATGGGTGGGTCCGTCAACCTTATTACTAGAACGGCACCTAGGGGCTTTAGGGTTTCCGCAACGGCCGGTTCAGGAATCAATTTCATAACGGATAAGCCTATTTGGAACGGTTCCGTGTTGATTGGAGACCGCACAGAGAACGGTAAGTTTGGATGGATGGTATCCGCGACCATGAACGATAATGATTTTGGATCCCATAATATTGAAGCGGAGTGGACTGATGAGTTTGAATATAATAGTGGTGTACAAGATGAAGAGGGCGAAGATATATTGGAAGAGGTAGATGTAAACCCCTATCCCAATGTTTTTGAGAACAGGACGTACTTGGTGCAGCGGGTACGTAGGAGTTTTGCGGCTAATTTGGATTATCGTTTTAATGCCGATCATAATATTTACTTAAAATCAATGTATAATTGGAGGGACGATAGGGAAAATCGTTTTAGGTTGGAGCATGAAATTTTGGATGGGGAAGATATTGGAGTAGATGACTTTACTATTACCAATGGGTATCCTAGCCGTTTTCCGGTGGAGGTAAAAAGACAATCCAAAGGTGGTATTAATAGCAGCCGAAATCAGAACAGAAGATTGGAAGATCAACGGATGCAAAATTACAGCTTGGGCGGTATACATCTATTTGGTAAGCTTAAGTTCAATTGGATGGGTTCTTATGCCAAGGCTTCAGAGGAGCGTTTAGATGAACGATATGCAGAGTTTGAATCGGAATATAGTATCAATAACGGTACGGACGCCGAGTTCCCAATTTTTTCCCCGGTAAATGCGGAAGATACCGCTCCTGCAAATTTTGAGTATAGTGATATTAGTAATGAAAATCAATATACAGAGGAAGAAGACCTTAATTTCTTTGCCAATTTTGAATTGCCTGCAGATTTCTTTGGCAATGGTGAAGGGAGTGTCAAATTTGGAGCGAGAGGAAGGTTCAAGTCCAAAATAAGGAATAATGATTATTTTGAATTTGACTTTGAAGATGAGTTTTCTACCATGAACATGGTTCCGGTAAGGGATATTACAGATTCTAACTTCTTGGCGGGGAGTCAATATCAGGCCGGTTTGTTCGCTAGTGAGGACTGGTTAGGTAATTTGAATTTAAGTCCGTCCTTGGGTGAAGATAAACCAGAGGAATACGCCTCAGGAAACTTTGATGTGCAAGAAGATGTGCTGGCAGCCTACATCATGTTCAATCAAAACTTATCGGAGAAGCTTAGTTTACTGGCTGGTATGAGAATTGAAAATACATCCCTATCCTCTAAGGGCAAACGTGTGAATTTTATTGAAGAAGATGAGGAAGCCGGAATAGATGAGGGTATAGAAATCGAAGATGTTGAAGCCAACAACTCATATACCAATATATTGCCGGGCGTTCATTTAAAATATGACGCTACGGATAATACCGTCCTTAGGTTTGCATGGACCAACACCTTGGCAAGACCTAATTACGTAGACTTGATCCCACGGGAAGAATTTGTAAATGAAGATGACGAAATATACCTAGGTAACCCAGATCTTGAACCTACTACTTCAATGAATTTTGACCTTATGGCGGAGCATTATTTTAGTAATGTGGGAATCCTTTCAGGGGGGGTGTTCTACAAGAATATCAATGATTTTATATATACCTACCAATTTGAAACTACATCCAATGAATTTGGAGCAGGAACGGAGGGCTATGAAGTTTACCAGCCTTTAAACGGTGATAATGCTTCGATTTTTGGAGCGGAAGTCTCACTGCAAAGACAATTGGATTTTCTACCTGGATTTTTAAAAAATATGAGTGTTTATCTCAACTATACTTATTTGACATCTAGTGCAGATGGCATTAGAAATGAGGATGGTGATGAAAGGGATGATTTGGATTTGCCCAACACTTCGCCCAATATGTTCAATGGTTCCATTGGATATGCAGATAAGAAATTTAGTGCAAGATTGTCCGCCAACTTTTCTGATGCCTACATAGATGAAATAGGAGGTAACGCCTTTGAAGATAGGTATTACGATCAACAATTCTTCCTTGATTTCAATGCCAGTTATGCTATTACAGGTAATCTTAGGGTATATGCCGATCTAAATAATATTACCAACCAACCGCTCCGCTATTACCAAGGAGTAAGTGGGCGCACCATGCAGGCAGAATATTATAGTCTAAGAGGAACCTTAGGAATTAAATATGATTTGTTCAAGAAATAAGGTGAAAGTGGTCGATAGAATACACAGCGTAAAAATCATTGTTACAATAGTTAAAAAATATCAAATGGATAGAATTACAAATAAAGCGCTTCTTATTTGTCTATTACTGGCGTTCGCCTGTAAAACGGGAAGTAAATTGTCCCCTATTGCGCCGGATGTTATTACGGAAAAAACCATCAATGATACGGATGATCCTGCCATTTGGATTAATCCTGAAGATACTAGTAAAAGCATTGTCTTTGGTACTGATAAAGAGACCAATGGGGGTGTATATGCTTTTGATCTCAATGGGAAAATAATTATGGAGAAGTCCATTACCGGCATTAAAAGACCCAACAATGTAGATTTGGTTTACGGTTTGCAATTAAATGATTCTGTGAAAACGGATGTCATCGCATTTACAGAAAGGGAAAGAAACCAGATACGTTTGTTTTCAGTTCCGGATATGAAACCCTTGGATAATGGTGGTTATCCTGTTTTTTCTGATGAAACTGACCCTGAATTGAAGTTGCCCATGGGTATAGCCTTGTACAAATCGCCTAAAGATGGAACCGTATATGCCATTGTTGGTCGTAAATCCGGGCCTTCCGAAGGGTACTTGTACCAATATAAATTAAATCCAGATTCTTCAGGGACCGTCAATGCAGAGTTGGTGAGGAAGTTTGGCAATTTTAGCGAAAAAAAAGAAATCGAGGCCATAGCGGTAGACCATGAAATGGGCTATGTTTATTATTCAGATGAGCAACATTGTATTAGAAAATATTATGCAGAACCATCCAAGGGTAACCAAGAACTTTCTTGCTTTGGTGGGGAATATTTTAAAAGTGATATTGAAGGCATTGCTATTGCCACTTATGAAAATGGTGAAGGGTACTTGATCGTTTCTAACCAACAGCAGGGAGAATTCAATATCTTCTCCAGAAAAGATAATTCATTTGTAAAGGCCGTAAACTTAAGCACCTTGGAAACTGATGGATGCGATGTAGTGACCGTGCCATTGAACAGTACTTTTTCGAGCGGACTTTTCGTTGCCATGAACGACGAAAAGAACTTTTTCTTCTATAATTTAGAAAAGTTGGGCTTGAAGTAAGTTTCATATTTTTTAGTACACACCTGTAAAAGGCTCTTTTTAATGTTAAAAGGGCCTTTTTTTGATGTTAAAAACAATCCTTGTGTACACTCATTTTATGTAAATTTGTAGTCCGCTTCTTTTTATTTTCAAAAAGCAAGCTTCCCCCATGTGACTCATTTTCAAGGAAGTTAGATTAAACATTAATAAGATATGGCCAAGATTGAGATAAAAGGTACTCCTGAAAAACTTGAGAGAGTATCCATCTTTTTAAAGACGAATAGTATTGAGCATACAATTATTGATGATTACGCAAATCATTCTAAAGAAGATTCCGAGAAGTACAAAGCCTTGATGAGAAAATACAATCAAGTAGGCTAGTCTAAATTATAATTTGATAACAAAAACCACTAGAGCTAGATTGCTTTTAATCTTATAGCGCAAATTCAAACCAATATTCCAATCGTATTTCTATGAGTTTAACAAATACCGCCCTACTAGATGAAATATATAAAGCTATAAATGTTGACGAACCCATTTGGGATAAAATTCTAAAGGATATCATCTCCTATTTTGATTGCTCAACAGGTACTTTGCATTTTCTGGAAGAAGAAAGCGGCTTATTAAAGTTGAAATCTCAAGTGGGTATTCCTCCTTTCTTGATTCCTAAGTTAGAAACTATTCCCATAGGAAAAGGAATGGCGGGGATTGCAGCGGAAAGGAAACAACCTGTAGAGATGTGCAATCTACAGACCGATAATTCTGGGGTAGCACGCCCAGCAGCAAAGGAAACCAAAGTAGAAGGTTCCCTAGCAGCTCCTTTATTATTAAACGGAAAGTTGTATGGCACATTGGGAGTAGCGAAACCAACATCTTATGACTTTACGGAAGATGAAAAAAACGCGATTATGGCCATTGGAGAGGTAATTTGTAAGAAGATTATGGGATAAACACGCTAACTAACAGATAGAAAAAAATAAAGCCCTTGCATTCGCAAGGGCTTTGTTTTTTTATTAACCGATCTATAATGTTAGTATCTGTAATATTCCGGTTTAAACGGACCTTCAACAGTAACTCCTATATATTCCGCTTGTTCGGTGTTTAGTTCCGTTAGTTCGGCGCCCAGACGTGAAAGGTGAAGTGCGGCCACTTTTTCATCTAAATGCTTCGGTAACATATACACCTCGTTTTCATACTTGTCACTATGGTTCCAAAGTTCTATTTGTGCCAAGGTTTGGTTGGTAAAGGAATTACTCATTACAAAACTTGGGTGACCCGTGGCGCAACCAAGATTCACCAATCTCCCTTCTGCAAGTACGATAACATCTTTACCATCAATCGTATACTTATCAACCTGAGGTTTGATTTCATCCTTAGTGTTTCCGTGATTGGAATTCAACCAAGCCATATCAATTTCATTGTCAAAATGCCCAATGTTACAAACAATGGCCTTGTCCTTCATTGCCTCAAAATGCTCACCTCTGATAATATCCTTGTTTCCGGTGGTAGTGATAACTACATCGGCATTACCAACAACGGTTTCCAGCTTTTTTACTTCGTAGCCGTCCATACATGCTTGAAGTGCGCAGATAGGGTCAATTTCGGTTACGGTTACAATGGAACCGGCTCCCCTAAATGAGGCTGCTGTACCCTTACCGACATCACCGTAGCCACAAACAACTACTCTTTTACCGGCGAGCATGGTGTCCGTAGCCCTTCTAATAGCGTCAACGGCACTTTCACGACAACCGTATTTATTGTCGAATTTAGACTTGGTAACAGAATCGTTCACGTTGATGGCCGGCATTGGAAGCGTTCCCTTTTTCATGCGCTCATATAGACGGTGAACTCCCGTGGTAGTCTCCTCAGAAAGTCCTTTTACGTCTTTTGCCAATTCCGGGTACTTGTCCAACACCATATTGGTAAGATCGCCCCCGTCATCCAAAATCATGTTCAATGGCTTTCTTTCTTCACCAAAGAAAAGGGTCTGCTCAATACACCAATCAAATTCTTCTTCGTTCATTCCCTTCCAGGCATAAACAGGAATACCGGCGGCGGCAATAGCTGCGGCGGCATGATCTTGGGTTGAGAAAATGTTACAGGAGCTCCAAGTAACATCGGCACCAAGGGCTACCAATGTTTCAATTAGAACGGCTGTTTGTATGGTCATGTGAAGGCAACCGGCAATTCGGGCGCCTTTTAAAGGTTGTTCTTTTCCGTATTCTTCGCGAAGTGACATTAAACCGGGCATTTCGGCCTCGGCCAATTCAATTTCCTTCCTTCCCCAATCGGCCAAAGCAATATCTTTTACTTTATAGGGTAGATAGGCAACAGTTTTCGTATCCATAGTCTTTTTTATTTTTTACTTTCGTAATATGCGGGCGTACCACAATTTTGTGGTCGCAAAGTTAAGAAAAAGGTACCTAAAGTTATGCCTATTTATAAGATACTCAAGGTAAACGCCGCTACCAAGGTCTATATTTGGAAGGTAGAGGAAAGTGAAGAAGCTCTTTCAAAAGGAATAGAGCTAACGGACCACTGCCAAAACCGTATGGACGGTATGAAATCTGAAATGCACAGACGTGCTTTTTTGAGTATCAGGCACCTTATGGCAGAAGCTGGCTATGTTGATGCTAATTTGTTTTATGACGAGTTTGGCAAACCCCACTTAAAAGATGGCAATAAAATTTCCATTACCCATTCACACAATTTTACCGCTATTATTATCAGTAGTGCGCATGATGTGGGAATCGACATTGAGATGCAACGGGAAAAAATTCTGCGCATAGCCCATAAATTCACCCCAATTGAAGAGTACAAGACAATTGCCAATACCGATGCCCTTATTCGAAAGTTGACCATTGTTTGGGGCTGTAAGGAATCACTTTATAAAATTTATGCCGAACCTGGTCTGAGTTTTATCCATCATATAGATGTGAAAGACTTCATTTTTGATAGTTCTGCCACCACGGCAGAAATATTGTACCAGGGCACCACTTCAAATTATGATATTCGATTTTTGGAATTTGAGGGCTTTACACTAGTGTACGCCTTGAGAAGATAAGTGTTGGGGCTAAATTCCCAAAAACAGATAAACCATCATGAACATTTCCGTAGAACTTACTTTTTCACCCCTTCAAGATGATTTTGAAGGGCACATCATCAATTTTATCAAAAAATTGAGGGCTTCTGGCCTAACCGTTTTGGAAAACCCCTTAAGTACCCAAGTCTATGGCGAGTATGATGAGGTAATGAATGTGTTACAGGAGGAAATTAAGGTGGCTTTTGAGTTGATGGAACGCGGACTTATGTACATGAAGATGGTAAAATCTGACCGAAGCGACTATGAACCACATTTTTGAATGGATTTTTTCCCAGTATGACGGTATTCCCGTTCATCTAACAGTACTGGAGTTCATTGGGGTGTTCTTTGGATTTTTAAGTGTTTATTATTCCAAAAGGGAAAATATTCTTGTTTTCCCCACGGGTATTATCAGTACGGCCATCTTTGTATATATCCTTCTGGTATATGGTCTGTTGGGCGATATGCTTATCAATGCCTACTATTTTACCATGAGTATCGTAGGTTGGTATGTATGGACGCGGAAAGTTGACGAGACCCATTTTGTGCCCATTACTTCTACAACATCCAAAGAAAAAAAGTATAGTTTGTTGTTGTTTTTAGGCACCCTTGTTTTTGTAAGCCTTGTTTACTGGTATTTTGATAAGTTCAACAATTGGACAGCCTATGTGGATACTTTCACAACAGGTATCTTCTTTGTTGGAATGTGGCTTATGGCCAAAAAAAAACTCGAGAATTGGGTATATTGGATTTTTGGTGACATTATTTCCGTGCCCTTATATTGGTATAAGGGGCTTATTTTTACAAGTTTGCAGTATTTTCTGTTCACCATAATCGCGATATACGGCTATTTAGCATGGAAGAAAAGCTTAAACAAGAGCCCTCAGACATTATTAAGGTAGTAGTTTTTGGTCCCGAATCAACTGGAAAAACTACCTTGAGCAAAGAATTGGCACAGCACTACAACACACGTTGGGTACCCGAATTTGCCCGTGAATATCTGCAGAACAAGTGGGATAGGGAAAGGAAGGTTTGTGAACCGCACGATCTATTACCCATTGCCGAAGGGCAAATACAAATGGAAAACGACCTCACTAAGAAAGTCACGAATCTTCTTATTTGCGATACTGATTTATTGGAGACCAAAGTATATTCGGAGGCTTATTATGTTGGTTATTGCGACCCTCTACTGGAAAAATATGCTTTGGAAAATAGCTACGACCTGTATTTGCTTACATATATAGATGTACCGTGGGTAGCCGATGATTTGCGCGATAAGCCCAACGAGAGAGAGCGAATGTATCAATATTTTAAAGATACCTTAAAGAGGTATGGCCGTAATTTCACTATATTGAAAGGCGGGAAAAATGAACGTTTGGCCAAGGCCATAGAACACATAGACCAATTATGGAAGAACTAATGAATTTAACAGCAGCCGATTTAAAATTACTTTCGGAAAAGGGCATTTCCGAAGAAAAAGTAAACCAGCAAATAGAAACCTTTAAAGAGGGAATTCCCTTTGTACAATTAGAGAAGGCCGTTACAGCAGGTGATGGTATCTCTAAATTTACGGAGGAAGAAGAAAAGGGCTTAATTACTAAGTTCGAGAAGGAGTCTGCCAAAGGTCTTTCCCTTTTAAAATTTGTTCCTGCTTCCGGGGCGGCATCACGAATGTTCAAGGCTTTATTCAACTTTTTAGATAACTATGACCCCACTGCAGAGAGCCTTGAAGGCTATTTTGAGCGCACTGGAGATAAGGCTTTAAAAGCATTCTCTGAAGGAATCACGGATTTTGCTTTTTACAATTTGGTAAAGAAGCGAATTGAAGGAAAAGCAAAGTCAAAAGATGAAGAAGTTTATCTTTTTGTAAAGGAAATGATGTCTGAAGAAGCATTGAACTATGGCTTTTATCCCAAAGGACTTTTACCTTTTCATAATTATGGAGACCATACCGCCACTCCTTTTGAAGAGCATTTAAAGGAAGCTAGCGCGTATGCCAAGTCCGGGGAAACCGCAGAACTTCACTTTACCATTTCTCCGCAACACGGCGATATGTTCAACCAAGAATTTGAAACGGTAAGAGACAGGGTTGCTACTGCTACCGGAACTTCTTATAAGGTGAGTTATTCATATCAGAAACCTTCTACCGATACCATAGCAGTTGATATGGGCAATAATCCATTTAGGAATGCCGATGGTAGCGTACTTTTTAGACCAGGAGGTCACGGTGCGTTAATTGAAAACTTGAACGAGCAGGAAGCGGATATCATTTTTATTAAAAATATAGATAATGTTACCGTCCCAAGGTTTGCTTCGGAAATGGCGGATAGTAAAAAGTTGCTGGCCGGAGTATTACTTCAGGTTCAGGAAAAAGCATTTGATTATGCCAAAAGCTTGGACGACGGTCAGAAATCATCCGAAGAACTTACCGAAATAAAATCTTTTTTGGAAAAAGAACTCAATGTTCGTTTAGGAGCTGACTTTGGCAATCTAAGTTCTGGGGAGCAGCAATCCGTTTTAAAGGAAAAAATAAATAGGCCTATTCGCGTTTGCGGAATGGTCAAAAATGAAGGAGAACCCGGTGGAGGGCCTTTTTATATCAATGATAGAAAAGGGAATATATCCCTTCAGATTATTGAATCTGCACAAATTGATACCAGTGATGAGGAGCAGAATAGTATTTTGCAAAATGCCACTCATTTTAATCCGGTAGATTTGGTCTGCGGCGTTAAAAACTATCAAGGCAATAAATATGACCTGATGAAATTCGTGGATCCTAAGCAGGGTTTCATTACGGGCAAAACAAAAGATGGTAAAGAACTTAAGGCTTTGGAACTACCTGGACTTTGGAATGGGGCTATGGCCTTTTGGAATACTATATTTGTAGAGGTGCCTAGTATTACCTTTAATCCGGTTAAAACAGTAAATGATTTATTGCGACCTGCGCATCAGGTGAAATAGGCGGTAAGACATTTATTCAATGTTATAAAAAGTGTGTAAGATTTACACACTTTTTTTGTTTAGTACACACTCGTACCCATACTACAAATCCTGCAATTAAAATATAAGTAACTAATTTTCAATATATTAGATTGATTTTGCATGGCTAATTAGATTTGGCACTCTTTTGGTTCTTTACTAAGCGATTATCAAAACAAATAAATTAATTTAATACTATTACAAATGAAAAATTTAATGTTTGCTGCAGTATTGTCTTTAGGTACAATGACTGCTTTTGCTCAAGAAGAAGAAACAACTGTTGAAGAAGTAGCTACTGAACAAGTAGAAGCTGTACAGGATGGTTATGCAGAAATTGCTGCTGAGGAAGTTCCTGCTGCCATTACTGAAGCTCTAGAGGCTGCTCACCCAGGTGCTACCATTTCTAAGGCTTATATGAACGAAGAAGCTGAATACAAGCTAGAAGTTGCTAAAGAAGATGGCGAAACAGCTGAATTGTACGCTGACGCCGAAGGTAACTGGATTGAAAAATAATCCCTCGAACACAACTGTTTAATCAGAAATAAAGACCCGGTCATTATGACCGGGTTTTTTTATGCCTTGTGGTAATGGGGATAGTTACAAATAAATGACACGGTACAGTAAGGATTGTACCCATTTACACATATTCCTGGCACAAGTATCCAGTTTTACACACTTTAAATTTTAAGATAAACACGCAAAACACTGTAAATCAAATATATGTGAAAATATGGCATTTTGGTATCATTATTTCTATATCCTAATCAGATAAATTTTAAAATACTATAAAAATGAAAAAGATATTTATTACCACCGTATTTGCATTAGGAAGTTTAACCGCATTTGCTCAAGAAGAAGCAACCGCTGTTGAAGAGACTGCAACAGAAGCTGTAGCTCAGGATGATTTTTCTGAGGTAGCTACTGAAGAATTGCCAGAAGCTGTTACAGCAGCAGTATCAAAAAACTATCCCACTGCTTCTATTGATAAAGCATATATGAACGAGTCTAAGCAGTACAAACTAGAGGTTTCTCTAGAAGATGGAACTGCTGGTACTTTGTACGCAGACGAAAATGGTAACTGGATTGAAATGTAATAACTTGAGTTATTTGTTTTGTATCAAGTTGGTTTGGTCGGGAAAGGGTTGCTAAAAGCAACCCTTTTCTATATAAAATAGAATCAAAATTTACATTCGGCTTTTCTCATGAATCCCCATTTTATTTACAGTTCTCTAATGTATACCCCACTTCATTTCTTCAGAATACATAAACCTACTATAGATTACTCTTTCCCATTATTTAATCGATAGTTCAAAAGTTAGAGCATAAGTCCCAAAACTTACCGTAAGACCTAGCATTATCATAACCAATTGATTTTGCTAGGTTTTTTTATGATGTGAACTTTTTACCCAATCCTTACCCACTTTCACACTAATACACACGATAAAAATTCGCTAAAATTTATAAAAGATTGAATTTGAGTTTATTATGTTTTTGTGTCTGATTTGGTATCATATTTTCAATGTACTAAGTGAATTTGATTAATAATAATCCTTAAAAATCAGAAAATCATGAAAAAGTTATTTATCACCACTGTATTCGCATTAGGAAGTTTAACTGCATTTGCTCAAGAAGAGCAAGCTGCCGATCAACAAGAAGCTGCTACTGAAGCTGTAGCTCAAGATAGTTTTTCTGAAATTTCTCTAGAAGAAGTTCCTGAAGCTGTTACTACAATGATTGAGACCAACTATCCTGGTGCAACCATCAATAAGGCTCATAAAAACGAAGAAAATCATTACAAGATTGAGGTATCCTTGGAAGATGGTACTTCTGGCGCCCTAATTGTAGATGAGGAAGGTAATGCAATTGAGCAGTAAAAATAGTTAGTAGTTTCTTGGGAACATGTTCCCATTGAAAAGGGGCCCGATATCAATCGGGCCCCTTTTTTGTGCTTTTAAGTCAGTGGTATTCTCTCTTTTATGAGAATTTAAGACTACAAAACAGCTATCTTACCTTATTTTTACGTAGATAGCTTTAGAACCTATATTTTTTTATGCCAAACCTTCTTATCATTGAAGATGATGCCGCATTTTGTCAAATGCTGCAAAAGTTTTTGTCCAAACGCGGATACGAAGTAGAGACTAGTTTTAATGCGCCTGATGCGAAACAAAAAATTCAGGATAAAACTTTTGATCTCATACTAACCGATCTTCGTTTGCCGGATTACGATGGTATACAACTGCTTACTGATATTAAATCTGTTAATCCCGCTACCCAAGTAATTTTAATGACGGGATATGCAGAAGTTGGTTCAGCCGTAAATGCAATGAAAAAAGGAGCGTTTGACTATATCTCCAAGCCCTTTACGCCGGACGAAATTGTAATGGTATTGGACAATGCCTTAAAAGTGGAGGTGCCAGCTCCCGTGGACATTGAGGATGAACCGGACGAAATTCAGGTAACTACAAAGAAATCATCCTCTTCAATCTTGGAAATGCAACAAAAGG
The DNA here is from genome assembly GCF_014349235.1 of Cytophaga sp. FL35. Classification (GTDB taxonomy): domain Bacteria; phylum Bacteroidota; class Bacteroidia; order Flavobacteriales; family Flavobacteriaceae; genus Euzebyella. Next base: position 70,700 of record NZ_JACSOH010000004.1, on the reverse strand, counting down.
GTGCCAAAGTAGTAAAAGGGATTAGTGAAGCATCAAAAAAATTGGACGACTACATAAAATTGGTGGCCCCTACGGATATGTCTGTACTCATTACTGGCGAAAGTGGTACCGGTAAAGAGGTAACTGCCAAAGCAATTCATGACAATAGTAAGCGCAAGGATTTTAATTTCATAGCGGTGGACTGCGGAGCCATACCGAAGGAATTGGCCACCAGTGAATTTTTTGGTCATATTAAAGGAAGCTTTACCGGCGCCGTTGAAGATAAGGTAGGTAATTTTGAAGCTGCCAATAAAGGAACCCTGTTCTTGGATGAGGTAGGAAATCTTAGTTATGAGAACCAGATTCAGCTTTTAAGGGCGCTACAGGAACGAAAAATAAAAAGGGTAGGTAGTACCAAGGAAATTGAGGTAGATGTGCGTATTATCACTGCCACCAACGAAGATTTGACCGATGCAGTCGAAAAAGGTAATTTTAGGGAAGACCTTTATCATAGATTGAACGAATTTTCAATTGAAATACCTTCTTTAGAAGACCGTTTTGAAGATTTAATGCTGTTCGCAGAAAATTTTCTGGACAAGGCAAATGCCAGTTTAGACAAAAATGTCAAGGGTTTCTCCAAAGAGGTTTGGGAGGCGTTTCAGCAGTACCACTGGCCTGGCAACTTGCGAGAATTACAGAATGTTATCAAAAGGGCCGTTTTGTTGACTATGGGGGATGAAGTGGAAGTTTCGGCCCTGCCAAAAGAAGTTTTACAACCACAGGAAAAACCCATGCCTACAGAAGGTTTCTCTAAATCTGAATTTGAGAAGGAGCGTATTATCAAGGCCTTAAAAAAGACCAACTTTAATAAATCCAAAGCCGCAAAATTACTTCAGGTTACCAGAAAGACCCTTTATAATAAAATCAACCACTATAATTTGGACTTGTAGCCAACCGCTCTTCTAATTCTGTTAACAGTTGTTTCACCTGTTGCTTTAGGATATCGTAGGACTCATCCATTTTGCCCCAATCCATTGTATCTGCTTGGGCTAATTCCAGTTTTTCCAAAACTGCAACGCTTTTGGCGACCTTCAATTGCCTAAACATGGGAAGCATACGATGTGCAACTTGGTTCACTTGCGGATAGTCACGATAGCTCACCGTTTGATCCAAAAGCGCCATATTGGTTTTGGTGTCGTTAACAAAAGTGGTCAATACTTCAAAAATGGCATCTTCATTTCTACCAAGAAAGGAATGTATAATGTCTAGATTATACAATGAAGGAGTACTGTTTTTCTCTTTCGCTAATATTGTTTTTGGGGAGGGGCTCACAGGTTCTTTAGTTTCGTCTTTGGCCACAATTCCCATAAGTTTTAAAGTGGCTACCAATTCTCCCTTCGTAAAAGGTTTTTGTAATACTTGGGCAAACCCAACACCCATATATGCCTCTGGCCCTAGATCTCTACGTCCTGTCATAGCAATTATGGGCTGGTTCTTATAATGTTTGTACTTGCCTGATCGTAGCTTTTTTAGTACTTCAAAACCGGTGACCTGAGGCATTTGAATATCGGTAAGTACTAAATCATATGCTAAATGTGAATCTTCTTCAATAGATAAAAAGTTGGTGTAAGTATGAACGGTAATTCCCATACTTTCTGCTAATTCCCTGAGCATATGCAGTAAGGCAGTATCATCATCAATAATAAGCATTCGCAATTTTGGGGCCATATAAGGCATGGTTTTATCAGCCTCCTTTACCTTGTTGGTATGGGTTAAGGGAAGTTGCAATGTAAAGGTGCTTCCTTTGCCCACTTCGCTTTCTAATAACAGGGTGCCTTTTAGTAGTTCTGCCAATTTTTTGGAAATCGTGAGCCCTAGACCGTAACCGCCAAATTTCTTTTCGGTATCCTTTTCCGCTTGGGTAAACTCTTTGAATATGAGATGTTGTTTGTTTTTGGCAATTCCAATTCCAGTATCGGAAACCGAGATTTTTGCGCTTACTTCCTTGCCTTTGGTCCTATCTACTTTAGCCTCCACTTTTATATGGCCCTCTTCCGTAAACTTAAAGGCATTTCCCAAAAGATTGGTCAGTATCTGTCGTATTCTAAATGGGTCGCCCAAAACGGTTTTTTCAAGAGCCGGGTCAATATTTAAGACCAACCTAAGGCCTTTATTTTTATGTAGGGCCTGTAGATTTTCTGCAGTTTCTTGAATAAGGTTGGCGGGAACAAAAGGCACTTTTTCAATGTTTAGTTTACCCGCTTCCAACTTGGAGAAGTCTAAAAGGTCGTTCACGAGGTTACCCACGTATTCCGATGCTGATTTTACATTCTTTATATAGCCTTTCTGTTTGTCAGATAGGTCTGTACTTTCCAATAGCTCAGAATATCCCCCAATAGTGTTAAGCGGGGTCCTAAGATCATGGCTAACCGTAGAAATTAGCTGCTCCCGGCTTCTTAGTAAGGATTCCGAGTATTTCTTTTCTCGCTCCAATTTGGCGCGGTAGGTTTGTACTTTCCAGTAATCCCTGGTTATGAGGAAGGAGAAAATACCAACTATAACAAAGCCTAGCAAAGCGGCAAAACCGGCGATTCTAGTGGTCCTTCTAAGGGTTTCCCTTTTTTTGATACTGTTGTTGTAACTACTTGCCAATACTTCTTGCTCAAATGCGGTAATGATGTTTTGTAGTTGTTGGGAAAGCTCCAAATCATTGCGAATCACTTCTATTTCTTTTTGCGCCAATGAGCGTTGGGAGCGGTTGTCTGCCAACTTGGCCCTACGGATCATGTTTTTGGAAACATTTAAAATGGAGTCAACATAAGCACTGTTTTGGGTCGGGTCTTGATTTTTGGGGGCGTTGCTGTTGATGAGGTCGGCATATTCCCTAAGCGATTGTTGTACTTGGGGTGAAAATTGCTCAAAGTCCGAAAAAAGATTTTCTGCCGAAAACTTTCCAAAAGATTCCTCTATTTTATCAAATTCCTTTAGCGCCTTGTCCAGGGAATTGTTATTGTTGGTCTTAATCTTAAGTTTTCTGAGCTCACTATTGTTGGCCACTTTGTTCTTTAGCAGTAGCTGTAAACTATCCAATAGGCTTTTTTGTTCTTCGCCCAGCATCAATTGTTTTAGGGTGTCTATTTGTGTCTGAACGGAGTCTATTTTTTTGGAATACGCCTCAAAAGAAAGCTGGTTATTATTTTGTATGGCCAGTTTAGAAAGACTTTCGGCCTCGTAAAGGTTAGTGAGCAATGACGAAGTCCGCAATAATTTTTCATCATTGTTATCATTGGTCTCGGTGGAAATATAGGTCTGTATTTCTGTATAGATAAAATAGCCCACACCGGCCGCTAAGGTGGCCAATACCAAATAGCTGGCTACTATTTTAAGGGTAAACTTGTTTTTAGATCTTCCAGTTTCACTCGTCATAATTGGGTATTAAGAGACCATCATTAAAAATACGTACAGAATGACCTTAGGGTTTATAACAAAGCGTTAATTGTTGGACTCAAATACATGAAAAGAATTTTTAAAAGTTTTGTTATGAAATGAATGAGGACAGATTTATATTTGCGGCATCTCAAAGGGGTGCTTTTTCTGCAAGTGATCGACAAGTCTAATTGATTAAAAACTGACTTGAAGGTTTTAGAAGGAAAGGGCTGAGATTATACCCAAGGAACCTGGGCGGGTAATGCTGCCAAGGGAGGTGAAAGGTTCACCATTTGGAATTTCCACAAGTTTCCATGCTGGAAACTTAAAATCATGTGTAATTTTTAGAATAATGGCCCCTTTTATTCGAAACTAAATTTTAGTTCGAATGAAAATACTTTTTACCATCTTCAATTCTAAACAATGGGCCTCAAGTGGCCATCTTGGCAAACTTACAATTTGTAATAAAGGAAGGCTCAAAGCTTCGTTCGTTTTATTGGTAGCTTTAAGTCAGTTATCCTTGCTTTCTGCCCAGCAGCAACCTACTGATTCTCTTGAGGGTACTAAAGTAGTGCTTGACGAGGTGTTGGTCCAGGCCGTTAGGGTAACCAAAGAATCACCGGTTACTTTTACCAATCTCAAAAAGGAGGAAATTGCTCCGCGAAATCTAGGGCAAGATATTCCCGTTCTAATGAACTACTTGCCTGCGGTGGTGACCACTTCAGATGCCGGTGCAGGTGTGGGGTACACTGGGATTAGGGTACGTGGTAGTGATGCTACCCGAGTGAATGTTACTATCAACGGAATACCGTATAACGATGCGGAGTCTCACGGTACATTTTGGGTTAATATGCCCGATTTTGCCTCCTCTACCGAAAGTTTGCAATTACAGCGTGGGGTGGGTACTTCAACCAATGGGGCAGGGGCTTTTGGCGCAAGTTTAAATTTATTGACGGATGCTTTTTCTGAAGAGGCCTACGGTCAAATTTCTTCTTCCATAGGAAGTTTTAATACGCTCAGGAACAATATAAAATTTAGCTCAGGCCTTTTGAACGACCATGTAGAAATTTCAGGTAGGCTATCTCGAATTACTTCCGATGGTTATATTGACAGAGCATCTTCAGAGTTGGAGTCTTATTACCTACAAGCGGCCTATAAAGATGAAAATACCCTGCTAAAGGCCATTATTTTTGGTGGACATGAAATTACCTATCAATCGTGGAACGGAATTGACCTGGCCACCATTGAATCTCGAGGGAGAACCTATAACTCGGCAGGTGCCTATACCGATGAAAACGGAAGGGAGCAGTTCTATGACAAGGAGGAAGATAATTACCGCCAAGACCATGCACAATTGTTGTGGAACCAAAAGCTCTCGGAAAACTGGAGCACCAATGTGGCATTTCACTTCACAAACGGGCGTGGTTACTTTGAGCAATTTAGGGAGGATGATGATTTTTCAACTTACGGATTGGAACCTCTCACAGTAAATGGGGAATTGCAGAATACAACCGATTTGATAAGAAGAAGGTGGTTGGATAATGAATTTTACGGTACCGTTTTTTCTGCTAACTATAACAAAAAGAAATGGGATGTTATTCTTGGAGGAGGTTGGAATTCCTACCAAGGGGCCCACTTTGGTGAGATTATCTGGGCCCGGTTTGCCTCCCAAAGTGATATAAGAGATCGCTATTACGACAACGATTCAAATAAAAGTGACTTTAATTTGTATGCCAAGGCCAACTATGCGGTAAACAGTCAGTGGAGTTTGTTTGGAGACGTACAATATCGAAGGGTGGGCTATTCTGCCAATGGCGAAGACACCGGTTTGGTAGATGATACTTTCCGTTTTTTCAACCCTAAGGCGGGAGTTGTTTTTGATTTGAATCGCAACAATAATTTTTATTTCAGTTTTGCCGTAGCCAACCGTGAACCCAACCGAAATGATTATGAAAGCGGCAACCCCAAACCAGAACGTTTAAATGATTTTGAACTGGGATGGCGTTATGTTTCGCCAAAAATTCAGTTGAATGCCAACGGGTACTACATGAGGTACAAAGACCAATTAGTGCTTACCGGGGAATTAAACGATGTGGGCGCTCCCCTTCGTGCCAATGTGGGAGATAGTTATCGCGCCGGTATTGAGCTGGACGCTAATTTTATGTTGGGAGATAAATTTCGTTTAAGTCCCAATGTGGCTTTAAGTACCAATAAAAATGTTGATTTTGTGTTTCAACGAGATGGGGAACTGGAAGATTTGGGCAATACCAACATTGCTTATTCTCCCAACGTAATTGCTGCCAACCGTTTTGCCTACATGCCTACAGACAATTTTCAAGTGTCTTTTTTGACCAAATTTGTCGGCAAGCAATATATGGGAAATATTGATTCCGAAAATTCTACTTTGGATTCTTATATACAATCAGATTTGAACCTTCAGTACACCATAGATTTTAATAAGATACTCCAGAGTATCACCTTTTCAGGTTTGGTCAACAATATTTTTGATGCGGATATCATTTCTAATGGGTATTTCTATACTTATGATGATGATTCCACCGGTTCCGTCATTACCTATGATGGGGCAGGTTATTATCCGCAGGCAGGTATCAACTTCTTGTTAGGGGCCACAGTACGCTTCTAGTTAGTTGACATTTTGATAGGGTGAAACCACTGGCCAAAAGGTTGGTGGTTTTTTTGTTGATGGGGTCAAACTCAAGTTATAAGCTTATGCCCTGAATCACAAAAATTAATTTCCTATTTTCAAGAACTCAAAAAAATCAACTAAAACACTTTTAAAATGTCATATACGGATACAAATACCATTCGCTGGGGAATTATTGGTTGCGGAGACGTAACCGAAGTAAAAAGCGGACCTCCCTATCAATTGACCGAAGGTTTTGAATTGGTGGCCGTGATGCGCCGCAATGCCGAAAAAGCAGCTGATTATGCCCGTAGACACAATGTTCCAAAGCACTACTCCAATGCCGAAGAGTTGATTGCGGATAAGGATGTTGATGCCGTGTACATTGCAACCCCGCCGGATAGCCATAAGGAATATGCATTAATGGTGGCCGCGGCGGGCAAACCTTGCTGCATTGAAAAACCTTTGGCACCATCGTATGAAGACAGTAAGGTGATTTTTGAAACCTTTCGGAAAAAGGAGTTAACCCTCTTTGTGGCCTACTATCGCAGAACCTTGCCTAGGTTTTTAAAAGTGAAGGAATGGTTGGATACAGGAAAAATTGGAGAGGTGAGGCACATCAAATGGATGCTCAGCAAAACGCCAAGTGAAGTGGATAAAAGCGGGGAACATAATTGGAGAACAGATGCTTCCGTAGCACCTGGAGGTTATTTTGATGATTTGGCCAGTCATGGCTTGGACTTGTTTGCCTATTTGTTCGGCAATTTTAAAGAAGTACACGGCATTTCCCTTAATCAGCAAGGTTTGTATACGGCCAAGGATGCTATGAGCGGTACTTGGTTACATGAAAACGGAATAACAGGTACGGGAGCTTGGAACTTTGGATGTGACCGCCGAGAAGATTTGGTGGAAATCTATGGTAGCAAAGGAAAAATTAGCTTTGCCGTTTTTGAAGATCAAGATGTGACTCTTGTGAGTGCGTCAGGAACTCAAAGTGAATTTATAGAACATCCCAAGCACGTACAGCAATTTCATGTACAAGCGCTCAAAGATGATTTGTTTCATAATCGAACCCATCCATCTACGGGAGAAACGGCCACACATACCAGTTGGGTGATGGATAAAATTTTGGGTAACCTATAATTTTTAAGAAATACCGATCTATTTCCGCACTACCTTTAGTTAAGCAATTTGTAGTAAATGATTGCTTAATGGGTTGTCTATGGGAAAAATACCTGAGTTTGGCAGTAAACTTCGTAAGAACATTGTAACCGTACCTGAGATTATAAATACCTGCTCCGGCATTCGGGTATTTGGTCAGCTATTAAAGTCTTTTCTTTTTAGTACAGATGTGGCCATTATCAGAAATACCAATGCCAATGCCATCATTGCGGTGTATCCCTTTACTCCCCAACCTACCATTTCACAAGCCTTGATTTTGGCGGCGGACAAGCCCATTTTTTGTGGGGTGGGAGGTGGGATTACCACGGGAGACCGTTCTGTTGAACTCGCAATCCATGCAGATTTTCAAGGTGCACTAGGTGTTGTGCTCAATAAGCCGGCACCCAACGATTTAATAAGGAAGTTAAAGGACAAAATTGACATTCCCGTTACCGTTACGGTTGTTTCGGAAAAGGATGATTTTCAAGGTCGCTTAAAAGCGGGCGTAGACATCTTTAACGTATCTGGGGCTTCATGTACGCCGGAAATTATAAAACGCATTCGTGATTTGGATAGTGAAGTGGCCATCATTGCCACCGGAGGCAAAACGGATCAGGCCATTGAAATGGCCATCTGTGCCGGTGCCAATGCTATTTCCTATACACCTCCAAGTTCAGGTGAACTTTTTAAACCTATCATGGATTTTTATAGGTCAAGCTAGTTAGTTACAATCACCACATTGCCACTAATGGTCGCTTGGTATTCCAATAAATTATAGTACCGGTTACCATCATCGGGCGTGTCTTTTTGTTGACCCGTAAAAAGGTAATATTCATATCCGTCACAGGGGCAGGTAACGATTTGGCCGTCCAATTCCATTGTAGAACACTCGTTGGGTACGTGGTTGGGACAACTTGCTTCAAAAGCTCGGTATTGATCAAAGTTGGATTTGATGACAAAAATGCCTTTGATGCCAACTCCTGGAGTATCTATAAAAACGGCATTGCCCAGGTTGGTCAAAGGACTGTATAGCGGTAGGTTCAAATTCATATCGAACCTAAAGCCAATCTCTTGTAAATACGGGTTACGTGCTCCACGATCATTATCGCAGGAGAGTAGAGAAACTATAAGCAAAACACCAAAAAATCGCAACATATTGTAAGGTCAAAAACCGTTTTATACCGCAAATTTGACTAAAAATTGTTTATATTTGCGTTAAATCCTCTCTAAAAAAGCCGTCTAATTTCGGTCTAAGTAGAGGATTTTTCTTATTTATTACTTTTATGGGTTCTGCCATTAGTGCGGCCATGAAATCGAAGATTACTTTCACGGGCTCTTAATAAACCACTATCGATCAAGGCCTTGAATAAACTAAGGACATGATGTGGGCCAAGAGTGCGTTTGACCGTGATTAGTTTTTCATGATTTCCATGGAAATAATACTATTGGTGTTTGCCCCTATGTATAAAACGAACATATTATGAGTAAAGTATCTTACTATACACCGGAAGGGTTGAAGAAATTAAGGGATGAACTTAATCAATTAAAGGATGTGGAACGTCCTAAGGCGTCCCAAGCCATTGCAGAGGCAAGGGATAAGGGAGATCTTTCGGAAAATGCCGAATATGATGCGGCCAAAGAGGCACAAGGTCTTTTGGAGATGAAAATTTCCAAAATGGAAGAGACCTTGGCCAATGCCCGTTTAATTGATGAATCCCAACTGGATACTTCCAAGGTTTTAGTGCTCTCTACAGTAAAGTTAAAGAACCAGACCAACGGTATGGAAATGAAATATACCTTGGTAGCCGAAAGTGAGGCCGATTTAAAATCTGGAAAGATTTCGGTCAATTCACCCATTGGTAAAGGACTTTTGGGTAAAAGTGTAGGGGATGTAGCCGAAATTACAGTTCCCAACGGTACACTTAAATTTGATATTTTGGAAATTACCAGAAGTTAATCGCCTTAAAATTTTAATAAATGGCATCCATATTCACAAAAATTATCAACGGAGAGATACCTTGCTATAAAATTGCCGAAGATGATCAGTTCTTCGCTTTTTTGGATATCAACCCCAATGCCAAAGGACATACACTTTGCGTACCCAAAAAGGAGGTAGACCGTATTTTGGACTTGGATGAGGAAACTTACATGGGCCTAATGGCCTTTTCCAGAAAAGTGGGAATGGCCATTGAGTCCGCTATTGATTGTAAGCGTGTGGGGATGTCCGTAATTGGGATAGAGGTTCCGCACGTACATGTGCATCTTATTCCACTCAACAGAATGGAGGATGCTACCTTTCAAAAAAAGGAGACATTGAGCAATGAAGCTTTTGAAGCTACGGCCGCGGCCATTAAAGCAAAATTGCAAAGCCCTATATAAGGTTTTGCTGAAACAGGAAGTAAATGCCGGCGGCTACAATAGCTATACCACCGAATAAAAGAATCCAAAATAAGGATGTAAAGGAACGGGAAGCAGGTTGAGGCTGTGCCATTTTCTGATAATAATCGAACGTTCGTTCAATATCCTCCGTCCAACTGACTGGATAAATAGTGCTATTGCACTTGTTACAAATAAGTTGGTGCGATATTTCATCACTTACCCTGTAAGCAAATTTGCTCGCGTAATGTTTTTGATAGAAAGAAAGTTTGAGGTCTTGGTTAAAGCATTCCGGACAATTATTGGTAAGGTCTGCTTCTTTAATGACCATTAATTTTTCCTTAGACATAAATACTGTATTTAAGTGCCGAAAAATTTCGGACTTAAGTTTCCATTCGTTTTAGGGAAATTTGCATAATTGTGCCCGCTTTACTAGAGGTAAGCACTCTAACCTTTCCCTTGTGATACTCCTCCACGATTCGTTTTACCAAAGAAAGGCCCAGGCCCCATCCTCTTTTTTTGGAGGTCACCCCAGGATTGAAAATGGACTGGAAATCGCTTTTTGGAATACCATGCCCTGTATCGGACACCTGTATATGTACGTTCTTACCGTCCGAAAGGATTTTTATACCAATTTCTCCTTTACCTTTCATGGCATCAATGCCATTTTTGACCAAGTTTTCAATGGTCCAATGATAGAGGCTTTTGTTTAAAAGTACCGGTAAGTGCGCTATTTGCGAGTCAAATGAAAATTTGATAAGGTCAGAACTACGAAGCTTTAAATATTCATAGGCCTCCTTGGTCTGCTCCACAATGTCCTGTGCATCCAATTTGGGTAAGGATCCAATTTTGGAAAAACGCTCGGTAATGGTTTCCAATCTTGAAATATCCTTTTGGATTTCTTGGGTAATCTCAGGGCTGATATTTTCGGCCTTTAAAAGTTCGTTCCAACCCAATAAGGAAGAAAGGGGAGTGCCAATTTGGTGGGCGGTCTCTTTGGCCATACCCGCCCATAATTTATTCTGTTCGGAAGCTTTGTTTGTCTTGAAAAAGAAAAATATGACGGCGCCAAAAAGAAAAATAATGAGTAACAGGGCAATGGGATAAAACTTGAGTTTGTTCAAAACTTCTGAATTTCCATAATACAATGTGGCCAAATGCTCACCCTGTTGGTCGATTGATATGGGGACATTCTCGTTTCTGAATTTTTTAATACGTTGTTGAATAAATGCCGTATCATTGATCCGTTCTGGCGGCATGTTATTGGTTTTGATCGATCCGTCTTTATTTACCAATATCATTGGGGTAGAGGTATTGTTTTGAAAAACCTTGAGGTGTAGATTCCCCAAATCCATATCTTCTGAAGAAGCTTGAAATTCTGATTGGGCCGTTGCCCATATCTCCATTTTTAAACGCTCTTCTTCTTTGAATTTTTTAAAAAAACTGTTGGTATTCCATAAAATAAGACTCACGATAACAAAGGATGCTATCAATAAAAAGATATTGGAGGTCTTATTTTTAGGGTTAAAGTTCATTAACAAATAATCTATGCCAACCCAGAATTTTCATTGTGCGTTGTGTTCTCACCAAATATAACGTAAACAAGTGCAAATTGGTATAATTACAGCATTTGAGCCTCGGGCTCCATTGCGGAAATTTGTATCTTTAGGACTATGGCAAAAGAAATGATTTCAATTCTTCCGGGGAGTGTTTCAACGGGGGAATTACATGGTTATCTTCTAGGGGCTGTGGGACCTAGACCAATTGCATTTGCGAGTACGGTAGATGAAAAAGGCAGGCCTAATTTATCACCTTTCAGTTTTTTTAATGTTTTTGGTAGCAATCCACCCATTCTTATTTTTTCACCGGCACGCAGGGTTAGGGACAATACTACGAAGCATACCTTACAAAACGTACTTCTGACCAAGGAAGTGGTGATTAATATAGTCAATTATGATATGGTGCAACAGATGTCACTTTCCAGTACGGAGTATCCTAAAGGCACCAACGAGTTTGAGAAAAGCGGACTCACCATGGTAAAGTCAGATATAGTGCAGCCTTTTAGGGTAGGCGAATCGCCTGTACAGTTTGAATGCAAGGTTACAAAGGTAGAAGCTCTGGGAAGGGACGGTGGTGCAGGTAACCTTATTTTTTCAGAGGTAGTCAAAATACATATAGATCGGGCTATAGTGGATGTAAACGGAGTAATAGACCAACGTAAAATAGACCAAGTGGCACGTATGGGAGGCAATTGGTACACTAGGGCGAATAAGGGTATGTTTGAAGTGCCAAAGCCCCTATCGAGTATTGGCATGGGTGTAGATGCCCTGCCCAATGCCATAAAGAACAGTACCGTACTTTCGGGAAACGATCTGGGTCTATTAGGAAATGTTGAAAAAATACCGTCCTTTGATCAAGTGGATGAATTTTTAAAGGAACATTCCGGATATAAGGGCTTGAATACCGAGCAACTGCATAAACAAGCCCGTAAATTTTTGGAAAAAGGGGATGTGGTCACAGCTTGGAAAATTCTATTGATCAATGAAACGAATACAGTTATTTGAGTTCGAGGATTTTTCATGGTTTCCCTCTTCTGTACGGACGGGAATGACCAATTTAATCGCGGTGCTGCACCGTATGATGGGTATTTCCGAAGTGTTGTCCCATCTCTTGGCGGGAATTCTTAAAGAAAATAACTTAAATCAGATTGTAGATTTAGGGTCGGGCTCGGGTGGGTGTATGCCAGATGTACTAGGGCAGTTGCATCAAACTGATGGGTTGCAAGATGTTCGATTGTTGATGACAGATTTGTATCCCAATAAGAAGATTATCAAGAAATTTTCTGCGCAAGGAAATCCTAAAATCTCCTATTATACTGATCCCGTAAATGCTACCGATTTATCCCAAGTACCTGCTGGTTTAAAAACCTTGGTCAATAGTTTTCATCATATGCCTCCTAAAGCGGCAAGACAAATTTTGAAAACTGCAAAGGATAATAACGAACCCATATTAATCTATGAAATGGCCGAAAATAAGATGCCGTTATTACTTTGGTGGCTGCTTTTGCCCATTTCATTGGCCATACTTGTAATGATGGTTTTTTTTATGACGCCATTCGTAAAGAACTTAACATTTAAACAAGTTTTATTTACGTATCTCATTCCTGTAATTCCCATCTGTTATGCTTGGGATGGACAGGCTTCGTTACCTAGAATGTACGCGATGAAGGACTTGGATGTACTTTTGAAAGGGCTTCACTCAGATACGTATAGTTGGAGCAAAGGGCCGGCATTAAAAGCAAACGGCAAACCATTGGGTACGTATCTTTTGGGAATGCCCAAGGATTGAAATTTCTGGTGTTAATTAGGTAGTTTTTTTGGGATACGATTATTAATAACTTCTTTTCTTTTTCTTAGGTAGATCATTACAATAGCCCTACTTTTAAAAATTAAATAGTTTCAGTTAACATATAATTCGTAGTCATGGAAGTACAGGGAAAAATTAAGAAAATCGGCGAGGTTCAAACCTTTGGAAACAATGGTTTTAGAAAGCGAGAAGTGGTTGTAACGACGGAGGAGCAATACCCGCAGCATTTAATGATAGAATTTGTTCAGGATAAAACAGATTTATTGAACAATTACAATATTGGACAAGATGTAAAGGTAAGTATCAACCTTAGAGGTAGGGAGTGGACCAACCCTCAAGGTGAGGTAAAATACTTTAACTCCATTCAAGGGTGGAGAATTGAAAACTTACAACAAGAGCCTAGTGGCGGACAAATGCCTCCGGTTCCACCGGCAGACGCCTTTGCCCCTGTAGATGATCTAAATGAGGAAGATCATGATGATTTACCGTTTTAAACGGTAATCTAGAGATTTAAGAGAAACCTGCTCGCTAAATTTTGGCTTGCAGGTTTTTTTATTTAGTTTCATGAGTAGATTATAATAGGGATAAGATGTTGTCATTTAAGCGATTATATGGTTTGTTGTGCATGTTGTTTTGTGGAGCGTGTATATTAAATGACGATGATCATTTCCTGATTGGTATCTTTCCTGATATACCTGAAAACCTGGTAGAATTTAATAGTTCATTTGATGATTACAATTCCACAGCTCCTACATTAGGGGATACTTTTCCTTTATGTTTTACCACCAATCGAAATAGTGGAGGGGCTAACTATAATGTTATTTACAAACTACTTAGTATTGAATTTTCAAAAAGGGATGGTACACTAAGGTTATTCAACAACACTCACGGTCATCTAGATGTCGTTGAAGATTATAAAAACATTCATAGTGGATTGCGAAATATAAATACAATGTACAACGAACTTGGTCCAAATCTAATTCCAATAGGTGAAGTGGAAAGCATTGAAAATAATAACCTAAGAAGTTCCTACAAAGGCCATGTGTTGCTCTACTCCAGTGATATGAATGGGAGCCAAGATATAATGTTTACCCACAATTTAAGCAGCGAATACTATAGCTCACCTCAAAATGTTTCTTTCCTCAATTCAGACCATGATGATGCGTATGCTACCTTTGATGCAGAAAAGTCAAAATTGTATTTTACTTCTAATCGCAATGGCGTTTTTAATATTTATGAAAATACCGTGGATACTACCAAGGATATATTGAGGACACTATCTGACACGGATTCATCCACCACGATAAATGCCACTTTATCTTCGAAAGGGGATGATAAATGTCCCTTCATATTAGGGAGTATGTTAGTTTTCGCGTCAAATAGGGAAGGGGGATTTGGCGGTTATGATCTTTATTATTCCACATATGAGAATGGAAATTGGTCTTCGCCAGTTAATTTTGGAGGTGATATCAACACAGAATTTGATGAATTTCGACCGATAATTAGAAAACAAGATGATTTTAGTAATGATTTGATGATTTTCTCTTCCAATCGGCCGGAGGGCTTAGGAGGTTTTGACCTTTACTATGTGGGGATCGATAAATTGTAATGGCTTAGTTTATGTATTTAGTTAGTGCAGAACTGAAATTCCCTCCTGTTGAAAATGCTAATGAGGAAGGATTGTTGGCAGTTGGCGGTGATCTTTCTCCTGAGCGTTTATTATTGGCCTATAGAAATGGAATTTTTCCTTGGTTCAATGATGATGCCATTATCATGTGGTGGTCTCCAGACCCAAGAATGATTTTAAGACCAAGGGAAGTGAAGATTTCAAAAAGCATGCGAAAGGTTCTCAAATCCGATAGCTTTCAGTTAACTAAGAACAAAAGCTTTCAAGAGGTAATAAGAAACTGTTCACAAATTGAAAGAAAAGACCAAGACGGCACTTGGATTACCCAAAAAATGCAAAATGCTTACGGTAAGTTACACCAAATGGGAAAGGCCGTTTCATATGAAGTCTGGCAGGACACTACTTTGGTAGGCGGACTCTACGGTATAGACTTAGGCCACGTATTTTGCGGGGAAAGTATGTTCTCTACGGTGAGTAATGCTTCTAAATTCGCTTTTATAAAAATGGCCCAAGAATTGGAAAGCAAAAATTATCTCATGGTAGATTGCCAGATGTATACCGATCATTTGGCCAGTTTGGGTGCAAAGGAAGTGCCACGCGAGACGTTTTTGGAACTACTAAAGGGAGAAAACAAGGCTGGCCAATAAAAGCATGACATAGGCGGGTTCTTGCCCATAATTTTCAATCCGGTATTCCAGCCCTGTCTGTAATTTGGTTTCGGGGTTTACCAGCCATCCAATTTGGGAGGTGAGCCTTTGATCAAATTCCGGTTTTTGCGACTTGGCTGCGCTTAGTAAGGCTTCTGTTGAAATCACAAAATAGGCTTCGCCAACATCGAGTTTTTCACCACTTAACGGCGTATCTAGCGCAAATCTATATCGAAATCTATGGGTAGTAACAGATGGATTTATTCTTTGTTCTACCCTAAAACGGTTTCCCAACCTTAAACTCCCGTTTCTATTGGTAATGTTGTATTGTTCCGTAAGCCGCAACTCATTTTCCTTGTCATTTTCAAAATGTTCTCGCCATCTATATTTTACCCCCATGGCGATACTCTGGTCAAAACCAATATTAAGCTTTGAGAAATGGGAGATTTCAAATTGCCTTACCTTCAGTTGAAGCTCCTCATCATAGAGGTAGCTTCTGTTGGCGAACTCAAAGTTATGGGAGTAGTTGGTAGCCACATCGTAATTGATGGCCACGTTAGGCTCTGTATAAAGAACAAAATTTTCCTGCCCCCGTAAATCCTTCACCCAAACAATCGTAAAGAAAAAGAGTGTAAGAAGTCTAGTAAAGAACATGGTCGTAATTAGGAGGAAGCGACTTTCTTATTTTCTCAAAATCGCCATTGGCATTAAAGAGTATTTCAAATTGTTGATAGCCAGAATCACCTTTACCAGAGACAATAAGTTCGTATTTAATGGTAGGAAGCATCAAATTTTGAAATGCATTTCTCAAAGTAGTTTCAATAGGGTCTGCGCCAACAGGATATTGTTGTTGCATTCTTCTAATCCTATACCGGATGAATTTCTTTTCTAGGTACTTGGTCATTAGGGAATAAGAGTCATCGGGGATATCTATGGACTTTATGAGTATTTCAACATCTTCCAGTACTCCATCTTCATCAAACTCTACGCTATAATGTAGGTGGTCTTTTTTAAATTTTGCCTCATAGCTAACCTTGATGCTATCTGTTTCTTTGTAAAACCGTACACGTCTTGCATCTTCCAATTTTGTGGAAATAAGTTCAAGGGCCTTCTCCGGAAATTGCGATTTTTTTATGCGGTACTCACGCTCATACTTATTTTGGGCCGTACCCAATTGAACGGATAATAGCAGGCAAAGACTTAATAGTGCGAAAAATGGTTTCTTCATAAATTTTTGACTAAACTTCATTATATCTAAAGCAATCTGTTTCGTGATCGTTTACCATTCCCGTAGCTTGCATAAAAGCGTAGACAATGGTACTGCCCACAAATTTAAAACCTCTCTTTTTTAGGTCTTTACTTATCAGGTCTGAAATTTCAGTGGTTGCAGGAGCATCTTTATAATATTTTACTCTATTTTTTATAGGTCGATGGCCTACAAACCCCCAGATGTAGTGGCTAAAAGACCCAAACTCTTCCTGAACTTTCATAAATGCTTGAGCATTGCCAATGGTTGCGCTTATTTTTAGTTTGTTTCTTATAATGCTGGCATTTTGCTTCAATTCTTCTTTTTTGGCCTCGTCATAGGTTGCAATTTTCTGGTAATTAAAGTGATCAAAGGCCTCTTTAAAATTTTCGCGCTTTTTTAAAATGGTAATCCAACTGAGTCCGGCCTGAAAAGATTCCAACAACAAAAATTCAAACAAAGTTTCGTCATCTTTTACGGGTACACCCCATTCTTGGTCGTGGTAGGCTTCATAAAGCTCATCGCCCAAGCACCATCCGCATCGGTTTTTGCTCATATTTGAAATTTTATAGGATAAAGATAAAAGATTTATGAAGCAATTTTAGAAGTTCAGAGGTAGGGAAAACCATAAAATGTTTGCTTTGACTTTCACTTAAATAGCACATAACAATTTTTGTAAGTTTCTGGGGGCAACTACAACTAAAGTAACCCAATATTAGAGTAAATTTTTTATGACCCTTTCCACTACTAAAGAAAAAACCGTTCGAGAATTAATTGAAAATGCCCTTTCGCAAGCTATTTATTATGAGGATTATAGGACCATGGTGAACCAACTGGCCTTGGAAGGTAAAGCCTCAGGACCCAATCAAACCGAAGCTCTGGCCAATTATACGATGCTTAATGACAGACGTATGAAACGCTTTGATAAAACCGTAAAGGTTTCTGAAGAGCAAATCGAAACAATCAAAAAATTAGACAGGGAAACAATTTTCCTGGTTCTAACGGAAAGTTGGTGTGGGGATGCATCCCCGTCGTTGCCCGTGATGAATAAAATTGCCCAAAACACTGATAAATTGAACTTCAAAGTGGTTTTAAGAGATGAACACGTGGATTTGATGAACCGGTTTTTGACCAATGGGGCTATGTCCATACCTAAGTTGATCATTCTAGATAAAGAGACAAAAGAAGTTTTGGGTGATTGGGGCCCACGACCGCAACCGGCAGCTCAGATGGTTTTACATCACAAAGAACAATACGGTAAAATAATGCCAGAGTTAAAAGAAGAATTGCAACAATGGTATAATAAGGACAAGGGGCAGACTATTTTGAATGAGCTCTTAACGAGCCTTTCCTTGAAATAAATAAGTAATCGTACCTTTTTGGGTTGCTTTTGATGAGGAGCTAAACTTCGCTTTATAGGCATAGGTGATGGCATTGTCTACCAAACAGCCATTGGAAGTACCCGAGCTTTTTGCGTTATAATCGGCATCAATCACGTTTCCGGCAGAGTTCACCTCAATATTGATAACCACTTTGCCGCCCTCAATACAGGTGTAAATAGGTGGCGGTAATCTATATCCGCTACGCTCAACCAAAGAAAAGGAAACCGAAGTGCGCCTTTTTGCTAAGTTATTAGTGAACTCTTGTTTCTGGGCTTCTTTTTCGCCCAACATTTGTTTGGCTTCCTCCCGTTTTTTGCGAAGTTCCTTTACCCGTTCGGCATACTCCGAATCGGAAATTTCATCACTGTTTTCACCTTCTTCGGCAGTATTTCTTTCCTCTAGGATCTCTTGCAATGTTTTTAAGGGTTCGGGATTACCGTAACTAGGCTTGGCAGTTTCGTTATAGGCCATATGGCTTTTTACCAATTCGGATTCTTCCATTTCTTCCTCAACTTCCTCCTCTTCTTCAAGTTCCTCCAAAATTTCATCATCCAAGAGCATCTCTACCACATATTCATCCTCTTCTTCTGTTCCTCCCAAATGAATGTTGTATAGGCACAACACCACAATTCCCATGGAGAAAAAGGTGATTAATAGAGATAATTGTTTGCGATTGAGATTCATAGTATGGATATAACCATAATTTTTTCAAAATATTTTATAGCGTCGATGAACGGGAACTTTTAGGTAAACAATGTTACAATTCATCAGGTTCACCCAATAAATTTTTGGCAAAAGTATTGGGGTCTAGGGCTTTATTTACGTTGAATTCGCCTATTTTGGTTCTTCTAAGGGCCGTTAAATGTGCACCAGACGCCAACTTAAGCCCCAAATCATGTGCCAAACTTCTAATGTATGTGCCCTTGCTACATTGTACCCTAAATTCAACATGGGGCATTTTAATGTTGGTTATTTCAAAATCGGTAATAGTGACGGTTCTAGATTTTATTTCTACCTCTTTGCCGGCCCTGGCGTATTCATATAAACGCTTACCGTTCTTTTTCAAAGCCGAGAAAACAGGTGGTTTCTGTTCAATATCACCCACAAAACTTTGGGTAGCATCAAGTATCATTTGCTCCTTAATATGTTCTGTAGGAAATGTTTGGTCTACTGCCGTTTCAAGATCATAAGAAGGAGTGGTGGCACCCAAAGTAATGGTGCCTGTGTATTCTTTTGCTTGCCCTTGTAACTCGGGTATTTTTTTTGTGAACTTTCCGCAGCAGATAATCAACAGCCCGGTGGCCAGTGGGTCTAAAGTACCCGCATGCCCAATTTTTATTTTCTTTAGCTTAAATTTCTTTCTAATGGCCCATTTCAATTTGTTGACCGCCTGAAACGAAGACCATGTTAGGGGTTTATCGATAAGCAAAATCTGACCGGAAAGAAAATCTTCTTTGGTTGGGGTATCCATTACCTGAATAAATTTTGTTTAGGGTTGGGGATAAATCTCTTAGCCCCACATGCCGTACGCCACGGCAATCAAGCCTACAATAAGGCAGTAGATGGCAAAATACGATAGTTTACTCTTTTTTACCAATTGGATCATCCAAGTACAGGCCACCAATCCTGCTACAAAGGCTGCAATAAAACCTGCACCCATGGCAATACCGTTATTACCGTTAAAAGCAAGGTCGCCACTTAAAAGGTCTTTAGCAATTTTTCCGAATATAAGTGGGACCACCATTAAAAAGGAAAAGCGGGCCGCCTTGGTCTTGTCCACTCCCAATAAAACGGAGGTAGATATGGTAGCACCACTTCTGGAGATTCCGGGAAGCATGGCTATGGCCTGTGAAACGCCAATGATAAAGGCATTGGTAAAACTTACTTTTTTATCGGTGTCCTTGGCCTTGTCCGCCAAATAAAGAAGAACCGCGGTAATAATCAGCATAAAGCCTACAAAACGAATATTTCCGCCAAAAAAGGCTTCCAGTTGTTCTTCGAAAAACAGCCCTACGAAAACGGCGGGTATCATTGAAATAATGATTTTCAAAGAAAACTGGGTTTCTTCGTTCCATTTAAAGGATAACAAACCTGAGATAATTTCCCAAACGTCCTTCCTAAAAACCACCAAGGTGCTCAGGGCAGTGGCAAAGTGTAAAATAACCGTAAACAACAAACTTTCTTCGGGCACAGAGTTGTCCCCTAAAATGGCCTTTCCCAATTCTAAATGTCCGCTTGATGATACAGGTAAAAATTCGGTCAATCCTTGAATGATACCGAGAATGATGGCGTCTAAAGTATCCAAAGTTTATTTCTTCTTGTGCGGATTCAACAATATGGCGTAGATTTCAATACCTAGGCCAATTAATACCAAAGTGGGTGCCAACCGTATTCTTCTAAAGCTGTAAATGGCTTCATTAAAAACGTTTGGGTCATCGCTACCACCGCCGCTCATTAAAATGAAACCCAATGTTATAAAGGCAAGGCCAATAAACATAAAGGTGTAGTTTTTCTTTTGGAAGATAAATTCTCGCTTGGGCGGTTGATTGGTAGGTTTTTGCTGTTTTTTTCCCATGCTGCAAATTTAGCGAAAAAGTTATTGCTTGAAATTTTTTATGAACTTCTTGACAATCATTATGAAAGAGTTTCTAATAATAGAGGTCATCCGTACGTAGGTTCAAGAAACGTTGGGTTGCAAAAAAGGTACATATCAAGGATATAAACATACCTATTAGGAATAGTGCGCCAAAAAGTATGCCCAAGGTTTTCAAGTCTTCAATTAATGCAAGTTCTGGAAAATTCTGGTCCAAATAATACAGCAATCCCGCCAAAACCGTGGTTGCCAAAAGTGCCCCCAGCATGCCGAGTTTTACATTGGTCCATATAAAAGGTCTGCGAATGAACATTTTGGTGGCCCCAACCATTTGCATGGTTTTTATAATAAAGCGTTTGGAATAAATAGAAAGCCTAATAGAGCTATTGATGAGCAAAAAGGCAATGAAGGTAAAAATACCACTGGCAATTAAAATCCAAAGGCTGATTTTTTTCACGTTTTCAGTGAGCAGTCCCACCAAAGGCTTGTCATAACTAACTTCGGCAACATAACTTTTTTCAGAAAGGTTTTTGGCAATCTGCTCAATTTGCTCAGGAGTCACAAAATCGGCCTTCAACTGCACGTCAATGGAATTTTTTAGCGGGTTGTACCCTAAAAAATCCTGAAAATCCTCACCAATCTCTTCACTGTGCTGTTCGGCGGCCTCTTCTTTTGAGACATAAATGGCGGCCTTGGTGTGTTCTGCTTGTAAGAGGTTCTTTTGTAACTGGTCAACTTCAGATTCTTTGGCTTCGTCCTTTAAAAAAACTGAAATGGTAATCTGCTCCTTAAAGTGATCGGCCATCTTTTTGGTGTTAAGAACCAAAAGCCCCAAAATACCTAGTAAAAACAGTACAAGTCCAATACTTAACGCCACCGAAAAGTAAGACGAAATAAGCTTCTGTTTTTGATACTGTTCAAATGATTTTCCCATATGCTCCTCTACGGCCGTAAATTTAGGAAAGTAAATTGAATAAACTTATTTTTGCCGCACACAGAAAATTATTGAACACCCATGCAGTACGATTTTAATAGCATAGAGAAAAAATGGCAAGAATATTGGGCCAAAAACCAAACGTTCCAGGCCAAGAACGATTCTGAAAAAGAGAAATTCTATGTGTTGGATATGTTTCCCTACCCTTCCGGTGCTGGGCTGCATGTGGGACACCCATTGGGGTATATCGCCAGCGATATCTACGCGCGTTACAAGCGTCATAAAGGTTTTAACGTGTTGCACCCTATGGGCTATGATTCATTCGGACTTCCCGCGGAGCAGTACGCCATTCAAACAGGGCAGCACCCGGCAGATACCACTCGGGTGAATATAGAAGGCGGAGTGGATAAGGAAGGAAAGAAAATTGAAGGCTACCGAAAGCAGCTGGATCGCATGGGCTTCTCCTTTGATTGGAGCCGCGAGGTTCGTACATCTAATCCGGATTATTATAAATGGACACAGTGGATTTTCATTCAGCTATTCAATTCTTGGTACAATACCGATGCGGATAAGGCCGAGGATATTGCCGATTTGATCACTTCTTTTGAAAAGAACGGGAATGCAGGTATCCATGCTGCTTGTGACGAGGATACCCCTTCGTTTTCAGCTAAGGATTGGAAAACCTTTACTGAAAAGGAAAAGCAGGAACTATTGCTAAAATATCGTTTGACCTATTTGGCAGAAAGTGAGGTGAACTGGTGTCCCGCTTTAGGAACGGTTTTAGCCAATGATGAAATCGTGAACGGTGTATCGGAGCGAGGTGGCCATCCAGTGGTTCGAAAAAAAATGACCCAATGGAGCATGCGCATTACGGCCTATGCCCAGCGTTTGTTAGACGGACTTCAAAAAGTAGATTGGCCACAGCCTTTAAAAGATTCACAGACCAACTGGATAGGGCGCAGTGTTGGGGCCTCCGTTGACTTTAACTTAAAAGATTTTGAGGATACGATATCCGTGTTCACTACTCGGCCAGATACCATTTTTGGGGTGAGTTTTATGACCCTTGCACCCGAGCATGAATTAGTCGGGAAAATCACCACTCCGGCGCAAAAAGAAGCAGTCAAGGCCTATATTGGAGCTACTGCAAAGCGAAGTGAACGCGAGCGAATGGCAGATGTAAAGACCATTTCCGGGGTGTTTACAGGGGCCTATGCGGAGCATCCTTTTACGAAAGAACCGATTCCTGTTTGGATTGGGGACTATGTTTTGGCGGGTTACGGAACAGGTGCCGTGATGGCCGTGCCTTGTGGCGACCAGCGTGATTATGATTTTGCCAAGCATTTCGGTATTGACATTCCCAATATTTTTGAGGGCGTTGATATTTCTGAGGAAGCTTTTGCCGATAAAGAGAATACGGTTATTGCCAATTCTGATTTCTTGAACGGACTGCCATACAAAGAGGCGACCAAAAAAGTGATTGCGGAATTGGAGAAACTGGGCCAGGGAGAAGGCAAGGTCAATTACCGTCTGCGTGATGCCGTTTTTAGCCGTCAGCGCTACTGGGGAGAGCCTTTTCCGGTGTATTATGATGGCGATGGCTTACCACACATGATTGAAGAAGAACATTTGCCCATTACCTTACCGGAGGTGGATAAGTACTTACCTACAGAAACGGGTGAACCACCTTTGGGCAACGCCACCGAGTGGGCTTGGGACACGGTTACCAAAAAAGTGGTGGCCAATAGTAAGATTGATAATGAAAAGGTCTTCGCCTTGGATTTGAATACCATGCCCGGTTGGGCAGGGAGCTCGCAGTACTTCAATAGGTATATGGACCCCAAGAATGAGAAAGAGATTTTCTCCCAAGAGGCCATTAATTATTGGCAAGATGTGGACTTGTATATTGGGGGTAGCGAGCACGCAACCGGCCATTTGTTGTATAGCCGTTTTTGGCAGAAGTTTATGTTCGATAAGGGCCTGGTGCCCAAAGACGAGTTTGCCAAAAAACTAATCAACCAAGGGATGATTACGGGGACAAGTGCTTTTGTTTATAGGGTTAATTTTCTCAATCTAGAATTAGAATTGGATTTACCTAATTTGATTATATCCCGAAAACTTAAGGATTTGGCTGATGGTGATTTGGAAAAAGCCCAAAAAACAAGAATGACCGTCATAAATTTCCTAATAGCTAATAATTATATAAATGCAAATATTGCTGATAAAATCATACCTGTAGTTTTACCTATTCATGCAGATGTATCCCTTATAAATGCATCTGATGAGTTGGATTTGGAAGCATTTAGAAAGTGGCGTCCTGAATTTGCTAATACCATTTTTATTAATGAGAACGGTGAAATTATTGATTTCGGGGAAGAAAATTATATTGTGGACCGTGAAGTCGAAAAAATGTCCAAGTCCAAATACAATGTGGTCAATCCCGATGCTATTTGTGAAGAGTATGGAGCGGATTCTTTGCGATTGTATGAAATGTTCTTGGGTCCTTTGGAGCAATCCAAGCCTTGGAACACCGCCGGTATTACCGGTGTACACAGCTTCTTAAAAAAACTATGGCGTTTGTACCACGGTGGTGCCAATGGGGCTTTTGAGGTGAATGATGAAGAACCTAGTAAAGACTCTTGGAAAACGCTACACAAGACCATTAAAAAAGTAGAGGAAGATATTGAGAACTTTAGTTTCAATACCTCGGTTTCTACCTTTATGATTGCCGTAAACGAACTATCATCTCAAAAATGCGCCAGTCGTAAAATCCTAGAACCCTTGATTATTTTGGTATCGCCCTATGCCCCTCATATTGCAGAGGAGCTTTGGCAAAAACTGGGACACGAAGAATCCATTTCCGAGGCGCCGTTCCCAAAATTTGAGGAGAAATACTTGGTAGAAAGTAGCAAGGAGTATCCAATTTCCTTCAACGGGAAAATGCGCTTTAAGTTGGAACTTCCTTTAGACCTATCAAAAGACGAAATTGAGTCTGCCGTAATGGCCCACGAAAAGACCCAACAACAGTTGCAGGGAAGAACTCCTAAAAAAGTGATCGTCGTTCCCGGTAAAATTGTGAACATCGTCGGATAAGGATACTTTCCTATGATTTTACATCCTGAAAAAATCGATTGAATAATTAGCACCCCTCCAATTTGAGGGGTGTTTTGTTATAAAAATGTTTTTTATTGAACTCAAGTTGTTGATTTGTAACGTGGTTCGGATTGAAAAAAAGATATTTGTAGGTAATACATTTTCAATCTCAAAATCTCAAACTCATGAAAATCGGTGTTCCAAAGGAAATCAAAAACAATGAAAGTCGGGTAGGTATGACCCCCGCCGGAGTGTACGAATTGGTAAAGAATGGCCATAGCGTACACGTACAATCCGGAGCTGGTGAAGGCAGTGGCTTTTTAGACCATGATTATAAAAAGGCCGGTGCGGTCATTTTGGATACCATTGGGCAGGTATACGGCATGAACGAGATGATCGTAAAGGTGAAAGAGCCTATTGAGGAGGAGTATGAAATGGTCCAAAAAGGACAATTGGTGTTCACTTATTTCCATTTTGCATCCAGTGAACCTTTGACAAAGGCCATGATCAAAAGTGGGGCTACCTGCATCGCTTATGAAACGGTAGAGGACGAAGACGGAACGCTTCCTCTTTTAACACCTATGTCTGAAGTAGCCGGCCGTATGGCCATTCAGCAAGGGGCAAAATATTTAGAGAAACCCGCCAAAGGACGTGGTGTACTTTTAGGAGGTGTTCCCGGAGTGGCTCCAGGCAAGGTTTTGGTGCTTGGTGCTGGGGTAGTGGGTATACAAGCTGCTAAAATGGCAGCAGGTTTGGGGGCTCACGTTACCATTCTTGACATTAATATGAAACGCCTAAGGTATGTAAACGATGTGATGCCCCCGCATGTGGTTACCGAGTTTTCGAACGAGTTCAACATCAGAAAATATATCAAGACCCATGATTTGATTGTGGGAGGGGTATTGCTGAAAGGGGCCAAAGCTCCCAATTTGATTACCCGGGATATGCTAAAGGAAATGAGACCCGGAACGGTCATAGTTGATGTGGCGGTGGACCAAGGCGGATGCGTTGAAACTACAAGGCCTACCACCCATGAAGACCCCATTTACATAATTGATGACGTACTTCATTATACGGTGGCGAATATGCCCGGGGCCGTGCCTTATACCTCTACCATGGCCCTTACAAACGTAACGCTTCCCTATGTATTGAAGTTGGCCAATCTAGGTTGGGAGAAAGCGTGTGAAATGGATACCTCGCTGAAAAAAGGCTTGAATATTACCGATGGTAAGGTGGTCTATAAGGAGATTATCGAGGCTTTTGATTGGGCCGAAGCAAAAGCGTAACACCGGTACATTTTGTCAGTAGAAATAACCCCGCTTCAATATGGCGGGGTTTTTGCCGTTTATAGCAAAAGAATCTTGTAGTTGAAATGGGATTCTTACTATCTTTAAGACAATTAAATTAGAAGAACTATGATGGGATATTATATACTTATCGGTGCAATCGCCTTGGTGAGCTGGCTGGTAAGCAGTAAATTAAAAAGTAAGTTTAAGCATTATTCAAAAGTGCATTTGCGCAATGGTATGAGTGGCGCGGAAATTGCTGAAAAAATGTTGGCAGACCACGGTATTCGGGATGTGAAGGTGATTTCTACGGCCGGGATGTTGACCGATCATTACAACCCTAAAAACAAGACCGTAAACCTTAGTGAAGGGGTCTACAGTCAGCGTAATGCAGCGGCAGCGGCCGTCGCTGCACACGAATGTGGGCATGCGGTGCAACATGCGCAGGCATACGAATGGTTGACCATGAGGTCTAAATTGGTGCCAATAGTGAGCGTCACCTCAAGTATGTCAATGTGGGTGGTTTTTGGTGGTTTGATGTTGGGTGCCGCGGCTGGCGTTGGCCTAGGATTCTGGATTGCTATTGCCGGTTTGGTAATGATGGGTTTTGCTACCCTGTTCAGTTTTGTTACGCTTCCTGTGGAATATGATGCCAGTAACCGTGCTTTGGCTTGGTTAAAGAATCAGAATATCGTAACGCCGGAAGAATACAAAGGTTCTGAAGACGCTTTAAAATGGGCTGCTAGAACGTATTTAGTAGCTGCTATAGGTTCTTTGGCAACCTTGGTCTATTGGGGAATGCAAGTGCTTGGCGGAAGGGACTAGGTGCTATAGAGTAGATATAAAAAATGCCCCGAACCATTGGTTCGGGGCATTTTCGTTTATAAGCCTTTTCTGTTTGGATGATTTAATCTATCCAATCATTGATTTTGCCATCTATTATTTGAAGCCCTACGCCTTCAATGCCGGTCAATTCGATCATATCGAGAATATCGCGAATGGTGTTTTCTTCTTCCACTTGTTCCAATACGAACCAATCCAAGAACTTCTCGGTAGCCAAATCCCCCACTTCGCGGGCTTTCATCACTATGTTGTGAATAGATTTGGTAACGCTTATTTCGTGGTCCAGCGCATTCTCAAAAATATCAACAATGGAAGAATACTCGTGTGAGATTCCGTTAATTTCAGGGGAAAGGGCATTTCCACCAGCATCGATGACAAATTGAAAGATTTTCATCATGTGCTCGCGTTCTTCTTCAGCTTGTTTGTAGAAGAATTTTGCGCCGGTGAAAAATCCGTTTTGATCGCACCAGGAGGCCATGGCCAAATAAGTAGCCGAGGCATGTGCTTCTTTTTTTATTTGATTGTTGAGCAGGTCCATACACTCGACCTTAATACTCAAACTTTGTCTAGCTATATCTTTCATGGTATCTAACTTTCTTACCCAAAGATACCAAACAAACGGATACTTGGCTAATTACCAAGACAGTTTATAACTAGTTTTAGATTCATTAAAAATAAAAAGAAAGCTGAAATGGAATGATTTACACCACAGGGGATAAGGAAACTTCGAACATGGCAAAGGCACCTACTAGCAATTCCTTTAAATCCAGAATTTCCAAAGTGTTTAGAATAAAAAGGTGTTCTTTGTTACAGAGTGCTAAAATTTCGAAACCATGGGTGTTTAATTCTGCATCAAAATGGTCTTCAATACGAATGTTCGAGACTTTCTGGCGTAGTGCCAGCAATTGACAAAATGATAATCGAACTACCTTTTGGCCTAGGTCAATGTAAAAACATCTTTCCTTATCCGATTGGAAAAATGTATAGTATTTAGATGAAAAAACCGCTTCCATTGGGGCAAATGTAAATCTTATTTAGATTTAATACAAATACTTTTAAAAGCATTTTCGTTAAAATTCTTATATCCAAGGATTTGTCTATATGGTAATTTGCCGGTCAATTTGCTGGGCAAGGGAAATAAAGGTTTCGGTCCGTGACACGCCTTCTATTTGTTGAATTTCCTTATTGAGTACTTGCATCAAATGTTCGTTGTCGCGGCACAATACCTTAATGAGAATGGACCAATTCCCAGTGGTATAGTGGCATTCCAGTACCTCCGGGATTTTTTCCAGTTGTTTTACCGCTACCGGATTGCTCATCGCCTTGTCCAAATAAATACCGATATAGGCCATGGTAGTATACCCCATCACTTTGGGATTGATAACGAATTTTGATCCTGACAGCAAGCCCGAAGCTTCCAACTTTCGCAACCGTTGATGAATAGCAGCACCTGAAATACCAATATTTCTGGCAATTTCAAGAATCGGTTTTCGGGCGTCTTTCATCAGATATCTTAGTATCTTTTTGTCAATGCCGTCAATCTTTACGTTTTCATTATCAGATTTCATGATTTGGATGTTAATTTGATGGTCAAAGTAACAAAAAAATTACACATCGAAAGTTTGTAGGCTGTTCTTAAACAAAATAGGTCTCTGGATTGTATCCCAAATAGGGAACCTCATACTCTTTAAAACTGATTCCGTATTGTTTTAGCTCAGCCAAAATAGGTTCGTAAACTTCACTCTGCAAGGGTATTTGCACCCCTGGTGAAGTAATTTTCCCGTTTAGGATTGCCAATGTAGCCATGGCAACCGGTAGGCCTACGGTCTTGGCCATGGCGGTATGGGTTCTATTCTCCCCTGTAACGACCATGTTGGAGTCTATTTGATGTTTTTGGCCATCTAGTTCATAACCAAATTTGTGGTACATGACAATCATATCCTTATCGTCATTGTCTAAGCTCCAGCTATCCTCTAAAATATATTGAAGTATCTGTGCCGGACTGGCATTGGAAAGTGGTATTTTTTTCTCCGGATCAAAGAGATCCAGCTCCAACAACTTTTCCCACATAATATCATCTTGGTCGATTTTTAAATAGTGGCGAAGTTTCAGTTCCACCGAATCCGTTGGTGAATACGGTAAGAATAGATTGGTAAAATCACGGTAGGACATTTCCTCTGAATTTTCAATGTTGTAGCTATCGTCCGTCATGCCTAGTTGAACGAACAAATTCCAGGCTTTTGAGAAACCTACGCGTCTTAGGGTGCCCCTATAAAGCGTCAAAGCATCCTGCAATCCGTATGCTTCGCGATATTTGAGTGAGTCACGGTTGGCATATCCCTCAAAACGACCATAGTCCTCAATATCAAAAAATTCGGTACGTCTAAACAGCCTATGGTAGGGAATATACTTGTAAGTGCCTTCTTGAATGAATTTGGCCGCTCCGCCCTGTCCGGCAAGAACAACATTTCTAGGGTTCCAAGTAAATTTGTAGTTCCAGAGGTTGGTATCGCTTTCGGGGGCGACCAGTCCTCCTGTGAACGACTCAAAAAGCAATATCTTTCCGCCATGATTGCGAATACGGTCAATCACTTGCATGGCACTCATATGGTCTATGCCGGGGTCTAGGCCAATCTCATTCATAAATATGAGTCCCTTATTCTTTACTTCTTGCGATAGTTCTTTCAGTTCAGGGCTTACGTACGAAGCAGTGACCAAGTGTTTGTTGAATTGAAGACAATCTTTGGCTACTACTAAATGCAAATGCGCCGGAAGCATTGAGACCACAATGGTACTTTTTTGAACCAGCTCTTTTCTAGAAGCATCATCAAAAATATCAAGCTTAATCACTTCACAGTTTGAGTGGTCTTTTATCTGTTCAGGGATTAAATCGGGTCTTAGGTCGCCAATGGTAATTTCTAATTGTTCCGCGGTGGACTTTTCTAAGAAATAATCAAGCAAGTAAGAGGTAGATTTACCAGCTCCTAGAACCAAGATTTTACGCATAGGCCTTTATTTTTGTGGAGAATTAAATGTCTAACTGTTATAATCGTTATAAATATAAAAAATAATATCTTTGATGTTATGAACAAAACAATTTGTCTCTCAGGAATTTTGTTCGGAATGCTCTCCGTAGTGATTGGGGCCTTTGGAGCCCATGGTCTTGAAAAAGTGTTGAATGCAGAAGCGTTGCAAACCTTTGAAACAGGAGTTAAATACCAAATGTACCATGCCTTATTGTTGATTTTGGTGGCTGTAATTCCTAAAGTTAGTGCAATGGCGAAAAAGACCATTTTTTGGCTTTTGCTGATCGGAATTATTTTCTTCTCATTCTCCATCTATTTTTTGGCCACTAATGATTTAACTGCGTTTGATTTTAGAACCATTGGTTTCGTTACGCCTATCGGTGGCTCCTTATTGATTGCCGCCTGGGGTGTGTTCGCTTACCATGTATATAAAAGCTTCGACTAGAGGAAACTTTTAAACTATAGATAAACTCAACTACATGAACAACTTAAAACAGCATAGGCAGCGAATTTCATTGAAGTCGTATGGCATTAAACACCAAGATTTCCATTATCAGCTCACCGCAGATGAATTGCATGAAATTACCTTGGAAAAAGGTATGGGTCAAGAAGCTTCTTCTGGAGCACTTGCGATTAAAACCGGGGAGTTTACGGGGCGTTCCCCTAAAGACCGCTTTATCGTAAAAGATGATATTACCAAAGATCAAGTCTGGTGGGGCGATATCAATATTCCTTTTTCCCCTGATAAGTTTGATGCCCTTTATGATAAGGTCATTGAATATCTCAATCAAAAAGAACTGTTCGTTCGAGATTGCTATGCCTGTGCCGATCATAATTACCGTATGGATATTCGGGTGATCAACGAATACCCATGGTCAAATATGTTTGCTCACAACATGTTTATTAGGCCCACCGAAGAAGAACTAAAGAATTTTGAACCGGAGTGGACCGTTATCAATGCTCCGGGATTTATGGCCGATGCCGAGGAAGATGGTACGCGTCAGCATAATTTTGCCATTCTGAACTTCACTAAAAAGATTGCTTTGATCGGCGGTACGGGTTATACTGGGGAAATCAAAAAAGGAATCTTTTCAGCACTCAACTTCATTTTACCGGTGGAAAAAAATACCCTGCCCATGCACTGTTCAGCCAACCTGGGAAAAAAGGGGGATACCGCTATCTTTTTTGGGCTATCGGGAACTGGAAAGACCACCCTTTCTACGGATGCTTCCCGAAAACTGATTGGGGATGACGAGCACGGTTGGAACAATGAAAATGCCGTATTTAATTTTGAAGGAGGTTGTTACGCCAAGGTTATTAATCTTTCCCAAGATAACGAACCTGAGATACATGGCGCTATTAAGAGAGGCGCTATTTTAGAGAATGTGGTAATGGATGCGCAAGGCGTGGTCGATTTTGGCGATACGTCCATTACACAAAATACCAGGGTGAGTTATCCCATTTACCATATTGATAATGTACAACGGCCTTCCATTGGTAAAAATCCAAAAAACATTTTTTTCTTGACAGCAGATGCCTTTGGGGTGCTGCCTCCGATTTCAAAATTGACCCCTAGCCAGGCAGCTTATCATTTTATTTCTGGATATACGGCGAAAGTTGCCGGTACCGAGGCGGGGGTTAAAGAACCCATACCTTCGTTTTCCGCCTGTTTTGGTGCACCTTTTATGCCTTTGCATCCAGCTAAATATGCCGAAATGCTCAGTAGAAAAATGCAGGAAGCAAAAGTGAACGTGTGGTTGGTGAATACAGGGTGGACCGGCGGACCTTATGGGGTAGGCACACGAATGAAACTAAAATATACCCGTGCCATGGTCAATGCTGTTTTAAATGGCGATTTGGGACTCTACAATTATGATGATTACCATATACATTCCGTTTTTGGAGTGGCGCAACCTAGGGAATGTCCCGGCGTTCCCACCAGTGTTTTGAGCCCTCGAGCCACTTGGAATGATGATGAGGCCTATTACACTACGGCTTTTAAGTTGACCAACGCCTTTAGGGAAAACTTCAAAAAGTTTGAGGCTTATGCCAGTGAAGAAATTCGCAGGGGCGGTCCACAACGGTACGCTTTTTAAGGAAGCCTTAGAAATAAAAAAGCCTGTCAATTGACAGGCTTTGCTTTTATGGTTCAATAGGTGAAACCTTATTTCTTGTTCACCGTAGTAATGTATTTCTGAAGTGCCATAGTCATGGATGGCGTTTCTGGTGTTGGAGCCTTGATGTCAATTCTTAGGCCTGCATCGGTAGCTGCCGAAACCGTAGAGTTGCCAAAAACAGCAATTCTGGTATCGTTTTGTTCAAAATCAGGGAAGTTCTTTAAAAGAGACTCAATCCCAGATGGACTAAAGAATACCAAAATATCGTAATAAACATTTCTAAGGTCAGATAGGTCGCTTATGACCGTCTTATAGAAAATACCACGTTTCCACTCTACACCAACTTCATCCAATGTAGCAGGAATTATATCCTTTAAAACATCTGAAGAAGGAAGCAAAAACTTCTCATTCTTATACTTTTTGAACAAGGGCACCAAATCCGGGAAGTTTCTTTGCCCTACATAAATCTTACGTTTACGGTAAACTACATATTTCTGTAAGTAATAGGCAACAGCTTCGGACTGGCAAAAATATTTCATGGAGTCCGGCACTTTAAAGCGCATCTCCTCTGCTAATCTAAAGAAGTGGTCCACCGCGTTTCTACTCGTTAGGATAATGGCGGTAAAATTCTTTAAATCAATCTTTTGTTGACGGACGTCTTTTGCATCAACCCCTTCAACATGGATAAAAGGCCTAAAATCGACTTTGACTTTTTCCTTGTCAATCAGCCTTGAATAAGGCGAGTTTTCCATTTTCGGTTCCGGTTGTGAGACCAAAATCGTCTTTACTTTCATATAAGTCAAATTATAGTTTTAGATAACTACCAATTATAATGAACGGGGAAATTTCAAGAGCGCAAAGGTACAAAATAAAATAGAAAAAATAATTGGTGATAAATTTTTGATGATTCCTCAGCACTGTGGCCCAACCGATTATATTAATCAGAAGAATGATTAAAATTGACGCATATACGACAACGATTGAGTTTTTTACTACATATACCATTAGCAAATTCGCAATGAACATTACGAGGCCGCTGTAGTTTAAATATGACAATTTCTTAAAAATTAACTCTCCAATGGTGCGGCTAGAACCAAAAATGAAACCATTACTCAATTGTAACGCCATTTTGACCAATAAGAATCCAACAATACAACCTAGAATAATTGGGAACATAAAAGGATATTCATCATTGGGTTGGGCAATTAACACCTGTCTGGCCAAGTAAACAAATAGTGCGAAATTTAAGGTTTGGAAGATGCTGAAAAATATATGGAACCAACTAACCAGTTTTTCCTTTTTATTGTACATAAAGATGTACTTGTTGTTGAACGGAAGTATTATGAAGTTCATGAACCTGGCGTAAAACAACCTTTTGGCAAGCACAAGAAATACGAGGCTGCATATAAGGACAAGGGTCATCCAATCTGCTGTACCGGCTGTTCTTAATATAGGTTCCATTATTCAAATTTTGTATTGGTGCCGTTGATACCGTAAAGCAAATCATTTTCAGAAATGCCTATTCTAAAATACGTTGCATTATCCATCTTTGGTTTAGGAAACTTAAATTTAAATACTACGGTATCTTTGGATGCCAGTTGCTTGGTTTGCGAGTCTGCGGGAATTGCTTTTAGTGCAAAGCGGTCAACTACATCCTTGGTTGGGTTTAAATAAGCAATATTGAACTTTATTTTATTCAAATTGATATTTTCCTCGTACGGATTATATACCCTAAATGTTTGTTCTTTTTCCGTATCTAAAGAAATGGGTTCTTCCACTAGGGTCTTGAGTTTTCTATAAGATTCAAAATTATCTATATACTGACCATAATACATTTTTCCGTCTCCCTTGGGCAATTCCATATCGGCACCGGTGGCACGCTTAGAAACATATAAAACTTTTTGATGCTGTAGGGTACTTTCAGAATTATCTATGGAGTATTGATTACGTCTGTACATAAAATTATTCAGTGAAAATGTGGGAACCCCACTGTAGAAAGCGTACATGGGAGCATTTCTATAGGAATTTTCAAAGACTACGGGCATATCCCCAATTTTTTCCTGTATGCCTGAAATCCATTCCTTATTCCCGTGAGTTTCATAAAAGATAGGGGAAATGGGTTCGTAAATTAGACCTACCCTGAGATACAGTATTAGAATGCCATTAATGATTCCTGTTATATATATCCACTTTCGTATGTTGGCATTGGCGATAATTTGCCTAAAGGTTAAAATAGCCAATGGAACGGTGATTACAATAATCCACTGAGTTTGTATCCTTCTATTGAAACTGGAAACAAAGAAGAATAGAATGATACCATAGGTTAAAAAAAGTAAAGCCTTGGTAAAGCGGTCCGTAGATTTCGTTTTGAATAGGGATTGGTAGACCCATGGAAAGGTCAGGCCAAAAACAGCTATTAGATTTACAAAAAAGCCCAAGGTGTATTTAGTAAAATTGTAAGGGTCGTTGGGCCTATCGAACAAGTGGTATTTAATGGTGACAAAATCATTTTCAAACAACCATATAAAATGGGGTGCATAACATAACAACGCCACAAAAACACCGAGCCAGGCATATTTGTTGGTGACCAATTTTATATTGGAAAACAGTACAAAGAAAATGACCAGGGCCGCATGGTATTTACTATACATTAACCCGGCCATAGTAAAACCTAAAAACAGGCCCCAAAGCCAATTGTTATGTTCAAGAAAACGTTTGTAGGTATAAAGAAAAAGGGCCGTAAAAAAAAGTAAGGGCGTATCCGGTAAAGTAAAGAATCCATAGGCATTTAATAGTGCCATTGAAAATAGCAAGACGAAAAAATGGGGAACGTAGTCCTTTTTTTTAGGGTGGTCTATGGACATCCAGATAATGGCGAACATTCCAGTAGAAAGAAGGCAACTTACAAATCTCACTCCTAATTCTCCATCAAAAAGGAATCCGCTCAATTTTACCATGAGGGCTACCAACGGGGGATGGTCAAAATACCCCCAGCTAAGGTTTTGTGCGTAGTGCCAATAATAGGCCTCATCAAAAATCAATGGAGTTAATGCCGATTGAATGACATTAAGGATAAAAAGGAGCCCTAGCAATATTAAAAAAAGACGTGGAAATTTGGAGTTCATTATCGTTCCGATAACCGTTTTTTTGGGTGGTGTTCGCTTAAATAACGGTCAAAATTACAAATTATGATGCTGCAATGAAGGCTAAAAATTTCACAATTAGAAGGTAGATTCACCGCAACACCCTTTAAAATGCTATTTTTGCCCCGTTATCAACCACTGCATGACGGATTGCCTAGTAATTATACCAACTTATAACGAAATTGAGAATATAGAAGCCATCGTTAGGGCCGTATTCTCATTGAATAAGGCATTTCATGTTCTTATTGTGGATGACAACTCTCCAGATGGAACTTCAAAAAAGGTGATGGAAATGCAAAATGAGTTTGCCAATTCCCTTTTTTTAGAAGTACGTACAGAGAAATCGGGGTTGGGTACGGCGTACATTCATGGCTTTAAATGGGCGATAGAGAGAAAGTACGACTACATTTTTGAGATGGATGCCGATTTCTCCCACAATCCGGAAGATTTACCTCGTCTTTATCGGGCTTGCCTTAACGGTGCGGATGTGTCCGTGGGTTCCCGGTATAAAAAAGGGGTAAATGTAGTAGATTGGCCACTGTACCGTGTTTTGTTATCCTATGGTGCTTCATTTTATGTGAAAATGATAACAGGGATGCGCGTTCATGATCCAACGGCCGGTTTTGTTTGCTATAAAAGGCATGTACTCGAAACTATTAATCTAGACTCTGTGCGTTTTGTTGGATATGCCTTCCAGATCGAAATGAAATTTAGGGCCTATCTAAAGAATTATCATATTGAAGAAATCTCTATTATTTTCAGGGATCGGGTAAAAGGAAAGTCAAAAATGAATTCGGCAATCATCAATGAAGCAGTAGTGGGAGTTTTTATGATGAAAATGCGAAGCCTTTTTCAAAAAAGTAAATTTTAAAATGAAAAGAACACTAATTAAGAACGCCCTAATAGTTAATGAAAATACTATTGTTGAAGGTGATATACTTATAGAAGGAGATAGGATTGAACGTATAGATAGGGATATTAGTAGTGAAAATGCTCAAGTACTAGATGTAAGCGGGAACCATTTGTTTCCTGGGGTTATAGATGATCAAGTACATTTTAGGGAACCAGGCCTAACGCATAAGGGTGATATAGCCTCTGAAAGTAGGGCGGCAGTTGCTGGAGGAATCACTTCCTATATGGAACAGCCCAATACCAATCCGCAGACAGTTACCCTAAAAAAACTCGAAGAGAAATTTGCCATGGCTACCAATAGAAGTCATGCCAATTATTCCTTTCTATTTGGCGGTACCAATGATAATTTGGAAGAAATAAAACGCCTGGACAAAAAGGCTTGTTCCGGGGTGAAGTTATTTTTGGGGTCGTCTACAGGTAACATGTTAGTGGATGATGAAGAAGTTATCGAAAAGATTTTTAGCAGTACCGAAATGGTAATTTCGGCCCATTGTGAAGACGAGGGTACCATAAGGGCAAATTTGGCGTCTTATAAGGAAAAATATGGTGATGATATCCCCATTAAATACCATCCTTTGATTAGAAGCGAAGAAGCTTGTTATCTTTCATCAAGCAAGGCGATTGAACTTGCCAAAAAAACGGGTGCCCGTTTACATGTCTTTCATTTGTCCACTGGAAAAGAAACTTCTTTGTTCAGAAACGATATTCCCTTAAAGGACAAAAGAATTACGGCAGAGGTTTG
Organism: Cytophaga sp. FL35; assembly: GCF_014349235.1. Taxonomy (GTDB): domain Bacteria; phylum Bacteroidota; class Bacteroidia; order Flavobacteriales; family Flavobacteriaceae; genus Euzebyella. The sequence continues at coordinate 34,160 of NZ_JACSOH010000004.1, read as the reverse complement.
TATTCATCATCTGTGGTTTTCAGAAGAGGATTATGATAGCAAAGGAACTCTCATAAAATGGAATCCCGCAGTAAAAACGGCGGAGGACCGGGCTCAATTATGGGAGGCGCTATTGGATGATAGGTTAGATGTTATAGCAACCGATCATGCCCCGCACCAATGGCAAGAAAAAGATAATGTCTACACCAAAGCACCTTCTGGGGGTCCATTGGTTCAGCATGCCCTGCCGGCTATGTTGGACAAGCATAGGCAAGGGGTTATTTCCTTGGAGAAAATTGTGGAAAAAATGTGCCACAACCCAGCTATCCTTTTTGATTTGGATAAGCGAGGATATATAAGGGAAGGATATTATGCAGATATAGCCATCGCCAATCTAGAACACAGTTGGAAGGTGGATAAAAACAATATAGCTTATAAATGTGAATGGTCTCCTTTTGAAGGCCATACCTTTGGTTCTCAAATTACACATACCTTTGTGAACGGGCATTTGGCCTATGAGAACGGCCATTTTTCAGAAGAAGCGCAAGGAAGGCGATTAACTTTTGACCGATAAATCAATACGTCTATGGCTTACTGTAAAAAGATAGCGTTTCTTGTTTTGTTTCTAACTGCAGTCTCTTGCAATGAAAAATTATTGGAGAAGCCGGAAAACCTTATTGATAGAGGTAAAATGGTCGTAATTTTAAAAGATGTGGCGGTTTTAAACGCGGCAAAAACTACGAATGTAAGCGTGTTGAGGGAAAACAACGTAGATATAATGAACTATATCTACCGTAAGCATGGTATAGATAGTTTGCAATTTGTGGAAAGCGATAAATATTATGCATCGGTTCCTGAGGAGTACAAATCAATTTACCAAGAGGTAGAATCCAGTTTGGAAAAAGACCAAAATGCTTTCAAGGATGCCAAGGAGGTTAGGGACAGTCTTAGAAGAATAGAATTGGAAGAAAGGCAAGCGAGAGTGCAAAGAACTAAGGATTCTCTTCAAGAAATTTCTGGGAGCAAAAAGTGATGGTGGGTTCTAAGGGTTCAAATTTGAATTGAAGAACGTTTTTGGCCTTTTCGTTAGAGTAAATCTCCCTGTTTTTAAGTGATTTTACAGAGTTTTTGGTAATCCTTCTTCCCGTATTGAAAATTAGGTTTCGGAGCCAATCAAACCATCGGCCTAATTCAAGTTGCCATTGTTTAAGTTCCTTTGTTGGAGGTTTAAGCCCCAAAGCCGTTGTAATTTTGGTAAGAATCTGTTGGTAGCTAAGGTTTTCGGCTACAGCAATGAATCGCTCGTTTTTTATATCGGATTCCATAAGAGCAACCATCATTTTTACCACATCGCTTATTGTGATGAAACCCGTTCCTCCGGGAGGATAAAATGAATGTTCTTTCTTTGCTACACCAAAAAGGGAGCCGCTACCTGAGTTCCAAAAACCAGGGCCGATAATCACTCCCGGATTGACCATAACAACATTCAACCCTTCTTGAGAACCCCGCCACACCTCCATTTCTGCAGCGTGTTTGGTAAGTGCATAGACATTGGCATCCTGTGATGTCCAGACGTTTTCCTCATCCGCTTGATTCCCGTTTAGACTTTTACCAATGGCGCCAATAGTACTTACGTAGCACAGCTTTTTGATTTTATGTGCTATGCACAGGTTAACGATGTTGGCCGTCCCTTCGGTGTTTATCTTATGTAATTTTTGATAATCCCCAGGGTCAAAAGAAATAAAAGCAGCAGCATGATATACCCGTTCCACACCCTTAAAGGAAGTTTCAAGCTGTGTGATATCATTGATGTCTGCTTCGGTCCATTCTATTTTATGAAATAGGTTCAAGGATGTTTCGCCCTCATATCCAAAGATTTTTTTAACCCTTTGTATATCGCTATTCCTTCTGTGAATGGCCCTTACTTTTTGCCCCTGCTTTAGAAGCTGTAGTAAAAGATGGGCTCCCACTAAACCTGTTCCTCCGGTCACTAAAATCATATGCCAAATGTACTCATAACGCCTGAATTTATTGTCTGACCTGCCATGGGAAAAAAACAATAGTATAGTAGCACATCTTTAAAGAGTAATAAATGAGGAGCGCCATAAAAACTGGTCTTTAGTAGCTGCATTGCTTGTGCCTACCTATATTTGCAAAAAATCTTTGAATTTGCTTATCATGGCTACCAATTTTGTTGAAGAATTAAAATGGAGAGGGATGTTGCACGATGCAATGCCCGGTACGGAAGAACATCTAATGAGCGGTCTGCAATCTGCTTATGTGGGTATAGACCCCACCGCAGATTCATTGCATATTGGGCATTTGGTAGGGGTAATGATGCTTAGGCACTTTCAATTGGCTGGCCACAAACCATATGCCTTGATCGGTGGCGCTACCGGTATGATTGGGGATCCTTCAGGAAAATCTGCAGAGCGGAATTTACTGGATGAAGCAACACTTAGGCATAATCAAGCATCCATAAAAGAGCAACTGAGCAGATTTTTGGATTTTGACAGTGCATCTGACAACGGTGCGGTCTTGGTGAATAATTATGACTGGATGAAGAAATTTTCCTTTCTTGATTTTATTAGGGATATAGGAAAACATATTACGGTCAACTACATGATGGCCAAGGATTCTGTAAAGAAACGCTTGTCTGCTGAGGCAAAGGAAGGCATGTCTTTTACCGAATTTACCTATCAATTGGTTCAAGGTTACGATTTTCTTCATTTATACAGAGAGTACAACTGCACCCTACAGATGGGCGGTAGCGATCAATGGGGAAATATTACTACAGGTACAGAACTCCTTCGAAGAATTGGTAATGGAAAGGGCTATGCCTTGACCTGTCCTTTGATAACCAAAGCAGATGGAACCAAATTTGGTAAGACCGAAGGTGGCAACATTTGGTTAGATGCAGATAGGACCTCTCCCTATCGTTTTTATCAATATTGGTTGAACACTTCTGACGAGGACGCTGAAAAATACATTAAGATTTTCACCTTTTTATCCAAGCAGGAAATAGAAGAACTGGTAGAAGAACACAAACAGGCACCGCATCTGCGTGCACTTCAGAAACGTTTGGCAGAAGAAATTACCGTTATGGTTCACTCTAAAGAGGATTTGGAAAATGCGCAAAAGGCCAGTAACATCCTTTTTGGCAAATCTACCTCAGATGACCTAAAAAAATTGAACGAACAGACCTTTTTGGATGTTTTTGATGGGGTGCCGCAAGCGGAAATTTCTAAGAGTGAATTGGCCGACGGACTCGATATGATAGGTGCTTTGGCCGATAAAACCGGATTCTTAGGGTCCAATAGTGAAGCCCGTCGCGAGTTAAAACAAAATTCCATTTCCGTAAATAAGGAAAAGGTAAAAGCTGATTTTTTAATTACCGAGTCCGATTTGATCAATGACAAGTTCGTATTGTTGCAAAGAGGCAAGAAAAACTACTTTGTTTTGGTAGTGTCCTAAATAAATAGCTGCATTCTATTCAATAAAACAAGATTGGTTGCGTTAGATTTTCATAGTCTTTAAAATCTGATTGCAATGAAAAATTTTGTTTACATCTTGGTGGGCGTTTTTGCTCTTGTGAGCTGCGATAAGCTAGATGAACTTACCAAGTTTGATATTGAGTATAAAAGCAATGTAACCATCGAATCAACGGTGGGTATAGATGTTCCTTTTGATGTTTATACTCCGGATGTGGAGACCAATTCCGAGTCAAAGTTTGAAGTAAACGATACCCGAAAAGATTTAATTGAAGAAATTAGGCTTAAGGAGCTAGTTCTTAACATTACTACTCCTGATGATGCGGATTTTAGTTTCCTAGAGTCCATTGTTATTTATATTTCTGCCGAAGGATTGGATGAAATCAAAATAGCCGAGGAAGTTGAAGTGGATCCCAATACCGGTAATTCTTTGGATGTGGATGTTGTAGATGTAGACCTAAAGGAGTATATAAAAAAGGACGAGTTCAATTTGCGCTTGGAAACTGTTACCGATGAGGTTATTAGCAGAGACCATGAAATTGAAGTGAATTCTACCTTTTTTGTAGATGCAAAAATATTAGGGCTTTAGAGAACCATTAGATTACACCCGCGAACATCTGAATGATCGAACCTTCCCAAGATTTCAAAACTACCGTCCGCATGCATTTTACCTAAATCTTGGGTCGCAATGAAGGAACAGGAATGTTGGTTGGCTAAGTCAATGATATTGATACCACCGGTTTTTCCTATTCTTTGAAGGCTTAAAGGGTCTTCCGTATCCCTAATTAAGACTTTCATCCATGGCGGGGTTTTGAAAATTCCGTTTCCCTGGGAGTACGCTTGTGATAAAAGCTCGGTCATGCCATATTCTGAATGAATATTTTTTAATCCAAAACCATTTTGTAGAATTTGGTGAAGTTCGTCCCTTATAAGTTCCTTTCGACGTCCTTTCATGCCTCCTGTTTCCATCACAATGGTATTGTTTAATCGTAAGGAATTTTTTTCGGCAAGGTCCAAAAGTGCAAATGAAACTCCTATTAATAAGGTTTTTTGGCCTTGCTCTTCCAGTTCTTGCAGGGTTTTCTCAAGTTTGTTCAAGTCATTTAGGTAAAAGCCACTTTTAGGGTGATTGCTATTTTTAATGAGATAATCCGCCATATAAATAAGCGATGAACCTTGACGTTCCAAATAGGAGGGTAGCAGGGCTAAAATGCAATAGTCTTTGATGTTTCCGTAAAAAAGTTCAAGTGCTTTGGTAAAACTATCGATATATAATTGAGGGTCTACGACATAATGCTTGCTAGTAATGCTTCCGGTTGTTCCGCTGCTGGTAAAAAGGGTTTCAGGAATATTTTTGGTCGTTAAAATGACCTTGGATTTAAAGAAAGAAATAGGCAGGAAAGGTATGTTTTCAACTTTCAAAACATTTTTTGGGCTCATGCCCAAGTGATTACAAAATTCATGGTAGACCTCATTATTTGCATACTGATATCGGAAAGTTTCTAAGGTTTGTTCCTTAAATTCCTGTGAGGTGGAAATGGAAAATAGCGAGTGTGAATCCATAAATTATACTTGTCGCAAAAATACTGTAAACCATATTACCATACGAATTCCGTTTAGTTGTTAAATAAATTAACAGTTAGTTAGCTCGACAGTTAAAGTATTCTAATTAATGTAAGATAGTTTACTATATGTTTTGAAGCGATTTTTAGACCTATACCTTTACCAAAAATGCCCTTTAGGGCTATAAGTAAATAAAATAGACACAAATGAGTCAGGTTAAAAACAATGACACGGTAAAAGTACATTACACAGGAAAACTGGAAGATGGTAAGGTTTTCGATAGCTCTTTGGAAAGAGGGGAACCCTTGCAATTTACTTTAGGTCAAGGACAAATCATCCCGGGATTTGAAAAAGGGTTGATCGATATGAAAGTGAACGAGAAAAAACCGTTAGCATACCAAAAGAAGAAGCTTATGGTGAACCTAACGATCAATTAATTCAGGAGGTGCCTAAGGATCAATTACCGGAAAATATAGACCCACAGGTTGGAATGGCCTTGGTTTCGGAAGGGCCTAACGGTCAAAAAATCAATTTAGTGGTCAAAGACGTGAAAGATAGTAGTATTGTGGTAGATGGTAACCACCCTCTGGCAGGTCAGGACTTAGTTTTTGATTTAGAGCTGGTGGAAATTTTATAATTCACACAGGTCAAGATATCAAAGGCCCGTTTCTACGGGTCTTTTTATTTTACAATTAGTTTGCGATTTACCGTTTTCTCGTCCAATTCTATCTGCAGGACATAGATTCCCGGCTTGAGGGAAGTTATATAAAGGGTGTTGTTTCTTATTTTTTCCCTTAATACTGGTTTGCCAAAAACATCATAAGCCGTAACTCCCTTAGGTTCGTTTGCCGATGATACGATTTTTACCGATTCTCCATATGCGGGATTCGGATACAGTTTTACTTCTGTAATGGCTTCTTGTGGACCAATGGATGTGAAGGATTCTTGTGCACACATAGGTGTCGCCATAGTCATAAAGGCAATAATGAGGAGCAGGCGCATGGTAATTGATTTGGGATCAATACTTTAAAAGTAGTCCAGAGGAGTTAATTTGACATAAAATTGTTGTGAAAGCACAAAAATTGTAGGTTAGCAATCACGATGGATGTATTTCATCGGAAAAATGAAAACTAAAAGAGGTTGTTCTAGCGGTACTGGACAAAAAAAGAGGATTACTTAACAATCAGCTTTCTAGTGGCGACATTGTTAAGTTCAAAAACTCGGAGCACATAAACACCGGCATCCAAGTCCCTTAGAAATAATTCCTTACCTGTAATTTTCGTTTCAAGAACTTTAGTGCCCAAGACATCATAAATAGCTATTTGTTTGGGCGCATTTTTTGTAGTGCTTATAAAGACCTTACCATCTGTTACAGGATTCGGGTAGAGTTTAAACCCATCAATTTCTCCATTGCCCTGGCGAACTTGGCCATAGCTTAAAGAGATAAACAGCATTGTTACAATCAAGTAAAGGTGCTTCATATGGTAGGTTAAACAAAAAATGTACCACAAATATAATAAATCTTTATATCCAACGTTGGCGCGATTGTATAAACGGTTGGGTTTTATGGGTAGAAAGCAAAAAACCCCGCAAATGCGGGGTTTTTAGTTAGCTCTTAAACTACCGTTTAGTTGAAACCAATGGCCCAACCAGTGGCCCAATCTGGTTCTCCACCTTTATTGCCAGCACCGGTAGCATCGCCTTCAGAATAGAAGTCCATGTTGGTACCTGCATAGTTAGTGGCTTCAAAACCAGTTGCAGGACTAGCGAATTCAATAGTTGTAATTGCCAAGTCGTCTGCATCTATTCTAGCATTGGCCTCTACATCAGTATCCTTAACATTGATGCCTAAATCAATACCTTCGGTATAGAAATTTTCAACAGTAAAGCTACCACCTCCTTCTTTAAAGAAAAGGGCACCTTCAGATACTGGTCCAACTACTGTAATGTTGGTCAATGTAGTAGTGGTAACAGGCGTGGCGTCTCCGTCATCACCATTGTTAGAACCTTCAATACCAGCTTTGGCACCATCTTTAATGTACCAGTTAGTACCGTTACCTGTCCAACCATCTGCAAAGTCGATAGAATCGTCACCACTTCCAATAGAAACAAGGTTTACACCATCAACAGACCCACCAAAGAACTCAATACCGTCATCACCGCCCATATAAGACTGAACGTTTTCGAAAGTTGTACCAGAACCAACTCCGAAAAGGGAAACACCGTTGAACTCTTTGTCATTGGAGAAAGTAGCACCGGTATACTCAACTCTTAAGTACGTAATGCTCCCAGAATTGTCCTCAGCATTTGCACCACCGTAGGTAAGGTCTCCTACCTCGGTAGTAACATCAACTCCTTTGTTGGTTGGGGCATCACCCGCGATAACCAAACCGCCCCAGTCACCAGGTGCAGGGTTTTCTACCCCTGAAGTCATTACAACAGGAGCAGTGGCAGTACCGTTAATATTGATAGTAGCTCCTCTTTCAACACCAATAAAAGCGGCAGTACCACCAGTGGCCTTAATCGTGGTTCCGGCAGGAATGGTCAAAGAACCACCTTCTTTTACTACAAATCCACTAGTTAGAATGTATTCGATATTGGCATCTAATTCAACATCTCCAGTTGCTTCACCTGCTAGGTTTTGCTGAGAAGAAGGAGCACTATTACTAAGTCCTATAGTCCATCCGGCGGCCCAATCAGGAGCAGCAGCGCCATTACCAGCACCAGTGGCTACACCTTCGGTATAGAAATCCAAGTTTGTTCCTGCGTAATTAGTGGCAGCAAATTCAGAAGGAGTATCGGCAAACTGAATGTTAGAAATCATCAAGTCGTCAGCATCAATTCTGGCGTTAGCCTCAACATCGGTATCTTTTACATTGATACCTAAATCAGCACCGCTTACGTAGAAGTTGTCAACAGTAAAGCTACCACCGCCTTCTTTAAAGAAAAGAGCACCTTCGGCAACTGGACCCACTACCGTAATATTCGTCAAGGTTGTAGTAGTTACAGGAGTAGCGTCTCCGTCATCACCATTATTTGAACCTTCGATACCAGCTTTGGCACCGTCTGCGATATACCAGTTAGTACCGTTACCTGTCCATCCATCGGCGAAGTCGATAGAATCGTCACCACTTCCAATGGAAACCAAGTTGATACCGTCAACAGATCCACCAAAGAACTCGATACCGTCATCACCACCCATGTATGACTGAACGTTTTCGAAAGTAGTTCCAGACCCTACACCAAAAAGGGAAACACCGTTGAATTCTTTATCATTGGAGAAAGTAGCTCCGGTATATTCAACCCTAAGATAAGTAATGCTACCAGAGTTGTCCGCAGCATTAGCACCTCCATAGGTAAGATCACCTACTTCAGTTGTAACGTCAGTACCTTTGTTGGTTGGGGCATCGCCCGCAATAACCAAACCACCCCAATCGCCTTGGGCAGGATTGGCAGCACCTGAAGTCATTACTACAGGAGCAGAAGCAGTACCATTGATATTGATGGTTGCTCCTCTTTCAACACCAATAAAAGCGGCAGTACCTCCGGCAGCTTTGATAGTGGTTCCGGCAGGAATGGTCAAAGTAGCACCAGATTTTACAACATAAGCACCGGTTAAGTTATAAGCTATGGAAGCATCCAATTCAGTATTCTCAGTAACTTCTCCTTCTAGGTCTTCAGTTTCTGCTGGCTCTTCGCCACATGGAGTACAAGAACCGCCGCAATCGATACCGGTTTCGTCACCGTTCATTATACCATCACTACAGGTAGGGTCATTACTGGGTCCGTTGTCGTCATCGCTACAAGACACCACAAGTGTCAAAGCGGCCAGACCAAGCATTATTGAGAAAATCTTTTTTTTCATCATTACAAGGTTTAATAGTTAAATAATTGTTTTTATTACTTAGATTAAAAACTAAATGTCAATGAAAGAGAAAAATCGGTTCCTCTTTTGTATGAAAGGTCGGTTATAGGCCCGTCTTCCAAGAAGCCTACGACTGCTGGATTTTCAGTGGCTAAATCACCTTCGGCATTTTCAGTCACCCTTTCGATCAATGGATTTAAAAGGTTCTTGGCATTCAAACCAATACTTAGATGCTTGTTCAATTGCATGGATGATATAAAGTCAAGTGTTACATAGCCTTTGTCCATTAAGTGGCCACGACCGGTACTACCCAAAGCATATAATCTTTCAGAAAAATAGTTGGCCGCCAAGGTGCCGCGGAACTCTCTTTCTTTTCTAAACTGTCTATAGAAACTGATGTCGCCGTTCAAAATAATATCCGAGGCTCCTTGCAGTGGCGCTTCTGTATTGGTGAAAGCAGCTGATAACCTTGTTTCATTAGCCACTTTCTCAGAATCTAATTGTTGGTTGGTTTTTAGATAGGAAATATTTCCGCCTAAAGTCAATCTTTCTTCCAGCACGGCATCTTCGGTATCAATATCATTTTGGATGAGGTTGACACGAGCTTCCAATTCGGCACCAAAAGCAGTTGCGTTATCTCCAGTATTGGCATAACTAAGGTCGTTTGCCGCTGATACCACCAAGAAAGTGTTGATTGGGTTTTCAATATATTTTGCGAATACCCCAAAGGAGATGATTTCACTGGAAGTTGGGTAAAGTTCCCATCTAACATCAAAATTGTAGTTGGTGGAGTTCTCTAGATCAGGGTTACCATATGAATCTTGAGTTATATCTTCTTGGAACAAGAAAGGAGCTCTTTCTTTAAATTGAGGTAAGGTATACGTTTTACTGGCGGCAAATCTCAGATTTTGCTTATCATTAAGCTCGTATTTTAGAGCTAAGGAAGGCAAGAATTCAAAGGTGTCCAATTCGTTTTCGTCCTCGCCAAAGGTGGTGTTCCAATTAATTTCTTGAATAATTTGTTCTGCCCTTAAACCAGCAAAAAGCGTGAATTTAGGATTGAATTTGTATTCAAGGGTAGCAAAACCAGCATTGATGGATTGGTCTCCTCCAAAAGTCTGTGGGTCCAATGCTCCAGGAATGGTAGAAGTACCTCTAAAGGTTCTAATTTGATATAGACCTGAGCTTAACGTGTTTTGTTCAAAATATTCATCAATTTGTCTGATGTCTACCTCTGGTTGATCGTTAGGCCTTAAGAATTGAAAGTTAAACTGCGTGGCGTCGAAGTCTACGTTTTTAAACCTACCGTTATAACCAACGGTCAATTTGCCGTCAAAGCCGTCGTCTTCATTTTCCTTGAATTTGTAAGTGGCAGAAATGTTTGCGGCTATCTCCTCTTCATCAAGTTCTTGAAAAAATCTATGGTTTTCAGATGCTGCAGATACCAGGGCAAATGATTTTGGTCCATCAGGATTGTTGTTTCTACGAGGTAAGACGGTATTTTGTCTTCTGTCTGGCACCAAGTTTTTTACGTAATTGTAAGCACCTCCCCAGTTTACATCCAATTTGTCGTTCAGGTTGTGTTCACCCAATAATTGATGTACATATAAGGTAGTTCTTTCAAAAGTGGCCCTTTGAATGAAACCGCCACCTTCTGGTGCATCATCTTCCCTATCAAGAATACCGAAAAACTCTTGTTGTTTTTGACTCGAGTTGTTCAATACAAGCAGGTTGTATTTAAAGTTATTGTTGTTGTTCAGTCTAAAACCAACATTACCCATTAAGGTTGTGGCGGTAGAGTAGTCAAAAGTGGTAAAGTCAAAAGCTGAATTAGGTAGCCCGTTTCCAACATTGGGCTGCCCGTTATTGATACCTTCGTTGTAGGAGAAATTGTTCCCAAAGGAAGCTACGCCAAAAAGGCTAAGTCTTGATTCTTCCCCAATTGTATAGGTATCGCCTCCTTTTAGCGAGAAGCTTGAATTGACAGGAGTACCATATGCCTCACGATTCCAATTGGTTTCAAAAGTATCGGAAAATGGATTGTCTGGAATATCATAATTGTAGAAACCGGAAAAATTAGGCCCGTCGTTCAAGTAAAATTGGTCAACTCCCAAGGCCTCTGAATTGCCTCCTACCGAAGCGCTTACATCAAAAAAACCGGTTCCGTTGTAATCTCTTGAAACGATGTTTACGTTGGCTCCACCAAAATCTCCGTAGTTAGCGGCGTTGTAGGTTTTGTCAATTCCAATGGATTCAATAATGCTTGAAGAGAATACTCCAAGATCAATGTTCTTTTTAGAAGTATTGTTTGAAGGTAATGGCAATCCGTTCAGTGTAGTAATGTTGAATCGATCGCCCAGTCCACGAACATATACATTTCCTGAACCTTCCTCTTTTGAAATACCGGTTACTTTGGTAACTGCTGAGGCCGCATCGGAAACACCTTTTCGTGCCAATTCCTGCGCTCCAATAGAAGTTTCAAGAGTAATGGCTTTTTTCTGGTCCAATAATAAGGCTACTTCAGAATCTTTTCTAGCGACGGTGGTAACCACAACCTCTTCAAGGGAAACACCTTCTGAGGCGCTCATTGGAATGTTAACAGTGGCTACTTTGCCGGCTTCTACTGTTATGTTAGGTATTTCAACCGTTTCATAACCTAAATAGCTAAAAACCACAGTGTAGGTACCGGGCTCTAGATTGGGGATTTCATATAGCCCATCAAAGTCTGTTGTAGTACCAGTGGTGGTACCTTTGATAATTACATTGGCAAATGGTAGTGGTTCATTATTAAATTCTTTGTCAGTAAGTTTACCTCCGATACTTCCTGTATCTTGGGAGAACATTTGAAGCGTTGCGAACAACGCTAGGGAAACAGTAAATAAAACTCTCATTTTTTCTTTTTAGTACGCCGCAAATAAAGAGACGTGCTGTAAAAGTCGAGTTACGCCCATGTTAAATATATTTTGCAATAATGTTAGTTTAATGTTACAATATTAAATCAACGTTAAGCCGGTTTGGGATACATGTATTATCTTTATCTTGGCCCGATCATTAAAGAAAACTATCCCATGAAAAAGAAAGATATCAAGATTCTGTTGGTAGACGATGAGCCTGATATTCTGGAGATTATAGGTTACAATCTCACCTCTGAAGGTTATCAAGTATTTACGGCAAAGAATGGGGCAGAGGGAGTTGCCCTTGCCAAAAAAAGACAGCCGCATCTTATTATTTTAGACGTTATGATGCCAGAAATGGACGGTATTGAAGCTTGTGAGGTCATTCGTAATACTTCCGGTCTTGAGAACACCATAGTCACTTTCTTAACGGCCCGTGGAGAAGATTATTCACAAGTAGCGGGTTTTGAAGCAGGAGCAGATGATTACATCACAAAGCCTATTCGTCCTAAAGTTTTGGTAAGCAAGGTAAAGGCGTTGCTCAGAAGGCTTAAGGAAGATACATCCTCCACTGATGAAATTGTAAAAGTGGGCAATATTGTAATTAATAGGGAGGAGTATAAAATTATCAATGATGGGGAAGAAATCATATTGCCCCGTAAGGAGTTTGAACTACTTTCTTTATTGACCTCCAAACCTAGTAAGGTGTTTAAGCGCGAAGTAATATTAGATAGGGTCTGGGGCAATGAAGTAGTTGTTGGTGGCCGTACCATAGATGTTCACATAAGAAAACTGCGCGAAAAGATAGGCGAAGACCATTTTAAAACGGTTAAGGGGGTTGGGTATAAATTTGTACTCTAGTTACCCATTTTCTTATCGTTTTCAGTTATTTGCCGTAATTTTGGGCTTTGGTCCAAATCTTTGTTTTGGCCTTTTAAAAAATGTAATCCAAGATGGCCACTCAATTAAAACGGTCTTACCGCTTTGCCTTTAGGTCTTCCTTTGTTCTATCCTTGGTGTTTGGTATAGCCCTTTCAGGGCTTCTTTACATTTGGGATATGTTTAACCCTGCTTTTGCGGTGGTCGCCACCCTAATGCTTTTTGTTATAGCCTTTATCGCCCTGCAAATAAGGATAGAACACTTTATCTACAGACGTATCAAACAAATTTATGATGACGTTACCCTATTAGAATCATCATCTTTGGTAGAAGGTCCCATTACTACAGATATGAAGACCCTCACAGAGGAAATTGAAAAGTTTGCCAAGGACAAAAAGGTTGAGATAGATACCCTTAAAATACGGGAAGAATACCGTAAAGATTTTTTGGGAAACGTTTCCCATGAGCTCAAAACCCCTCTCTTTACCGTACAGGGCTATATCGAAACCCTGCTGGATGGTGCAATAAATGATAAGAGTGTTCGAAAGAAATACCTACAACGAGCCAATAAAGGCGTAGATCGTCTTATTTACATCGTAAAGGACCTCGATCTTATAACAAAGTTGGAAGTAGGGGAACTCAACCTTCGCAAGGAGAAATTTGATATTATAGAGTTGATCCAGAACGTGTTCGATTTACTTGAAATGAAGACGGAAAGTAAGAACATCGTGCTTACTTTTGACATGGAATACGAGGTGCCTGTTTATGTTTTTGCTGATAAGGAAAAAATACAGCAGGTGGTGACCAATCTACTAGTAAACTCCATTAAATACGGCCATTCTAACGGAACTACAGAGGTAAGTGTTGAAAATCTGATTAAAAATAAAGTTATTATTAGGGTAACCGATAACGGAGAAGGAATCCCCAAGCAACATATACCTCGATTGTTCGAAAGGTTTTATAGAGTTGATAAAAGTGGAAGCCGTAGTGAAGGTGGATCAGGTTTGGGACTAGCCATCGTAAAACATATAATCGAGGCCCATAAGGAAAAAATTTATGTTGAAAGTGAGATAGGAGTAGGAAGTGAGTTTTCCTTCACTTTGGAAAAAGCCTTGGTAGAAGCGGATGATGAAGAGTTTGAATTAACGGAAGATGATGCTATATAGCTAAAGAAATTTGGTGTGGGAAGTAAGAATAAACTAAAAAGATTTAAAGAGAATGAAGGCTTTGAAAATGTAATTCAACCTTCAAGGGAAGAAATTAAGGCGGGTTTTCCGTTAAGGGGAAAATGGTCGGGTCAGTTTAAGAACAACAACCCAATTGTATTGGAACTTGGTTGCGGAAAAGGAGAATACACCGTTGGCCTTGCCAAACAAAATGCAGATAAAAATTTTATCGGTATCGATATCAAGGGTGCGAGGCTGTGGAGAGGTGCCAAGACGGCTGTTGAGGAAAATATGGGAAATGTCGCTTTTTTGCGAACCCAAATTGAATTGATAGATGAGATTTTTGCAGAAGGGGAAGTTGCGGAAATATGGATAACTTTTCCAGACCCACAAATTAAATTTAAGCGTACCAAACACCGAATGACCAATCAGGTTTTTCTAGATAGGTATCGTAAAATTCTTAAGCCGGACGGTATTGTTCATCTAAAGACGGATAGTGAATTTATGCACGGCTATACACTAGGACTTTTGCACGGTCTGGGACTGGAAATTATCTATGCCAACCACGATGTGTACAAAAATGAGGGAAGCCCCAAGGAAGTTTTGGAAATTCAAACTTTCTACGAGAAACAATACCTGGAAAAAGGTAAGCCTATCACCTATCTTCAATTTAAGATAAATTGATGTATGCTACATTTGTTGATTCTGTTTTTCGCTACCTTCTCAGCGGCCTTCATGGCCACCGTGCCTCCCGGCTTACTTAATATGAATGCGGCCAAAACCAGTGTTGAAAAAGGAAAGACAGACGGAATCATTTTTAGTTTAGGTGTTGCTACCGTAGTGGTGCTTCAAGCCACTATAGCTGTTTATATCTCTAAATTCCTGTATAACAATCCCCAAGTAATAGATGTACTTTTAAAGATTGCTGTGGGTGTGTTTGCCTTTTTTGCGGTCTATTTTTTTGTAGCTGCCAAGAAAACCAATACAAAGGTAAAGAAGAAGGTTAAGGTTAGTAAGAAGAATAGTTATTTTAAGGGCATGCTTCTTGGTGCTCTGAATCTTCTAACTATTCCTTATTACAGCGGACTTAACATTATGTGGAATGCTTCCGGATGGATCAAGTTCAAAATATGGGATATCCTAACTTTTATCTTGGCGGCAGGAGCGGGAACTTTTACCGTACTTTATATGTACACCGTGTACTTTAATAAATTGGAACGGAAGACCAATCGGTTTTCAAAAAATAGCAATTACATCCTAAGTTTATTAATGCTGGTGTTGTTGGCCATTACCTTATCCCGTATCTTTTACAGATGAAACCGGAAAACCAGAATTTCTTTGAAAAGGTGTACGAGGTCGCTAGGCTTATTCCCGAAGGCAGGGTTACTTCCTATGGTGCCATTGCCAAATACTTAGGGGCCGCTCGCAGCGCCAGAATGGTAGGTTGGGCTATGAACGGTTCCGGGAAATATGAAGATGTGCCTGCGCACCGCGTGGTGAACAAAGCGGGTTTGTTAACCGGAAAACATCATTTTGACGGCACCAATCTTATGCAACAACTTCTCGAAAATGAAGGGGTGAAAGTTGTGGACAATCAAATTGTAAATCTAGAAAAACACTTTTGGGATCCCTTTAAGGAACTTGGATAATCCATAACTTAGTCAAAAGTGAGGGTGAACGTTGTTCGCTCATTTGAACTCACTTGAATACTTCCTTTATGCAATCTCATAATTTGTTTGGAAAGACTCAGCCCTATGCCTGTACCCGTATTTTTGGTCGTAAAAAAGGGTACAAAAATTTCATTCATCAATTCTTCCGGTATTCCCGGTCCATTGTCAATGACCTGAATGTATTTCTTGTCCTTTGAATCTACTCCCGCTATCAATAAAATCTCTCCATTCTCTTGATTACTCAAGGATTGTTGGGCATTTTTTCCAAGGTTCAATAAGACCTGCGTTATCTGCTTTACATCGATATAGAGTTCCAGGTTTTCAGGGCTTACCTGTATTGCGATGTTGGTGGAAGTTTTATTGTCCGGACGTTCCAATAGGAGGGCCACTTTCTCCAAAACGTTCTTGGCGGGAATTAATTCCCTGTCCGGTTCTGGAACGCTTAAAAATTTCCGGTAAGATTGAACAAAGTTCATCAAATCAGAGCCTTGTTCTTTTATCACCTCCAGCCCTTTTGCGGCACTGCTTAAATGTTCTTCTGGCAAATCGGCACCCTTCACCACACTCTCTCCATTTTTAAAATATCTAAGGATGGAGTCTGAAATGGAAGTGATAGGGGTGATGGTATTCATGATTTCGTGTGTGAGTACCCTGATCAGTTTCACCCAAGAATCGGTTTCTTTTTCATCCAGTTCTTTTCGAATGTCCTGTACAACTACCAATAATAACGAATTGGCATCTACGGTTACCGCTGTGGCCTTGAGGGCCAATTCTATCTTCTCGCGCTCATTGGTAAGCTGGTGGGTGTTGCTTTCAAAAGGCTGAAGTTTTTCAAACTTTTTAAAAAGTTCTTCGTCCACCTGTTTCAACTGTTTTACATGGTTGAGCGGATGGTAGTTTAAAAGTCGTTCTATGGTGGGGTTGGCGTAGAGAATATGGCCCTTGTCGTTGATGGTCATGATGCCAATATCCGCCTGTTTTAAAATCTCTTGGTAGAATTGCTCCTGGGCCTGTTTTTTTAGGTGAATGTCTTGAATCATTTCATTGAGTACATTCAAGCTATGGTTAAGCTCCTTTAAGGATTGTACACTTAATTTTTCTGGAAACCTCAGGGTAAAATCCTCGTTTTTGATAGCTTCAAAGAAATAGGCAATTTTCCGGTTGGTCTGGTTTACGTAGTAAATAAGAAAATAGGTCTGTAGAATGAGAAGGAGCAAGGTCAATACCGCAAGTATGTAATTCTCGTTCACCGTTAAAAACCCTAGGGCCACAGCTGTTAAGGTGAGTAGAATAATGCGGAAGACCAGTTGTAGATAGATGTTTCTGCTAACCATAAGACTAGTTTTTACCCATTTTTTTCAGCTTGTTGTACAGCGTTTGTCTAGATATACCCAACTGCTCTGCGGCAGCACTATAATTCCCTTCATTTTGCTCAAGGGCACTATTGATCATCAAAAGCTCCATCTCCTCCAAAGTGGCCGGACCGTTGAGGTTGGTACTTACGTTTTGTTTATTACTAAGCAGAAAATCTTCCGGTTTAAGAACATTTCCTTCAGATAGGATAACGGCACGCTCAATGGTGTGCAAAAGTTCCCTGATATTCCCCGGCCAAGGGTAGGCTAGCAATTTTTCCTGTGCCTGCTGATTTATTTTCAGGGACGGTTTGCCATATTTAGAGGTGAATTTTTTCAGAAAGAAATCCGTAAGCACTAAAATGTCATTGTCACGCTCCCTTAGTGCCGGGACTTCAATTCTAATGGTATTGATACGGTATAAAAGGTCTTCCCTGAATAATCCATCGGCAACCATCTGGTCCAAATCCTCATTTGTGGCACAAATTAGTCTAATATCTACGGGAATGGATTTATTGGAACCCACCCGAACGATAGTTCTGTTTTGAATGGCCGAGAGCAGTTTTGCTTGTGCCTGAAGGGATAAGTTTCCAATTTCGTCTAAAAACAAGGTGCCCCCATTGGCTGCTTCAAATTTTCCAATTCGGTCTTCCTTGGCATCGGTAAAGGAACCTTTTATATGCCCGAACAATTCGCTTTCAAAAAGGTTTTCGGAAATAGAACCCATGTCCACAGGAATAAAAACTTCATTGTTTCTGGCGCTTAATTTATGAAGCTCGCGAGCGATCAATTCCTTTCCCGTACCATTTTCACCCGTGACCAAAACGTTTACATCCGTTTTTGCCACCTTGCCTACCATTTTAAGAACTCCATTGAGCGCTTTGGAATTTCCAATTATATAGTTCTTGTTTTGGTTGATGACTTGCTTTAAGTGTGTTTCCTTTTCTTTAAGTTCATGGACTTCCTTTTTGGATTTTCTAAGTTCAAAGGCCGATTTTACCGTGGCCAATAATTTGTCATTGTTCCAAGGTTTTAATATAAAGTCGGTGGCGCCTTCTTTCAATGCTTTTACCGCCAAATCGACTGCCCCGTAGGCGGTCATCATAATAACAGAGGTTTGGGGTGCTTTTTTTTGAAGTTCCCTCAGCCAATACAATCCCTCGTTTCCGGTATTGACTCCGGCAGAAAAGTTCATATCGAGCAGGACGATGTCAATTTCCTTTAAATTGGGAAAAGAAGTAATTTGATTGGGGTTGGAAATGGTCTCTATTTTCTTGTACTCAAATTGCAAGAGAATTTCAAGAGCGCTCAAAACACTCTTGTTGTCATCTATGATAAGAATTTGCGCATCGGTCATTTAAGAAATAGTTTCAATTTGTTAGGTACTGGATAAAACTACAATAAGAGTTCGTAAAATTTTTTACAGTGTCAAAAAAATGGACAATAGTTGTACATAAATTTTACAGGTGCAGGGAGGGTTATTAACTTTTGATTTTATAAAACACTGTATTTCAGAAGTATAAGATTGTGGCACGGGAATAGTAATAAGTTTGGCACACGAATAAAATTATGAGCCAATTAATTAAATTTTTAGTATTTCTTTTACTCTGGATATCGGCAAAGTTGGCCGCGCAAGATTCTTGGACCTTGAATGAATGTGTTGACTATGCTCTAGAGCACAATTTACAATTAAAGGATTTTGATTACACTACGGACAGCAACCGGGAGTCTTATAGACAATCTATTAGAAATTTGCTTCCTTCGGTAACAGGGTCTTCCAATTACATCATCAATTTTGGTAGAAGTACCGATCCTTTCACCAATGATGTGGTTACTACTGATTTCTTCTCCAATCGTTTTACGCTAGAAAGTTCAGTTGATTTATTCAGGGGATTTCAGAAAATTAATTCCATTAAAGCCCAAAAACTCTTGTATAAGGCTACAAGGGAAGAAACACAGCAGCAGAAGTTTTTATTGGCTTTTCGAGTTATGCAGGCCTTTTACGATATAAAGTTTTTCGAAGGTTTGGTGGCTATTTCAAAGGAACAAATGCAGGTTTCTCAGGCCAATTATGATTTGGTGGCCAAACAAATTGAGCTAGGCCTAAAAGCGGGTGCCGATTTGTACGAAGCCGAATCCCTTTTATTGACCGATAAATTAAATGTTACCCAAAGTGAAAACCAATTGGCCGCCGCAAAACTTCAATTGATTCAGGAAATGAATTTGGAAGGAGCCAATGATATTACAATTGTTGAGGGCCTCAACTTGAATACCGCCAAGAATGAAGATTCCCTCATACAATCAGATACGATCTATCAACAAGCTACGGCTTTTATGCCCATTTTAAAAGCGCAAGAATTGAGGGTGGAAGCTGCTAAAAAGCAATTGGCGGTGGAACGTGGCGGATTGTTGCCCTCATTAAGTCTTTTTGCCGGTACCGCAACGGGTTATTTTGAAACTACAAGAGATAGCTTAGGGGTTACTGTACCCTTTAGGGACCAATTTAGGGACAACACCAGTAGGTATGTTGGAGTGAGCCTGAATGTGCCTATTAGCAATGGTTGGGCTACGAGGTCTAGGATCAAGCAGCAAAAAATAGAACGTTTAAGGGCGCAGAATAATTTGGAAATCCAGCAACAGGTAATTTTTCAGACCATACAACAATTGGTTCAGGAATATGAGTCGCTACAGGTACAAAGCGAGCAGAGTGCGCAAAATGTAAAAGCTCAAGAATTGGCCTTTACCATTGCTCAAAAACGATACGAAAAGGGATTGATTAATGCATTGGAATTATTTACGGCTAAGAACTTATTTGCCAATGCCCAAAATGAAAATTTACAGGTAACCTTACAAACACAAATAAATAAAAGTACACTGGATTTTTATAGGGGACTGCCGGTTTTTGATATGGAATTACAGTAGGTGGTTAGTAGTTAATAGAAAGAAGTTATAAGAAGTAAGATATAAGTATTGAGTTTTTATCTTTTCTTCCGAACAACGAACAACCAACAACTAATAATAAAAGAATAAAATGGATATACAATTAGAAAAGAAAAAAGGACTTAAAGCCAAACACTATGGTTACATCGGGTTGGGAGTGGTACTACTTTTGGTAGGCTATCAACTTTTATTTGCTAGCTCTGTTTCCACTTTTAGAACGGATCGGGAAAAGCTGTCTTTAGGTACGGTAACCGAGGGTAAATTTGATGACTACATAACCATTAGCGGTAATGTAGCTCCCATAGCCACCATCTATATGGACGCCTATGAAGGCGGTAGGGTATCCGAAAAATTAATCGAGGAAGGTGCCACCGTTAAAAAAGGGGATATCATCCTAAAACTGGAAAATATGAACCTCTACGAACAGATTTTAGCCAGTGAAAGTAATTTGGCATTGAAGCAGAACGATTTGCGATCTACCAAGTTGACTTTTGATTCCCGTCAAGTAGAAGGAAGACGTTCATTGGCAACCGCAAGTACGGATTTGCAACGCTTAAAGAGAAACTTTGAGCAGAACAAAGCCCTGTATGATGAGGAACTTATATCTAAAGAAGAATATTTGCTGTCCAAGGAAAATTATGAATTGTCCCAAAAGCAATATGAGATTGTTAAGCTACAGACCGAGCAAGATGACGAGCTTAGAAAGACTTCCTTGACGGGTCTAGATGCTGACTTGGCCCGCATGCAAAAAACACTGGGAATGGTGTACCAAAGATTGGATCATTTAAATGTTAGGGCACCTGCAGACGGTCAGCTTGGTTTCTTGGATGCAGAAATAGGTCAAAGTATTTCCCAAGGCCAACGAATTGGTCAAATCAATGTACTTACCGATTTTAAAATTGAAGCTCAAATAGATGAGCACTATATTGATCGCGTTAAAAGAGAACTTACCGCAGTTCTGGAAAGAAACGGTACCGAGTACCCGCTGAGATTGAGAAAAGTATATCCTGAGGTACGAAATGGAAGGTTTAAAGTAGACTTGGTTTTTACCGATGAAAAGCCAGAGACCATTAGGGCAGGACAGAGCTACAACATAAGGTTACAATTGGGTGAATCTAGCGATGCAATGCTTTTGCCAAAAGGAAGCTTCTTTCAAAGCACGGGAGGTCAATGGGTATTTGTAGTAGGTGCCGATGGTTCCGAAGCGCATAAAAGAAACATTAGAATAGGGAAACAAAATTCTAGATACTATGAAGTTTTAGAAGGACTTCAACCTGGAGAAAAGGTCATCACCAGCAACTATGATTCTTTTGGAGAGGCAGAGAAAATAGTATTGAAATAGGAAGTAGTTAAAAGTTATGAGTATTTAGAGGTGTGTATTGAGAAATGAGTACTGAGTATTCAGTACCAACAACCAACTGTCACATCGAGCGCAGCCGAGATGAACCAACAATTAACAAAAAACAGAACATCATGATAAACATTAGTAATTTAAAAAAGAGCTTTAGAACGGAAGAAGTAGAGACTTTGGCTCTTAATCAGGTTAATTTAAAAGTAGAGGATGGCGAGTTTGTGGCCATAATGGGCCCCTCGGGTTGTGGAAAATCCACTTTGCTCAACATCATAGGTATGTTGGATAGTCCTACGGAAGGAACTTACAATTTTGCTGGAAATGAGGTAAGCAAATTAAAGGAGCGTCAGCGTACCGAACTCAGAAAAGGAAATCTTGGTTTTGTCTTCCAGAGCTTTAACTTAATAGATGAGCTTACGGTTTATGAAAATGTGGAATTACCCCTCATCTATTTAAAAATGGGGAAAGCGGAAAGAAGGGAAAAAGTGAGGTCTGTTTTGGAGCGTATGAAAATTGCCCACAGAGAAAAACATTTTCCGCAGCAATTGTCCGGTGGACAGCAGCAACGTGTAGCCATTTCCAGGGCTGTGGTCACCAATCCGAAATTGATTTTGGCAGATGAGCCAACTGGTAACCTGGATTCCAAAAACGGAATTGAGGTGATGAACCTGCTTACGGAACTTAATCAAGAAGGTACCACCATTGTTATGGTGACCCATTCCGATCGTGATTCGCACTATGCACACAGGGTCGTCAATCTATTTGATGGGCAAATCGTAACCGAAAGTAAAAATAGGGCCATTGGCGCTATGATGTAGGAGTTTATTCATCAATACTTGACTAAGTTCAAGATCTATCAAAAAATAAAAAACCGTCCCCTAATCAAGGATGTACAGTGCAGGTAGTTACGGGTGAAGAGTTAATAATTAAAAGTTATGAATTAGTAGTTGTTAGATATGAGTAGTGAGATAAAAGTAGTGAGCTTTCAATTTCCTTACGAATAACGAACTGTCACATCGAGCGCAGTCGAGATGAACGAACAACGAACCGGCATCATTATCAAAAAACAAAAATTATGTTTAAAAACTATATAAAAATCGCTTGGCGGAACTTGATAAAAAATAAGCAGCAGACGATTATTAATCTCTTGGGACTTACCATGGGTACAGTCAGCTGTTTGGCCATTCTTCTGTACGTTTTTGCGCAGTTGGGTTACGACGAACATCACGACCATTCAGATAGTCTTTACCGAGTTGAAACGGTCATTGAACGAGATGGTCAAGAGCCTTTTGAATCGGCAACTTCATCGCCACCAATTGCATTTGCTATGAAGGAAGACTATCCCGAAGTGGAGGAAGCTACCAGAGTAGTGCTGACCGACGTTTTCTACAGTATGTTGATGCGTGCCGCCGATAGTGAAGATTCGTACTACGAATCTCGGGTCTATATGGCAGACTCCACCTTTTTCAAGGTTTTTGATTTTAAAATGTTAGAAGGTGATAAGGCTACAGCTCTAAATGAGCCCAATTCAGTGGTGCTTTCATCCAGTTTGGCAGATAAGCTTTTTGGTGAAAAGGAGGTTTTGAACAAAGCCATCGTTTGGGGAAGTGGCGAAGGGGCGCTCACGCTAACAGTAAAAGGGGTTTTTGATGAAAAAGCCCAAAAATCACACTTGAATCCCAATTACTTGGTAAGTATGAGCACCCCCGGAATGGGAACTTTCGTCCAGAATTTTGACAATTTCGCCACCAATAACTTTGTGCATAGCTATGTAAAATTAGCTTCCAATGTAAGTGCCTCCCAATTGGAAGCAAAATTACCGGGTTTTATTCAAGAAAGGGCTTCCGAGGATTTGAAAAGCGCCGGAATGGGCAATAAGATTCTAGAACTGCAAAAAGTTAAAGATATTCATTTGTACAGTGAGGGTAGAAACAACCAACTGGACAAAGTTTCTGATATTGCCTTTTTATATTTTCTTTTAAGTCTTGCCTTTTTTATTCAATTGGTGGCCTGTATCAATTTTATCAACTTGAGTACTGCCAGAGCTAGTAAAAGAGCTCGAGAAATTGGAGTGCGAAAAGTGGTAGGGGCAGGTAAAAATTCGTTAATGGGCCAATTTTTAGGGGAGTCCGTTTTACTCTCTCTTTTCGCTATGTTCATTAGCATTCCCATAGTGATTCTGTTGCTTCCGGTGATAAATGACTTGACCCAAGAATCTTTGACCTATTTGCACTTGTACCAATGGCAGATTGTTTCGCTATTATTGGCGATTGGGGTTGTTACAGGGCTGGCAGCTGGAATTTATCCCGCTATCATCCTTTCCTCCATTAAACCGGTCAAGGCACTTAAAAGTGCTACTATATTACAATCTGGTAGCGGTAATTTTCGAAAGGCCTTAGTAGTATTCCAGTTTGTGGTCTCTATTGGATTGGTTGCCACGGTAATTATCATTTCCCAACAATTTAAATTCACCCAAACCAAAGATTTGGGCTACAAAAGGGACAATCTGATCGCTTTACGGATAGGTACGGAAGAAGCATCCACCAAATTTGAATCCTTAAAATCCTCATTTTTGAATATTCCCGGGGTAACGAGTGTGGCGAGTGGTAATTACGCTCCTTCTGAAATGATTCTGGCCGATAACGGTTTTTATCTTCCCGGAGGTAACAGTGAAAACAGAACGGTGGTAAAAAGAAACGGTGTGAGTGATGGTTATTTTAAGACCATGGGTATCCCTTTGCTCAAAGGACGTGATTTTACTGCAGTTGATACCGTTGATCAGATTATCGTTAACGAAGCAACCTTAAGAGCATTCAATATCAAACTTGAGAATGCACTAAGTAGTACCCTGCTTCAAGGTACAGATGAAGAAACCTTTGAAATGCGAATTATTGGAGTGGTGGCCGATTATCACTTTGCATCCCTTCGGGAAGAGATTCAGCCCCTGTTTCTACATAAGGAAACGGAGCCCAATTGGCTTTTTCTTAAAACCAATACGGATAATTATGGAAGCCTACTTGCAGGAATGGAAGACCAATGGAATTCTACCGTAAGCAACGTGCCCTTTGATTACCGTTTTGTGGATAAGGAAGTAGAGCGTCTCTATGATGAGGAAAAGCGATTGGGACTTATTTCCGTGGCATTTACCTTTTTGGCGATATTCATTAGCTGTTTGGGCCTATTTGGATTGATTTCATACGTGACCGAACAAAAGAAAAAAGAGATAGGTATTCGAAAAGTATTGGGAGCTAGTGTGCATTCGGTAGTGCAATTGCTGACGAAAGATTTCGTGAAACTGGTGCTGATAGCCTTTTTGATTGCTTCACCTATAGCCTATCTTTTGATGTCGCGTTGGTTGGAAGGTTTTACGTACCGCATTGAAATTGAATGGTGGGTATTTGTGCTAAGTGGTGGTTTTGCCCTAATCATTACCCTTTTAACGGTGGGCATGCAGTCGTTAAGGTCTGCAGTTGCCAACCCGGTGAAGAGTTTACGAACGGAGTGAGTTAATAGTTATAAGTGGATAGTTATGAGTATTGAGATGTGAGTGTTGAGAATGTTTTACGAACAAGGAGGTTGAAAATTGACATAGGATATATGATGTAAGAGCTGAAAGTTAATAGAGAGAAGTTAAAAGATGCTTTTTCCTTACGATTAACGAACTGTCACATCGAGCGCAGTCGAGATGAACCAACAACGAACAACGAATAACGATCATCATCATCAAAAAACAAAAGTCATGTTTAAAAACTATTTAAAAATTGCGCTTAGAAATGCCTTTCGATACAAAAGAAATAGCATTATAAATATCTCCGGACTTAGTTTGGGATTGGGTTCGGTGCTATTGATAGC
The DNA here is from genome assembly GCF_014349235.1 of Cytophaga sp. FL35. GTDB lineage: Bacteria > Bacteroidota > Bacteroidia > Flavobacteriales > Flavobacteriaceae > Euzebyella. The sequence continues at coordinate 9,158 of NZ_JACSOH010000004.1, read as the reverse complement.
CTTGTATATAGCCGATGAGTTGCGTTATGATCAGTTTGTTGAAGATGCAGAACAAGTATACAGAATCAATATTGACGCTAAAATGGGCGCCGAGGAATTTTTTGCGGGTTATACCCCTCCCCCGGTAGGCCGCACCATGGTAGAATTATACCCAGAGGTTGAAGCCTATACAAGGCTCTATAGACCAGGAGCTGACATAGTTGAATATAGCGATGGTTCCACCAAAAATGTTTTTAATGAAGATGCTGTTTTTGGTGTTGACCCCAATTTTTTGGAAATATTGACATATCCTTTATTGAGTGGAAACCCAAAGACCTGTTTGACCGATCCAAACAGTATTGTGCTCACCCAGACTGTTGCCCAAAAATATTTTGGCAATGCTAATCCCATGGGTAAAACCCTTTATTACGGTTCTAAAAGAAAACCACTAAAAGTAACGGGTATATTGAAAGATATGGACAAGTTATCGGCTTCGGTAGAATTTGATATGCTGATGCCTGTTGAAAATTTTGGCAATGTCACGTATTTTGATTGGAGTTGGGTGTGGTTGAATATGGCTACCTACGTAAAGTTGAGTAAAAACGCTGTTAACAACCCTAAGTCAATTGCCAATTTAGAAGAAAAGTTTCCTGCTATGGTCAAGACCCACGGAGCAAGCGCTTTTGACCGTATCGGGCAGCCTTTTAATGAGTTTTTGGAAAAAGGAAACCGTTGGAACTTTCATTTACAAGCCTTGCCTGAAATTCATTTGAGGTCTGATGGTATTGAGTCAATCATTACCGAACAAAATAGCTTAAAAAACTTATACATTTTTGGTGCCATTGCACTCTTTATCATCATTTTGGCCTGTGTGAATTTCACTAATCTGGCCACGGCCCAATCGGTTAAAAGAAGTAAGGAGATTGGAATAAGAAAAGTACTGGGTTCTTTTAGATTGCAATTGATTCGACAATTTTTGGTGGAAGCTTTTTTATATACGGCAATAGCCAGTTTGCTTTCATTATTATTGGTATGGTCTGTGCTGCCCATGTTCAATGAAATATCGGGCAAGAATATTTCATTGGTCTATATTTTTGAAACGGAAATATGGATGTTTCTATTGGGCTTAACTTTTCTAACCACACTTTTGGCTGGTACCTACCCCGCATTTTACCTTACCGCATTCAAACCGGTACAAGTTCTCAAAGGAGTTCAGAACACTACAAATCCTAAAAACAGTTTTGTAAGAAACGGATTGGTTGTTTTTCAGTTTGCCGTTGCCACTATCATGATCATTGCCACATCAATTGTCTATCTACAATTGAAATACGCCCAAAATAAAGACTTGGGGTACAATAAAGAAAATATAGTGGTTCTGCACCATACAGAAAAATTGGGTGATCAAGAAGAAACTTTCCGTAATGAATTGGCTTCCCTTACCGAGATTAAAAGTGCAAGTATATCATCAAGTATGATTACCCATGGTACATTTGGTGATTTTTACTTTCCCGAAGTAACTAATGAAAATGAGAACATTGCCAAGGATATCCTATTGGAATCTTATTTGGTAGACAATCAATTCATAACCACTTTGGGCTTTGAAATGGCCGAAGGAAGGAGTTTTGATAAAAAGTTCAACGATTCATTATCTGTAATCATCAATGAAGCCACTGCAAAACAGATTGGGTGGAAGAATCCGGTTGGTAAACGAATTCAATATCCCGGGGGGAAAAATGAGTCCTATACGGTCATTGGTGTGGTAAAAGACTTTAATCTTCAGTCTTTACATAGTAGAATTGCCCCTTTTGCATTGTTTTCTGACCAATCTAAAAGTTACGATAGCGGCACTTCTTTCATTTCTTTGAAATTAAAGTCTGGCAGTCCAAAAAAGATTTTGGAAATTCTTGAGCGAAAATGGAATGATTATGAGCCTACAGTTCCGTTTGAGTTTTCTTTTTTGGATGACGATTTGAACACCGCCTACATCGCAGAGAAACGACAGGCGACGTTGTTTGGTGTTTTTGCATTTTTATCCATATTCATCGCATGTATAGGTCTACTAGGGTTAATAGCATTTACCGCACAGCAAAAAGCTAAGGAAATTGGTGTCAGAAAAGTTCTTGGGGCCAGTATGGCAGAAATACTCCAATTATTGGCGATCGATTTTGTTAAACTGGTAATGATTGCACTATTGATTTCATCCCCAATTGCGGCGTATTTTATGAACAATTGGTTACAAGATTTTGCTTATAGGATTTCAATACCTTGGTGGGTATTTATTGCCACTGGATTGGCGTCCTTATTAATTGCCTTGGTCACCGTTAGCTATCAAGCCATTAAGGCTGCAACTACGAACCCGGTTAAAAGTTTACGAACGGAGTGAGTCTATTGTTAATAGTTATGAGTATGGAGATGTGAGTATTGAGAATGTTTTAAAAATAAAAGGGTTAAAAATTGACGTAGGACGTAAGACGAGAGACGAGAGATTAGAGAAGTAAAACGTTAAAATTAAAATCTGGAAGTTAGAAGATAATAGTTAAAAGTTGTGAGTCATAGTGGGAAGTTAAATGATGATCATTTTCCTTACGAACAACGAACAACGAACAACGAACAACGAACAACGAACAACGAACAACGAACAACGAACAACGAACAACGAACAACGAAGACCATCATCATCAAAAAACAAAAGTCATGTTTAAAAACTATATAAAAATTGCCTGGAGGAGCCTCAAAAAGCAACCTTTTATTACCTCTCTAAATGTGTTCGGTTTGGCCATTGGTATGGCGGGAGCCATTTTAATTACCCTATATATCTATGATGAACTAAGTTATGATACCATGTTCGCTGATTCAGAAAGAATCTATAGGGTGAATGCCGATATAAAATTTGGAGGTGCGGTAATGAACATGGCTGAAACCGCTGCGCCTATGGCTTCTGTTTTGGAGAAGGATTTTGATCAGGTAGAAACGGTAACGCGGATACGAAATTGGGGAAGCCTATTAATTTCAAGGGAAAACTCCAAAGCCAACGGTAAAGAGGATAGGTCCGCTTACGTAGACCCTAATTTCTTTTCGTTTTTTGGGCTACAATTTTTGGAAGGAGATGTGCAATCCGCCTTGGAAAATAGCAATGCCTTGGTGCTTACCAAAAGTACCGCCCAGAAGTATTTTAAAGATTCCGAAGCTTTGGGTAAAACCGTTAGGTTGAACAATGAGGAAGTCTATACGGTTGCCGGTGTAGTAGAGGATATGCCCCAAAACTCCTTACTGCGTGAACACACCGTTTTTATGTCCATGTTGGGTTTTGAAGACTCCCGGTCAACCCAATGGGGAAGTCATAACTACTTTACGTTCGTAAAAATGGTACCTGATTATTCTATTGAGAATTTTCAGGCTCCTTTACAATCCTTAGTGTCCTCGCATTTGATTCCCTCCGTACAAAGTTACTATCCCGGTATTACCGAAGAGTCTTTTCTAGCCTCGGGCAATTACGTTCGTTATAGTACAACGGGGTTGGAAGATATTCACTTACATTCCAATCGGCATATAGAATTGAGTCAGAACGGTAGAATCGAAAACATCTATATTCTGGCTTCCATTGGTTTGTTTTTGCTCATATTGGCCAGTGTCAACTTTATGAACCTATCTACGGCACACTCTTTAAAAAGGGCCAAAGAAGTCGGCATTCGAAAAACCTTGGGTTCTAAAAAACAAAGTCTGGTCAGCCAGTTTTTAACGGAGGCGGGTCTCATCAGTTTTGCCTCTTTAGTAGTCGCATTGCTATTGGCCATTTCCGCGTTGCCCTATTTTAATGAGTTGGCAGGTAAAGAAATAGTGATGCCTTTTAATAGTCCTGTTTTTTGGTTGCTTCTTTTGATTGGAAGTATTTTTCTCGGCTTACTTTCGGGGTGGTATCCTGCCTTTTTTATGTCTCGCTTTAGACCTGCGAAAGTGCTCAAGGGCAGTGGAGAGCAAAGTATTGGCGGAAGCCGGGTAAGAAGTGCATTGGTCGTCACTCAATTTGCGATTTCGGTATTCCTCATTGTGGGCACTTTGGTCATCTATCATCAACTACAATACATTCAAGGTAAGGATTTGGGGTATTCCAAAGAACAAGTATTGGTGCTTAATGATATTTTTACCCTTGGTAATCAGAGACAGGCGTTCAAGGAGCAGGTGAAAAACCTGGGTTCCGTAGAAAATGCCACCTTGAGCAGCTATTTACCTACACCTTCCAATAGGAGTGATAATTCTTATTTTGAGGAAGGAGTAACCGATCAAGAGTATGCCGTACAGATGCAACGGTGGTTTGTAGACCACGATTACGCGTCTACTTTAGATTTAGAAGTTGTGGCCGGCAGGGATTTTAGCAGAGACTTTCCTACTGATTCTTTAGCTATGATTATCAATGAAAGTGCCTTGGCTAAAATGGGTAAAACGGCGGATGAGGTACTAGGAAAGAGATTTTCAAGCGATTTAGGAAATGATGGCGCTGCGTTTTACACCGTAGTTGGGGTAGTCAAGAATTTTCATTTTGAATCCCTTCGCAATGAAATTGGAGCGTGGAATATGGTATTGGGAGATTTATCCAATTCCATGGTGGTTAAATTAAAACCGGGGGATTTTAGTTCGAGTATTGCCCAAATAGAAAGTATTTGGAACGAACTGGTGCCCAGCCAGTCTTTCGACTATTATTTCATGGACGAATCTTTCAATGATACTTATCAAATGGAGCAAAGATTAGGACATATTTTTATCGTATTTACCATTCTGTCCATTCTTATAGCCTGTTTGGGTCTTTTTGGATTGGCTGCTTTCAATGCCCAAAAACGTACAAAGGAAATAGGGGTTCGCAAGGTGTTGGGGGCCAGCGTGGCACAAATCACCTATAAGCTGACACTGGATTTTCTAAAGCTCGTGGGGCTTTCTGTATTGGTCGCATTGCCATTAGGTTATTTCGCCATGAACAGATGGCTTCAAGACTTTAGTTACCGAATTGATATTCCTTGGTGGATACCTGTTTTGGCAGCCTTTGCAGCGGTGTTTATTTCGGTGGTTACGGTCAGTTTTCAAAGTATTAAAGCTGCGATTTCGGATCCGGTAAAGAGTTTGCGAACGGAGTGAGTTTGTAGTTAATAGTTAAAAGTTATAAGTGAATAGTTAGGAGTATGGAGATGTGAGCATTGAGAATGTTTTACGAACAAGGAGGTTGAAAATTGACCTAGGATATATGATGTAGGACGTAGGACGTAGGACGAGAGACGAGAGATTAGAGATTAGAGAAGTAAAACGTTAGAATTAAGATCTGAAAGTTAGAAGATAATAGTTAAAAGTTGTTAGTCATAGTAGGAATTTAAATGATGATCATTTTCCCTACCAACAACCAACAACCAACAACCAACAACCAACAACCAACAACCAACAACCAACAACCAACAACCAACAACGAACTAACAAGCATCATCAATCAATAAACAATCATCATGATAAAAAATTATTTAAAAATCGCCTGGAGGAAACTAATGAAAAACAAAGGTTATTCTATTATAAATATTGGTGGTCTGGCTTTGGGAATGGCGGTAACCCTAATTATCGGTTTATGGGTGCATGATGAATTGTCCCACAATGATTATTTCAAAAAGAAAAGCCGAATAGCCCAAATTTATCAGTCACAGACCTTTAACGGTCAGGTTGGTACAGGGCCGGCCATTCCTCGTCCTTTGGAATTTGCCTTAAGGGAAGGTTATGGCGATAACTTTGAACATCTGGTTATGGCCTCTTGGACAACCCCCTTGTATCTAAATTATGGTAAAAAAAGCCTCTCTAAAGAAGGTAATTACATGCAGGAGGGAGCACCTGATATGTTGGATTTGAACATTCTCAAGGGGGAAAAAGACGGACTAAGAAAAATAAACGCCATAATGCTTTCCAAATCCGTGGCGGATGCCCTTTTTGGGGAAGAGGAACCTATTGGGAAAGTAGTAAAAGTGAATAGTCAATTTGATGCCGAGGTAACAGCTGTTTATGAAGATATTCCGGTAAACAATTCCTTTAACGATTTGCAATTCATTCTTCCTTGGGAAAAATACTTGACCGTCTTTGAGTGGATCAAAAACGCAGAAGATCAGTGGGGCAATAACTCTTTTCAGTTATTTGCCGAGATTCCTGAAAACAGTACCATGGATCAGGTAACGGAGACCATTGAAGACGTTAAAAAGAATGAAAGTGGTGATGAAGCCGAGTTTGAGCCAAAATTGTTCTTATTGCCCATGGAAGATTGGTATCTGCGAAGCAATTTTCAAAACGGTCAGCAGGTAGGCGGCAGGATAAAATATGTTTGGCTTTTTGCCATTATTGGGGCCTTCGTACTTCTGTTGGCCTGTATCAATTTTATGAATTTAAGTACGGCCCGTTCCGAAAAACGAGCTAAAGAAGTAGGCATTCGAAAATCCATTGGTTCGCAACGCAATCAGATTATTAACCAATTTCTAAGCGAATCTTTTCTCGTAACGCTTTTTGCCTTTGTGTTAGCGGTAATATTGGTCTTGCTTCTTTTGGATGGCTTTAATGATTTGGCCAGAAAAGAAATCGCATTTCCATGGCAAAACGGACAATTTTGGTTGATTTCTATTGCCTTTATATTGTTCACTTCTCTTTTGGCAGGAAGCTATCCTGCCCTGTATCTATCGTCATTTAAACCGGTAGATGTACTAAAGGGAACCCTTGCTGCAGGAAAATATGCCGGTCTCCCACGAAAAATTTTAGTGGTATTGCAATTTACTGTTTCGGTGGCATTTATCATTGGTACGGTCATAGTTATGCAGCAAATTAACCATGCCAAGAATAGACCTGTGGGTTATGATGCTGAAGGTTTGGTACAGGTGCCCGTAATGAGTACCGATTTTGAAGGGAAATATGAGTTGATGCGCAACGAATTTATCAAGTCCGGAGCTGTAGTTGAAATGTCCGCTTCCAGTGCCCCTACTACTCAAATATGGTCCAACAGAGGAGGATTTACGTGGGATGGAAAACCCGATAGCTTTCAAGAAGATATAGCTTGGACGGAAGTAACCCCTGAGTACGCCAAATCGCTCAACCTTAAAATTTTAGAGGGCCGTGATTTTAATCGGGAATTGGCATCGGATTCCAATGCCGTTTTAATCAATGAAACCGCCAAAAAATATATGGGGCTGACCAACCCTGTCGGTACATTTATTAAAGATGAAGACATAGAAGACCCATTTCCTCCCATGAAAATCATAGGAGTGGTGCAAGATATGATTGCTCAATCTCCTTATGAGCCTGTAAAACAAGGCATTTATGCTTTTGATAAGCATGGGAATCAAAGCTTCTATAATTTACGGTTGAATCCCGATAGAAGTGCCAGTGGGAATATTGCCACTATTGAGAACGTGTTTAAGATCCACTTCCCCGATATTCCTTTTCAATATGATTTTGTAGATACTGAATACGGAGAAAAGTTCGCTTCCGAAGAGCGTATTGGAACCTTGTCGGCCATATTTACGGCATTGGCCATTCTCATAAGTTGTTTGGGGCTATTCGGACTCACTTCGTACGTAGCGGAGCAACGCAAAAAAGAAATTGGGGTACGTAAAGTGCTTGGAGCTTCGGTCTTTAATGTTTGGAACATGCTCTCCAAAGACTTTTTAAAGTTGGTGGTGATATCTTGTTTTATCGCTATTCCCATTGCTTATTATGTGATGAACGGCTGGCTGCAAGATTATCCGTATCGGGTCTTATTGGAGTGGTGGATATTTCTTTTGGCAGTTGTAGGGGCCATGGCAATTACCATTTTAACGGTGAGTTTTCAGGCCATTAAGGCCGCGAGTGCCAATCCGATAAAGAGTTTGCGAACGGAGTGAGTCTATAGTTTATAGTTAAAAGTTATAAGTGAATAGTTATGAGTGTTGAGATGTGAGTATTGAGAATGTTTTATAAATAAGAAGGTTGAATATTGACATAGGACGTAAGACGTGGGAATTATTGGTTGAAAGTTAAAAGTTAGGAGTTAATAGTTATGAGAGATGAGCAATAAGCTTTTCTTTATGACATAGGACTTAAGAAGAAAGAGCGATTGATTAAAAGTTATAAGAATTGAGATGTGAGTATTTTGATTTTTTCCTTACCAACAACCAACAACCAACAACCAACAACCAACAACCAACAACCAACAACCAACAACCAACAACCAACAACCAACAACGAACAACGAACAACGAACAACGTATGATACTAGAATTAAAGAATATTTTTAAATGGGTGCAACAGGGAGGTCAACGGGTCTTTTTGTTAAAGGATGTCAATCTAAAAGTAGAGGAGGGTGAATTTATTTCCATTATGGGGCCATCAGGTTCGGGAAAGTCAACGCTGCTCAACGTTATCGGAATGTTAGATGATTTTGATGAAGGGGAATACCAATTTTTGGGGGAATCCGTTCATCAGCTCAAAGAGAAGCATCGAGCCAATTTATACAAACAATACATTGGTTTTGTTTTTCAAGCGTATCATTTGATTGACGAACTTACGGTGTACGAGAATTTGGAAATGCCCCTGTTGTATAAAAAACATTCCTCATCGGAGCGAAAGGCAATGGTAGCCGATATGCTCGACCGGTTTAATATAGTAGGGAAAAAAGACTTGTTTCCCACTCAGTTAAGTGGTGGACAACAGCAATTGGTGGGGGTCGCTAGGGCTTTGATAAGTAAGCCCAAATTGATTTTAGCCGATGAACCTACCGGAAATTTAAATTCCGCTCAAGGGGAGGAAATCATGCAACTCTTTAAACAATTGAATGATGAAGGAGTCACGATAATACAAGTGACACATTCCGAGAAAAACGCCGCCTACGGTAAAAGAATCATCAATTTACTTGATGGCAGGATGATTTAATACTGACTTCCAGGTTAAAAGTTTAAAATTAGTAGTTAAAAGTTATGAGTGTTTAGGTGTGAGTATTGAGTTGTAAGTAGCGGGATTTTTTTCGCAACGAACTAGGACGTAAGACTTATGACTTAAGAAGAAAGAGTTGTTGATTAAAAGTTATAAGTATTGAGATATGAGTATTGAATTTTTTTTGCTTCATAGCAACCAGCAACCAGCAACCAGCAACCAGCAACCAGCAACCAGCAACCAGCAACCAGCAACCAGCAACCAGC
>NZ_JACSOH010000003.1 GCF_014349235.1 Cytophaga sp. FL35 | reverse complement strand
AACAATTACTTAAGATAGGATTACTGATAAAATGAAGCTAATGGATTATAATTTGTAATTTTCCATTATATAAGAAATACTTAATGTCCAAGAAAAAGAAGAAAGCTAGAAATCATAGAAAGAACGAGATTACCAAAGGTATCTTTACAATTTTAGAGAAGAGCCCTAATAAAACGTATAATTACAAGCAGATTGCTTCTCAACTTGGTTTAGATAATACCCAAGATCGCAATCAGTTGATCAAGCGATTGGGTGAACTCAAACAGTCTAACCGTATTGTAGAAGAAGAAAGGGGAAAATATAGAGCTGTTGAGAGTACTAAAAAGTACCATACAGGTACTGTAGATTTAACAGGGCGCGGTAATGCCTATATTATAGTGGAAGGGTTTGAGGATGATGTCTTTGTGCCATTCAATAAAATTAAAAAAGCGTTTCACGGTGATACCGTTGAAATTTATGTCTACCCCAGAAGGAAAGGAAAAAAATTGGAAGGGGAGATTACCAAAGTGCTCGAGCGAAAAAAAACGGAGTTCGTGGGTATTTTGGAAGAGCAAAAAGCCTTTTCGTTTGTGCGACCTACAGACTTTAGAATGTACACGGATTTCTTTATTCCCAAAGGAAAAAGCGGAGATGCTAAAGATGGGGACAAAGTAGTGGTCCAGTTTGATAATTGGCCAGATGATGTTGATTCTCCCTATGCGAAAGTGATTGAAGTACTAGGTAAACCAGGTGAACACAATACTGAAATTCACGCCATTTTGGCCGAATATGGGTTACCTTATGAATTTCCAACGGAAGTTCAACGTTTTGCAGATACGTTGGATACTTCCATTAAGGAAGATGAAATAGCCAAAAGAAGGGATATGCGTGAGGTACTTACTTTTACAATAGATCCCAAGGATGCAAAGGATTTTGATGATGCATTGTCCTTTCAGGTTTTAGAAAACGGAAATTATGAAGTAGGAATTCATATAGCTGATGTTTCCCACTATTTACAACCGGATACTATTTTAGAAGATGAAGCTTATGAACGTGCCACTTCGGTTTATTTAGTGGATAGAGTAGTTCCTATGCTTCCAGAAGTACTTTCCAATAACGCATGCTCCTTAAGACCTCACGAGGAGAAATATACTTTTTCTGCCATATTTGAATTGGATAAAAATGCGGGTATTAAGAACCAATGGTTTGGTAGAACAGTAATCAATTCCAATGAACGATTTGCGTATGAGGAAGCGCAGCATATCATAGAAACTAAAAATGGAGATATTCCAGAAGAGGTTTCCATACGTGACAAACCTTATTCTGTATTGGAGGAAGTTGTAGAGGCAACTCTGGAAATGGACAGACTGGCAAAAATCATGCGTAATCAACGCATGCAAAAAGGGGCCATTTCCTTTGATAAGGTGGAGGTTCGTTTTAACCTAAATGAAGAAAGTGAACCTATTGGGGTCTATTTTAAGGAATCCAAGGATGCCAATAAACTTATTGAAGAGTTTATGTTATTGGCCAATAGAAAAGTTGCAGAGTTTATTGGAAAGCAAAAACCGGAGAAAACATTTGTGTACAGGGTGCATGATGATCCGGATGAAGACAAATTAATGGCCTTAAACGGTATAATTTCTAGGTTTGGTCATAAGCTTAACTTTAAGGATAAAAAGTCCATTAGCAACTCCTTAAATCAGCTTCTGGAAGATGTGAAGGGTAAAAAAGAACAAAATTTAGTAGATACCTTGGCCATTCGCAGTATGAGCAAGGCCATTTATACTACGGACAATATTGGTCACTATGGTTTGGCCTTTGACTATTATACCCATTTTACTTCTCCCATTAGAAGATATCCTGATGTTATGGTTCATAGGTTACTGCAGCATTACTTGGATGGCGGGGATACTGCCAAAGCTGAAGTGTACGAACAAAAATGTAAACATTCTTCGGATATGGAGTATTTAGCGGCCAGTGCGGAAAGGGACTCCATTAAATATATGCAGATCAAATTTATGGAAGACCATAAAGACCAAGAGTTTGTTGGGGTTATTAGTGGTGTAACGGAATGGGGAATTTATGTAGAAATTATTGAGAATAAATGCGAAGGAATGGTTCGCATCAGTGATATAAAAGGGGATTATTATATCTTTGATGAACGAGAATACGCAATTGTTGGTGAACGCACCAAGAAAACCTATCAGCTGGGAGATGAAGTTGTGGTCATGGTAAAAGATACCGATCTCATCAAAAGGCATTTGGATTTTTCCCTATTGGGAAAGCACGGGCAATAGGACTTTTTTTGGAATAGATTTTGTTTTAACAGTAACAAATCAACCTAAAAACCTCATGAAGCAGTTCTTTTTATGTACGCTTGTTTTTTTTGGCGGTCTTTGGCTACAGGCTCAAGATTCTAAATTAACACAGGAACTTACCCGGTTCACGGAGGTAAAAGCTTTTGACGGAATTTCCGTAAAGTTGATTAAATCCGATACGAACAAAGCTGTAATTACCGGTGAGAATATTCAGAAAGTATCCATTGTTAATAATGATGGGATTTTAAAAATCCGCATGCAATTGGATAAGATTTTTAGTGGGTATAAAACCTTTGTCGACCTTTATTATACAGACAAATTAGTCATTATAGATGTTAATGAAGATGCTAGAATAACAAGTGAACAAACACTTCAACAGGATATACTTGAGTTAAAGGCGCAGGAAGGTGGGGAACTGGAAATTGATGCTCAGGTAGAACAACTTTTAATTAAAACAGTTACCGGTGGAGTCATAGCTACCAAAGGAACTTCAGACCTACAGGATGTTGCCATCAATACAGGCGGTATTTACGAGGGAAAGGAATTAAAGACCAAATTCTCTACCGTGAACGTAAATGCAGGTTCTAGGGCAGAAATATATGCTTCAGATTATGTAAAAGCTACCGTTAAGGCAGGAGGTGAGGTTTTAGTTTATGGTGATCCGGCTAAAATGGACGAGAAAACAGTTTTTGGTGGTACGGTAACTCGTATGTAATTTTATACCATCTTATCCTGCTATTGGATAAAATCAACCGATCTTAAGTATGATAAATCTTCGGTAGTTGTCCATTACCGTAAGGTCTATTTATTATTTTAATTTTTTTTGAGAATGATAGAAGACGTACAGGCAGCAATTCCATTAGGCTTATTATTAAGCTTTATGATTGGTCCTGTCTTCTTTGTGCTGTTGGAGACCAGTGCCATTAGAGGCTTCCGTGCGGCTTTGGTATTTGACCTAGGGGTGATTATAGCGGATATCCTTTTTCTGGCCATCGCCTATTTTAGTAGTTTTCAATTATTGGAAAATTTAAGTAACCAACCAGGGTTATACGTTTTTGGAGGCGTCATTCTTTTGGTATATGGAATAATTACTTTTTTTAAAAAGCCTAAAAAAGAAATCAAGGATAAAATCAAGGCCAGCAAACGTAGTTATTTGGGACTTTTGGTAAAAGGGTTTTTGTTGAATTTTATCAATATTGGTGTTCTTATTTTTTGGTTGGGTCTATTGATAGTTGTTGGCCCCAGTTTAGATAACCAACCCAAAAGGCTGTTCGTTTTTTTTGGTAGCATGTTAGGTGCCTATTTTGCCATGGATATTGTAAAGATATTGCTAGCCAAACAATTGAAAAAGAAACTTACTTTTGAACGTATCTCTTGGGTAAAAAGAGGTCTTGGAGTCATTTTAATTATTTGTGGAATAGTACTTATCATAAAAGGCTTTTTACCTAAAGATCAATTCAATATTGAAGATGGTATAGAAAGAATTGAACTTGGCCATTTTGATTAATTCCTAAAAAATAAAGGTATTTGTAAAAAAGAAAACCCTGATATCTACTAGAAATCAGGGTTTTTTGGAGGCATCGAGCGGATTCGAACCGCTGTACAAGCTTTTGCAGAGCTGTGCCTAGCCACTCGGCCACGATGCCATTTGCAAGCGCAAAGGTAAGTTGTTTCTTGGATAATGTAAAACCTAAGCGATTCTTTTTTTTTCTAGAACTACGGTAACTTTTTCTACATCCCCACCAATAGGCGGATTAATTTTTGATACCCAGACCTGTGCGGCGTCTACAACGGGTATTTCATTAAAAATTCGGGTGATGATCCTATGCCCCACATGTTCCAATAGTTTGGATGGTATTTTCATTTCCTCTTTAACAATGTGATTGATATGCACATAATCTACAGTATCAGATAAGCGGTCTGAAACCGATGCCGTGGCAAGATCGGCATCAACGGAAATGTCTACCCTGTATTCACTACCAATGGCTGTTTCTTCCTTTAAACATCCGTGATGGGCATATACCCGAATGTTCTCTACTTTAACTTTTCCCAAGATGGATAATTTTTTGCAAAATTACATTAAACTCCTAAAAGGTTGGGTATAAAATAGCCTGTAAGAAAGTTGCTTAGTATGTACAACGACAGTTACTCAAACCTTGGAAAAGATCTACTCCTATAGTAACAACATGGGTACCTGTACTATACGTAATAATTTCATTAAGTATTATTTGATAAGAATAACCAAAGTAGAAGTTGTTCTTCTTTAAACCCGCAAAGGGTGCAATGTATAATGGACTACCTATTTGGTCATTTAAGAAACGATAGTTAACACCTGCATAATAGTAATCTTCAAAATCATACCATCTAAATTTTAGGTTCAAATCGGTTTCTGAACGACCATCACTTTCAAAAACCTTGAAAAGTAAAGAGGGTTCGATTTCTAAATCCGAATTTTTATTCTTTCTATACCTGTAACCTGTGTACACATAGTAATTTCTTAGTTCGTTGGGTTCATCCGCATTAAATGTAAAATTACTTGGATCTTTGCCCAATAGGTTGGAGGCATTGGCACTTAGGTAAAATTTACCATAGCGGTACATGGCACCCACATCAAAATTATGGTTGCTGGTCTGCCTATTGTTAATGACCCCTGGATCTAAATTTGCATCGATAAATTCATCGATATCAATCCTAAATTGGTTAAAATTATATGAAATACCGAAGGATAAGAATTCATCGTCATAACGATCCAAGGTTAAGTGGTGGGCAAAAGAAACACGTGCACCTTGTTGTTTGGTATATCCATTTTTATCGTTGTACAAAAATACACCAATACCTGATTTTTCTCCCAAACGCATATCCGCTGCCAATGACTGTGTCTGCGGAGCATCTTTAATACCCACCCACTGCGTAAGTCCGTTAAGTCTAATTTTAACGTGATCTCCAATACCTGCATATACGGGGGACAGAACAAAGGGGTTGTCCGCTAAATATTGGGAGAGCTGTGGTGAATTGAGCTCTTGGGCTTTTGTGGTTATGATGCCCATAAAGAGCAACAAGGGCCATAGTATTTTGCGCATGGTTTAGTTAGGTTAAGATTTTTATCGATATAGGGTAAAGTGTCCAACAAACTCTCGGTCATCATTTTCACCTCTAAGTTTTATTACGTACCAGTAATCTCCGGTTGGTAATTCCTTCTGCTGATACGTTCCGTCCCAGCCACGATCTCCGGCACCTAATCGGTACACCTCTCTACCATAACGATCAAAAATTATGGTTAGTATCTGGGGGAAGCCTTCATCATTTTTAGGCTTCCAGAATTGATTTTCCGAATCTCCATTTGGGGTAAAGAAATTAGGAATATCAATGTCTATGAACTCCATTTCAATACTGGCAGATACCTCACAACCATTGGCATCAACCACGGTTACTACATAAGTATCGGTTCTGTTGATATAATACGTATTATCAGAACCATTGTCAGTATCTCCAAAGTAAATCGTATACTCTTCTCTTCCACCAGTAACAGTTGCCACAATCTCATTTATATTACCTTGTGAAAGGGTCAGTGCCAAGGGTTCAAAATGCTCTATTTCGAACTCGTGGGTAACTATACATCCGTTTTCGTGTGAAATAGCAATGTAATGTGTGCCAGAGCTTAGATCCCTAAAGAAAGGATTCAATTGCATTTCAGCCGGGTCAGTGGTATCAAGACCGTACAATACCTCATCTGAAATACTTTCGTCTTCCAATAGTATGTTCACATAATTGTTTGCCGTATCTCCATTGCATCCATATACTGGCTCAATGATAGCGTTAAGATTTACACCCGGTTCAACTGTTACAAATAAATTCTCCTCACAACCATTGGCATCTTGGATAAAGATTATATAATCGCCTGCGGCTAAGCCTGAAATTTGCGTTCGATCCTGAACAAAAGTAGATTCATTTGCTAAACGCGTACTGTAAGGAGCGGTCCCGCCAGTAATAGTTAATTCTATAGAACCGTTTTCTTCTCCCACACAAACTTCGGGCAATACTGTTGCCTCAATTTCGATAATGCTAGGTTCTGCAATGGTATATTGTAATTCTATAAAACAACCGTTACCATCTTGGGCAATTACTGTATAGTCACCAGGAGCTAAATCTTCAAAGACGTTTTCATCATCAAATCTATCAAGGTTTGGTGAAATGGAGTATTGATAATTTCCTGCACCACCCGATAGGGTAACAGTTATTTGACCGTCTTCCTCTCCATTACAAGTTACGTTGATTATGTCATCTGTATATTCCAATGGAGTAGGTTCTGTAATATCCACTCTTTGAGCAGGAGTAGTACAATCTTCGCTGTATACATTTACATAATAAGTACCAGCAAAAAGATTTCTGAACTCACCCAGAGGTTGTGGACCTGCAATTCTTGACGCGGGATTTAAGGTAGCATCCGTATACAATTCGTATTGATAGTTACCTAATCCGCCTTCGGCATCTGCATAAATAGTGGCAGTATTGTCGCCGTTACAGTTAATCACTGCCGCCGAAGTGTCTACCGTTAATGTTAACGGATCAATCATATCTTCCTCAATGGAATTCGATAGTACGGCGGTACACATATTTACCGCATCTCTTACGTAATATCTATAAGTACCTGCAGATAACATACCTGAAAGCGGGAGGTTTACACTATTACCGGTCATAGGCGACCACGTAGTATCGTCGTCGCTATATTCGTAAGTACCGCTTCCACCAGAAGCACTCAATTCAAATTCTACTCCCGTAGTACAGGTCAACGGACTTGTTCTGATCAGTTGAGCCATTACTTCCGAAGGATTTACAATTTCTACAATGAAAGTCTCATCGGAACAACTTACGTCGTCAGTCACGGTGATGCTATAGAATCCTGCTGCCAATCCGTTAAAGGTAGCGTTAGATTGAGGTGCCGAAGTTCTTAATAGATTTGAACCAACAGCATCATCATATACATTCAATTGATACTGATAAACAGGAGTAATATTTCTAGGATCAACCATAGCTGTGACACTTGCTGTATTGTCATTAAAACAACTTAAGGTAGTTGCAGAAATACTGGCAATAATATCATCTGGCCTTATTAGCGTGATGTTATCAGAAAGAACACAACTGTAAGCATCTGTTATTGTCACATGGAAATCACCTGCTGAAAGACCTGTAAAAATAAAGGCTTCCACATTAGTTTCTGTATAAACCTGTGAGGTGGTGTTATTTTCAAGACGGATGGTATATGGTCCTACTCCACCTGTTGGATCAACGAAAATACTTCCTTCATCATTGGAACAAGTTACATTGGCTTCCTCTCTAATAGTGGCGGTAATAGGTGCACTAGGTGAAAGAATGGTAATGGTGTTGGAATCATCTTCACATCGTGGAGCATCCGTAGCTGTTACCCTTACATAGTAGATACCACCTGGTAAATTGGTGAATGGAGCCAAGGCTGTGGAGGTATTTCCTGTTCCTGCATAGCCGGCTACAGGATTATCATTAACATCATAAACTTGGTAGATATATGCCCCAGTATAGTTGTTGATAGCAATACTGAAACTTCCATCATCTACTCCATCATTTAAACATTCTTCATCGGTAAGTTTGGTAGCGACTACTTCTATCACGTCTGGATCTTCAACAGAATGCACTGTTTCCAATACACAACCTGTATCCAAATTGGTAATAGTGACTCTATAGTTTCCAAATTCTAAACCAGTAAAAGTTTCGGTATCATTACTAGAATTAATGGTCTGTAAATAGACTACATTAATTCCTTCGACTACGTACTCCAAATTTGGTGTAGCCGTCGCCGGATTTATGGTAATACCAACTTCAATTTCTGCGTTGTTCAAAGGATTACAAGCGGCATCTTGGGTGGTAGTTACCACGGGATCGGTTATTTCTACAAAAGGAATTACCACATCGGAAGCAGAAATTGCTGAACATCCTGCATCATCATAAACCCTTAGTTCATAGCTGCCACCTAGACCATCGGTTTCGTTATAAATAGTATTGGCACCATCTTGTACAACAATTCCATCTCTAATGAATACATACCGAACATAAGTGCCTGTTCCACCTGTTACTCCTGTAAAGGAAACTGTGGCGTTGTTCGTATTGTTGCCAGCGGTACAACCGTATTGTACTATAGAAATAGCATTTACTGTAATAGGGTCTTCTTCCGTAATGGAAACATCGGTTGTAATAGCGCAATTATTGGCACCTCTTACTTCCACGGTATAAGTAATTCCTGCCGTGCTTCCTGTTAAACCGGTGAATGTCGCCGCGGTATTACTTGAAGTTGTTGGAAGGATAGGTGAACCTGGTGTACTACCGTTACCGGCAATTATCCTGAAGGTATAAGGTCCTACCCCACTATCCGTAGTACTTACGGTAATAGTACCATCATTGGCACCGTTACAAGTAACGTTGGTAAAATTATCTACATTAATAACCGGTATTACCTCAGGAGCAAGGCTTTGTCTAATAGTCGTACTACAAGCGTGGTTAACCTCTTGATCGGTAATGGTGAAAATGTATTCTCCAATCGTGTCATCTTGGGTCAAACCAGTAAATATGCCTGTTGTATTGGTGTCGGTAGTTACGCCATCAGGATATAGAACCACATAATCGAAGCTACCCGAACCACCAGTTTGAGTGATAGTTATTTGACCTCCTGGATCTGTGGTAGAACAGTCAATCGTTTTTACCACCGTGGCCAAAGGAACAATTGGCTCATAAAGTTCGATACTTGCCGATGTTGTGGCAGAACAATTCCATTGGTCGCTTACGATTACTTGATATTGACCGGCACCCAAACCACTAAAAATAGGATTGGTCTGTACAGAACGTAGGTTATCATAGGTAGATGTTCCTGAATTAAAAATCTGTAGTTGATAGCTGTAATTGCTTCCTTGACCACCCAAAACGTTGATTACCTCAATTTCACCTTCTAAACTGGTACAGTTAGGTTGATTGATTCTTAGATCAGCTGTAATCGGAGCGGGGTCGACCAGATTTACATCCGGTAAACGGAATTCACATCCGTTTTGATCGGCAACCCAAACTTGATAATCAATTCCAGCACCCGGCGCACCGGCTAGACCTGTAAATCCGGGGTTAGCCAAATAACTACCTGGATAGGTAGGAGCTGGATCAGTCGTTGGAGCGACAAAATAGGTGTAGCCTCCCCATCCGCCTTGAGCGTCTATAATTTCAATAACTCCGTCATTACTCAGACAAGTAACTTCTGTTACATCTGTGTTAGCCGAAATTGGGTCTGTTGGACCCGCAATATTGAAAAGTTCTGAAGACACACAGAACGGATTGGAATCTTGGGTGATTTCAACGCGGTACTCCCCTGCCCCAATAGCAAATAGTGTTGTGGGACCTACCCCTGCAGAAACACCATTAGCAGCCGCAATAAGGGTATCGTCGGCCGTAGTGGCTGTTCCTTGTGAATTATAAATTTGCCATGTAAATCCGCCTGCATATGGATTTATGGCATCAGAAATAGTAAAGCTTACGGTACCATCCGTTCCATGACATACCACATCTGTAGTAGTCACCGAAATCTCAAAATTATTAGGTTCTCCAACTGTATGGGAAACGGAAATGATACAATTGGTATTTACATTTCTAACTTCAAATGTATGGCTTCCCGTAGGTAAATTGCTGAAGACATTGGATGCCTGGAAAGTTCCACTCGGCAATTGTCTAAATTCGTAATTGGCAAGACCCGCAGGAGTACTTGAATCCGTTATGGAACCAAAGGCATTGATGGTAATTTCCTCTCCCGTTAAACAGGTAATGGCTTGATTTATGGTAACCGTAGCCGATTGTAATTCATCAAAAGGTGCGATACTTGCCGTAGTAGTTCCTACACACCCATTATCGTCATAAACGTTGATGGTGTAGTTCCCACCTGCAAAATTCGTTTCTACGTAAGTAGCATCCGGACCATCTTGAACTGGTGTTCCCGGAGCAAGGTCATTAATGAATTCATACCTCACAAAATTATTGGAACCTCCAGTTGTATTTTGAACCGTAATGCTGGCATTGTTTTCATTGTTACCTACCACACAGGCAAACTCCACCGTTGGTGCCATGGTTACCGCAATAGGTGCTGGTTCTGCAATGGTAATAGAGCTACTATCAACCGTACAGTTATTGGAAGCAGCGGCCGTAATAGTAATAATATAACCGGCGGGTGTTGTTGTTGGGGCAAGACCGGTAAAGGTCGCCGTATTTGCTGTGGTACTGCTTGGCAAAATACTTGTAGCCGCCCCGTCAAATGAGGTTATTTCAAAGGTAAATGGGCCTATTGGGGTATTAGTGACACTAATGGTAATGGTACCATCGGAATCGCCATTACAGGTGACATCAGTCGTGGTAATCGTATCTACAATAGGTTCTATTCTAGCTGGTACCGAAATGGTAAATTCTCTATTACAAGTGGCGCTATTAGGGGTATTGGTATCGTAAATGGTAACGGTATAATCACCTGCCAAGGGAGCATTGTAATCAAAAGGATTACTTGGGAAGGCGGTCTGTGCAACTGCCGGTGCCCCTGCTGTATTGGTGATTGAATATTCATAGCTGCCAGAACCTGCCAAAGCTTCAATGCTGATAACAGCATCTGGGGAAGCGGTACAATCCAATAATTTCGTTAGCTGTACATCGGCTGAAAGTACAGGGTGAACGGTATAAGAAGGTTGTGTAGCTATACATCCGTTACCATCCATAACATACACATCGTAATCACCTGGGGTTACATTATTGAAAACACCTCCATTGTCGATATACGTACTAGGTGCTGGGTTTCCGGCAGCGACAATGGCATACCGAAGGTTTCCGGCTGCGGAATTACCTACAGCGGTTAGACTTATAGGAGTAGCACAATTATCTTGGGTAACTGAATCAATGGTCGGATTTGGTGATAGATCAAGATTGATAGGAGCCATCGTAACCGAACAATTGTATTGATCGTACATGGTAACCGTATAATTACCTGCTGGTGAATTCACTGGAATTTCAATAGGATTGGTGGTTACTCCGGTCATAGCGGAAAAACCTGCTGGACCTGTTACATCAAAGGTATAAGGAGCACCGCCACCTCCGGTAATGTTATCTATGGTAATTAATCCAGGGAGGTTACAGGAAATATCCCTAGTAGCGTTTGGCGTTCCGTTTAAAGCGTTTAATTCGTTTAAGTAACTGTTTTCACTACCGCCGGTACAAGAATCTGTGGTACCATCGGATTGTACGATTTCTATGTAGTACTCCCCTTCCGTCAATCCTGTTATGTTAATGGTATTGTTATATAAAATATTACCACCACTAGTCTGTAAGGCAATTGGATTGCCAACTTCAAAGAACTCCCATCTCATATGGCTACTTGGCGTTCCTGGGTTGAGGGTATATTCGATTTCACCCGTAGAACCTCCAAAACAGGTTGGGGTTACTACTTCAGTAATTTCAATGGGTCTGGTGATAAGATCGTTAACGTTGATAAGGCTTTGACGCACACAACCTGTAGCATCCCTTACATAGAATACATAGGTTCTACCAGGCGTTAGGCCCATCCAAGTATAAGCACCATGACCTGCCGGTACTGCATTTCCACTAGAATCAGTAGCACTTCCCGGTTGCCATGTTGTTGTTAAAGGATCAAAATTTGCTGGATCTTCAGAATAGGCATATTCGTATGGTGCAACACCAGCAGTACCTTGTACACGAACTTGAAGGTCGTTACAATTTACTACGATGGCACTTATACTGATATCTAGGTTATCCAATGGATATGGAATAATATACCTGTCAAAATCTCGCTGACAAACAGTGCCGCTAGGAAGAGTAACTCTAATAGAAGGGAATACCTCTGTACCTGAAACGTGCCCTCTTAATTCATTGGACAATTGCCATGTTGTACCGCCATCATGACTGTATTCAACGGTTCCACCGGTAGGTGTTACTACGTTATCAAATTCAAACCCATATTCGTTTGGGTCCGGATCGTTACACGCAGCCGGTAAAATAGGGTTGATATCCGCCGTAATTTCTACGGCATTATTAATGGTAATGGTAGATGAGGTTACAGTACAGCTATCTTCATCAGTAATGGTAATTTCATAATCCCCTACCCCAATACCATTAAAGGTCAGGGTGCTGGTGAATACATTGGTATTGGTGTTTCCGTAGTCGATACCGTCTGCCGGACTTAGATCCACCAGTTGATAGGTAAATGGTCCATTTCCACCACCTACGGTCACATCAATAGAACCTAAGCCATCATAACATTCTGGATCCGTTGGGGTACCAGATACGGTCAAAGGTGTCGATGGGGTAAAAATGATATCTTCCTGCAAGAAAGAACAAACAGGAGCTGTTCCACCATTATCTTGTACATACACATCAAACCCTGCCGGATTTGCTGTTGTCATCGCATTAGTGACCGTAAAGGTGTTGGATGCACCGTAAAGCCCCGACGGACTGGTGTTGGCGGGTACAAAGGCGTATACGTAGCTTCCATCGCCACCGGTAGCATTAACCGTAATGGTTCCATCATTACAAGAACTAATTTCGTCAATATCTATTGATACTACTAACTGAGGTTCAATGGTCACCGTTTGTTGTACGGCCATACAACCATAACCATCCCTTACATCAATAGTATAAGTGCCGTTCGATAAATTTTCAAAGGTGTAAGTTACTGCTGTACTTGGATTAGGTGTAATGAACGGACCACCATCCAAACTAAAAGTATAATTACCGTTTCCTGCCGTTACATCTACTTGTATGGTGGCATCGTTGGCGCCTGCATAACATGCGGTTTCGGTTGTTGTAAAAGTGGGAACTGCAGGGGCCGTTACCGAAATAGGGCCATCAATAGGATCACTACAACCATTGGTATCCCTCGCTCTTACAATGTAATCTCCTGCTGCTAATCCTGTAAATACAGCATTATTTCCGTTGGTGGCAAAATCATAACTTGCTATGGGATTTCCTAAAGTATCCTCTAGTTGGTATTCATAAGCAGGTGTTCCTCCTGAAGCTGAAGCAGTTATAGTAGCTCCCGTATTGTCACATGTAAATTGTTCCGTAATGGATGCGGTAGTAACTACGGGAGTTGGCTCGGTTAAAGTTTGATTCAATGTAGCGCTACAACCGGCTATTGGATTATCAACATCACGCACTACAATAGTATAAGCTTGAGCTGCTAAACCTGTGATTTGCTCGGCGGCACTAAATGGACCTACGAAGGGGTTGCCATCAACGCTATATTCAAAACCACCTACACCATAATTATCCGCATCAATGGTAATCGTCCCTGAACCATCTGCGTTACAATCCAAATTTTCAAACGAAACAATGTTCGCTTCAAAAGCATGCCCGTTTTCTATGTTGGCATTGGTGTCAACTGTACAGTTGCTTCCGTAATTTACAGTGATAGTATGAAGACCTACGGCCACATTGGCAAAAATATTGGATGGCTGCGCCGTGCCCCCATTCAAACTATAGGTATAAGATGGGTCGTTAGGTAAAACCGTAATTGTGCCAGTACCATTACAACTATAGACCACAGAGGTTGAAAGCGTAGGTTCTACAGGTAGCGGCGCAATAATAATATCTGCCAAAGTAATTCCACACGTGGTAGCATTGGTATCCCTAACGCGTATGCTATAAGTACCATCGGTTAGAGAGGTAAATGTATGACCGCCAGTGGTAGAGGCCGTCCAAGCACCTCCGTTGATGCTGTATTGATAATCTCCAGAACCACCAGAAGTTGGAGTTATACTACCAACAGTAATCTCTCCATCCGTGGTACAGGTATAATTTTGTGTAAGTGTAGCTTCCGCAACTATCTGTGCGGGTTCATTTATGGTAACATTTTGTACAACGGATTCGCAATTGTTGGAATCCCTGACCCGTACTGGGTAAGTTCCAGCGGATAAGTTAGGGAAGGAATCTCCGGTAACATAGGTTGCTCCATTATCAATGCTGTACATAAAAGGAGCATTACCACCCGAATCCACCACAATAGCTATAGAACCATCAGTACCACCAAAACAGCTAACGTCGGTGGGTGTTGGAGTAAATACAATAGGCGTATCCTGAACTACTGTAAGGGTGTGAACCGCAGTACAATAACCAGCATTGCCACCGTTGTCCCTTACATGAATATCATAATCCCCAGCTGTAGAAACGCTTACCGGATTGGTATTGTTAAAATCACCATCAACAACAGGAGTTCCGTTTAGCACAACGGCATATACGTAATTGTTGTCCCCGCCTGTTGCGTTAATACTAATATCGGTTGAGGTGGCGCAGGCTGTAATGTTAGGTGCGGAAGCGCTTACCGTCAATTGTGGATCAATGGTAATCGTTTCTAAAGTTCCGGTGCAGCCAAGACCATCTTGAACATTAATGGTGTAGGTGCCGTTGTACAGTCCGGTAAAAGTATAGGTGGTAGCAGTACTTGGTGAAGGTGCTACCCAAGGATTTCCGTTCAGGCTGAAGGTATAATCTCCGTTACCGCTGGTCACATCAACTTGAATAATGGCTGTATTTCCACCAGGATAGCAGGCCGTTGGAGTTACGGTATAGGCAATAGGGTCAATAGGGCTAATCGTTAGGGAGGCATCAATAGCATCCTCACATAAATTGACATCCCTTACACGAACTATATAATCTCCTGCCGCTAATCCTGTAAAAACGGTATTATTGCCGTTGGAGACAAAGTCAAAACCGGCTATGGTGCCTCCCAAGTTATCTTCTAATTGATATTCGTAACCTGGTGTACCACCTGTAACACTGGCAGTAATGGTTGCACCACCGTTGGTACAAGTAAGTTCGGTGGTAACGGAAGCACTGGCCACTACCGCTGTCGGCTCCGAAATGGTATGTGTAAGTGTTCTTGAACACGTAATTTCATCCGATTTTCTCACCACAATGGTATGGTTGCCGGCACCTAATGGTGTCGAAGTGGTAACCGGTGAAGTGGTAGCATTAATAAATGCACTTCCGTTGATTGAATATTCAAATCCGGCAACGGCATCAAAATTTTCTGCTTCTATAGTAAGAGTGGCATCTGTATCGCCGTTACAAGTGGCATTGGTAGCACTAGTAATAGAGGCTGTAAATACATTACCTGCAACTACGGTAACCGGGGTTTCAACAAATTGCTCACAAACTTCTGGCACCTGGTGTACCGTAATATCATCAAGAACGAAATCATTACCGTTATTACCAGTAATTTCCGATCTAATAACAAAATCTAGCGTGGTATTCGCACCTGGATTCAGGGTCGCGGTAAATTCTACCCAGTCACTAGGTCCTGTATTTTTTGGTATGATACCTGTTCTGATGGATTGGATAACGTTGGTTGTTCCGGCCTCCCTAATTTCTATGGTTAAGTCGGGATCAAGGCCACTTCTACCCTGACGCATTAAATTTAGAATGTAAAGCGAAACGCTTAAATCTTGATTAGGGATTACGTCGTTGATTTGTTTAGAATATATGATTTGCGAAGGAGTAGGTGTTCCAACATTCATCACCAAATACCTACCTTGACTTGCACGCGTACCGGTGGTATGATCAATCGGACTTAACCAAGAACCAAAGGGAGCAACGATGTCACTGGTTACTGAATACTCAAAATCATTAATATTGCTGTTTGCATCCCCAGGAGGATCGGAAGTTTGATCTTCATAAGTATAGCCACTTGTATTTGGACTAGGGATGGTTTCTCCGCTACCAAAATCTTCGCTTAATAGAATACTCGGAGTTGGAGGTGTTTGCGAAGTATAGAATGTGGTTACGGTATAGGTGCCTGGTGTAACATTATTAAAAACATTGCTAGTTGGGTCAGGTGAATTGAGAACACCGTCAAGCGCATAGGTATAGTTGTAAGTAGCAATATTTGGTGTGGCCGTTATAGTGCCTGTTCCATCACAATTATAACTCACTTCAGGAGTCAATGTTACTTCAGGTTCATCAGGTACATCTTCTACGGTAACGGTCATTGGAAATTCACATGACCCATCATCAACAATCACAGTATAATCTCCTGGAGGTAAAACTGCAACACTTGATGCACCATAGGTGACACCACCATCAAAGCTATATTGATAAGTTCCTGAACCGCCGGTAACATTGGTTACCCTTACCTCTGCCCCATTGGGGTCACAAGTAGCATCTCTTGAAACACCTGTTGAAGCACTTAATGGAAATGGTTCGCTCAAAACATGGGTCTGAGATTGATCACATCCAGAGCTATCCAATACTCTAATGGCGTAACTTCCTGCGGAAAGATTTACAAAGGTGGGCGTAGATTGGTAGGTGGTACCACCATCAATACTATATTGATACGGGGCTGTTCCACCTGTTATGTTCACTACAATTTCCCCATCGGCATCACCACTACAGGAAGGTTGGGTTTCACTAACGGAATCGATACTCATGGTACCATTATCATTTATGGTCACCTCGTTGGAGAAAGCAAAACAGTTGTTGCCATCAACGACTACGAAGGAGTAGGTACCAGCTTCTCCAGCAAAATATTCATCAATACCATCTGCATCGGTATCTCTCCAACCAAATATGAAATTAGGATCGGTATCGTATGCATCACCTGGAATTGAAGCTACATCAGGGTAAAGGTTCACTCCATTTCTACTCCAAATAGCATAGTTATAATCTGGATTTGGATATCCATTGTTGGCTGTAAGTTGAATAACCCCTGCCGTACATCCAATATCACTAATGGTCAAGGCTGAAATTGTTGGATCAGGAGTTCTATCTACTCGTACGTTTTCAGTATAAGTACAACCATCTTCAGTTGACGCTTCAATGATATAATCACCTTCATTTACCTGAAAAGTATGAGTATTATTTGTACTCGCCGTTTCATCGTCGATCAAGGTACCGTCATCTCTTCTAAGTACGTAGGTATAGTTGGGCTCAACATTTAAAATGTCAATTTTAATAGTGCCTTGATCATTACAATTGGCGGGAGTAGTTTCTACATCTACTTGAAAATCCCTATCAAGAATTCCAATATCGGGAGTGCTGAATATACAGGCATTCGGTATGGGATTACCAGAGCTATCCAACTGAGTAATGTCAACTCGGTAAGCACCGTTGGTTGCAATATCAAAACTTGGTCCGTTATTAGCGCTAAAAGGGACTACAATGGTTCCATTCGCTACATCAACGAGTTGAAAACCGTAATTACTTCCTAGATTGGTAACGGTAATATTTCCATCGGTATTACAAATGATATCTCTGGAAGTGTGATTTATGTCAAGCTCGTTTTGATAAACATCAAAATAGAATCTACTGAAACATCCATTTTGATAGCTAACTACCAATCTGTATTTTCCTGCCGTAGTAGCGGTAAAATTATTTCCTGATGCTTCAAAGTTCCATTGGCAGGTAAGATTTTTATTGGCACAATCATCTGGAGCCGGTAGACAACTTGATTCATCTAAGCGCTCCCAGGTTAGATTGGCGTCAGTAATATTAATTTGAAATAATTGAGAATCGTTTGAACCACAAAGGAATATATTAGGAAGTAAATCCCCATCTACGCTACATTGTACAATTTCCCCTTGAATGTCGTTCGTAGGGTCGGCATCGGAGTTCAAGCCATTAAAATAATCGACGATAGGGTTGGTTTGAACGGTTCCAAACCTTTCAACAATAATTATTTCTTTAAAGCCTTTACAAGGGTCTGCAACTATTTTGTCAACAATATAAGTTCCTATGTCATTGACAACTAGCGTGCTTAGGTCTCCGTCTGGGTTTCCATCGTTCAGAACCGGATCAGATGAGTCTATTTGACCATTGTTGTTGTCATCCCTAACCCAAATATAATCGTCAAAATTGTCGC
This sequence comes from Cytophaga sp. FL35, assembly GCF_014349235.1. GTDB lineage: Bacteria > Bacteroidota > Bacteroidia > Flavobacteriales > Flavobacteriaceae > Euzebyella. The sequence continues at coordinate 283,209 of NZ_JACSOH010000003.1, read as the reverse complement.
CAGCATCAAGTGTAACATCTAGCCCACAAAGTTGTACGGTACGCGTAAAGTTACAGTCAGAAAGGTCGTCCAAAAGAAAGTTGGTGGCACCAGGAGTAACAAAACCACAGGTATCAAAGTCTGACACACTAGGGTCATCGGTGATTTGGTTATCGTTTATAACACCTTCGTAAGTGGAAAAAGCAAGATTTTCAATGAGGTCAGTACAAGCATCTATAAAATCAAAGCAATTTTCTGCTACCTGTACCCTCATCCGAATGCTTGAGGCCGGTTGACCTACCCTAACAAGATTTGATGGAATACTAAAGACGACTTCCCTTGTTGCCGGATTGAAAGTGTAGGAGGTACCCGTGGGCATCTGCAAATTACTTTCATCCAAGGTTACATTTATGGGAAGTATATCCCTAATGGTATAATTGGCAGCATCATCGTTTCCAAGGTTTTCGAAGGTGAGAACATAGTCTAAAATCTGACCAAGATTTACTCCTTGTCCTGTAATATCATTACCACTAATGTCCTCTACACGTTTCTCAAGTACAATATCCGGTTCTATAATCTCAACATTAAAGGAATTAAAGAATGGATAATATTGATCTCCGTTGGTCTGAAACCTAAAAGTAGCAGCGGTTTCATTGTTTGGAATGACTGAATTGGAGGGGTTATTTACCAAAAAAATATCTGTGTCATACCCTAGGGTATTTATACTTGCAGGGTTTCTGTTAGTTGTGACGGTGCCATTAAGAGTAATGTTACTATTAAAAAAGTTGGTGGAAGGGTTGGCGCCGTTGCTTAGAGTTGTAAAACCACCATTGCTGGCAGCTCTAATTCTCAACCGATCTCCTGTAATCCTGAAATCACCTTCTAAGGTGGCCGCCCCTACGTTAGCCCTAACCGGACCAGCTGGAATGGTATTAAACCCTGAGTAATTAACATCTACTTGGTCAGTATCTCTAACTCGTGCAAAACCATCAAAAGTGGTGATTAGTTTACCTGTTAGGTTTGGATTTTCATATACGATAACCAATGTCCAACCGCCTGTTGAACCTCCTCCAGGAGTGAGTCCTCCGGTAGTGGCCCTTATGTTTGCTACAGTATAGTCCCCTGCGGGGTTTGCCAAAGGGGTAATTAAATTGGTAACATCTGCATAACAAGCATAGGGGCTATTTTCTCGTACGGAAGAATCCGCGCTGGTAAAACCATCATAAAGAATCTCGTCGGCCGTAATATTTATGTAGGCTCCTCCTGGAACCCTAAATCTTACTTGGTTGAAATCATTTTGTCTTCCTTGTCCTACGGGAATGTTATTTTCTGTATAATTGCCGGGAGCGGTATAGGAACCATTAGCTGTAGCACTTGGGTAAGTTGCGGCCCAATACAAAGCGGCATATCTAATGCGATTACAATCAGGGTTTGGAAAATTAAATGTTGCTGTACTGGAACTAAAGGTAGATGGGTCGGTGTCTACATCTATATACTGCATATTTTTATAGTCATTGTAGTTCAGCCTACCTCCTGTTTCCGTGTTCCAATCATTATTGTCCGTATTTAGATTGTTGTATGGGTCATTTGGTTCCGTGGTAGGTGTACCACCTTCCCTATTTAAGATACTATTGGAAATAAATGTAAGATCCCCCTTAATATTTGTTTGATACCTATAATTATCACCAGAAGGGTATGTTCTTGTAAAAGAAGTATACTCTTGGGAAAAAACGGTGCAGGTGACCATAAAAAGGACTCCTGCAAGGATATTTTTAATAAGTTTTGGTATCATTTATGCCAGTAGGTTTGGTTTGACTCGCATAATCCACATCTTGTCGTTGTACGAATCGTTTAGGTTGGTGTAGTAGGATATTAGGGCATTGTTCCAAGATTCATGTCTTTTTAAATAGACATATCTCCAGTTATTTTCCGGGTTGATGAAATAGCTTGCGCTTAACCCATAGGAGTTTAAAAGTTTTACAAACCGATTGGCATTTTTTGGACTGGCAAATACATTCGCTATGATATAATAACCGCTTCCAATACCATCAATTTTATAAGTTTTACTAGTTAATTCCTTAGAGGCAACTTGATCTTTGACAATGACATTTTGCTGAAGCACATCATTTTCATATTTGGCAGATTTCTCTTTGAGTTTATCAACATTGCTGGCGTAGGCCTCATTGCTGTATCTATTGTCAACATTCATAATCCAGAGGTCCCCATTGTAGTTACCGTCCATTTGACTATTGTGGGCATTGGCAGCTTCTTCCCACGTATCAAATCTTTTTAAATACACATATTTAAGTCCGTTGGATGGGTTGTCTATATAATTGGTTTGGTCAAAACCTTCATCGGTCATTTTGTTCAGGAAATTGTCCATGTATTTGCCGCCTTTATAAACGTTGGCAACTACATAGTAACCATCTTGAACCCCATCTAAATTCTTGAATTTTCTACTTTTAATAGGTTTTGACGAACTGTTTGTAGCTAACTTTTGAATGGCCACAGGTTCATTTTTCTTGGCATCGTTGCTGGCCAGTTCTTGGGTTTTGGTTATCCTGATGACCGCATCTTTTTCAGCCTTTGTTAGTTCTGTACTATTTGGTATTTTATGGTCTTTTGTAGTGTTCTCAGCATCAACAACGGGTCTTGTTTTGTTTCCTAGGAACATGGCCTCGGCACGGTCTTCAAGGTCTGGTCTACTTCCATTGGTTTCATTCCTAACCATACTCATGACCATGTTAAAGCGTCTTTCCAAATCCCTTTGTCTACTAGCTTCCATGGAATCTTGACGGAACATCAACTCTTCAATTATGGCATCATTTTCAGCGAGTTTTCTCCTCAATTCGGCAATTTCTTCGTTGGATGCAAGATCATTTTTATCTATATCTTCGCTATCTGCCAATTCATCTTCGTAGTCTTCCTCTAGCATTACTCTATCCTCGGTAAGGTTAGGAGTAAAGGAATAGGCAAAAGAGATTTCGTGGGTTATCCCCAAGTTGTCAAAGTCTGTAGTAAATCCTTTTTCCATGGTATATCCCAAGGAAAGTCTTTTATTGATATTAAAACCTGCACCGGCAGAAGCTCCATAAAAACTGTCATATCCGCCTTGTAACCATCCAATTTTGGGTAAATCTAAGATGAGACCTCCACCAAAGGATATGTCCTGTGTTTCTTCTGTGTCATCTGAAGCAAATCTGTTTTGACCGTTCATTCTTACTCTGGCCAATGGCATTAATCTGCTACCTTCCATTATTCCTGAGTCATTGGTAAAAGGATGGGTATATTGCAGATGTGCAGAATAGGTCTTGTCCGCAAAATCTGTCAAGGATTCACTTGTTTTCAAATTATAATCAAATAGGTTTTCGGCAAATACACCAAAATCAAATTGACCATAGGATATATTGAACCCCGGTTGAAATGAAAGAACATTGCTATCTTCTGTACCGTTCAGTCTAAAATCTTCTGAGTCAATAACATCAACATTGTTCCTGTCCAATCCTGTACTGTAATAGGCCAAGTTTCCTCCAAATGTAAAATTGCTTTTTTCGCTTAACTTAATGCCATAGGCGTAGTTTGCCAAAACACCTATATTGGATACCGGACCAATTGATTGGGTATAAAGACTAAGTCCCAAACCACTTCTATCCCCTATTCTACCGCTATAACTCAGGAAATAGGTTTGGTCATTATCCTTAAATTGTACCGATTGGTTTCGATGTAATAGATTGATGTACGATTTATCTTCCTGTACAGTGGAAAAGGTAGGATTGATCAAAAACCTATTGAATTTCAATAGGTTTTGTGATGCTGGACTGTAAAGGAGAATAGGATCGTCTTCTTGTGCCTGAAGATTAGTGAGACCTAGGGCAGCAAAAAGTATGAGTGCTATTTTTTTGGCAAGTTTCATGATTTGGTTATCTAATGACGGTTATGGTTCCCTGTTTTAAAGTTTCATTAGCGTTCTTTATTACATAGTAGTAAACCATGTTCTGCTGGGAAAAGCTGGTAGAGCTCTCTGGCCAATTGTTTTGGTAGTTGGTGGCGTTGAGAACTTCTTTTCCTTTTGCATTATAAATAATTACGTTAACGTCTGATTTATTTGAGTAAGAGTTGGGTATAATCCATTGATCATTTGCTCCATCTCCATTAGGAGTTATAACGTTTGGTATATTAAATAGGTCAAGGTAATCTGCGGTAATCGTTCTTACTATCTCGCAATTGTCTATTGTGGCAACCAATGTATAGGTACCCTCAGCAGTAAAGCTGTAGGAGTCCGTAGAACTTACTTCGTTATTATTGGAATCATACCAACGGTATGCGGTACCACCTGATGCGGTGACAGTTTTAGAGCTTCCTTCAGGGAAAATTACATCTCCATCCTCACTAAGCGTAATCAGCTCTGGGTCCAAAGGTGTTATTGAGATTTCATTGGAAATCACTGGGCATTCTCCCTTCTGAACCACAAGTCTGTAAGTACCAGGTTCTGAAACATTCAACACGGTATCAGTAGAATTTATGGTTGTACCATTCCTTTGCCAACCAAAGGTTTCTCCACTTAAATCCGTCTCGGTTGAAATGTTTATGTTATCATCACTACTGCAATAAACTGTACTAGAACTCGAAATGACTAAGGAGCCACTTCCGCTCAACTGTAAAGGCAGGGTGTTGGAGGTTGTATCTATACCGGCAAAAGAGCCATCAACGCTGTAATTGCCATTTTCATTATTGGTAGTAAGACTTATAGATCTTGCCGTTTCGCCAGAAATAGCTGTACCGTCTTTACGCCATTGGTAGGTAAAGCTCGATGCAACATCATCGGTTACGTCCAATTCCGTACCATCGGCAAGGACCGCGTAAATAGTAGCTGTTTCTAGGACCATACTAGAGTTGGTACAACTGGTATATTCTGTGGCATAATCAATTTCCATTCGGAATTCAGCCGGACTAACTACTGTTGTTTCTTCAGAGTTGATCGTTGTAGAAGAACAGGTTCCACCTGTTTGCGTTATCGCTGCGTAATAAGTTCCTTGTTGGGTTACATTATATGAACCGCTTGTAGCTCCAGAGATGGCGATGCCATTTCTATACCATTGGTATGTTGGGCTATTGGCATCAGTAGAAACGCTTAATGCTTCTGATTGACTTGGTAATACAACCACATTTTGGTTGTTTATTCTGTTTACACTAAACGAACCTGCATTGGTAATGGTAACAGGAGCAGATGTCTCCGTACAAATACCCGCACCTTGAATTTGTACTGTATAATCTCCCGCAAACGAGGGATCATCGGTATCAATAGTGTAGCTAAATCCTCCTGCTTGGGCCGTTCTTACTACATTTCCGTCCTTGTACCATGTATAGGTATAGGAACCATTTTGAACATTTGCCTCTAGGGCCGGGGCAGCATCGCCCTCACATAAGGCCGTGTTGGCTTGATTATTAACAGCAATTCCTGTACTGGTACCAGTATTTATTATAATATGATTTGATTCTGTATTCGCAGAACCCGTACAATCGCCGTAATCTATAAATACGAAGTACTCGCCATTTCCAGTGGTCACTATACTTGGACCGGTACCAATAGGAGTTCCGCTTCTGTACCAAGCATATTGGTAAGCACCAACCTCGTTTGCCGGAATGTTGTCCACTGTTAGTGTTACATTGCCGCCATCACAAACTTGAAGCGTTCCGGGCGTGGATCCATCACCATCTGGGCTAATGTGTAAATTGGTGGTGTGCCCCAAGTAGTACATGGAATAGGCGGGTGATGCCGGGCTCGTAGATGCCGGACTCGTACTACGTACGCGCATCCTGTACCCGTCTCCCTGTATATTGGTTCCCAGTGAAAAACTGGTAAGAAATTCCGAGTTGCTGTTTTGGTCCGTTATCGTTGATAGCGTGGTTGCAGATCCAAATGAACCTGAGGCATCGGATAATTCCAAAATGAATTGATTGTTGGAATTGGTGCTTCCCACCCAATTGATGGTTACAAAATATTCATTGAAACTTGCGGATCCGCAAGCTCTGTCCCATGGAGAGTTACCTCCAATGTTGGGGTTGTCTGCAGGCTCTGGGGCCTGTAGTGCAATTGTTTGTGCGTTCAGTGATGAATTGGCCAAAAGCAGAAATGCGAAGACCAATGTTGTTCCAGTGATAGAGAGTGCTTTTTTCATAAGTAGTGGTAGTTTTGGGTTACTACACGTTCGATGTCAGATTTGGGGTTTGAACAACGACGATAAACAAATATGCTACTTAATACACGCGTGAGGAATTTAATGTTGTATCAAGCCCTAATTGTGTTGTGAAAACCTTGTATTTTGTAGGATTGAATAGAACTTTTATCCAATTTTTTGGCATTTTAACTACCTTTGTGGCTTTAAATTTTCTGTTATGGGAGAGGCTGTAGAGTCCTTAAATTTTATAGAACACATCATTGAAGAAGACCTAAAAAAGGGTTATTCCAAGGAACAATTGCGTTTTAGATTCCCTCCGGAACCCAATGGATATTTGCATATTGGTCATGCCAGTTCCATATGTCTCAATTTTGGTCTGGGTTTACGATACAATGCACCTGTTAATTTAAGGTTTGATGACACCAATCCCGCAAAGGAGGAACAGGAGTATGTAGATGCCATTAAACGGGATGTGGAATGGTTAGGTTTTACATGGGATACCGAAAGGTATGCGTCTGATTATTTCCAACAACTCTATGATTGGGCAGTTGTACTAATTAATCAGGGAAAAGCGTATGTGGATAGTCAGTCTTCGGAGGAGATGGCTTCGCAAAAAGGAACGCCAACCCAACCAGGAATCGAGAGCCCCTATAGAAATAGAAGTGTAGAGGAGAATATGGACCTTTTTCTGGAGATGAAGGAAGGAAAGCATAAAGAAGGATCCCATGTCCTGCGGGCTAAAATTGATATGACTTCCTCAAATATGTTGATGCGCGACCCAATAATGTACCGAGTGTTACATAAGGCTCACCACAGAACTAATACCGATTGGTGTATTTATCCAATGTATGATTGGACCCATGGGGAAAGTGATTACATTGAGCAGGTTTCACATTCCTTATGTACATTGGAGTTTGCAATGCACAGGGAATTGTATGATTGGTTTTTGGACCAAGTGGTGGAGTCCAATAAATTAAGGCCCAAACAGCGCGAATTTGCCCGAAGAAACTTAAGTCATACCGTTGTCAGCAAAAGAAAATTGTTACAGTTGGTCGAGTCCGGAGTCGTGAACGGTTGGGACGATCCGCGTATGCCCACAATTTCTGGATTGAGAAGGAGAGGTTACACCCCTAATTCCATCCGTAATTTTGCAGATACCATCGGTATAGCAAAAAGAGAGAACCTTATCGATGTCTCTTTGTTGGAATTTCATGCTAGGGAAGACCTAAATAAAACCGCGCCCAGGGTAATGGGGGTATTGAATCCGCTTAAAGTGGTTCTTACCAATTATGAGGAAGGCAAGGAGGAATGGTTGGATATAGAGAACAACCCTGAGGATGAATCTGCAGGTACTAGACAAATACCATTATCTAGGGATATTTATATTGAACAAGAAGATTTTAGGGAAGAAGCGAACCGTAAGTTCTTCCGTTTAAAAATAGGAGGAGAGGTACGGCTTAAATCTGGTTATATTATTAAGGCCGAAAGCTGCACAAAAGATTCCGAAGGGAATATTATAGAGGTGCAATGTACGTATGATCCTAAAAGTAAGAGCGGAAGTGGAACCGAAGAAAGCTTAAGAAAAGTAAAAGGAACCTTACATTGGGTATCCGTTAAGCATGCGCTTGAAGCAGAGGTTCGTCTGTACGATCGTCTATTTACACATGAAAGTCCAGACACCCAAAAGGATAAGGATTTCATGGATTACCTTAATCCAGATTCCTTGGAGACCATAACGGCCTATGTTGAACCTGGTTTAAAAGATGTGGAGGTTGGTGATAGAATGCAATTTCAGCGTATGGGCTACTTTTGTGTAGATCCTGATTCAACAACCGAAAAAATTGTTTTCAATAAGACGGTAGGATTACGGGATACGTGGGCAAAAATAGAATCTAAGTAGAACTTATTGATATAAGGTTTTACTATTTCTAAATACATATCTAATACGATTTTCTAATTATTGTTTAAAATAATTACAAAAATGTTTAAAAATAGATGTTTTCTATTGAAAATGGATTATTTTAAAGCGATTTGAGCGTTTTATAAAATTCAGCAATACTCTTTTATCAGTGTTTCCTTTTTCCTCTCTGTAGGGGCTTAAAACGGTTAAATTCCTCTTAATTATTGGCTAAAGTCAATTTTTACTCCGATTGGGGCAAGTCTTGCAATTCATCGGTCATAATTTAGTGCTTTAAGGTTAAAGTAACTGATACCTAAAGTGAAATCAGTATTCATCTAAAAAGTAACAATTATGTCAAACAATAGTGGAAATGTTTTATTGGCCGTTTTAACAGGAGCTATCATAGGTGCCGGTGCTGGAATATTATATGCCCCGGACAAAGGAGAAAAAACCAGAAAGAAAATAAAGAAGAATGCTAACAAGACTAAGGAAGATTTAACCAAAAGAATTAGTCAGGCTGCCGATGAGCTTACTAAAACGGCAGAAGAGAAAAAGGTTGATTTTGAGCAAAAGCTGGAGGATACCATTTCTAATATGAGCTACAAGGCTGATGATATCATTATGACCTTGGAGAAAAAGTTGGAAGACTTAAGAAAAAAGAATGCCCAACTCCAAAAGTAATATATGGCTTTTGAAGAAATAAAGGAAAATCTAGTCGAAGCGGAAGCAAGCGCAAAATCCTATTTAGAGAATAGTCATAAGTATTATAAACTAAAGGGGTTCAAGGTGATGATGAAGGCAATTGTGGTTTTTGCCAAAATTGCTTCTGTTTCGACTATGTTGGTTCTAGCCCTTCTATTTTTATCGGCGAGTGCCGCCTTCTGGGTTGGCGAAGCCCTTAATAGTGAAGCCCTCGGTTTTTTGGCAATAGGTTGTTGCTATATTTTATTTGGAGTTATCCTGTATTTGCTTAGGGATAAACTTCAAAAACCATTGTTGAAAAAGTTTTCTGAATTTTATTTTGACGAGATATGATTCCCAAAAAGTACACCTCTTTTAAAGAAATAGACCAAGACCTAAAAATTTTAAAGCTCCAACAAGATATTGAGAGGGAGAATTTAAAGCTGAACTTTAACAATACCAAGGCTAGCTTTTATCCCACAAACTTAATAGGTGGAATAGGAGGGGTGATTCAAAAACTTGTCATCTCTTTTGTTGCTGGAAAAGTCATGAAGAAATTTAGTTAGTTTAGAGAATTGTTTATAAAGAGAAAGCCCGGTCTTCCGGGCTTTTTTATGGATAGTAGTCAATGTTTTAGTCGTCTTGACCCTTTTTCTTATTGGTTTCTTTCATTTTTTCACCGATCATATTACTTGCAGTGAAGGAGGCTACCATATTGTTTAGCATATCACTTCCTGCTTGTGGCGAATTAGGCAAAAGAATTAAATTGGTATTGGTTTCTTCACCAATGGCTTGCAGGGTATCATAGTGCTGTGTAACTACGATAAGGGCAGATGCTTCTTGGGAGTTGATGCCAACTTTGTTCAAAACTTCAACCGATTCTTCCAGACCACGGGCAATTTCCCTTCTTTGGTCGGCAATACCTTGTCCTTGTAGTCGCTTGCTTTCTGCTTCTGCCTTTGCTTTTTCAACAATCAGGATACGTGCGGCGTCCCCTTCAAATTGTGCCGCAATTTTTTCCCTTTCGGAGGCATTAATTCGGTTCATGGCATTTTTAACCTGTGGATCTGGATCAATATCAGTTACCAGAGTTTTGATGATGTCAAAACCATATTCAAACATAGCCTCTTGAAGTTCTGTTTTCACTGCTATGGCGATGTCATCCTTCTTTACGAAAACGTCATCCAATTTCATTTTTGGAACCTCGGCGCGCACTACATCAAATACGTAAGAAGTTATCTGTTCATGGGGGTATTCCAATTTGTAGAATGCCTCGTAGACCTTGTCTTTTAACACTACGTACTGAACTGAAATTTTTAGTTTTACAAAAACATCATCCAGCGTTTTGGTCTCAACAATAACATCCAGTTGCTGAATTTTTAAGCTTAGCCTACCGGCAATTCGGTCTACTAGCGGAATTTTCATTTGAAGACCGGAGCTGCGTATGCTTTGAAATTTTCCAAAGCGTTCAATAGCCACTGCAGTCTGCTGTTTTACTATGAAGAATGAGGAAAACAGAATGACGAGTCCGAAAAATAGAATAGGAATTAAAAGGTATGAACCCATGATATAAAGTTTTTAGTTGTACAAATGAAGATAGTAAGACTTTACCTAATGTGTATGTAAAGTCCTCTTTTTGTTACAACAAAGGAATAGGGTCAAAAAACAAAAAACGCCGTAACCCTTATTGGGAAAGGGTTGCTAGGGCATTTTCGATTCTGTCAACACTTTCCTTTTTTCCTATCATGGCCATGATATCAAATAGGTGAGGTCCTTTCATATCACCTACAATTACCAATCGCAAAGGCGGCATTACTTTCCCAAACGAAAGCTCTTTTTCTTTGATCCAGTCTTTGACTACAGCCTCTATATGTTGGGAGCTAAAGTTGTCTTGGTTTTCAAGCAAGGACTTTACTTCATTTAAAATTTTAGGTGTATCTTCTTTCCATTGCTTTTTTACCGCCTTTTCGGCATAGGAACTAGGAGAAACAAAGAAATAGTCTGAAAGCTCCCAAAAATCGCTCACAAAGGTGGCTCTTTCTTTAATGAGGGAAACCACTTTTTCTACATATTTCATAGAAAATTCAGTTTTCAAATTTTGTTTGGTTAAAACCTGTTCTTGAAAAGAATTTGCCAAGCTGGCGTTGGATGCCTCCTGCAAGTAATGCTGATTGTACCATTTGTTCTTGTCCGGGTCAAATCGAGCCCCTGATTTATTTACCCGCTCCAAGGAAAAAGCTTGGACCAACTCCTCCAGACTAAAAATTTCTTGTTCCGTTCCAGGATTCCACCCCAAAAGAGCCAAAAAGTTGACTACAGCTTCTGGAAAGAACCCTTCTTCCCGGTAACCAATAGATTCTTTCCAAGTCAATGGAAATACGGGAAAGCCCATTTTTTCACCATCACGCTTGCTTAATTTACCTTTTCCTACTGGCTTCATTATCAAGGGGAGGTGCGCAAATTGGGGCGCTTGCCATCCAAAGGCATCATACAATTGTTGATGTAAGGCCAGTGAAGGAAGCCATTCTTCACCACGGATAACATGGCTGATTTCCATTAAGTGGTCATCGACTATATTAGCCAAGTGATAGGTAGGCATTCCATCGCTCTTAAAAAGAACCTTGTCATCAAGGGTGTTGGTGTCTATTTCAATGGATCCGCGTATAGTATCCTGAAGTTGTAATTTCTTGTTTTCAGGTGTCAGGAAACGAATTACATAATCCTGCCCGGAATCTAGTTTTTCTTTTAGCTCCTCTTCGGATATAGTCAGGGAATTTTCTAACTTCAAGCGGTTATGCCAGTTGTAAATAAATGTTTTTCCTGCTGCCTCATGTGCTTTTCTATGGCTGTCCAAGCTATCGGGAGTATCAAAGGCATAATAGGCCTTTCCATTCGCAATTAAATCCTCGGCATATTTTTTATATAGATGCTTTCGTTCACTTTGGCGGTATGGACCAAATCCTCCATCCTTACCCGGGCCCTCATCAAACGGAATATTGCACCAATTCAAAGAAGCTATAATATAATCTTCGGCACCTTCAACAAATCTGTTTTGGTCTGTATCCTCAATACGTAGAATAAAATCCCCTCCATTTTTCTTGGCAAAGAGATAGTTGAACAATGCAGTTCTTAAACCACCAATATGCAAAGGCCCAGTTGGGCTAGGGGCGAAGCGTACTCTTATTTTTTGGGCCATAACTCTGTTTTGAGCGGCAAAGATAAACATTGATTTATACACTTAGGAAGGGTTACATTGATTAAAAATTTTGGCTTGACATTTCAAGGTGTTGATCTTCAAAAGGGTGGCTAGGTTTTTGCCTATCTTTGTTAGTATATGGATGGTTATAATAGAATAGTAGAAAAGCTTAACGAGTTCAGTAAAAAGTACTACACAAAGATGCTTCTTACTGGTGTGATTCTATTTGGCGCTTTCGGCTTAGCTATTTTCTTATTGGTAACTTCTGTGGAGTATTTTCTTTGGCTTGGTTCTACTGGGCGTCTCATACTTCTAGTATTGTTCGGGTTGGCTCAAGCTGTATTGTTGTATCGTTTTGTGCTGGTGCCGCTATTTTATCTTTTTAAGTTGAAAAAGGGTATCTCTAATAAAGATGCTTCGGTTTTGATAGGAAAACATTTTCCGGAAGTAGGGGACAAGCTTTCCAATCTGTTAGATTTAGCAGGTAACGGTAGTCAAACAGAACTTGTAGTTGCAAGTATTGAACAGCGAGCCCATAGATTGAGTCCGGTTCCATTCTCCAATGCTATTAATTTTAAGGAAAGTGTTTCTTATTTAAAGTATCTAATAGTACCTGTTCTTGTGCTAGTAGTAGTGTATGTATCAGGTAATTTTTCTAGTTTTTTTGGGTCTGTAGATAGGGTGGTAAATTACAGGCTAGCTTATGAACCACCAGCACCATATAGATTTCTTTTGATGAATGACAGTCTGGAAACATTGGATAATGAGTCTTTTACGGTGGTTGTTAGCACTATTGGCGAAATGCAACCAGAACAGATTTGGATCAAGGTAAATGGGGAAGACTATTTAATGAAAAAAAATAACGGTAGGTATGAATATACTTTTCAACCCCCGTTAACTTCAAGTGTTTTTGAATTTGTTACTGCTTCCGTGATCTCCAAAGAATACCAACTTTCGGTGGTGAAGACTCCAATAATAAGTGATTTTTATCTCGACCTTAATTATCCCGATTATTTAAATAAGAAAAACGAAAAAATAAGTGCTACCGGTAATGCTACTATTCCAGAGGGAACAACGGTAGTTTGGAATGTTGAGACGGTCAATACCGATCAGGTTGAGTTGATAACCAAGGATACCGTCTTTAATTTTCTCCATGTCAGTAATCAGTTTCAATTACAACAGAAGGTGTATGCTAATTTGTATTATGAGATAAGCTCTTCTAATGTTGGTGTGCAGGATTTTGAAAAATTGTCTTACAATCTGAATGTTATCAAAGATGCTTCTCCTACGATAAGGGTTAATCAAATGTTGGATTCGCTTAATCCTAACATTGCATATTATGCCGGTGAGGTTGGTGATGATTACAAGGTTAGAGAGGTTAAATTGGTGTATTACCCAACTGAAAATCCTGATCTTGTTAGAACCCTGAATATTAGTACGCCCAATTCCAATTACGAGGAGTTTTATTATACGTTTCCTTCGGGATTGGATTTGGATAATGGCAAAGTATATGACCTTTATTTTACCGTAAAGGATAATGACGGTTTAAGGGGTGGGAAAATTGTGAAAAGTCAGGTTTTCAGTATGGGTTTACTAGACGAATCAGATTTGAATAAAAGAGAGTTAGAAGTCCAGGAAAATCTTATTAAGAGTTTGGATGGATCACTTAAACAATCTAGAGAAGAATTCGAAAATTTAAAAGAATTAAGCGAGGGACAAAAGGAGAAAACGAAGTTGAATTTTAATGACCAATCAGAGGTTAAAGATTTCCTAAGGCGACAGCAGCAGCAAGAGGCACAGATGGAAAAATTTAGTGAACAGTTAAAGGATAACCTAGAAAAAAGTGATAGGAATGATCTAATGAAACAAATGCTGAAAGAACGATTGGAGAGGCAGGAATTAGAAGCTAAGAAGAATCAGCAATTGTTAGAAGAATTGGATAAGATTGCCAACAAAATACAAAAAGAGGAATTAACCAAAAGGTTAGAAGATATCGCCAAGAAACAGCAAAGTAGTGATCGTAACCTTGAGCAGTTGGTTGAGTTGATGAAAAGATACTATGCCGAAGAGAAAGCACAACAGCTAAGTGATGAACTCCATAAGCTTTCTGAGCGTCAAGTGAATTTGTCTAATACGGGGTTAGAGGATGATTTGAATTTTAAGGAGCAAAAAGGCCTTAATGAGGATTTTGAGGATGTTGAAAAGGAATTAAATGAGTTAGAAGAGGATAATAATAGATTGAATAAGCCTCTTAACATTAAGGTTAGCGATAAGGATATAGAAGGTGTAAAAGAGGATCAGAAGAGCGCATTGGAAGAACTTCAAAAGCACGAAGTAATAGAACAAGGTAATGAGGGTACCGATCAAGAGGATAAACTAAAGAAGGCCAGCAAGAGGCAAAAATCAGCTGCTGATAAAATGGAGGAAATGGCTAAAAGTTTGAGTCAGTCATCTTCTACAAGTGGCGAATCAACAGATGCCGAAGATGCTGAAATGTTACGGCAAATTCTTGATAACCTAATTACCTTTTCCTTTAAACAAGAAAGTCTATATGATAGACTTGAGGGTGTAGATAGTGATAGTCCTCAATTTTCCAATAGCATTAAGGACCAGCAAGGCTTAAGAGAGTTATTTGAACATGTAGACGATAGTATTTTTTCTTTATCTCTGCGTAGGGCTGAAATTTCGGAATTTGTAAATGAACAGATAACCGAGGTGTACTATAACATTGATAAATCCCTTGAAAGTATTGCTGAAAATCAAATTTATCAAGGTGCTTCTTATCAGAAATACGTTTTAAACGCTAGTAATAGTTTGGCCGATTTTCTAGCAAGAATTCTCGATAATATGAATCAAAGTATGATGTCCGGTCAAGGAAAAGGACAGGGTGAAGGCCAAGGTTTTCAATTGCCGGATATTATTAAAAGCCAAAAGGATTTACAAGAGAGGATGTCCGGTCAAAACAACAAGGGGGAGGGTAAGTCTTCTGGTTCTAGTGGTGAAAATGGAGAAAAGGGCAAGGGTGCCGATGGACAAGATTCTAAAAATGGTTTAAGTGGGCAAAAGGGGGAAGGTGGTGCAGGAGAAGGTGATGGAAAAGGAAATAGCGGGAAAAATGAATCTACCTCAGATGGTAACGGTGAGGGGAGGGGTCAACAAGGAATAAGCGAATCTGAGTTGAATGAAATCTACCAGATTTATAAAGAACAACAAATGATTAGGCAAAAGCTGGAGGAACAGTTACGTAATATGATAAATGACGAGGATAGAAAGCTAGGTGAAAAACTGGCACGCCAAATGGAAACATTTGAAAATGATTTGTTGGAAAACGGTATTACAACAAGAAATCTTGATCGTATCAATCAGATTCAACATCAATTATTAAAACTGGAGAATGCTGATTTAAAACAGGGTAACAAATCAGAAAGAGAAAGTAATACTGGAAGAGAATCGTTTGTTAATCCTATTATTTCCAAACCTTCGTTTTTAGATAACTATAACAATGATATAGAGATTTTAAACAGACAAGCATTACCTTTGCGCCAAAATTACCAAAATAAGGTAAAGGAGTATTTTAAAGGCGATGATTGAATTTCATTTTGAATCAATTTTGGAATTGGATACAACCAAGTATTCCGATTGGGTAAGTAGGATAATCTCTTCGGAGAATAAGGTCGTCGGACCCATTACGTTTATTTTTTGTGACGACGATTATCTATGGGATATCAATATGAAATATTTACAGCACGATACCTATACTGATATTATTACGTTCGATTATTGCGAAGGAAACAGTATTAGTGGGGATGTTTTTATATCCCTTGATAGGGTAGAAGATAATGCCCATGATTTTGATGTAGAATTTCACATGGAGTTAAAAAGAGTGATGGCCCACGGAGTTTTACATTTGTTGGGGTATAAGGATAAATCGGAAAAGGACGCATTACTCATGCGACAAAAAGAGAATGAGAAAATTGGAATGTTCCACGTGGAACATTCTAAATAAATGTGGTTGATATGTTTCAAGACGTATATGATGTTATAGTTGTTGGAGGTGGCCATGCCGGAGCTGAAGCCGCTGCCGCTGCCGCTAATTTGGGTTCAAAAACCTTGTTGGTTACCATGAATCTTCAAACTATCGGGCAAATGTCCTGTAATCCGGCTATGGGCGGTATTGCCAAGGGGCAAATTGTTCGTGAAATTGATGCCCTGGGTGGTTATAGCGGTATTATTAGCGACAAGTCCGCTATACAGTTTAAAATGTTGAATAAATCTAAAGGGCCTGCTATGTGGAGTCCACGTGCGCAGAATGACCGTATGCGTTTTGCAGAAGAATGGCGTTTAGCTCTGGAGGGAATTCCCAATTTGGACTTCTATCAGGAAATGGTTGGTGGACTTGTTATTGATGGGGACAAAATTGTTGGAGTTAGAACATCTTTGGGCATTGAAATCAGGTCTAAATCTGTGGTGCTTACTAATGGGACTTTTTTAAACGGGCTTATTCATATTGGAGAGAAACAATTCGGAGGCGGTAGAGCAGGAGAGAGAGCTGCGACTGGTATTACGGAAGAGTTGAAGGCCTTGGGTTTTGAGTCTGGTAGGATGAAGACCGGCACACCACCTAGAGTGGATGGCAGAAGTCTTGATTATTCCGTTATGATTCCTCAACCTGGCGATAAAAGGCCGGAGAAATTTTCTTATTTAAACACACCCGTTCTAAAAAACCAAAGGGATTGTTACATGACTCATACTAGCCTGGAGGTTCATGATTTGCTTCGTGAAGGGTTTGATCGTTCTCCAATGTTCAATGGTCGAATAAAAAGTTTAGGCCCTAGATATTGTCCCAGTATTGAAGACAAAATTAATAGGTTTGCAGATAAAGATAGCCATCAAATTTTTGTAGAACCCGAGGGTTGGGATACGGTAGAGGTCTATGTGAATGGATTCTCAACTTCACTACCGGAAGACATTCAATTCAATGCCTTAAAATCCGTAAAGGGTTTTGAAAACGTTAAGTTTTTTAGACCTGGATATGCTATCGAATATGATTATTTTCCTCCAACACAGCTTAAGCATACCTTGGAAACTAAGTTGGTGGAGAATCTCTATTTTGCTGGTCAGATCAATGGTACTACGGGATATGAGGAAGCAGCTTCACAAGGTTTGATGGCAGGCATCAATGCTCACTTAAAGATTAATGAAAAAGAGCCTTTCGTTTTGCAAAGGGACGAGGCATATATTGGTGTTTTGATAGACGATTTAATCACAAAAGGTACTGAAGAACCTTATCGAATGTTCACTTCTCGCGCAGAATATAGAACACTTTTAAGGCAGGATAATGCCGATTTGCGATTAACGCCAAGAAGTTTTGATTTGGGTCTAGCTACTAAGGAAAGGTTGAAAAGGATGGAAGATAAGCAATCCAAATCCGCCAAATTCCTAGAGTTTTTTAAAGAAACCAGTTTCGTTCCAGAGGAAATAAACCCAATTTTGGAAAAGGTGGAATCGTCCTTTGTCAAACAACCAGATAAGATGTTCAAGGTTTTTTCAAGGCCACAGGTGACTATGGACCATATGCTACAACTTGATAAGGTGGCTTCATTTGTTCATTCAAATGAATTGGATACCGAGGTGTTGGAACAAACCGAAATTCAAGTTAAGTATTCGGGTTATATAGAGAAAGAAAAAGCCAATGCGGATAAATTGCAAAGACTTGAGAACGTTAGAATTCCTTCACAATTTGATTATTCTCAACTTAAATCACTTTCATTTGAGGCTAGAGAGAAGCTTAATGCGATTCAACCGGTAACCATTGCCCAGGCTTCTAGGGTTAGTGGGGTAAACCCTTCGGACATTAGTGTTTTACTTGTTCATTTAGGTAGGTAATGGAAGGGGTTTTATTGGTTCAGAAAAAACCGTTAGTGGCTATTTTAATAGGTTTTTTCCTTTTGTTTTTGACCGTTTACTATCTTTTTAATCATAATGCGCCATGGGCTCAACTTGTTTTTATGTCTGCATTAGGACTTTTTCTGGTGGGTTATTCCAATGCTTTTTTAATTAAAAAGACGGAATCTAGGCGTTTATTAAGGATATTTGGCACTCCTGTTTGGGGGGCAAATCTAGATTTGAATGCTCCCGATTATATCTCAGTTTTTCCTGTTCGTTCATGGAAGAATTCAGATTGGGGACCCGTTGCCGCAGTAGGTAACAAGACCAAAAATGACGGCTATGTTGTTAGGGCGTTTAGTGGAAATAGACATTTTACCTTATTAAGAACACATAATTTGTCCTTTGCAAGGTCAAAAGGAGCTGCAGTTTCTCATTTACTCGAAGTAGAATTTATAGATAAATCGGTATAGTGTTCCACGTGGAACAAATAGTTTTATTTTAAAATATTCCTACTCTATTTTTTGGTCCTTGGACATTATTTTGGTCTGTTTTTTGCTTCAATAAAGAGAAACTATTACATATCCGTGATGAAATCTTTATTTGCTATTTTATTCGTTTTTGTCATTTCATCTTGTATTCCTGTTCGTGTAGCTCCTTCAATTAAAGATTATAAGGTTACTAAGGGGAAGCGATTTAAGAAAGGTCTATCAAAAAGAAACTTTTTTGTTTTTGAAGACCCTAAAAAAGCGAATGAGTTTTATGACTACGTCAACACAAAATTTCAATTAAAAGGGTTCAATGTGCAAGACGATGTTCCTTTCATAATAGGTCAGGATCAGTATTATTTTGCGTTTTATGAGGTGTCAATACCAAATAAAACGTTGAACTTGGCCCCGACAATTTTTAATGTAGCCGTTAGTAGGGCATTGGCTTTAGAAGATAACGAAGAATTTGTCCCTGCTGAAGAAATTATTAGGAAGGACAGATGGTACATAGCTAAAGAGGTCTATAGTGATATGCAAACTGATTGTTTAATGAAAGATTCATTTTCAAAAGAATCTGTTTTAGCATATCTTCGAGCTTTAAAAGATGAATACCTGACCACCCACAACTATAATGAAACTTTATTTAGAGACTGAAGATTTTTCAGTTAGCGGAGAGAAATTTCAATTGGTCCATGATGAAGAATTGGATATGTTGAAGACCCATCCACGACCAGAGGAATTAGAATCATATTACCAAAGTGCGTCCTACATTTCTCATTCCGATGCCGACCGTACTTTTACCGAAAAATTATATCAAGCAGTCAAAAAGTTTAGCCTATGGGTGAAGGTGCGGATGATTGCTAGATTCGTACACAATAAGAATAAGTCTTTATTGGACGTAGGAGCTGGAACCGGTGATTTTTTGGTTCAAGCTAAAAATACCGGTTGGTTTGTAAATGGGGTGGAACCAAGTTTGGACGCCAGGTTAAAATCAAGGGAAAAAAAGGTAGAATTGGTTTCATCCTTGGAAGATGTAAAAGGACAAAAGTTTCAAGTTATTACCCTTTGGCATGTGCTGGAACATTTACCCAATTTGGAATCAGATATAGAAAAGCTCAACTTACTATTAGAAGAAAATGGTACGTTGGTTATAGCCGTTCCCAATTTCAAATCTTTTGACGCAGACCACTATCAAGAATTTTGGGCGGCCTATGATGTGCCAAGACACCTATGGCATTTTTCTTCTAATGCTATTAAGGAGATTTTTGCAAAGCATGGATTCGGTTTAATAAAAAGAAAACCCATGTGGTTTGATGCTTTTTATGTTTCTCTTTTATCTGAGAAGTATAAAACGGGCAAACAAAATTTTTTGAGGGCATTTTATATCGGAACGCGTTCCAATATAATGGGTTTGCTAACTGGAGAGTTTTCTTCGGCTATATATATACTTCGCAAGTTGTAAAATGAATTGTTCTTACCTAATTAAGCTCTTTCCCGCCATTTAAGGATGTTTTTAGAGTGCGAGAGTAACATGTAAAGAGAATACTAAAAACCCTGTTACAAGTCCTTAAAACGCCTTGTTTTGTATAGACTTCGACAATTGTAAATTTATATCATTATAAATTAATCTTATATTTCTTGGTTCTTACTTTTTCAGCCTTACATAGGATAACCCACTATTTTATTTTATCAAGTTGCGATTAAAAAACCTTTTCTATTTTTGCGCAACAATTAAAAGAAGATTATTCTTAAAAGACATTCAGATCAAATGAAAAATTTAGTTTGGGCAGTACTTGCTCTAGCAGTAGTTTCTTGTCAACAGCAAAAAATTGGTTATGTTGATAATATAAAACTAATGGACGAGTATCAAGAGAAAATAGATGTAGAGGCAGAGTTTAAAACAAAGGCCGAAGCACTTTCCAAAAAAAGGGACAGTATTTCACAAGCTTTTCAGATGGAGGCTCAGGCTTTTCAGCAAAAGGCACAAAACCTTTCTCAACAAAAAGCACAAGAGGAGTATGGTTTAATGCAGCAAAAAGGTCAGCAGATCGGGCAGCAGCTTCAAATGGAAGACCAGCAGTTGCAGGCTGCCGGACAAACACAAATGGATAGCGTAGTAAGCAAAGTGAAAAAAGAGATTGAAGCCTACGGAAAAGCCAACAACTACCAGTATATCTTAGGTGGTGGAGATGGTGGAAGCGTTTTGTACGGTAACGAGGCAGATGATTTAACCGATGAAATCGTAAAGATTCTGAACGACAAATACAAGAAGTAAATCATTACGATTTTTATTTCTAGGAAACCTTCTTCAAATTTAAATGGAGAAGGTTTTTTTATGTCCTTAAAATATACACAAGTATGATTGCCGGAATAAAGTAGACCGCAATATTTTTGGCGCCTTCATAATCCTTTGCCAGACGCTGACCAAATAGAAGCATCAAAAGACTAATACAGGAAAGAACACTTCCATAAAAAGCATATTCTGCTTTTCCGTATACTATAATTTCCAAAAGGCCTACCCCGCAAAGTATACCGGAAACTGTTTCAAATATCAAGATGGTGAAGAGTAGAAATGGCACCCATTTCTGTAAAGGGGTTTGGGAAAAATGGTCTTTTAACCAAGTAACATTTCCCTTCCAATCAAAAATCTTATCAATTCCGCTTTGTAGAAAGACGATAATCAAAAAAAGAAGAAGAAGTATTTCTGCGGAAAAATGCTCTAAATATGTCATGGCCGGTCTCTTGGTTGTACTTAAAGTTAATAAATACATTGAGACCAATGCAAATTCTAGGCGGCTTTTCTATGCAGTAACCTCGTAAGTCTAATGGAAAGATCGGTAAGGATAATTTTAGAATTGCCATTTCTTTCAATGTGATAAATGGCGTCTTCCAATTCCTTCACTATACTCAGAATATTATTTTCATGAACGAAGGGTGCAAATTTTTCCAGATGAAAACCGTCTACGTGTATTCGCATAAAGGCAAGCTCCTTGGCATTAAAATTTATAAGCATGGCCTGCCTCATGACCGCTATACAATACTGTAAAAAGTTCTTTTGGGTTTCGCGGCCGTTTTTGGCAACTTCATCGCTCCACAATAGAAGTTCATGTATCGCACCTTTATTGCCCTTGGCCTTAAATGCACTTCGTACCCATTGAACAAACCATTTTTCAAAGACCAGGTCTTCTGAATCGTTGTTCACGAAATCCAGGGCCTTATTAAAGTTTCCATCGGCTTCATGTGCAATTCTCATGGCTTCTTCCTGTGCTACCCCTTTTACGATTAGGGCATTGGCGATAGCATCTTCCGCCAAAGGAGGAAAATGTAGAATTTGGCAACGCGAAAGAATGGTCTGAATTATTTGCTCTTCGTCTTGGGCGATAAGAAGAAAGACTGTTTTGTTCGGTGGCTCTTCAATAAGTTTTAATAGTTTATTGGCAGCAGCTGTGTTCATTTTTTCGGCCATCCAAATGATCATTACCTTAAATCCGCCCTCATAGGATTTTAAGCTCAGTTTTTTTACAATATCCTGTGCTTCGTCCACACCAATTTGACCTTGCTTTTTTTCTATTCCGATCAGTCGGTACCAATCAAAAAGATTGCCGTAGGGTTGCTCAATAATAAACTGCCTCCATTCTTCCATGTAATGGTCACTTACCGCATGTGATTTCACCTTATCGGAATTGGATACTGGAAAGGCAAAATGCATATCTGGATGAGAAATGGAATTGAATTTTAAATTGCAAGCTTGGTTACCACCCGCATTTTCACCTTGAGAATTGGAACAAATGATGTATTGGGCATAGGCAATGGCCATGGCCAAAGTGCCAGAGCCTTCGGGCCCCACAAATAGTTGGGCATGCGGAATTCTACCGGCATCTGCACTGGTAGCCAGATGATTTTTAATATGGGTAAGGCCTAAAATATCTTTGAACAGCATTTGCCAAAGATAGTTTTTTTAACAGAGCTATTTTGGTATACAACAAGAGGTGTACACCTCTTTAGCATCAATACAAAGCGGCGACCTTGTTTGTCAATGTCTATTGAACGACATCCAAATACTTACCCTTATCCATTACCAGTCTTTCTGGTTTTTATTTACATTTGCCATTCTCTAAAACCTTATTCATGAAAACGATAGACAATTTTAATTTTAAGAATAAAAAAGCCTTAATCCGTGTTGATTTCAATGTTCCTTTAAATGAAACATTTGAAGTAACGGATGCCAACCGAATTGAAGCTGCCAAACCAACCATAATAAAGGTTTTGGAAGATGGCGGAAGTGCAGTTTTAATGAGCCATCTGGGTAGACCAAAAGGAGAAAGGAAATCTGAACTTTCTTTACAGCATATTGCCAATAAAGTTTCTGATGTAATTGGTGTGGGCGTGAAATTTGTGGACGACTGCGTAGGTACTACCCCGGAAGAGGCCGTTGCCGCACTTAAGCCGGGAGAAGTATTACTTTTGGAAAACTTAAGGTTTTATTCAGAAGAAGAAAAAGGAGACAAGGATTTTGCCGAAAAACTAAGTAAGTTGGGAGACATTTACGTGAACGATGCCTTTGGTACAGCACACCGTGCCCATGCATCTACCACCATTGTGGCAGAGTTTTTTCCTGAGAATAAATGCTTTGGATACCTTTTGGCGAAGGAAATTGACGCAATCGAAAAGGTAATGCGTACAGGCGAAAAACCCGTACTTGCCATTTTAGGAGGCGCCAAGGTTTCTTCTAAAATAACCATTATAGAAAATATCCTTGATAAAGTAGACCACTTGATAGTTGGAGGAGGAATGACCTATACTTTCATCAAAGCGCAGGGGGGTTCCGTAGGAGATTCCATTTGTGAAGACGATAAAATGGAATTGGCCCTTGATATCTTAAAACAGGCAGAGGCCAAAGGGGTAAAAGTCCATATTCCCGTGGATGTATTGGCCGCCAATGATTTTGCAAATGATGCCGAAACCCAGGTGGTGGACGTAGACAAAATTCCTGAAGGTTGGCAAGGATTGGACGCGGGACCTAAAACGTTGGCCAATTTTAAAGAGGTTATCCTTGGGGCAAAAACCATTTTATGGAACGGTCCTGTGGGAGTGTTTGAAATGGAGAATTTTGCAAAGGGCACTATAGCTGTTGGAAATTACATTGATGAGGCCACTCAAAACGGCGCATTTTCGCTCGTTGGTGGCGGAGATTCTGTAGCTGCGGTAAAGCAGTTTGGATTTGAGGACAAGGTTAGCTACGTATCCACTGGTGGTGGCGCAATGCTGGAAAGTTTGGAAGGAAAAACGCTTCCGGGTATTGCTGCAATAATAGAGTAGATAGCACGTTATCGATAAGTGAGGGCAACGGCAAAATCCGGAAAAATTTCTGTGCTGTTTTCTATTTGCCAAAAAATATGCAACTTTATGTTATTTGCATATGATTGAATCCGTAGGTTTTAGAACCGTAGCTCTTACTTAAGATTAGACTATTGACTATGATTACAGGTACTAAATTTTTGGTTTGTTTGGCTGCGTCCGTATTTACGTTGCCGGTTTTGGCCCAGCAGAAAGATTCCGCAAAGGAGGCTCAAAGAGACTCTCTTTTGGCCATGAAGGAAGAAGTGGGAGCGGATACGCTTGCCATGGATTTGAATGGCGTGGAGCAAATGGAAGAGATGGCCGTTGATTCCAGTGAGATGAATGACGGACTTTCCTTGGTCATTGACAAGGTAATGAAGAAATACAATCTCCAGGACCATGCGGAAGCAGCAAGATATGATAGCCTTTGGATGAAGGAATTATATCAAAACGCATCCCTTTCAGAAGAAATGCATCGGGAAATTGTCAATCTTGAGTACGAAAAGGAATATCCTACCGCTTTGGACACGGATACGCTAAAGGCTCGTTTGGCCAAGTTGAACCAAAAAACTCCTTTTAACGTAGAATACAACCCTTCGCTTGAAAATGTTATAAAATCATTTCTCTTTAGAAAGAGGGATTTAATGGAGCGCATGCTAACCGCAAGCCAGTTTTACTTTCCACTCTTTGAGCAGGAATTGGACAATCATGATATTCCTTTGGAAATGAAATATCTTTCCATAGTGGAGTCTGCCCTTAATCCAAGGGCTAGAAGTAGGGTGGGGGCCACCGGTTTATGGCAGTTCATGTACGGAACGGGGAGGCAGTATAAGCTCAATGTCTCTAGTTATGTTGACGAGCGTAGCGATCCTATCAAATCCACAAGGGCGGCCTGTGAATTTCTAGGAAAGCTTTATGAAATATATGGGGACTGGGATTTGGCCCTGGCCGCGTATAATTCTGGACCCGGAAATGTCAATAAAGCCATCAGAAGATCGGGCGGTCATAAAAATTATTGGAACCTGCGTAGTTTTCTTCCAAGGGAAACGGCAGGCTATGTGCCGGCATTTTTGGCAACCATGTACATCTTTGAATACGCGGAAGAACACGGATTGAGAGGCAAGAAAGTGGAGCGACCCTATTTTGAGACGGACACCGTTCATGTAAAAAGCCTCATTACATTTGACCAAATATCAGAATTGGTCGATGTCAGCAAGGAGGAACTTAGACTATTAAATCCCTCCTATAAATTAAACGTGGTCCCTTTTGTAGAGGGTAAAAAGTATGCTTTAAGATTGCCTAAAAGTTCCATTGGAAAATTTGTGGCGAACGAGGAAGCCATCTATAACCATGTAAAAAAGGAGTTGGAAAGCAAGGAGAGCCCTTTACCGCAACTTGTTAAGCAAGCCGAAGAAAATAGGATCCGCTACAAGGTTAGAAGTGGTGATTATCTTGGAAAGATTGCCGAAAGGTATGGTGTAGGTGTCAGCCAACTTAAAAGGTGGAACGGACTTAGAAGCAATGATTTGAGAGTTGGTCAACGTTTGACTATTTTTCCTAGGAGAACACCCGGTGCGGCGGCGGTGAGCACGGTAAACAAATCTACTCAACCCAGGTCTTTTCCTCCAGGAACAAAGACACATACGGTACAAAGTGGGGATTCCTTATGGACCATTTCAAAAAAATATCCTGGAATTACTGTTGAAAATTTACGAAAATGGAACGGTATTAGTGGTAAAAACCTAAAACCAGGCACAAAATTGAAATTGTGCGCATGTCCATCGTAAATCAACAGAACAAATGAAACACAGCGGAACACTACTTTTACTTTTTACAATCCTATTATTTTCCTGTAAGGAAAACAAGAACACCAGCTATTTGCCCGAATCCACAGGAGCCATAAATTCAATGGTTGCCGTGGTAGACAATGAATTGTGGAGAGGCCACGTGGGAGACAGTATCCGAAAACATTTTGCTGCTCCTATCGTGGGCATGCCAATGGACGAACCCCTCTTTAGTATTGACCAAATAGATCCACGTTTCTTTACCGGATCGATCAGGAACACAAGGTCCATACTTTATGTAACTAAAGACTCCTTAAATCTGGCCCATATTAAAAAGGATATGTATGCATCTCCCCAAAGGGTAGGAGTGATAAAAGGCACTACCAATACTGAAATATTGGAGAACTTGAACAATAAGGCGCCGGAAATCATTGAATCCTTTAGGAGTGTTGAAGTTGCTGCGGCCCAGAAAAGGTTTGAACGCTCCTTAAATAGAGGCACCGTATTGGAAGATGAATTTGGTATCTCGTTAAAAATACCGTCCATTTATAAGGTAGGCAAACACGAAAATAACTTCGTTTGGATAGATAGGGAAATTCATAAAGGTACCGCCAATATTTTGGCATACTCCATGCCCGGTGACAGTTTCAACAACCAAGAAACGCTTGTAAGGGATATAGTGGCGATGAGGGACTCTATAGGGGAAAAGTATATTCCTGGGCCAGATGTGGCAGGAAAAGTCACCTATATGCGTACTGAGCCTGCATACGCCCCTTTCATTTACCCTACGGAGATCGGTGGGTTAAAGGGAGTGGAAGTTCGTGGGCTGTGGGACATAAAAAATTATCCTATGGCGGGACCATTTTTGACCTATATTCTCAATGATAAAGAAAATGATAGGAAATTGGTTTTGGAAGGCTTTGTTTTTGCCCCTGCCACAGAGAAACGTAATGATGTATTTGAGTTGGAAGCCATACTTAAAACCCTACGATTTGGGCAAGTGGCCAATTGATTTGATCAAGCAATACAATGCAAACAAAAAAGCCCCGCACAATTGTGCGGGGCTTTTCATTTTTTGAAATTCTACTTATACGAACGCAAAGCCCGTAGAAAGCCTATATATGAATGCATAGATTACAATTAGTAATAAAGCAAAGCAAAACCATGTGTACGCCTTGAAATATTTTTTTAGCAATCTGTAAGTCCAATCTTTAAAAGCTTCTAAGTAGATTTCTTTGACAAGTAACATTTTCCTCATACCTTCAAATTTTAAGTTCTGATACAAAGGTGGTTAGTTATCTACCTAATTCCTTAAAAATTGGATAAACGGTAAATGAATTAGACCGGGTGAACGGCATATTGTTCAATTTCGGCAAACTGTTTTAATTAACCGTTGTATGGAAAAGGACCAAAAGACTTTGGTAGCAAGTTAGTGGCTAGAAAAGAAATAATACAAAAAACCGCTACCTTTTGGGTAGCGGTCTATTTATTAAGTTTGGTTTATTGATTTTTACATTTTAGTGATAATGAATTCAGAACGTCTGTTCAAATAATGCTCTTCTTCCGTACATCTAACCGTTCCATCACATTGATTGATCAATCTGCTTTCTCCATATCCTGTAGCGCTTTCAATTCTTTCAGGATCTATACCTTGAGAAATGATATAATCTCTGGTAGATTTCGCCCTTCTATCCGATAGATACTCATTGTACGCCCTACTACCTCTGCTATCTGTATGGGACTCAATTTTTATAACCATTCCCGGGTATTCTTTCATTACGTTTACCAATTTATCCAGTTCCTTGGCGGCATCGGTTCTTATGTATGATTTATCAAAATCGAAGTGGATCATATCCGTTTTAATTTTCTTGATTCCATCTTCAAGTGCAATCATTTCCTCTAGACGCTTAAGGGCCACATCAACTTCAACTGTTTCGTTAGTTAAAGTAGAAACATCCATTTCATTGTTTACATATTGGTCTTTAACCGTATTAATGGTGTATTTGGTATCACTGTCCAAATCCTCGAAAACAAAACTACCGTCTTCATCCGTTTCCATTTCCTTGAGTTTTATACCATTTTCGTCAAGAAGCTCTACCAAGGCTTTTGGCATAACATCTCCGGTGGTAAGCTCGGTTACTACACCGGCAATTGCATTTTGATTCGTTGGTACCTCTTCAATGGTAAGCCTTTTAAAGGAATAAATATCATCATCTCCTTTACCTCCCGCTCTATTGGATGCAAAGAAACCTTGTTGGTTCTCATCGTTGACTATATAGGAAAAGTCGTCCTTATTACTGTTAATAGGTTTGCCCAAGTTCTTAACTTCTTGAAACCCTTCCTCTTCATCATAAACGGACTCATAAACATCTAATCCGCCTAAGCCAACGTGCCCATCTGACGAAAAGTAAAGCTTGTCACCGTTAAAGAACGGGAACATTTCACGCTGCTCCGTATTAATTTCTTTTCCAAGGTTTCTTGGTTCCGTAAAGCTTCCATCTTCCAGTACGTCTACTACAAAGATGTCTGTTTTGCCCATGCTTCCGGGCATGTCTGAAACAAAATAAAGTTTTTTACCGTCCGGACTCAAAGCTGGATGTCCCGTGGAGTAGTCATCGCTGTTAAAGGAAACCTCTTGGGCCTCTGTCCACTCCCCGTTAACCTTTGTAGAACGGTAAATCTTTAGGTGGTTTACCCCCTTGTTGTCCCTTTTTAATTTTTTGCCATAGTTGTTTCTTGTAAAATACATGGTTGAATTGTCTGGGCTAAATGTAACCGAAGCTTCATGGTACTTGGTATTTATCTTCTTTGAAAACTTAATAGCGTCTTTTAAGTCCTCATTCTCTTCGTTTATTTTGGCTACATATAGATCAAGATACGGCTGATTGTTCCACTTATACTTTCTGGTACTAAAGATGGAAGAATCCTTGGCGGAAGCAAAGACAACTTGGGTTGAATCCAAAAACATGGGAGAGAAGTCTGAGTATTTAGTGTTGATGGCCAAATTTTTTAGCTCCATTTCCCTTTCACTTCCTAAAATATTGTCCAATACCATTTCGCTTCGCTCAATTTTTGGCTTATCCAACCCTTCCTCTTTCACCTTTTTATCATATAGTTTCATCAGTCTTTTTGAGCGGGCATATTTTCCGGTTCCTTTGAGCGAGTGGGAATACTTAAAAATATTATCTGCAGAGAGTTCCTTTCCATAATTCTCATATAGAACATGGTACCACTCATAGGCTTTTTCCATGTTGGTATTAAAATAATAGGCATCGGCGGCCTTTTGGACAATGTCTTTTGAGCGGTATTTATCTCCTTTTGACAAAGCCTCTTCGTAAAGTTCTGCAGCTTCGGCATACCACATTTTATCAAAGTAATGGTCCGCCCTTTGAATTAACTTTGTCTTGTTTACGTTTTCATGAATTTTCACACCTGTAGAAACAGACTCTGCTTCTTCCTCAAGGCTAAAATTATCTGTTGCAGTAATTTGCGTGGATTCTTCTAAATTATCACCCCCAATTTCATTGCTATTTTCTACCTCTAGTATCCAAACGTCCTGTTTATAATTTCCGTCTAGCTGAGAGGTACAAGCGTCCACCGCTTCAAGACCAAAAGGATAGTACGCCAAATAAAGATAGTGCAAGCCATTACTATCATTGCTAATAGCACCGGCATTTTCAAACCCTTTTTTCTTTAACTTTTTAATCGACTTCGCTAGATTTTTATCATTGCTGAAGACACCTGAAACAATGTAATAGCCATTTTCAACCCCTGCTAATTCGCTAAAAGTTCTATAGGCAATTCCATTTTTTTCGGCTGCTTCCTCAAAGGATTCTCCTATGGAAAGGGGCGTGTCAAATGAAGTTATCATAGACGATTCAGTTTCATATGGCGGTGAAGCCTGAAAACCGATATCTTGAATGTCTTGTGCTCCAAGACTCAAGCAGTAAATTAGAATGAAAGAGGTAAATAGTTTTTTCATGATTTGGGATGTTAGAAAAATCTAGGGGATTTTAGTCTGTTTAGTCTCGATATCCATTGGTATCTCAAGAATATTTCATGGGTGCCAGAATTGTAATTATTTAGTCCACTAGTGGTATAATCATAGGCATAACCAAGATTAAATTGGGGTGAAATTTGAAGCCCAAAAATGGCTGCGACAGAATCATCCCATCTATAATTAACGCCTAGGTTTAGTTTTTCGTATAACAAGAAATTGCCGGAAATATCAACGGATATAGGAGCCCCAAACACTTGTTTAGCAAATAGTGAAGGCTTGAACTTTAGGGATTCGTTCAAATCAAAAACATAACCTGCGATTAAGTTGATATGAAGACTTTCGTCCGCTTTTCTCTCAATCTCCCGGTCATAATGTTCCGATGGGAATAAATTAGGAACCGATAGTCCAAAATATGCTTTCTCTGAATAATAAAAAGCTCCGGCGCCAATTGAGGGCAGTACTTTCCCATTTACATTTTCGTTGAAGGCAACATCATCCTGGTCTCTTCTAATTCCTTTTGTAAAATCCAAGCTGAACAACCGAACTCCTGCCTTTAATCCAAGACCAATACGGTGACCCTTGTTGTTAATGACCAATTGATGTGCATAATTACCATCAATGTAGGTTTCTGTGGCGGGACCTAACTCATCTTGAATAATCGAAAGGCCCACCCCATCAAATTTACCAATTGGGGTGTCCATACCAAACGTTATGGTTTGCGGAGAACCTTCTATTCCTTGCCACTGACTTCTATAGAGAGAAATCAATGTAAGATGTCCCCTTGACCCCGCATAACCTGGGTTTACAGTCAACGGATTGTATTGATACTGGGTATACTGAGGGTCTTGCTGTCCATTTGCATGTAAAGCTCCCAGTAGAAGTAAGGCCAGTATTTTATATGGGTTTAATAATTTCATCACAATTTTTTAATTACCTGCTGATATACAACCAACCGGATTTTGGAGTGGTGGTACCATCGCCTAAATCCAAAGTATAGTAATAGGTACCTACCGGTAATTGGTTGTCGGAACTAATGGTATTTTGATTATTGGTTTGTCCGTCCCATGTGTTATCATATCCTTGGGCAGTGAACACCATAGCTCCCCATCTATTGTAGACCGTAAGCGTATTATTGGGGTATTGTTCAATACATTCAATAAAAAACACTTCATTGGTCCCGTCTCCGTTGGGAGAAAATTCATTATAGACTGTTAAACATACAGATTGTGTTATTTCCGGAGTTGCCTCTGCTCTGTCGTTGTCTGTATTGGGATCAATCTGATCAACATAAATCAATTCGGCAATATTCGTATATGGACCATCTTCATTTACGGTCACCGTCATTTCCATGGAGACGGTTTCCCCAATAGCGATTACCGGAATTTCCCATAATGAAATGGAAACATCATAGGCTCCTACAGTAGCCGTACTGTTCAAATAGGCATATCCACTAGGCAAAATATCTTCGATGCCTACGTTGGTAGCGTCATAACTACTGTTGTTGGTAACACTTACCGTAAATACAATTGTATCACCGAAAAACGTTTGGTTTTTATTTACTGTTTTGGAAACTTCCAAGTCAACGGTAGGAGCATCAATAGTATAGTTGGCTTCATCATCTTCGCTTTGGTCGCCATCGTCATTATTCGGGCTTGAGTCCGGATCAAACTGGTCAGATGCGGTAACTTGGGCGATATTGGTGTATTCGTCCAAAGTATTGGTGGGCGCATTCAATTGCACCTCATAACTCAATACTTGGGTTCCCACTGGTACCGAAGTTAGATTCCAATCAATTCTATTGCCCGTTGCAATTCCTGAATTACTAATGTTGATAAGCTGATATCCTGATGGAACCACATCTTCTATGGAAACGTTAGTTGCCAAGCCTGGTCCTGCATTGGTTAGCACCAGTTCAAACAAAACTCTGTCTCCGGCATTTGGATTTTGATCGGAAGATGCGCTCAATCTTTTTGAAAGACTTAAATCTGCTGGTATAAGTACAATCTCTGCATTATCCTCATCATCTTCGCTCTGATCCCCATCATCATTATTTGGGCTTGAATCTGGATCCAATTGGTCTACGGCCACAACTTGGACCGTATTGAAATACTCACCGCTGGTATTTGTTGGGACATTGATAGTGACCTCAAAGGTCAAAACTTGACTTGAACCACCTGGCACCGAAATACCTGTCCAAAGAATTTGGTTCCCCGTTTGAAGTCCACCGTCGTTGATGGAGGTTACGGTAAATCCGGAAGGAACTATATTTTCAATATCAATGCCTGTAGCGGTATCTATCCCGTTATTGATTACTTCAATAGAGAACGTTAATGAATCACCAGGGTTGCCGGAATCGGGCGTTACGGAATTTATCAATTCTATATCGGAAGACTGTAAAATAAAATTGGCATTGGCTTCGTCATCCTCGCTTTGGTCACCATCATCGTTATTCGGTGTAGAATCAGGGTCAAATTGATCCACCTGAATCACTTCAGCTATATTTAAATACTCATTTGACGTATTCGTAGGATTGTTCACGGTTACCTCAAAACTCAAGGATTCAGTGGAACCACTTGGTATATTAAGTGCACTCCAGATTATATTGTTTCCTGAATTGGAACCACCGTTATTGACATTTACAAGTGTGAAACCTTCTGGTACCGAGTTTTCTACTGAAACATTGGTTGCCGTATTGGGACCGTTATTGCTAACATCAATTGTTAATATAATCGTATCACCTGGATTACCACTTGGTTGGGAAAGCGTAGAGCTTATCTCTAAATCTGCCATTTGAGGAACGATACCTATAGAAGCTTCGTCATCTTCACTTTGGTCCCCGTCATCATTTGCCGGACTTGAGTCGGGGTCGTAATGGGTCGCCGTAGTTACTTCTGCTATATTTAAATACTCATTGGCTGCGCCCGTAGGTGCATTGACGGTGGCCGAGATAGTAATTGAAATGGAATTACCATTGGCAAGGGCCGGCAAGGTCCATTGACCGGAAACAGGGTCATAGAATCCATTAGCGGCATTTCCGGTATCCGAGGTATACGTATAACCTATAGGAAGAATATCAGTAATAATACTGCCCCCGGTATCGTCACTGGGCCCATCATTGTAAGCCGTTAATGTGAAAACCACGGTGTCACCAACATTTGGAGTACTAACATCCACGGTCTTTTCCAAACGTAAATCGGAAGTGGCTTGAACCACAATCGTTATACTGTCTGTGTTATCGCATGAATTTGAATCGGTACCAACCACCGTATAGGTAGTGGTTACTAAAGGATAAACGGTATCGCCATCAGTTACTCCATTGTCCCACACATAGGAATCTGCACCGGAACCTGTCAGTGTCACAGGTTCCCCTGCGTTTATGGAGGTCGTGGTGGCATTTGCAACCACATTTGGTAACGGATGTATAGTTAGGGTTACCGGAACCCTATTATAACTTGTACATCCGGAAGTATTATCCCTGCTTTCTGCATAATAGGTCACCGTACCCACGGTACTTAGGTTTGGGTTTGTGACCACATTGCCCGCAGTTAAGGCATCATACCAAATAATACTCGATCCAGGCGGTGCTGTGGCTATTGCTGTAAGGGTTTGCGTGGGGTTGGCATCACATTCCGTTTGGTCTCCACCACTAACTGGGTCAGCAGGTGTTGCCTCGATAGTGAGGGTCACTGGTGTTCTGGTGCTACTTACACAATTAGTGACATTTTGCCTGCTTTCCGCATAATAAGTAATGGAGCCTATAGTATTCAAGGTTGGACTAGCGACGGTGTTTCCCCCTGTTGCAGCATCATACCAAATGATGGTTGCATCTGTTGGAGGTGTTGCGGTTGCCGTTAATGTTTGAATGGGGTTTTGTTCACATTCTGTTTGGTCACCACCACTCGTAGGAGCCGGTATAACAGGGCAACTACAATCCGGCGCTGTAACATCCAGAGTTTGCGAACACGAATTTGGGGCGGTTACGGTCAAAGTAATATTGTTTCCGGTGGTAACTCCAGATATAGTCCAGTTATTTCCTCCATTATCTACCACAGTTCCCTCACTGGAGTTAACAACGCCTTCACTTACATTAACGGATACTTCATAAGACAACAGATCGGGAGCACAAGTGGCTGCCGAGGCTATCGAGATATCCGGAGTGTCTTGAATGGTCAATGAGACCGGGGTTCTTAGATGGCTTGAGCAAGAAGATGCATTGTCATTGCTTTGTGCAAAGTAGGTAATAGTACCAACAGAGCTTAAGGTAGGATTAACAACAATATTTCCACCGGAGGCCGCATCGTACCAAACCACTGTAGAACCGGCCGGAGCAGTGGCTGATGCTGTCAAGGTTTGAATAGGACTTTGTTCACATTCCACGATATCCCCTCCACTGACCGGAGCTGCTGGAGCGGGTTCGATTGTCAAACTTACAGCTGTTCTTGTTAAGCTGGTACAAGAGGTGCTATTATCATTGCTTTCGGCGTAATAAGTAATACTTCCAACTGAATTAAGAGTAGGGCTGGCAACCACATTTCCTCCTGTTGCGGCATCGTACCAAACAACGTTGGAACCAGCTGGCGCCGTAGCGGTAGCGGTTAAGGTTTGAATAGGGTCTTGCTCACATTCCGTAACATCACCACCACTTACCGGGGCAGTTGGAGCAGCTTCAATGGTCAAGCTAACCGCTGTTCTAGTGCTACTCACACAATTGGTCACATTCTGTCTGCTTTCGGCGTAATAGGTGATGGTTCCAACAGTATTTAATATTGGGCTTGCCACCACGTTTCCACCTGTAGCTGAGTCATACCATACTACTGTTGCATCTGCGGGAGGGGTAGCGGTTGCCGTTAATGATTGGATTGGATTTTGTTCACATTCCGTTTGGTCTCCACCGCTTGTAGGAGGGTCCACTATAGGACAACTACAATCGGGAGCGGTAATATTTAAAGTCTGAACACAGCTGTTGGACCCCGTAACCGTTATGGTGATGTCGTTTCCAGAAGTTACATCAGAGATGGTCCAATTGTTACCTCCATTATCCACCACGACGCCCTCGGAAGAGGTAACGCTACCTTCGGATACACTTACACTTACATCATAAGTGGTTAGATCTGCGGAGCATACTGGACCTGATGCAATAGTTATATCTGGAGTGTCTTGAATCGTTAAAGTAACGGGAGTTCTGCTTTCGCTTGCACATCCGGTAGTACTATCTTCACTTTCCGCATAATAAGTAATCGCGCCAACTGAGTTCAAAGTAGGGCTGCCCACCACATTTCCTCCGGTTGCGGCATCATACCAAACAATGATGTAACTGGCTGGCGCCGTAGCAGTAGCGGTTAAGGTCTGTATTGGGTTCTGCTCACACTCGGTAACGTTACCATCACTTATGGGTGCTGTTGGTGCTGCATCAATAGTTAGCGTAACAGGTGTTCTGTTGAGACTCGTACAGTTCGAAGTGTTATTTTCACTTTCAGCATAATACGTAATGCTACCCACTGTATTTAGGATAGGGCTAGCTATTATATTTCCTCCTGTTGGCGCATCATACCAAATAATGGATGAGCCGGCCGGAGCTGTAGCCGTGGCAGTCAATGTTTGAATCGGGTTCTGCTCACATTCCGTAATGTCGCCTCCACTTACAGGGGCATTGGGTGCACCGTTGATAGTTAGGCTTACGGGGGTTCGCGTGGTACTGGTACATCCGTTAACATTGTCTTCACTCTCTGCGTAATAAGTAATTGTTCCTACAGAATTCAAGGTTGGACTTCCAACTGTACTACCTCCGGTAGGGGCATCATACCATACGACACTTGAGCCTGCGGGAGCTATTGCCGTTGCAGTAAGCGTTTGAATAGGATTTTGTTCACATTGCACTTGATCCCCTCCGCTAGTAGGAGCGTTAACCGTGGGACAGGCACAATTGGGGGCATTAATGGCAATACTCTCTGAGCATGTGTTCACGTCTGTTACCGTTACGGTAATATTGTTGCCTGATGTTATTCCGGAAATGGTCCAGTTGTTGCCTCCATTATCAACTACTGTTCCTTCTGATGAGGTTACGGTACCACTATTTACATCAACCGAAACCGAGTAGGTGGTAAGGTCTGCGGAACAAGTTTGGGAATTCGGCGTTATCGCAATGGAGGGCCTAGCATTCATGGTTAGGGACACCGCTGTTCTGGTATCACTAACACATCCACTGCTATTCGTTCTACTTTCAGCATAATAGGTAATGGTACCTACTGTATTTAAATCTGGATTGGTGATCATATTTCCTGCTGACGGAGCATCGTACCAGACTACAGTAGAACCTGCCGGTGCCGTGGCAGTGGCGGTCATAGTTTGGGTAGGGTTCTGCTCACATTCAGTTTGGTCTCCACCGCTAGTTGGCGCAACTGGAATAGCTTCAATGGTCAGGGTAACTGCTGTTCTTGTATGACTAGGACAAGCAGTGGAATTATCCTGACTTTCTGCATAATAGGTAATAGTACCCACTGAATTAAGTGTGGGACTGGCTACGGTGTTTCCTCCAGAAGCAGCATCATACCAAACCAGGGTAGTTCCTACGGGAGCAGTTGCACTTGCTGTTAAGGTCTGAATTGGGTTTTGTTCACATTCGGTAATATCCCCTCCACTAACAGGTGCATTTGGTGCAGATTCAATCGTAAGGTTTACCGCAGTTCTAGTAGCACTCGAACATCCGTTACCAGAGCTAACACTTTCTGCGTAATATATGACTGTGCCAACCGAACTTAAGGTGGGGCTGGCCACGGTACTTCCACCGGTTGCTGCATCATACCAAACAATGGTTGAGCCTGCTGGTGGCGTTGCGTTTGCGGTTAAGGTCTGTATGGGGTTCTGCTCACACTCTAGTACGTCACCACTACTAATTGGAGCAGCAGGAATAGGTTCAATGGTCAATGTTACGGAGGTTCTTGATGCGCTTGTGCAGTTAGTTACATTGTCCACACTCTCCGCATAATAGGTTACACTCCCTATGGAACTTAAATTTGGACTGGCCACGGTATTTCCGCCTGTTGGGGCATCATACCAAACTAAAGAAGAACCTGCAGGAGGCGTTGCAGAAGCCGATATGGTTTGTACAGGGTCTTGTGCACATTCAGTAATATCTCCACTACTTACCGGTACTATCGGGGCTGTATTTACATTTAGGGTGGCAGCATTGGAAATAGCATCGGCACAAGTGGGCGAAGTACTGGAAGCTACCATTCGATATTGTGAGTTATCCAATCCAACACCCATATTAGAAATATTCAAAGTAGAGGTGGTCGTATTGGAATATGTGGTATCGTCGGTAAGATCCACCCATGTGGAACCATCAAATAATTGCCATTGGAATGTTGCCGTGTTATTGGCACTTGCCGTAAAACTGGTACTGTCGCCTTCACAAGCAGTTTGATTGGTGGGCTGAGAACTTATGGCTGGAGGATTATGAACAACAATGTTCAATCTTCTACGTGGTCCTTCACAATTGGCAGCTGAGGTTGTCTGGCTAACCCAATAAGAAGTTGTACCTGCCGTTGCTGTACTAGGAATGGTAGTACCGGCTATAACAGAGCCGCCGGTGGCCGCATCGTACCAAGTGGGGTTGCTTCCAGATTGCACATAATCGTCTAATTGTTGTGCGGTGTCACCAATACAATAATTTACGGTATTTTGAACCAATGTAGGCGCTGCAGGTAAAGCATATACGACAACCTCTATTTCTTCTCTGATACTTTCACAACCTGTGCTGTCATCTATTTGACTAACATAATATGAGGTTGTACCTGCTGTAGCGGTACTTGGTGTAGGGGCTGTACCACTGGCTGTACCACCTGATGCCACTGTATACCATTGCAGGGTATGGTTAGGTTGTGCCGTTGCCGCTAACTGATTAGCCGTTTCTCCTACACAATATTCCACCGGGCTTGTAACACTTGGGGGTGCAGGGCGAGGTATTTGATATAGATTTATAGACAAGAAATCTTCACTGGAGCAGCCATTTGAATTTTGAGCATAGACTAAAAAATTCCTGAAGAACTCTGAACTTGAAGGAGGGGTAAAAGTAGTTGTATTTGAAGCAACAAGGTTTCCAGAATCATCATACCAATTGGCTGTTTCTCCCGCGGCCGTATCTACAGAAACTGTCATGGTAGGTACGGCCTCACCTTCGCAATATATATATTCATCTGTGCCAGAAGGTGGGTCTACATCATTTATGACAGTAATGTTAAAGGAGTTTTCAGTAAAATTACCTGCAGCATCTCTAACCGTATACTCTATTGTTGTAGTACCAACATCAAATTGAGCACCGCTATTAAGGCCGGTTCCATCACTTCGGAACATCACGTAATCCGCTAAATCGCAATCGGTATTATTTACATTTGTTACGATAGTTCCGGGAATAAGTAAGTCATCCAAATACCCTTCAAGGCCTGTTCCAAAAAAACCAGATGCACTATATCTAATTTGTAATTGATAATTTCCAGTAAGGTTAAGAGGAATAATTTCTTGTTGTACCGAGGTATCGGTGTAAGCTTCGGTGAAATAATCTGAAGTAATTAAGTTTCCGTTTTCATCCAATATATCTAAGTGTATGGTAGGATTATCGTTTAGTGCATTTATACTATGTGAAAAAGTAATTTCGCCGAATCCATTAAAATAGAATACTGGTGTTGTGAAGTAACTCGTAAAATTAGATAAACTTGAAATAGAGGTAGTCCTCAGGTTTCTTGTTCCATTTATTTCTCCGTTATTACTTATAGTAGACCTCGTGAAAGTGTAACATTGGTTAATTGTGGACTCAAAATCTTGAAGAACCGGAGCTATACCCTCTCCTGGGGGGCAATTATCCGATGCCGTAGGCTCTGCCCAAGTATGGGGTGCCGTACATGTATTTGGGTCTGCCGTTAATGTAACGTCCGTTGGGAAGGTCACAAAAATAGGGTCTTCACTATCTACCACCGTAACATTGAACGAACAAGTTGTCACGTTTCCCGAAGCATCTTCGGCACGGTAAACTACGGCTGTGGTTCCTGGCAAGAATGAATCACCAGGGCTATAATTGCTGGTCACACTTACCGCATCTGGGGAGGCTGTTGGGGGCGTCCAAGTGACTGTTGCACCACACACGCCAGGTGTGTACGAGGTGTTCACATCAGAGGGTGGACAGTTACTAAATGTAGGGGGTATATTTTCTAAAGGTAAAAGAGAGATTTCTTCCTTTACTAATAAGATAGAAGGTCTCGAAACAGATTTTTCTTCGGGGGAAAAACTGGTAAAGCCTGCCATGATTGACAAAACAATGAACAATTTTAGTAAGCTTCGCATAAGTAACGTAGAACTTGGTAAATGGTAAAACGAGTTGTTTAAAAACGTGCTGTTATACCATATATTAGTATCTATTCTAACGCAAAGGACGCCAATAGCATACAGTGGGAGGAGTATAATGTTGTGAAAGTCAGCTTATTTGTAGTGTGCTATTGTGCAAATTGTTGGGAACTGGGTTTTCATTTCCAGTTAAATTGAAAGGAGAAAGTTCTAATATGTAGGAAAGTCCGACAAAATTGTACCGAAAGGTTTCTGTTTAGCTTAAATTTAGTGCAATAAAAAACCCTTGGCGTTAGCCAAGGGTTCGTCACAATTTTTAAGAAGATTTATTCTTTTTTGTCCTCAACAGGTTCATCTTCCTTTGAGGCATCTTTAAATTCTTTTATACCGCTACCAAGTCCGCGCATGAGCTCAGGTATCTTTTTTCCTCCGAACAATAAAAGAACCACCAACACAACAATGGCAATTTGCCATGGGCCTATAGCCAAAAATATCTGTAAAGCTGTCATAATCGCATTTTAATTGAATCACAAATGTAATAAAAATCTATCAATGCAGATGTTAATTAAATATCTTTCATCTTAAGACTTGTATGTATAAACCATTATCAAAATTGCTATGTTAGAAAAAAGGTATACATAAGACCAAGAATTGTATTCCATCCGTATATTTGTGTATTATGGCCAAGAAAGTCAAGAAAAGAAAGGAAATTAAAAGAAAGCTACTGCACAAGTATCGCTTGGTCATTTTAAACGAGAGCACGTTTGAAGAAAAAATCTCCTTTAAACTGAGTCGTTTAAATGTTTTTGTAACGGGCTCTCTGTGTATCATTGGCTTAATTGCACTAACCACCCTGCTTATTGCATTTACCCCCTTGCGAGAATATATTCCGGGCTATTCTTCTACAAAGCTCAAAAAGCAGGCTACAGATTTAACTTACAAGACGGATTCTCTAGTAGCCAACCTGAATAATACCAATAGGTATTTGGAAAGCATTAGGCAGGTTTTAAAAGGTGAAATTGAGAGCGGGGAAATTGATATGGACTCCCTGAGGGAACAGTTTAAACTGGACCCCAACAGCATTGATTTAACACCAATTAGGGAAGATTCGGTACTTAGGGCCGAGGTGGCTCTTGAAGATAAATACAATCTTTTTGAAAGAAACACTGGGGGCGCAGAAATAGTATTGTTTCCGCCCTTAAATGGAGAAATATCCAATACGTACAATGTTGAACAAAAACATTTTGCAGTAGATGTAACCGCTCCAACAGATACACCTATAAAAGCCGTAGCAAACGGCACTGTAATTTTTTCAGAGTGGACGGCGGATACCGGTTATGTTATTATTCTTGAACACAAAGATGGTTTGCTAAGTGTATACAAACATAATGGTTCATTAAGTAAAGCTCAAGGAGACGTGGTCAGAGCCGGAGAAGTAATAGCATCCGTAGGAAATACTGGAGAGCTAACCACAGGGCCACATTTGCATTTTGAACTTTGGAGCAACGGTAATACGGTTAACCCTCTCGATTATATCGACTTTTAATTTATACCATTCGATATATTTTAATCCTCAATCAAAATCCAGATTAGAATGTCTTTAAAATCATTTGCTGCCAAATTGTTTGCGAAGTATGTGGTTGCTAAAACCGAGCGATGGAAATCTCGGCCAATTGAGACACAAAACGCCGTTTTTAAACAGCTGATTCAAACGGCATCCTCTACCAAATTTGGTCAGGATCACGATTTTTTTGAAATCAAGACCCATGAGGATTTTGTTGCCAAGGTTCCCATAAGGGATTATGAAGAGTTGAGGCCCTACGTTGAGAAAGTGGTTGCGGGGGAGAATGATATTCTATGGCCGGGCAAGCCTATTTATTTTGCCAAAACATCTGGAACTACTTCTGGTGCCAAGTACATCCCTCTTAATAAGTCTTCTATAAAAAACCAGGTTGAGGCCAGTAGGAATGCTATTCTCACTTATATCAATGAAACCGGCAATGCCGATTTTGTTGATGGAAAAATGATTTTTCTTCAAGGGAGTCCGGAATTGCAAGAAAAAAACGGAATTAAATTAGGAAGGCTATCCGGTATTTCTGCACATTACGTTCCCAATTACCTTCAAAAGAACAGGTTGCCCAGTTGGGAGACCAATTGTATTGAAGATTGGGAAACTAAGGTAGATACTATAGTGCGAGAAACCATAAAGGAAGATATGACCGTTATTGCAGGCATACCGTCCTGGGTGCAAATGTATTTTGAAAAGTTGCAGGATGCATCAGGTAAAAAGGTAGGGGAGCTATTTAAAAACTTCCAACTTTTCATTTACGGCGGTGTCAATTACGAGCCTTATCGGTCAAAGTTTGAATCGCTTATTGGAAGAAAAGTAGATAGTATAGAGCTGTTTCCGGCTAGTGAGGGCTTTTTTGCCTATCAAGATTCCCAAAAGGGAAAGGGCATGCTGTTGTTATTAAATTCCGGAATTTTTTACGAGTTTGTAAAGGCAGATGAATTTTTTGATGAGGGTGCGAGAAGGATGACGCTAAAAGATGTTGAGATTGGTGTCAATTACGTGATGATTATCTCTACCGATGCCGGACTTTGGGCATACAATCTAGGAGATACCGTTCAGTTTATTTCATTGAATCCCTTTAGAATTATTGTTTCTGGGCGTATCAAGCATTTTATTTCCGCCTTTGGCGAACATGTTATCGCAAAAGAAGTAGAGGAGGCCATGAATCAAGCGATTTCAGCTACCGATGCACAAATAAATGAATTTACGGTGGCGCCACAAATCACTCCTGAAGGAGGCGAGCTTCCTTATCACGAATGGCTGGTTGAATTTGAAAAAAAACCGTCGGATATGGAGAAGTTTGTTTCAACTTTAGATGCGTCCCTTCAAAAACAGAACAGCTATTATTATGATTTG
This sequence comes from Cytophaga sp. FL35, assembly GCF_014349235.1. Taxonomy (GTDB): domain Bacteria; phylum Bacteroidota; class Bacteroidia; order Flavobacteriales; family Flavobacteriaceae; genus Euzebyella. The sequence goes on along the minus strand of NZ_JACSOH010000003.1, from coordinate 241,511 downwards.
ATGGAAGGTCATATTTTGCAATTGTTAAAGGTGACCGCCATTAAAGTTGGCGGCTTCAATGAGTTCATGAAATCAAAGGGAAAACTAGGGGGGCAGAACAAAGTGCAAAGATTGTCCAATGATCGTAGTGTTGCCGACAAGCTTACGGAATTCAAAGAATAAATACCATATAGAATATTTATATTTATTTTTCGTTATGGAAATCAGCTTCTTTATTTCGGGCGAACGAATAATTTGAAAGCTTTATGACAACCGCACGTATGTAAACCAATAATTGTAATTTTGTGCGAAATTCTTTTATGGGCAATAACAATACAACCACCAGAGCTCAAGAATCTACCAACGCCATTGAGCGTTTGTATATTACCATGCGCCATTTGTTTAACCGTGGTTTTTACAAACCAAATGGGGTTTCCGGTGAATCTTTAAAGGATGCACTTCTTCAATTGCGCCCAGAGATTTATGGTTCAGTTGCAGAAGACAAGGCAGAACTTAGTGGTCTAACCTATGTTCTCGAAAGACTTCCAGAAGGAATTGAACAATGTAGGTTCATCAATTTAACTTCGGATGAGGGATATGGCCATTCGCATTTTGAGCCCATTGTACCCCCAAAAAGAAGGCGTAATTGCTATCGTATAGATGATGAGCAGATGAACATTGAAATTACCCGGGGGCGTTCAGATATTTATGATATTCTAACCCACCTTACTTTTTTGTTCATAGAATCCGAAAAAATCAGTAAAAAGGTTTTAATCGAGGACACCCATAAAACTATTAGGGATTGGACCAAGTTGGAGGAGGCCGTTAACAAAAATGAACTTACCCAAGCGGAGAGGGAGGTAGCCCTTATACATACGGCAAATATCTTGGGAAGGTCTTTTGTGGAGGTGATGGCCGTACATAACCATTTTTCCACCGATGAAAAGCCGGAGCGCTTTTTGGAAATTGTCTATTGGTTGGGGAAATTGGCCATTGAAGAGGAAATCACCGGAGAAAAGAGAGCAATTACATTTAGCCTCTTACTGCGCGAGCGATTGGGGCACCATATTCACGGAGAAAGGTGGGCCAATACCATCAAAGAAACGTTGTATAAAAACAATATCCTCTCAAGACCTATTCATATCATAAGTGCCAATATGCACAGTGTTATGAATTCTCTTTTTGCAAAAAAGGCTCTTGGGAAGGAATTTCCAAAAAAGGAAAGTCTTGAGATTTACGAGGCTTTAAGCTCTGCATCCAACGGTTCGCTTAGGAAAAAGGTCAGTTCCCTAGCGCAAAAGAATGGTATGATCGCAATTGACGACTATTCTGGAACCAGTATTGATGTTCAAATTTTCGATACTGCAAAAATGACGAATGATGCCTGTTGTTATGAACTGGATACCAGCATTCCTGAAAGCGAAAAGCCCGTAATTTTTGTCATGGATTATGCTTTTGGAGAGCAGGCTTTTGAAACCATCGATGAACTTTTAAAACCGTATACGATTGATGGGAAAGATGCTGTTTTCATGAACATAGTCTCCATTTCAATAATGGGAAAAGCAGGAATTTTAGATGGCGGAAAAGGAGACTTAATGATTCCTTCTGCCCATATGTTTGAAGGAACGGCGGACAATTATCCATTTAAAAATGAGCTTTGTGCAGAGGATTTTAAGGGTCACGGACTCAAAGTTTTTGAGGGAACCATGGTTACCGTATTGGGAACTTCGCTTCAGAACAAGGATATTTTATCATTTTTCCATGATTCCACTTGGAATGTAATCGGTCTGGAAATGGAGGGAGTACATTATCAAAAAGCGATTCAATCCGCCTCCAAAATAAGAAAAAGCATAAGCGAAGATGTGAAGGTAAGATATGCTTATTATGCTTCTGACAATCCCTTGGTGACGGGAAGTACTTTGGCTTCCGGTGGACTGGGAACTACAGGGGTAAAACCTACCTACTTAATTACAGACAAGATTTTAGGGCAAATATTTAATTCATAAACAAATGGCGGAGAACCAACCTGTTAAGAACACATCATCAGATGAAATCGATTTAGGGCAATTGCTAAAGCTAATCGGTAATGGTTTTAAAAAAGTGGGCAACGTTTTTTTATATGCTTTTCTTTATCTTAAGAAAAACATGCTGATATTGATTGGTTTGGTAGTCGTGGGCGTTCTTGCTGGGTTTTTGCTTAGTACCATTGTTGAGAAAAAACTAAAGACGGAAACCATCGTCAGGCCGAATTTTGAAAGTAAGGATTATGTTTATGATGTAATAGACGAAATCCAGGCAAATATCTACTCCAAAGACACCGTCTTTTTTAATCAGATGGGTGTAGATGTCGCTGATCTTGAAGGGTTTAAAATTGAGATTACACCAATTACAGACCCGGAAGAGGCAAAGGAAGATGCAGAGCAAGATTTAATGTATTTAGAACTGCTTCAGGGTTTTAAAGAGGAAAGTTTTGCGGTAGACATTATGCGAAGCGTGCTTACCCAAAAAAGTATTGTGGCACACAGAATAACATTCACTTACTTTGACGCTGACACAGGCAGTGAGGTTGCCCAAAAAATACTGGATTATATCAATAACAACAACTATTTCAAAGAAGTCATCACGGCCTTTAGAGAAAATGCACAATTGAGAATCGATCAGAATACCATGTTAATCGGACAAATTGATAATCTTGTAAACAATTATTCGAAAACATTGAATAATAAACAACTTGAGAAGGCTCCAGGGACCGTAATTTTAGAAAATGAAAGTGCTTTGAACATTAGTTCTTTGCTTACATTAAAAAATAGGTTCGTAAAGGAAATCGAAGAGAAGCGAATGGAATTGTCTGAGCAAAAAAATCTTTTAAGTGTTTTGAATATGGGGAAGACCCAAAAAGTGAGAAAACCACTTTTTAATAATACTTACGTAATCATCCCCCTTGTATTGGTAGGCTTGTTCTTTATTCTTTCGTTCATTAAGTTCCTTAATAAAAAAGCAGCCGAACTTCAATAAAGGGTGCATGGCCAATAGATATTATCTTATTACAGGAGGGGCAGGATTTATAGGAAGCAATTTTATTCCGTATTTTCTTAAGGAGAATCCTGATGTGCACGTGGTAAACCTTGATAAACTTACGTATGCCGGTGATTTAGATAATTTAAAAGAAGTCGAAAATAATAATCGGTATTTTTTTGTAGAAGGTGATATTTGCAATGAGGAATTGGTGGATAATCTTTTCAATAAGTATCAATTTAAAGGTGTTATTCATTTTGCGGCCGAATCACATGTAGATAACTCCATCTCAAATCCGAATGCTTTTATCAAAACCAATGTTAATGGAACCTTTACTCTTTTAGAAGCTGCGAGAAAACATTGGTTGACAGCCCACAAAGACGATGGCCGGGCACAAAATAGATTTTTGCACATTTCTACAGATGAGGTATACGGTAGTTTAGGCGAAACAGGGTACTTCACTGAAGAAAGTCCGTACCGCCCCAATAGTCCATACAGTGCTTCAAAAGCAGCTTCTGATTTTTTAGTAAGAAGTTATTTTCACACCTACGGGCTCAACGTGGTCATCAGCAATTGTAGTAACAATTATGGGCCTAAACAGCATAAAGAAAAACTGATTCCGACCATTATCCGCAAAGCGCTTAAGGAAGAACCCATCCCAATATACGGCGATGGTAAAAATGTTAGGGATTGGCTTTTTGTTCGTGACCATTGTACTGCCTTGAATACGATTTTTTACCAAGGTAAAAGGGGTGAAACCTATGTCATTGGCGGTGATAATGAAAGGAATAATATTCAGATTTCTCAGACTATTTGCACCCTCTTAGACCAAATAAAGCCTAGGCAAAAAGGGACTTATGCAGAACTCATTACCTTTGTGCGAGATAGACCGGGTCACGACTTTAGGTATGCCATTGATGCAAAAAAGCTGAAGAATGAACTTGGCTGGACACCCGAAGCGAGTTTTGACGCTGGAATAAAACAAACGGTTACCTGGTATCTAGAGAATTGAGAATCTATTCGAAGAAACCAAATTAGGAATTCAAAGGGCGAATTTATGAAAGGAATCATTCTGGCAGGAGGCTCCGGAACAAGGTTATACCCTCTTACAATGGCGGTAAGCAAGCAATTGATGCCTGTGTACGACAAGCCAATGATTTATTATCCTTTGGCGACCCTTCTTTCTGCTGGTATACGGGAAATTTTAATTATCACTACTCCAAAGGACATCGAATTGTTCAAAGGCTTATTAGGCGATGGTACAAATTATGGCTGTGTGTTTGAATACCTAGCACAAGAGCAACCCAACGGGCTTGCTGAAGCGTTTATTTTAGGCGAAAAGTTTATCGGCAGTGATAAAGTGGCGCTTATACTGGGGGATAATATTTTCTATGGTTCTGGACTTGCCCCTTTATTGCAACAGAACAATGACCCCGAAGGTGGTATTATTTACGCCTACCATGTGCAGAATCCGCAGCGCTATGGGGTAGTAGAGTTTGATAAGAATGGAAAGGCCATTAGCATTGAAGAAAAACCGAGCAACCCAAAATCGAACTATGCCGTACCGGGTATCTATTTTTATGATAATGAGGTGGTCGATATTGCGAAGCAAATTCAGCCAAGTAAAAGAGGTGAGCTAGAAATTACCGATGTCAATAAACACTACTTATTGAATGGGAAGTTACAAGTGTCCGTTTTGGATAGAGGAACCGCTTGGTTAGATACGGGTACCTTTGCCTCTCTTATGCAAGCGTCGCAGTATGTTCAAGTAATTGAAGAAAGACAAGGGCTTAAAATTGGAGCGATAGAAGAGGTAGCCTTTCAAATGGGCTATATAGATGAAACTCAGCTCAAAGAACTGGCCGAACCCTTAATGAAGAGCGGTTATGGCGAGTATTTGATCAACCTACTTAGGGAATAGGGGAATTATGGAAATGGAAAAAACAGAAATAGAAGGTTGTTTCGTCATTACCTCGAAAGTATTTGCAGATGAACGCGGACAATTTTTCGAGTCTTTTCATAACGAGAAATTCAAAAAAGCTACGGGATTAGATGTTTCTTTTGTGCAAGACAATATATCCATATCTAGAAAAAATGTCATTAGGGGCCTTCATTTTCAGGAAGGTGATCATGCTCAGGCTAAACTAGTACAAGCCATTAAAGGAAAGGTTTTGGATGTAGTGGTAGATATTAGAAAGGAAAGCCCCACCTTTGGTAAGCATCTTAAAATTATCCTTTCAGAGGAAAACAGAAAGCAGATTTTTGTACCAAAAGGTATAGCCCATGGTTTTGTCGTTCTTAGCGAGGAGGCTGTTTTCAGTTATAAGTGCGATGCTTATTATTGCCCCGCATCAGAAGCGGGCATATTTTATGCGGATGAACAATTAAAAATAGACTGGCAGATTGATATGAAAGATGCCATAGTTTCGCCAAAAGATCAAGAATTACCCACTTTAAAATCTTATTTTGATGCTATCGGTATTGGTGACAGGGGCTAGCGGGCAATTAGGCAGGAGTATTCAAAAGCTCCAAGGTGATTATCCCGATATTGGGTTTCATTTTAAAAATTCGATTGATCTGGATATTTCTAATGAAAATGCCGTTGCTGAAGTTTTCGCTAATAACAAATTTGATTATTGTATCAATTGTGCGGCCTACACGAACGTGGAAATGGCAGAAAAAGAGCCTCAAAAGGCTTTTCTTGTAAATTCTCATGGTGCAGCGAATATCGCCCGGGAATGTGAGGCTAATGGCACTATCTTAATCCATATTTCAACAGATTATGTGTTTGATGGGGAGAAAGGAGAACCGTATACGATTTTAGATAAAACCAATCCAATCAACGTTTACGGAGCTTCGAAGTTAGAAGGAGAGGTCAACGTAAGCGCTCTAATGAAAAGGCTTTTTATAGTCCGTACTTCCTGGCTATACTCAGAATTTGGAAAGAATTTTTATAAAACTATATTGGCAAAAGCCCAAAATGGAGAGCCTTTATCTATAACCAATGCGCAAACCGGCTGCCCGACCCATGCCGAAAATTTGGCGAAGTACATCTTGAGCCTGATAACATCTGGCAATACCCATTATGGACTCAAACATTTTACAGACGGTGTGGAACACACTTGGTATTCTTTTGCGATTGAAATATTAAAGAAGAATTCTCTGTTCGAAAAGACCGAGATTCAAAAAGTAAAGAATTATCGTACTTTTGCTCGTAGGCCAGTTTACAGTGTTTTAGAATCAGAACGTTAAATACTATTGATGTCAGAGCAAGATTACTTCGTACACGAAACAGCAGTTGTCGATGATGGCTGTACCATTGGAAAAGGAACAAAAATTTGGCATTTTTCCCATATAATGCCCAATTGCGAATTGGGTGAAAAGTGTAATATCGGTCAAAATGTAGTAGTTTCTCCAAACGTTAAATTGGGTTCTAACGTTAAGGTTCAGAACAATGTTTCTATTTACACCGGTGTTACCTGTGAAGATGATGTTTTTTTAGGTCCTTCGATGGTATTTACAAACGTGATCAATCCGCGAAGTGCCATTAACAGAAGAGGGGAATACGCATCCACAATCGTAAAAAAAGGGGCTTCCATAGGAGCAAACGCTACTATAGTTTGTGGTAACGATATTGGGGAATATGCCTTTATAGGAGCAGGTGCCGTCGTAACCAAAGATGTACCGGCCTTTGCACTTTTAGTCGGTAATCCGGCCAAACAAATAGGTTGGGTCGGTGAATATGGACATCGTCTTCAATTTGACGAAGAAGGTGAGGCTATTTGCCCTGAAAGTAAGCAAGAATACCAATTGGTAGATAATAAGGTAATACGAATAAAATAATGAACATAGATTTTGCCAATTTAACTAAGGCCTTTGAAGAAAGAGAGGAAGAATACCTTTCGGTAACCAAAGAAGTGATGTCTTCCGCCCGTTATATTTTGGGCAAGGAAACCGAGGAACTTGAAAGTAGCTTAGCGCAATTTACAGGCTCAAAGTATGCGTTGGGAGTATCTTCCGGCACAGATGCCCTTTTACTGGCTATGATGGCTTTGGGAATTAGGGGTGGCGACGAAATTATAACCACGCCATTTACCTTTATAGCAACAGCAGAAACCATTGCCTGTCTAGGCGCGAAACCCGTGTTCGTCGATATAGATGAAACGACCTTTAACATAGATGCCTCGCAAATTGAAATTGCGATTACGGAAAAAACCAAGGCAATCATGCCCGTTTCCCTCTATGGTCAAATGGCCAACATGGATGAAATTAATGCCATAGCGGCCAAGCATAACCTTGCGGTTATCGAGGATGCTGCCCAAAGCTTCGGTGCAACCTATAAAGGAAAAAGAAGTTGTGCTACATCTACCATTGGCTGTACGAGTTTTTTCCCTGCTAAACCTTTAGGCTGTTTTGGAGATGGAGGTGCCGTTTTTACCAATGATAACGAGCTCTTTGAAAAAATGAAGGCCATGCGCGTACATGGTCAGGTAAAGAGGTACACCCATAAATATATTGGCATGGGTGGTAGACTTGACAACCTCCAATCGGCTATTTTGAATGTGAAAATGCGCTATTATGAGCAAGATATTGCTAGAAGGCAGCAAGTAGCAGAACAATACTCAAAACAATTGGCGGATGTGGTCAAAACCCCGGAGGTTTTGCAAGATAGAACTTCCGTATGGGCGCAATACACGGTCAGAGTGTCCGAAAGAGAGAAAATTCAAGGAGTATTAAAGGTAAAGGGCATTCCCACTGCGGTACACTACCCTATACCGATGCATTTGCAAGAATGTTTTAACTATTTGGGATACAAAAAGGGAGATTTTCCCGTTAGCGAACAGTGTGCGGCGGAAGTGATGAGTTTACCTATGAATCCGTACGTGACAAATGAAGAAATAGAATATATAACTACCAACCTAAAAGAATTAGTTGAATGAAGAATTTCGCATTGATTGGGGCAGCAGGATATATTGCACCCAGACACATGAAAGCTATTAAAGACACCGGAAATAATCTATTGACCGCTTTTGATAAGGGAGATAGCGTCGGAATCATAGATTCATACTTTCCGAATGCGGATTTCTTTGTGGAATTTGAGCGTTTTGACCGTCATATTGAAAAGTTGAAATACGAAAAGGATACATATTTAGATTATGTGAGTATTTGCTCCCCCAACTACCTTCATGACGCACATATTCGCTTTGCCCTTAGAAGTGGCGCAGACGCCATATGTGAAAAGCCATTGGTTCTGAATCCTTGGAATGTAGATAAACTAAAACACGTTGAAGAAAAAACCGGGAAGAATATTTTTTGCATTTTGCAATTAAGGGTACACCCCAGTATTATTGCTTTAAGGGAAAAGGTCAAGAATGCCCCTAAAGACACCAAATTTGAGGTGGACTTAACTTATCTAACTTCAAGAGGCCATTGGTACCACACTTCATGGAAGGGCGATAAAACTAAATCAGGTGGAATAGCTACCAACATTGGGGTCCATTTTTACGATATGCTCTCCTGGATTTTTGGAGATATCCAAGAGAACATTGTACACGTTCATGAAGATGATCGAGCGGCGGGTTATTTAGAATTTGAAAATGCTCGAGTAAAATGGTTCCTTTCCATCAATGCTGCCTATTTACCGAAGGAGGTAAAGGAAATGGGGCAAACTACCTTCCGGTCCATTACCATTAACGGTGAAGAATTGGAATTCAGTGGTGGTTTTACGGATCTTCACACCATGGTATACAAGGATATTTTGGCCGGAAAGGGATATGGTGTTGATGCTGCCAGAACCGCCATAGAAATCGTACACGACATTAGGGCCGCCAAACCAGTTGGTTTAAAAGGGGAGTATCATAGGTTTTTGGAATAAACTTTCAAGGAAATTACAATGAAAGCCTATTCAATATTTTTAATATATAACCTGCGTTGTTTATTTCCTTAGCGTTTGACCAACTTTCCTTTCAATTTCAGAAAGGGCTTTTCTAAATATCGATAAGATAGAATGGCAAAAATAAATACCAAAAGAATGTTTAGAGGGTACTTTTGAAATAAGGGACCATCAGGTTTGGGTCCGGTAGTTAAAAATAAGCCTTGATAAATGTAAAGACCATATGAAATCTTACCCATTGCCGAAAGGGGTTGAAATTCTAGTTTTCTTACTATATATGAGTTTTGATTGTTAACTATGTACAGAATTAATAAACAGGTCCCTGCCGATTGAATAATCCATCCCAACATAATCAACTTTTCTGGTAAGTACAGAAAACAGAACATTAGAGTGAGTGATATACCGAATATCAAATTAGGCTTTTGACTTATTTTCCGGTTTAGTGTGTTTTCATTAACCAAAATACCGGAAACACACCCCATTAATATTGTTGCAATTGCGGGAAGAATCCAACGATTAGTGTAATAACCTTCTGATAGGGCTATGTATTTGTTAACATAGTCCAACTGTTTCAATGGGTCAATTAAGTGAATAATTTGCAACAAGCCACAAATGGTTATCAAAGAAAACAATAAAAGTAGTAAGTGTTTTCTTTTTCGTATCAGGAACAGGGTTATAGGAAAAAAAAGATAAAATTGTTCTTCCACGGAAAGGGACCATGTCAAACCCAATTCTGCCGAAGAGAGGCTTTTTGGGATAAAATTATATACATAAAAAAAGGAATATAAAAGCCCCGAATAGTTTATAGACAAAATATTTGAGAGCATTAAAATGAGAATAATTAATAGAAATACCAACAATGGGGGAAAGAGTCTTAGAACGCGTTTTGTGTAAAAGGCCTTGAAATTGACTTTTCCTCCTTTTTTGAGTTCTCGGAGTAATATATTAGTAATTAAAAATCCACTCAGAGTAAAAAAGATGTTTACTCCAGTTGTCCCACTAAAAAGAAATTGCATTTTTTTTCCTCCTTGCCCCAAAGTATCAAGACTTTCAAGCCAGCCTAAATGAGTAACTATTACCAGCAGTATGGAAATACCTCTTAGTCCGTCAAATCCTTTAATATAATTTTTTGGTAGTAAGAATAGGGGTTCCCCTTTATACATGAAAATTATTAGCAATACTAATACCAAAAGACTTACTAGGCTAACCAAATGCAGTAGCAGTGTTTCTTTGGTAATTTCGCTAAACATGATTTTTTGGTTGTCGTCAATTGCTGAATTTATATAGCCTCCTCGAAATATTGATTTTATATATACGTCTAAAGGACAATTGGTTAAGTCAAAGTGATAGTCTATTACTGCCTTATTAGAGTCTTTAATTTTATTTGGTACTATTGTTTTATCATAAAGTTTGAACTTTTTAAGATAACCTGTAAAGTGATTCTTTGTTTGCTTAGGCCTTTTGAACGCTCCAAGAGTGAAATAGGCCTTTTTTTGATTTTTTAGCACATCGGAAAACCAACCTATTTTTTTTGAATTACCTTGATAAGTTATGGTAGTTTGTTGTAGTTTGCCATCAATATAGAATAGTATCTTACCTCTATCGTAGTTTACTATAAGGCTATAATAAAGGCCGGGAACAAGTTGCTTGGTAGTTTTCAGTAAAATTGAATTTAACCTATCGTAGAATAGAACATGACCGTTAGCGACACTTAAAGAAAAGTTTTGTGCCGTTGAGGTAGTTGATGACGAAGAGAAAAGGGTTCTTTGACTTTTGTTGTAATAAGAGAACTCTACCTCCAATGCGCCAGAGTCCCAGTTTTCAAAATTTCCTGGTTCAACTGTATAATGGTTTTCCCCTGAAAAATATAGGGCACCACCCTTAGTTTTGTTCAAATTGTTCCCAAGGGCTAACACAATAAGAACAATGATCGCAAAGGGAATCCACTTTTTTACTTTTACCATCAAACCAAAGCCAATTATTCGTTCATATAAAAGTTTATGAAAAAACTTACAAGTATAATAATTATAATTTTAAAGCAAATTGAATTGTACATTTGAGTCATAAAAATCCCTAAAGAATAAAATTTGGGTTTTAAACCGGTATTAATTTCCGGTTTTAATTTGATATAGTAACGTTTTACAATGCTTCTCTATGACAGAAAAGGCAGGGATTAAAGATTCATTTTTAACACTTTCTAAGGATGTTGTTATACTATCATTGGGAATTATTGCGGCAAGTGCCATACCACTTGCTTTGCAACCGTATTTAAAACGCACTTTTACTCCTGAAGAGTTTGGTGCTTATGATGTGTTTTTAAAATGTTTTTCCATTTTGGTTGCCCTATCTTGTTTTAAATATGAGAATGCTATTTTACTTCCAAAAAAAGACACCGATGCAAAACACGTTGTTTATCTCTGTCTTTTTTTAAGTTTACTGGTAGCTTTCGTATTGGGTCTTTTAATCTTATTTTTTGCGGATGAGTTTTTAGCTGGTCTTGAAGGCCTTACACTAGCCGCTTTATACCTTCTTCCATTAAGTTCTTTCTTCTACGCAGTTTTTAATGTTTTTAATTTATATCTGGTCCGTAGGCGCAAATTCATGCTTTCATCTACCAGTAAATTATCAAGAAGACTTACGGAAGGAGGCACTCAAGTAGCGCTAGGGGAATTAAGGAGCACTAATGGACTTGTGATAGGAGATGCTGTAGGAAATTTTGTTCAAGGATTATTCGCCTTTTGGAAGGCGAACAAGCTTAGCAGGTTTAAAATACTCAGCCAAAAAAAGTTGAGAAAGGTTTTTGTAGAATATAGGGAACTGCCCATATATACACTTATACCAAATGTTCTGAATACGTTTGTTACTGGGGCGTTAACCTTTTTGATATTAGACAACTTTGATATTGTTGAGGTGGGTTATCTAGAATTTACACAGCGAATTCTGTCCGTGCCTTCCGTCTTTGTTTCTGTAGCAATTTCACAAGTGGTATTTCAAAGGGTAAGCAATCTAGTGAATAGGAGAAAAAAAATTATGCCTCTAATTCTTTCCGTAATGGGGTTATTATTTTTTGTTTCAAGTTTGTTTATACTATTCATAGAGTTTTTTGGGGAGAGGGTATTTATTTTAATTGGTGGTGAAGGCTGGGAAAAATCGGGCCAATATGCTAAAACATTGGTTTATGCGTCGGCTGTAATATTAGTATTTTCTCCTTTGGGAAAGGTTTTAATTGCCTTAAAGAAATTTAAGGTAAATTCGCTCTGGGAGTTAGCAAAATTCGCGGCTATTCTTTACCTTTTCTTTTTAAAGGGTTTTTCAATTCAGCAATATTTGTGGATATACACTATAATTCTAATTTTCTTTTACGCCGTTTACGGAGTACTAATAATACATCAATCCTATAGATATCAAGTTGAAAATACCGCTCAAACATAACAAAAGGAGTGTTTTATTATTAGAATCAATAACCTTCATAATTATAACCAGCGTTTATGTTTTTATAATTAAGGACATGTATGGTTATATGGGGCATGACCATGATATACTTATCGGTAAAGTAATAATAGGTTGGTTCTTTTTTATCCCTATGGTTATAATAGGAACCAAGGTCAAAGGAGATTTTTTTTATACTATTTGGCATGTTATATTCATTCTCTATTTTTTTGGACAGATAATTTACTATCAGTTTAATGACGGTTTAATACAACCGATGGCCTCCAATGCAATTCTGTTGCTAGTACTTTTTTCGTGTTCTTTCTTTCGAATGGAATTTAAGATAATACGACTTAAGGGAGAAATGCTGACCATAGTATTACTGATCTCAGTTATTTTGTTTGTGCCAATCTTCATAAAGTATTTACCGCATGTAAATTATAGAAATTTAATGTTATCGGATGTTTATGAAACAAGATTGTATTTTAGAGGGATTCAAGATAGCTATTTCGGTTATTTGAGCGCTCCTCTTTCTAGAGTTATACTGCCGTCTTTATTGATTATCGGTCTTTTGAACAAAAACTGGTGGCTAGTTTTATTGGGGGTGTTTATGATTAGTTTTATCTTCTTGGTGGGCGCATTAAAAAGTATATTTATCGGTATGATTGCTGCCATATTTTTCTTTAAAGGAAGAAACTACCTAGATAAACTCCATAATTTGCTTTATCTCTTTTTCGGATTGTGTTTTTTAGGTTTGATAGTTTTCTTAGTTTCGGATAATACATTCTTAGTCAACTCTTTTGTTAGAAGAGTTTTATTTACGCCAGCAAGGATGGATAATACCTTTTATTCGTATTTTGGCAGTAACCCTACGTTTTGGAGCCATAATTCAATAGGCGGTTTGTTTTTCAAATATCCTTTAGAGCAGACTCCTAACTATTATGTGGGAGAGGTTCTTTTGCAGAAGGAAGGATTGAACGCCAATGTGGGGTTGATAACCGAGGGTTATTTTTCAATGGGTTACATAGGGGTTTTGTTGCATTCGCTGTTTATTGGATTTGTTTTTCTTCTTTTGAAACAAATAAAAATGAATCCTATATTTTTTGGGCTAGTGTTTGTATACATATACTACATGAACACGTCATTTTTTACTACACTATTGTTAACTCATGGGTTGGTGTTCTTTGTTATTTTTGCTTATCTTTTTCTGAATAGAAGTTATGCGAGATAAACTATTACAAATTTCCAGTGCTTTTTCAATACAGAAGATATACGTAAACTTGGTCAGTAAGCTGTCGGAGCGGGGATATAGACAAATTATATATGTGCCAGTTAGAAATGCAGATCAAATCAATGGAAATAGGGATGAAAGTATAGAGAATAGTGAATACCATTACTCGCACATACTAAAAAATAACCTTCTGTTTAAGCTGAGGTTCAGAAGAAAAATACAAATCATTTATAAAGATTTATTATCGAAGGTAGACATAGAATCTGTTGGTTTGGTTCATGCCCATTTTTTGTTTAGCGATGGAGGGGTTGCGTACTTGCTTAACAAAGAGTTTGGCATCCCATATGTTGTTAATGTTCGCGCAACGGACCTTTTTTACTTCTTTAGACTTATGGTCTACGAAAGAAGGTTTGGAAATAAAATAATGGAATCCGCGGAGAGAGTTATTTTTATCAACCCAACTTATGTAAACCTTCTTAAGGAGAAATATTTAAGTTCCTTTTTTAAAAATTTTGAGAGTAAAGTGGCCGTCATTCCCAATGCCATTGATGATAAATGGTTCAGTACTGAATCCAGGACCAAGGAATTGTCGCAACCTATTAAACTATTGTACGTTGGCCAAATTATCGAGAGAAAGAAATTGGATATTGTTATTAAGGCAATGAACCTATTTAATTCTAAATCGAAAACGTTGGCAACTTTGGATATAGTGGGGTCCGGACCTTTTCTAAAGAAGGTAGAGATTCTTTTCAATGAAAATGTGAAATATTGGGGCCGAATAAATGATTTTAATTCACTTTTTCAAATATTCAATGATTGCCATATTTTTCTCATGCCTTCTATAAAAGAAACCTTCGGTTTGGTATATATTGAGGCTCTTAGTCAAGGCTTACCAATTGTGTTCTGTAAAGACGAAGCGGTAGATGGCTTTTTTCCTAATTTAAGTACTGGAGTTGCCGTGCCTCCTAATGATGTAAACGAAACTAGTAGAGCAATTGAGTATATTATAGAAAACTATAATGAGATGAGTAAGTCTGCCGTGAAACTGTCAAGTTCTTTTAGGTGGGAAAATGTTGCAGGAAAACATCATGAAATATATGAGAAAATTATTGGTTAGAACAGGTAACGGTTCTCTTCCGGATTTTTTTTGGAATCTACTTTCCTTAGGCTTTTTATTGCTCCCCATAGGGGTGAACATTTCTACTCCCTTTTTTGTTGCTTCTGCTTTTTTAGGAATTGTTCAGATAATTTTAAAAAAAAATAGGTTAAAGAAAAAAGACTTAGTTTTTTTGTGTTTACCCTTACTGTATTTATTAACGGGGGTAAGTTTGGTCTATACGGAAAACTTAAAAACTGGAAGTGATTTAATTGTTAGAATGCTTCCTTTAATTATTTTTCCAATTATTTTTTTGTTTATTGAAGAAGAGAAAGGAATTGTACGTAGACTATTTATTATGCTCCTGTTTGGCATATTAATTTCCATGGCTATCAATTTATTTTATGCCTTTTCTAATTCTCTCAGTATTGTGGATGGATCTCTTGTTTTTGATTCTTCTTTTGAAGGAGGTTATTCTTTTTATGAGTCTTTTAACCATGGAGGCAACCACTTTTTCGGGACAAGATTTGCCAAAACTATACACCCCACTTATTTGTCTTTATATATCTTAACTAGTTTGCTTTATTTTTCTTATTCCCGCATTAGTTTTTTTTATGTCATAATAATATTTTTACTTTTTAGTTTGTTCCTCCTTTCTTCTAGGGCTGCACTAATGATTCTTGCGGTTTACATTTTCTTGTATATTATTCATTCAGGTAATGGAAGATGGAAGAATACAATGACCGCCCTTATTGTTTTTTCCGGAATTCTTATGGTACTTTTAAATCCTAGAGTTAAAACTTTTTATGAAAGAATTGTTGACTTTGGGAAAAAAGAGAACTTTAACTATACTACTTCGGAGCAATCTAGAATTTTAATTTATAAAAGCTGTTTAGAGTTAATTAAACATAGTCCCTTAGTTGGGTATGGGGTCGGAGATGCTAATAATGAGTTGTTCGAGGAATACAGGAAAAATTCTTATCTCGTTTTGGTTAAAAATAAGTACAATGCCCACAGCCAATATTTTCAAACATGGCTTCAGGCTGGAATTTTGACTTTTTTTATTTTAATTTTTCCTTTGGGGTATTTATTGTTTAAGGCTGTAGGGGAGCCTTTTGTCCTTGCTATGTTGTTGACTTTTGTGATTATTATGGCCTTTGAGTCACTACTTGTTAGGTACAATGGCATCATGTTTTATGCTATCTTAATGCCATTTATTTTAAGAAGAGAACGCCATTTATTTAAATGAGATCTATTGTTACTTAACCGAGACTAAATTATAATGAAGATACTTACAATTTTAGGTGCTAGGCCCCAATTTGTAAAAGCGGCCGTAGTAAGCAGGGCAATAGAGGAATATAATGCGCTAAATGAGGCGACGTAATGTACTATGCTTCCCTTTATTATACAGATAGGGCTGTACGACCTAATGATGTGGTAGAAACGGAAAGTTTTGTATTGTCTAGCATTCATCGGCAAGAGAATACGGACCATAAGGTTAAACTAACTGCGGTCTTTGAAGCCTTGGCGAAAATAGCCCAAAAACAAAAGGTGGTTTTGCCATTACATCCAAGAACCGTTAACAAGCTTCAGGATTTTAATATTGTTGTCAATAAAAATATCCAAATATTGGAGCCTGTAGGCTATTTTGAGATAATCTGGCTGTTGTTGAACTGCACTTGTGTCATTACCGATAGCGGAGGCTTGCAAAAGGAAGCTTTTTTCTTTAAAAAGCCCTGTATTACGGTTCGTGAGGAAACGGAATGGGTAGAGCTGGTGAAGAATGGGGTAAACTTTCTTGTAGGGCCAAATAAAAAAACCATTGTGAACACATATACTGATTTAAGGAATATTGTATTTGATTTTAAGGAAAACTTATATGGTATGGGAGAGACGGCGAAAAAAATAATAAATACGCTTGTAGACTATAAATAACGTAGTTCAACGCTTTTCAAGCTTGCTTTTGCTTTGATTTATGGGAAAAATTAAAAATAACATTTGGATTATCAATGAACACTTAACTTCGCCAGATCTAAGTGAAAATGGTCATAGCAGGCATTTTACCCTTGGTCAAGAATTTATTAAAAATGGTTATGATGTTACCATGATTACCTCTTCCTTTTCACATAACCCCAAAAGAAAAGTGCCGTTAAAGGGTTTAATGAGAATTGTTAAAGGTAAGATTAGAACGTTGGTTATAAAGGGTTTTTCACATGAGTCCTCTAGCAGTATAGTAAGGATTATTAACTGGGGACTTTTTTTTGTACTGCTTTTCTTTGCCCCTTTAATGAAGTTACCTAAACCCCATATTATTATTCTCTCCTCAACTCCCATGTTGCCTGTGTATAATGTGCTTTTCTTTAAATTACTTTTTAGAAAGACCCAATTTGTATTTGAAACTAGGGACTTATGGCCGCTAACTCCAAAGAGTATCGGTAATTATTCCGAAAACAGCCTGTTTATTCAACTACTTTCCCATCTAGAGCATAAATGTTATTCAAATGCGGATTACGTAGTATCGGTCTTAAAAAATTCTGACCAACACATCAGGTCCATTTTGGGTAACAAAAGTTTTAGGTTTAAATGGATTTCCAACGGAATTGACCTAAAGGGTTTTGCCAACAATCAAAAAAACAATGAGTGGGATTTTAATGGAACTAGGTTACAAGAAGGTGCTTTGGTGATTGGTTACGCGGGAACTTTAGGCAAGGCCAATGCCATGGAATACATAATAGAAACTTTTAATAAATGGTTTAAGGGGTCTAATTGTTATTTGGTAATGGTAGGTGAGGGAGGTGAAAAGCAAGCCTTGGTCCAGCAGGCAAAGGAAAATGGGAACATTCTGTTTTTAGATCCTGTAAAACGGGAGTATTTAATGTCTTTTTACCAAAAATGCGATATGCTTTATCTCAGCTGGAGAGATTTGGAACTTTATAAGTATGGGGTTTCGGCCAATAAATTGTTTGAGTATATGTATTCGCAAACCCCTATTTTAATGTCATGTAACATTCCTGGAAATATAATAGAGGAGGCTAAGTGTGGTTTGATTTCTAATGCGGAAGACCCAGAAGACATAAAAAATAAAATAGAACTTTTTAAAGAGCTTTTGATTTTAGACCGAAAACAGTTGGGAATCAATGGCCGGGAGTATGTTGTGGAAAACCTTACGTATGCCAAGTTGGCACAGGATTATATGGAGGTTTTTAAAGAACTTCTTCCATAGCTAGACTTATCTTGCCCTAAGCCCTTGTCTAGATACTAGGGGGATTAATGTTAAAAGAGTGTTTTGTTTTACTATTTTTGATTAAAATATAGACTCTTGTTTTTCCTAGAAACCGCCATATCAATTTTTATTGGGGCATTTTTGCTTACTTATTTAACTATTCCTAAAATTATTAAGGTAGTTGAACATAAGCGGTTAATGGATGATCCAAATCATCGAAGTTCTCACACCAATAAGACCCCGACCTTAGGAGGGGTTTCATTTTTTTACACATTAGTTTTTGCCTTGTTCTTCATAAAGAACCGTGATCAGTTTGATGAGGTGATGCATATAATACCTGGTCTAACCATTCTCTTTATTATGGGGCTGAAGGATGACTTGGTAGTTATTTCCCCAGGGTCCAAACTTTTGGCTCAAGTATTTGCCATAATTTTCGTTTTGACCAATCCCAGTTTCACCATACATTCCCTAAATGGCTTCCTTAACATCAATGAAATACCTTATTATCTATATCTAATTATTGGAGGTTTTATGATGTTGACCATTATCAACTCCTATAATTTAATTGATGGAATTGATGGATTAGCCTCTGTAGTAGGTATGGTTATTATGGTGATTTATACTACCATTTTTTACATGACAGAAGAGTATTTTTTTGCTTTGGTTAGTATTACCATGAACGCAAGTTTAATGGCTTTTTTAGGGTTTAACCTATCCTCGGATAAAAAGATATTTATGGGGGATACCGGCTCTTTGATAGTCGGTTTTATTATTAGTGTACTAACCCTAAAATTTTTGGCATTAAGACCAGTGGCATATACAGACCTTCCGTTCTTATTGGAAAATGCACCTTTGATTGCTATTAGTATCTTAATTGTTCCTTTATTTGATACGGCAAGGGTATTTGCAATTAGAATAGCCAACAAGAAAGGCCCATTTTCTCCCGACCGTAATCATACCCATCATGTTTTAATTGATTACTGGGGCCTCTCCCATAAACAGGCGAGTTTTATCATTGGCTGTTTTAATCTTCTTTTTGTGATGTTGTTTATCGTATTGGGAAGTACGGCCAAAAATTTAGGAATGGTAATTATGTTGGTCTCCGTCGTAATTATTCTCGGATATATTTTCTTTAAATACAATTACAATTTTGCGACTTTAAAGCAAAAGATTTTATTGAAGAGAAAGGTTGAAAAGCTTAAATCACGAGTTGACGATAAGAGTGGTAAGAAGAAAAAATCTCTTAAAAGTGAAAGCCAAAAAACCAATAGTTCAGGTATTCGTCCGGTAAATGGTGAAAATAGAAGGGAGGATAGAAAAGAAAAACACTCTATTGACAGTGAGTAAATCGTATACGAATGATTTGTACTTCCTTATAATGATTTCACAAGTATTTCATCGAATAGGTCTTCCAGTTAATTCTTAGAAAAGGTTTAGGTAAAATATATCACATAATCATTCCGGCTATTTTAGTTCCATACCTTATTTTTGCGCAAATCCCAACTAAATGAATATTCTAATACTTGGCTCCGGAGGTAGGGAGCATACCATTACTTGGAAATTAAGTGAGTCTTCTCAAGACGTCAATCTATTCGTAGCTCCTGGAAATGCTGGAACAAAAGAAATCGCAACTAATATACCGGTAAGTGTAAACGATTTCGAGGGTATCAAAGCCAGTTGTTTGGATAATAGAATTGACTTGGTGGTCGTGGGTCCTGAAGATCCCTTGGTAAACGGTGTTCACGATTTTTTCCTGAATGATGCTGAGATCAAGGATATTCCGGTAATCGGCCCACAAAAGGCTGCAGCCGAATTGGAGGGCAGTAAAGAATTTGCCAAGGAATTCATGATGCGCCACCATATTCCTACGGCTGCCTATAAAAGTTTTACCAAGGATAGCCTGGAAGAGGGTTTTGCTTTTTTAGAAAGCCTACAAGCCCCTTATGTGCTAAAGGCAGACGGACTAGCCGCAGGTAAGGGTGTTCTTATCTTAAATGACCTTGATGAGGCCAAGCAAGAACTTAAGAACATGATGGTGGACGCCAAGTTTGGTTCTGCGAGTACCACAGTTGTTATCGAGGAGTTTTTGGCGGGTATAGAACTTAGCGTTTTTGTGCTTACAGATGGCGAGGGCTACAAAGTGCTTCCTACTGCAAAGGACTACAAGAGAATTGGAGAAGGTGACACAGGATTGAATACAGGCGGTATGGGGGCCATTTCCCCTGTTCCTTTCGCCGATGAGGAATTCATGGGAAAGATACACGACCGAATTGTTAAACCGACCGTAGAAGGCCTTAAAAAAGATAAATTGCCTTATAAGGGCTTTATTTTTATTGGTTTGATAAAAGTGGGAGACAACCCTAAGGTAATTGAATACAATGTACGAATGGGCGACCCGGAAACAGAGGTAGTGATTCCACGAATCAAAACCGATTTAGTAGAGGTCTTTCAAGCCGTAGCCGAACAAAAACTAAACGATATTGAATTAGAGCTGGATGAAAGATCTGCCGCAACGGTGATGTTGGTTTCCGGAGGTTATCCAGAGGCTTATGAAAAGGGAAAGGTAATGACTGGCTTTGATACTGTAAGTGATTCTTTGGTGTTCCATGCAGGAACTACCAATAAAGACGATAAGGTAGTAACAAACGGAGGCAGAGTGATGGCCATTACTTCTTTTGGGGACGACTTTAAAGAGGCCTTGAAAAAGTCATACGAGAATGTTGATAAAATATCCTTTGAAGGAATGAACTACCGAAAAGATATTGGTTTTGACCTTTAAAAAATAGAATAGGTAGAAAGAAAAATGGCTTCCAATTTGGAAGCCATTTTTTATAAGTACGAGTGAGAACTGATTGATTTGTCCTCTTCGTTGTTTTCGTTGAATTGTTTCAATTGTAGCATCCAATATACAAAGGCCACAAAGCCAATGAGCATAAAGATCCAATTTAGGAAATTCGCTCCCCACCAACTTTCCATAAAGCGCAATTGGTCTAAGGGCCAAAACAGATAGTCTACAAATAATTCCTCTATTCCTTTAAAAAATGAAGTCATCTTATTACCTATATTTACCTGCAAAAGTATAAAAAGTCCGGATGATTTCAATCATTTTTGGTAAAACAAAGCCAATTAATTACATCATTGTACTCACCTTCCTGTTTATTTTCTATTGGATAGTGCATTTCATGCTATTCGGTAAAATTTATGGCCCTGAAGAAGTTATCGGGCAACTACTTGTGGTAAGTATACTTTTTTTCAGCTTCTTTTTGGTCAATTTTATAGTTAAACGAAATAAAATCACGGGTACCAATTCCTTTGCCATTTTGTTCTATGCACTCTTGATGGTTATTTTTCCTGAAACCTTGGCCGACTCTAACGCCATTTTTTCAAGTTTTTTTTTACTCTTGGCCTCTCGGCGCCTATTGAGCATGCGCTCACTAAAAAACATCAAATTCAAGGTTTTTGATGCAACATTGTGGATTTTGGTTTCTACCCTTTTTTACGATTGGGCAGTTCTTTTTCTCTTACTGGTTTTCATAGCCGTTTACTTTTACCAGCCCAAGATCAAAAAGAACTGGTTGGTTCCCTTTTCGGCCATTTTTGTTTTTTTGATGATTACCCAATGTGTGCTCATACTTTCCAATAACCAAGATTTTTTATTGAACCATTACGAGTTTAAGTTTTCGCCCAATATGGTGTATTTCTCGTACTGGGGCCATTCCACCAAACTAATTTGCTATGTATTGGGTGCCTTTGCCGTAGGTCTTATTTCTTTTGTCAAATTGGGAAAGGGAAATATTGGTCAGGTTGTAAACATGCGTTTGATAGCCATGGCATTTGTAATCGGTATTATCCTAAATATTTTGAAACTCTCCGATCACGTATATCCCATCATGGTCACCTTCTTTCCGGCTACCGTATTTTGTACAAAGTACATTGAATCTATACGGCGAGCGAATATCAAAGAAATGATATTAATGGCGAGTATTGTGGTGCCCTTTATCATTTTCTTCAGTAGTATGGCCCTAAAATAGCTTGCCCAATTAGTAATAAGTCAGGTTATTGGTAACTTTGCAAAAAATGTAATTATGTTCAGCGAGTTCGCGTTTAAAATTTTCGAAGAAAGTATTCAGAACTATCACATAAAAGATTCTGTCGATCAAGAGTTTGTAAATCCATACGACCATAATGATATTTCTCATCTGTTGTACCGAAAAAATTGGATTGACACGGTACAATGGCATTATGAAGATTTAATCCGTGACCCAGAAATTAATCCAGTTGCCGCTCTTAAATTGAAGCGTAAAATCGATGCCAGTAATCAAGATCGAACCGATTTGGTGGAGTATATCGATAGTTACTTTTTAGAAAAATACCGTTCGGTAGATGTTTCTAAGGATGCCACAATCAATACGGAAAGTCCCGCCTGGGCTATTGACCGGCTTTCCATTTTGGCCTTGAAGATATATCACATGCAGGAAGAAGTTGATCGCAAAGATGCCTCAGCTGAACATATTGAAAAGTGCAATGAAAAGCTGAATGTTTTGCTAGAGCAACGAAAAGACCTTTCTTCTGCCATAGACCAACTGCTGTACGATATTGAAGTAGGCAAAAAGTACATGAAAGTCTATAAACAGATGAAAATGTACAACGATGATGAAATGAATCCCGTTTTACGTGGACAAAAATAAACGGACACATATTCTGGTCATCCGTTTGTCCGCCATGGGCGACGTGGCAATGACAGTGCCTGTTTTGAACGCATTTGTTCAGAAGTATCCTGATGTAAAAATAACGGTGCTTACCCGAGGATTTTTCACTCCCCTCTTTTCACAATTACAGAATGTATCGGTTTATGAAGCGGATGTAAAAGGAAGGCACAAAGGCGTTTTCGGACTTTGGAAGCTGTATCAAGAGCTTAAATATGAACGAATAGATAAGGTAGCCGATGTACATAACGTACTCCGAAGTAATATTCTAAAAAAGTATTTCCGGTTTGGAAAAATTCCCGTAGCTCAAATAGATAAAGGCAGAAAGGATAAAAAAGCGCTGACTTCTAAGAAAATATTCCGGCAATTGAAAACCACCCATCAGCGGTATGCAGATGTGTTCGGTCAACTTGGTTATCCTATTGAATTAAGGGAAGCCATTCCCTTGAAAAAGGAGAAAATGCCTTCTGTTGACTTGCCTATTAAAGATGCTGATTTACTTATTGGCATAGCTCCTTTTGCAGCTTTTAAGGGTAAAATGTATCCCTTTCATCTAATGGAAAAGGTGGTACAAAAACTTTCTGAATCAGGCAGATATAAAATTTTACTTTTTGGAGGAGGGGAAAACGAAAAGCAGAAACTACAATCCTTAGTTGACCAATTCCCAAATTGTTATAATATGATTGGAAAACTACGATTTGCTGAGGAGTTATCCATCATCAGCAATTTGAAATTAATGCTATCCATGGATAGCGGGAACGGGCACTTGGCTGCCATGTACGGAATTCCAGTTGTTAATTTATGGGGCGTAACCCATCCGTTTGCTGGTTTTGCTCCTTTGGGGCAACCAGCCGATTACGTCATTACTTCGGATAGAAACCAGTTCCCTATGATCCCTACCTCTATTTACGGTAATAAAATGCCGGAAGGTTATGAACGGGCCATGGAAACTATCCAGCCGGAAATCGTTGTTGCTAAAATCAACGATATCCTACAAAAAATTAATTGACATTCCCGAAGACAGCATTCGGGTTCAAGCTGTTTTCTCCTTTTGGCTCAATTGATTTAAAATATTGTCTTAGCTGAGACATAAAACGATATTTTCTGGCACTCGGAGCGGTTTCCACCATTAGGGTTCTAATGCCCATATAGGAACTCATCAAGAATACAGCTACCCCTTCACTATCTACGTGCCTATCTATAAAACCATTGAATTTGCCTCTTTGTACCGCCGAAACAAGGTTGGCTTCCCAAATTCTTAAAATGTCATTCAGGTGCACCATAATTTTTTCGTTCTTGCCGTTGAACTCGTTCACGAAGTTACTTAACACAAAACCAAAATCAAGTTCGTTATGAACGGCTGTCTCCAAGGCTTCCTCAAAACAATTGGTAATCAGGTCCAAGGTGTTCTCATGTCCTTCTATAGGTTCAATAAGCATACTGTACATCTTACGAACCAAAAGGTTTTCTATAATTTGAATGAAGAAATCTTCCTTTGAATCAAAATGATAGTAAAAGGCGCCTTTTGAAAGGGAAAGTTCTTTTAGAATATCGTCAACACTGGTATTGTAATAGCCTTTTTTATAGAAAAGTTCCAATCCGGTTACTTGCATACGTTGCATGGTTGCCATGCGTTTTAAAGTCTTGTCCATTTTAATAAGATTTGGGTTTACAGACCGTTGAGTCTAATACAAAGAACCGCTGTATCTCATTTTGGTTGATTGTAATTGGTCAAAAGAACCATAATTATCGCCCAAAGGTCAAAAATCCGGTGAACAACAACTTTTTTAAAGATTTTTACAGACTGGCCGGTCGGTTAAAGTGTCTGTTTTTGAGGATGAAATTGAAGTAAATAAAGAGGATATTACGCCACCGTTCCTTGGCAACTACTCCCCGCACCTGCGGTACAACCATAACAATGCTGGGAAATGATGATATTTCTATCATTAATCAAATCCTCATTGTAATCTTTAATGTGCTTTATTTTATTGGCGACTTTTAAGCCCAACATCTGATTAAAATCACAATCGTATAGCCAACCATCCCAACTAACGGAAATAGTATTGGTACACATAACACTGCTTACCGCAGACGGGTTGTAAGCTTCTACCAAAGAATACATATAATCTTCGTAATTGTCAGATGCTATTAAATAATCCAAGAAACGGGAAATGGGCAAATTGGTAATGGCAAATAGATTATGAAATTGAATGCCAAAATCTTCGTCCAATGCCTTTTTAAAATCGCGCTCCAAGGCCATTTGGTCACCAGGTAAATAGGCTCCAGACGGGTTGTACACTAAATCTAATCGTAAATCACTATCGGGCATTCCATAACCCACTTCGTTCAATAGTTGTAACGCTTTAATCGATTTGTCAAAAACCCCGTCGCCACGCTGTTTATCTGTTTTTCCACGGGTATAATGCGGTAGGGAAGATACAACGTGTACATTGTGTTTTTTAAAGAATTCAGGTAGGTCATTGAATTTAGGATTTGCCAAAATGATGGACAAATTAGACCGCACGATAAAATCCTTAATACCAGCTTTGGAAGCCTCTTCTACAAACCATCTAAAATTAGGGTTCATCTCTGGTGCGCCACCGGTTAAATCCAAGGTATGCGCTCCAGTATTTCTTATCACCTCTAGGCATTGCTCCATGGTTTCCACCGTCATGATTTCCTTTCGGGTGGGGCCCGCATCTACATGGCAGTGTTCACAGGTAATGTTGCACATATACCCTACGTTTATCTGTAGAATTTCCAATTTATTTGGGCGAAGGGGAAATTGTCCTATCTCACTAATTTTATCCTTAAAATAAGGTAATTCACCATCGGCAAATAGACCTCCGTTTAATATCGCCAACTGCTTATTGGGTTGCGCAAGGTCGTTTTCCCGGGCTTGTAGCGTTTTTAGCTTCGGTTTTTTCGCCTTCTTCAGGTCATTCATGATACTCTTTTCCATTAGTGCGATAGTTTATTGTATTTGTTCATCATTTGTACACCATGTACCAAGGTGGCTCCACTTTCAATAGCAGCGCCAACATGCACGGCTTCCATCATTTCTTCTTTGGTAATTCCCTTTTGTAGGCCATCTTTGGTATACGCATCAATGCAATACGGACATTTAACCACGTGAGAAACGGCCAAGGCAATTAAAGACTTTTCTCTAGCAGTTAGTGCGCCTTCTTCAAAAACCTTACCGTAATAGTCAAAAAATTTGGTGCCAAGCTCCTCGCTCCATTCTGTTATTTTTCCAAATTTTCTTAAGTCTGCTGGGTCGTAATAGTTATTTGCCATGGTATTTTGTTTTGTGTTTTTATTTAAGTTTGAATTTGCATTAAAATCGATAGGAATGCCTTGCGCCATTTTTTCTAATTCGGGCAAGATTTCCATATTGTCCCAAAGTCCGGTCTGGAGGGTATCCGCGTAGGCTTCGGGTAAAAAGTTAATGTGCATTAGTTGCTTAGCCGTGTGGTAATCGTACTCAAAAGAACGATGGGTATATTTTAATTTGCCTTCTACCTCTTCTAGCAGCATATACCAAACACGCGGGGTACCGTCATTCGCCGGCATACCAATAACACCAGGATTTAACCACAATTTATTGTCAAATGCATGATGAAAGGGTAATCCGCAATGCCCAGCAAGAATAACATCGCTTTGCGATGCACTAAAACTGGCTTGTTTTTTATCTACTGAAGTGGACTCAAATATAAAGTCGGACACCTGTTCGTATGAACCGTGAACTACGGTAATTTTTTTACCAGCAAACGTGAATTGTAGATGTTCTGGAAGCGTCCCCATCCAATCTATGGAATCTTGAGACAATTGTTCTTTTGAAAATGGAAACCATGTTCTGGAAAAAACATCGCAACGGCTACCTTCGGTAAAATCACAGCCACAATCGTCGCTTCCGTCTGCCAACTGCTGTTCCACATTCCCAGAAATACTCAATGCGCCCCATTCTCTAAACAGTTGAACGGTTTCTTCTGGTTGCGCGCAATAACCCACAATATCTCCGGTACAAATGCAGTGTTCTGGCGCGATACCCTCTGCTTCTGCAATGCTTTTTAGCTCTTGCAAGGCCTGTAGGTTGCTGTAAACCCCACCGAATACCATTATGCGGTCGGTTTGGACATTTAGTTCCATTATTTTCTTCTCCATAGCGGTATTAAATATAAGAGGAAACACACGAGAATACCCCAAAAATTAACCCAAAGTAAATCGGCATATTTGCCATGGGTAAAAATGAGGGCATTTGGGAACACCCCAAAAACCAATAAAAATCCAAAGACTAGACCGCCAATAACACTCAAATAGTAATTGGTAGTAGAAACTTTCTTTTTCCACAATACAAAAACCGGAGTAAGGCCAATAACCATGGTACCACTTATGGTAGTGGCCGATAAAATTTCCGCATCCATAAAAATGGGCAACGTACCTAAAACAGCAATGATCACCATTGCCCATCTGCCAAAGCTTAAGCTTGTTCCCAAATTCAAATCTAAGGTGGCGAGTTTGGAAAAAGAAGAAAAGGTAGAATCCAGTGTTGAAGCTGCAGAGGTGATCATAATAAAGTTAATGACCAATAAGATAATAGCACCAAAAGCTTTAGCTACCTGCACGGCAGCTTGGCCTTCCATATTTTGATGTTGTGCATATATGCCAATTATACTAAAGAGTATAATGCATAATCCGCCAACCAATCCTGCCCACAAAAAGGCTTTTAAGGTTGTTTTTGGTTTACTAATAAAGCCACGGTCTGTTAGAACCGGGTCGTGAAACGGATAACTAAAGGATTGTAGCACGGCAGCTAGGAGAAGATTTAATCCCATCTCCCATTTCCACTCTCCAGAAGTAATTACCGTAGCTGTGGTAAAATTATTTTCCGATGAAAAAATGGTACCAAGAACTACAAAAAGCAAAACAGCAAATAAGACCATCTGAATTGCATCCGTAAAAATACTACTACTCAATCCTCCTTTCAAGGCATAGACCAAGGTTAACACCGTAAAAACTAGGATGGAACTGTAATAGGGCAGGCTACCTATTTCTCCAAAATAGGAACCAATGACCATGGTATTGCTCCATACCTCGTTAAAAAGCCGAATAGCGATAAGAACCGAAAACAAGAACATGGCGCCTTTACCAAAACGGGTAGTCAAAAATTGGTGTATACTGGTAAATCCGCCTTTGGTTCGCATTTGATAAATAACATAACCAGCAACTATAAAACTAAGGTAATAAGCCGCATAGGCAACACCGCCTACCAAACCATAGGCCAATCCCAAATTGGCCGCATTGGTAATGCTTTTGGCAAATATCCAAGAGATAACCAAGCTACCCATAAGCATAAAGGTATTGGGCGCTTTATGGTTGACCTGAGCCTTAAAAAACTGTTCGGTATTTTTTGCTAGTGGTGACAATAGGATGAATGCCAAGCTAGACAAAAGCACCAAACCCCATTGTAGTACACCAATACTACCGGGGTTAAGATTTAAAAGTGCTATGTCTAAATTGGGCCGCATGTTATTCGTTATCCCACCAAACGGGGGTATTTATACTGTTATCATTGGTATTGGCCGCCGCCGCCTCATAATTTTCTGCGTTTAGTGCCTGCTCTTCTGCTGGATAAGGCATACGAACGGGAATTACATCGTTATTTAAACTAGCGGATATTGTTCGTAACTGCGGAAACCCAGTTCTTCTAAACTCTATCCAACCTTCATACCCATTAATAGTATTGGCAATCCATTTTTGGGTGATGATTTGCTGCAGGGCATCGCCATTGGCTAAAGCGGCGGGTCCTGCTAGGTAGGTGTCGGGCAAATCGGTGCCCCAATAGGCAAAGGCTTGGGTAACGGCAGTGTTATACAATTCTGTACTATTGGCGGTAATCCACCCACGTTCGGCTGCTTCTGCCCATAAAAAATGGGTTTCCCATGCCGTCATAAAATTGGCGTCTAATCTGCCAGTTTCCTCCCTAAAAATAGTTCCTGCCAAAGAATAATCCGCTAGGTTAATAGAGGTTTGCGAAGCATCGATACCATTGAGTAACCCGTTAAAATCTGCGGAATCACTATTGGCAAAAGGTCTATAAAAAGTGGCTATGCGTGGGTCTTCCAAATCCTTTAAAATATCTTCCATAGTTTCGGAAAGCACAAAATTGTTAAAGTCGCCAATACGCAAGCGCGCCAACCTAAAATTATTGGGTTCTCCGTTGGTAAAATCGAACACTGCATTTTCTTCGTTCAGGGAAATAAAATTTCCCGCATCGAACAACGCTTGCAATTCCGTACTTGGGTCTTGTTGACTTCCAATACGTACCAAAGCTTTTAATTTTAAAGAATTCGCAAAGCGAATCCATCCCTCTAAATCGCCTTCAAATAAAATATCGCCTTCCAAAGCAATGGTACCCTCATAATTTTCTAAGGCGGCAAGACCTTTATCAATATTATCCAGAATGCCTTCTTCACCTAAGTAAATGGTTTCTTGTGCGTCATAGGCTGGGGTAACCGTAGCTGCATCGCCTCGAAAAGCCTCATAGTAAGGAACATCTCCAAACAAATCCGTCAGGGCCATCGCCATATAGGCTTTTAATATCCTAGATGGTCCTTCATAAACTTCATGGGTAGGGTTTTCCAGAGCCAGTTCTAAAATGGTCTCATTATCCCTTAGATTTTTGTAAATAATTGGCCAAGGATTACCCCCCAACTGAGGAGATTTTAAATCGTGACGGTCAAAAAGATTAAAATCTAAGGCGGTGCTATATTGCCCCAACAAATTACCAGCGGTAAAACCCTCATAAGACATTTGTTCGCCATAATCATAAATAACTTGGCGAAGCAACAAATTGGGTTCTACAGCAATGGGCTGATTGGGGTTGGTGTTGATGCCTTCAAAATCTTTGGTACAAGCTTGGAATAAAGCGGTAGAAAGCACCAAAGTAAATACTATACTAATTGTTTTATTTCTATAATTCATTTGGATACCTTCTTAAAAATTAAAACCTGCTTTAAAACCGATACTTCTTGTGGTGGCGTAAGACATGTCTTCTACACCACCTATGAACCCATTACCCTGTACGGCAAATTGCTCAGGGTCAAAATGTGGGTTTTCTGTAATAGCAAACAGATTACGACCAATTAACGATAGGCGCAAACTGGCATTTTGTTGTAAAAAACTCAAGTTTTTAAACGTATAGCCCAAGGCTACTTGGCGTAACTTTAAGAAGGAAGCATCATACACATTGTTTTCTTCATGGTTACGGTCATAAAACTGGCGGTAGTAACTTTCTGGGGTTACCGCTACCGTATTCTCTACATAAACAGGATTTTCTGCCGTACCGGTATTAACTACGCCTTGTGGCACAATACCTTCTTCTGGCCTAAATGCGGTTTCTGCCAACTGACCGCCCACATTGCCTAAAGCACGCGTACGGGATACGATAATACCCCCTTGACGCCAGTCTAACAGAAAGCCTAAATCCCAATTCTTATAACGGAATTGGTTGTTGAACCCTAGCATAAAATCTGGATTGTAATTACCCAGTTTTTGTAAGTTATTATCTGGGATGTAGCGGCCTTCTCCGGTTAGGATAAAATCGCCATTTTCATTTTTTAAATAACCCGTGCCGTACAAGTCGCCTATACGGCCGCCTTCTTCCACTTGTAAAAATACCGTTTGGTTTTGACTATCATAGATACGGGAATACGCCAAGGTTAAACGCCCATCTTCCTGTGGTAAATCTTCTACGGTAGTTCTAGAACGGCTAAAATTTAAGGTGCTGTTCCATTTAAAATTATCGGTAACTATTGGCGTAGCATTCAAAATAACTTCTAGCCCTTTGGCACGTACTTCACCACCATTTACTACTTGTTGGCTAAAGCCCGAGGCAATACCAATGGGCAGTGATAAAATCTGGTCTTTGGTCAATGCATCGTAATACGAAACATCAAAATTTAAACGGTCGCCAAAAAAACGAATATCGGCCCCAAATTCTACGGCCGAGGTTTGCTCCGGACGTAGGTTGGGATTGGCGATAAAATTCTGTTCACTAAACGTTGCTTGTCCTAAATAAGGGGTCTGTGCCACAAAAGCACCGGAAGTTTGGTAAGGATTGGTATCGTTACCTACTTGTGCCCAACTGGCCCTAAGTTTTAAAAAGGAAATAGCTGAAGGCAGTGCTGCAACCTCCGAAAGAATAAAACTAGAAGACACGGATGGATAGAAAAACGAAACATTGTCTACCGAAAATGGCGTAGCCAAGGCACTGGACCAATCATTACGACCGGTAATATCTAAAAACAGAAAATCTTTGTAACCTATTTTGGCCAAACCATACAAGCTGTTGATGCGTTTATTGGATTCAAATTCAAATACTTCAACTGGGGATGCTGCATTACTTAACCTAAAAATACCTGGTTGTGCCAAACTGGTGGTTTGGGACTGGCTCGTAAAGGCTTTTTGGTCCAATCGGTTACCACCTAAGGAAATAGCTACTTTTAAATCGTTAAAACGATTGGTATAATTTAAAAGAAAGTCCGTATTGATTTCCCTAAAAAACACATCGTGTTCCGCATAACCTCCGTTTTGAAATCGGTTAGAGCTATAAGCGCGCCGCAGTTGCCGGGTTTCATTGGAATAATCCATACCGCTGCGCACCGTAGCGGATAGTTGTGGAGTAATTTGATATTTTGCCGAAACATTCCCAAAAACTCGATCTCGGTTAAACGAGTTTCGATTCTCATGTAGAATAAAGAAGGGGTTATCAAAAAAAGTATAGTTAAAAGAATATTGCTGTCTGCCCTCTAGGCCGGGTTGCCAGTAATCCCTAAGACTATCAATGTTTAGGGAACGTGGACCCCATGCCACCAAAGAGTAATTTACATTTTCAGAACCGTAACCATTAGAGGGGCGGTTATCGCTTTGCGAATTTACATAGTTGATGGATGAATTAATTTGAAGCTTATCCGTAGGTCTAAAATTGAGTCGAGCAGCAACTGTTTGGCGGTCCAAGTTTACTCCCGGAATAATGCTTTCGCTACGCAAATCAGTAAACGATAAACGGTAACTGCCCTTATCAAATCCGGAAGAAATAGCCAAGTTGTTAATGAAAGTGGTACCAGTTTCATAAAAATCCTTGAGGTTATCTGGGTTAGAAACAAAAGGTGTTGCCGTAATGGGCAAACCATTGTAAAGTGCAGTATCACCACCGCGTACTACCGTGCCGTCCGCAAGGGTCACAGGACTATCGAACTGTGGAAGTAAAGTACCTTGGTCTAAGCGCGGTCCCCAACTGTAGGTAATATTGTCATTAATACCGCCGCCAAGACCATCTACGTATTCAAATTGGCCAGAATTTCCTTGGCCGTAGCT
The DNA here is from genome assembly GCF_014349235.1 of Cytophaga sp. FL35. Classification (GTDB taxonomy): domain Bacteria; phylum Bacteroidota; class Bacteroidia; order Flavobacteriales; family Flavobacteriaceae; genus Euzebyella. The sequence goes on along the minus strand of NZ_JACSOH010000003.1, from coordinate 209,561 downwards.
GTTCTGAAAGTCGGGCAACTGAAAAGCACTTTCCAAAAATAGGCTAGTGTTGTAGCTAATACCCAATCCTTTGCTTTGGCTACCGTTTTTAGTAGCTATTACCACCACGCCATTGGCTGCTCTTGTACCATACAATGCGGCGGCACTTGGGCCTTTTAAAACAGATACTTCTTCAATATCATCTGGATTTACCTCCATGGCACCGTTACCAAAATCGACCTCTTGAAAACCAGCTGCCGCCTCATTGGTAAAGTTAAAAACGGTGTTGTTGTTTATAGGTACGCCGTCTACGATAAACAGTGGATTGTTATTGCTGAAGGAAGCTTCGCCCCGTATGCTAATGCGACTAGAAGACCCTACACCCGTAGGTCCTTGGTTAATGGTTACCCCGGCTAATTTACCGGTAAGGTTATCTAAAAAGTTTACCGATTTTACCTCGGTAACCCCTTGGGCATCCAAACTTTGTACAACATAACCCAATTCTTTGGTTTCGCGTTCCAAACCAAGTGCGGTCAAAACAACCTCATTGAGCAATTCTGAGCTTTCTTCTAATGTAATATTGAGGTTGTTGTTAGCACTGGTAATGGAAATGGTTTTGGACGTAAAGCCCAATAGCGAAAAGCGCAACTGACCACCTTCTGCGGGTAGTTCCATAGAAAAGTTGCCATTGGGATCTGTAGTAGCACCAATTGTAGATTGTAAAAGTATGATATTGACAAAGGGTAAGGGTTGCTGATTGGCATCGGTAACCGTACCGCTTATATTGATTTGTGCATGGGTAATTGTGCAAACGCACAATAATATACCCAAAAGTATATTTTTCATTTGTGATGTTGAGATTTCTTAAATGTAGGTAGGGGACAGTTTATTTAAACTGTGGAGAACCTTTGTTATAGAAGGTAGACGGGTAGTGTGTTATATAGCTATGGTGTGTGTACGTTTTAGGAGCTGCTTGTCTGGATAGGCCAAGCACTAAAGCTCTTTTTAAAGACTGTGTGATGGGTTTTTGGAGTATCTCAAGAATATCGGTTTCCGAATCAACATCGTTTAAAGTTTCTAACTGATGAATTTCACCGGCTAAGCCAAAAGATTCGGAAATACGTTTAAAAAGCGAAATACGTTCCCAAGGCAAGCGCTTAAAATCGTTGTATCTGAAATGGTCTTTATGAATACCAATTAGGTATACGCCGCCATCCGTAGAAGGACCTAAAACTGTTTTGCCCTTGCAGATTTGCTTGTAGGCCTGTTTAAGTTTGGATACTGTTAGATTAGGGCTATCGTTACCAATAGAAATTACATTTTTATAGCCCTTTTTGAAGACTGTCTGTAATGCGTTAGAAAAACGTTCGGCAAAGGTTTCGCCAATTTGTTTTTCTTCGTCCCAAACCAAATAGGGTAAGCCAGTGGCCTGGACTATGGAAAGCGTTTGCTTGTTTAAGGCATCAAATACCAGCTCACCATTACGAATGGGTTTACGTAAGGCTTCTAATTTTGCACTTTGTGCAAAGATTAAAATAGCGGTATCCTGTCGGTTCTCGTTCAACAAAAAGGCTTTATGCTGGTTTTTCTTTAGTACGGATAAGGAAATCGAACATTACAGCTTAGGTTCAAAAAAAGATTGGTTCTAAGTAAAATACCAAGCTTTTATTTAAATGTAAGAATTATAGTTCAGGAAATCAGCATATGTTGGACACTAAGTAATATAGGGTTTAAAATGTAAGTCACAACTACAATATAAATGGATGCAGTCTTCAATTTGTTGAGAAAATTTAAAGGCACAGGCGTTTCGCATTTAAATTAGGTGCTTCTTCGGTCATTCGTATACGATTATTTACTACTGTTCTCGCTCTAATTTTGAATGCTGAGACGTCCTATTTCAGCTTTTGTTGGTCAATGGGGAAGGGTAGAATGTCGATTTGTTAATAAACTTCACAATTGAGCTCTCTTTGAGCCAATTTTTTAAAAATAATTTATGAATTGTCAGTTTGCTGTTGGCACAAGAATTGAAAACAAAGAGGTGTTTAGTTAGTTTCTTAAATTTTTTAGATAATATGGAAAAGTTAACAGTTTTAATGATGATAAGCGGCTTGGTCTATCTAGGTTTTTTGGTATTTACTATGAGAACCATTTTAAAAGACTATCTTTTTAATAAGCCGGTACCGGTACGTGTTCGAAAGAAGAACAATCGGGTAAGGAATTTTTAATGGCGGACCAGGACAAAATGTCCGTTTCTCTGACAAAAATTCCCGAAATGATAGAATATCGAAAGGAAGTTTAATATATATACATGGTGAAAAATGACAAATAATTCAAGAAGCACTTCCAACTGGAAAGTGTATTTGTTTTCAGCAATTATTGCGTTGGCAGTTAGTTTTGCTGTCATTAAGGGGTATGAGTTCACCCAAAAAGACAAGGTAACCATTACCCAAGTAAAAGGAGTGGAGGGCAAACAAGTATTGTACACGGCAGATGAGGATGGAAATATTAAGCCGCTAGATTTTACCGATACTAGTAAGGAAGTTTTGGATGCTGTAGTGCATATCAAATCAATTCAAACGCGCTCGCAGAGTATGGGTGGCGCTCGCGAACTACCAGATCCCTTTAAGGAGTTTTTTGGTGATATGTTCAAAGGACAAATTCCTGAAGGGGGCATGCAATCGCAGCCAATGGTGGGCACCGGCTCTGGTGTAATTATCAATGAGAAAGGCTATATCGTTACCAATAATCACGTGATTGATAATGCCGATGAGGTAGAGGTTACCCTTTACAACAATGAATCGTACAAGGCCAAGGTTATCGGTACGGACCCGACCACTGATTTAGCCTTGATTCAGATTGATGCGGACGACCTAAAAACTATGGCATTGGTGAATTCTGATGATGTAGAGGTTGGTGAATGGGTGTTGGCCGTAGGTAATCCGTTAGGATTAAATTCTACCGTTACTGCCGGTATTGTAAGTGCAAAAGCCAGAAGCATCCATATCAATAAGGAAAAATTCGCCGTTGAAAGTTTTATTCAGACCGATGCTGCCATAAATCCTGGTAATAGTGGAGGAGCCTTGGTGAACTTGGAAGGTAATTTGGTGGGTATTAACACAGCAATTGCCAGTAGGACTGGGACCTATACGGGATACGGATTTGCAGTGCCTAGTAATATTGTGACTAAAGTGGTGGAAGATTTATTGAAGTATGGAAATGTGCAGCGTGGTATGTTGGGCGTAAGCATCAGAACCATGGACGGCTCCTTGGCGAAAGAAAAGGATGTTGAATTCTCCAAAGGGGTATGGATTGAACAGGTTGGTGAGAATAGCGCTGCTGATAAAGCTGGAATAGAATCTGGGGATATCATAATCAAAGTTGATGACGTTTTGGTAGGAACTTCGCCAAGATTACAAGAATTAATCGCTAGCAAAAGACCTGGTGACGAAGTACGTATTACGGTAAAAAGAAAGGGTAAAGAGAAGGAGTTTGATGTCGTGCTTGAAAATGCCAACGGTACAACTGACATCGTAAAGCGTGAAAAGAAGGAAGTGCTGAATCTTTTAGGTGCCGATTTTGAAACCTTGAATTCCGAGTTGGCCGAAAAGCTAGATTTGGATGGGGGAGTACAAGTGACGAGGTTGTATCCGGGAAAGATTAGAAAACAAACCCAGATGCGCGAAGGTTTCATCATTACCCATATAGACGGGAAAAAAGTGAAGGATGTGGAAGATGTAGCCAAAGCTCTAGAAGGGAAGTCAGGCGGAGTAATGCTACAAGGTACATATGAAGGTTCTTCGGAGACCTATTACTACGCCTTTGGAATGGACTCCTAACTTTAATTTTCATTTTAAGTAATTTTAATGCCGCATTGAGCTCTTTTCAATGCGGCATTTTGTATTTTTTGCGCAATGAAAGCAATTCCGAATAAATCCTTAGGCTTGATTCTGTCAGGTGGTGGCGTTCGTGGAATGGCCCATATTGGTGTCATCCGAGCCCTGAACGAATATGATATTTCTGCCAACGTCGTAAGCGGCAGTAGTGTAGGAGCCTTGGTTGGAGCGTTGTATGCCAATGGTAATTCGGTAACTGAAATGTTATCTTTCTTTAAAGAGACCCCTCTGTTCAAATATAACTTTTTGACCATCGTAAAACCGGGTTTTATTGATACCGATAGGTATTTTGATGTTTTTCGAGTGTATTTTCCTGAGGATAGTTTTGAAAAGTTAAAGCGCGAATTGCACGTTGTGGCCACCAATCTGCAAAATGGGGAGCTGTCTTATTTTTCCGAAGGAGAACTAATCGGTCCTTTACTGGCATCAGCCGCATTACCGCCGGTTTTTAGTCCTGTAGAGTTAAATGGACAGTTATATGCCGATGGCGGAATCATGAACAACTTTCCTTCGGAACCCGTAGAAGGAAAGGTTGATTTTTTGCTTGGGAGCAATGTATCTGTGGTTAGCCATCTTGAAAAAAACGCTTTGAAGAATTCTTTGCAATTGACCGGACGCGTAACCGGATTAATGATATATGCCATCAACCGAAAAAAACTGGAATCTTGCGATATGCTTCTTGAATTTAAGGGACTGGAACATATTGGTGTGCTAGATCGTAAGGGAATTGAAAAGGCGTATGCCATAGGATATGATCAAGCGAGGGCATCGTTGGACACGTTACTTTCCCAAAAATCATAACATACTACTGAGAAGAAGAGTTCCCACAATCCACAAAACTACGGAGATAACACCTCCAATAATGGCAAAATGTTTGAATTTATAAATGCCCATACTAAAAATCAAGGCGTTGGTTTGGTAGCCCAAGGGCGTAAAAAAGCTAAAATTTGCGGCGAACATTACTGCCAGGATAAAGGGCTTTGGGTCAAGGGCTAGTCCGTTTGCCAAGGATATCCCTATTGGGGCCATGATAATGGCCGTGGCATTGTTAGATACCACCCCGCTGAGGAGCATTGTTGTAAGAAAGAGAATGCCAATGTTGACCATAGGTTTTTGACCATCCATGAACTGAAGTAGTTCTTTGGTAATCCAGGCATCTGCTTCCGCATTGGTCATCGCTATTCCCAAGGGGATCATTCCTGCCAATAGAAAGATGATTTGCCAATTGATTTTTTCATAGATGTGATTCAGCTCCACACATTTAAATAAAAGCATGGCCAACGTACCGGTAATAACACTGGTCATTACCTCGAAAATTCCGGTAGCTGCCATGATGATAGTACCAATTAGGATGATGATTGACAGATTTCTTTTGTAGCTGGAAGAGGGAGGCCTGCCTTCAAATTGGTTGAGTACGGCCAAATTGTTACTATTTTCAAAATTGGGCACGTAGCTGGCATCGGTTTGAATAAGGAGTCGGTCTCCCACCCTAAGCCTAGTAAACTCTTTATTGTTTTGGTACAACCTGTTTTTTAGGTTGGTGAGTTTCTTACGCTTGTTCACCGCCAAGGGTATCGCTCTAGGAACGATCATCCTTCGTAGCTGTTCCAAGGTCCTACCTATAAATCGGGAACCTGGTAAAAGAATTAGCTCCAAAAGCACATCGGTTTTTTCCTCTTCTTCTGCTTTATCTTTCTTGGAGCCTACTTTTTTAATGGGATAATCGCTTTTGTTTTCGAGGTCATCCAAATGGTCTACATCTTCTTCAAAATAGCCTTCGCCCCGCATCCACTGTAAATTTTCCAGACTGCAATGTAACAGGAGCACATCACCAGATTTTATTTGTAGGTTCTTATGGATTTGCTGGTCCATGCGATTTCTGGTCAGACGCAAAATGGTAATCCCTGATTCTTTGAACATAAAGGAATCCCCTAGTTCTTTTCCAATAAGGGAAGATTCGGGGTCCACTGTCAGTGTCATCAAATAACGGTCTAAATCGTATTTATCCGATAGTCCCTTGGCATCCTTAGGTAGGAAGCGGTAGAAAAGAGCGATGATACCTACGGATATTCCCAAAAAGGTAATCCCCATCAAACTAAATTCAAAAAATCCCAGCTTTTCTCCTGTGTAGCGGGAAGAAATATTATTGACCAAGAGGTTGGTTGAGGTACCCATAAGGGTACAACTTCCCCCAAGAATACTGGCAAATGAAATGGGTAAAAGTAATTTTCCGGGAGGTAGCTGGTATTTTTCCTTGAGCTCTGCCACAATTTTAATGAAGACAATGACAACGGCGGTAGAACTTACGAAGGCGGAGATACTCCCTGCTATAAGCATGACAGCGAGCATAGCCAATACTACAGGCCAATTCTTGAGTACTTTCAGTCCTTTGGCCAACCACGAAATAGCGCCGTTCTCTTCTAGCCCAATGGCTAGGATCATAAGGCATAAAATGGTAATGACCGCCTTATTAGAGAATCCACTCACCGCTTCTTCAGGAGAGACAAGCCCCGTAAGCAACAGCACGGCAATGATGCAAAAGGAAATCTTGTCAATAGGGAAAATCTCAAAGGCAAATAAGAGAATGACCCCCAAAATAATCAGGAACACTAAAATGATTTCCCACGTCATACCTTAATGGTTAGCAATTCTAACAAAGGTAGGTGGAAGGCGGGACCGTGGTAACCCAATCCGTTTTTTTACGGACTTAAAACAAAGTGTTTGGCAAATTGCCTAGACGTCATCAAAATCAACGGTTAAATTGGGAGTAATGGGCAATGCTTGGCAAGTAAGAATAAAGCCTTCCTCAATTTCCCCATCCGTAAGAATTTGATTTTTTACCATTTCTGCCTTTCCATCGGTAACCCTTGCAATACAACTACTGCAAACCCCACCTTGACAAGAATAGGGGGCATCGATATTTTGTTTGAGCACCGCATCTAATACCAGCTCTTTTCTATCCATGGTAAGGTTGAACTCCTCATCTTCCAAAATGACCTTTACATTGGTTTGTCCTTCGGCATTGACCGGCATATCATCTAATATCTCGGTAGTGGTAAAAAGTTCAAAGTGAATTTTGTCCTTAGGTATTTCATTATCCTGAAGGGTATCGGAAACCTGATGGATCATTGCCTCGGGCCCACATAGGTAGAAAGCATCGAAATCAACATCCTTATGCTTGTTCTTTAGGGCATAGTTGACGGTAGAAACGTCAATACGACCAAAAAGGGAGTTGTCTTCTTGGGTTTGGCTATTGATAAAATAAGCGAAAAATCGATCCGGATAATCGAGTTCCAACTTGGCCAAATCCGTATAGAACATGGTTTCTTTTTGCGATTTGTTCCCATATACCAACACAAACTTGCTGATGGGGTTACTGCCCAAAACAGCTTTTGCAATGCTCATAATAGGGGTTATTCCACTACCTGCGGCAAAAGCGGCCACATTTTTAGGGTTTTCGGTAGGGGCAAAGGTGAACCTGCCTTCTGGTGGCATCACTTCTAGAACATCTCCTACGGCCAATTTGCTGTTGGCGAAGTCAGAAAAACCGCCCCGCTCCACTTTTTTCACGCCAATAGTAAAGGAATCACTCTTGGGCGACGAGCAAATGGAATAGGCCCTGCGTAATTCTTTTCCTTTTATTTCCTTTTTGATGGTGATGTACTGACCCGGAATAAAGTCGAAAGTCTGGATCAAATCTTTGGGAACCGAAAAAGTTATGGCCACTGAACTAGGTGTCAATGGCTTTATATGCTTGACCGTAAGGGAATGAAATTTACTCATGAGATGTTTTTATCGCAAAATAGACTGCAAAATTAAGCAATGGGACCGCTATTTTAAGGAGAAAACATAAAAAATCATACCTAAAAATCATACCTAAAAATCTTATGCATAAGAAAATTATGTATATTGGGAAGGATTAAATTGGCGAACTGATTATGGCGAATTCTAAACTCTATAAGGGAAGTTTAAATACTATCATCCTAAAATTATTGGATGAAAAGGGTAAAATGTACGGATATGAGATTACCCAAAAGGTAAAGGAACTCACTAAGGGAGAACTAAAGATTACTGAGGGCGCTCTGTATCCAGCACTGCATAAATTGGAAGCCGAAGGGCTTTTGGATGTGGAAGTAGCCAAGGTGGATAATCGTATACGAAAGTATTACAAACTAACGGATCGGGGGGAAAAGGAGACCGTAAACCGACTGGCAGAGCTGGAAGAGTTTATAAGGAGCATGCAAAACTTGGTAAATCCTAATTGGAGTATTCAGTAGTTATGAAATTATCAGAATCACAAATACAGCGAATAGAAAATTATCTCGATAGAAAGGAACTTTTTCAATTGGATGTTCGTGGGGAAGTTCTGGACCATATTATTGCGGGAATTGAAAAAGCCATTCAAGAAGAGGAAATTGATTTTGAGTCGGCCTTCGCGATAGAAAAGGGGAAATGGCACAGAGACCTAAGTGGTTATTCGAGTTCGTGGATAGGTTGGGTTTGGAACGGACCTAAAATTGTTATCAAAAAATGCGAAAGCTGGATAAAGAAGACATATTTAATCAGCTTCATATGTGTGCTGTGTATTGGTTTGCCTATATATTTCTGGATTGATGGCCTTACGGAAGCAATAGTAAGAGTGATCAATATGGTAATAGGTATAGGTTATTACGGTTTTATATTATGGTGCATTTGGGCCTATTATAGAATGAAAAAGGGGGCATTCAAAACAACTTATCTTTATTTGTTTGGAGTGCAAAGCGTAGGTGCTCTTTTTTTATATCTGATGTTCAACCCTCTTTTTTCTCTTAAGGGATACGATTTAATGCTCACTGGCAGATTTTCACCTACGTTGTTTATACATATTTTCCTTTTTGTTAATGCTTACAGAGTTTATGGGCTTTATAAAATGTACTTAAAATTTAGTAAAAAATTTGTGGTATGAAACTATCCGAAGTTCACATACAAGAACTGTATAAATTTACTCGTAGGCGATTGGTAGAACATTACGACCTACAAACCGAATTGGTCGATCATTTGGCCCACGGTATAGAACAAGGATGGCAGAAGAATCCAGAGCTTTCTTTTGACGAAGCCCTACAAAGAGAGTTTGAGAAGTTTGGTCATTTTGGTTTTCGGTCCGTAATTAAGGCGCGTAAAAAGGCAATGAAAACCAAATACAATACCCTGCTCTTCAATGAACTAAAACAATGGGTTTCTTGGCCTAAAATTTTATGGGTTTTGCTTTCGCTACACTCTTTAATGATAGTTCTGAAGGTACTCTCTCAAGAATATAAATGGATTATCCTGGCCATTTCCCTATTACCTGGGGTAGCCTATTTTATATACGAAGGCTATAAGGTTAAAAAGAGATACCGGAATAAAATTGGCGTTGCCAAGCGTTGGTTGTTGGAGGAAAGACTTCATTCGGTTCAAGGAGTGTCATTGAGTTTTTTGAATATATTTCAGATTATCAATTGGATGGCCATACTTTCCAAACCAACGGACACCTTGTTTTTAGACCTTATCATTAGTATTTCAATTGTTGCCGGCTTTGTTATTAATTATGTGGTAATAAAGGTTCTCCCAAGTCGTACAGAACTGATTTTGACCCAAACTTATCCGGAGTATAAATTAGTGTCCTAATCGTGAAGCTAACACAAGACCACATACAAAAACTGTTTAGGTTTACCCGTAAGCATTATGTGGAGCATTATGACCTACAAACTGAATTGGTAGATCATTTGGCCCATGGTATAGAAGAACAATGGCAGAAGAATCCCGAGCTTTCTTTTGACGAAGCCCTACAACGAGAGTTTGAGAAGTTTGGTGTCTTTGGGTTTATGGGAGTGGTAGAGGAAAAATCGGCGGCTATGCGGAAGAAATACTTAATAGTTGTTCTAGGTTTCTTTAAAGACTTTTTTAAGTTGCCTAAAGTTTTACTTACTGTCTTTTTGGTAGGTTTGGTTACTATAATAATTTGGAATATACCTATTGGTTTCAGGTATGGTTCTGTTTTAGGCATTCTGTTCGCCCATGTAATTGTGGTGTTTTTTGTCCTCTTCAAAAACAGAAGTAACAACGAATTGGAAATGGTAAAGCAGGGTAATAAGTGGCTGCTCAAAGACCAAATTTATAGTTATGGCAATTGGGTAAATTTTTTGAATCTCTTTCCCATACTATTGAATACGGGTATTTTAAGAGGCGCTATGCCCATGGATACTATTTGGGTGATTTTAGGTTTTGCCACACTTATCGTTCTAACAGGAATACCTACTTACATTATTCTTTACATAGTTCCCTCCAAAGCAGAAGAGCTATTGGCAAATACCTACCCAGAATACAATTTTGAATACGTACTGTAACATTTCGTACATTTCCTATACTCATTGAAAACAAGCAAAATAAAGGCGGATGTTCAAAAACTTTACGGGCTTACAATGGAAATCTTTCTTTAGGTCATCCTCACTGGGAAAAAGTTTGGGCATTAAGATTTTTATGGGTTTTATGGCGGTCTACTTGGCCGTCTCTTTAATTATGTCCGGTATCGGTGCCTATTTTGCCCTTGAGAAGATTTTTCCTGAAAGCGGTCCGTTTCAAATCATCAATCGGTTTTTAATTTACTATTTCTGCCTTGAGCTATTTATCAGGTACTTTATGCAGAAGCTTCCGGTGATGGATATCAAACCATTTTTGATACTACCCATTAAAAAGAGCAGCATCACCCATTATATTTTGGGTAGATCTGCCGTCTCTTTTTATAATTTTTTGTCCCTTTTCTTTTTCCTGCCTTTTTGTGTCGTATTACTTTACAAAGGTTTTCCTGTGCTGAACGTTCTTGGCTGGCTTATGGGAATCATCGCCTTGGTGTTGACCATTAACTACATTAATTTTTTGGTCAATAAGAGCGATAGAATCTTAATTGCTGTTGCAACTATTATAGGAGCGTTCTATGCCTTAGAATATTTTGATATAGTCTCTATTACGGAGTACTTCGGCGCATTGTTCTATAGATTGTATGAACAGCCATATCTCGTCATTATACCAATTGGTCTTGTGGTGTTGGTATACTGGCTCAACTACAAATTTTTGCGAACCAAGTTGTTTTTGGATGCCACATTGGAAAACAAAACAAAGGAGGCGCAAACCTCCGATATGGCTTGGACACGTAGATTTGGGAAGATTGCACCCTTTTTGCAATTGGATTTAAAGTTGATATGGCGCAACAAGCGCACCAAGACCCAAGTTTTCATTTCCTTGGCCATGATTTTGTACGGACTTATTTTTTACACCATGAAAGATTTTGGTCCCACTTCACCCATGTTAGTGTTCGTTGGAATTTTTATGACAGGTATTTTTTTAATGAACTTTGGTCAGTTCATTCCTGCGTGGGACAGTGAATATTATAGTATGATGATGTCACAGAACATACCGCTACGAGATTATTTGGAGTCGAAGGCCGGACTTATTTATGTAAGCGTGGTAGTGATGTTTCTTTTATCTATTCCCTACGTATATTTTGGTTGGGAAGCGTTGGCCATCAATTTCGCCTGCGCCCTATACAATCTGGGTGTTAACGTGCCTGTCATTCTCTTTTTTGGCTCCATGAACAAAAAACGGATCGATTTGGCCAAGAGTGCCATGGGAAATATGCAAGGGGCCAGTGCAGCTCAATTTCTGGTAGGTATTCCCTTATTTGGTCTGCCCATGATATTGTTTGTGGTTCTTTCGTGGGTGGGATCATTTCAAATGGCAATTTCGGTTATGGCCCTATTGGGTATCTTGGGTTTCGCCCTTAGAAAGCCCATTCTGGATAACATCACCAAAATATATGCAAAGAAAAAGTACGGTATGATTGCCGGATTTAAAGAAAAGAATAGTTAGGAAGCCTTAAATTATAAATCGATGGTTCAAATTGAAAATCTTACTAAAAAATACAGTTCCAAATTAGTGTTGAACATTCAAGAATTGAACATCCCTAAGGGACAAAGTTTTGGTTTGGTTGGTAATAATGGGGCAGGTAAAACCACATTGTTCAGCTTGTTGTTGGATTTAATTCAGCCAAGTACCGGGCACATTAGCAATAACGAGGTGAGGGTAGACCAAAGTGAGAACTGGAAAACCTATACTTCTTCTTTTATTGACGAATCTTTTTTAATTGGTTACCTTACCCCAGAAGAGTATTTTTACTTTATTGGCGAGTTAAGAAATAGAAACAAGTCTGATGTTGACGCTTTATTGGCCAAATATGAAGACTTCTTTCATGGAGAAATCCTAGGTCAGAAAAAATATTTAAGGGACCTATCCAAAGGAAATCAGAAAAAAGCAGGAATTGTCGCCAGTTTTATAGGAAATCCGGAAGTGGTCATTTTAGACGAACCTTTTGCCAATTTAGACCCCACGACCCAAATTAGGCTCAAAGGGATTATAAAGGATTTAGCTGCCCAGCAAGGAGTAACCGTTTTAATTTCCAGCCATGATTTGAGTCATGTTACCGAGGTATGTGAACGAATTGTAGTGCTCAATAAGGGAGAAGTGGTAAAAGACATTCAAACTTCTGCACAAACACTACGTGATTTGGAGGCTTTTTTCTCTGGAAATACGTCCGTTCAGGTGACTGATTTAAATACATCCGAAGAATCGATTTAAAAAAGAAAACCGACCCATTGGTTGGTTTGGTTTACGTCCGTTTAAAACCACCAATATTCTTTCTTGGGTGTACGGTATCAAAACGTCCGTAAACAGAAGTTATCACTCCAATAGTAATCAGGTTTTTAAAAGCACCAACTGATTAGTTGGTATGTCTTAGGTCAAGTAAATGGTTTCTTTCCTCTGATAGATCCATAATATCCTTTAAAAAAGTATGAAAGCAAGGTTTGGAGTCATTGTGGTGGTTGTTTGTTCGGCTAAATGAATTTTAACACCTTTCAGATAAATATTTTATCGATGAAATACATAATATTCCCGCCGTTTTTAAGTTAGAGTTACGTACACAGATATACAATTTTGAAACTACATTCTAAACTGGTCTTGAATTTGGTACTTGGGGGCATCGTACTAAGCGCATGTTCTACCAAGAAAGATACGTTTGTCAACCGCAATTGGCACGCGATGAATACCAAGTACAACACGCTTTATAACGGGAACATAGCTTTTGAAGAAGGCAGGGAAGAACTCAATAACAGCTACCATGATGATTATTGGGAAGTACTACCGGTGGAAAGATTGGAGGTTTCAGGAGAAATTAAATTAGATTCAGAAGATAACAATCCCAACTTTATCATAGCGGAGGAAAAAGCTACCAAAGCCATACAAAAGCATAGTATGGATATTAAGGACGAAGAGCGAAATCCGCAGACAGATGAAGCTTTCCTTCTTTTAGGTAAAGCCCGTTATTTTGATGAACGATATATTCCCGCTTTGGAAGCCTTCAACTATATCATCAATAAATACGATTATAGTGATAAACTAGCTGAAGCTCGTATTTGGCGTGAGAAGGTAAATATTCGATTGGAGAATGAAGAATTGGCCATTAAGAATTTAAAATGGCTGATGAAGTATGAAGACCTAAAAGAACAAGAGTACGCAGATGCCCGTGCGATGATGGGTCAGGCCTACATTAATCTTGGGGTTTTGGATACCGCCGTTCAGCAATTGAAAATAGCTTCGTACCTCACTAAAAAGAACCCGGAAAAAGGTAGGTACTACTACATTATTGGGCAGTTGTACAATCAATTGGGCCATAAGGACAGTGCCAATTATGCCTTTGACAAGGTAATTGATCTCAACAGAAAGTCGCCACGCGTCTATATGATCAATGCAGAGATTGAGAAAATAAAAAATACGGAGGTCACTGCAGAAAATAAGGAGCTGATGCTGGAGCATTTGACCGAATTGGAGGAAAATCGTGAAAACAGACCTTTTTTAAACATTATTTATCGCCAAGTGGCCGAATATCATTTAGCGGAAGAAAACGATAGCATCGCTTTGGCTTATTTCAATAAATCCTTGCGCGCTACAGAAAACGAACCCAAGCTTAATGCGCTTAATTATGAAAATCTGGCCATTTATAATTTTGATGAAAACGAATACAAGTTGGCAGGGGCCTACTATGATAGTGTATTGACCAATTTAGAGGAAAACACCAAAAAGTATAGGTTCACAAAAAAGAAACTGGATAACCTGGAAGATGTTATCAAATATGAGGACATCGTTCAATATACAGATAGTGTCATAACCTTATATGAAATGCCGGAGGAAAAGCAACTGGCCTATTTTGAGGACCATATTGCAAAACTTAAAGCTGAGCAAGAAGCACAGGCCAAGAAGGAGGAAAAAAGGCGTAATGCGGGTTTTGCACAATTTGGAAATAGCAAGGGCGGAAAAGATAATAAGGGTAAGTTCTATTTTTATAATGTGACCAGTCTAGGGTATGGTAAAAATGAGTTTTCCCAAAGATGGGGTAAAAGGGAATTGGCAGATAACTGGCGGTGGAGTGATAAATCCAGGTCGCTGCCGGTTGATAATTCCAATACTGTGGCCACAAACGAGAGCGAAGGTACGGCGGAAGAGATGAACGATGAATTGTCAACGGATTTTTATATGGCCCAACTTCCCAAAGATGTTGAGGTAATCGATAGTTTAAGAACGGAAAGAAATTTTGCCAATTATCAGTTAGGACTCATTTATAAAGAAAAATTCAGGGAAAATTTATTAGCGGCCGGTAAATTGGAAAAAGTTCTGGCGTCCAATCCAGAGGAACGCTTGGTGCTTCCGTCCAAATACAATTTGTACAAAATTTACGAAGAAGAAGGTAGTCCGCTATTGGCTTCTATGAGGGCCGATATTCTTAAAAATCACGGTGCTTCCCGTTATGCAGAAATTATTTTAAATCCCAGGGCTGTTTTGGAAGGTGACGCAGATAGTCCAGAAGCACGGTACGCCGCTTTATATAGATTGTACCAAAATCAGGAATTTTTAAGGACCATCACCGGTGCAGAAGAAAATATAGAGAAGTTTACAGGGGAGGCCATTGTTCCCAAGTTTGAAATGTTAAAGGCGAATGCTATTGGCAGACTTAATGGTTTTGAGCCTTTTGAAGAAGCATTGAACTATGTTGCCTTAACGTACCCCAACAGTCCCGAAGGCAAAAAGGCAGAGGCTATTGTATCTGAACAACTGCCAAAATTAGCGGTTACCCAATTTTCTGCCGAAGAAGGCTCAACAGGCACGGATAACTGGAAAGTGGTCTTTCCGTTTAGAAGGAGCAATAATCAGATTGCTTTAAGGGTGATGAAGGAATTGGAAGATGCAATTGTTGACCTTAGGTACAAAAATGTGGTATCCAAGGATATTTATACGCTAGAAGAGCAGTTTGTAGTGGTACATGGGTTTAAATCCAAGGACTATGCACTAGGCTTCGCTGAGCTTATTAAATTTAACAAGGATTACCTTATTGACAATGAGAATTTTGTAATTTTATCAAGCAACTATAAAATTGTGCAAGTACACAAGAACCTACAAGATTATAAGAATCAGATTTTAACCCCAAAACCTTAACAAATGTTTTCCGATAACAAAAAACCTAGAACTATGAACGAAATAGGCGCACAACCCAACAGAATCTCAAAGCACACTAAAATTAAAGGTGATATCATTTCAGAAGCCGATTTTAGAATTGATGGTAAATTAGATGGTAACGTAAAGACTACCGGTAAGGTAGTTATTGGAAAAGATGGTTACATTCATGGTAAAGTAGAGTGTGTAAATGCAGATATTGAAGGTAGCTTTAATGGAGAACTATTGGTCTCTGATTTATTGTCCTTAAAATCGTCAGCTGTTATAGAAGGTACCGTTTCCGTTTCTAAATTAGCGGTAGAGCCTGGAGCAACGTTTAACGCTTCTTGTACCATGAAGGGAAAAGGAGGGGCAGCTTCCAGTTCCAACAGCTTTAAGTCTACCGTAGGTAGTTCTGCCAATGAACCAGCAAAAGCCTCGTGATAATTCACGCCTGATTCGCAATGCGGCAAGCCTTTCCGGTATTGCCATTCAAATGGGGGCAACCATTTATTTGGGGAATCTTTTAGGGGCGTGGTTAGATGTTAAGTTTGAAAAAAACTACTTAGAGGATACGGTTACTTTAATTGCCGTATTTTTGTCCATGTATTTAGTGATTAAAAAGGTAATCAACCTTAACAAATAGATGGCGTAGTGTTTAAAACAATCATATTATATATAGTCGTGTTCACCCTTGTGGGCACGACTTCTTATTTTATACATAATCAACTTCTAGGAACGGAGCACTTTGAGCTAAAAGCACTCTTGAAAAAGGCTTATTTGTTTCATGCTATTTTCTCTTTATCGATTATAATAGCGTTTCAACTGGCATCAAATTTTGATTCGGTTTTTCCTCAATTAGGATTTATTTACATGGGACTGCTCGTTTTTAAGATCATGGTATTCACCATGATGTTTTATCCGCAACTCGTGGGAGATCAGATGGTATCGAGGTTTTACAGGGGCTCTATTTTAATTCCAGTTGCTATTTTTCTAATATTGGAAGTTGTTTTTGTTACAAAAATCCTTCGTCGTAAATAAAGGCAGAATTTTATACTCTTTTTATACTGTTTATTAAAGTAAGATTGACTACTTTTGCGCCAAATTTTAGGAGCTTAATTTTTTGATAAAGAACCCATGAAGGAAGTATCAAGATCGTTCAGAACCTTATTACTATTATTTGCACTTTGTTTTTCGACTCAAGGTTTTGCCTCATCAGATCCTGAGGGAGAGGTTGAAGGAGCGGTTAGCTCTAAAGAAGAGGTGGATGCCTACATTCAGCATCACATAAAAGATTCACATGATTTTCATTTGTTTTCCTATACCAATAGTGAAGGGGAGCGCAAGCATGTTGGTTTTCCGTTACCGGTTATAATTTGGTCGAGCAATGGTTTGGTGACTTTTATGTCATCTGAGTTCCACCATGATGATTCTGGTCATGTGATCGTTGAAAAAGGGGGTGCTAAGTTCACTAAAATTCACAGTAAGATATATGAACTGGAAGCAGGTGCAAGTGAAGTAAAGTTCGATGAAACGCACCATGCCACCAATGCTCATAAAGTATTGGATTTCTCCATCACTAAAAGTGTTATGGGTATTTTGTTGGTAGGTCTTTTTATGCTGTTTGCCTTCTCTAGCTTGGCAAAACAATACAAGTCTAAAAAAGTACCGACCGGTTTTGGCCGCGTATTGGAGCCGTTGGTAATTTACGTACGTGATGAAATCGCCAAACCGAACATCGGCGAGAAAAAATACAGGCAGTTTACAGGTTACTTGTTGACGGTTTTCTTTTTCATTTGGATTTTGAACCTTTTAGGCCTAACTCCTTTTGGGTTCAATGTTACCGGTCAGTTAGCGGTTACCGCAGCCTTGGCAATTTTCACTTTGGTTATCTATACGTTTAGTGGAAACAAAGATTATTGGATGCACATGTTATGGATGCCGGGAGTTCCTGTGTTGATACGTCCGGTACTTGCCATCATCGAATTGGCAGGAGCATTTTTGATCAAGCCATTCTCGTTATTGGTTCGTTTGTTCGCTAATATTTCCGCGGGTCACATTGTGGTTATGAGCCTTATTGCTATCATGTTTACTTTAAAAGATAGTTTAGGTGTTGCGGGAGCGACAGGTTTGTCTTTGGTATTATCGTTTTTCATCACCTTGATCGAGGTGTTGGTTGCCTTTTTACAGGCATATATTTTCACCATGCTTTCGGCATTGTTTATTGGAATGGCCGTTGCGGAGCATGACCATGACCACGAGCACGATGCACATGGCCACGAAGTGCCGGATGCGGAAGACGTTCGTGAGAATTTTATTTAAGAATTGAGTTTTTTATTTAATATATAAATCGTTTACTATGTACAACTTAATTGGAGCAGGTTTAATCGTGATCGGAGCAGGTATCGGACTTGGTCAAATTGGTGGTAAGGCAATGGAAGGTATTGCCCGTCAACCAGAAGCGACCGGAAAGATTCAAACTGCAATGATTATCATCGCTGCACTTTTGGAAGGTTTGGCATTTGGTGCCTTGTTCTTAGGAAAATAAGAATAGAAAAACCTTAAAGCATTTTCCTGTAACGGTTGGTTACAGGAAATGCTTTCATTAAAAACTAGCATTTTAAGATATTATATATGGAAACTTTAATAAACGATTTTTCACCAGGCCTTTTTGTTGTTCAGACCATTCTATTGTTAGGTCTAATTTTCTTGTTGGTAAAGTTTGCCTGGAAGCCTATTTTAACTTCTCTTAACGAAAGGGAAGAGGGAATTCAAGGAGCATTGGAAGCTGCGGATAAAGCACGTAAAGAAATGCAGAATCTTCAGGCGGACAATGACAAGCTTTTAAAAGAGGCTCGTGCAGAGCGTGAAGCTATGTTGAAAGAAGCTCGTGAAATCAAGGAAAAAATGATTTCTGACTCTAAAGAGCAAGCGCAAATAGAAGGTGATAAGTTGTTGAAGCAGGCACAAGCTGCCATCGAAAGCGAAAAGAAAGCAGCCGTTGCTGATATTAAAAATCAAGTGGCCGCACTTTCAGTAGAGATAGCGGAAAAAGTACTTAAAGAGCAATTATCCAACAAAGACAAGCAATTGAAGCTTGTGGAAGATATGTTGGGCGATGTTAAATTGAACTAAGAAACCTCTTTAAGTTTAACTACGAAACAATACGATAATGAGCGATTCTAGAGCAGCCTTACGATATGCAAAAGCAGTTTTGGCATTTGCAGTGGAGAAAAAAGCGGCCAATGCGGTTGAAACCGATATGCGTTCCATTGTAGCGACTATTTCCGAAAGCAAAGAGCTTAGAAATATGCTGCAAAGTCCGATTATTAAGGAGGAAACCAAAAAGGAAACTTTGGCTGCCATTTTCAAAGGGAGCAGCGAGATTACTTTAGGTCTTTTGGGTACTTTGGCAAGCAATAAAAGAACTGCACTTTTAAATGAGGTGGCCTTAAAATATATCATCCTTAATGAAGATTTAAAAGGTGAAGGAGTAGCTCATGTGACCACTGCGGTTCCGTTAACGGCAGAATTGGAAAAGAAAGTTTTAAAGCAAGTAGCGCAATTGACCGGTAATGAGGTAACCATTCAAAATAAAGTGGATGAGAGCATCATCGGTGGTTTTGTGTTGAGGGTTGGCGATTTACAATACGATGCTAGTATTGCCAACAAACTGAATAATATTAAAAGAGAATTTACGAATAGTCTATAAATAACAACCTCGGAAGAAAGAATGTCTCGATTCTTTTTTCTTAGGAATAATGTCTAAACAAATGGCAGGAGTAAAAGCCGCTGAGGTATCAGCAATTTTAAAGGAGCAATTATCAGGAATTGAAGCCACCGCCACATTGGATGAGGTGGGAACTGTATTACAGGTCGGTGATGGTATCGCCCGCGTTTACGGTCTATCAAATGCCCAGTATGGGGAGTTGGTAGAATTTGAAGGCGGTTTGGAAGGTATCGTTCTTAACCTTGAAGAAGACAACGTAGGTGTGGTACTTTTAGGTCCATCAAAAGAAGTTCTTGAAGGTGCTACTGTAAAGCGTACCCAAAGAATTGCTTCCATTAAAGTAGGTGAAGGCATCGTTGGTCGTGTGGTGGATACCTTGGGTAACCCTATCGATGGTAAAGGTCCTATCGCCGGTGACACTTATGAAATGCCATTGGAGCGTAAGGCCCCTGGAGTTATTTATAGAGAACCAGTAACCGAGCCAATGCAATCAGGTATCAAGGCTATTGATGCAATGATTCCAGTGGGAAGGGGACAAAGAGAGTTGGTAATCGGTGACCGTCAAACGGGTAAGACTACGGTTTGTATCGATACCATCTTGAACCAAAAAGAATTTTTTGATGCGGGTGAGCCTGTTTACTGTATCTACGTTGCTGTAGGACAGAAAGCCTCTACCGTTGCCGCTATTGCCAAAACCTTGGAGGAAAAAGGAGCTTTGGCCTATACGACTATCGTAGCGGCTAACGCATCGGATCCTGCGCCAATGCAGGTATATGCTCCCTTTGCCGGGGCTTCTATCGGAGAATATTTCCGTGATACAGGTCGTCCTGCATTGATCATCTATGATGATTTATCAAAGCAAGCGGTTGCCTATCGTGAGGTATCTCTTCTTTTGAGAAGACCACCAGGACGTGAGGCATATCCAGGTGACGTTTTCTACCTTCACTCTAGATTATTGGAGCGTGCTGCAAAAGTGATCAACGATGATAAAATCGCCCAGAACATGAATGATTTGCCAGAGGTGTTGAAGCCGATGGTAAAAGGTGGCGGTTCTTTAACGGCGCTTCCTATCATTGAAACACAGGCAGGTGACGTTTCCGCCTATATTCCTACCAACGTAATTTCGATTACCGATGGTCAGATTTTCTTGGAACAAGATTTATTCAACCAAGGGGTGCGTCCTGCGATCAACGTAGGTATCTCCGTATCTCGTGTGGGTGGTAGTGCTCAGATAAAGTCAATGAAAAAGGTTGCCGGTACATTGAAACTGGATCAAGCCCAGTTCCGTGAATTGGAGGCGTTTGCGAAATTTGGTTCCGATTTGGATGCTGCTACTTTGAACGTGATCGAGAAAGGTCGCCGAAACGTGGAAATCTTGAAGCAGGCACAAAATGATCCTTATACGGTAGAAGATCAGGTAGCCATTATCTATGCAGGTTCTAAAAACTTGTTAAGGGATGTACCTGTTGAAAAAGTAAAGGAATTTGAAAGAGACTATTTAGAATTCTTGAATGCGAAACACAGAGGTACTTTAGATACCCTGAAAGCCGGTAAGTTGACCGATGAAGTAATCGACACACTTACAACAGTTGCAAAAGAGCTTTCTAGTAAGTATACAAGTTAATAGTCTAGAGTTATGAGTTATGAGTAAACTTGGAGAAAGTCCTGTTAGGATAAAAGTTTTCAGTTTGCTTGTGACGTTGTTCACTTTTGTGATAGGTTAAAAGATAAAAAGGATTTTGAGTTGGCTTCTCAGTTGTTAAGAAGCGGAACGAGTATCGGCGCGAATACACGTGAGGCACAGAGAGGAGTTGGTAAAAAGGATTTTAAAAATAAATTTGGTATTGCTCTTAAGGAAGCTGATGAAACCATGTATTGGTTAGAAATATTAGAGGCTACCGGAAGGGAAATTCCTAAAGATATGAAGTTGAAGTGTGAGGAGTTGATTCGAATGTTGGTTTCAATAGTCAAAAACTCTTAACTCTTAACTTTAAACTCATAATTTGAAAAATGGCCAATTTAAAGGAAATACGAAATAGAATTTCATCGGTGTCTTCAACCATGCAGATTACGAGTGCCATGAAAATGGTATCCGCTGCCAAATTGAAGAAGGCACAAGATGCAATTACTGCTATGCGTCCTTATTCTGATAAGCTTACGGAGCTTTTGCAAAGTTTAAGCGCCAGTTTAGATGCTGATAGTGGTAGTAAGTATGCCGACAACCGAGAGGTTAAAAAGGTTTTGGTGGTTGCCATTACTTCCAATAGAGGTTTGGCAGGTGCTTTTAACTCCAATATCCTAAAGCAAACTACCGTGCTTTCAAACGAAACGTATGCCGGTAAGCAGGTGGATTTTGTAGCTATCGGAAAAAAGGCCAATGATTTCTTGACAAAGAAGAGTTCCGTAATTGCCAATCACAGTCCGGTTTTTGACGATCTTACGTTTGATAATGTTGCCGAAATCGCTGAGTCATTGATGGAATTATTTGTGTCCGGCAAGTACGACCGTATCGAGTTGGTTTACAATAAATTTAAAAACGCCGCTACCCAACTGGTAATGACGGAGCAGTTTTTACCTATTGTTCCTGCGGAAGGTGGCGAGGCTATGGGTACAGACTATAAATTTGAGCCATCAAAAGCAGAGATTGTAGAACAGTTGATTCCTAAATCCTTAAAAACTCAATTGTATAAGGCTATAAGGGATTCCTTTGCCAGTGAGCACGGAGCAAGGATGACGGCCATGCACAAGGCTACCGATAATGCTAAAGAGCTAAGAGATCAATTGAAATTGACTTATAATAAGGCCAGACAAGCGGCTATTACCAATGAAATCCTAGAGATTGTTGGTGGTGCCGAGGCTTTGAACAATTAGTCAAGTTCTAGGATAACAATTTATATAAATTTAAACCTCACAGAAATGTGGGGTTTTATTTTTTAGTCGATTTTTGCCATCGATTATGAAATCAAAGAAAACAGCCCTCCTATTTATTTTCATCACCATCTTGGTCGATGTCATCGGTATCGGAATCATCATTCCTATTATACCAGATCTGATTATGGAACTTACAGGTGAAGGTACTGCCCAGGCGGTAATTTATGGTATGTGGCTTACTACTGCATTCGCTGGGATGCAATTTTTGTTTTCCCCTGTTTTGGGCGAAATATCTGATCAGTACGGTAGGCGTCCCATTCTTTTAATTGCCTTATTAGGGTTAAGCGTAGATTATTTAATACATGCATGGGCTCCTTCCATAGCTTGGTTGTTTTTAGGTCGGTTTTTAGCAGGTATAACTGGAGCTAGTTTTACGGTGGCTTCGGCCTATATAGCCGATATAAGTACCAAGGAGGAAAAGGCGAAAAATTTTGGATTGATAGGTGCAGCTTTTGGTCTTGGGTTCATTATTGGTCCGGGCGTGGGTGGATTTTTTGGAGAAATTGATATCCGATTGCCGTTTTATATTGCAGCCGGACTCACCTTTGCCAACTTCCTTTTTGGATGGCTTTTTGTACCTGAATCCCTTCAGAAAGAAAACAGAAGACCTGCCCAATGGTTAAAAATGATACCAGGAGTTTCTTTGGTAAGTCTGAAACATTACAAAGGTGTACTCACCTTAATTTTTGCTTTTTTTCTTGCGAATCTAGCAGGTCAAGCTCTGCCCGCCACTTGGTCATATTATGGTATTGAACGCTATGACTGGAGTCCAAAGGAAATAGGGGTTTCGCTAATGGTTGTTGGTTTATTGGTGGCTTTGGTTCAAGGAGTTTTGGTTGGCGTTTTGGTCAAAAAATTTGGAAGAAAAAGAGTAATTGTGGTAGGTTTTGTTCTTTGGACTTTTGGCATGTTTCTTTTTTCATTGGCCACAGAACCTTGGATGCTCTATGCCTTTTTAATCCCCTATGCCTTGGGAGGTATAGCAGGCCCCACAGTTCAAGGGGTTATATCCAATCAGGTATCTGAAAAAGAACAAGGAAATCTGCAAGGGGCCATAACAGGGTTGTTGAGCGTAACTTCTATTCTGGGTCAACTAATTTTTTCTCCGGTATTCTACTATTTTATACGCCCTGAGGGTGCCGTCTATTTTCCTGGGGCACCATATACTCTAGCGGCTTTATTTCTCTTTACAGCGCTCGTTTTTGCTTTATTGGCCATGAAAGGCCTGTCTTTGGAAGATGCGGAAGACTAATTGCTATATATCTTGATAGTCTACAACAGAGGTTTTTGCGTATTTACTTGCAAACCACTAAAAGAACACTATGAAAATCAATATATATTTTCTGTTTTTTACTTTGATGGTAGTTTCTTGCTCCAGTTCTAAGAAATTGGAGAGCATTGCACCCTTTGACCTTGGTGAACCTTTTGCCCAAGAATGGAAAACCGCAGATGAAAGTGAGCAGGGTTTCGAACTAATCATTCCTATTACCAGTTTGGAACTCAAGGAGGCAGAGCTCAAGAACTTATATTTTCAGGGTAAGATGGCCCCGGTAGTGATTACTCTGACGGAATTGGGTAATGTAGCCATTGCCGAATTCGGCCAAAAGAGCACAAAAACCGGACCTTTAAATCCGTCGGAGCCTTTTCCTTTTGAATTATTGGACACTCAGGCTGTAATAAGCTATGTGAGCAACGATAAAGTAAAGTATTATAAAGTGAATGGTGTTAGCCAAAAAATACCTATTACTTACAGCGATCTAGAAGCCAAGAACAACAGATAGCGTTAAAACTATCTTATAGGTAATTATACTTACTTTGCCACATCCCTTTAAATAGGTACTTTTGAGCATTAAACTACGTGTTTGAACCCACTTAAAAAATTATTTAAGCAGACAGCTATTTATGGACTCGCTACGGTTCTTCCGCGGATGATGTCCTTTTTGTTGTTGCCGCTTTACACGGGGGTTTTGGCAACTTCTGGATATGGGGAGGTCTCCATTATTTTTGCCTGGTTCGCTATTTTTAATGTGATTTTGGCTTATGGTATGGAAACCGCTTTTTTTAGGTTCTACCATAGTAAAGAACATAAAATCAAAGTAGTGACTACTTCCCTTTTGTCCATTGTTGGGAGCACCCTTCTTTTTGTTGTTTTGGCCCTTTCTCTTCAAGATTTTATGGCTTCCGCCACTGGAATTGATGCGGAATATATCAGGTACACCATTTTTATAATTGCTTTAGATGCCTTGGTCATCATTCCCTTTGCATGGTTGCGGGCCAACGAACGCCCCATGAGATATGCCATTATCAAAATATTAAACGTGGGTGTCAATTTAGGGTTGAACATTTTCTTCCTGTTAGCATTGCCATCAATGGTAGGAAACAATCCAGATTCTTCATTTGCGGCTCTGTATAAGGAGAATTTTGAGGTTTCCTACATCTTTATATCCAACTTAATTGCAAGCGGTCTCACATTAGTGTTAATGGCCAATTTGTATATTCGAAAGGATTATGTTTTTGATACGGATTTATGGAAACGAATGATGAAATACGCGTGGCCTGTTTTGGTGGCAGGTATAGCTTTTACCATCAATGAGGTGTTTGATAGGATTTTATTGGAAAATCTATTGCCTGAGGATATTGCAAAAAGTGAAGTAGGTAAATACTCGGCCTGTTATAAGCTGGGCCTTTTCATGACGCTTTTCGCAACAGCTTTTAGAATGGGGATTGAGCCCTTTTTCTTTAGCCATGCAGGAAGTGAAAACCCTCAAAGGGCCTATGCACAGATAACCAATTATTTTGTAGTGTTGGGAAGCATCATTTTATTGGCGGTAATAGTCTTTGCCGATGTTTTAAAAGTTCTATTTGTACAGAACAAAGACTATTGGGATGCCATGGCCATTGTACCCCCCATTATTTTAGCTAGCTTTTTTCTGGGTATTTACCATAACCTCTCCGTATGGTATAAAGTTACGGATAGAACCCGCTACGGAGCCTTTATATCTTTAGCTGGGGCATTGGTAACTATTGGTGTAAATGTGGTGTTTATACCATCAATAGGCTATATGGCATCAGCGATTGCCACCTTAATGGCCTATGGAACTATGATGGCCTTGTCCTATTATTTAGGAAAGTCTAGATACCCTGTGCCCTATAATTTTAGAAAAATCACTTTTTACTTGGGTGTTTCCATTTTGTTTTCTGTGCTTTCCTTCTATGTTTTTGATAGAAGCTTGATTATCGGTATCCTTTTACTGATTTTATTTTTAGGGTTGGTATACAAGATGGAGAACGATAAGCTAAAACAGATTTTTTTAAAGAAGACTGCCTAGGTGTAATTAAGAATCGTAAATTAAAAGATAACAATAAGTAGAATGCAAATAAAAGTCATCAATAAGTCGGCCCATGCATTGCCTCACTATGAGACCATTGCCTCCGCAGGTATGGATTTAAGAGCCAATATTTCTGAAGCCATTACGTTACAACCTTTAGAGCGTGCCATAGTTAAGACGGGGCTTTTTATTGAGCTGCCCATAGGTTTTGAGGCACAAGTTAGGCCAAGAAGTGGTTTGGCGGCCAAAAAGGGCATAACGGTACTCAATGCTCCAGGAACGGTAGATGCAGATTATCGAGGGGAAATTGGAGTGATTTTGGTAAATCTTTCCAACGAACCCTTTACTATAGAGAACGGGGAAAGAGTTGCCCAGTTGGTAATTGCCAAGCACGAAAGGGCTGAATGGGAGGTAGTTGAGTCCCTATCTGAAACCGTACGTGGTGAAGGCGGTTTTGGCAGTACTGGGGTAAAATAGATAAAAAGTATGCAAAAGAATTGGATTTGGAAGACGCAAATGCTGGCTATAGTGGTCCTAGCGGTCACTTCCATTTCTTTTGCACAAGAAGGAGGTGAGGAAGAGATCGATGCGCAAAAAAGTGCGGAGCTTTTTCTGGAAAACTATTCTGATGACTTTCAAGAACATTTCTTTGAAGCCCTAAAGCAAAAAGAAATAGAGAACTACGATAAGGCCATTAACCTTCTGTTGGAATGTAAAAAAATTGACCCTGCCAATTTGGTGGTCGATCATGAATTGGCAAGGGTATATCTGAAAGAAAAACAATACCCTTTAGCCGAAGATTATGCGTTCGCAGCTTTAAGTGACGACCCGGAGAATCTTTGGTTTGCAAATACCTATGTAGAAACCCTAAGACAGCAGGGCAAGTCATTTGCGATAGTGAAAGATAAACTTCCTGAAATTACCCAGTTAAACGAAAATTTGGCGCTGGCGTACTTTAAAAAGCGCGATTTTGATACGGCATTGGCAATACTAAAGGAAACCACTACATCTGAGTTCACCAAGGCGCTGTCCTTACAAATTAACGATGCTTTAGAAGAAAAGAAGCAGCATACCGTTTCATCAGGGTTTATTTCTACGGGTAATACAACATCCAAGGATACTGGTTCTTATGAGCATTATAAATTTCAGATAGAAATGTTCTTACGAACGGACAATATTTTGATGCTGGATCAAAAGTCCGAAGAGGCCTTGGAAATGTTTCCGGCCCAGCCCTTGCTATACTATGCCCAAGGTTATGCGTTGAATAGAAAATCCAAACCTAGGGATGCCATTGAGATGCTGGAAACAGGTTTGGATTATCTGGTAGGCGATATTTCTTTGGCCAATAAATTCTATCAAGAGCTGGCCAATGCTTATAATTCCATTAACAATTCAGTCAAGGCAAATATGTATCTTCGTAAGATAAAACCCGGTTTCTAGAAGTAGGTTTAGATTTCAATAGGGTTTTAAAGCGCTGTTGTTATGAAGATATTTTCTCTTATGCCATGTCGGGTTGTTTGGCTACTTTCAATTGCATTTTTGGTGTTCTCCTGTAAATCAAAAAAAGTGATTGGTGATGATAGTGCCAATGCTGCAATGTCTGCAAAATCCATCATCAAAAATCATTATCAAAATTCCCTCGATTTTAAGACGATAAGCGGGAAAATGCGGATTGATTATTCTGATGGGGAATCATCACAAGGCGTATCCGTAAACTTGCGAATGGAAAAGGATAAGGCCATTTGGATCAGTGCGCCGTTTGGTATGGTAAAGGCTTACATTACTCCGGGAAGGGTTTCTTTCTACAACAAGCTTCAAAATGAATATTTTGATGGCGATTTCGTCTATTTGAGCAATTTTCTGGGAACTGAATTGGATTTTGAACAAGTACAGAATTTACTATTGGGCCAAGCTATTCTTAATTTGAACGATATCAAATACGATGCCGCTACGGTAAGCGGAAATTATCAGCTTAAACCAAGAAAACCAATGGAGCTTTTTAAGGTATTGTTCAGCGTTAATCCGGAAAACTTTAAAATGGCTTCCCAACAACTTTCGCAACCTTTAAAGAAAAGGTTGCTACAAATTAATTATACGGACTATCAGCAAGTTAACAAATGGTTATTGCCCAAAGAAATAGCTGTTGCTGCAATAGAAGGCGATGAAAGGAATACGGTTGACATTGAATATAGGAACATCGAGTTTGACAAAACTTTGAGCTTTCCGTATAAAATACCAAGTGGTTTTAAAGAGATTGTAATCGATAATGAGGCCAAGTAATACCTCCTTCATTTTATTTCTTTTTTTGAGCGCTTTCGCTTTTGTGCCTGAGTTTGTCATGGCTCAAGGTCCCACGCAAGAAGAACTGGAAGCAAAACGGGAACGCTTGCAACAAGAAATTGAGCAAATAAACCATTTGCTCTTTGCGCAAAAAGAGAAGAAAGGTACCGTTCTGGATCGGATGGAGGCCTTGGATCAAAAAATAAAGGTGAGGGAGCGGCTTATTGCCGTTACAAATGAACAGTCCAATCTTCTCAATAGAAAGATCAATACTAACATTAATTCCATTTCGGCTCTAAAGAAAGAACTTAATGAATTAAAGGATGATTATGCCACTATGATCCAAAAAGGGTATCAAAGTAAAATACAACAGAGCAAACTGATGTTTTTATTGTCTTCGGAGAACTTTTTTCAGGCATTCAAACGGGTTCAATATATAAAGCAATACACAGATTTTAGACGTCAACAGGGAGAAAAAATTGTAATCAAGACCAACGAGCTTACGGAATTAAATAAGGAGCTTACGGCTCAACGCAAGGAAAAAGATAGACTAATAGCTGCTAACCGAAAGGCTAAGAACGAATTGGATACGGAGAAGAAAAGTCAGCAAGAGCTCCTTCGGTCCATTCGAAAGGACGAAACTAAATTCGCTGCAGAAATTAGGGACAAACAAAATCAAGCAAGGCAAATAGATAGGGAAATAGAGCGTTTGGTACGTGAGGCGGTTGCTAATGCCAATAAAGAAGCCGGAAAAGCAGATGATGACCCAAGCAAATTTCTTTTGACCCCAGAAGCGGCAATTATTGCGAACAGTTTCTCGGCAAATAAAGGCCGATTGATATGGCCGGTTGAAAAAGGGTTTAAAAGTCAGGGCTTTGGTGTGTATAGTGATGCCATATATCCAGGGATCAAACATCAGAGTAATGGCGTTATCATAACCACGGATAAGGGGGCCAAGGCACGCGCCATTTTTAGGGGAGAGGTCATTGCTATACTGTCAATTCCGGGGGGAAATAAGGCCGTTCAACTAAAGCATGGTAACTATATCAGCACCTACTATAATCTATCCGATCTCTATGTAAAAAAAGGGGATCAGGTGGAAGCTAAAACCGAATTAGGTGAAATATATACCAATCGGTCCAATGGTCAGACGCGATTAAAATTCTATTTACATCAAAACACCTCAAAGTTAAATCCAGAGGAGTGGGTGTATCAACTATAAAACTTTAAAAATTTGAGAAGATGAGTAATATTACAGATATACAAGGAACCTTCACATTGCATAACGGAGTTAAAATGCCCTACTTTGGCTTGGGCACCTACTTAGCAGATAACGATGAGGAAGTAGTTGAAGCGGTCAAATTTGCTTTGGAACATGGTTACCGTCATATAGATACCGCAGCAGTCTATAAAAATGAAGTGGGAGTTGGTAAGGCGATAGCGGAGTCTGACGTGGACAGGAAAGATATTTTTGTTACCACCAAGGTATGGAACAGTGACCAAGGTTTTGATAGTACGCTTAAGGCTTTTCATGAAAGTTGTAAACGTCTAGGAGTGGATTATGTTGACCTATATTTAATTCATTGGCCAGTAGCCGGAAAGTATAAAGAAACCTGGAGGGCCTTGGAACAACTTTACAAACAAGGGCGTGTAAAAGCTATTGGAGTCAGTAATTTTTTAAAGCACCACTTAGAGGATTTACTAGCGTCTGCGGAGATTGTTCCTATGGTTAATCAAATGGAGTTTCATCCTTATTTGGTACAACAGGAGTTGTTGGATTTCTGTAAAACGCATAAAATTCAATATGAGGCATGGTCTCCTTTTATGCAAGGCAAGATTTTTAAGTTGGATATTACCAAGGATTTGGAGGCCAAATATGGTAAAAGTGCCGCCCAGATTGTACTTCGCTGGAACTTACAAAAGGGCGTGGTTACCATTCCAAAATCTGTCCATAAGGATAGATTAACTTCCAATTCCGACCTTTTTGATTTTGAGTTATCTGAAGATGAAATCAACTATCTGGACAGTTTTGATAAAGGAGAACGGATAGGTCCAGATCCAGATAATTTCGACTTTTAACAACGTTAGTCCTGTAGGAACAAAGCCTTTAGTTCCGTAGCTTCATTTGGTTGCATTTTTCCAGCAAGAACCAAGCTTAACTGCTTTCTTCTTAAGGCCGCATCAAACCTCTGTTTTTCCAGATCTGTCTCTGGAACCAAGGGCGGAACTTCTGTGGGCCTACCGGTATCGTCCACGGCAACAAAAGTGTAAATAGCTTCGTTGGCTTTGGTGCGCTCTCCACTAAAACGGTCTTCCATCCAAACATCAAGATAAACCTCCATGGAGGTCTTAAAAGCTCTTGAAACGGCCGCTTCTACCGTTAAGACACTTCCTACGGGTACGGATTGGTTAAAGGCTACATGGTTTACCGAGGCCGTAACCGTTATCCTTCTACTATGTCTTCTTGCCGCAATACTGGCAGCGCGGTCCATACGAGCCAATAGTTCACCGCCAAAAAGATTATTTAGAGGGTTGGTCTCACTGGGGAGAACCATGTCCGTCATTGTTGTTCTGGAGTCTTTCGGGTTTTTGCCCTGCATAACGTGCTTTTTCGGCAAAGATACATCCTTCTAACGGAAATGTAGAAGTATGTTTACAGGACAAAAAAGTGATTTTATTTGATGGTCTTTAACCAGGCATCCTTCTGGGTCTGCTTAATTTCTCGAAGGGCCGTCAAAGCTTCGTTGGCATCGGTAAAACTATCATAAGCTACCATGTACAGGCCAAACGGATTGGTGCCAATATAAGAAGGGTTATAGCCCCTTTCTTTCAATTGATCTATTTTTCTGTCGGCATTGGTCTTATATCTAAAAGCACCGGCAATGATATGGTGAACTTTTTCTCCGGAAACTTTTTCAATTTCAGCCGCCTCTTCCTTTTTACTTGTTTTTAGGGTAATGGCCGGAAGTTCTAAAGGTGTAGTATCAAAAAAAGTGGCCTGTTGAATACGTTTGGATACCTGAACTTGCGCATCCTCCCAAGCCAGTTGTTCGTTGGCCTGGTTGGTTTGATAGTATTTGTAACCACCAAAACCTGCGGTTAGTGCCAATAGTACCGCCGCCGCATATTTTAGGTAAGGGCGGGAAGATTTCTGGGCTCTTTTTTCTGGAGTAAAGGCAATAGGCATGCGCTCCTCCATTTCGGTTACCTCGGTCTTTAGCGCTTCTCTTGTTACGGGAGCATTAACAAAGGAACTCATACCAAAAGAGCTGGTAAGATAATTTACGCTGCTAACGGATAGGAATTGTATTTTGCCTTCCGGGCCTAGCCAAAGGTTGCCAATTTCCGGTAGTCTTAGGTGTTCGCCATTTTTTAACCTACCTTCCCATTGGTTAACCTCCTCCTTTACTAGGGTTAGCATTTCTTCAAAACTTACCTTTTGCGCTTCCGCGGCATAGGAAACCAAAAGACCATCATTGGTGACCAATTGCTGGTTGAATGATACGGTCTTTGTGGGAGGATAAAAAGTATTGGTAGTCTCTTGGATTACGGCAGATTTTTCTTGGGTAAGAAATGCCCCAAACCCTGGTATAACTACACAATTATAACGGTAAAGTAAATCTTTTATATAGTGTTCTAAGCCCATACACCGCAAATTTTAGAAAAATTTATTCGCTAAAACAGGCTTTAGGTAACTTTTTATTAACATTATTTTTTGTGTATTTTGTGGATAACTCTAGACTTGTTTTAAATGACTACGGATGAATTACTTGCAGTTTTAAGACTTCAACATACACCATTTATTGGAGATGTTACTGCCAAAAAATTAATCTCTTATTGTGGAAGCCCATCCGAAATTTTTAGAACAAAGAAGGAGCATTTGTTAAAAATAGATGGGGTAGGAACGTATGCACTGCAAGGTTTGTATGATGGAGAGCATATAGAGGCCGCTGAAGACGAGTTGCAGGTTATTCAAAATAATAATTGGGAATGGTCTTATTTTATGGACGACAGCTACCCACCTTACCTAAAACACTGCATAGATAGCCCCGTTCTTCTCTTTAGACGAGGGAATATGGAGTTGGATGGCCGTAAAATCATTAGCGTAGTGGGTACAAGAAAAATTACCAGTTACGGACAAGCATTTTGCGACCAGTTTATTGAAGAGATTGCACCCTTAGACCCAATTATTGTTAGCGGTTTTGCCTACGGCGTTGATATAGCCATTCAAAAAGCAGCAATACGCAACAATTTGCAGACTATTGGCTGTTTGGCCCACGGACTCAATCAGCTTTATCCAAAGGCACATGCCAAGTTCAAAGCCGAGGCAGAAAAAAATGGGGGTTTCTTAACGGAATTTTGGAGCACCAGTAATCCGGATCGGGAAAATTTCTTGAAACGAAATCGGATAATTGCAGGTATGAGTGAAGCTACAATAGTGATTGAATCTGCCGATAAGGGTGGTAGTTTGGTAACCGCGGACATTGCACATAGCTATAATAGGGATGTTTTTGCGGTGCCCGGACGATCTAATGACAAGTATTCCATGGGCTGTAACAATTTGATCAAACAGCAGAAAGCGCATATGCTTACCTCTGCGGCAGATCTGGTCTACATGCTTAATTGGGAAATGGAAAAAAAGCAGCCAATGATTCAAAAACAGCTTTTTGTTGAACTGGACTCCAATGAAAAAGCCATATATGATTATCTTCAAAAAGAGGGAAAACAGTTGTTGGATAGCATAGCGTTGGAATGTCAACTTCCTATTTTTAAAACATCGTCCACTTTACTGAATATGGAGATGAAAGGAGTGATTAGACCGCTACCTGGTAAGCTGTTCGAGGCTATTTGATACTTCTATCTTTTAAAGTTTTGGGGTTTTAACCGACTGTCCGGTTGGTACTCTCAGCCTTTTGTCGATTGGATGTCTAGTTTAAGTAGCTTATCGATGAATAACATCTGTAAAACGGTGCTGGTTTATGTATCTTTCTTTTAGTAAAGCATATAAACCAACCTGCCGGTCGGTTCTTAAAATTTAGATCAAATCACCATGGAATTACTAAAATCGATTAGAGATTTATATTTGCCAGTGCAACCTACCGTAAAGCAGACCGGTGAAAAGGTAGTCTATAGAGAGGTGGTGCCCAGCGAACAACTTAGCCCGTTTATTTATTGTTATTGGCAGCTGAAAACCATTTCAAGTCTGGATGAAAATTTTATCTATAGGGTGGTGGCAGATGGGTGTATAGATATCTTTTTTGAGTTGGAAAGGCCTCAAGAAAGTTTTGTAATGGGTTTTTGTAAAAAATATACGGAGTTCCCCTTGGAACCTGAATTTCACTATGTAGGCATTCGGTTTCTACCCACCATGTTTCCACAACTGTTCGGGGTCGATGCTTCTGAACTTAGCAATCGATATGAGGATTTAATTCTTATACATAAAAGAACACAACAGTTCTTGAGTCAGAGCATGAATCAAAAATTGTCTTTCGAAGAAATAAAAGAACGGCTTGATGTCTATTTTTTAAACCATTTAGCAGACGTGGAATGGAATTTAGATTCGAGACTTTATGCCGCCATTAACCAAGTATTGAAAACACAAGGGTTACTACGTGTTCAAAATGATTTGGATGTAGGCCTCAGTGAGCGGCAACTTCGGAGGCTATTTAAGTATTACGTTGGCGATTCGGTAAAAACTTTTAGTAAGGTGGTTCGCTTTCAGAACATTTTAAGGGCAAAACCTTCTGTACAGAGTCTAAAGCGTAACAAATTATTTTTCGATAGTGGCTATTATGACCAATCGCATTTTATTAAGGAATTTAGAAATCACTACGGAGTGACGCCTTCCAAGGCTTTTGGCAGATAGAATGTCCGTTTTTTACTATGTTCGGTTTAGTATATCAAGGAAATTTGAATCAAATAAAATGAACATGAAAACAACGGTACTATTTCTATGTTTTTCGGCCATAGCACTACAAGTTCAGGGTCAGGCCAAAAACACACACCTAAAATCAAAAACAATGAAATTAAATGCAGGAGTCATCACTGAAAAATTGGCGGAGACCAAAGAATTCTATACCTCGGTATTAGACTTCGGAGTCACCTTTGAAAACGAATTCTATATTTTGATGCACACACCCAATAAAGAGGCAGAATTGGGATTTTTACTACCCAATCACCCTTCACAAAAACCCTTGTTTCATCAAAAGTTTAACGGAAAGGGAATGTATCTCACCATTGAGGTAGATGATGTGGATGCTCTTTACGAAAAAATTCGAGCTAAAGCAGTGGAAATAAAAATCCCCATCAGGGATGAGCCTTGGGGCGATCGGCATTTTGCCATTCAAGACCCCAATGGTATTGCCATTGATTTGGTTACTTATACCGCTCCTGAGGACTAATTTCTAATCTTGTGGAATAAATTCCATACGATAATCGGTGGAGGCAATTTTAAAGATAGTGGCGTAGATATAATCGCATATTTTTTTTTGTCCTTCAAAATTAATGAGCTCGATGGTGTCTTCTGGGGTGTGGTATTGCGGATGTCCACCAGTATGCATTCCTAAAACAGATATGTTCTTTTTGTAAAAGGAAACGTGATCGCTCCCTCCAACGGAGCCGGCATGAACCACAGGGTTAAGACCAGCATCTTTGCCCAATTGGGCCATGAGTTCTTGTCCGTTAGGGAAAGTGCCCGCACCGCCCATATAGACCTGTTTTTCATTATTGAGGCGGCCTACCATATCCATATTGATCATAAGTTGGATGTCTTCCAATGGTACTGGCGAATTTTCAACAAAAAACTTACTGCCCAATAGACCTTGTTCTTCGGCACCAAAGGCAATAAAAATGACACTTCTTTTCAATTTATCCTGAGTCGCCGATAATCGTTCTGCGATTTCCAATAGGGCCGAAGTTCCACTGGCATTGTCATCGGCCCCGGGATGAACCGTATTTTTTTTATCCGACTTGGAACTGGGACCACCGTGCCCTAAATGGTCATAATGCGCTCCAAGTACGATATATTCTTTTTTTAAACCCGGATCGTTGCCTTCAATAAAACCCACTACATTCCAAGTTTTGACCTTTGGCTTCTTTTTTTCGTCTTTGGCAACTCTTAGGGATGCCTTAAACTTTTGCAAATAGGATTTTGACAACGGCTTTATTCCGGCTTTTTCAAAGTCTTTTGCGATGTAGTCTACAACCGTTTTGTTGATTTTCCCTCCGGGATATCTACCCTCTTTTTCTTGTGTGGTTAGAAAATTAATATGCTGGTATAGTTCGTCTTTGGTAATCTCGGCTTGGGAGAAACCATATAAAGCCCCCAAGGTTACAAGTAATCCCGTAAAAAATTGCTTCATTTTAATACCCAACTTTTGCCCTAACTCGGGAAATAACATCATTTGCCACTTTTCTCGCCTTTGTAGCTCCAACTTCAAGTGCAGCGTCTACCTCTTCCAAATGGTTGGTATAGTACTCGTATTTTTCGCGGGCATCGGCAAACTTGTCCACAATTACCTCATAAAGCGCTTGTTTTGCATGTCCGTAGCCATAATTTCCTGCTAGGTAATTGGCGCTCATTTCCTCAATTTGTTCTTGGGAAGCCAAAATTTTGTAAAGGGCAAAAACATTGTCGTTGGTAGGGTCCTTTGGTTCTTCCATGGGGGTACTATCTGTTTGTATACCCATGATTTGTTTCCTTAGCTTTTTATCCGGCTGAAAAAGGCTGATAAGATTACCGCGGCTCTTGCTCATTTTTTCCCCGTCCGTACCTGGAACATACATGGTCTGTTCGTGAACTTTTCCTTCAGGCATAACAAAAGTTTCACCCATTTTAGCATGAAAACGGGAAGCGACATCCCTGGTCATTTCTATATGTTGAAGTTGGTCCTTGCCCACGGGGACCACATCGGCATCGTAAGCCAGAATATCGGCAGCCATTAACATGGGGTAGGTAAAGAGTCCGGCATTAACATCCTCCAACCTATCTGCCTTGTCCTTAAAGGAATGGGCAAGGGTTAATCTCTGGTATGGAAAAAAGCAGCTAAGGTACCACGCTAGTTCCGTGACTTGGGGGACATCACTTTGTCTATAGAAAACCGTTTTGTCTATATCCAATCCAAACGCCAACCAAGTAGCCGCAATGGCATACGTATTTTGTTTAAGTAATTCAGCATCCTTTATTTGTGTAAGCGAATGCATATCCGCGATAAAAAGAAAAGAATCATTTTCGGGCTTTTCGGCCATTTTTATAGCCGGCATAATCGCCCCCAAAATATTTCCTAAATGTGGTGTTCCGGTACTTTGTATTCCTGTTAGTATTCTTGGCATGACAATGGTTTCAAAGAGGCCAAAGATAAAGAAAGTACTAAAAAAGCTAGGGTAAATTGTTATTTTTGATTTCATGTTTGCACTCATCAAAAAAGTAGGCCAGACCCTTTATAGAATCTGGTTCTACATTCTGGTAGCTTTTCCCATCATTATTTTTTTTCCGTTCTTGCTGTTGACCACACTTTCAGAAAAATGGTATCCCCAATTCTTTTGGCTGGCAAGAAATCTTTGGGCCCGGCCTATTTTATATGGTATGGGCTGCCCTCCGATAGTAAAATGGGAAGAACGCCTAAAAAAAGGAAACAGTTATATGCTGGTGGCCAACCATACCAGCATGTTGGATATCATGTTGATGCTGCACATCAGTAAAAATCCTTTTGTATTTGTTGGTAAAAAGGAATTGGTGAAAATACCCATATTCGGTTTTTTCTATAAAAGGGTGTGCATTATGGTAGATAGGGAAGATACCAAAAGCAGAACGGGAGTCTACAGACGTGCCCAACGGCGGTTGAACCAAGGGTTGAGCATCTGTATTTTTCCGGAAGGTGGGGTGCCCGATGATGAATCTATCATTTTAGACCACTTTAAAGATGGCGCTTTTAAAATGGCCATTGCCCATAAAATACCTGTTGTGCCCATGTCTTTTCTTGATAATAAAAAAAGATTTTCGTTTACCTTTTTTAGCGGTGGACCAGGTATTGCTAGAGCTACGGTACATAAATTCTTTAAGACTCATAAATTAAAGGAAGAGGACAAAGTTGAATTACGTGAAAAAGTGCGAAGTATAATTTACCAAGAGCTACAAGGGGTATCAAGTCCAAAACCTCTTTGAGTTATTAGTGATTTCTTGGGTAATTATCAATTTGTATAAGAAAAATCAATACAGGAATAATTTAATTCAAATTTTAGAGTCATTATCCGAAGTCGTTTTTTGGTAATTTTATAGGAAACTTAAAACGATTAGCATGGAGAGCAACAACAATTCCCACGGTGAAGCTTGGGACGTAAACGAATCGAACGCAGCACAATGCCCGTTTTTGAACGGTAGCCTCAATCAAGCTGCTGGAGGCGGTACCACCAATAAAGATTGGTGGCCCAATCAGTTAAACCTGAATATTTTAAGGCAGCATTCTTCCCTTTCCGACCCTATGGACAAGGATTTTGACTATGCGGAAGAATTTAAAAAATTAGACCTGGCCGCCGTTAAGCAAGATCTATATGATTTAATGACGGATAGTAAAGAGTGGTGGCCTGCAGATTACGGTCACTACGGTCCCTTTTTCATTCGTATGGCCTGGCATAGCGCAGGAACTTACCGTATTGCAGATGGTAGAGGGGGTGGAGGTTCAGGATCCCAACGTTTTGCTCCTTTGAACAGTTGGCCAGACAATGCTAATCTAGATAAGGCCCGTTTATTACTTTGGCCTATCAAGAAAAAATATGGTAAGAAGCTCTCTTGGGCAGATTTGTTGATTTTGGCCGGTAACTGTGCTCACGAATCCATGGGCCTGAAGATGTTCGGCTTTGGAGGCGGACGTGAAGATATTTGGCAACCAGAAGAGGATATTTATTGGGGTTCCGAAGGTGAATGGTTGGGTAATAAAGAACGTTATGCCAATGAAAATCAATTGGAAAACCCTCTAGGTGCTGCACATATGGGGCTCATTTATGTGAATCCTGAAGGTCACAATGCCAATCCGGACCCTGTGGAAGCTGCTCATTACATTCGCGAAACTTTTGGCCGTATGGCCATGAACGATTATGAAACGGTAGCCTTAATTGCTGGTGGCCATACCTTTGGTAAGACCCATGGTGCTGCCAATCCAGACGATTATGTTGAAGCAGAGCCTGCCGGTGCCGGAATTCTGGAACAGAGCATGGGCTGGAAAAATAACTTTGAAAGTGGAAAAGGGGAACACACCATTACCAGTGGTTTGGAAGGCGCATGGACAGATACCCCTACGAAATGGAGCCACAAATACTTTGAAAATTTGTTTGGCTACGAGTGGGAATTAACCAAAAGTCCGGCAGGTGCTTGGCAATACAAGCCCAAGGGCGATGCTGGAGCGGGAACTGTTCCTGATGCCCACAATCCCGATAAAAAGCACGCTCCATTTATGTTGGTGACCGATATGTCCCTACGAATGGATCCCGCTTATGAAAAAATATCGCGACACTTTTTAGAGAATCCTGATGAGTTTGCCGATGCCTATTCCAGGGCTTGGTTCAAATTAACGCACCGTGATATGGGGCCTGTAGATCGTTACTTAGGTCCTGAAGTACCTCAAGAAGAGCTTATTTGGCAAGATCCCGTACCTGCGGTGGATCATGATTTAATTGATGATAACGATGTCTCTAATTTGAAAGCGAATATTTTGGCTTCCGGATTATCGGTCTCAGAGCTTGTTTCAACTGCTTGGGCGTCCGCTTCAACCTTTAGAGGATCGGATAAACGTGGTGGTGCTAATGGAGCAAGAGTTAGATTGGCACCTCAAAATAAATGGGAAGTCAATAATCCGGAACAGTTAGAAAAAGTACTGGATACGTTGGGAAGAATTCAAAATGAATTTAATGATGCGCAATCGGGAAACAAAAAGGTTTCCTTAGCTGATTTGATTGTTTTAGGGGGATGTGCTGCAGTCGAGAAAGCGGCCGGTGCTGCCGGAAACGCGGTGACCGTTCCTTTTAGTGCAGGTCGTACCGATGCTACGGAAGAACAGACAGACGCCGAAGCTTTTGAGGCCTTAGAGCCTAGAGCCGATGGATTTAGAAATTACGTTAGGAACAAATTCAATGTTTCTACCGAGGAATTGTTAGTTGATAAGGCGCAATTAATGACCTTGACAGCACCGGAAATGACCGTATTACTTGGTGGAATGCGTGTTTTGGGTACCAATTACGATGGTTCCAAACATGGTGTATTCACAGATAAGCCAGGGGTTTTAACCAATGATTTCTTCGCAAATCTTTTAGATCTTGATTTGGAATGGAAGGATACTTCAGGCAATGAAACCGTTTTTGAAGCTTCAAAAAGGGGTTCGAGTGACGTAGTTTATACAGGAACTAGGGTGGATTTGATTTTTGGTTCCAACTCCGAATTAAGGGCTATTGCTGAGGTGTATGCCTGTGAAGATGGGCAAGAGAAATTTGTCAACGACTTTGTTGCGGCTTGGAACAAGGTGATGAATTTAGATCGATACGATTTAAAATAGCCATTTAGAGTGATTTCTAATGGTAAAAGAGTGGTGCACTGCACCACTCTTTCTTTTTTATACAAGTTGGTATAAAATAAAACTCAAGGAGAGTACCGAAATGAAAATCCAAAGGCTTGATGCCAGAACCAAAGGCCTGAAGCCAGTCTGCTTCAGTTCTGAAATGGATATAGTTGAACCTACCAAATACAGCGTCAGCAACAACAGATGTTTGGATGTGATAACCAAGGTTTCCGTAAGAGGTTGAGGAAGTAAATGGTAATTGTTAATGATGATGGCACCTATAAAAAATAAAATAAAATAAGGAGCCTTAATCTTTTCGCCCTTCGCCTTAAAGATGAACATAGATAGCACGGATAAGGGCAAAATCCATAACATTCTTGAAAGTTTTACCGTTGTGGCCACCTGCAGGGCTTCGTCGCCATATTCCAAGGCTGCGCCCACTACCGAGCTGGTGTCATGAATAGCAACTGCGCACCAGAGACCGAACTGATGTTGGTTCAGTCCAAAAAAATGTCCTACAGCTGGAAAGACGAACAAGGCTATGGAGTTGAGTAGAAAAACCACGGCCAAGGCTATGCTGATGGCTTTGCTTCGCGCATTGATTACGGGAGAAATAGCGGCAATGGCACTGCCACCACATATGGAGGTACCAGAGGTGATCAGGTGTCCCAGTTTTTTGTCTAAACCAAGTAACTTAGTCAATAAAAAACCTAAACTGACGGTAAGTAGAATGGAAAGAAATGTTAATAAAAACCCTTCTTTACCCGCTTCAAGCGTTTCGTCAATGAACATTCCGAAACCGAGCCCTACCACCGATACCTTTAGCAATAATTGAATTGATTTATGACAAAAGCTTTTAAAGGGGTTGTCAAAAAGAAGGGTGAAGCCGAATCCTACTAACAGGGCAATGGGACTGCTAACCCATCCTGTTGAAATAAGAATGGCCAACGCAATGAAAGCAAACCTTTTGAATACCAACTTCATAACACGTAATTTGTTGGTAAAATTAGCTGGTTTGTATTATTTATTTGGAATCTATTTTAATATTTGAAATAACTAAAAGTTATAGTTGTTTCTTGCAAATTTTTCAAAATAATCCATCACAACTGATTGATAACCGGTTCTGGAAACGAAGTAAAACCACCTGTCAATCGTGAAATTCTTTATTTCTACTACTTTAAGTTTGTTTAAAAGCAAATCGTTGGAAACGGCATGAATGGAAAGGAGGGCAAAGGTATTTGAATGGTAGAGATAGTTTTTAATAGCTTCCGTGCTGCTGAGGGTCACAAGAGTATTCAGTCTTTTGATGGAAGTTTCTTTTAGTTTGTCATATATAATATCACGCGTGCCCGAGCCGATTTCCCTCTCTACCAGTGGAAGTTTGGCTAGCCTATCAATGGAAACGGAATTTTGTTTATACCGGGTGTTATTTGTCCCGGTAACCAATACAATTTCGTCTTTAATAAATTTATGATATTGTAATTTCTTGTGGGTATTCTTTCCTTCGGTAATTCCAAA
Organism: Cytophaga sp. FL35; assembly: GCF_014349235.1. GTDB lineage: Bacteria > Bacteroidota > Bacteroidia > Flavobacteriales > Flavobacteriaceae > Euzebyella. The sequence continues at coordinate 168,799 of NZ_JACSOH010000003.1, read as the reverse complement.
GTCGATTTGCTGATTTAAAATGAGTTGCTCAATTTCCTCTGAGTTTTCACTTTTTATTTCAAATGTCGTTTGCGGATGTTGCTTCCTAAATTTGGCGATTATTTCTGGTACTACATGATTTGCAATTGTAGTACTGGCGCCAAAATTGATAAGACTCGGAACGCTCTCCTGTTGATGTAAAAACTGATTTTCAACTTCGGAAAGGAGTTCAAGGATACGATTAACGTAAACTAAGAAAGCTTGGCCGTTTTCGGTAAGTTCTATGGAGTTTCGTTTCCGAAGGAAAAACGTGGTTTTGTATTCCTCTTCAATACTTCGGATGGCCTTGGACACGGCAGGTTGCGAAATAAAAAGTTGTTCTGCAGCTTTGGTAAAACTTGCATGATGTGCAACGGCCTTAAAAATTTGGTATTTATGCTTCATGAACGATTAGTACGTTGGTTGGCTAATGATCGACATGAAGCAAAATACACCAATTTATTTAGGTTACCATAGACAATTCCATTTAGTACCTAGACTTAAAACTTAAAGTTGAGTCCACTATAGACACCAACACTAAAAGGCCTAAAATCACCTGAAACTTCAGAAAAAGTGTTCAATTGGTATTTGAAAACAGGTTCAACGTTCAATTGAATCATGGGTGTAAATTTGTAATTGACCCCAAAACCAACGTTGGTGCTAAAGTTAACCTCGTTGATATTGTTGGCTTCCCCCACTTCCGTAGTTAAATCTCCGGAGGTAAGCGTAACCGAATTGTCAAGTAGAAATAGGGAGCTGAAGCCACCTACTAGATTAAGGCCAAATTTTCTGTCAATAAGCGAATAATCCAATTCCAAAGGAACTTCTAGATAGCCCAATTGTTGAGCCATGGCACCTGTTCTGGAAAAGTCGTTGGCATCCCTAACCTCCATTGCCAATTCTTCCAATGGGGAAGAAAGACTGGAAAAAGTAGCCGTTTCACTATTTACGATGATGTTCTTTGCAGATTGACTATAATTTATGTTTGATATTTTCTTGGAGCTTGAAGCATCTAAGGAAGAGGCAAAAGCAACATCATCCGTATCGTACCCAAAATTAACTTTATGGATTCCGGAGCGCACCTTGAACTTTTTGTTCACTTGGTACGCTACGGAAACACCGTAACTCAAGTTGGTATTTCCTGATTTCGTGTTTTGATTAAATGCAGAATGTATGGGCGAACCTTCTCCAACCGCATCAAAATAAACGGGGGCCACACTGGGACCTACACTCCAACGTCCACGGGTAGATTCAGCAACCTCAATATCCTCTTCGTCTTGTTCCGCGATGGCGTCTATAATGGATATTTTAGATTCTTCATCTTGGGCACTTGGTTCTGATTCCTCGGTCTTTTCAAAAGCGAGTGCATTGTTCTTTATGTTAGATCCACTGAACTCCGAGTTGTCTGAATTTTGATTCTCTAAAGACTTCTCATTTTTAGAATCTAAGTTGTCTTCTAGAGCCGAATTTTCGTGCCCCAAATTATTGGCGAGCTTGGCAGAGCTAACATCAAAATATTCCTGTTTTTTTGGCTGAAAATGAGTGTCTGCATCATTTTCCGTATTGCGATTTTTCGAAATAGTTGAACCAGTAGCTATACCTTCCTCAATATTGGGGGCTATGCTTTTCTGAATTTTATTGTGATCGGTTGGGCCAGAAGACGTCGAAATCTTCTCTTTTAGGTCATTGGTTCCTGTCCTTTCTCCATCTCGATCAGTATTTCCTTCAACTACGGCAGTATTTATTTCTTGGTTGGTGTTAATTTGGTTTTCATTTTCTGAATTATTGGGCTCCCCTTTTGTGCTTGTGACAGTAGGTGTAGTATCCGAAGTGATAGAAGAGGGTCTAAATACTAAAAAGCCTAAAATTAAGGCAGCGGCAATACCGCCAAGTTTCCACCATAGTGGAATTACTTGTTTTTTAGTTCTTTTGTCCAAAGATGCTTCAATTTTTTGCCAGACCGCTTCATCTGGTACTTCCTTAAAGCCCTTGAACTTCTCTTGGTAGAGGCTGTCAAGGTTTTTTTTACTCATTTTTAATGTCTTAGGTACGGTGTTCTTAGTCTTTTGATGTTTTCTAATTGGGTTAAGGCTATATTTCCAGAATGAAAAAAAGCAGTAGCCCAATTATGGCTTTATTCTGTGTTGTTTCTATTCGGTCTTTTAATATCTGTCTTGCCCTGGCCAGGTTGGATTTGGATGTGCCGGCTGATGTTCCCAGCATTTCTCCAATTTCTTTATGTGTATGGCCGTCCAGAACGTACAGGTTAAATGTTAACCGATATTTATGGGGCAAATCTTGAATGTAACCCAAAAGGGTATTCAAACTAATATCTGCATAACCACTATCTATTTCAGTTTCGGACTCGGTACTGTCCGTAACCACAGTCATATATTCTTCCTTTCGGTATTTTTGTAATACCGTATTTACTGTTATTCTCTTTAACCAACCCTCAAAAGAGCCTTTGGATTTAAACTGGTCTATTTTGTCAAAAATGACCATAAAACTGTCGTGCAGATTGTCTTCTGCCTCGATTTTATTTCGGGAATATTTAAGGCATATCGCAAATAATACCGGAGAGTATTTTCGGTATAACTGTTCTTGTGCCTGCCTATTTCCCTTTTTACAGTTTTTTATGAGTTCGTCCAGACTCAAATTTTGGTCAGATTTAGTAAGGTTTAAGCTAAATTACTTTACCGGCACATTTAATTCTATGAATTCAGGATTGCCGTCTGCATCGTCCCCTGAATAAAATTTAAACACATAGGGGTCTGTATAGATGACTTCAAACTGAAAAGAATCCCTAATTTCCTCGGCAATTTCTGCACATTCATCCTTTTCGAGTTCAATACCTATATGAGATACCGTTCTTACATTGGTAGAGTCTGTGGTAGAGGGTCTAACATCAAACCTATCTGCCAAGGTACAGTCATTAGGTCTTAACAGGTCAACATTAATGGTGTAGACTCTTCCAAATTCAAAGGTATCCGGAACTTGTGCGTTCACAATTTGCAAGGGGGTGTAATGAAAATTGGCTCCATCATCGTCCAAACTACATGATCCAATTGCAAATGCGACAGCTATCGAAGATACTAGATAAAACAATCGCTTCATAATTACGTCAATTTTTTTTCATAAGATGAGAAAGAGACGTAAGGGTTGCGTTCCTAGGGAAGGGTTGAAATGAAAATCGCTTGTTTTAGGCAATATTTAACTCTTCAACCCAAAACAAGCGATATATAAAACTATGATACTGTATTATTCAGAAAGTACGTTGATGGCGTCCCTGATCTTACCATCTAGCTCTTCAAATAATTCAGGGTTATCTAAAAGAAGCGATTTAACGGCATCACGGCCCTGGCCTAGTTTGGTGTCTCCGTAGCTAAACCATGAACCACTCTTCTTTACAATCTCATATTGTACTCCAAGGTCTATGATTTCACCTACTTTTGATATCCCTTCGCCATACATGATATCAAATTCTGTGGTACGGAAGGGTGGTGCCACCTTATTTTTAACCACTTTTACGCGGGTTTTGTTACCTTGAACATCCCCATCGGTATTTTTTATCTGGGTAGATCGCCTAATGTCCAATCTAACCGATGCATAAAACTTTAAGGCGTTACCACCAGTGGTAGTCTCCGGATTTCCGAACATCACCCCGATTTTTTCTCTTAATTGGTTAATGAAAATTACGGTACAATGGGTTTTGCTGATAGACGCCGTTAGTTTACGCAACGCTTGGGACATTAATCTAGCGTGAAGCCCCATCTTGGAATCTCCCATTTCACCTTCTATTTCACTTTTTGGGGTAAGGGCGGCAACGGAGTCGATAATCACAATATCAATGGCACCTGAACGTATAAGGTTATCCGCAATTTCCAAAGCTTGCTCACCATTATCAGGTTGAGAGATAATAAGATTGTCTATGTCAACTCCTAATTTTTGCGCATAAAAACGGTCAAAAGCATGTTCTGCATCAATAAAGGCGGCAATACCTCCCTTTTTTTGTGCTTCTGCCATGGCATGCAAGGTAAGTGTAGTTTTACCGGAGGATTCTGGACCGTAAATCTCAATGATCCGGCCACGGGGATAACCACCTACCCCTAAGGCAATGTCTAGACCTAGGGAGCCGGAAGGGATTACATCTACATCTTCTACCACGCTATCACCCATTTTCATGACCGCGCCTTTTCCGTATGTTTTATCTAGTTTGTCTAACGTTAATTTTAGTGCCTTAAGTTTGGCGTCTTTTTCCGAGCTCATATTTTTCAAAATTAGGATTGCTAAATTACCATTTCTTTTGCACAATACCAGTTGCTAAAATTGGTTTTTGACCCAACTTAGGATGTTTGAACTTCAAATGTTTATAAGTTTTTTGAAAGGGTCATTGTTTATAGACTTTACTAGATGCGACGACCATCATGTCTAAAAAGAAATCGACTTTTTTCTTCCAGAGACGCAACCTTTTATGTGAAACGGTATCTTTATAGAAACACGACATCCGATTTATCGGGAACTAACTCAAACATCATCCTCCGGATAGCTATATATGGAGGGCAACACAGGCCAATTCCTCTTTAGTGTTTTTTAAAGACTGCTATGAAAAAGAGTCAAGGGAATGGCCATTGAAGAGCCTTGATAGTCCATCAGGGCTCTTTTTTTATTGGTATACCCTCTATTTTACGTAGTTTTGCAAAAAAATTAAGTATCCTTTTTTAACTTAAAACGTAGGTATAGCATGCAACTGTACAACACTTTAAGTGCAAGGGAGAGAGCCGCCCTTATTGAAGAGGCGGGGCAAGAACGCCTTACTATCTCTTTCTATAAATATGCACATATAGGCAACCCCAAGATTTTTAGGAACCATCTTTTCATCACTTGGAATGAATTGGATGTTTTAGGTAGAATTTACGTGGCCAATGAGGGTATCAACGCTCAACTTTCCGTTCCGGCAGAAAATTTTGAAGCTTTTAAAGAACATCTGGACAGCATTTCATTTTTGGAAAATGTTAGGCTTAACATTGCCATTGAACAGGATAACATGTCCTTTTTAAAACTGAAGGTAAAGGTGAGACATAAAATAGTGGCAGATGGTCTTAACGATGCTACTTTTGATGTTACCAACAAGGGTGTTCATGTGGGTGCCGAAAAATTCAACGAACTTATAGAAGACCCGGATACCATCTTGGTAGACATGCGGAATCATTACGAAAGTGAGATAGGGCATTTTAAGAATGCCATTACGCCAGATGTAGATACTTTTCGCGATTCGCTTGATATCATTGAACAAGATTTATCGGAACATAAGGAGGATAAAAAACTGGTTATGTACTGTACGGGAGGTATTCGTTGTGAAAAAGCCAGTGCCTATTATAAGCATAAAGGTTTTAAACAGGTATATCAGTTAGAAGGCGGCATTATAGACTATACTCGCCAAGTACAGAACAAAAATTTGGAAAACAAGTTCTTGGGTAAAAATTTTGTGTTTGACCACAGGCGTAGCGAACGTATATCGGACGATATTATTTCCAATTGCCATCAATGTGGTAAACCCTGTGATACGCATGTAAACTGTGCCAATGAAGCGTGCCACCTTCTTTTTATACAATGTGATGAATGCGCTGCCCAAATGGACAATTGCTGTAGCGATGATTGCAAAAAAGTAAATGCGTTACCCTATGAAGAACAGAAAAAGCTTAGAAAGGGTAAGGGTGCAAGCAATAAGATATTCAAAAAAGGACGATCGGAAGTATTGAAGTTCAAGCAATAAGAGGCAGGTAAAATTGTTCGCTTTACATCGCATCAAAATTTCATTACCTTTACGTTTAAGATTAGTATGAACCCAATCCCAATAAGGTGAGTATCACCTAGTTTAGGGATCAAGATATAAAATATGGGCTGTAGCAGTTGTTCGACCGCAAAGGACGGACAACCTCGTGGATGCAAGAACAACGGAACTTGTGGTACCGATGGTTGTAATAAATTAACGGTCTTTGATTGGCTTTCCAATATGTCACTTCCTGGGGGTGAAAAACCTTTTGATTGTGTGGAAGTACGCTTTAAGAATAGCAGAAAAGAATTTTTTAGGAATACGGAGAACTTAACCCTCTCCATTGGTGATGTAATTGCCACTCAAGCCCAATCAGGTCATGATATTGGTATGGTTACCTTAGTTGGTGAGCTGGTCAAGGTACAGATGAAGCGCAAGAAAGTGGATTTCAAGGATAAGACCATTCCTAAAATCTACCGTAAAGCGACTCAAAATGATATAGATAAATGGCAAAAATGCCGGGACCGTGAAGAGGAGATTAAAAAACGTGCCAGGGAAATAGCCATCATTCTTAAGCTGCAAATGAAAATTTCCGATGTGGAATTTCAAGGCGATGGTTCTAAAGCCACCTTTTATTACACCGCAGAGGAAAGAGTAGATTTTAGGCAGTTGATCAAGGACATGGCCAAGGCCTTTGGCATTCGTATAGAGATGCGCCAAATAGGTTACCGTCAAGAAGCCCAGAGACTGGGCGGAATAGGTTCTTGTGGACGGGAACTTTGTTGCTCCACTTGGCTAACGGATTTCAGATCCGTTTCCACATCCGCTGCCCGTTACCAGCAATTATCTTTGAACCCCCAAAAACTGGCCGGTCAATGCGGTAAGCTAAAATGCTGTCTAAATTACGAGCTTGATATGTATTTAGAGGCACTAAAGGATTTTCCCGCCTCCGACACAAAATTGTTTACTGAGAAAGGGCTTGCATTCTGCCAAAAGACAGATATTTTCAAAGAACTTTTGTGGTTCTCTTACAAGGATGACCCTTCCAATTGGCATGTTCTGAACAAAGGGCAAGTACAGGAAATATTGGAGAAGAATAAGAAAAAGGAAAAAGTTGCAAGTTTAGAGGAATATACCACGGAAAACTTCGTTAATGAAGAAAAGGAGACCGTTTTTGAAAATGTAGTGGGGCAAGATAGCTTAACACGTTTTGATAGGCCTAAAAAGTCAAGAAACAGGAAGCGCAACCGCAATAAGACCAAAAGCAAAAATGGAGACACCAAAACAAGGTCCCGTGGGAATGCTAAAAAACAAACAAAGGATAAGCAACCAAATAACAACCGGCCCAAAAGCGGTAGGCCAAACCAAAAGAAACGCAGGAACAATAACAAAAGGCAACAGAAAAATGAGTAAATATTGGGGCGCACTTTTTATAGCCTTGCTTTTTTCTTGCAATGAAAATTTGGTGAAATCAGAATTTCAAGCCACTCAAAATGGGACTTGGAACAAGGACAGCATCTATCAATTTTCCTTTTCAGAAATAGATACCGTACAAAAACACCATATGTTCATAACGGTACGCAATGATGCATCCTTTCCTTATAACAACCTGTTCCTTATTGCGGAATTGGAATTTCCGTCCGGAGAAACGGTAAAGGATACCTTGGAGTATGAAATGGCACTACCAGACGGTACTTGGTTAGGAAAAGGCTACGGTAGTATCAAGGAAAACAAATTATGGTACAAGGAGAACATCGTTTTTCCTACTTCTGGCGTATATAATTTGAGCTTGTCTCATGCCATGCGCAGAAATGGTAGTGTAAACGGGGTGGAAAGCCTTCAAGGTGTCACCGATGTAGGTTTTGAAATAGAAAAAAGTAATCAATAGAATATGGCCAAGGTTGCTAAAAAGGAAAAGCCGACCGGTTTTTTCAAATTCGTTAAATGGTTTTGGATTTTATTTGCCTCTGGAGTATTAGTGGCCGCGCTAATCTTTTTATTGGCTTCATGGGGAATGTTGGGAATAGACATGCCGGAATATGAATATCTGGAGAATCCACAAACCAATTTAGCAACAGAAATCATTTCCTCCGATGGAAAAACATTGGGGAAATTCTACTTGGATGACAACCGTACTCCTGTACCTTATGACAGTTTACCTGAAAATTTGGTAAACGCACTCGTGGCAACCGAAGATGCACGTTTTTATGACCACTCCGGTATTGACGCCTATGGCGTAATGAGGGCAGTTGCCTATCTGGGGAGTAAAGGTGGTGCAAGTACCATAACCCAACAGTTGGCCAGACAGTTATTTGTAGGGGTGCGTTCTAAAAATAAGGTAGAGGCCATTAGGCAGAAAATAATGGAGTGGGTCTTGGCCACAAGGTTGGAGAGACAGTATACCAAGGAGGAAATCATCGCCATGTATTTAAATCAATATGATTTTCTCAATAATGCGGATGGAATTCGTTCTGCTTCCAAAATTTACTTTGGTAAAGAACCACAAGAATTAAAGACGGAAGAATCAGCCGTTTTGGTGGGCATGCTTAAAAACTCCTCGTATTTTAACCCCATTAGAAGGGAAGAGTTGGTCACCAACCGTAGGAATACGGTCTTGGGCCAGATGGCCAAATACGGCTATATTTCAGAAAAGGAAAAGGATTCGTTGCAGGCCCTTAAAATGGATATCAATTATAATCCGGAATCCCATAGAGAAGGTTTGGCCACCTATTTTAGAATGTACCTTCAAGGGTTCATGAACGATTGGATCGAAAAAAATCCAAAACCGGCCATTGATGGCGCGCGTGATAAATGGAGCCTGTGGTTAGACGGATTAAAAATATATACCACTATTGACTCTAGAATGCAGGCAAATGCAGAAGATGCCGTGCGAAAACATATGACCAAACTGCAAGCTGAGTTCTTTCACCAAAACACGCCGGACAGAAATCCAACTGCCCCATTTTTAGATTTGGACAAATCTGAAATTAATTCCATAATGGAAAGGGCTATGAGAACCTCCGAAAGATGGAGAAAAATGAAAGATCAAGGAAAATCTGAAAAGCAGATTAGGGAATCTTTTACCAAGAAAACCGAAATGACCGTTTTTGATTGGAGAAGTGATGGACGTGAAAAAGACACCATCATGACCCCAATGGACTCCATTAGGTATTATAAAACCTTTTTAAGGGCGGCAATGATGTCCATGGAACCACAAACGGGACATGTAAAAGCTTGGGTTGGAGGCATTGATTATAGGCATTTTCAATATGACAATGTAATTCAGGGTGCTAGACAAGCGGGCTCTACATTTAAGCCTTTTGTATATGCGGCCGCAATTGACCAATTGCGATTGTCTCCTTGTGACGAATTACCCGACACCCAATATTGTATTGAAGCCAACAAGCATGGAAATTTAGAGCCTTGGTGCCCTAAAAATGCAGATGGTAGGTACTCTGGAAAAGATTATACCTTAAAAGACGCTCTGGCCAATTCCGTTAATACGGTAACGGCGCAATTGATAGATAGGGTGGGGCCTCGATCCGTGGTGTCCATCGTAAAGAATTTAGGTTTGGACCGTGAAATACTTGAAGTTCCCTCAATTGCCTTGGGAACCCCGGACTTTAATGTGTATGAAATGGTAGGTGCGTATGGTGCATTTGCCAATCAAGGGGTCTACGTTAAGCCAGTAATGGTAACTAGAATCGAAGATAAAAACGGAACGGTTCTGTACGAGTATGTGCCAGAGACTAAGGATGTACTTAGCAAAGATGTAGCATACGCCATGGTCAACCTTATGGAGGGGGTAACACAAGGTGGTTCAGGTACTAGATTGAGGCATAGTTATAAAAAGAACGCTACGGAATATAAGGAGATTATTACGGGTTACCCTTACGGTTTTACCAACCCTATTGCTGGTAAAACAGGAACTACCCAAAACCAAAGTGATGGATGGTTTATGGGAATGGTCCCAAATCTGGTGACAGGTGTTTGGGTAGGTGGCGAAGAAAGGTCCGTACACTTTAAAAGCATCACGTATGGTCAAGGAGCATCCATGGCTTTACCTATCTGGGGCATGTACATGAAAAAGAATTATGAAAACAAAGATTTGGGTATATCGGACGGAGCTTTTGAGAAACCGGAAGACCTCTCCATTCGAGTAGATTGTACACAACCTGCAGAACAAGAACAAGATGACATTGAATTAGAGGACGATCTAGAAGATTTGGACTTCTAAAAGTTTTAAATGATTCATAAAAACCCTTAACCTTTTTAAAGGTTAAGGGTTTTTTTATGGATAAAATTGTAAATTCAACAAACTCAATTTTAGTTGTATGATTCTTAAAAAAGTAGCTGGTGTAGAAGAAGCCTTGCAAGGAGTTAAGAACGGCATGACCTTTATGCTCGGAGGTTTTGGTCTCTGTGGCATTCCAGAAAATGCCATTTCCCAATTGGTTAAACTAGGCATTACGGATATTACCTGCATTTCAAACAATGCCGGGGTGGACGATTTTGGTCTAGGGCTGTTATTGCAAAAACATCAGATAAAAAAAATGATTTCTTCCTATGTGGGTGAAAATGATGAGTTTGAGCGGCAGATGCTTAGTGGCGAGTTGGAAGTAGAGCTCACCCCCCAAGGAACTTTGGCAGAAAAATGCAGGGCCGCCCAAGCTGGTTTTCCGGCATTTTACACCCCGGCCGGTTATGGAACCGAGGTTGCCATGGGTAAAGAAACGAGGGAGTTCAATGGTAAAATGTATGTACTTGAAGAAGCCTTTAAGGCCGATTTTTCATTTGTAAAAGCTTGGAAGGGAGATGAAGCAGGGAACCTGATTTTCAAAGGTACGGCCAGAAACTTCAATCCCTGTATGTGTGGAGCGGCTAAAATCACGGTTGCCGAAGTTGAGGAATTAGTGCCTGCAGGTGAATTGGATCCAAACCAAATTCATGTGCCCGGCATATTTGTGCAGCGCATATTTCAAGGAAAGGCTTACGAAAAGCGAATTGAGCAGAGAACGGTTCGTAAACGTAGTTAATATATAGATTCAAAAATGCGTTAAGGTGATAATTGGTTGATGCAGACAAATATAAATTTATTGAAAAATACACGCTACTATTTTCATTGTCTCGAAACTTACTACAACACTCAAGAAATCGTAATGTCCAATTTTCAAATTAACAAATTAGTAAATTAAGAACATCATGTTGGATAAAAACGGAATAGCAAAAAGAATAGCTAAAGAAGTAAAAGATGGTTATTATGTAAACCTCGGAATAGGTATTCCCACTTTGGTGGCCAACTTTGTGAGGGACGATATTAGTGTGGAATTTCAAAGTGAGAACGGGGTATTGGGCATGGGGCCTTTCCCTTTTGAGGGAGAAGAAGATGCAGACATAATCAACGCGGGTAAGCAAACCATTACCACACTTCCCGGAGCTTCTTTTTTTGATTCGGCTACCAGTTTTGGAATGATTAGGGGGCAACATGTAGACTTAACCATTCTTGGTGCTATGGAGGTTGCGGAAAATGGAGATATTGCCAACTGGAAAATTCCCGGGAAAATGGTGAAAGGTATGGGTGGTGCCATGGATTTGGTAGCTTCCGCTGAGAATATCATTGTTGCTATGATGCATACCAATAGAGCTGGAGAGTCCAAGTTGCTGAAGCAATGTTCGCTGCCCTTGACAGGTGTAGGTTGTGTAACCAAAATTGTGACCAACTTGGCCGTTATTGAAGTAACCGCAAGAGGATTTGTATTGAAAGAAAGAGCTCCCGGAGTCTCTGTTGAGGAAATAAAAGCAGCAACAGAAGGTACATTGATAATTGAAGGTAATATCGCCGAAATGGCCATTTAATTCCTACATTTCTGTAGTACGGTTGTAAGTAGAACCTGGAATATATTGAAAATTTAATGGCTTCTTCATTTTCACAACAAATTGCAGGCTGTTCACAACAAGTATTTTACTACTGTTGAATTCTACCGTAGTTTTAGGTTATAATTAATTGCAAGAACTACTTTTTAAACCCTTACCAAATCCAATTGTAAAATTGAACTAAACCTACAGCCTATGGAAGCCCAAATGAACCAAACTAAAGAAGACATCCAAGTGTATCGTTATGAATTTTTAAGCGGTATTGTGTTACTGACCAAAAAGTTATTTATGCTATAATACTTTTTGAAGGAAAAAAATGTAAGAGCAATTTCCCCAAAGGTTGCTCTTTTTTTATGCCTTTTATTTATATTGGACCATGGATAAACAGCATCGGTACCGTCTAATAAAATGTCAATCAAGTGATTTGGATAACTTGGTGAAAATTTCAAGTGAGACCTTTCGTGCTGCTTTTGAAAAGCAGAATGACCCTGTTGATTTTGAAAAGTATATGTCCGAAGCTTTTTCGGCAGATCGGTTAAAAAAGGAACTGAATCAAAAACACGCTTCTTTCTACTTTTTATGGGATGGAGATGCACTTGCAGGTTACCTTAAAGTCAATGAATTTGGGGCACAATCAGATTTGAAAATTGATGAGGCCTTGGAGTTGGAGAGAATATATGTGCTGCAAAATTATCAAGGAAAGGGAATTGGAGCGCACCTGATAGAAGAGGTGAAGACCATTGCCAAGAACAGAGATAAAAATTTTATTTGGTTAGGGGTCTGGGAAGAAAACCACAGTGCCATCAAGTTCTATGAGAAAAACGGCTTCTATAAATTTGGCACTCATCCATATATAGTGGGAGATGATAAGCAAACTGATTGGTTGATGAGGTACGACCTTGAAGTTTAAATCACTTTAGACTACATAGAATCTCCGCTGCTTTTAACAAGGTCTCTTTCTTTTTGGCAAAACAGAATCGTAGAACGCCATCTTGCCTGCGGTCTACATTAAACGATGAAATGGGTATACTGGCCAATTGATGTTCTTTTATAAGTCGTTCCGCTAAAACGTCATCGTCTTCAGAAGTAATATTTGTATAATCCAATAACTGAAAATAAGTTCCTTGGGTTGGTGTGAACTTAAATTTGGAGCCGACCAAAGCACTTAAGAACAAATCCCTTTTATCCTGATAGAATTTTCGGAGATTTAAATAGTTCGTTTCTCGTTTTAGATAGGTTGTCAAGGCATTTTGAATGGGGTGATGTATGGAATAAACTGCAAATTGATGCACTTTCCTGAACTCTGTCATTAAGGCCTTTGGGGCAGCACAGTAACCAATTTTCCAACCGGTGACATGAAATGTTTTGCCAAAGGAGGCACAAATAAAACTGCGTTGGACTAAATCGTCAAATCTTGAAGCACTTTGATGCTCATAATTGTCAAATAGAATATGTTCGTAAACCTCATCACTAATAAGTATAATGTTGGTGGGTCTCAAAATTTCTTGCAGTTGAAGCATTTCCTCTTTACTGAAGACTCTGCCACTTGGGTTGTGGGGCGTGTTGATGATCATCATTCTAGTCTTCCCTGAAATTTTTTCTTTAAGTTCCGTCCAATCCACTTGGTAATCGCCTTTGCTCATTTGAACAGGAACAGGAGTACCTCCATTGGCCAAAATGGAAGGTTCGTAACTATCATAAGAAGGTTTAAGAATAATCACTTCGTCTCCAGGGTGTACAAAGGCAGCAATGGAGGTGTAAATAGCTTGGGTAGCACCTACGGTGATGGTAATTTCCTCATCAACTTGATAAAGGGCACCGTGAAGCTTTTCAATTTTTTCTGAAATAATTTCTCTTAAACCCATATGCCCTTGCATAGGGGCATATTGATTGTACCCAGAAAGCATCGATTCATTTACTAGCCTAATAAGATCAGGGTCTATTTCAAAATTTGGAAAACCTTGTGATAGGTCGGTCGCATTATACTTTCGGGCCAATACTCCAATAGTGGAAAAAATGGTTGTTTTTACTTCCGGAAGCTTGCTTTTTGGCGGTTCAATTCTAACGTTCATAATTTGGCAAAGAGAAAGTGAATTTACAACGAATCACCTAGATTGTTCTCACTTACTATAAATTCTTCTAGGTAATCGATTATATTTATAGGGCAAAAATGAAATATGAAAACTCAACCACGTATTATTTTCACAGTTTTGGCCACTATGATCTGTAGCCTCGGTTTTTCCCAATCCTCCAAAAAAACTATTAAAACGCTTATTGTAGATGGGCAGAACAATCACGAACATTGGCCCAAGATAACCTATATGTTGAAGGCAGAAATGGAGAAAACGGGGTTGTTTTCTGTGGATGTTGCCCGTTCTGCCTACACCTGGCAGGGAGAACAATTTTTAGAAGATTATAGTATTGCAGGCACGGAAGGAACTGAAGCTTTGGAGAAACCCAAGGCGGATCCTGATTACGCACCAAAATTCTCAAAATACGATTTGATTGTCTGTAATTTTGGATGGAATGCCGCACCATGGCCAGAGGAAACCAAAAAAGATTTTGAAAAGTATATCAAAAAAGGGGGCGGACTTGTGGTTTTTCATGCCGCTGATAATTCCTTTCCCGAATGGGAAGCCTATAATCAAATGATTGGATTGGGCGGATGGGGAGACCGAACTGAAAAGGACGGTCCGTACGTGTATTATAACGATGAGGGAAAATTGATTAGGGATAATTCTCCTGGGCACGCAGGTTCCCATGGTCCCCAACACGAATACCAGATTCAGGTACGTAATTTTGACCATCCCATTACCAAAGGTATGCCCGAAAAGTGGTTGCATGCCAAAGATGAACTCTATGATCGGTTGAGAGGCCCTGCCGAAAATATGGAAGTTTTGGCAACAGCCTACTCTTCTGAGGAGTACAAAGGTACTTCAAGGCACGAACCTGCCTTAATGGTATTGAATTATGGTAAAGGGCGAATTTTCCACAATATCATGGGCCATGCCGATTATTCTGTTAAGAGCGTTGGTTTTATGGTGAGTATGTTACGGGGTAGCGAATGGGCCGCCACTGGAAAAGTGACCCAAGAAATTCCTGATAATTTTCCAACGGCAGAAGAATCAAGATCAGTAAAATTCCAAGAGTAAATGGAATTGACCTTAAGCATTCCGGCACTTTTGTTTCCGGCCATCTCCTTGACCATGCTGGCATACAACGCAAGGTATTTGGCAATTGCGGCATTGATCAGGCAATTGCATCAAAAATACCAAGAAACGGAATCGGGAGCCATTGCCCTACAAGTTAAAAAACTCCGAAAACGGCTGACCATCATCAAAAACATGCAGGCCACCGCTATCTTTAGTTTTCTATTGGCCGTAATAACGATGTCTTTAATTTATATTGAACAGCGGTTTTGGGCCAACCTGGTTTTTGGCATCAGTCTCTTGGCGTTAATGGTCAGTTTGGTGCTGTCATTTATCGAAGTACAGCTATCAACAAAAGCGCTTTCCATTCAGTTGGAAGATATGGAGGGTTGATAATATCTAAGTAGGTTACAATTATTCAAACCGACTAACGAGTCGGTGTATGCAGTTCTTAAAATGGATGCAAAGTCCTGAAAAACGGGATTTAGTAAAACTTAAAATCGGTAAACGGCACAAACGATGGGAAATTGCTGAATTTCACAGGTATCAACTAACTAATCGGTCTGTTCTATTTTCTTTCCTATATGAAAAAGAGCATCCCCTTGGTTCACTACGGCCTGATGATTTATACAAATAACCACTCCATCATAAGGAGCTTTAATCTTTTTGGTGCGTTTGGCAAAAGTGTCCGAAACCAATCCCATCAATTCACCGTTTTTTACAGTGCCGCCATTTTTAACTTTAGGTACAAACATACCGGCAGTGGGGGCACGGAGCCACTTTCGGTCTTCTAGATGTAGCGAGCTCGGTGGTTTTGTTTTAAATTCCATTTTAATCATGCCAAAATGTTTAAGGATATTCAAAACCCCTTGAATCCCTTCTGAAATGGAAAAATCATCAAATCGCATACTTTCACCTGCTTCGTACACAATAATGGGTTTGTTAAGGTTAAAGGCCGTTTTTCTAAAGGAGCCTTTAATTAAGCTTGAAGGAAAGCACAACGGAGCATTGAATAACCTTGCTAGCTCCATACTTTTTTTATCTTCTTGAGTATATCTTATCTGAGGAAAGTTATGTCTTTGTCCTCCACCCGTATGTAGGTCAATGCCAAAATCAATATGCGGAAGTATTTCACGGGTATAATGAAAAGCTATTCTACTTGCCATAGAACCCGATTTAGTGCCCGGAAAACTTCTATTTACATCCTTGCCATCTGGTACGTCCCTAGAAAAATGTATAAAACCAAAAATATTAAGAATGGGCACTGCAATAACCGCTCCTTTGGTGACCTGCAATTGCTTTTCGGCCAGCATTCTTCTCACCACTTCTACGCCGTTTACCTCGTCCCCATGTAATCCCGCCTGAACTAAAACTACAGGGCCGGGTTTTTTTGCATTGAACACATATACGGGTATATCGATAAGGGTTCCGGTGGGCAGTCGGTCAATACTTATGTTTACAAGTTTATTTTGTCCTGGCTTTACGGTAGTTCCCCCAATGGTAATCTCCTTATTGTAGTTTATCTCCATCGTTTCTTTTTACAATTTTTTTCTACGAAAAGGATAATTTCCTTTGCTATATTTATTCCTGTGGCAGCCTCAATACCTCGTAGGCCAGGTGATGCGTTCACTTCAATCAATAAAGGACCTTTATTGGATCTTATAAGATCCACTCCTGCAACTCCCAGCCCTAAATGTTTGGCCGCGTTAATGGCAATTTCTTCTTCTTTTTTGGTGAGTTTTATTTTTTCTGTTTTACCGCCCCTGTGCACATTGCTTCTAAATTCTTCTTGGGAACTTATGCGCTTCATACTGGCTACCACTTTATCGCCCACCACAAAAATGCGAATGTCCTCGCCATTGCTTTCCGCTATATATTTCTGGAGTAAAATACTGGTATCCATCTTATAGAAGGTGTCAATGATGGACTTTGCAGACTTTTGGGATTCGGCAAGAATTACGCCCAATCCGTGAGTACCTTCTTGAATTTTTATGATGACAGGTGCGCCACCGAGTAATTCTATTTGTTCTTCAATAGTATCGGGGTCAATGGAAAATAAGGTTTCAGGAATGGGAATACCCTTTTGTGACATAATCTGTAGGGACCTTACCTTGTTTCTGGCCCTTGCTATGCTCAATGAGCGTGCGGAACTGAACGTACCATTAATTTCAAATTGTTTGACAATAGATACCCCATGCTTGGTAACTTTAGCGCCAATTCTAGGTATGATGGCATCAAATTGGTTGGTGATATTTTTTTCCCTAAAAAAGATTTGGGGAGATTCGCCACCAAGTTTCACCGAGCATTGTGTATGGTCAACCTGTTCAATATAATGGCCTAGGTTTTGAGCTTCTTGGGCTATTCTTCGTGTAGAATAAACGTTATTGCTTACGGAGAGCAGGGCGATATCCATGCTTATGTGCTGGTTGATTTTGAACGTTCTAAAAATACAATTTGTTACGGATTGTTATTCGTAGAAAAGTAAAATAGGTCTCTAATAGATGAAATTAAGATAATTGGGAGGTTTTAGATAGCTATAATTATATTTCGTTAGATATGGAATTGTTTAATTTTTTTTCTCAAAGAGCGATGTTTTTTATAGAGAGATCAAACAGCTAGAACACCTTGATTATAATGGGTCTAAATAACCTTGGTTGCAGGGTTCAAAGTTTGTTAAAGCGGCGTCTATGAACTATTTTTGTAGACGGTTTAAAACTAATTGAAACTTAATAATGAGCGGATTGATAAAATCTTCGATAGCCCGAAAAGTCGTAATGGCCTTATCGGGTCTTTTTTTGGTCTTTTTTCTGGCCCAACACTTTACTATAAACATTACATCGGTCATTGCGCCCGACACCTTTAACGAGTGGTCTCATTTTATGGGCTACAACGGATTGGTACAGTTTGTACTTCAGCCCATTTTAATTGCAGGGGTAATCGTTCATTTTGTTATGGGAATTGCCTTGGAAATTAAAAACAACAACGCAAGGGCCATTAAATACAACAAGTACAACGGAAGTGCCAATGCCTCTTGGATGTCAAGAAACATGATCATTACAGGTCTTGTAGTTTTGGCCTTCCTGGGTCTTCATTTTTATGACTTTTGGGTACATGAAATGAGCTATAAGTATATTGCAGGCAACCCTGAAGACCCTACAAGGTATTATGAGGAAACGGTTGAAAAGTTTGAGCCTTTTTGGCGTACCGTTATCTATGTAATTTCTTTTGTGCTTTTGGCATTGCACCTTTGGCATGGATTTGCTTCCTCATTTCAAAGTATGGGTGTGAACAATAAATACAAATCGGCCATACAAACTTTTACAAAAGTATATGCGATTGTTATTCCTTTGGGATTCATATTTATCGCATTATACCATCATCTTAACCCAATAACACATTAAATATATGGCAGTATTGGATTCTAAAGTACCTAAAGGTCCACTGAAGGATAAGTGGACAAATCATAAAAATCATATTAACCTAGTTAACCCGGCCAATAAACGTCTTATAGATGTGATTGTGGTGGGTACAGGTCTTGCTGGCGGTTCTGCCTCCGCTACGTTGGCAGAATTGGGCTATAACGTGAAGGCGTTTTGTTATCAGGATTCCCCCAGGAGAGCTCACTCCATTGCTGCTCAAGGTGGGATTAATGCTGCTAAGAACTATCAGGGAGATGGTGACTCCACCTACAGATTGTTTTATGATACTGTAAAGGGGGGTGATTACCGCTCAAGGGAAGCCAATGTTTATCGTTTGGCGGAAGTTTCGGCAAATATTATTGACCAATGTGTGGCGCAAGGGGTACCTTTTGCTCGTGACTACGGTGGTCTTCTGGATAACCGTTCTTTTGGCGGGGTTTTGGTTTCAAGAACGTTCTACGCCAAGGGGCAAACAGGACAGCAATTGTTGCTGGGGGCCTATTCGGCCATGAACAGGCAAATAGCCCGTGGTAAGATTGAAATGTTCAACCGTCATGAAATGCTGGATGTAGTAAAGATTGACGGAAAGGCACGAGGAATTATTGCCCGTAACTTGGTAACCGGTGAAATTGAGCGCCACTCGGCCCACGCCGTAGTGATAGCTTCTGGAGGATATGGAAATGTTTTCTTCCTTTCTACCAACGCCATGGGGTCTAACGTTTCCGCAGGATGGAAAATCCATAAAAAGGGAGCTTTCTTTGCCAATCCTTGTTATACTCAAATACATCCAACCTGTATACCTCGTTCTGGGGATTACCAGTCTAAATTAACCTTAATGTCCGAATCCCTTCGTAATGATGGTCGTATTTGGGTGCCAAAGAATTTAGAAGATGTAAAAGCCATTAGGGAAGGACGTAAGAAACCAACAGATCTTTCTGAAGAAGAAAGAGATTACTACTTGGAGAGACGTTATCCTGCCTTTGGTAACCTTGTACCTAGAGATGTTGCTTCTAGGGCAGCAAAGGAGCGTTGTGATGCCGGTTACGGAGTAAACGCTACCGGGGAGGCGGTTTATTTGGATTTTGCTTCGGCAATTACCCGTTATGGTAAGGAACAGGCAAAAATTCAGAACATCAGTAATCCATCGGCCTCAAAAATATATGATCTAGGTAAAGCAATCGTAGAGGCAAAATATGGTAACCTGTTTCAGATGTACGAGAAAATCGTGGATGAAAATCCGTATGAGACACCAATGATGATTTATCCTGCGGTACACTATACCATGGGTGGCGTGTGGGTAGATTATAATTTGATGACCACCGTACCCGGACTTTATTGTATTGGGGAGGCCAATTTTTCCGATCACGGTGCCAACCGTTTAGGAGCTTCGGCGTTGATGCAAGGACTGGCAGACGGGTATTTTGTATTGCCTTATACGATTGGGGATTATCTGTCAGGAGATATTAGAACTGGTAGAATTTCAACCGAAGGCCCAGAGTTTGAGGAAGCGGAGAAGGAAGTAAAGGAGCGTTTGAGCTTTTTCGTGAACAACAAGGGCGGACACTCCGTGGACTATTACCACAAGAAGTTGGGTAATATCATGTGGGAGAAATGCGGTATGTCCCGAAATGCTCAAGGTCTTAAAGAGGCTATGGCGGAGATTAAAGAATTGCGCGAGGATTTCTGGAAAAATGTTTCCGTTCCCGGTAAAATGGACGAGCTGAATCCAGAATTGGAGAAAGCTGGTAGAGTAGCGGACTTCTTGGAATTAGGAGAATTGTTTGCCAAAGATGCACTTGCTAGAGAGGAATCTTGTGGAGGTCATTTTAGGGAAGAATCCGTTGAGCTGGATGGCGAGCAAAAAGGAGAGGCCAAACGTAATGACGAGGACTTTGCCTTTGTTTCCGCTTGGGAATATACAGGAGAACCTGCCGATGCGGTTTTACACAAAGAAGAATTAGAATTTAACGATATCGAACTGAAACAACGTTCGTACAAATAAAATTAAGGATATGAGCAACATGAATCTTACACTTAAAATTTGGAGGCAAAAAGACTCAAAAAGTAAGGGTAAAATGGTTGATTATAAAGTATCCGATATTTCTGAGCACATGTCTTTCTTGGAAATGATGGATGTTTTAAATGAACAGCTTATAAACAAAGGAGAAGACCCGGTAGCTTTCGATCACGACTGTCGCGAAGGTATCTGTGGTATGTGTTCCATGTTCATTAACGGTGAGGCGCACGGCCCTGATAGGGGCGTGACCACTTGCCAATTGCACATGCGTATGTTCAAGGATGGAGATACCATTACCATAGAACCGTTTAGAGCCAAAGCCTTTCCTGTGATGAAAGATTTGGTGGTAGACAGATCCTCCTTTGATCGTATACAACATGCGGGGGGATACATTTCCGTGAACACTTCCGGAAACACACAAGACGCGAACGCATTGCCAATTGCGAAGGAAGCTGCGGATAAAGCAATGGATGCCGCTACTTGTATTGGATGTGGTGCATGTGTGGCTACCTGTAAAAACGCTTCAGCCATGTTATTTGTTGGAGCCAAGGTTTCCCAATATGCCCTATTGCCTCAAGGACAGGTAGAGGCCACGGAAAGGGTTCAGAATATGGTGAAGCAAATGGATTTGGAAGGTTTTGGTAACTGTACCAACACTGGGGCATGCGAGGTAGAATGTCCAAAAGGCATTTCCTTGGAAACCATTGCACGTATGAACCGTGAGTATCTAACGGCAAGCATAAAAGGATAGCAAACCAAGGGTTGATTCTCTTGAATCAATTTCTTTAGTTAACAGGATAAAATCAGTCCCGTATTTCAATCAATGGAATGCGGGATTTTTTTATTTTGAACTATGTCAAAGAAATATCCTGAAGAACGAATAAAGGTGCCTCGCTTCAATGAGGAGTCCGGTTTTTATACGACACCCAAGCGCTCCAAAATAATGAGTAAGATACGAGGTAAGAATACCAAGCCCGAACTTGCTTTTAGGAGGGCGCTTTATGCTGCGGGCTATCGATACCGGGTAGACTATAAAAAACTGATCGGAAAGCCGGACATCGCCTTAAAAAAATACAAAACCGTCATCTTTATTGATGGGGAATATTGGCACGGGTTCAATTGGGACGAGCGTAAACCCAAGATAAAGACCAATCGGGAATTTTGGATTGCTAAAATTGAAAGGAACATGCAAAGGGATGCTGAGGTAAATGAAGAATTAAATAGACAAGGTTATAAAGTTTTTAGGTTTTGGGAGACCGAAATAAAAAAAGAACTGGATCGGTGCCTAAAAGAAGTATTGGTGCATTTACAGTTGCAGCAATAGAGCAAAGATCCTCTTGTTTACCGTTGATCTATACAGCCTTAGCGGGGTATATTTGTGATGTAATAAATTATTAATCATATAAAACAATATACAAATGAAGAGGATAGCAATTTTAGCTACAAATGGATTTGAAGAAAGTGAACTAAAATCGCCAAAAGAAGCGATGGAAAAAGAAGGATTTAACGTAGAAATCGTAAGTCTGGAAGCAGGAGAGATTAAAGGATGGGCCGATGGTAACTGGTCAAACTCCTACAAAGTTGATAAAACGTTAGATCAGGTTAGTGCGACCGATTATAATGCCTTGATGTTACCAGGTGGTGTAATCAATCCGGATTTACTAAGAAGAAACGAAGACGCTTTAGTATTCGTAAGAGACTTTTTTAAGCAAGAAAAGCCGGTAGCAGCTATTTGCCACGCACCACAAATTTTGATCAGTGCAGATGTGGTAAAAGGAAGAAAGCTAACATCGTTCAATTCTATTAAGGACGATTTAATAAATGCTGGTGCTAATTGGGTAGACCAAGAAGTAGTGGTAGACCAAGGATTTGTAACCAGTAGAAACCCGAACGATTTACCTGCTTTTAACGATAAGTTGATTGAGGAAATTAAGGAAGGTAAGCATGAAGAACAACATGCCTAATTGGAACATTCCAAATCTTAAAAATCCCGGCTCCCCGCCGGGATTTTTTTTGCTCAATATTTTCAACTTCGTTAAAAAAGGATGCCGTTCATCGAAGAAAAAAACCATACCCCTTTTTCACAACAGAGATGGCCTACTTCACAACAAATTTTTAGACAACCCAGATTCTTGCCTTAGTTTTACATTGTATTTAAGTGATAGAGCAATCCCAAATCGCACTTTGAACTTAACCTAATTAGTTTTAACCCCAAATTTAAAACTAGAACCTACAAAAGATTATCCGACCCAAATCGGAACCAAATTAACCTTGTACCTACTTAACAGAAAATGGCCCTTGCAAAAGGGCTTTTTTTATTTCTGGCCAGTGCTATTTGATCTCAAAAGTTGCTTCTGCCTTCTGTTTTTGATGGGAAAGGTGTACTGTATAACCGCCTTTGGGCAAGTAGGTTTTGCCATCTTCGCTCGCCTCTAAGGCCTGCTTTGTTTTCTTTTGATGGTCGGCTTTTCCTTTTTCAGAAAAGGCTAAATCATAGGAGAGGATATTCAACCCTTTATCGGCATGCACTTCCGTTGAGCTAACAGTTGTATTCTGTTCGTTTTTTACGGTAACTATAATTTTGCAATCTTGTTTTGAATAAAAAGAGATGTCAAGGCCAGGTGTGTTGGCCCTTTGCCATGTTCCGGATGCAGTGCCCCACTTATCGGAGTGTTTTAGGGTGTCCAAATCAAAAATAAACAACTCCTTCTCAAGAACTTCTCTGGTAAGTTTTTGTAGATGTTTTATATCGGCCAAATAGATGCTTCGTCCATGGGTACCCACCAAAAGATGCTTTTCCTTAGATTGAATGACCAGATCGTGAATGGCCACTGATGGTAACCCCTTTTTTAAGGCTTCCCAAGATGATCCTTGATCTAAAGAGGCATAAAGTCCGTTATCGGTACCTACAAAAAGCAGGTGTTCATTCTCTGGATCCTCTACGAATGCATTAATTGGTGAACTGGGAATAGTTGCCGAAATATCCGTCCAATTCTGGCCATAATCATCACTTTTAAATAGGTAGGTGGTAAAGTCATCCCAGCGATAGCCGTTCAAGGCCAGGTAAACCCTTTCCTTTTTGTGTTTGGATGCAACAATCCTGCTAACCCATAAATTCTTGGGAAAAGTAGTTGATATTAGTTCCCAATGATGTCCGCCATCTTTACTAATGTGCACTAATCCATCATCACTTCCGGTATATAACAAACCAAATTGTAAAGGAGATTCTGAAATCGTTGTCAGGGTGCCATACGCTACATTGCCCCTTTTACCTCCTTGTGTTAAATCCATTGATATGGCCTCCCAATCATCTCCTTGGTTCATGGACCTATGTAGTTTATTGCTACCTAAGTAGAGAATATCTTGATTGTGTTCCGAAAGTAAAATAGGGGTTTGCCAATTAAAGCGATAAGGGGCTTCGCCCAATTCATGTTTTGGCTGTATATATTTTCTAGAGTTATCTGCTCTATTGATTCGATAGTAATTGCCAAATTGATAGCCGGTATAGAGAATATTTGAATTTCTTTTGTCAATTTCAATCTGCATTCCATCCCCACCCATCAGTGATTTCCAAGGATATTCGCCCATTTGATGCCATTCTACATCTTCCTTGGAATTATAGGGCCCTGCCCATACACCATTGTCCTGTAAGCCTCCATAGACGAGATATGGTTGCTGATTGTCCACATTGATAGCATAAAATTGGCCTACCTTGGGAGAATTGTTCTTGATCCAGTGTTCACCATCATCGTACGAAATATTAACACCACCATCATTTCCATTGATCAAATGCCCCGGTTTATTTGGGTTGACCCATAGGGCCTGATGATCGGCGTGAACGTTTTCCTTACTTATAGATACAAATGTAGCACCGCCATCGGAGGATTTAAGCAGTGGCACGCCGCCTATGTAAATCTTGTCACTGTCGCTGCTATCTACTCTTATTTCCCCAAAGTAATAACCATAGCTATAATAAAAATCGTCTATGTAGTCTTGGTTCTGTTTTTCCCATGTAAGTCCGCCATCTATACTTTTGTATACCTCAGCACCAATCACAGGAGTATCAAAAAGCATGGAATTTGCGTTTTCCAAGTATTTGGTAATATCCGCGGGTTGGGAAACACCGCTGCGAATCATTTGCTTTACATTTTCAGCTCTATATTTTTCTTGAAAGCCATTCTTTTTTAGAAAGGAATTCAACTTTTTGTCATCCAGCTTCAAAAATTCTTCCACACCCATTTGCTCAAAATCGCTAGGAGCCAAACCGTTATTGGAATCCTTCTCCGTTACTTTTTCCCTATGTCCTTGATTGTCCAAAAGGGTATATATGGTATGTTGGTCGTAAACCGCTAGACCAATTCTACCCACCTGGTCACCAGTAGGAAAACCGCTTCCTTCAACGGAAAGCTTTTTCCAATTTTGACCGCCATCAGTACTTTTATAGATTCCAGAATGGGGCCCATTGCCCAAAAAATCCCATGCCTTTCTGTCCTTTTCCCAAGCGGCCGCATAAATGACATTAAAATTGTTTGGGGTGGATGCCAAGTCAATAATTCCGGTATCCTTATTAATGAATAAGGTCTGCTGCCATGTTTTTCCACCATCGCTGGTCTTATAAATGCCACGTTGCTCATTGCTGGAATATAAATGGCCTGTTACACCAACAATGACCTCGTTCTCGTTTTCTGGGTTGATCAAAATATGTCCAATATGGTGGGAGTCCTCTAAACCTACATGGTGCCAGGTGCGGCCAAAATCCGAGGACTTTAAAATTCCTATACCTGCGTAAGATGATCTAGAAGCATTATTTTCACCTGTCCCGACCCAAATAGTTTTGCTAGGCCAGTGTACCGCTATATCACCCATGTTTTGTGTGGGAGTTTTATCCATTAGAGGGGTAAAGGAAGTGCCGTTGTTTTGGGTATGCCATAGTCCCCCAGAAGCGTAGGCCACTAGAAATTCGGTTGGGTCTTTGGGGTTTACATCTAGATCTACTACCCTTCCGCTCATAATACTAGGACCAATATTCTTTAAGGGAATATTTTTGAGCAAGCTCTGTTCTTCCATCTCTAATTTGGCTTCCACCGATTTTTTTAGATGGTTTGAGCTAGTAGGAAATGGCTGTGCCTGAGCGGCTAGAATAGAAGCAAAAAACAGCAATTGAAGTAAGGTCTTCATAAGATTCAGTCTATCAGAAATTTAGGAATAGATGGCTTACATCTAACTCCTTCAAAGCTTAAAAATAAACGGAAGGGCTTTGTACAACAACTTAATATTTTGTTAATTTAGGCCTAACTAAGAAAAACTACCTCAAACTAGAAGAATAACATAACCAACTTTAATTGAGGGAGAGGCCTAGAAATAGGCCTCTTTTTTTATGCTTTTTTGTTACTCGTCACAATGTAAATTAAGCTAACGATGTTCTTTGTTCTTTTCTTAAATCACTACTTTTGAAAAAAGTGAATAGGAAGAAAGAAACAAGCTGTTATTAGTTATGAAATTCCCTTTTGAAAGATTCTTTCTACTGTATTAAATCAAAATAAAAATCTCTATGAAATACGAACAAATAAGCAATTCCTTGTTCATCAAAAACCGTAGCAAATTCATGGCCCAAATGAAGCCAAAAAGTATTGCGGTTTTTAATTCCAATGATATTTATCCTATTGGGGCAGATAGCGTTATGCCCTTTGAGCAACATAGGGATTTGTTCTATCTCTCAGGAGCCGATCAGGAGGAAACCCGTTTGCTGCTTTTTCCTGATGCGATGAATAAAAAACATAGGGAAATTCTGTTTGTGAGAGAGACCAATCCGCATATAGCTGTTTGGGAAGGAGAAAAATTGACTAAGGAGAAAGCTACCGAAGTTTCAGGAATTGAAACGGTTTATTGGCTTCAGGATTTTGAAAAGGTTTTCTTTGATTTGATGACAGAGGCGGAAACTATTTACTTCAATACCAATGAACACTATAGGCAAGCAGTTGAAACCCAAACTAGGGAAGATCGTTTTATCTTGGAATGCAAACAAAAGTTTCCGGCCCATCAGGTAGCAAAAAGCAATCCAATACTCCAAAAAATTCGCGGTATAAAGGAGCCTGAGGAAATAGAGTTGATGCAGACGGCCTGTAATATTACCGAAAAAGGGTTTAGGAGAGTGCTGGAATTTGTAGAACCCGGGGTTTGGGAATATGAGATAGAAGCAGAACTATTGCATCAGTTCGTGCGCAACCGTTCCAAAGGATTTGCGTATCCGCCCATAATTGCTGCCGGGAATAATGCCAATGTCTTGCACTACTTGGAAAATAACAAACGTTGTCTTGACGGTCAAATGATTTTGATGGACACAGCGGCCGAATATGCCAACTATTCCAGCGACCTTACAAGGACTATTCCGGTAAACGGTAGATTTACCCCTAGACAAAAGCAGGTATATGAAGCTGTTTTAAGAGTAAAGAACGAGGCAACCAAAATGTTGGTGCCGGGTACCGTTTGGGCAGAATACCACGTAGAATGTGGTAAATTAATGACTTCAGAATTATTGGGTCTTGGTCTTTTGGACAAAGCCGATGTTCAAAATGAGGATAAAAACTGGCCTGCCTATAAAAAGTACTTTATGCATGGCACGAGCCATCATATTGGTCTTAACACCCATGATTACGGGGAACTCAAATTGCCAATGGCGGCCAATATGGTATTTACCGTAGAACCAGGAATCTATATTCCTGAAGAAAAAATGGGAGTTCGTTTAGAAGATGACGTAGTTATTAAAGAAAACGGAGAACCTTTTAATCTTATGGCCAATATTCCTATAGAGGTAGAGGAGATTGAAGAATTAATGAACAAATAGTTTTTGAAACAAAATCAACTATAATGAAGATAGTTTCTTGGAACGTAAATGGCATAAGGGCTTCCGTAAAGAAAGGTTTTGAGGAGGTAGTTTCCAATTTTGATGCGGATATTTTCTGTATTCAGGAGACTAAAGCACAGGACGATCAGGTGTCCGAAGCTTTAAAGGCAGTAACGGAGTATGAGCTTTACAGCAATAGTGCTGAAAGAAAGGGTTATTCCGGTACTGGTATTCTTTCCAAACAACCGCCACTTATGGTTCAGCCTAATATAGGTGTAGAGGAGCACGATTTGGAAGGTAGGGTTTGTTGCGCAGAATATGACTCTTTCTATTTAGTCAACGTGTATGTACCTAATAGTGGTAATGGGCTTAAAAGATTGGATTACAGAGCTATATGGGATAAGGACTTTACCCAGTATCTTTTAGAGCTTCAAAAAAAGAAACCCATTATAGTAACGGGCGATTTTAATGTGGCCCATACCGCAAATGACCTGGCAAATCCAAAAAGTAATTACAATAAGACTTCGGGATTTACCCAAGTGGAAATTGACGGATTTGAGTATATGCTGAAAACCCTGAATCTGGTAGATAGTTTTAGAACCCTTCATCCGGATACGTTCGATAAATATACTTTTTGGAGTATGCGTGGTGGTGCCCGTTCCCGAAACGTGGGCTGGCGGATCGATTATTTTTTGGTGAGCGAAAATCTTTGGCCCAAGGTAAAATCGGCTGAAATCCATGATCAGGTCTTGGGAAGCGATCATTGCCCAATTAGCCTCGAAATAGATATTTAATTTCCTTTGTATGTTGGCTCTTCAAGATGTTTCGGAAATACAAAAAAAGATGGAAGAAGCACCTGACAGTTCCTATGAAATTGGAGTGGTTATTGGAACTTACTTACCTTTTTTGGTTTTGCTGGTTGTGGCCTACCTATTCTACTATTATTCTAAGAAGAAAGGGACGGACAGCCTTAATTAACTTTTAGGTAGATTGCTCAAAAAATTACTTAATAGAAAAACCACTACTGCGGGTAACACCCATCCCAAACTATAGGTACTTAATGGAATGTAACCTTGTAAGCTGATCAAAGATTCTTTTAAGCCTAAACTTCCAAGGAAATCCGGTATACTAAAAAGTATAGTGGTTATTACCACGGCCCTAAATACTATGGGGGACGCATACCTGTCCGGCACAACATTCAGTAATATCAGAACAATGGTAATGGGGTATATGAACATGAGCGCCGGTAAGGCAACGGCAATAATATAGGCCACATTAAATTGCCCCATTAAAACTCCTAAGACGCATCCAAAAAATGCTGTTACTTTATAAACGAATGTTGAATCCGTAAACCTTGATTGAAGAAAATCCGATGTACCGGTAACAATTCCAACTGCAGTAGTAAAACAGGCCAAACTCACTAAAATGCTTAAAGATAGTTGACCAAAGCTTCCCAAGGTCTTTAAACTTATGCCATTTAACAGCGCTGTCCGAGTAACCGAAGATTCAAATGAACCATGCATGATGGCACCAGTAAAAATGAGACCCGCGTATAATAGGAAAAGACCCAAGCCTGCCAAAAAACCTGCCCTCCTGATGAGGAGTTTCTTTTCTTCATAAGGGGCATCTTTCTTCTGTAGGCTAACGGAAATAATTACAACAGCACCCACTACTACCGCTCCAATAGCGTCAAAAGTTTGATATCCCTCCAAAATACCTTCTGAAAACGGACTTCCCAAAGCAACATCACCAAAATTAAACTCTAGACCAAAGGAGGCAATACCAATGATTCCCAGTAGGATTATGATGATGGCAGGAGTGAGGGCCTTACCTAGAATATTCAATAGTTTGGACCTATTGATCACAAAAATAAATACCAACGAAAAATAAATCACACTTGTTACCCAAGATGGGGTGTTGAAAATGGGGGCAATGGCCATTTCATGTGTTACCGAGGCTGTTCTTGGCGAAGGTAGACTAACGGAAATAGCGTAAATCAAAAATGAGTAGGCCAAGCTAAATGATGACGATACTTTCTTGCCAAAGTCGAATATGGTGCCTTGTAATTTGGCATGTGCCAAAATACCAAGCATTGGTACCAATACTGCCGACACACAGAAACCTATGGTAACTAACCACCAGGCACTTCCCGAGTTAAACCCAAGAAGTGGGGGCAAAATGAGGTTGCCCGCTCCAAAAAATAGGGAAAATAAGGCAAAGGCAGTTACAAGCGTTTCCTTGGTTGAAATTTTAAGTTCCATCATATAGTATAATGAAGCAAATATACTATGGAATGTTGATGATAAATATCTGAGTTTAATTTCATGGGCGAAGCATACGTTTTGTCGGAAAAACCTTTCCGAATCCCTGTTATTTGTGTAGTTCATCGAAAATGTGATGAAACTTAAATAATATATCCAATAAAAAAAGAAGTGAGGCCGTTGTTGATAGAAAGTGTTTTAAACCACTTTGTATATCGACCAAATTTTTGACCAAAAGCACCAAGCGGTTACCCCAAAGACCACTGATGCGTTTTTAAACCTACAACCATGAAAAAAATTTTTTGCAGCCTATTTGGGCACCACTACGCGGTTTCAAAAGAAGTGACATTGCACATTAAAGAATATAAATGCATTCATTGTGGAAAAGAGGTAACAACAGATGTAAGTGGCAATTTGTCCAATCTAACCCCGGAGCTTCAAGATATCAATAAAACATTGGAAAATATATTCCAGAAGAGACATAGGGCAGCAAAACATGCAGCCTAACCTGAACTTGATTCAGCGTTAACTATGCTTTGGCACCCAAATCCTGAGCTCTAGGGTTTCAGGATTTTAACTTATTCCCGAAAAATAGTAGCAACCTCGTTCTCCACTGTCGTTCGCCCCACAACAGTATGTTAGGCTTGCCTTTTCGGGAATTTTTTTATTTAGTACCTTTTGGTTTATTCTTCCTTAAAAGAATTCCATCCCTGAGCGCTAATAGGAATTTTAGTGTTCGCCCTTGTAATTAAATGATTGCCTTCCTTTTCTTCGGTCATATGACCAATAACCGTTAAATGCGGGTTGCCCTTAATTTTTTCAAAATCTTTTTGGTCAATGGTGAATAGCAATTCGTAGTCTTCACCCCCGCTGAGAGCTACCATAGTACTGTCCATTTTAAATTCCTCACAGGCAGAAATTACCGTAGGATCTAAGGGAATTTTATCCTCAAAAAGATTGCAACCAACCTTGCTACTTTTACTCAAATGTAAGATCTCAGAAGAAAGTCCATCGCTTATATCGATCATAGAAGTAGGTTGAACCTCTAGCTTTTCCAATAACTCGACCACATCTTTTCTAGCCTCAGGTTTTAACTGTCTTTCTACTATATAGGTGTAAGGGGAAAGGTCTGGCTGATTATTGGGATTTACCTTAAAGACTTCCTTTTCCCGCTCTAAAACTTGTAGTCCAAGATAGGCTCCTCCTAAATCACCGCTTACTACCAAAAGGTCATTGGGCTTTGCACCCGATCGGTAGGCGATTTTGTGGTCTTGGACTTGACCTAGAGCGGTAACGCTTATGAGCATGCCTTTTGTTGAGGAAGTAGTATCCCCTCCCACTAAATCTACATTGTAAAGCTTACAGGCCAAGTCGATACCGGAATAAAGCTCTTCCAAGGCTTCCAAAGGAAAACGGTTGCTCACAGCTATGGAAACGGTTATTTGGGTGGCCATGGCGTTCATGGCGTAAACATCGGAAAGATTTACCATTACGGCCTTATAACCCAAATGCTTTAAGGGCATATAGCTCAAATCAAAATGAACACCCTCCACCAACATGTCGGTAGTTAGGACGGTTTTTTCATCCGTGTAGTCCAAAACAGCGGCATCATCGCCAATACCTACTTTGGAAGAAGAATGGCTTAGGTTAAAATTTTCCGTCAAGTGTTCTATAAGTCCAAACTCCCCAAGATTATCCAAGGAAGTTCTCTTTTGTTCTTTATCTTCTAGCATGCCACAAAAGTACAGTTAATTTATATTGTACAAACCAATTGTAGTTTTAGGAATAATTATTGTGGGTATCCATTGGACTACAATTGGTTATAATTTTATAGATTGTTTTGGGCTAAGTAATATCTTTATTAAAAATTAAGATGGCATGAAAAGAATAGCTGCACTTTTTCTTTTGGTCTTTTCTCTGGTTTTCCAAACAGGTTGTTCCAGCAATGATACTATAGATGGTGTGTTCCCTGACGAAATGATGGATGGGGAAGTACCTACTCCAAATCAGCAAGAGGAAGGTTTCGCACCCTGCGAGAATGGTATGGCCGGTATATATCCCTGTAACGGCTATGATTTATTGGGTAAAGTTTCGATGGAGGTATTTGATGCCTCTTTTGGTAATGATGTCTGGGGTTGGACCGATTCTGAAACCGGCAAGGAATATGCAATAATGGGGCTTGATAACGGAACGGCCTTTGTTGATGTTTCAGATGCGGACAATCTCCTTTATTTGGGCAAATTGCCCACGGCTACGGAATCTAGTACATGGAGGGATATAAAAGTGTATGCAAACCATGCGTTTATAGTTTCGGAAGCAACCGCACATGGGATGCAGGTATTTGACCTTACCAAATTGAGGGAAGTTAACAACCCTCCTGTAGTATTTGAATCCGATGCACGGTACACCGGTTTTGGCAATGCCCACAATATTGTAATCAATGAAGACAGTGGCTTTGCCTATCCAGTGGGTACGGCCCGTAATGATATCTATTTGGGCGGTGCCCATTTTATTGATGTATCTGATCCCAAAAACCCTATTGGTTCCGGTGGTTACAGTGAAAGTGGATATTGTCATGATGCACAAGTGGTCACCTATCAAGGGCCAGATTCCGATTATATTGGCAAGGAAATTTTCATAGGAGCAAATGAGGATGAAGTGGTCATAGCAGATTTTACGGATAAAAACACTCCTTTTGAAATTAGCACCATTCAATATTCCAACACCAGGTATACCCATCAAGGCTGGTTTACTGAAGATCAGCGTTACTTCATACTTGGAGATGAACTGGATGAACAAACTTTTGGGTTTCCTACCAGAACCTTGGTTTTTGATTTATTGGATTTGGATAATCCCGTGTTGCACACTAGTTATACCGGTCCCACAGACGCTATTGACCACAACGGTTATGTGAAAGGAGACAGCTTTTTTCTTGCAAATTATACCGCGGGATTACGGGTTTTGGATATATCGGGTATTGGAGAAGAATCCATGGTAGAAACAGGTTTCTTTGATACCTATCCAACCAATAATTCTGCTAGCTTCAATGGGGTCTGGAGTACATACCCTTATTTCGAAAGCAACAAAATTTTGATCAGTGATATAAATTCGGGGTTGTTCGTTGTTGCTAAAAGTGATTGATGCCTAATAAAGTTCTTTTCCGATATAATGACCTCTTTTCAAGAATCTGCCAAGGTACGTTCGGCTTGATTGGATTCCTAATTTTCATCCTTATGCTCTTGGCTTCCTGTTCGTCAGATGAAGGAAATGCTACTGGGTCGAACTCAAATCCACTGCCAAAGCCCGAACCGGAACCCACCACTCAGCGTACGGTGAATGTGGATTCTTACGGGGGTAGTTTAAATGAGAATTTAAAATCAATTGTAGGCACCCAAGATGGAGGGTTTGCGGTTTTGGGTTATGTGCAAAGTAATGATGGTGATATAGATAACAAGGAAACCACAGATTTTGATTATTGGTTGCTAAAGTTCAATTCCCTTAGTGAGTTACAGTGGCAAAAATCCTATGGAGGTAGTCTAAATGATCGGGGAAACGAAATTATACAATCCAAAGACGGGGGATTCTTATTATTGGGATTTAGTGAAAGTGCGGATGGGGACGCTAGTTCAAATGCTGGTTCTTTAGACTATTGGCTTTTAAAAACAGATGCTGATGGCAACTTGCAGTGGCAGAAATCCTATGGATTTAAAGGTAGGGATGAAGGTATTTCTGTTATAGAAACTCAGGACGGTGGTTATATGTTAGTGGGAGTGTTGGATGTTACCGCTTCTGAAGGGCAGGGGATCAGTACCGCAAAAAATCATGCAGGAGGTGATTATTGGGCCGTAAAATTGGATGCGCTGGGAGAATTGCAATGGAGTAATTATTATGGTGGAACTTTTACGGATACCGCCAATGCAGTCATAGAATTGGAAGAGGGTGGTTTTTTAATAGCCGGTTCATCCGATAGTTTTGATGTGGATATTTCATCCAATAGAGGTACCTATGATTTTTGGGTGGTTCGTATTTCTGAAATCGGCGAATTAATTTGGGAGAAAAATTACGGAGGTAGTGAAATAGACGAGCCGCATGCGATAGTGGCAGCTAAGGACGGTAACTATTTGATTGTAGGCGATACCCGTAGCAGCGATCAACAGGTGACTAGCAATAAAGGGGCCGCAGATGTTTGGGCCGTACAAATTACTTTGGAAGGTGATTTGATATGGGAACGCACCTATGGTGGTAGTGGTTTTGATGCGGCCAGGAGTGTTTCAAAGACTAATGAAGAAGGATTTCTAATTACCGGAAGTTCCAGAAGTGCCGATGGGGATTTGCAAGCGAACAAAGGACAAAACGATGCATGGATAATTCAAATTGATGATGTTGGTGATGTGGTATGGCAAGAAAGTATAGGAGGTTCCCAAATAGATGTTGCTTATGATGTTACGCAATTACAGAATGGAAATGTTGTGGTAGTGGGGGAGTCCGCCAGCAATGACGGCGATATTGATGTTAATAAAGGATTTACGGACGCCCTCTTAATCACTATAAGGGAGGAGGTTATAGATTAATAATTCAGAGATGAGAAAATTTATTTTATACTGCACATTGGGCTGTTTGTTGATGTTTGGTTGCAGTAATGATGAAGATTTAATAGATGAAGAGGCCAACGTTTCAGTATCCCTTAAAATGCAACATAGTTGGGACGGTGAAACAATTGCCATGACAGATTTAAATACCATTAAGTATGAAAATGCAAATGGGGAAAAAATGAGTATAGAACGGCTTCGGTATTTGATTAGTGATGTCACTCTCGAAAAGCAAGATGGAACTATTGTTGAATTGAAGGATTATTATCTGGTAGATATAACCAAGGAGGAAACATTGGTTATTGAAATATCCGATAGTATTCCTCCCGATACCTATAATAATATTTCTTTCACTTTTGGATTTGACAATGAAGATAATCTTTCGGGTATTTATCCAGATTTGAACACTGCTCTGTGGAACGTGCCCGAAATGTTGGGTGGCGGTTATCATTTTATGCAATTGGAAGGTAAGTTTATCAATGAAAGTCAGGTGGAAACAGGATATCAATACCATGCTATAAAAGCGGTGGATAATTCTGGGGATGAACCCGTATTTCAGGATACGTTTTTTACAGTCAATCTTGGGCCTGTTACTATAAGGGGGCAAGAAGAACTGAAGCTATCCATGGATGTTTCTGAATGGTTTAAAAATCCGGTTCAATGGAATTTAAACGAATTACACTCCATGATGATGCCAAATTTTGATGCCCAGGTGATGATGTTCCATAACGGCCAGAATGTATTCTCATTAGTTGAGGATTGAACGGTATAATACTATTTTTTTGAAAAGGATAATTTGCTACATAGGAGTTTTGGCTGCATTGGCTTGCTCTAAGGACCAGGTGGAGCCTGAAGAAGAATATGTGGTATATGAGCCAACTCCTGTATCTTTGGATATTCCAGAGTTTTTTAGCAACGCCATTTTGGACCCGGTTATCCCGCCAAACAACCCACTTACAAAGGAGGGGATAGCTTTGGGAAAAAAGCTATTCTTTGACCCCTTGCTTTCGGTTGACCAATCCATATCCTGTGCAGATTGTCATATGCCCATAAACGCCTTTACGGATAAAGAAACTTTTAGTGAGGGAGTAGCAGGGGCAAAGGGAACGCGTAATTCCATGCCGTTGTTCAATCTTGCTTGGAACTATGACGAGCGTTTTTTTTGGGATGGTTCGGCCTTTGGTTTGGAGCGTCAAGTCTTTCATCCGGTTACGGACATTAAGGAGATGGGCAACACTTGGGAAAGGGTTGTGAACGATTTGGCGGCGTCTAAAGAATATCCGGTATTGTTTCAGAAAGCGTTTGGTGAAGAAGGAATAGACAGTATAAAGGTTTCTCGTGCCATTGCACAATTTGAGCGTACCTTGATTTCTTCCAATTCCAAGTTTGATCAAAGTCTAAGGGGAGAAATAGAATTGACCCAAGAGGAGGAAAACGGTCTGGCCGTTTTTTTAGATGAAACTAGGGGAGACTGCTTTCATTGCCATGGCAATCCAAACAACCCCTTATGGACCGATAATATTTTCCATAACAATGGTTTGGATAGTGCCTTTGTAGATGTAGGATTAGGTAAAGTTTCAGGTGATCCCGCCGATAATGGTAAATTTAAAACACCTTCCCTTAGAAATCTGGCCTTTACAGCACCTTACATGCATGATGGAAGATTTGAAACGTTGAAGGAAGTAATAGATTTTTATAGCGAAGGGCTTCAACCTTCGGAGACAATTGACCCATTGATGAAAAAAGTAGCTCAAGGAGGTGTTCAGCTCACGGAAAATGATAAGCAGGATTTAATCGCATTTTTACTGACCCTTTCCGATCAGCAATTTATTGCCAACCCCGATTTTACACCATAGAATTAGGATTTAAAACGCAGATAGTCTTCTTGGCCCGAAAGTTGGGCGTATTTTTCAAGCACTAAAAAGCACAGTAGGTCTTCAAGTTTTCTGTCCTTGAACTGGGCAATATGTTGGTGGGCGTTCTTGATAATCTCTTTGGACTCTTCTACATTTTCAGAAAAGTAAGTTATTTTTTCTTCCATATCCGAAAAATCATCTTTCACCTCCACATAGTGAATTCCGGCTCTTAAAGTACCTTCCATAAACCAAGTTTCACAAGTAGGTTTTGGCATAATGCAAAGGGAATTGGAGCTCATGGCCCATTTGAGATTGGTAGCCACATCATAGCCTTCAATGCAAGCAATAAACTGATGGTCTAATTGGGACGGAATGTCCATAAAACCCTTATGAAATGGAAGGTCATTTTGTTTAGGAGTGATTAGTCCCACATCAAAGAGGGGGTTGTTCCAAAATTTCTCCACAAAATCCCTGCGTTGCTTTTGGTGGGCCCTGCCGCGCCACACTGCCTTTTTGTTCTTTTTTTCAAAAGGAATAGCATCTTTTACCCACTTAAAATGTCTCCGCTTATTAAGTTTAAAAAGAACGGAATTTTCGTTTTCAACCCCTAGCATACGTGCCTTAAAAAGCGTAGGATAAGGATTTATGTGCAACTCGTCACCAAAATGATAGGCAAATTTCACATGGGGCTTAAAGTAATGTAAGAACTCCTTTAAATCCAAATAATAACCGGTTCCCTTCGTTTTTTTAAAGTCCTTTACCGCCACGGCCGCTTCCGGAATTTGAAAATCCTTGTTTCCCTTTAGATAGTAATCTACCCTTCTTTGAAGAATATATGGGTCAATAGTTTTTTTATATTCCAGCAATTTTTTAAAGTACCACCTAAAATAGGGGCTGGGTAGTGCATTCCTTCCAAAATTTTTGGCATAATAAAAAGCGTTGATGTCCTCTAAACCCATAAAATAAAAGAATCGAGTTTGGCTATTAAAGATTGAAAAAGAATACGAATTCTAATCAAAGGTAGGGATTAATGTAATAGGGGATTACCTTGTTTTGGGATGTATTAGTGCGATAGAATTCAACTATGGATAGATTCGTTATAATAATGTTAGTTCTTATGGTTAAACCCTACTAATGACGTATATTTGTGGACTATTTAGTTAAAAGAAACATGCGATGATACAGGTATCTGAGTCGGCTAGAAAAAAGGTGAAAGACCTTATGTCTGAAGGAGGATTTGACGCCACCACGGACTACGTGCGCGTTGGTGTGAAAAGTGGAGGCTGTAGCGGACTTTCTTACGAGCTTGATTTTGATAAGCAGGTAAACGAGACCGATAAGGTTTTTGAAGATAACGATGTGCGCATCATTGTAGACAAAAAGAGCTTTCTCTATTTAGTAGGTACCACTTTGGAATATTCCGGTGGGCTAAACGGAAAGGGGTTTGTTTTCAATAACCCTAATGCACAACGTACCTGCGGCTGCGGGGAAAGTTTTTCACTCTAAAACAACACTATGGCATATACTGAGGAAGAGTTAAAAAAAGAACTCGAGACCAAGGAGTATGAATACGGATTTTATACTGATATAGAATCTGATACCCTTCCCGTTGGTCTTAACGAGGAAATTATCATAGCGATTTCCAAAAAGAAGGAAGAACCGGATTGGATGACCGCTTGGCGTTTGGAGGCCTTCAAACATTGGAAGGAAATGGAAGAGCCCGATTGGGCGAACGTTCACTACAAAAAGCCGGATTTTCAAGCAATTTCTTACTATTCGGCACCAAATAAGAAGCCTAAATACAACAGTTTGGATGAGGTAGATCCGGAATTATTGGAAACCTTTAAGAAACTAGGTATTTCGGTAGATGAACAAAAGAAATTGGCCGGTGTAGCGGTTGATATCGTAATGGATTCGGTATCCGTAGCTACTACTTTCAAAAAGACCTTGGCCGAAAAAGGAATTATTTTTTGTTCTATTTCCGAAGCTATCCAAGAACATCCGGAATTGGTCAAGAAGTATATCGGTACCGTGGTGCCCCAGCGCGATAATTTTTACGCAGCGTTGAATTCAGCCGTATTTTCAGACGGGTCGTTCTGTTATATACCAAAAGGTGTAAGGTGTCCCATGGAACTTTCAACTTATTTCAGGATCAATCAAGCCGGTACCGGTCAGTTTGAGCGGACGCTGGTTATCGCGGACGAGGGAAGCTACGTGAGTTATTTAGAAGGGTGTACCGCGCCTTCTAGGGATGAAAACCAATTGCACGCAGCAGTGGTGGAGCTGATTGCGCTTGATGATGCCGAAATAAAATACTCAACGGTACAGAACTGGTTCCCTGGGGATAAAGAGGGTAAAGGTGGAGTTTTCAATTTTGTGACCAAAAGAGGTCTATGCGAGAAAAACGCCAAGATTTCTTGGACCCAGGTAGAAACAGGTTCCGCGGTTACATGGAAATATCCATCCTGTGTGCTTAAAGGAGATAACTCTATTGGGGAGTTCTATTCCATTGCTGTAACCAATAATTTTCAACAGGCAGATACGGGAACTAAAATGGTGCATTTGGGAAAAAATACCCGTAGTACCATTATCTCAAAAGGTATTTCCGCAGGTAAATCGCAAAATAGTTATCGTGGATTGGTTCAGGTGAACAGCCGGGCAGAAAACGCTCGTAATTTTTCACAATGCGACTCCCTTTTAATGGGTAATGAATGTGGTGCACATACCTTCCCTTATATAGAGGCAAAAAATAAATCGGCTCAAATAGAACATGAGGCCACCACAAGTAAAATTGGGGAAGACCAAATTTTCTACTGTAACCAGAGAGGTATTGACACGGAAAAGGCCATAGCACTTATCGTCAATGGCTTTAGTAAGGAAGTATTAAACAAATTACCAATGGAATTTGCCGTAGAAGCTCAAAAATTATTGGAAATAAGCCTAGAAGGTTCCGTAGGATAAAAATTAAATGGGTGCGGTAATCTAGAAGCCCGCATGAAGAAGTTAAGATAAAGATATGCTTAAAATAAAAGACTTACACGCAAGTATAGACGATAAAGAAATATTAAAGGGAATTAACCTTGAGGTAAAGGCAGGTGAGGTTCACGCTATTATGGGCCCTAACGGATCCGGTAAAAGTACATTGTCCGCGGTTATTGCCGGTAAGGAAGAGTTTGAGGTTACCCAAGGTTCAGTGGAGTTGGACGGTGAGGATCTGGACGAAGTTGCCCCGGAGGAACGCGCCCATAAAGGGGTGTTTCTTTCTTTTCAATACCCGGTTGAAATCCCCGGAGTATCCGTAACCAACTTTATCAAAACAGCCATCAACGAATCAAGAAAAGCTCGTGGTATGGAAGAAATGCCGGCCAACGAGATGTTGAAAATGATTCGAGAGAAAAGTGAGTTATTGGATATTGACCGTAAATTCCTTTCCCGTTCTTTAAACGAGGGGTTTTCGGGAGGTGAAAAGAAGCGTAATGAAATCTTTCAAATGGCTATGTTGGAACCAAAATTGGCTATTTTGGATGAGACCGATTCTGGTTTGGATATCGATGCCTTGCGAATTGTCGCCAACGGTGTCAACAAGCTTAAAAGTAAGGACAACGCGGTAATAGTTATTACACATTATCAGCGATTGTTGGAATATATCGTGCCGGATTTTGTACATGTATTACACAACGGTAAAATCGTAAAATCCGGAGGAAAGGAGTTAGCACTGGAATTGGAGGAAAAAGGGTACGATTGGATTAAAAACGAAGCGGTAGTATAATCCCATTGGCAGGTGTTACGAACACGTCAATCGTTTATTGCAAAAAGAACAGTATGGATTTAAAGGATAAGTTGATATCGTCTTTCATGGCTTTTGAGAGTAATGTGGATATCGAGCACCCGGTGCACGATGTTCGTACAGAGGCGATGAAGAATTTTGAAATGAAGGGGTTTCCTACTAAAAAGGAGGAGGCCTGGAAGTATACCAGCCTTAAGAACCTTCAAAAAGTCGATTTTAGCATCTTTCCAAAGGAAGAGAACGCTTTGGAATACAAGCAGGTAAAAAAGTACTTTTTACATGAGGTAGATACCTATAAAATTGTATTTATAGACGGTATTTACAGTTCCTATCTTTCAGAAACTACCCATGACGGCGTTGATATTTGTTTGATGAGCTCCGCTCTTACCAAGCCCATGTACAAACCGGTGGTTGACGTATATTTTAACAAAGTGGCTTCTAAAGACGAGTCGCTTACTACCTTGAACACCGCGTTTTGTAGGGAAGGGGCCTATATTTATATACCCAAAAATAAAATGCCTAAAAAACCGGTAGAAATTATTCATTTTGCTACCGGAAATGAGGCATCTTTGATGTTGCAACCCAGAAACCTGATCATTGCCGAAGAAAATTCAGAGCTGCAGGTAATTGAGCGTCATCAAAGCCTTACCTCCAACGAAGTATTGACAAATAGCGTAACGGAAATTTTTGCCGCGGATAGTGCTATTGTCGATTATTATAAAATTCAGAACGATTCTGAAAATGCCTCTTTGATAGATAACACCTATATCGACCAAAAAGGAAAAAGTAATGTAAGCGTACATACGTTCTCTTTTGGTGGTAAATTGATTAGGAACAACCTAAACTTCTATCAGAATGGGGAGCATATAGAATCTACCATGAAGGGAGTTACTATCCTTGGTAACAAACAGCATGTAGATCACCACACCCTAGTTCATCACATTGAACCTAACTGTGAAAGCCACCAAGATTACAAGGGAATTTACGGAGAGAATGCCACCGGAGTTTTCAATGGTAAGATTATAGTGGATAAGATTGCCCAAAAAACCAATGCCTTTCAGCAGAACAACAACATTTTGGTAAGTGATAAAGCAACCATTAATACAAAGCCTCAGCTGGAGATTTTTGCGGACGATGTAAAATGTTCCCATGGTTGTACCATTGGTCAATTGGATGAGGATGCACTATTCTATCTACAGTCTAGGGGAATACCTCAAAAAGAAGCTCGAGCTTTGTTAATGTATGCCTTTGCCAATAATGTGTTGGAAAGTGTGCGTATACCTGAAGTGAAAGCGAGAATCAACAAGTTGATTGCCAAAAAGTTAGGGGTTAGTTTGGGTTTTGACCTGTAAAGAAGCCCTTTAAGACTTTTAAGAGAGTCCTTAAAAATTTAGCAAGTTCTTGACGAACTATTAACAAGTTGTTGTGTTTTCCTACACGGTAATTCGTCTAATTTGGTCGAAAACAATTTCAACCTTAAAACATTTTAGATGAATTCAAAACTACTTTTTTGCGCCTTGTTCTTAGTTACGTTTAGCCTTTTCGCCCAAGATAAGAAATGGAGCATTGAGGCAAATTATCCTATTACAGATGAAGATCAGCTGAACGGTGTTCTTGACGTAGGGGTTAAATATCGCTTTGTAGATTTAGGTATTGTGCAATTGGGTGCTGGTCTTGGTACCGCTCTATTTAGTGATCGTGAAAACTATATTTACGATTCCAATATAGAACTAGACTATAAATGGAAACGGATACTTGTTCAGCCAACCGTTTTTGCGGAATTTAGTATTCCTGGCTTGGCAAAGTTAAAACCCAGCGCGGGGGTTGGCTACTCCTATCTTTATGACGATATTGACCACAAGCAGGCAGAAGTTGGCTATAATGAAACCGATAGCTGGGGAGCCTTTAATGCCAATTTAGGATTGTCTTACGACCTTACCGATAGATTTTTTGTAAAAGTACAATACGACTATTTAAATCATCGTCAAAGGTGGTTGATCAACGCTGATGACCCAAACAGTTATCAGCACGAAACAAAGTGGAATACCATGAATGTTTTTAAGGCTGGGGTTGGTTTTCGATTTTAACTGCTCACTATGTAAAACACGTGTTTTCAGCTGCTATTCCTAGCGAAACTAATATCTTTGTAGTTCAATAAGAACACTATGTTAGATGTGCAAAAAATCCGGAAGGATTTCCCCATATTAAATCGAGAAGTGAACGGTAAACCTCTGGTTTACTTAGATAATGCTGCTACTTCCCAGACTCCTAAACAGGTGATTGATGTTATCGTGGATTATTACCAAAATTACAACGCCAACATTCATCGCGGGGTACATTTTTTATCGCAGGAGGCGACCGATAAATACGAACAGGCAAGGCAGAAAATCCAAAAGCATTTTAACGCAAAAAAAAGTCACGAAATCATTTTTACCTCCGGTACTACGCATGGTATCAATTTGGTAGCGAATGGTTTTTCATCCATTTTAAAAAAGGGCGATGAGATATTGGTATCCGCCATGGAACACCACAGCAATATTGTGCCTTGGCAAATGTTGGCGGAACGTACAGGTGCCTTGTTAAAGGTCATTCCCATGAATGAGGAAGGGGAGCTTGTTATGGATGCTTTCCACGACTTGCTTGGTG
The DNA here is from genome assembly GCF_014349235.1 of Cytophaga sp. FL35. Taxonomy (GTDB): domain Bacteria; phylum Bacteroidota; class Bacteroidia; order Flavobacteriales; family Flavobacteriaceae; genus Euzebyella. The sequence continues at coordinate 126,566 of NZ_JACSOH010000003.1, read as the reverse complement.
CTAAAACCAAATTGGTTTTCTGTAACCATATTTCCAATGCATTGGGTACCATAAACCCTATTAAGGAAATAATTGAAAGCGCTCATACTGTGGGTGCAGCGGTATTAATTGATGGGGCACAGGCCGCACCGCATATTCAAGCGGACGTGCAAGCGCTTGATGTCGATTTTTACACCGTTTCCGCCCATAAAATGTGTGGACCCACAGGTGTTGGCGTGCTCTATGGAAAAGAGGAATGGTTGAACAAGTTGCCTCCCTATCAAGGTGGTGGGGAGATGATCGCTGAGGTAACTTTTGAGAAAACGACCTATGCTGAGCTTCCGCATAAGTTTGAGGCAGGTACGCCCAATATTTGCGGGGGAATTGCCTTTGGAGCTGCTTTGGATTATATGAATTCCATTGGTTTCCAAAAAATTGCAGCCTACGAGCATGAATTACTTAAGTACGCAACCGAGGAATTGTTAAGTATAGAAGGCCTTAGAATATACGGTACGGCCCAAGAAAAGACTTCGGTAATCTCATTTAATATTGAAGGAGTCCATCCGTACGATATCGGTACCATTTTGGATAAATTGGGCATTGCCGTACGTACAGGACATCATTGTGCACAGCCAATTATGGATTTCTATAAAATTCCTGGAACCGTTAGAGCCAGTTTCTGTTTCTATAATACGAAAGAGGAGGTAGATGCGCTGGTTGAGGGGGTAAAACGAGCGCGAAACATGTTGCTTTGATAAGGCTTCCTAACTTTGGCTTAAAGAATTGATAAGCAGGGATTCTTATTGTATTTTTGCTGAAAATATAGAATAATGGCTATAAAGGAAATACAGGAAGAGATAGTAGACGAGTTTTCCATGTTCGATGATTGGATGCAGCGTTATGAATACATGATTGAACTTGGTAAGTCCCTTCCGTTAATAGATGAGCAGTACAAAACCGAGGATAACATTATTAAGGGATGCCAAAGCAAAGTGTGGGTCCATGCAGAGTTGGATAACGAGAAATTGGTATTTACCGCAGACAGCGATGCGATTATAACAAAAGGTATTATCGCTATATTAATCAGAGCTTTCAGCAATCAAAAACCGCAGGATATTATTGATGCGGATACTGCTTTTATTGATGAAATAGGCCTTAAGGAACATCTTTCCCCAACACGAGCAAATGGTTTGGTAAGCATGATCAAACAGCTGAAGTTATATGCAGTTGCGTACCAAACGCAATTAAACTAAAAGAAACTTCTGTTTCTAAACTAAAAAAAGAATTATATGAACGACGATATTGAAACAGTTGAAACCGGTGAATTGGGCGAAAAAATAGTAAAGGTTCTCAAGACTATCTATGACCCAGAAATTCCGGTAGATATTTATGAATTAGGCTTAATTTACGATGTGCTTGTAAATGAGGATAACGAAGTTCGCATTCTAATGACACTTACATCACCTAATTGCCCTGTAGCTGAATCTTTGCCCGCGGAAGTGGAGGAAAAAGTGAAGTCTTTGGACTTGGTAAAAGACGCTGAAGTGGAAATTACGTTCGATCCTCCTTGGACCCAGGAATTAATGAGCGAGGAAGCCAAGTTAGAGCTAGGTTTACTTTAATTCTGTAATTGCCCTACGATGTCTAAGGAAGAAGATGTAATTATAAACCGGGTCGCTCAAAGTAAACTGGTCACTTTTGATTTAGAGGATTATTACCCTTCTGGACCAAGAGTTCTTTTGGATATTTCTCAGTGGTTGTTTGAAGGGATTATTCTCAGAGAGAAAGAATTTAGGGCATCCGTCAAGGCGCATGATTGGTCTCAGTACAAAGATGCCTTTGTGGCTGTTCATTGCTCCACAGATGCCATTGTGCCCGGGTGGGCGTTTATGTTACTCACCGTTGAGTTGTCTGCTTACGCCAAAAAAGTAGTTAAGGGAGATTTGCAGAATTTAGAAACCTCTTTATACCAATCGGTACTTGAAAATTTGGATTTGACCGACTTTCAGGATAAGATGGTGATAATAAAAGGATGCAGTAAAAAGCCAGTTCCGGAAAGTGCTTATTTGTTGATAACCCAACAGTTACACCCCCTGGTTAAGTCCCTTATGTATGGTGAGGCTTGCTCTTCCGTACCCCTCTTTAAGAGAAAATAATTGTTAGTAAACTTGTTTATTAAATGTTAGCATCGTTAACTTTGCAGTTAATAAACACTTATTCACTAACATTAACATTATGAAGAAATTAGTAATTTCTTGTATTGCAATGCTCGCTTTTTCTGCGGGATTTGCTCAAACAATCGAGGAGTTAAAAGCTGAGCAAGCAGCTAAAAAAGACTCTATCAAAGCTATTCAAGGTAGGGTAAATGCCCTTCAGGGTAAAATTGATGCCTTTCCCGGTTGGAAGACCGGCGCATTCGGTACCATTGGTGCCAATCTATCTAAGTTCAATAACTGGTATTCTCAGGGTGTGCCTAACAACTCATCAGGTAATATTGGTGTGACTGTAAACGGGTTTGCCAATTTGGACAGAGAAAAGTTCTTTTGGAGAAACTCTGGTGTTGTCAACCTTCAATGGGTGAAAATAGATGACAAGGACGATCCTACTGATGAGGAAGGCTTTACTGGTACTACCGATGTTTTTACAGTTACATCTCTGTACGGATATAAATTGAACTCTAAATTTGCTATTTCAGCTTTGGGTGAGTACCGTACTTCAATCATCAATAACTTTAATGACCCTGGTTATTTAGACCTTGGGGTTGGTGCTACCTGGACTCCAATCAAGGATATGGTAGTGGTAATCCACCCATTAAACTACAACTTTGTATTTGCTGATAATGACACTGCTTACGAATCATCTGCCGGTGCTAAAATTGTGGTAGATTATACCAAACAATTGGGTGCAGTGAGCTTTAAGACCAACTTTTCTACTTTCCAGAGTTATAAAGATGGTGACTTATCTAACTGGACGTGGATCAACTCCTTCGGTTATACCCTATGGAAGAACATCGGTGTAGGTTTTGAATTTGGGTTAAGAGGTAATAAGCAAGAGGCCTTGGCCAACGCTTTAGCTGTTGAGCCTGCCATTACGCCAACACCTACATTCGATAACATAGATAATGACCTTCAAAGCTACTATTTGCTAGGTTTGAACTATTCTTTCTAAGAATAGGAAACAAGCATATAAAAGAAATGCCCCAACAATCGTTGGGGCATTTTTTTTGTTAAGTAGGGTCGGTAATTTGGTACAGTCAATAAAAATCAAACCTAGGTCAAGTTCTTTTGTCTTTGGGACATAACACTAAATTTCAAATACAATTCGAATTTAAGTTGACCTTGACAGAAGCTGAAAATTTTGTTGTGAAGAGGTCGCATAGTGTTGTGAAATGCGTTAAAACGTCAATTTTTTCGATGAACGGATGCAATATGCTTCTTTTTCGAGCTAGTTGGCTTTGCATTTGGGTATAAAAAAACCCTCTTGGGGAGAGGGTGATTTTTTTAATAAGTAGGTAATTTCGAGGTTAAGTTCTTTAAGTATCGGATTTGGGATTCGAAACTTTTCTATTTCAGATTAAGTTCAGAGTGCGATTTGGGATTTGCTCTATCACTTAATTACAATGTAAATCTACGCCAGACTTTGGTGCTGGATAAATTATTGTTGTGAAGTGCCTCCCATTTGTTGTGAATAGTATAAGTAGTTTAAAATCTTCGATGAACGGTACTACTGACTTTGATATTCATCTAAATTCTCAGGGTATAAAAAGTTATTGTATGGGAATCTCGTCACATGAATATCCCTTACTTCATTGTACACCCTTTTTCTGAACTCATCAAGATTCTCTTTATTTAGGGCCGAAATGAACAAAGCTTTGTCGCCAACGCGTTGCATCCACGTTCGTTTCCATTCTTCAATTGTAAAATGCCTTTCTGTTCTTTCCGTGACCAAATCATCTTCATCGATTTCAGCATGTTTGTACTGGTCAATTTTATTGAAGACCATAATGGTGTTTTTATCGGCACTATGAATCTCGTCTAAAATTTGATTGACAGATTCAATATGTTCTTCAAATTGCGGATGGGAAATATCCACCACGTGCAATAGCAAATCTGCCTCACGCACTTCGTCAAGCGTACTTTTAAAGCTCTCTACGAGTTGGGTAGGCAACTTTCTGATGAAACCTACGGTGTCACTTAGAAGAAATGGTAGGTTGCCCAAAACCACCTTGCGCACTGTGGTATCCAAAGTTGCGAACAATTTGTTTTCGGCAAATACTTCACTTTTACTAATTACATTCATAAGGGTAGATTTACCAACGTTGGTATAACCTACCAAGGCGACACGAACCAGGGCACCACGATTACCGCGCTGGGTTTCCATTTGGCGGTCTATCTTTTCGAGCTTCTTTTTTAATAGGGTAATACGGTCACGAACAATACGCCTATCCGTTTCAATTTCCGTTTCACCGGGTCCGCGCATACCTATTCCCCCTCGTTGCCTTTCCAAGTGGGTCCAAAGACCTGTCAAACGCGGTAGTAAATATTCGTACTGAGCCAACTCCACCTGTGTTCTGGCATAGCTTGTTTGGGCCCTTTGAGCGAAAATATCAAGGATGAGACTAGTACGGTCCACGATTTTACAACGAAGTTGTTTTTCTATGTTTCTTTGTTGCGCAGGTGTAAGTTCGTCGTCAAAAATAACGGAGCCTACCTTGTTTTCTTTCACAAACTCCTCTACTTCCTGCATTTTTCCGCTCCCGATAAGGGTCTTTGGGTTGGGTATATCAACACGCTGTACAAAACGCTTGATAACTTCCCCACCGGCGGTATAGGTAAGAAATTCGAGTTCATCTAGGTACTCGGTCACTTTTTCCTCATTTTGCTCCCTATTGATCACACCGATCAATACTGCCTTTTCATGTTCAATGGTATTCTTTTCTATCATAGAGGTCGTAAATTGCAAATTTAAAAAATACTGGGCGACCTATATACGTTATTTTAATAGACCAATAACAACATTACATGAATTTTTCTTTTTGGAAAAAACACGGAAAAAGACAATTACAAACTATTGCCTTTTATAACCTTGAAAATTTGTTCGATACGAACGATGATCATTTGACGCTTGATGATGATTTTACACCTAATGGTGTAAAACAATGGACACCCATGCGTTATGAAAAGAAATTAAGAAAATTGGCCAACACCATTTCTAGGGTAGGGCTTAACGATGGTTATATGGCACCTATTGTAGTTGGAATCTGTGAAGTGGAGAATAGGCAAGTAGTGGAAGATTTAATTACCACCGAACCCCTAAAAAATGAGGACTATGGTATTGTACACTACGATTCTCCAGATGAGAGGGGCATTGATTGTGCCTTGATTTATAACAAAGAGCACTTTAAATTGATCAGTTCAGAACCCATTCATTTAAAAGTTCATCAAACGGATGGAAGTATAGACCGTACTAGGGATATTTTATATGTAAAAGGAACTTTGAAAAATGAAACCGTACACATATTCGTAAATCATTGGCCATCGAGAAGGGATGGGGGTACGGTTACTAGCCCCAAACGAATGAGGGCTGCGCAAACCCTTAGCGAGTTTATTGCCCGTCTACAGGAGAAGGATCCTCAAATGAACTGCATAGTTATGGGCGACTTTAATGACGGGCCCAAATCAAATAGCTTGCGACATTTAAAACAGGCAAACGGACTTTATAATCCCATGGAAAAGCTGCTGACGCCCCACCGAGGAAGTGCGAGCTACAAAGGCCGTTGGATGCTTTTTGACCAGATTTTAATCTCGCACAGCTTCCTCAATTACGAAAAAGGTACCCACAGCTTTTCCCACGCCAATATTTTTGATGATTATTTTCTTACTGAATTTAAGGGCAAATATAAAGGCTCCCCATTCAGAACCTACGCGGGGCGTAAATATTTAGGAGGGTTAAGCGACCATTTTCCGGTGTACATTCATTTAAAATATAACACCTAGGTCTACAGATTAAAGCACTAGTTGACGCTTATAAGATTTATGTCAAAAATAAGCACAGAGCCTCCAGGGATACCATTATAGTCAAAACTACCATACCCTAAATGGGAAGGAATCAAAAGCATACCACTGCCACCCTCGTTAAAATAGGTGATACCTTCGGTCCACCCAGGAATTACTTGCTGTAGATTGAAAGTGATGCCAGATTCGCTACTTTGATCAAAAACGGAGCCGTTTAAAAAATATCCTTTGTAAGCAACGGTCACATCTGAAGAGGAAGTAGGTTGGGCGCCATCGCCTTGTTCGTTAATAATATAGTAGAGTCCAGTATCTGTTTTTACTGCAGTAAGCTCATTTTGTTCCAAGTAAATCTGGATATCCTCATCATTCTGTGCCGTATAGTCAATAGGTTCTGGTTGTTCGTTACTGCCATTATCGTCAAGGCAAGAAACCAAGGAAAGAAAAATCAGGGGAAGAAGTAAATATTTCATAAAAATGTTTAAAACGTAAATGTAGCGAATCCGATGATGTAGTGCTATACTTTTTTGATTTCATTGTCGTGCAACAATTCATCACCACGCAGTCTCAGAAATACTTGGGCCGTTGTTACCACATCCAATTCACAATAGGTAATAATTCGATCAAGGTCTTTTTCCTTGTAAAATACTTCGCGGACCATACTGCCGTCAATATCTTGCTTGGGTGATGGAATCCCTAAAATATTTGCCAATAACTTAAGGGAGGTAAAGTGCTTGTAATCCCCAAATTTCCACAGTTCCATGGTGTCCAAATGCGGTACTTCCCAAGGTTTTTTGCCAAATAAGTTGAGTTTGTAAGGTAGTTCTATACCGTGAATGATCATCCTTCTGGCAATATAAGGAAAGTCAAATTCCTTGGCATTATGACCACATAATAGTTTTTTGGTCGCGCTGAAATGGCCGTTCAGTAAATTTTTAAATTCTTTTAGAAGTTGGATTTCATCTCCATAAAAACTGGTGGTTCTAAATGAGCGTATGTCACCTTTCATATGAAAGTATCCCACGGAAATGCAGATGATTTTTCCGAACTCTGCCCAAATACCTGCTCTTTCATAAAATTCCTCAGCGGTATATTCATCTTTACGCTGGTATTGCGATTTTTGTTCCCAAAGTTCTTTTTTTTCTTCAGATAGGCCTTGAAAATGTTCCTCCTCTGGGACAGTTTCAATATCTAAAAACAAAATATTCTCTAAACTAATCTTATTCAGCATCGTTCTTATTTTTGATAAACATATAAGCCGATCCGTTGTGTAAATCGAGTGAGTCCTTCGAATATACCGTAAAGCTTAAATTGTGAAAAACAAGTTTTGCTCTTTTGGAACCGTTTTCTAAAATTACACTTCTTTCGTCAACTGAAATATTGTTAAGGTTTGGTCCTTTTTTTGAAAGTTCATTCAAGAAGAAACGCAACTCTATTTGCAAAGGCTTTTCAACGGATTCTTTATCCACGACTTTTAGACAAAGGTCCTTGGGATAATATTCTAGGCTATAACTCGAGTCTTTGGTGTTGTTATATGAATGATTGGAAATGTAAACAGGCAAAAAATGTGAATAACCGGTTACATCCATCAATTGATTGTTACCATCATTCTCGTAGAAAGAATAGTGCGTGCCATAATTTTGGGCGATGTTTAGGTTGTCTTTAGGGTCAATACTAATACCTAAAGAATCAAGAACACTCTTGGTATCTACCCAATTATAGCTCCTCCATTTGCTTGAAATGGTATCATTCATGGCATCATCCATATGGATTCCCGTCACCGCATCCAATCTGTAAATTTCCTTTCGGTCTTCTAAATATTCAATAATGGAGGTCAACTGATTGAATTCGTCATAGGATGCAAGTCCTTTGTTTTCCATTACTTTTTTGTACACTTTTTTAAATTGGGTGGCTTGGCTCCTGTTCGATACCGAGAAAACACCCCAAAAACCAAAGGAGGATAGCAGGGCCAAAGCAAACAACGAAAGTGGCAGAATAATCAGTCGTCGTTTTTTGGCAACTAAAAGATAGAGTGCCATGGCAAATATCCAAATAGCGATCAGAACCACAAAGTACCGGTTCTCAGTAATACCATAATCGCTGATTCTTCTAAAAATGGCTACAAAGAGCAAAATGATCAGAGGTAACAAGGCGTAATAAAACCAAGGATAAAACCTCTTGATAGTCCATGCCGAGGTGTTTTTTTGGATGGGATTGATGATTATTTGTACCAAATAGCCAATAAGGGCCAAGGCGGTCACCAAATAAGAAACCCATCCTTTAGGAAGTTGCCATTCTATGAGAATTTTGGTCCCGTAAGCATATAGAATGACGATATAGAGAATGACCAAAGGAATCAAGATGAACTTCACAAACACTTCCAGTGCCTTTTCAAAGTGTATTTCGGTTTGGTTTCTAACTTTTTTCGGAAAATCGGATAGATAAATCCATGTGTTTACCGTACCCAAACAGAATATAAAAAGTTGGCCGTAGCGTTCCCCTTTGATATGGGTTTCAAATAAGGCATCAATTGCCAATAACGCCAAAACAAGGCCTAAGTAAAGAACGCCTGAAAAGAGTGCGCTGCGGGTAATGGCAATACCCACTGATTTAAGATAGTTCCAATAGGCACTTTTATTCCAATATTTTACGAAGGGAGCAAATAATAGGAACAAATGCCCGGCGATTAGGTAAAGAAAGAATCGTACAATATAAACAGGATTGTCATCTAGGTCTTTGCCGTCTGGTAGGTGCCAATAAAAAAGGAACAAAAGAACCAGAACTATCAATTTCAGGATAATCCACTTATTTGATGGTCTTTGTTGTTCTATGAAAAATTGAGTCCCTATGAGCCAACTGATACCGAGAATCAAAGTGAGAATGATATTGAATTTATCTTCAATTTCGGTTCCAGAGCTTACTCCGATAAGGTGCATAATATAGAAGCTTCCTAAAAGGGCCCATACCAGGGTGACAGGAAATCGGTTAAAGGCATTTTGGGCCTTACTCGTAATTTCTTTAATCGATGGTAACTGCATAACATGAAGATTTACTCACAAAATTATAGGTCCCAGACTTGTCATTTATCCCTGTAAAAAGGGATTTTAAGTATAAACGGATGTATGAATAGTAATTTAAGCAAAAAGACCTTATAGTCGGTTTACAGTATTTCTGCTATTCCGTTTTCTTCTATGACCTGCATTTTTGTTCTGTAAGATGTAAAAAAGAAACTTATTCTCAGGGGGAATATTGTCTCTACCAACCGAGTAGTCGGTAAAACTTAAAACAAACTTTGTTGCTTTACTGGGCTTTCATGTTCCAAAAGCCATTTTTTACGGTGCAGACCACCCGCATAGCCGGTTAGGGAACCATCACTACCAATAACACGATGGCAGGGAACCACAATCCATAAGGGATTTTTTCCGTTGGCGGAGGCAACTGCTCTAATAGCCTTAACATCGCCCAAGGTTTTGGATAGGTCAAGGTATGAGACGGTTTTTCCAAAAGGAATGTCTAACAGTGCTTCCCAAACTTTTTTTTGAAAGTCCGTACCTTGCGGATTCAACTTTAAATTGAATTCCGTTCGTCTTCCTAAAAAGTACTCTTCAAGTTGCTCTGCGGCGGGTTGTAAGCTTTTGGGTACGTTTTTTCCTGGGTTAGGGGTCTCATTGGAAACAGTGATGGCAGTAATACCATCCAAATCACCTTCCAACTTAGCGGTGCCCAAAGGTGTAGAAATATAAGCCGTTTCCATTATTTTTTAGAATCGATGCGTTTTTCCAATATGCCGGCGCGCTGTGCACGGTTTTCCCAATTCTTGCGCGCTAAATCCTGTAAATCGGCTACGCTATCACTTTCGTCCATAATCTCGAGACCTAAAAGGGTCTCGATTACATCTTCCATAGTAACCAATCCGCTTACGGACCCATATTCATCCACAACCAAAGCCACATGTTCCCTTTTTGCGATAAGGGTCTCGAACAATTTAGGAATAGGAGTTTTTCGTTCTGTAACCAAAATCTCCCGCTTGATTTCGGAAAGGGGCATGTCGCCATTTTCATTCACCATTTCCTCAAGGATGTTATCCTTAAGTACAAAGCCATCAATATGGTCCATTTTATCTCCATGAACGGGAATTCTAGAGAAGCGCATTTTAGGATTTTGTTCAAAAAACTCACGGATGGTTTTCTTCTCGGGTGCAATTTTCATCACCGCCCTTGGGGTCATGATATCCTTCACCAAAACTTCATCAAAACGAAGTAAGTTCTTGATAATCGTAGATTCCGATTTTTCAAAAACACCTTCCTCATGGGCAATTTCTGTCATGGCCGTAAAATCTTCCCTGCTCAGCACACTTCCTTCGTGACCCTTTCCACCCACTAATCGGGTAAAAAGTTGAAGCAACCACAACAGCCCTGTGTATTTTAAGGCCAAAACCATAATACGAAGTGTTTTTGCAGTAAAGTTGGCCAAGCCTTTCCAATAGGTAGCCCCTATGGTTTTAGGTATGATTTCCGAAGCTACTAAAATAAGAATTGTCATAACCGTAGAAACGATACCTACCATCAAATCTTCCGTAAATGAAACGCCAAGAATCGTTCTTTCGGTACTGCCGTAGAGTTGGGTGTAGGCAACTTTGGCCTGTACCCCTACTAGAATGGCCCCCACGGTGTGGGCTATGGTGTTAAGGGTAAGAATGGCAATCAAAGGTTTATCTACATCTTGTTTTAATTCCTCTAATAAGACAGCATAGGCCTTGCCTTCTTTTTTCTTTACATTGATAAAAGTGGGTGTAATACTTAAAAGAACTGCCTCTAAAACAGAGCACAGGAAGGAGAAAAAAATGGATATAACGGCGTAAAAAATGAGCAGACCCATATATTGGTTGTTTACGCACGAATATACCAATATTCGGAGAACCTTTTGATCTTATTCGCTAGCTAATGTGGACTGATAAAAAACTTGCTGAACGGCAGACCTGATATTTAAACTGTACAGTTTTCTATGGTCGCGAGAGGGATTGACCCTATTGCTCAGAAAAATATATACCAACTGGTTTTCTGGATCCGCCCAAACAAAAGTGCCCGTAAAGCCAGAATGTCCAAAGCTGCTTTCACCTACCTCTGGAGCGGGATATGCATCTTCTAAACCTAACTCTGAGTTGTTCAATAAGGGTTTGTCAAAACCTAATCCCCGGCGATTGTCGTTTTCGGGATACTGCACTTTAATAAACTCCTTCACGGTTGCTTCAGAGAAATATCTCTTACCATCATAAACCCCATATTGCATATACATCTGCATCAATTTTGCCAAGTCGGTAGCTTTGGCGAACAGGCCCGCATTACCGGAAATTCCGCCCAAAAGGGAGGCATTTTCGTCATGTACCCATCCTTTTGTCAAACTGTGGCGAAAAAGAGTATCCACTTCCGTGGGAACAATTGCATTGGAAAAGCCTTTTTTAGAGGGAGTAAAACCCATGGTAGGCGCGCCCAATGGCAAGTAAAAATTCTTCTCCAGAAAGTAATCATAAGAACTTCCGGTGAGTTGTTTTACCAACTCTGGATAAATCAAAAAGGTAAGTCCGGAATACTTGTACTTTTTTTCATCCGAAACTTCAGACTTGTCAATTAAACGGTACATCTTTTTGTAAAAGTTGTTTTTGATAAACAAATGGTCGTATACCTGATTGGAGAATTTTCTTGAGGGTGAATTCTTGATGTATTTTGATTTTGGTTTGCCTTTGCCGTCCAAAACCTCGTTTAGAAAGATGATGTAAGGAACCAAACCTGCTTGGTGGGCCAGTATCTCGCGCAGGGTCAAATTCTTTTTACCCTCTATTTTTTTCCAGCGGGTCCAGTAATCGCTAAAGGGTCGGTCCAAATCCATTTTGCCCTCATCTACCAATTTCATGACGGCCGGTAATGCCGCCGTAATCTTGGTAACCGAAGCTAGGTCATAAATATCATTGGTTTTAACGGGCTGGTTTTTGTCGTAAGTATGGTAACCATACGCTTCGTGAAAGATTATTTTTCCGTTTTTGGCAACCAAAACCTGTGCTCCAGGAAAGGCTTCTTCTCGAATACCATTGGAAATGATGGAATCTACACGTTGGTGAATCAGTTTGGAATCTAGCCCTACTTCTTCTGGCGAAGCATAGGTAAGTACTTCGGCATTTTGAGAATACATCTGGCCGGAAAAGCTTGAAAACAGTAAAATAACAAATAGTATTATTTTTCTCATGGTTGGTGGTTTGGTGGGTAAACTTGAATTTAACCCAAGAGCTTCACAGCATCTTTGGCAAAATAGGTGGCGATGATGTTGGCACCCGCCCGTTTAATAGCATATAACTGCTCAAGCATCACGGCATCGTGGTCTAACCATCCTTTCTCGGCAGCGGCCTTTAACATGGCATATTCCCCGGAGACTTGGTAAACGGCCACTGGAATGTCCACGTCGTTTCTAATTTCCCTGACAATATCCAAGTAGCAAAGTCCCGGTTTCACCATGACGATATCAGCTCCTTCATCAATATCCATTTCGGTTTCTTTTATAGCTTCATACCGGTTGGCATAATCCATTTGGTAGGTTTTCTTATCCTTTGGAATGTCCTTTACATCCACGGGAGCGGAATCAAGGGCATCCCTAAACGGACCATAGAATGCACTGGCATATTTAGCACTATAGCTCATGATGGCAGTATTGTAATAGCCTTCATCTTCCAGAGCCTCACGAATGGTCAAAATACGACCGTCCATCATGTCACTAGGGGCTACTACATCTGCTCCTGCTTCGGCATGGGAAACACTCATTTCCGCTAAAACCTCCGAGGTTTCATCGTTCAATACCTGTCCGTTTTCGATAATTCCGTCATGGCCGTAGCTAGAAAACGGGTCCAGGGCCACATCGGTCATTACCAACATGTCAGGACAGGCATATTTCACCGTTCTAATGGCCCTTTGCATTAAACCATCAGGATTCAACGCTTCAGTACCTTTATTGTCTTTTAAATCATCATCGACCTTTACAAAGAGAAGTACGGATTTTAAACCCATTTTCCAGAGTTCTTTTGCTTCCATAGCCAAATTGTCTAAACTTAATCGATAGTAATTGGGCATGGAAGGAATTTCTTCCTTGATATTTTTTCCCTCCACTACAAAAAGGGGTACTAGAAAGTCGTTGGGCGTCAATACGGTTTCGCGCACTAAATTTCTGATGGATTCGTTTGCTCTTAATCTACGGTTTCTGCGTAAGGGGTACATAGTTTGCCTAATTTTGAATATTCAAAGTTACTTATAATCGCCGTACTAACAGGAAAACTAAGGAAGTCTTGCTACATCTTCAAAAAAAGCTATCATTTAAATTTTCATGGCGCAGTTACCAAGAAAAGTTTCTTGAAAATTTTGAATCTCATAAGGAAGATGACCATTTGCATGTAGTGGCGCCACCGGGCTCTGGAAAAACAGTGTTAGGACTTGAGATGATTCGTAGAGTAGATAAAAAAACACTGATTCTTGCGCCTACTTTAACTGTAAGAAACCAATGGAAGAATAGGTTAGAAGAATTTTTTATCGAGGATAGTTCCTTTAAAGCTTTTTCCACTGAAATAGACGAACCTTCAGCACTTACATTTAGCACCTATCAATCACTGCACGCGCTTGATAAACGCTTAAATGATTCTGGTGAATCTTTATTTGCCTTCTTTGAAAAAAACAAAATAAAGACCCTTGTTTTAGATGAGGCGCATCACCTTAAAAACGAATGGTATAATTGTTTGATTTCCCTAAAGGCTATTCAAGGAATAACGGTCATTGCATTGACCGCTACTCCGCCTTATGATAGTTCTAGTGTAGAGTTGAACAAATATTTTGATTTATGCGGTCCCATTGACGAAGAAATTGCGGTCCCAGAATTAGTAAAAAATAAAAACCTGTGCCCGCATCAGGACTATGTATATCTTTCTCGACCTTCTGAAAAGCAAATTCAATTTATTTTGGAATATAGGCAGAAGTGTCTAACATTTTTTAACGCTCTGGTAGGGAACCAAAGCTTCCTAGATTTTCTCTTGGCACATCCCTTTTATACCAGTTCTCACAAATACTTGGAGGAAATTTATGAGCGACCTTCAGTATTTGCGGCCATTCTTATTTTTCTGAATGAAGCGGGCATAGTCATTGAAAAAGATAAATTAGAAGTGTTGGGTGTTCATGAAAAGAAAGTCAATTTTCCCAAATTGAATTACCAATGGTTAGAAACTTTGCTGCAGGACCTATTGGTCATTGATCGTGAACGGTTCGTACATGATGAAGAATTATTAATCAAGTTGGAGTCTTCCTTAAGGAAAATTGGCGTATTTCAGAAAAACAAAGTCGATTTTGTGGGTAACCAAGAGTTGTATAAATCGCTGACCTCTAGCCCCAGTAAATTAAATAGCATTAATGAAATTCTAAAACAGGAAAGTGCTGCGCTTGCCATTGGGTTGCGGGCAGTGGTTCTAACCGATTTTATTAGAAAGGAATTTTTAAGTTTTTCGAATGGGGACACGGATTTAATCAACCAATTAGGGGTTGTACCCGTTTTTCAATTTCTCAGGATAAAAGGAAATGTCAATAAAAATGATATGGCGGTTTTGACCGGTTCTTTAATTATTATTCATAAAAAACTTTTATCGGTTTTGGATGGCCGCTTAGAGCAGGGTTCAATTTTAAAAAACGAACTTGAAACTGACCCTGATTTTTTAAAAATAGCCATACAAGGAAATCACAAAAATCAGGTAGTTGCAATCATTACGGAACTCTTTGAACAGGGTCTGATTAAAATACTCATTGGTACCAAGGCTTTACTGGGAGAAGGTTGGGATGCCCCTTCCATCAATACCTTGGTTCTAGCATCATATGTGGGCTCGTTTGTGTCTTCCAATCAAATGCGGGGTAGGGCTGTCAGAATAAATCCGACAAACCAGGATAAAACGGGTAATATATGGCATTTAGGTTGTGTGGATCCTTCTAGGGAAGATGGAGGAGATGATATCCTCAATTTGAACAGAAGGTTCGATGCTTTTTGTGGTATTTCGTATTCTGAAAGGATCTACATCGAGAATGGCATTGAACGCTTGCATCTAACACAAAGTTCTGTTGGCTTTAAAGAGATTGATGCTCACAATGATAAAACGTTACTACTAGCCAAGGAAAGGAATAAATTGGCTGGTAAATGGACAAAGGCCATCACTTCAGGTAGGGTATTGGTTCAGGAAGTTAAAGTAGCGTACAAAGGCAATATGCCTTATCGTAAAATCAAAAGGCTGCTTACTGTTAATGTCACCAAGCTTCTGCTGATTGAGGTGGCTACTGGAATCGCTTTTTTCTTACCTGAGTTTTTTTTAAAGAACATAGGCACATTATTGAATAAAGGCGCTCTATATTTTATTTATTTGCTATTGGCAGGAATCTTCCTGGGTTTTGCACCAAAGACCTGGAAGGCTATAAAATTGTATCTACTTTTTGGAAACACTTTTAAGAAGACCTATAAAATGGGACAATGCTTGTTGGTGATGTTACAAGAATTTGAGTTGGTGAACTCAAAATTAACGAGAAAGGACGTTAAAGTAGAGCGCTTTGAGAACGGATCGTTTGCCTGTTATTTAAGTGGGGCCAACAACCATGAAAGCAGTTTGTTTGTCAATTATTTACAAGAAATCATTAATCCCGTTGAAAATCCTAGATATCTATTAAAAAGTACCAACTGGTTTAAAAGGAAATTGGGTATTAGAAATTATTATGTGGTACCGGGAGATTTTGGCAAACGAAAATCGGATGCTCTTCTATACCACCGTAATTGGATAAAGCATGTTGGGCGTTCAAAATTGGTTTATACTAGAACTTTAGCAGGTAGAAAAGAACTGCTAAAAGCAAGAATGGCGCATATAATGCAGCATGTTTCAGAAAAAGCCACCAAGGCGGTTACTTGGAAGTAGTTTCCCTACATTCAATGATCCTTCTCAAAGAAGCCCCATGCCCATAAGCTTCCCAAAGCGTGGTGTCTTTTTTTATTTTTAGGGGATTTTCATCTTCATCGATAAAGGTTTTAATGGAGTTGACCAAGGGGTGATTCCAGTCTCCAATGGGAATAATCGATTCCTGACCTGCTATAATCAATTCGTCATCAAACTCGTAGCAGAAAACCAATACTTTATCACCAATATTTAATCCAGATTTATAAAAGCAATCGGTGCTTAAATAGCCATGCTTTTGGTAAGCATTCTTTTTAGGATTATTGATGAGAAATACCTTTTCCAAATGAATGCTGCCTTTTTGAGAAATGTATAAGGGTCCTGCGGTCTCATTTGGCGCGTCCATTTGTACGATGGAGCCCATGGCTATAAGCGTGTGAGGTGTACCACAATAATCAATAAAGGGTCCGCTTTCTTCCCACCAATAGGTATAGCCCAGATGTAAAGTATCTTGGGAAAAGGTAATTTCTAAATCGCTTTTTTGCCTTTTCTCCTTGCAACTTCCTAATAATAGAACAAAAGCAAGCAAAATAATGGTATGTAGGCGATTTATACCCAATCTACGGGGTTTTTAAGTACTTCCAAAAGTTTCGCTTCTTCACTATTTTCTTTCGGATGGTGGTCATAGACCCATTGCACATGCGGAGGCAAGCTCATTAAAATACTTTCAATACGTCCATTGGTACGCAACCCGAATAAGGTACCCTTATCATGTACCAGATTGAATTCAACATAGCGTCCTCTTCTTATTTCTTGCCAATTTCTTTGCGCTTGTGAATAGGGCAGGTCTTTTCTTTTAGTAACAATCGGTATATAAGATTCCAAAAAGCTGTTACCTACACCGGTAACAAAATTGTACCAATCGTCCATGGTAAAATCCTCCTTTGCTTTGCAGTAGTCGAAAAAGAGTCCGCCCACCCCACGCGCCTCGTTTCTATGGGCATTCCAGAAATATTCATCACATTTCTTTTTATAGGTGGAATAAAATTCAGGATGATGGGCATCACAGACGTGTTTGCATACTTGATGAAAATGCTGGGCGTCTTCCTCAAAAAGATAGTAGGGGGTTAGGTCTTGCCCACCACCGAACCACTGGTCTACAATCTCACCCTTTTTGTCATACATCTCAAAATACCGCCAATTGGCATGAACAGTTGGCACCATTGGATTCTTTGGATGAAGTACCAAACTTAAACCGCAGGCAAAAAAATCCGCATCCTGTACTCCAAAATACTTTTGCATGCTTTCTGGAAGTTTTCCAAAGACTTTGGAGATGTTGACACCTCCCTTTTCAAAAACCGCACCATTTTCAATGACCCTGGTGCGACCTCCGCCACCTTCTTCCCGTACCCATTGATCTTCTAGAAATTGCGCCTGACCGTCAATTTCTGTGAGTTTGGAGGTAATTGTATCCTGTAATTGTTGGATGTATGCAAAAAATTGTTCCTTCATTATTATGTGGTCTTTGGCGAAAGATTAACCGCAAAAGTACGCTTTAAAAGTAAAGCCTCCATAAGGGCCAAACCACAATAGTATGTTAGACCAAATGCCATGACAGCGTGCGGTAAATCAATAAATGCACCAGAAGTATTCATACTTTCCCTGTAACCGCTCATGTTTACGAACTCTGCCGTTAGGCCTAATTTCGGGATAATGTCTGCTCCTAATACAAAAAATAGAAGCATAAAAAAGTACATTACTGCGGCCAAAACAGATTTTATGATCGATCTAGCCTTCATTTCTAACGGGACATCCGAAAACGCAAATCGCATCCGATTAAAGACTACCGTCATGTAGATATATAATATGGTATTGTCTTCGAGATATGAATTAAAGCCCCATGCGAAGGTCCCATAGAAAGGAACTAAAACAAAAAGGGATATTTTTTTTGGCATTATGGCCATAAACACACCGGAGTGAATCATGCCGAATTCAAAAGCCATAAGAATAGTTAAGGTACCCAATTGACCAATATCGTCAAAACTGGGCCGGTACCAAAGAGAGAAAAACTGAAAAGCAATGACCACGTTCATAAGAATACTAGCATATTCAAATTGGCGGTCGTACTTCTCTATAATTTGCATTAGTGGTGGGTATGTCGTTCGTATAATAACATATCCAACGGATTTTCATTAGGTGGCGTATGTGCTTCCGGAATTATTTTTATGAATTGAAAACCACAATTTTTGGCCACTTGAATACTTGCTAGGTTGGATACATGTACGAGAATTTGAAGGGTCTTCAATTTTTCGGTTTTAAAAGCACGTTGGGCGATTTGTGCTACTGCATTGGAGGTCCAACCCTTTCCTTCATATTTAGCGCCAATGCAATAGGCAATCTCCGCTTGCCGAATTGTTCTATCAATATTTTTTAAAATTACCAAGCCTGCTACTTGATCAGAAGTTCGTTCCCTTATGGCGAATGTTAATTCCGTTCCAAGATCAAACTCTACATTTTTTAGAAGGATAAATGCTTGTGAGGCGGCTTCGGTTAGATTTTGTGCCAAAGTCATAGGGAAAAATCGCTGGAACCGATCTTGGTTTGAAACCATTAAATTGGAAAGGCTTTTGGCGTCATCAGCATTAAGTTGCGTTAAAGTAAAAGCTTGGTTTCCTTCCATAGACTAGACCGCTATGTCATCCCTGATAGGGTGATTTTTAGGATTATTGTGATGTTTGGCCCAAATTGCCAATCCAAAAGTCAGGACACCTAATCGGCCAATAAACATTAATGCAATTATGACCAATTTGCCCCATGTTCCTAAATCGCCAGTAATGCCGGTACTTAAGCCCACAGTTCCCAACGCGGAGGATACTTCAAACAGTAAGTCCTCTAGATGAAAATCTTCCAAAAAGGACAGTAAAAAGGTACCCAAGGCAATAAGGCTCGTATAAAATATAAAGGAAGAAGTAGCCACAAATAACCTTTCGTAAGGAATAATCCGACCAAAAAAGGTGATACGTTGGGTATTTCTTAACCTGCTTTTCATAATGGCGATTACGGCTGTTAGTGTGGTAATTTTCATTCCTCCGGCAGTTCCGGAAGGTGAAGCTCCAATATACATTAGAAAAATGGTCACTAAAAGCATGGGCATAACAAAGGCTCCAAAATCAACCGTATTAAAGCCAACGGTGGTCATAGCGGACATGCTCTGGAAAAATGCCGCCCACATACGCTCAGCTCCCGTTAGGTTTTTAATTACGGGTTCAAAGAAGAAAAAGAACATAAAACCAAAAAGAAGTAGGACTGCCGACCCTACAAGTATGATTTTGGTAGTAAAACTCAAATGATGATCTTTCTTTTTTAACGAAAGGACAAAATCTGTAACTACAATAAAACCAAGGGAGCCAGCAATGGCCAATAGGGAGGTAGTGGTATTAACTAAAAAATCACCCGAAAAAGATTCAAAGCCATTACTAAAAAGGCTAAAACCGGCGGTACAAAATGCACTTACGCTATGAAACAGTGCATTCCAGAGAGTATCAAAAAAGTCGAGCTCCAGTTTTTTAAAAGCTATGAAATAGAGAATGGTTCCGATTATTTCCATTGCCAATGTGAAGAAAATAACCGATTTTAAAAAGTCCTTTATTTCGATGGTTTTAGGAAGTGTGAATTCGGTTTTTAAAATGTTCTTGTGCCACCGGGTCATCTTCCTTGTAGTTGAAAGAATCATAAAGGTTGTAAAGGTAAGATAGCCGATACCGCCCAATTGAATCAAGACCAAAATGATGAACTGCCCAAAAAAATTATAGGAGTCAAGGACAGAAACCGTTGCCAAACCGGTAGTTGAGACTGCTGAGGTAGCTATAAAAAAATTATCAATAAAAGCTACAGAACTCTTGTGAAAACAAGGAATGCACAGTAAAAGAGTACCCATGGAAACATAGGTAAGAAAACCATAAAAAAGGTTTTGCTGAGGTGTAAGTCCCAGTTTGAACCGGAGGTATTTTCCAGAAACAACCTTGAAAAGGCTCATTGGCAATGCTTAAGGTTGGTATTCCTTGACCGCTTCAACAAAAGCCCTCGCATTTTCTACGGGTATATTTGGCAAAATACCATGACCTAGATTAACAATGTATTTATCCTTCCCAAATTCGTTGATCATTTGGGTGACCATTTTTTTAATGTCCGATGGCGGGGAAAGTAAACGCGCCGGGTCAAAATTTCCTTGCAAGGTGATATTACCACCTGTTAGATAACGGGCATTTCTGGCAGAACATGTCCAGTCAACACCTAGAGCCGAAGCACCTGATTTTGCCATTTCTCCCAAGGCGAACCAACAACCCTTGCCAAAGACGATGACCGGGGCTTCATCCTTTAGGGCATCTATAATTTGTTGAATGTACTTCCAAGAGAATTCTTGGTAATCAACAGGAGATAGCATTCCTCCCCATGAATCAAAAACCTGAACGGCATTTACACCTGCTTTCACTTTTGCCTTTAAATAGGCAATGGTGGTTTCCGTTATTTTTTGGAGCATGGTATGGGCGGCAACCGGTTGGGTGAAACAAAATTCTTTTGCCTTGTCAAAATTTTTGCTGCCTTGCCCTTGCACGCAGTAACATAGGATGGTCCATGGCGAACCTGCAAAACCGATCAATGGAATTTCATTGTTCAATTTTTCCTTGGTGGCCTTGATGGCTTGCATCACATAATCCAAAGCTTCGTCTACATTGGGAACAATAACCTCTTCCACATCTTTGGCTGTACGAACAGGTTTGGGCAAATAGGGACCAAAGTTAGGTTTCATTTGTACCTCAATATTCATTGCCTGTGGAATCACCAAAATATCCGAAAACAAAATAGCGGCATCCATACCATACCTTCGTATAGGCTGCACCGTAATTTCCGAGGCCAATTCCGGTGTTTGACAACGGGTAAAGAAATCGTATTTCTTTTTTATTTCCATGAACTCGGGCAAATACCTACCCGCTTGTCTCATCATCCAAACCGGAGGTCTTTCCACCGTTTCACCTTTCAGTGCCCTAAGAAATAAATCGTTTTTTATCATTGCAATGTGTTCTTTATAGTGGTTGCTGGTTGTTCGTTGTTCGTTACTCGTTGGTTGTTGATAGTTGAAGTTTGATGGTGATTCGTCAAAAATCAAGTAGTTTGTCCTATGTCCTATGTCCTATGTCCTATGTCCTATGTCCTATGTTTTATGTCCTATGTTTTATGTCATTTATGGATAGTTACACGATGTTCGTTGCTCGTTAATTGGTTAAAAATTGATTGATAAGAAGTTTGTCTTCTGTCCTACGTCTTAAGTCATTTTCTATACTTTCCTAACTCCTAACTCTAATAATCCCCGTTCACCAATTCAATCACGCTTTCCACTACCGGTATCTTTGCTACTTTTACGCTTTTAAAATGTTTACGAGCTTCTTCGGCAGTGGTTTCGCCAATACAGTAAGCCGTTTTATCCGGTCTGTTTTTGAGCAAATAACTTTCTACTCCGCTTGGGCTAAAAAATAAAACTCCCTCAATTTCTTTATCAACTTCGGAGGGTGCGTGTTTTGTTGTATAGGTTTCCAACTTATTGACGGTGATGTTGTTTTCTTCAAGGATATTGGGTAAATCATCCATGCTGAGGTTGCTACAGAAATAGGTTACTTCCAACCCCTCCATGTATTCTACCAAATATTTCGCCAATTCTTTAGCGTCTTTGGCTTGATGTTTTACCGGTCCTATGCGCTTTTCGATAAGTCTTTTGGTCTTTCGGCCAACACAGTAAATATTCTTAAACCTTAATGCGTCCGGAGCTTGGGTGGCCAAACTCTCTACTCCGTTTTTGCTGGTGATGATAACATTCTCCAACTCTTGTGTGAGCAGGGTTTTAGGTAATCTATTCGGACTAATTTTTATAAAATCCTCGCTTTTTACCGTGACCCCTTGTTTAAAAAGCTGTAATTGGTTTTGCGATAGGTTTTTGGTGGAGAAAATATGGGTCTTAAGCGTTCCCCCATGGGTTTGATTAACCAAGAGTTTACCGCCACGTGCCAAAATACTGTTGGCACAATCCCTTCCCAGATTCTTGTGATGCCCTAGTGGAGCGGAATATTCAGCTTCCAGTTTTCTCTTGCCGTCATAGGAGAGCAAAACCCCCTTAAGAGTTACTTGATCGTTTTTATCTATAAAAGCGTGAGCACCTATGGGTGCTGTACAGCCACCTTCTAAAATTCGTAAGAACTCTCTTTCCAACTGTACGCAAAGGGCCGTTGCTTCGTGGTTGAGTTCTGCACAGGCTTCACGAACAAATTCATCCTCTTCTTTGGCCACTACCATAATTGCCCCCTGTGCCGGGGCGGGAACCATCCATGTGAGACCAATGGTATGTTCAGGTTGCAATCCAATTCGTTGAAGTCCCGCAGCAGCAAAAATGGCCCCGTTCCAGTCGTTGTTTTTAAGTTTCTCCAATCGGCTATTGACATTGCCCCTCAAATCTACCACCGTATGGGTAGGGTAGCGATTCAACCATTGGGCCTTTCTTCGCAAGCTTCCTGTTGCTATCACGGCATCCCTTTGGGCCAAAAACTCTTCGTTATTCTTAAAAGCCAGAATATCAAAATGGTTGCCACGCTCTAAAACTGCGGCTTGAACAATTCCTTTGGGAAGGGCAGTGGGAACGTCTTTCATGCTATGAACGGCAATGTCTATTTCGCCTTTAATCATGGCCATGTCCAATGTTTTGGTAAAAATACCGGTTATGCCCAGTTCGTATAGGGGTTTGTCTAGCACGAGGTCTCCCGTAGATTTTACGGGAACAAGGGTGGTTTCATGCCCAAGCGCCTCAAGCTGCTCCTTTACGGTATTTGCCTGCCATAACGCCAATTCGCTATCGCGGGTACCGATTCGGATAACTTTACTCATGGAGTTTCTATTTCTAGTTGAAAAACTTTTTGGATAAGTTCAAGGCTACTGTCCGCATCAACATCTTCATCTTTAAGATGATTGGCGAACTGCTTGGTTATTTTTTGAATGATTCTATTGGAGATGACATCAGCGTGCTCTTCGTTAAAATCATTCAGCTTTTTAGATTGGTAATCCATTTCTTCGTCCTTCATAGTCTTCAGCTTTAATTTTAAAGCTTTGATGACAGGGGCAAATTTTCTGGTTTCCAACCATTGGATAAAATCATGTTTTACCTCCTCAATAATTTCCTCCGCTTCTGGGATAAAACGCTTTCTCTTTTCCAGGTTTTCATCCGTAATTTGGGAGAGGTGGTCTAAATGTACCAAGCTTACATTTTCCAGTTCCGTAACATTGTCCGAAACATTTTTGGGAATGGAAAGGTCCAATATCAAGAGAGGCTTTTTGGTGTAAATGAGCTCTTTGCTAATAGTGGGTGATTGTGCACCCGTAGCAACGATTAAAACATCGGTATTTCTAATTTCTGTTTGAAGGTCTCCATAGTCCTTGACCAAAAGGTTGAATTTTCCGGCTATTTTCTCTGCCTTATCCTTAGTCCTGTTGATGAGGGTTATATGGTTGTTCTTAGTATGCTTAATGAGGTTTTCACAGGTGTTTCTGCCTATTTTACCGGTTCCAAAAAGTAAAATGTTTTTTTCTGAAACATCCGCTACGTTTTCCATGATGTAGCGAACCGAAGCAAAGGCCACGGAGGTTGCCCCCGAGGATATTTCCGTTTCGTTTTTGATACGCTTGCTGGCCTGAATGACCGAATTACACAAGCGTTCAATAAACGGATTCGCAATTCCGAATTTTTTAGACCTGCCAAAGCTTTGTTTGATTTGACTTATAATTTCAAAATCACCTAAAATCTGACTGTCCAAACCGGTGCCTACTCTAAACAAATGGCTAATGGCCTCATTGTTCTTGTATACATAGGCGACCTCCTGAAACTCCTCTACAGAGCCTGTGGTATTGTCGCAAAGCAACTTGATAAGTTGAAAAGGATGCTGGGCAAAACCGTGGATTTCAGTACGGTTACAAGTAGATGTGACCAAAAGACCATCAATACCTTGCGCTTTGGCCAGCATAAGAATGCGGTCAATGGCAACGGGGTCTAAGCTAAACTTTCCTCTTACCTCTGCATCTGCTTTAAGGTAGCTTAACCCAATGGTATAAAACGAGCTATGTTTGGAAATATGGTAACCTTTCATGAAATGCTTACAAAGCGGCTACAAAAATAAAAGGGAGTTGCTGTTAAAAATAACGCTAGAGGAACAATTAGTGTCGATTCAAGTTTTTTTGGGAGATGTTAGGTATAAATACATTGAAAACCAGTAATTTTGCCCTAAAATAAAGCCTTATTAACGATTTTATTTAGAACTTTTCTAAATAAAGTGAAAATTAAAAACGACAACTATGATAGGTGAAAATGTCGCTGAAGGTTCATTTCAGGAGGTACTTATAGAAGATGGTTTTTTTGTGTTGAAAATCCAAAATGATGGTCTGGAAAAACAAAAAGTAGTAAGGCATATTGATAGTACCTATATTCAATTTCACTTCTGTTTAAAAGGTAATGCCAAGTTTATATTTAACGAAGGCAGGTATGCCCTAGAGGTTTCCGAGGAAAATTCCCTTTTACTTTATAATACGCAACTGGATTTACCAATGAATCTGG
Source organism: Cytophaga sp. FL35 (assembly GCF_014349235.1). Lineage (GTDB taxonomy): Bacteria > Bacteroidota > Bacteroidia > Flavobacteriales > Flavobacteriaceae > Euzebyella. The sequence continues at coordinate 101,983 of NZ_JACSOH010000003.1, read as the reverse complement.
AGCTTAATCCAAATTCATGGATGGTATCCGTGGTAATGACCATACGAAAATTTCACTCCCTTTTTTCAAAGGAGGCAGATTATATACCCTTTTTAAGTGCCGATAACAAGGACAAGAAATATTATTCGCAAGAGGGGGTCAATCCTGCGATAGCAGTGGTGTTGAGCCAAATCATGAATTATAATTTGCACCCATCTATCAAGGAACTATATATTAAGGGGAAGGTTTATGAGCTTATAGCACTTTACTTTAACAAAAGTGATGATGCGGATATTGAGCAATGTCCCTTTCTGGTGGATGAGGATAATGTACGGCGCATTAGAAAGGCAAAGGAAATTATTATTTCACGAATGGCAGAACCTCCAACCTTAAACGAACTATCTGATGAAATAGGACTATCCCTGAAAAAATTAAAAGAAGGTTTTAAGCAGATATATGGAGATTCTGTTTTTAGTTTTCTCTTTGATTACAAGATGGAATACGCGCGTAAAATGTTAGAAACCGGCCAGCATAATGTAAATGAGGTTGGTTTAAAAGTGGGGTACAGCACGGCTAGCCATTTTATTTCTGCATTTAAAAAGAAATACGGAACTACTCCCAAGAAATATTTAATGGCTTCTTCAAATAGCTAATAGGTTATTCACCGTTTCTTGTTGATAATCAATTTTTTAATGATGATATGGTAGTGTTTTGGGTGTAATTTTAAGTTTTTTTCAAAATATTCGATAAAAAGTTCGTTTTTATCGATGAAATTCAGAACTTCGTATTCCGAGAAACTATAGCTTGGTATTTACCCTAAATCCTTCCCTTGAAAATGAAAGAAAGACCACTTTATGGCCTGCTTTCCCTTATTGTTCTTTTATTGTCCATTGTCATTGTTGCTTGTCAAAAAGATGAGGAGGTAGTTCCTGAGGACACTGTTTTGCCAAATATTGTGCTTCCCCAACCTCCAAAGCGGTTGTCGGCAGATACGGTTACGGATTCGTCAGCTATAGTGACCTGGGAGAAATCTACCGATCATTCCCAAGTTGCCAACTATGTGGTCTATCAAGATAGTATTGAAGTTTTTCGAGATACACTTACACGGTATGTGGCCAAAAGTCTTGAACCTGAAACGTCCTATCAGTTTTTGGTACGGTCCACTGATAAGGAGGGCAATACATCAAAATTTAGTGAGGAGTTGTTGGTAAGGACCAAAGCACAGGACACGGTTGTGCGGGATTCTGTAAGTTTGGATAGCTTAAACCCCTATAGTGTTCTGCTTTTGACCCCAAAGTTAAAGGTAGATTCTATCAGTGCTACGAAAGCACTACTTAGTTGGTCTACGGACTCCAATCTTTCTTCTGTAAAAGAGTTTAGGTTGTATCAGGACTCCACCATGGTCACCGCACAAAAGGAGACTACTTATTCCGCTAATGATTTAATTCCCGAAAGCACCTATTCCTTTTACGTTGTGGCAGTTGACGGTCAGGATAAAGAAACCAAGCCAAGTAATAGGGTTGAGGCTAGTACGCCGCCCTTGAAAATTGTTAACGATACCATGCCGCCACCGCCCCCTACAGGATTGCGAAGCTCAAACATTGGCTCCAATTCAATTGACCTGACCTGGGATATTTTGGCAGATAGTTTACAAATTGCCGCTTTTGGCGTATATCAAGATTCCATTTTATTGGGTATTGTAAAAGACAATCTTTATCAGGTTAGAGACTTACAGGCACAGCGGACTTATGGATTTTCTGTTACTGCCTGGGATACTAAAGAAAGAGAATCTGCTTTTTCCGAAGTTCTACAGCTCACTACCCTTCAGGATGAAGTGAAGGACACTATAGTAGAAGCACCTTTACCTCCAAAAAATTTAGCAGCAAATGAAATAGGAGCGGAATCCCTTTCCTTACAATGGCAATTGCCATCGGATTCTTTGTCAGTGAAGGAATTTCGGGTATTTCAAGATGATGCCTTTATAGGTTTTACCACCAATACTTCTTACGGTGTCAGGTCCCTATCACCGGAAACCTCGTATGAATTTACCGTTTCCTTGGTTACTGAAAATGGAAAAGAGTCTCCTCCAAGTGCTCCTTTTGCTGTAACAACAGTGGAAAAAAAACCTTCACCCATTGAAGAAACCGCGCCATCTGCACCGGTAGATGTAACTGTTTCCAATGTGACTTCAAATGCAGTTGAATTAAGTTGGACTGTGGTAGAGCATAGTGTAGCCATTAGTAGTTTTAACGTGTACCAAGATGGGGAATTTAAGTCGAGCGTTACCAACAGTTCCTTGAAGTTGACCGACTTGTTACCTGAAACCGTTTACCAATTCTCGGTGAGTGCAATTGGTGAGAATCAATTGGAATCGGGTCTAAGTTTGGCCGTTGAGGCAACAACATTGGCGGAAGTTAGTTCGCCAAGGGATGAAGAACCTCCAACATCGCCCAAAAATGTATCTGCTGATGAGGTTACCGAAACAACAATTGGGCTAAGTTGGGAAGCCTCCACCGACAATGTGGCGGTTACAGCCTATGTAATCTATCAAAATGGGGTAGAAATAGCTGAGGTTTCTGGAACTTCTTTCCAAGCAACCGGTTTATCTAGTAGTGCCGAGTATTCTTTTAAAGTAAAAGCTAAGGATGCAGCTGAAAATATATCGACCGCCAGCGAAACCCTACAAGTTACAACCTTGGAAAATGTAGTTGTGGATAACACTCCCCCTAGTGTTCCTCAAAACTTGACCACCATAGAAACCACACAAACGACCATAAGCTTACGTTGGGGAGCTTCGACCGATGATACGGCAGTCACGGGTTACCACGTATATCAGAACAATCAGAATATAGCTTCAGTACAATCTACTGCCTTTGATATTTCGAGCCTTGTTCCGGCAACCACCTATCGGTATAAAGTAACCGCTTATGATGCGGAGGGCAACGAATCAGGTCAAAGTCTAGGAGTTTCTGCTATGACCCTGTCAGAAGAACTTCCGGAAACCGATAAAATTTTGGTTTTTACCAAAACCGCGGGTTTTAGGCACGGTTCGATAGAAAAAGGAGTCGCTACTTTTCAAGCGCTGGGTCAATCCAATGACTTTGAAGTGGTACAAACGGAAAACAGCGGGGATTTCAACACCACCAACCTTTCACAATACAAAGTCGTGGTGTTTTTAAATACTACAGGAGATATACTGAACAATACCCAGCAGGTCGCCTTTGAAAATTACATTCAATCCGGTGGAAGTTTTATGGGTGTTCATGCCGCTACAGATACAGAATATGATTGGCCTTGGTACGGACAATTAGTAGGTGCTTATTTTAACGGGCACCCAAAAATTCAGGAAGCTAATTTAGAGGTCGTGAACAGGAATCATTCTTCAACTGCTCATTTGATGGGTAATTGGACGCGCACTGAAGAATGGTATAATTTTAAGGATATTTATTCAGGAATCAAACCTTTGATAATGCTTGATGAAAGCTCTTATGAAGGTGGAACCAATGGAACATACCACCCTTTTTCGTGGTATCAAGAATATGATGGCGGCCGAGTTTTTTATACCGCTGGCGGGCACTCCAACTCAGCCTATGACGAGCCTGATTTTAGGCAACATCTCTTAGGTGGGTTGCTTTATTGTTTGGAAAGGTAATTTGCGTTATGATATTATCAAACCGACCCGTAGGTCGGTTTTTTCGTTTTAGCAAAAGACAATAGCTATTGAAATCACCGACGAATTACCTTTTGAACTCGGCGTGGAACGAGAACTATTAGTGTTTGGGCCAGGCTGAGCAGGTCATAGACTGCATGGTTTGTAAAACTGCTATCTAAGTGGACGGGCAACCATGATACCGGTGTTCTTTTTGATTCCTTTTAAGTATTCCGCTAATGGTTTTTTAGAAACTTCTACTTCCATGGAACCTGTAGAGGCATGTAGCAAATGAATGCGTCCATCCTTTTCTCTGGTGGCAAAACCGGTATGGGTAATATCCAGGCCATTAATGGAGGTAGTAAGCGCAATAATATCTCCACTTTTTATGAGATGCTCGTTTGCTTCAATTTGGTCTTGAGGCAGCATACAAATGCTCTGGTTGTTCAAATAATTTTCGGAAGCTTTTATTTTTTCGAAGTTGGTATCATCTGTCAAAAAAGGATATAAATCCCTATGGGTACTCATAAAGTCAATGTCCTTTTTAATTTCCGAACCTCCTATTTCAGAGGTTATATCCTTGATAAGTCCTTTTTTTTCGTTATTGACAATCCATTCCGAAAAGTAATGAAGTCGGGAAGCATAGCCGTTCAACGCTCCATCTTTATACCGAATGGTTTCAAGAGCTTCTGTAAAGTCATCAAAATCCGATTTGCCTTGTTTTAAGAGAGTTCCAAATGCCAATACGTTTTCTACGTAAGTGGTACAGTCCAACCCCTGTAAGTTAACGACTAAAGTTTCGGTATCACCTATTTCGAGGGTTTTGGCAACATAGGGGGTTTTTAGAAAAGTCTTCCCAATTGCGGTTAAGGTTTTTCCAAAATCATCTTCCTGAATCCCATCAATCTCCGTTAATTTATTTTCAACCGCCTTTTGATCTGCTGGGGAGCATGTGATTTGTTGGGCGTTGATTGTAAAAGAGCTATACAAGCACACAAGAGTGTAAGTGAAAAGTATCCGAATCATAAGACAAAGATAAAGCCTTTTGAGGATTCCAATTAATACATAATGTATGATGGTATAATCGAAGGTGTAAGATATGGCGCAGTTTCAAACCATGAAAAAAATCTTCATGAGTTATAACTATATGTGCTTATTTACTCTATAAATCTATAATCAAATCCGACTGATTGTCGAATATATCTTGTCCGGGAATTTTGATAAATAGTAAAAGTTGTGGATTATGGGGCCATTAGAGTTACAAACTCTCTAGACTTATACAATCCTCCTGGTACTTCAAAATCAAAACTTGATCGAGTATATTTTAACTCTTCTATACTTAGATTAGGGTATTTTTCCAGTATTTCCTGTGGTATTTTGCCTTGAATTACGGTAGTCTCTTGTGGATTTGTGATTGTCCAATTGCCAATAATGGTGGTTCCATCTGTTAAGGTAATACTTGGAAGTTTCCAAAAATGAACAGATTTTATAAATGTGCTTATATCTATCTCCCATTTAAAGTTATATATGGAATCATCCAGAATTGTTAGCTTTGGCTTCTCCATAATTTCGATAGATTCTAGGGCATCTCCATATTTAAAAATCCCATAAGAATAATCAATAAAATCGATTCTAAATTGAGTACGGAATTTTTCAAAATTATCAGAATATCCTGCCCTTAAGGGGTTGGTTGATACATTAGTGTTAACTTGTGAAATTATATCAATAAATAGGGCTCCCTCAGAGAATTCCCCAAAATCTTGATTTGCCTTAAATCCGGCAATATTCAATAAAAAATTTTCATGGGGAGGAAGAGGTAGGCTAATATCTTTATCTGGTTCAGAAAAATGTGTGTTGTAGTCTAATTCTATGTTTTCTCCGCTCGGGTTATCGATTTGGCAAAATTTCAAGATGTTGAAGTCGTCAATTACCGAAATAAAATAGCTGTCTAACCCTTCATATTTTGGAACATCTAGAAAGTTAGTTTCTCGCAAGCCATTACTATATACTTTTGAACTTGAAGAACCGCCTAAACGCCCAATTTCAGAAGAAATTTTAACTGGATTTAAGCCGTAATCTTCCGTTATTGGAAGATTTTTAATGGTAACTTCAAATTCACTTGTTTGAGGTGGTATTTCAGTAGGTTGCCATTTATTAATTCTATCTTCAAAATGGCCTTTTTGAAGATCGGTGAAGGTGCTTAGGTTAAATATTTCCATGTTATTAACCTTTTCAATAGTTAAATACGTTGCGGAAATTTTTGGAGTTAAAGAATCACTCGAAGTTTCTAAACTAAAACTATCTCCTTGAATAAATTTTTTGAAATTTAAAATTTCTCCTTTGGCATTGTGCGTAATTATCCAATTTTCGATTTCTTGATCTGGATTTAAAGGAGGACTCGAACTGTAGCTGAAATAGGTTTCTCGTGCAATTTCTTCTATTGGCTCATTCTCTTTCGGCGTTTCAGCAGATTCATCTACACTCGACTTTTGACAATTAATAAGCACCAACAAAGAAAATAATAACAGGGAGCAGTGTCTAATATTCATGAGCTACGTTTTAAGCCCGATGAAACTACACAATCTCGAAAACGTTGTAGGAAAAATTCGTCAAGAAGCATCAAAATCGGTTATTCGACTATTGATTCGGACTCGTTTTTTGGCTGGTTTAGTGCCAATGAGCTTTCAAAACTTACACGGCTTCGTGCCAAACTTTCGGGATAGTTTTCTTGTAAAAAGACAATCAGTTTTTCTCGTACGTGGACCCGTAAATCCCACGCGGTGGGAGAGTCCTTGGCACTCATAAGCGCACGTGTTTCCACATAGTTGGCTTTGGAATCGGTTACCTGAAGTACATTGACCTCCCCGTCCCATAAATCCGTATTGTTAAGAATGTTGGTGAGCTCTTCTCGTAGGGCGTCAAAAGGCACTTTATAATCGGTATAAAGAAAAACGGTGCCCAAAATATCGGCCGAAGATTTGGTCCAATTTTGAAAAGGCTTTTCAATAAAATAGGTGGTGGGTACTATGAGCCTACGCTTGTCCCAAATTTTGACCACTACGTAGGTGAGCATAATTTTTTCAATACGGCCCCATTCCCCTTCCACAATGACTACATCATCAATTTTTATAGGCTGGGCAATGGCAATTTGTATACCCGCCAAAATCGTTCCTATTAATTTTTGGGCAGAAAAACCAATGATGATACCTGCCACTCCCGCCGAAGCAAAAACACTGACACCTACTTCCCTGATGCTTTCAAAACTCATAAGGGCAAAACCTATCGCTAGAATGATGATAATGAAAATGACAATTCGTTCTAGAATATTGAATTGGGTGGTAACCTTTCGGGCCTTAAAGTTATCAGAGGCTTCCAAGTCATATTTGCCAATGATGTGGTGCTTCGCAATTTTAATGGCAGTGAGAATAAGCCACGTAAAGGCAAAGATAAAGAGTAGGGTACTCGCTTTTCTAAAGTAATAAGCATAGTCAGAGAGGTTTAGCAAGGTGCGCAGGGAGTCCAATCTAAGAAAAATGGAAAACAAGATAAGACCAATGGGGGCACTTACTTTTTTTACCGCCTCTATGGGCAACACATATTTTGGATTCTTACCAAGTCTGCGAATTAAGAAGAGCAGTATAAAGTATGCGGCGAAAAGGGCTGCCAAAGCTACTAAAAGATAGTAAAAGGAATTGCTTGATAAATCTATGTATTTGTTTAGCATAGCAGTGGTTTTTGTTTTCCATTATACTAAAAATGAGAGTGTCACGGTGTCCATATGCTTTTAAAATTGATGTAAACTATAGTATTATCAAAAAGTATTTACCCAAAGTGACAATATGCTTATATTCAAGCCTTATTTTTGCATCGGTAAATTTAAAGCCTGATATAAAGCGAGGAATTCGAGCTTTTATCTTGGGCCGATAATGAAAAATTGCATGAAAGGAGTTCTATTACTAAATCTGGGTTCACCTGATAGCCCCACCCCCAAGGACGTAAAACCATATCTTGACGAATTTTTGATGGATGAGCGCGTTATTGACGTGAATAAAGTGCTGCGGAATATCTTGGTACGGGGAATTATTCTTCAAACCCGGCCTAAAAAATCAGCAGAGGCATATTCAAAAATTTGGTGGGAAGAAGGTTCTCCCTTGATTGTTATTTCAGAGCGGTTTGCCGAAAAGCTTAAAAAACACACCTCCATGCCAGTGGCCTTGGGAATGCGCTACGGTAGCATGACTATCAAAAATGCCATGCAGGAGCTAAAGGATAAAGGAGTGGATGATGTTATGATAGTCCCCCTATATCCCCATTATGCAATGTCTTCCTTTGAGACAGTAGTGGTCAAGGCCATGGATGTTCAAAAAGAGTTCTTTCCGAATTTGAAATTGACCACGCTGCCTGCATTTTATAAGAACCCTGATTATATCAAAGTACTTTCCGAATCCATTTCGGAGGCGTTGGAAGGCTTTGATTATGACCATATTTTATTTTCCTATCACGGAATTCCTGAAAGGCACATAAAGAAGTCCGATCCTACCAAATACCATTGTAAAATTGACGGTAGTTGCTGCTTTACCAACTCAGTGGCCCACCATACTTGTTACAGGCATCAGGTGTACGATACCACGGAATTGGTAAAAGCCGAATTGGGATTAAAAGAAGAAAAAGTGAGTTCATCGTTTCAGTCCAGATTGGCTGGCGACCCATGGTTGAAGCCGTACACCGATTACGAATTTGAAAGGTTTCCGAAGGAAGGAAAGAAGAAATTAGCGGTCATTACGCCGGCATTTGTTTCCGATTGTTTGGAGACCTTGGAGGAAATTGCCATGGAAGGAAAAGAGCAATTTCTGGAAGCGGGCGGAACCGATTATATCCATATTCCTTGCCTTAACGATAGGGATTCGTGGGTAGAATTAATGGCCAAATGGGTCAATAATTGGGAACAAACGGGCGTCCTGCCTCATTCTTAAGTTATAATTTTGAAGTTTGAATGGCTATTTTAACTTATACCAAAAGGTATAAATTTAGTTAATTAAAACTTCTAGTATTCTCAATAACATTTAAATGGCAAAAGTATCGGCGGAACAACTGGGTTCGGAACCCATAGGTAGGCTACTGGTAAAACAGGCCGTGCCTGCTTCCATCGGTATTTTGGTAATGTCGTTAAATGTGCTGGTCGATTCCATTTTTGTGGGGAATTGGATCGGTGCCATTGCTATTGCGGCCATTAACGTAGTACTTCCGGTTTCTTTTTTTATTGGTGCCTTGGGTATGGCAATTGGTATTGGGGGATCAAGTATTATTTCCCGGGCATTGGGTTCCAATAATTACCAAAAGGCCACCCTCGTCTTCGGAAATCAGATCACCTTAACATTTTTTATAACGGTCAGTATGGCCCTATTGGGGCTTTATTATGTGGATGTGCTTATACCTGCCTTTGGTGGAAAAGGAGGCATCTTTGAACCTGCCAAAGCCTACTACATCATTGTACTTTACGGAATACCGTTTTTAGCTTTTAGTATGATGGGCAATACGGTCATTAGGGCCGAAGGGAAACCAAAATTCGCCATGGTTGCCATGATAATCCCGTCGGTTGCAAATCTGGTACTGGATTATATTTTTATTTATTGGTTCGATTGGGGAATGGAAGGTGCCGCCTGGGCCACTACAGGAGGATATATTTTTTGCTTTTTGTATATCAGCTACTTTTTCACTTCGGGACATTCGGAATTGAAATTATCTTGGAAGAGCTTAGCACTGCAAATCCCCATCGTTAGGGAAATTGGTTCATTGGGTGTCGTTACGTTGGCTAGGCAGGCCACCACCAGTGTGGTATATCTAATTATGAACAATATCCTTTTTGGGTTGGGAGGAGAGTCTTTGGTGGCCGTTTACGGAATTATTGGAAGAATGCAAATGTTTGCACTGTTTCCTGTGTTTGGGGTTACTCAAGGTTTTCTGCCAATTGCCGGCTTTAATTACGGAGCTAAAAAATACCAAAGGGTACGTGAGTCTATCAACACGGCTATCCGGTATGCCTCTCTTTTGGCTGCTTTGGTGTTTTTGGGCCTTATGGTTTTTCCTCAGGAAATTGCCTCCCTGTTTCTAAGCGACAGAGCTGACCAATCCGCAGAAAATTTAGCGGTAAACGCTTATGTTTTGGAACATATTCCCTTAGCCATGAGGCTGGTTTTTGGAGCTACGCCCATCATTGCGCTCCAATTGATCGGTGCGGCCTATTTTCAGGCCATCGGAAAAGCAATTCCGGCTTTCTTACTGACCTTGACCAGACAGGGTTTCTTCTTTATTCCCCTAATCTTGACACTTCCTTTTTTCTTGGACGAATTAGGGGTGTGGCTATCATTTTTTGCCGCGGACGTCTTGTCGACCATTGTCACCGGTTTGTACTTGCGTAAGGAGATTAAAAATACCCTTCAATTGTCAGAACCTAGTTAGAAGCCTTTTTTTCGTGCAATAATTGCATTCCCGTGGAAGATCTGGGTACAAATCCTGACCAGTCTTGGTCATTGGAATTCTCTGGAATATCTAAGTATTGAGAAAAATCTTCCCCTTTGAGATGGGTGCCCAAGAATGCGGTCACAAAATGTTGGTTGACATTATTGATCTTACGCTGGTCCCATGAGGGCTCTGCATAACGGTAATACTCATCTATGTGATGGCCTGGTTCTAAGGCTTCTGCAGGGGGAGGATTGGGAGCTACATTATGACGGGCATTTTTATAGGTTAGCAAATACCGGTCAGTATTAATACTTCCGTCATAAATGGCTTTGATTCCCTTTTCATAACCGGAGATATCATCTTGGTCACCAGCAACAAAAAAAGTAGGTACGGTAAGCCCTTTTAATCCTTCCAAATCCCAAACGCCACGCTCCATTCCCCAAGGGGCAAAAGCTACTACCGCTTTAATTCTGGAGTCTTTCATCGATTGGTATTCGGTATTGTTAGCGGTCAAATCGGCAATTGCTTTGCTTCCCCCGGTCATTTGGCCGAAAAATGCCGTAAGGCCGTCGGAATAACCCGCTCCGCCTACATTCAGAACACCGTAACCCCCCATGGAATATCCTATGATTCCTATATTTTCACTATCAATAATGGTTGAAAGCTTATTGTTTTTCAGATGGGTCATGGACTGGATTATAAAACGAATGTCCTTGGCCCTGTTCAACAGGGTGCTGTAAAAGGCATTGGCGTCTTTAAAAGTTGAATCGGTATGGTCTATGGCCACCACCACATAGCCCTTGGAAGCCAGATTTTCCGTCAAATACGTCATCAAGTATCTAGAGCCTACATAGCCATGGGAAACCACTACCAGCGGAAATTTACCAGAATTAACCAGGGCGGCATCCCTATAAGCTCGGCCCTTAAATTGAAAAGGGATTAATGGTCTTAGAGTATCACCACGAGTACCCATAACCTCTTCGTAAACTACTGCCTTACTCTCTTTTTCTGGGAGGGATGGATACCATACCTCCACCTTAAGATTTCTATCGTACAAGGGGTCTTTGCCGTCTTTGGAGTTTAAAATGTTTACTTGATCGTTGTTTGTAAACTCCATCGTTTTGACACCTACGGCATATTTTCCCCGCTTGGCAAGCTCCGGAGCATCAGGTAAGGGGTCTCCGTAGCGAAATTCTTGGGCATTACTTTCAAGACTAATGCATATGATAGCTATGGTTAAAAGACAAAACTTGTCTTTCAATAAGTAAAAAGATTTCATAAGTATTACGTTGAGTTGGTTCTTAAATGTACGGAATTATGTAGAATGATTATTTAGCGTTGATAGTTTGCCTTTAGTTCTTTTTGGTAACGACCAAACTTTCATAGTGTTCCTTTATTAAATCTTCGCCATACTTCCGCTCCAACCTGCGGATACTAAAATGAGCCTGGGCCATATTCTGAAAGTGCTGTATGAATGCCAAATTGATACCTGCTCCTCCAACGGCGCCTACCACGGGTATGGCCTGCGCCACAAATTTTTCGGAAACTTGAATACTAAACCGGGAAGCAATGATGGAAATTAGCTTTAGGATAGGACTGCTGGCACCCACTAGGAATCCTTCAATCAATGTTGAAGAGGATCCCTTTACGGCAGCATTTAGGGCGATTCGCGTGGCAAAATAGCCTGTATCCAAATTATCGTCGTGCTTGGTTTTTCCGCCCAAGGCAAAAACTTGAAGACAGGCAAGTTGGGTGTCCAATTCCTCTATATTTTCCCCTTCGCTCCGTGCGATATCCAAAATAGAACGCATCATTAATTTGGTGGTGAGACCTAAATCTACCGCAAATGCAGTGGCACCAAACGCACCGCCAATGGCCCCAGAGGAGGTAACCATCGCTTTATACAAGGTATTCAATGGTACTTTATTCTCCTTGTTGTTCTTCATTGAGAATAAATTAGATTTAACAACGTTGTATAATACTTTATAGGATATTTTTTGCAACCATTGCTGTTGCTTGGCAGGAAGTAAGTCCAGTCTTTTCTCAATTATATTGCCCAATTGGTTTAGCCCTTGCATTGCCCAACCAATTTGTTCCATACTTTGTTTGGCAAGAAAAAGGGTCATCCGGTCCTCTGCGGTTAGGTCCCCGGTTTTTGTTTTTTCTATATCGGTCATAGGAAGTTTTTATATATGAGTAAGATAGAAAGCGTTTTTGTTACCTAAAAGTTTCAATCGTCATATTTTTGACTCTTAAGATATACATCTCTTGTTTGGAAATTAATTGAGATCAACACGAGCTGTCCCATAATTCAAGCCTATTGGCTACCTTTGAGCCAGTTTTAGTCAGTTTTGGAATATTACAACTACATAAAGTCCCTGCATCTAATTTTCGTAATCACTTGGTTTGCGGGCTTGTTCTATATTCCAAGACTTTTTATCTATCATATTGAGGCATCCCAAAAATCCTCTCCAGAACGGGAAATTCTCAGCAAGCAGCTGAAGATGATGAGCAAACGTCTGTGGTATATTATTACTTGGCCCTCTGCCATTTTAGCGATTATTTTTGCCACTTGGTTGTTAATTCTCTCCCCCAGTTTTTTGCAGCAAGGATGGATGCACATTAAGCTTGTCTTTGTGGTGCTTTTAATTTGCTATCACTTACGAACGCATATAATTTTCAAGCAATTGCAACGCAACGAAATTAAATACACTTCCAATTATATGCGCATTTGGAATGAAGGGGCCACCCTGATTCTTTTTGCTATTGTTTTTCTTGTAATTCTTAGGAGCACCATTAATTGGATTTTTGGTGTAGTAGGTATCCTTCTCTTGGGGGTCATCCTTATGCTAGGCATAAAAATCTATAAAAGGATAAGGGATAAAAACCCGGAAGCTTAGGTCTCTGCCTACTTCTTTATTTGGTGCGATATTTGCTACCTTTGAGGGTAAACGCAGGGCCTTGCTTACACAATTATCTCTTCGATCACGCATTTTTGTCTCCATGATACTTCTGGTGGTAATTGCGTCCATACTTATTGCCGGGGTCACTGTATTTCAATATAATGAACAAAGTAAGGACTATCACATAGGCCGATTGGAAAGAAAAGAGGAGCAAGTAAGGCAAAGTGTAGAATACGTTCTTAGGGAAACCACCTATCCCGTTACTACCGAAAATTTGCACCTTATTTTCCAAATGGAAATCTACAGGATCGCCAATACTCAAAACCAGCGATTGAACATTTACGACCTGGAAGGACAGTTGTTAAAAAGTTCCCGTCCAAAATTCGTGATAGACTCCGTGAGCAATTGCCTGGATACCCAAATTCTTATAAATCTTGAGAATAGCCCAACTAAACGATATGTGGAGGAAAAAGCCTTGGCGGGCGATAACTACAAGGCCAGTTATACGTACATAAACGATAAAAGTCTAAAACCAATTGGTATTTTAAACTTGCCCTACTATGAGGATGACTCTTTTAACAATATGGAGTTGCGCGAGTTTCTTACCAGATTGGCAGGGGTCTACCTGCTTATGTTGCTTATAGCCATTGCCTTGTCCTATTTTATTTCTACCTACATTACCAGATCACTACAGACCGTATCCGACATGCTCGGAAGAACACATTTAACCCGTAGGAACAAAAAAATACTTATAGACAACCCTAGTCTTGAGATAAAGAAGCTCATAACCTCCTACAATGCCATGATCGATGAATTGGAGCAAAGTGCTGTAAAATTGGCTCGTAGTGAAAGAGAGCAAGCGTGGAGGGAAATGGCCAAGCAAGTGGCACATGAAATAAAGAATCCGCTTACGCCAATGAGACTTACGGTCCAGAGTTTTGAGCGAAAATTTGACCCTAAAGATCCGGATATAGAAAACAAGGTAGAGGAATTTTCAAAAACGCTTATTCAGCAGATAGATACTATGAGCAGTATAGCTTCGGCTTTTTCCAATTTTGCTGAAATGCCCGCACAACAAAATGAAACCCTAAATGTGGTTAAAATTGTTAAACTGGCACTGGATATATTTAATGAAGATTATATTCACTTCATATCTGATAGGGATGAGATTATTGCAAAAATGGATCGTACCCAATTGATAAGGGTGGTTACCAATTTGGTCAAAAATGCCATACAAGCGGTACCTGAAGTAGCGGCACCCAGAATTTTGGTGTCAGTGGCAGAGGAAGAGGACAAAGTAAAAATTTGCGTGGCAGATAATGGTATTGGTATTGAAGATGAGTTCAAGGAGAAAATTTTTGAACCAAAATTTACCACAAAGTCCAGTGGTATGGGCCTTGGATTGGGAATGGTAAAGAACATTGTGGAAACATATCAGGGAAATATCACGTTTACATCACAGCCAGGTAAGGGCACGGTATTTACCGTAAAACTACCTAAAGAAAAAATAAAAAAGGAACAGAATAACAGCGCTTAAATACACTATATGAATTTTAATAATCTTTTAGTCAATTTAGAAAATGGAATTGCCAAGATTACTATAAACAGGCCAAAAAAATTGAATGCCCTTAATAGAGATACCCTACAGGAACTTCATGAAGCTTTCAAAACTTTGGAAGCAGATGATGAGGTGAAGGTGATTATACTGACCGGAAGCGGTCCAAAGGCGTTTGTGGCCGGGGCCGATATTTCTGAATTTGCCAATTTTTCAGAATCTGAGGGCGAGGACTTGGCCGCTCAAGGTCAGGAATTGGTCTTCAACTTTATTGAAAATCTATCCAAACCGGTCATAGCGGCTGTCAACGGTTTTGCCCTAGGGGGTGGACTTGAGCTAGCTATGGCATGCCATTTTAGAATTGCCAGCCATAATGCAAGAATGGGTTTGCCTGAGGTTTCCTTAGGGGTAATTCCCGGTTATGGTGGTACACAAAGGCTACCTCAACTTATTGGAAAAGGCCGTGCTTTGGAAATGATCATGACGGCAGGAATGATAGATGTAGAAAAAGCGTTAAGCTATGGTCTTGTAAACGATGTGGTATCCCAGGAGGAATTATTGGGGCATTGTGAAAAGTTGGCAGGAAAAATTTCTAATAATTCGCCCGTAGCTATTAGCCATGCAATAAAAGCGGTAAATGCTGGTTTTAAGAATAGTAACGGATATACTGCCGAAATTAAAGGTTTTGGTGCCTGTTTTGGTACTGAGGATTTTACTGAGGGAACTACGGCATTTTTAGAAAAACGTAAAGCAGATTTCCCGGGTAGGTAGTATATCTTCAAACAACCTACTTATGCGAAGAATTATATGCTTGGCTGCCTTTTCACTATTGGTGGCCTCTTCTACGGTGTTTGCCCAAGACATTCCCGTGGACTATCAGTTAGGAGAAAATTATTCTGATAGGTATAAATACTCTACTGTTCTCTCCATAGAAAGTTCCGTCAAGGGCGAAACAGTTCTTGTGCGCACTTATTATGGAGGTTTCCCGTTGAGGCCAAAAGGACACTTTATTGAAATCTACGATGGTGATCTCAATTTGGTTTCAGACTTCAATTACAAGCATGCGGGTGAGCATATGGTAGACGGCTTCGTAAAAAATGGTCAACTTTACCTATTGGAACTTGCCTATGATTTTGATGCCGAAGCCTATAACTATGTTGTTCATCAAACCCCTTTAGATGATTTCCGTTTTACGGAACGTCCATTGCTTTCTATTCCTTCAAAGGAAGTTGCCAACCCTTTGGCAGTTAACAAATACAATAGAAAGTTTGGAAACGGATTTTCTACTGCAACCCATTTTAACGATTCCAGAAATGCCTTTGCCATTACTGTGCACTACCGTGAAGGAAGAGATGAAAAATATAAGGTACTCCTTTATGGTACAGACCTAAAGAAAAGGCTGGAGTATGACTTTACAGCGGCCATTGAGGAAAAGAACTACGCCTTTGAGAATGTGGAAGTGTCCAAAGATTTAAGCTCCGTTTACTTAATGGGGAAGGCTTTCTTTAAAAAGAGAAGAAATGATTTAAAGGAGCGGAGGTATCAATATGAACTGGTTCGTATAGGTGCCGGTGGTCACACCATTCAAGAATTTGCCGATCCAGGAAGATTTCCGGAGTCCTTAAAACCCATTTTGGTAGATGGAGATCTAAAAGTTGTAGGTTTTTATGCGGATAGGAAGGATAATAGGTACAATGGGCTGGTCCATTTTAATTTGAACGGTGAAACATTGGCGCTTCAGTCCAAAAAGTACAATCCGTTTTCAGAGCAATTTATGATCGATAAATTTGGACGGGAGGTAGATACTGAAATTAAAAACTTAATCTTTAAGAGTGTCCACATCACCCCGGAAAAGAATATCCTTTTTAGTGCGGAGGAATATTTTGTGACCAAGGGGGAAGACATTAGCTCTGGGGCAACACAAATTACAGATCGTTATCACTACAATGATATAGTGTTGGCAAAACTGGATGCCATGGGAAATATGAAATGGGCCCGAAACATTAACAAAACAGAGGTGACCCAAGGCGATGCTTCCTATGCTTCCTACACGGCCTACGGACATGGAGAAAACATGTATTTCTTTATTAATTCCGGGGAAAACCCACAAAAGATAAGCAAGGAACGGATTCTTTTTAAACAAGGTTTTAGTAGAAATCCTAACATGTTTGTGATTAAAGTGGATGGGGAGGGAGATTTGACTTATAAAAAATTAGTGGATGATAAAGAGGTTCGGCTACCCATTATGGTATCAAGACCACTTATTCAAATTGATAAGGACACCTTGCTATTCTATGCCAAAAGAGGTACTAAAAAACAAATGATACAGGTAACTGTTAATTAGTACAAAGTTATATTATTAAATGGATAAATTCCATAAATTTGGAATAAATCCATTTAATTGAAAAGCGAGCATTTGATCAAAGGACGTGGTGCGCAAAAGAAAGTGCCCAATAGGTTCTTGGAAAATATATATGAAACTAGGGATGACTTTTTGGAATTCTGTAGAATTGAAGGTGAGGAAGCACAAAAATCAAAAACCCAATTTATTCCTATTTTTCCCAAATCTATAATCAATAAAGTAACTAGTCCAGATGTGGGTATGGAATATTCCATGAACCCCTATCAAGGTTGCGAACATGGTTGTATTTATTGTTATGCGCGCAATACCCATGAATTTTGGGGTTATGGGGCAGGCTTGGATTTTGAACGAACTATTCTCGTAAAAAAAGACGCTCCCAAACTGCTGGAAGCTAAATTAAAGAGTAAATCATGGAAGGCCCAAACCATTGTACTTTCGGGTAATACGGACTGTTACCAGCCTGCCGAAAAGACATATGAAATCACCCGTAAATGTTTGGAGGTCTTTTTAAAGTACCGGCATCCGGTAGGTATCATCACCAAAAATGCTTTGGTACTAAGAGATCTTGACCTTCTAAAAGAATTGGCCCAACATCTTTTGGTTGGTGTAAACGTTTCAGTTACTACCCTTTCTGAAGATACCCGTAGAATATTGGAACCAAGGACCGCTACTATTAAAAAGCGGTTAGAGACCATCAACATTCTATCTAAGAACCAAATTCCTGTGAATGCTATGCTGGCACCTATAATTCCGGGAATTAATAGCCACGAAATTTTGGCGCTGGCAAAAGCGGTTGCCGAAAACGGTGCACTGTCTTTTGGTTTTACCGTAGTAAGATTGAACGGTGCCATTGGACAAATTTTTGAAGATTGGATACGAAAAACTTTGCCCGATAGGGCGGATAAAGTATTGCATCAAATTCAAGAATGCCATGGTGGCACCCTTAATGATAGCCGATTTGGAATACGAAGTAGGGGGGAGGGAAAAATTGCTGCTCAAATCCATGATTTGGTTAAATTGGCCAAACGGGCCTACTTTAAAGGGAAAGCCTTTCCCAAGTTGAACGCAAGTATGCACGAAACTTTTAAAGACGGGCAATTAAAATTGTTTTAAGAATTTTTTCATGTGAGTGTTAACCTCATTGCTGCATTTGGCACCAATAGGAAACAATCAAATTTAATTTACACATGAAAAATCTATTATTCGTTTGCTTTTTGATTCTCGGGTCTCTTCATTTAAGCGCTCAGGACTTCGGTTTTGGAGTCAAGGCTGGGATAAATATTTCTAACCTTGGAGGCGACTATTATGTGGGACTTGGAAGTTTGGGTTCTAGGGTAGCTTTTCATTTGGGAGGCGTTGCAGAAGTACCCATCACCGATAAAATTTCTGTACAACCGGAATTGTTGTATTCATCCCAAGGAAGTAATTGGGACTATGGCAGTAACGGCGAAAATCTAAAACTGGACTATGTAAACCTACCAATTTTGGGTAAGTATCATATTTTACAGGGATTGAGCGCAGAAGCAGGTCCTGTGGTAGGTTTCTTGGTTTCTACCAATGCCAATGATGACCAGTTTAAAAGTCTGGATATAGGTTTTGGTATTGGAGCTTCCTATCAACTGGCAAATAATATCTTCTTCAGTCTACGTTACAACAAAGGAATAGCAAATATCAACGGGGAGGATTTTTCCGGAAGTAGCAACAATAATGTGGTACAGATATCTGCGGGCTATTCATTTTAAAAGTTAGTTAGTGTTGGTGAAAACTAAAGGCGGTAGAAAACTTGATCTGTTTTCGGACCGCCTTGGTTAATTATAGAAGGAAGATTGTTTTATGAAAGCTCCCACCCCTTGCGGTAGCTGCCTTTGACCCATTCATTGGCCAAATCCCAATTGGTAACCTTCATGTTTTCACCGTCCCAAAGGATTTTCCTTCTTCCTGGATATTCAAAAGGATCCCAATCACCCAATTTCTTTCCGGGTTTCAGTTTTTTATATTGAAAAGCCTTTATGGCCAAATTACCCATTAGAACCGCTTCGGTAAGAGGTCCGGAACGATCAAAGGCTGATGATGTCTCAACGCCGTTCAAGCATCCTTCCACGAAGTTGGCCTGATGGCCGCCAACATCTCCATCTATTCTCTTTAAGTAAGGAGCCGGAGCATTGAATAGTTCCATGTTTTTACTAGGTAAAAGTCTGGCATTTCTTGAATAGGTGTCAGCCACCAAAATACCTTTAGTTCCGTAAAAAACAGAACCTCCACCGCTGTCACCTATGGTTTCTCCATCGGCAAGTTCGTCTGGTAAATCAGGCATGAGTCCGCCATCATACCAATTCAGGGCTATATCCCCGTGTTCCTCGGTATTGAATTTTAGTCGAACAATAGAAGAAGCGGGACAAGACTCGCTGTAATCAGCTTCTACAAAATCCCCTACCCAGTTTGTGGTACAACTTGCTTCCGCTTCAGTGGGGTATCCCAAATCAAGCACGCCAAAAGGGGTTTCCATGATGTGGCAGCCCATATCTCCTAAGGCGCCTGTTCCAAAATCCCAGAAACCACGCCATTTAAACGGGAGATACGCATCATTATAATCCCGCATTTCGGCAACGCCCAACCACAAGTCCCAATCCAGTCCTTTAGGTACTCGTTGCTTTTCCGTTGGTACCGGTACACCCTGTGGCCAAACGGGCCTGTTGGTCCAACAGTCTACTTTGTATACTTTGCCAATGATTCCGGATTGTATCCACTCCTTGGCTTCACGGCTACCATCACTTGAAGCTCCTTGGTTTCCCATTTGGGTGACAATACCGTTCTCTTTGGCCACTTGGGTCATTAAACGGGCCTCATTAATATTATGGGTCAACGGCTTTTCTACATAAGCATGCTTTTTGGCACGCATAAAAGGCAGCGCAATAGAGGCATGCATATGATCGGGGGTTGCGACCATTATGGCATCTATCTCGCCAATGTGTTTGTCATAAACCTCTCGGAAGTCCTTATATCGTTTCGCCTTAGGATATTTTTTATAAGAGTCTGCTGCACGGCGGTCATCTACATCACAAAGGGTAACAAATTTAACTTTGCCGGTTTCATTCAAACCGTTCATTACACCCGAGCCCCTGCCACCAACTCCAAAGGCTCCCATATATAGGGTATCACTTGGTGGCACATGGTTTTTTCCCATTACAAAACTGGGAACAATGGTAAAGGCAGTGGAGGCCGCTGCCGCATTCTTGATAAACTTTCGTCTTTGCATAGTTTTTAGTGAGTTTAGATTGAGCTTAGGAAGGTACGAAAATTATCAAAAAAGGCTCGCCATTTAGTCGGTAACGTCAGGATTTGCCAAGGGCGAGAGCGGATTCCACTCCTTGTAAAACTGTTCAAGAAATCCCATCATGTAGTCATGCCTTTCCTGCGCTAACTTTTTACCGGTATCCGTATTCATTTGATCCTTAAGAAGTAGCAATTTTTCATAGAAATGATTGATAGTAGGAGCGGTTGACTTTTTGTACTCCTCTTTTGTCATTTTTAGATTGGGGGCTATTTCAGGATTGTAGAGCTCCCTGTTCTTAAAACCTCCGTAATTGAAAGCGCGTGCTATACCAATGGCACCTATGGCATCTAACCTGTCGGCATCTTGTACTACGTTTAATTCGTTGGACTTAAATGGCCTACCACGTTTTTTCTTAAGGTTGTTCTTGAATGAAATATTCTCTATGATCTTTACAACGTGATTGACTATTTTTTTCTTGACTCCCAGTTCAGTTAAAAAAGAGGAGGCCAATTTTGGACCAATTTTTTCATCACCTTGATGAAATTTGGCATCGGCAATATCATGAAGAAGGGCGCCAAGACTTACCACTAAAACATCTACGTTTTCCTCCTTGGCAATTAAAAGGGTATTCTTAAAAACCCTTTGGATATGAAACCAATCGTGACCTCCTTCTGCTCCCCGGAGTGTTTCTTTAACAAAGGCAATGGTCTGGTCTACTATTTCGGCGTCGTTCATTGAGTTGTTTGGAAAGAGGTTAGGGCAGATTTTACCGCTTTTTCGGTTCCTGCCAAGACCGAATCAAAATTATCTTTGACTTCAATAGGTTGGTGTACGGTAAAAGTAATTCTGTTGCCCAATCCATTAGGAAATTTTCCATACCGCAGCATTCTCCAAGAATTGTCTATAGTTATAGGAACCACCAGAGCAGAGGGCGCGTTTTTCATTAATATCTTAAGCCCGGTGGCCTTAAAAGGCTTTGCGTGCCCGGTGCGGCTGCGGGTGCCTTCTGGAAAAATGACGGCACTGCGGTTATGTTTTTCTATATACTTGCCCAATTTTTCTATTTCAACAAGTGATTGCCTACTATCTTTACGATCAATAAGTACAGAGCCACCATGCCTTAAGTTATAGGAAACACTAGGTATCCCCTTTCCTAACTCTTTTTTACTCACAAATTTGGGGTGGTGCTTTCGCATGTACCATATGATAGGGGGAATATCGTGCATGCTTTGGTGATTGGGTACAATAATTAGCGGTCTGTTCGTAGGGATGTTGTGAGGATTGTTAAAAGTATAGGTGGTACCCAATATATGGGTACAACGCATTAGGGACAGATTTAAAAAGCTTACACTTGCCTTATGGGCCCTGTAACCAAAAATGGTAAAGCATACCCATTGTATTGGATGAAACACCAATAGGGTAAGACCAAAAAATAATTGGTATAGTAGGGTAAGCGGATAAGCAAAAATTTTCTGCATAGTGCAAAAATAGAACGAATTTCAAATTTATGAACAAGAAAACGGACCTCCCATTCTCTGGAAGGTCCGTTGTTGTAAAATTCGTATTAGAAATCTGTGCTTAACAGAACTCTTCGTAAGCTCCAACCAGGTTTTCTGCAATAAGCTCTGCAGGTCTGCCTTCAATATGGTGACGCTCGATCATGTGTACCAATTCGCCATCTTTAAAAAGGGCCATACTTGGAGATGATGGAGGAAAAGGAACCATAAGGTTTCTAGCAGCGTTCACGGCTTCAGTATCCACACCTGCAAAAACAGTTACGGCATGATCCGGTTTTTTTGCGTTTTGAAGGCTCAATTTGGCGGCAGGTCTGGCATTGGCAGCGGCACACCCGCAAACGGAGTTGACCACTACTAAGGTAGTACCTGGTTTGCTAATGGCCTTTTCGACCGCATCTGCTGTATATAGTTCTTCAAACCCGGCAGAAGCCAAGTCTTGTCTCATGGGTTTTACCAATTCTTCAGGATACATAAATATCAATTTTATTTAGATAACAAAGATACTAATTTGTCGCATTTAGTTGAAGTACTTAACATTACCTTATGTTAGGGTTCTTGAACTTTTGAGGTTGAAGAAAAAAAATCCGAAAATAGTATTATCTTATTTATTTTTAAGGAACTACATCAATATGAAGCCAATTAAGCGAGTTGAACTTATAATTCAATATTTTAAAACCAATATTAGTGCATTTGAAAAACGTTGCGATTTGAGTAACAATAGTATCGGGGCAGCCTTAAGAAGAAATACAAGTCTTAAAGACGATACTCTCAATAAAATACTTGACAGTTATCCACAAATAAATCCAATTTGGTTGTTGACTGGTAATGGCGATATGTTAGTCAATAAAAATACACCGGAAGGCTTTAACTCTTTAAAAAAATCTTCTATTTGTGATAGGGTTAGAATGATTTATGATTTTAAGGGATTTCAACAATATTCGCAATTTTCAAAAGTGACCGGTATTTTGGAACAAACGGTATCTAACTATTTAAAGGGGAAACAAAAACCTGATGCCGAAAAAATGGAAATTATCATTAGAGCATTTCCTGAGATTGATGAAAGATGGTTTTTGACGGGGCAGGGTGAAATGCTCAAATCAAAAGATAAAAAAATAAGTGACCTATCTATAACTTCAGATTCCGAAATAATTGAGCATATTGCCCAAAATTTAGAAAGATTCAAGTCCTTGGCTACATTCAGAAGGGTAGTGGGTCTAAAGGATTAGATTTCCACTTAACAAGCAATTTTAAACAATCACTTTGCTTCTGTGTCCTTTTAATATCTTTGCCAAAATTTTGTAGGAGTTATGATTAAATGGTTTGCTGCCATTGTAGGGTATTTTCTGTATCGCTTTCCTGGAGCTATATTAGGTTTTGTAGTAGGTAGTTTTATCGATAACTTAAGTGGGGGAGGTAGAAATGCGCAGACTATTTTTCAAGATATGACACGGCAGAATGTTTCTCCGGCAGATTTTGAACTCAATTTGCTTTCGCTTTGTTCCATAGTTATTAAGGCAGACGGGAAGGTGAGTCAACGTGAAATGGACTATGTGCGCCAGTACTTTGTAAGCACCTACGGAAAAGATAGGGCGAATGCCACTTTTCGTACATTCAATGAAATAAATAAGAAACATCAAATTTCTGCGGAGAGAATTTGTGCGTATCTCAATCAAAGAACACGTTACGAAGTTCGGCTGCAATTACTTCATTTTTTGTTCGGTATAGCTCAAGCCGATGGATCCGTTAGTACGCCAGAAATCAATAAAATCAAGGAAATTGCGGGTTACCTTAGGGTGGGGCTTCAGGATTTTGAGAGCATCAAGGCCATGTTCATCAAATCTGCCAACAACGCCTATAAAATTCTTGAAATTGAAAAGTCCGCCACAAATGATGAAGTTAAAAAGGCGTACCGGAATATGGCCAAAAAATACCATCCAGACCGCGTAAACACTGAGAACGAAGCGATTAAAAAGGGGGCCGAAGAAAAATTCAAGCAGGTACAAAAAGCTTATGAAGAAATTCAGGCAGAGAGGGGGCTAAGTTAAAAACAAGGTTTATTTTTACTTACCATTGTATCATCAACCTAACTCATAAAACGAACCCATGTCAGATATTTGGTTCTATTTAAAATTAGGCCTGGAGCATGTGCTTGATTTTAACGCCTACGATCATATTTTATTCTTAGCGGCATTGGCATTGCCCTTTACCTTTAAAAGTTGGAAGAACGTAGTACTGCTGGCCACGGTTTTTACTATTACCCATTGTTTGTCGTTGGCCTTGAGTACCTATGAAATTGTTTTGGTAGATGTGGGACTTATAGAATTTTTGATTCCCGTAACGATCGCAATGACGGCCATATTTAATATATTATATACCAAAATGCCCACAGGTAAGAAGAATATAGGTCTTCATATGGTGGCAACGGCATTTTTTGGATTGATACACGGTTTTGGTTTTAGCAATTACTTTAAGATGCTAATGGCAGAACAGGAAAACAAGATGGTTCCGCTATTGGGTTTTGCCGCTGGTATTGAGGTCTCTCAAGTAATTATTGTGTTGGTGGTGCTTTGTATCTCTTTATTGATTATCAATGTATTAAAGTTGAGTCAGCGTCTTTATATCATCATAGGGTCAACTTTAATTCTTCTCATTACAATACCCATGTTGATAGATACGTTTCCTTTGTAGCACACTTTTGCTTTCACTTAAAATTAACCCCAAATAATTGTGATGCTTTATGAAAGCAGGTATCTTAGTGATTTTCTAATTGAATGAAAGACAGCAAGCAAGAAAAATATGACCGGGCATATTTACGTATGGCCAAGGAATGGGGCAAACTTTCTTATTGCAAGCGTAAACAAGTTGGTGCAATTATTGTAAAAGATCGTATGATCATTAGCGACGGTTACAATGGTACGCCAACCGGATTTGAAAATCATTGTGAAGATGAAGAGGGTTATACCAAATGGTATGTATTGCATGCGGAAGCAAATGCTATTAGTAAAGTAGCCTCTTCAACGCAATCATGTGAGGGTGCTACGTTGTATATTACCTTATCACCTTGTAGGGAATGTAGTAAACTTATTCACCAGTCTGGCATTAAACGTGTGGTGTATCAAACCGCATACAAGGATGATTCCGGTCTAACCTTCTTGAGAAAAGCCGGTGTAGAACTGGTTCACATGCCCGAAATTGAAGCACTGGTCTAGGAAATTACCTATAGAGCAATGAAAGGAAAAAATAGTTATATATGGCCAACCATCATCGCAGCGGCGCTCGCCCTGGGTATTTTTATGGGTGGTAAATTGAATTTTGATGATTCTCCGGAAAAACTATTTTCTACCAATTCCAAAAAGGACAAACTTAACAGACTGATCGATTATATTGACTACGAATATGTAGACGAAATAAATACGGATAGTATTGTAGATGTTACCGTAAATCAAATTCTCGAAAAATTAGATCCTCATTCGGTTTATATTCCAAAAAATCAAATGGAGCATGTTGCCGAAAATATGAAGGGCGACTTTGTAGGAATCGGTATTAACTTCTATGCCTACAATGACACCATCGCGGTCATTAAAACCATTCCTGATGGTCCTAGTGAAATAAAAGGAATTAAGGCCGGTGATCGTATTCTTATGGCAGGAGCCGATACGTTGTTCGGAAAAAATCTTAGAAATGACGCCATCGTTGAAAAACTAAAAGGCGAGGAAGGTAGTTCGGTGCAGCTAAAAGTCTTTCGCAAGGAAGGGAACAAAACATTTGATGTAAAAGTTCGTAGAGGTATAGTACCTATTAAAAGTGTGGAAGCCTATTTTATGCTCACGGATGAAATGGGTTATATTAAAGTGAATCGTTTTGCGGAATCCACTTATAAAGAGTTTAAAAAAGCTTTGAGTGCTCTAAGAAAACAGGGCGCTACAAAACTAACATTAGATTTACGGGATAATCCAGGTGGTTATTTAGGGGTGGCGGAAAAAATGGCCGATGAGTTTTTGGAAGATGGGAAATTGATACTTTTTACAAAAAACAAGAAAGGGAAAATTGATAAGACCTATGCTACAAGCAGGGGCAACTTTGAGGACAAACCGGTTTATGTATTGATCAATGAAAGATCTGCCTCTGCAAGTGAAATTGTGGCAGGTGCTTTGCAAGATAATGATATAGGTACCATTGTTGGAAGAAGATCTTTTGGTAAGGGCTTGGTGCAAAGAGAGATGGCATTGGGAGATGGCTCTGCGGTAAGATTGACCGTATCCAGATACTATACACCCACGGGTAGAAGTATTCAAAAATCGTATGAAAACGGTTCCGAAGATTATTATAAACGATTTACAGAACGTTACCATAGTGGGGAATTGGTTTCCGTAGATAGTATTAAAGTGGCCGATTCACTTAAGTTTACCACTCCAAAAGGGAAGGTAGTCTATGGGGGCGGTGGTATTATACCTGATGTATTTGTTCCTATTGGTACCAATGAGGAAGAAGCAGTAGAAAGTATGGATAGTTACGGCTGGCTGTCCTACTTCATTTTTGAACATTTGGATGAAGACCGCAGCAGGTACGAACAGTATACGGAAACGGAATTTGTAGAAAATTTTAAGGCCGATGATATCCTTTTCCAGAAGTTTGTGGACTATTCCCTTTCCAGAAACTTAAAGATGGATTTCTATCAATACGAGTCTAGCATAAAAACGTATTTAAAAGCGGCCTTGGCAGAGCAGTTGTTCGGGGCCAATTTACATGCAAAGATTAAAAGTTCTGAAGATGCTATGCTTCAGGAAGTTCTGGAATTGGACAATCCTCCAGTACGTCAAAAGGAAGCTTCGGCCATAGAAAGCAACAATTAATGCTTTTCTACCTTTTGTTGAATTTTTTTACTGGTGCGGTAAATAAGAATCAATAAAATGGCACACAGTGGAGCAATAATTCCAATGACCGCTACGCTGCTATCTCCTTTGAGGGGTTGCTCAAAGTCGATCATAGTGGCGTTGTAAGCCATAAGGGCTATGGAGATAAGAATCAGTATAATGGTTACAGTTCTGCTCATATTGATTTTTGTTTTAAAACAACTGGTTCACATTGGCGGCAAATAGCTTAACCGCTATGGCCAATAAAATTACGCCAAAAACTTTTCTAATAATGTTTAGGCCATTTTTGCCCAATACCTTTTCTATTCTTTTTGAAGATTTTAATACGATGAAAACAAATATGGTGTTGACCAGAATGGCAACAATTATGTTTTCTACATAGTATTCCGCACGTAAGGAAAGTAAGGCGGTAAGGGTACCAGCACCGGCAATTAAGGGAAAGGCAATAGGTACAATGGATGCGCTTTCTGGTTCATCTTCCTTGTAGAGCGTAATACCTAAAATCATCTCCAACGCCAGGAAAAAGAGAATAAATGAACCTGCCACGGCAAATGAATAGACGTCAATGCCAATGAGGTTAAGTATTTCTTCCCCCACAAATAGAAAGGCTACCATAATGGCAGAAGAAACAATAGAGGCCTTTTCAGATTCAATATGCCCCACTTTTTTGCGAAGCCCAATGATAATAGGTACACTTCCCAAAATGTCAATTACAGCAAAAAGTACCATTGTTGCGGTCGCTATTTCCCGAAAATCAAAATGAAGTTCCATGCGCTAAAATTTCGGCAAAAGTACATTTATTAAAAGAGCCTGTGCAAGTTAACTAATGAAAATTACTGTTAAATGATGTTGTTTAAAGGGTATCTTTGTCTCCATAAACTTATATCATGTTTCAGCTGGGAAAAACCATCGTATCAGAAGAAATAATTGAGAACGATTTTGTGTGCAACCTAACGGCTTGTAAAGGCGCTTGCTGTGTTGATGGTAATGCCGGGGCTCCTTTGGACGATGAGGAAACCCGAATCCTTGATAATATCTTTGAAAAGGTGAAGCCCTTTTTGAGAAAAGAAGGTGTACAGGCCATTGAGGAACAGGGAACATTTATAAAAGGGGAAGACGGGGAGTGGGAAACTCCATTGGTTAACGATAGTGAATGTGCATACGTTACCTTCTCAGAGAATGGCACTGCATTATGTGGGATTGAAGAAGCTTATAATAAGGGCGCAGTTGATTGGAAAAAACCCGTTTCTTGCCATATGTATCCCGTAAGAGTGCGTGAATATACCCAGCTCACGGCCGTTAATTATCATAAATGGTCTATTTGTGACCCGGCTTGTTCTTTGGGACAAGAGCTAAAGGTTCCTATATACAAATTTGTAAAGGAGGCTTTGATCAGAAAATTTGGGGATGCGTGGTACCAAGAGTTAGAAACGATAGCGGATCAACACCTAAGCCATAGGGATGTGTAAAATAACCTTTGTACCACTTGGTTCATTGTTTTCATCATAAAGGTCTACAAATTCTACGTCAAAAGTATTCAATAAGTCTTTGGAGAAATTAGCAAGTCGCTCTTTGGTAATTTCTATTCCTACGGATTTACGTTTTAGCACTTTGTTCTGTTTTATACGCTCAGCAGCCTCCCGTCCTATACCATTATCGGTAATGGAAATATCTAGATAATCTTTCGCTTTTTTGTAGATGTGCAATTCTATTTTCTTTTCGCCTTTTTTGGAGGAGAGCCCGTGCCACAGGGCATTCTCAAGGAAGGGTTGCAAAATTAAGGAGGGGATTCTAATGGTATGGACATCAATATCTTCTTCTACACGCACTTTAAAATCAATTTCATTGGAAAAACGTATATTTTCAATGTTCATATATAGTTCAACCGTTTCCAATTCTTCGGCCAAAGGGATTTCCCGCATTGAGGAGGATTCTAATATTTTCCGGACGAGCTTAGAGAATTTGTTGAGGTAATGAACGGCATTTTTCTGCTCGTTATTAATTATGTAGAGCTTTATGGAGTTAAGGGAATTAAAAAGGAAATGCGGATTCATTTGGCTGCGCAGCATGCTTTGCTCTAAAGTGAGCAACTTTTTATCATTTTTAAGTTGATATTGACGGTAGAGAATGTAGAAAATACCGGAAAGTAGCGCAATCACTATTCCAGAAACCAGCAACCTCGTATTATTTTTTCGTAGTTGCTGGTTCATACTATTTAAGTTCTTCTCATTGTCCCTTTTAATTATGGAGCTATATACATAACGCACATTTTTATTATTCTTAATTTGGTGCTTTACATCCAAGGAGGTCTTATAGTACTTAAGAGCCTTCTCGTGATCGCCCTTTTTTGCCCACAAATCGGAAAGAAAATCATAGGCATCAGCTCTTATTCGTTGTAAATTGTACGTGCTGGAAAGCTCGAGACCCAATCGCAAGTTTTCTTCTGCGTTATCAAATTCTTTTAATTCTGTAAAGGCCCAACCTAGCGTTAAATGTACGGCGGCAATTAAGGCATGCTCTCCATGTTTCTTTGCATCCACAAGAGTGTTTTGGAGCAGACTTACCGCTTTTTGGGTTTCCTTCTGATGCACGTATATATGTGCTATTCCGTTATTGCAAATTATTTTTCCCCGCAGATAATCCAATTCATTGTTCAGGGTCATTGCCTTGTCGTAAGTCTGGAGCGCGTCTTCAAGCATGCCCTGTGCTTCTTGGCATTCACCAATATTTTGGTAATTGATGGCAAGACCTAACTTGTTGTTCAGGGATTCTTCTAATTCTAAAGCTTTTATGAATTGTTGGGTGGCCAAGTCGTACTGGCCTAAAATACGGTTTATCTGACCAATATTATGGTATGAATGACTTATACTTTGTTGAATGTTGATGGAAGGTTTTGGCTGTTTTTGGGCAAGGTCTAAAGCTTCATAGGTATAATCGAGAGCTGCGGTTATGGCGTCTATACGTCTATAGATTACACCCAGCATGTTAAGGGAGTAAATTTCCAAGTCTACATTTTCGGAAATTTGCGCAGATTCCAGGGCCTGCTTGTGCTTTTCAATGGATTTATTGAACTTTGAAATAAGACGGTACCTAACACCCAGTTTGTTAAGTCCTATTACTTGACCGGGCATATAATTTTTTAGTGCGGAAGCCTTTACAAAGTAGTGCATTTGTAAGGTGTCCATCTCAAAAGGCTTTATGGCTTCTTCAATTTCTTTGATGGAGGTAGGTCCCTTTGCAATTAAACTATCAAGGGTTCTCTTTACCCTTGCATCAATATTTTGACCCGAAACATGACCAAAGATCAATAATAAGACTAGGTGTATGACAAGACGCACTAAGCGCGGTTTAAGCGAAAGTGGGGAACTAAAAACATATGTTATTTGGGACTGCATTTAAAATTTAGAGCATATCCAAAAAGTCTGATTTTTTCTGCCTAGATACAGGTATTTTATGGTTGGATTCCAAAATTACGTAACCGTCAGTCTTTAAAAACTCTTTTATTTTGTTCAGGTTGATAATGTATGAATTATGTATTCTAAAAAAGGAACTGTTGGGTAAAAGCTCATTTACCTCCTTTAATTTTTTTGTCAGAACGATTTTTTGACCATCTGTAAGATAAATTGTGCTATAGTTTCCATCAGACTCTGCATATAGAATTTCATCACTATTTAAAAAGACCAGCTTGCCATCCGTGTTGAAAGTGATTTTCTTATGATTGGCGCTATCATTAAAGCTTAGCAATATTTTTTCCAGACGTTCAGCTGTATAGTTTTTAGAATTAAACTTTCTTATTTTAATAATGGTATCCTTTAGGTCATCTGAGTCTATGGGCTTTAAGAGATAATCAATAGCCTCATTCTTAAGTGCTTTAATGGCATATTGGTTGTAAGCCGTAGTAATGACCACCGGAAAATTTTTGTTGGTCAATTTTTGTATGAATTGAAAACCGTCCATGGTAGGCATTTCAATATCCAGAAAAAGACAGTCTGGAGTGTTCTTTTCTAAATAGGTCAATGCTTCAAACGGGTCCGTGAAAGAGGCATTCACATTAATTTCATCACTAAAATTTGTCAATTCCCAAGAAAGGCTTTGTAAGGCCTTAATTTCATCATCTACAATGACAGCGTCTAACATAACCATAAGCTTTAAGTGTAAATTAATCAAATTTAGTTTTATGTAACCAATACATTTTGAAAAGATGTGCCAATGGACATAATTACCGTATAAATGGTAATAAATTGATTAAAATCATTTTATGTAATCTTTGTAATAAACAAATGAAAGAAAAATCCTTCAAAATTTTGAAGGTTAGGCCATTTTGAATTTTGAGTCCAAGTTTTATTTGCAGATTATACACAAAAAGCGCCCAATTATACATCCGCTACAACGTTCACTCTTATTCTCCACTACATTAGATCTCACAAATATCTTACACAAGTTCTCCCATTCAATTAATGTTTGATAACGGAATACGAACAAAACAAAAAGTAATGAAAAAGTGTGTGATAATGTTTGGTCTTTTGATTATTGCGCTTGTGTTGGCAATTGTTACCAACGATAGGAAATCACCAACCAAGGTAGAGGAACTTATAAGTATGGATAACCAAGACGGGAAAGAGTCATTTGATAAATCCCGATCCGATTCTATGGAGTTGGCACAAAAGTAAAATTTGGAAATATGGAAACAGTAATGAAAACAGCAAAAATGAGCTTATGGTTATTGTTGCCTATGATTTTTATCACAGGAGCCAGTATGGATGGAAGTGAAGCAGCTCTTTTTCCAAGTGTAGAAAATGGAACTTTTAATTTCAAAACAGACCAAAATCAAATAGAACAATTAGAGGGAAAAGCTAGTTTCTTTTATCCGGAAGGTAATTCCCATCATGGTTTTCATTCAATAGAACTTGTTTTTGAGGATTTATTGACCCATAAAGGTTATAAAATGGGGCTTACCTTGAAAAAAGAGGATGGCAAAAATCAAGGGCCTATTGGTTATTACAAGATTGACTCCCAAAATTTAGGATTTATTCCTAATAATAATGGTGCATTTGGCTTTGCAGATATTTCCTTTTTAGGAGAGCAACCCTATTATACAAAATCGGGAACAATTAATATTACCCATGCAAATGAAAAAGTACTGCATGGTATCATTAATCTTAGTTTAGAAAATTTTCAAGAAGGCAATTTAAAGGTAACCGGTAATTTTATTGCTACCCTTAAGGAGGCTTCTACTATTGAATAAGTGGAATAATCAAATCTTTAAATAGATTGGGTTAATATTATGTGAATGTTGATTTTAGGGCCATTAATATCTTTTGTAAAGATGGTCGGTTTCAAGAAAATATTTATTTTTACGGCCCCCCGATCAGTAACATTTAAGAAATGTTTTAGCTGAATGCTAATTTTTATAGAATATTAAAATAAATATGGTGAACCTTCCCATGGGGGAAATCGTCAAAAATTTTATGAAACTGTCAATCCAAAAAAGGTACGGCTCAAAATAAAGTAGCAACCTATTGCGCTTTTTTGTTCTGATGTAACCTTGAGGGCACCATACCGGTGATCATGCTCGATATATAGGTTTCGGGGGAACTACCTAAATCAGCATCCTTTTGGTAAAATCGATTTTGATATATCAGGGGCCGTACGGTTTGGCAGTATCATATTTTCAGTTTTAAATGTGGGAAAGGCCGGAAGATCTACTTCCGGCTTTTTTATGAAATTTTAGTTACGTACGCTTCTTTGGCCTTGTCAATATTCATGACTGTTTTCTCTATAGCTACTTATTCATTGAAACTCTCCAAAGTTATCTTACACCATTTAAAACCCTAATTCTTCATTTTCAGTAAGAGCCTGTAAAAAAGATTATAGTTCATGTTTACCAAGATGGTTCTTTTTACACTAATAGGTGTGATCAGTTTTAAAACCGATGACTTTAAAAAAGAATATGAACTATTAAAAATTAGAAATCATGAAAGGAAAAGGACTAAGTGGATTTTTGGCTCTAGTAATTTTAGGTCTAAGCCTAAATTCTTGCAATGGCGAGGAAGAAATTTTTGCCAATTGTGTTTTATACCAGGATTGTCCCGAAGAGGAAGAAAATGCGTTAAATCCAGAATTTGTATTAATGGTTGCTGAAGAGCAACAGGACATTCTCGCTAGGTAGAACTATAGAATTATCGTTTGGATAAAGTTCTTCTTCCCCCGACTAGGGAAACTATTGTATCCTACAGAAAAACCAATCAATTAGCCTGTAGTACGGGTATAGGGTAGAAAGGTAAATCACTTTAAGTTTATCCAATTATACAGTAGAAAACACATTTGATACATTTCTATTTGCTCGCTAACATAGAAAAGAAGATTTTACAAAAATTAAATAACTAAACCTTTTAAAGCTTAAAAATGAAGACAATGAATTTAATTGCCATATTTAGTTTTTTGACTGTGACTTGGGCTTGTTCCCATACTGATTTCCCCGAGGAAGATAGTCAAACGGAGGCCACCAGTTTTTCGTATAGATTAGAACAAGAAAGTGCATCCTTGAATGGACTTGAACTGGTGAAACACGCAGTAATTGCAGAGCAGTTAAAAACTAGACAAACCATAAGTAAACTAAAAGAGGCTATACGTGCCGGAAAGAGACATTTACTTCCTCAACTAGAGGCGGCTCAGCAAAAAGAAGCGGATATTGAAACCTACAAAGAAAGTTTGACCATGATTGTAAAACCCAAGGCGCCTTATCCTCCTAGGCCTCCTCGAGGTTGTTTTGATGATCCACAGGCAAATTGTGGCGTTCCAAAAATTAATTTAAAAGAATATCCAAGTATTGAATTAGCAAGAGGTCTTGAGAATATTCAGGTTGAAATTTATAATGCAAAAAATCAATTAGTAGGTCGAGGAGGTAGCCTAACAAAATCTAAAGATGGTTCTATTCTTATGTATATTAAATCAGAACTTAACGGAGAAGGAACGCTTAAAATAAAACCTCAAAGTAAGATAGTGGATGAGGGCCTATTTTTAGATATTCCGGTTTTCGCGAAATAATTAGATTTATTTAAATAAATTAAAGTCCTGATGGGTAATTCCCTCAGGACTTTTTTACATGTTAAAAGTTAGGTTGTACATACTATTTCTTTTATGTGGTTGCAAGATGTGGTCGCAGACCGTTGATATGCAAGGGGCTTTTGATAAAGGTCTTCAATATCATTATACTGACAAGGATAGCGCATATTTTTACTACGAGAAAGCCTTGGTTTATGCAAGGGAAGAAAAGGATATTGAGGCCCAAGTACTGGTCTTTAGCTATCTTTTGAACGCCAATAGTAATTTTTATGATTTAGTTTCCTATGGTAAAAATATAAGTAAGGCAGAGCACCTTATAAATACTACTCCGCAGTTGGATACGGTTTACATGGGGCCCTATTTCAAACAGAATTTATTGTTTGAAAAGGGTGCGTATCACTATAAACTTAAGGACTATTCCACCGCGGAACGTTACTTCTATGAATATTATAGTTTATTAAAGAACTTTCCGGTAGAAAGCCTGACCACTGTTGAAATTGATATGATGTCCGCTATTTTCAGCTATTTGGGACTTACCCATCATCATATGGCTAAATACGAGGAGGCCGAGTTTTATTTTAAGAAGGATTTGCAATGGATAACCACCTATCAAGATAGTATTCCTGAGTGGGAATCCGTTTCTTTCAATACCAAAAAGTTATTATCACAGACCTATGAAGCAAAAGGTAGGTTGGCAGCTGCCAATTCTTTATTGGTTGAAGCGGTTGACTTCTATGCAGGAAAAGTGAACAATCCCCGCCACAAGAATAACTATTTGTCTTCCCTTATACTTTTAGCGGAAAATTTGTTGGAACAAAAGGATTATAAGGAGGCTATTTCTATATTAAATAAAGGTTTGGCCGATTTTAAGGCCGAAAATACTTTCCAAAAAGAAATGTTCGCTGTTCTTGGAGATGCCTATTTAGGTATGAAAGATTTTGATTATGCGGAAAGCTATTATGATAAGTCTTTAAAGGCTTATAAGGCATACCGGGAAAATAAAACCCATAAAGATATTGCTACTGGCTACGGTAAATTGGCGCGGTTATCTTTGGAAAAAGGGCAATTTTCGAGAGCGTTGGAAATGGTTGGTTTTGCTTTTGCCAATTCTGGGCTGGAGGTTACATCTACTTCATACGATATAAATCCCGACCCAAATAAGGTGTTTTCCAAATCGCAATTATTGGATTTATTAGAAATAAAACTTAGGGCTTTAGAAGGTCTTTTTAAAAAATCCAATAAGCCGGATTTTTTGCAATCCCTTTTACAGACAAATAAAGACTTGCTCCAAACCTTTCAGCTGCTAAAAATGGAATTTGAGAGTAAAGCGGATAAACAATTTTTAACGGAGAAGGCATATCCTATATTCGAAAGAATGTTAGCTACCACTTTTCTAGCCTATCAAGAAAATGGATCGGATGAGATTTTGCAATTGGCCTTAGATATAACCGAAGCCAACAAAGATTTTATCCTTTTAGAGGCATTACGAAATGCGCGCGCGACCAAGTTTGGGGGGATGCCTAAAGAGATTCTTGAAAAGGAATCTCAGTTAAGAGCGGATATCTCTCAGCTGGAGAAAAATCAATTTGAAACGGGTACTTCTCAAAAGTTCTCCAACCAACTTTTTAATGCGAAAGAACGGTACTATTCGTTTTTAGATTCCTTAAAGACTGCCTACCCCAAATACCATTCACTTAAATACGGTGCCGAACCAATTCTATTGACCGAACTAAAAAAAGAGATTCGAAAAGAAGACCAAGCGATTATTTCCTATACAGTAGTGAAAGACGTTTTGTATGTACTGGTTTTCTCTTCTGCGGAAACACAATTTTTAAAGATTCCGTTTTCAAGTAGTGAAAGGGAAAAAGTTAGTCGGCTCTATAAATTGATTTCACAACCTGGTCTGGGCCAAGAACAAAAGGAAATTAAGCAATTGGCGAGCTTGCTATACGAACAGTTGCTTTCCGATGTGTTGAATCCATTGAAAATGAATAATTTGACCATCATTCGTGATGATATACTTCATTACCTACCTTTTGATTTATTGATCAGTGACGGCCAATATCTTTTGGAAACCAAAAATATTGTCTACGCCAATTCTATCACTTCTTGGGCAGAAATAAAAAATCATCCGTCTGTAGAGGAAAATAAACTTTTGGCCATTGCCCCGACTTTTAATTCCCTTGGTAAGGAGGAAGAAAGGCAGTTTGGACAATTGCTTTATAACGATGATGAAATTAGGGCTATTAAAGCTCATTTTCCTTTAGATTCCCTTATGGCTGAAAATGCAACTCTTAAGAATTTTAGGGAAAGAGTGGCCAACTATAGAATGTTGCACTTGGCTACCCATGCTTCTGCAAATGACGCTTATCCGGATTATTCGTATTTGGCATTTAGCGAGAATAATAAAAGTGAAAACAATGTTTTGTACATCAGGGATTTGTACGAAACAAACCTAAAGGCCGAATTGGTGACATTGAGTGCATGTCAAACTGGAATAGGAAGCTTGCAAACGGGGCAAGGAATGTTGAGTCTCTCAAAAGGATTCCAGTATGCCGGAGCTAAAGCTTTGGTACATACCCAATGGAAAATTAATGATAAGAGCAGTGTACAGCTCATGGATTCCTTTTACAAATTTCTTAGTGAGGGAGCAACAAAAAGTGAAGCGTTGCGTAAAGCCAAACTTACCTATTTACAAAATACGGACGATAGTCTACTTAAGCATCCTTACTATTGGGCGGCATATGCCGTTTCGGGGAATAACTCCCCTGTTTCCACTGATAACAGTTTTTGGTATCTAGCCATGTTGTTGGTTTTGGTAAGCATTTTTTCGATTTGGTTATGGATGAAGAAGAAAAGAAGGGGAGGTTTAAAATCAGTTTAACTCTTTTAATAGGTTAGAAGCTTCCTTAGATTTAAACCCATCTTGTCGCGTTAGTTGCATTAATAAAGATTTGCTCTTGTCGAGCTGTTTCGTTTTGAGGTAACTTAATGAAAGATACCACTGGGCCCTTTCTTTAAGCTCTCCATTGACAGCTATATAATTTTCCAATAAAGGTATGGCCTCTTCGTGTTTTTCAAGTTGCATAAGTACAATAGCCTCATAAAATTGAAGATAACTATCGGTACTTTTGGTATTAAGTTCTTTGAATAGGACAAGTGCCTTCTCAAATTCTTCATTTTCATAGGCCGTAAAGGCCCTGGTTTTCAAATCTTCAATTTCTACACCTCGTTCAATAGGGTGCACAACATTTTCGTACGGGGCAAAATGAATTTTATAAAGTTCTTCCGGACTTTGGTTTGGCTTGTTGAATAGTAACAACCAAGAACAAATGCCAACCAAAAGCGCAATGGAAGCGGCCATCATCCAAGGCCTTAGCTGTACAACCAAAGATTTCTTTTTCTCATTTGCCTGTTTGATTGGTTGAAGTTCATTGAACATGTTCCGTATTTCATTTCGTTCGTTGGATTTAAGGGCTTTTCTTAACTCTTTTTCGTAGTCCAATTGCTGAGCAAAATCCAAATCTGTACTGTAAAGACGCTCAAGTTCCTGTAATTGTGCGGAAGTGAGGGAATTTTCAAAATAGCCGTTGATCAATTCTTCCTTGTCCATTTTATTGCTGTATTAAGTCTTTTAAAGATTTGAGACATCTAGATTTTTGACTTTTTACTACGTTTTTATTTTCATATCCCTGCACCGCCATAATTTCCTCAATTTTTAAACCTTGTAGATAAAACAGTTCCAAAATTTGGCGGCATTTTTCGCCAAGTTTTTTAAAATTGGCAACCAACATTAATTGTTTCTCGGTTGGTTCTTGATCCTCCATTATTTCAGTAAAGACGGCTTCCTCTCGCTGGTCAAAAATAAAATCCTCATCCGTAACGAATTCTTTAGTATCCCTGAACGTTTTAAAGAGCATAAATTTTCCAATACTAAAGAGGTAGGTCTTTACAGAACTTTTTAGGGTATCCAACTTTCCGTTTTGAGCATTTTCATAAAGTGCCAATATAGCATCTTGAAAAATATCTTCCAGATAGCTTTGCTGGGTATCATACCTATGGGCAAACCTAAAAAACTCTTCCCTGTAGTCTTTATATACCACTTTTAGGGCATTCCTGTTTCGGTTTTTCATATCGGCAATTAGCTGCTCGTCAGTCATTGGTACCATATTAATTAGATAGGTAAACATCTTAAAAGTAAAAAAAATGCTTCCATGATGTTTACCTTTTGTCAAATATGGTATTAAAGAGTGTATAACCTTTTAAACCATAGGATTATGAAATCGAAAATTGTAATATATGTCTCACTTTTAGCCATTTCTATGGGTTCCTGCGATAAATCGAACCCTTTAAACCCCGAAGGAGCCTGTTTTGGAGGTAATTGGTCAGCACAATATGCCGATGAGCTCGAAGCTTGGTCCACTGCAACTCAAGAGTATTCAAATAACCCTACCACTGCTAACTGCAATAAGTACAAAGCTGCCGCCAAAGACTACCTGGACGCACTAAATGATGTTTATGATTGTGTGCCCACTGCTAATCGAAAGGAACTGGATGAGGCGGTAAAAGAGGCGAAGGCCGATGTAGACGCTGAAGAATGTAACACCTAATAAACTATTGAAAATGAAATTTATAAAAGGACTGTTGTACTTCATTTTGGCAGTGGTCAGTATTTCGTGTATCGGAGAGGCCAAAGAACAACTAAAGCAGGCAAAAAGTACTGTGGCAAATACTTCCGCCATTATTAAGGAAGCTAAAAAGGTGGAAGGTAGAATTGAAAAGTTGAAGGAGACCGTTCCGCTAACAAATGAACAATTAAAGTCTTGGTTGCCTAATAAATTGGGTGAAATGAACCGGACCGGATTTAAAATCGGTCACGCGGGAATGTACCAGGTGAATTCCGTGGAAGGAACTTTTAAGGAAGAGAATGGCGATGCATTTGTGAAGGTACAGGTGATTGATGGGGCGGGGCCTACGGGTAGTATGATGGCTGCAGGTTACGGCATGTTGGGTAATCTGGAAATGGAAGAGGAAAATGAGGAAAAACACAAAAAGACCGTGGAAGTAGACGGTGCAAGGGCACAACAAACCTACTATAAAAAGGCCAATCGTACCCAATTAATGTTTGCACATGCAGAGCGATTTCTTGTCACTTTTACGGGGAACGAAATGAACCCCGCTGAAGCCTGGGAAGCAGTGGAAGGCCTAGGATTGAATGATTTGGTAAAAATGACGGAATAATAATCTAAATTTTTTTTATGGAAACTACAAACACAGCGGCAGGTGCCGAAAATACTTCGGATTTGGTGTACGAGGAAGCAAAAAGAATAGCCATTATAAGCTACATAACCATTATTGGTTTGGTTATAGCTTTTGTAATGAACAATGAAAAGCAACTTGACTTTGCAAAATACCACATTCGCCAATCCTTGGGGCTTTGCGTAACCGGTTTTGGGCTGGGGATCATTGGCCTCATTCCCATTTTAGGTTGGATCATTAACTTGTTGGGAATTTTTGTGCTACTCTATATGTGGATCATGGCCCTTATGAATGCTCTTAACGGAAGGACTAGACCGGCGCCTTTTTTGGGAAGTAAATTTAAGGAATGGTTTAAGGGGCTGTAACTAACAGATTACAGCGCAAAAATTACAGAAGTCTTCCGTTTTGGAGGACTTTTTTCTTTTACGGTCAATTTTTCAAACAATAAGAACGTAGAACCCATTCTTACAGTACCTGTTACCATACATACAAAATCGCTTCTATTTTTTTATTCATTAAGTAACTTCAACTATCTGTAGATTAGTTTTTTACAAATTAATTACGCCAAAACTTCCCCCTTTTATTTCAAGAAACACGTTTCTGGACAAAATACCCTGTCCATAAAAATTATATAGCAACACTTAAAATTATGATTATGAAAACATCCTTGATTCTTTTGCTCGCACTGCTTTTCAATACTACCTTAATTTTTGCAGAGCCCCTTCTTTTCTTTGTGCAAGCTGTTCATCCCGCAATTCTTTTTGCCGTGGAAGGTATTCTTGTTGTTGGTTATTCCCTTAACCGCTTTTTAGGGGATTTTTCCAAAGCTGTGGAAATTAGTTTTGATTCCATTGAGGTCTTTGTTTATAAGAAGAGAAGATAAAATTATGGTAGGTCGCAAATAATTGTTTTTGCGTGTTAACCTTTTGTTCCTGTAAACATCAATCCAAAAGCGAGAACCTTATGAAAGTAATTTTCACCATACCCGTACTACTGTTAGCTCTAAGTGCATCTGGCCAAACTATTGATAGAAGCGTGATAGGAAGCGCCGGAACTTTAATGGTCTCTTCGGGCCACAATCTCAATTTTACGATTGGTGAAAGTGTGGTGGGTTTTATAAAGGACGACTATTCCGTTCATCAAGGCTTTTGGGGTAAAAAGGGAATTCTGGTCATACCCTTGGGGGTAGGTAATGAGGATAATGTTGAGATTGTAGTCTACCCAAACCCTGTTATGGACGAGCTTACCATTTTTTCTGGGGATAGTGAG
Source organism: Cytophaga sp. FL35 (assembly GCF_014349235.1). Classification (GTDB taxonomy): domain Bacteria; phylum Bacteroidota; class Bacteroidia; order Flavobacteriales; family Flavobacteriaceae; genus Euzebyella. Next base: position 61,815 of record NZ_JACSOH010000003.1, on the reverse strand, counting down.
GTTCTGGCCATGCAAGTGTTTTCAGTCAATTCTCAGCGTGTTTTTATGAAGTCTGTTGAGGATGATCGAGTAGAACATGTCATAGATATGCGCTCCATGGCAAAAGGGGTCTATATACTGCAACTTTTGTTAAAGGGTACGGTAGGATTAAAGGAATATAAAATTATAAAGAACTAATAATCATGGTAAAGAATTACTATTTAACGGTCTTAATGTTGATTGTCCTATTGCTACTATCAACAAAAATGTGGGCACAAGCAGATTTTATCAATTATCAAGGGGTTGCTCGTGATGCGGAAAATAATCTTTTGGAGCAGGAAGAGCTAACGGTGGGCATAGGTCTGCGTTTTGGTGCTGCCAATGCCACGCTGGTTTACGAAGAAACACATATGGTAGAAACGGACGCCAATGGTGTTTTTAGCCTTAAAATTGGAAATGGAACGGTAGCCAACGGAAATTTTTCCAATTTACCTTGGGGAGGCACCTCGTACTTAACCATTTTTCTAAATGGGGTTGAGATAGGCACTACCGAATTATCTGCGGTTCCCTATGCTTTGGCGTCCGGGGATAAACAATGGGGAAAGACGGGAGATGTAATTGAAAACCTCAATGAAGGTGATGTAGTGGTGCGTCAAAATTTTAAAGTGGAAGGCGCATTAAATTTAAGTACCGGAAATCAAGTGAACGAGATTTCGGATAACGGTACACTTTCAGAAAATAGCAATGGAATTTTGCCTACGCAGCGTGCAGTAAAGACCTATGTAGATAATAAGTTTTTTGCTGGCGGTGGGGTAGAGCAAACTGCTGTGGAGGTGCCTTATGATAACTCGGCATCAGGGCTTACAGCCGTTAATGCCCAAGAGGCCATTGATGAATTGGCTGCTGGGGCGGGCGGGGCAGATGCGGATGCGGACCCAACTAATGAACTTCAGAATTTGACCTTGACGGGTACCAGCTTGGAGATTTCGGATGGTACGGGTGTGGACCTTTCGGGGATTATCCCCCCCGGTGGTACCGATGACCAGACAGCGGCAGAAGTTCCTTTCAATAATGCAGGTACGGGTCTTGTAGCTACCGATACCCAAGCAGCCTTGGAAGAACTCGCTGCAGGAGGTTTGGTGGATACTGATGATCAAGATTTATCGTTAACAGGAACTGTTTTAAACATTACCGATGGCACGGGTGTGGACCTTTCAGGAATTATCCCGCCTGGGGGAACGGATAATCAAGATTTAATTTTGACAGGTGATGTACTCACTATTGAAGATGGCGCCGGATCGGTAGATTTAGGAAATTATGTGGATGTAACTGGAGAAAGCGGACTGCTCATGGGAGATGGTACCAATATTTCCGGGTTGGAAGGTACGGCAGACGGTCAAGTGGCCAAGTGGGATGCGGGTTCGGGTCAATGGATTGCTGGCACGGATGAAGTTGGTGGTGGCGGAGGGAGTTCTCTTTGGAAAGAAAATGGGAGTGATATTTATTTTGATAGCGGAAGTGTTGGTGTCGGAAATAGTGTTCCAGGAGTAGAAAGTGGTGCAAGTACTTATTTGACCGTTGCTACAGGTACTAGCCCTGGAGATAACGCCTTGGCTTCCGTCGAAATACAGGGAGGGCAAGGTTCTACCAACCAACCTATAGGAAGGCTTGATTTTATTTCGAATTCTTCCCCAGGAAATTCTGCTATAACAAGAATTGAGACCAAAACGGCCGGCGGTGCTCAATTTAAAGGTGATTTAAGCTTTTTTACCAAAGATGGCGCTGCATATGGCAGTAGCACCTTGCAGGAAAGATTGACTATAAAATATAATGGAAACATTGGTGTGGGGGTTACAAACCCAACAGAAAAACTAGATGTAGAAGGTACCATCAAGTCGAGGGATTTAGCGGGAACGGGACAAAGAAACGTGGTAGCTGATGCCGATGGTAATTTAATGATAGGAAGCTCTGGTGGACGGAGTTCTCTTTGGGAAGAAAATGATAGTGATATTTATTTTGATACGGGGAATGTTGGAATTGGAATTAGTAACCCGGAAACGAAAATGCATATTGGAGGGAATCTTTTTCTTCAGTCCAATTTGGGGAACCTGATACTTGGTTATCCAGGGAATGGAAATCAATGGAGACTTGGTACACTTAATGGGGGTGGCACACTACAGTTTAGGTACAAAGAAGATGGCTCCAATACTTTATCTACACATTTTAGAATGCGTAAAGGAGGGGAATTTCAGTTTGGTGACATTTCTAATGTTTCTTCATGGGTACATATTCGAAATAACTCAACCCTGCTCAAACCCTTATTTAAGTTAGAGGAAACAGGAAATGATTTTGCTAGGTTGGAACTTACCAATGATGCTGTAAGTGATTCTTTTTGGCATGTTGCAGGTTTGCCCTCTACCACTGCTAGTGACGCTAAGCTTAATTTTTATTTTCGCAATGCTAGTGGAGCAGGAAATAGAATGACAATTACAGGAGATGGCAGGATAGGTATCAATACCGAAAGTCCTTCTGCAAGATTAACTATCAACCAAGGGGGGCAATCTGTTGGTAGTGGCCTGAGCTTTAGTGATAATACCGAAAATCAAGATTGGCATATAACCCATGGTTTTTCATTAAGGTTTCATTACGGAGGAGCTTTACGAGGATTTATTAATGCAAATAACGGAGCATACGTTCAAAGTTCTGATAAACGTTTAAAATCTGAAATCCGACCCCTAACGAATGTAGTGGAGAAAGTCAAAGAGCTAAAACCCAGTACCTATTATTACAAATCCGACATTGAAAGGAAAAGGACTATTGGTCTTATAGCACAGGACGTTCAAAGCATTTTTCCAGATTTGGTATCTTCAGATAGCGAAGATGAATTACTGGGTCTGAACTATAGCGCCTTCGCAATTGTGGCAATAAAGGCCATTCAAGAACAGCAATTATTAATTGAAAAACAATCCGAAAAAATCGCCTCTTTAGAGGCTCGGCTATTGCGGTTAGAAAAAAACATTTCCAAATAGTGTGAGTTGAGTGTAGTTGTCTAAAACCAAAAAGTATTTCCTAAATGCTTTTTGGTTTTTACTTTCACTAAATGGTTTTTTGAAGCATTTGGTCTTAGGAAAAAATACGTTTCTGATATTATTTTTCAATGTAGGGCCTAGCTATGACAGAGAAGAGATAAGCTAGTATATAAATGATTAAAATGGTAATGTATTTGTCCATGGCCCCAATAATATTCTACGTACGTTGCTAAAATACTGCTTGGATTACATTAAATCGTTAAAAATGAACACTTTGACATAATTTTAGCACTTTTTAAAAGTTATCGGCATCAAAATTTTTGAAATAGTAAAAGTCAGATTAAGGTTGGGGCCTATTTTATATCTTTAATGGGTACACCAAAACTCATTCAATGAAAACTAGAAAATTTACCCTAAGCGAGCAAGAAATTCCTGAAAACTGGTACAATATTGTGGCAGATATGCCCAATAAACCTTTACCTCCCTTAAACCCTGGTACCCTAGAGCCTATTGGTCCCGATGCATTGGCCCCACTTTTTCCATTGGCGCTGATCGAACAAGAGGTCAGTATGGACAAATGGATACCCATCCCTGATGAGGTAAGAAACATATACTCCCTATGGAGACCCACCCCATTATACAGGGCATACGGCTTGGAAAAGGCCTTGGATACCCCGGCGAAAATCTATTACAAATATGAAGGTGTAAGCCCGTCCGGATCGCACAAACCCAATACGGCCGTACCACAGGCATATTACAATAAAATGGAAGGTGTTAAACGCATTACCACAGAAACCGGAGCAGGCCAATGGGGCAGTGCCCTTAGTTTTGCATGCCAGCATTTTGGTATCGATTGCGATGTGTATATGGTAAAATTATCCTACCATCACAAACCTTACAGGAAATCTATGATGAATGCTTGGGGCGCCAATGTGTTTGCCTCGCCCACCAACCTTACGGAAGCGGGTAGAAAAATATTGGCGGAAAATCCGGATAGTCCAGGTTCTCTTGGTATAGCCATCAGCGAAGCCGTTGAAATGGCCGCACAAAGGGAAGATACCAAATATGCCTTGGGAAGTGTTTTGAACCATGTAAAACTGCACCAGACCATCATAGGTCAAGAGGCTATTAAACAAATGGAAAAAGCAGGTGATATGCCGGATATTGTAGTGGCGCCCTTTGGTGGCGGGTCTAATTTTGCTGGTCTGGCCTTTCCGTTTCTAAGGTTGAATATGGAAGAAGGAAAGAATATTCGTTGTATAGCCAGTGAACCTACTTCCTGCCCCAAATTGACCCGGGGTGTCTTTAGGTATGATTTTGGTGATACGGGAGGCATGACGCCTTTACTTCCAATGTATACCTTGGGTCATGATTTTGTTCCTGCGCCCATTCATGCAGGGGGATTGCGTTATCATGGTGCAGGCGTCATCGTAAGTCAGTTGTTAAAAGATAAATTAATTGAAGCTGTTGCACATGATAACTTGGAGGTTTTTGATGCCGGTGTGCTTTTTGCGCGGTCGGAGGGAATTATTCCCGCACCGGAAGCTACCCATGGTATTGCTACCGTGGTCGCAGAGGCTAAAAAATGCAAGGAGGAGGGAGTCTCCAAAACCATTCTTTTTAATCTTTGCGGACATGGAAATTTTGATATGAAAGCTTATGATGATTATTTTGAAGGGAACATCGTAAGGCATGAACTCACGCAAGAAGAAATCAACAAATCAATTGCTAAACTAAATACCCCTGAAATTCCTCTCTAGGATTATAGGTATGCGATTCAGATTATGGCCTTAGTTTAAGGATTAAGGTCATAAGCTGTTTGCAATTTATAAGCGTGGGATCAATCTATTATTATGATAGTTCCAATTAAAATGTGCCCTACCTTTTTAATTCTCCCACCAAATTTCTGGGGCGGGTAGCTCTTGATGGATGCTGGTGGGCACCCCAATTTGCGGAGTGATTATTGGGACATTTAGTTCTTTGGCTTTTTTAACGGCCCTTTCCACAGGGTCGGTCCAAGAATGTTGGGCCAATTTAAAGGCTCCCCAGTGAATGGGCATAATAGCTTTGGCGTTGATGTCCACGCCCACTTGTGCCGTTTCTTCGGGGAACATGTGAATTTCTGACCAAAGTTCATTGTATTGTCCGCATTCGATCATCGCAAAATCAAATGCCCCAAACTTTTCCCCAATGGTTTTAAAGTGGGGCCCGTATCCACTATCGCCACTAAAGAAGATTTTTTCTTCGGTCGTTTGTATGACCCATGAGCTCCAAAGTGTTTTATCCCTGTCCGTAAGACCTCTACCTGAAAAATGTTGGGCAGGGGCGCTGGTAAAGGTGAAATCTCCCATAGTGGCTTCTTGCCACCAATCCAATTCCGTAATACGCATCACCTCCACATCCCATTCCCTCAAGTGATTGCCCAGACCAAGCGGCATATAGAAATGGTCAACCTTGTGCTTTAGTTTTTTAATGCTTTCATAATCTAAATGGTCATAATGGTCATGGGAAAGAATTACGGCATCTATACGGGGTAATTTATCTATTACTATAGGGAGACCGTTACTGAATCTTTTGCTGCCCAGCATAGGGTGGGGTGCGGGAACATCACCGAACATAGGGTCCAATAAAATGTTTTTCCCGTTCATTTGTAGCAGAAACGTAGAATGGCCAAACCAAATGAAACGGGTTTCTCCAGAATAATTGGCAATGGCCGTGGAATCTACCGTATGTACTGTTAAGGGGCGATCAGGTTTGGCATTGGGTATCTTTTTGAACATGCCGCCAATGGCCTTGGCCATATCACCGGCACTCATTTCATTTTTTACACCGCCCAGATTAAAAAATTTACCATCTTTAAAATGTGCTGATTTGGCGTAGGATGCCAATTGTTCCTTAGTTGCCCTACCACCAAATTGTGGACTAAAATTTAAAAACAGGACTACTAGTAGTACTACTAAGCCAATAAGGATGCCTATGGTTGCTAACATTCTTTTTAAGAATTTGAAGGTTCGTTTCATACCCTGGCAAAAGTAAGGCAAGCATCCATTAATTAGGTACCCTTTTTGGTAATAACCGTATACATTTTGGTGGTAGTGTGCACTAATAAAAAAGCGTCCAAGGAAATTGGACGCTTTTTAGTATCATGAATAACGTTGTTTTACATAAAACTATCTACCTCCTTGTATGCGTCAATAACGGCTTGTTCACCAGCTTTGCCAGATTTAGAGTTTCCGTGTTCCATACCCAACACGCCATCAAATCCTTTTTCGTGAATCCATTTAAAGACGTTTTTATAATTGATTTCACCCGTAGTAGGTTCCTTTCTTCCGGGGTTGTCCCCCACTTGTATATAAGCTATCTCATCCCAAGTTAGATCCATATTATGAATCAAGTGACCTTCGGTCTTCTGTAGGTGGTATATATCGTATAAAATTTTACAGGCAGGGCTATCCACGCCCTTACAGATCATATAGGTCTGATCGGACTTTTGCAAATAGAGGTCAGGAGAATCACTAAGTGGTTCTAATACCATAACCAAACCGTGCGGTTCCAAAATCTCCGCTCCTCGTTTAAGGGCTTCAATTACGTTTCCGTCCTGCACTCCAATAGGTAGATTTCTTTGATATCCGCCAGGTACAACGGTCATCCATTTGGCATTTACCCTTTTGGCCACTTCAACGGCCCGCCTACATCCATCTAAAAAAATATCTAGATGTTCCTGTTTCCCCGCTGCCAAAGTGTTGGCCATGTTGCCACCTTTATCTACAACAAAAACACCCATGGTCATACCTCTTTTGGCCAAGGTTTCGCCCATTTTGGTTTGCATGGAAATTTCCCTTTTCATCATACCGTTATCTTCAAATGCGGTAAAGCCTTGATCCGCCATGAAATTAATTTGGTCTATGATGTCTTCTCCTGCCAGTTCTTTGAACATACCCAGATGTGGGGCGTATTTAAGATTGAAGCTATGGGGTTTTGTGGCCGGTTGCATAGAGCTGTTGGCAAAGGCCAAAGAGCCTCCCATAGAAAGGGCACTTCCTGTTATTGCGGTTTTTTGGATAAAATTTCTTCTTTTCATTGGTGTTTGTTCGGTTCTGTTTTTAAGTTGAGATCAAAAAAAGGGTCAAGGCTAGTTTTTATAGGACCTTAACCCTTTTAAAAATTTAATTTGTAGTGTATTACAAGGACCAAGCCTTGCCGCCAGTGAGTTCCTGTAAATCTCCGCAGGCTATAAATTCCCCTGGAACAGGTAAGTAGGCCAATACGTTCTCGCCTACATATTCTGAGGTCTTATATCCCATAATGGTTAGTCCCCTTAAATTATTGGCAAAAGCGAATCTTGAAATTCCATCGTCCAACAAAGGTTCCTTGCCTTCGGCAACTGCCTCATGGTATTGTTTAATGGCTTCAAAATTCTTGGCTTCATCCTCTTTGCTAACGCTTAATGCTTCGGCAAGTACGGGTTCAAGTTCTTCTGCAGATAGCTCGCCACCTTTTTCTTTTCCTGAGTCAATGAGCGCTTTTTCTATAAATCTGCCAATAGACATATTTACAAAATTTTGCTGCTTCTCATCCATCACTTCCAGTGCAAACCGATCTATAAATAGGTGTACCTGTGTTTCTGATGCCGATGGAGTGTCCGTCTTTGGCAAAATAATATCTACCAATTTGGTTAGTACGGCCCCTTCATCCTTGGAAAAGAAGTCTGGTGTCCATTCAAATGACGGTTCTTGCTTACAGCTTTGAACTATACTTATAAGTGTTGGGGTGGCAACGGTATACCCAAGGGCCAACCCCATGTTTCTAAGTGCTTTTCTTCTATCCATTATATGTTTCCTTTTTTAAGTTCGCTTACCGCGTGGTTGGCAGCCCTTGCGGTGAAAGCCATATAGGTTAAAGATGGGTTGACACAACTGGCAGAGGTCATAAAAGAACCATCTGTTACATAAACGTTTGGTACATCATGTAATTGATTGTTTCCGTTTAGTACGGATGTTCTTCTATCACGCCCCATACGGGCAGTTCCCATTTCGTGAATTCCAAGACCTAGTCCTGTAGGACCATCGTGTCCTTTTACATCTTTAAAGCCTGCTTTTTCCAACATCTCCACTGCAGAAGCCTGCATATCCTTACGCATGTTGAATTCGTTTTCTTGTAGATCGGCATCAAAGGTTACGGTAGGCAGACCCCATTGGTCTAATTTTTCATAATCCAAAGTGAATCTGTTATCCTGGTAAGGAAGAACTTCTCCAAAACCACCGATTCCCATTCTCCAACCACCTGGTTTAAGGATACTTTCCTTTAAATCTTTACCATAAGCTAGTTCCGCAACGGTTTCTTCCCAGTCTCCCCTGCTGGCACCACCTTGGTACCCAAAGCCACGCTTATAGTCCTTTCTGTCCGAAGCACCACCAAGGTTTCTAAACCTAGGAATATAAACACCGTTGGGTCTTCTACCTTTATAGTACTTGTCCTCAAAACCTTCAAAACTACCGCTGGCCCCTACTCCTAAGTGGTGGTCCATGATATTACGACCTAACTGATCGGAATCATTACCCATTCCATTAGGGAAACGATCGGACTTGGATTGCATTAATATGGAGGTTGATGCAATAGCAGATGCACAAAGGAATATTACCTTGGCCTTAAATTCATAATGTTCCTTGGTGACCCTATCTATTACCTTTACGCCCGTAGCTTTTTTCGTATCGGGGTCATACATCACTTCGTGAACGATAGAATCTGGTCTTAAAGTCATATTTCCGGTAGCTTCCGCCGCAGGAAGGGTAGAGGATAAACTACTGAAATACCCACCAAAAGGACAACCTCTAATACATCTGTTCCTAAACTGGCACTTGGTTCTTCCGTCAAATGTTTTGTCTCCGGTAATGTGGGCTACACGACCAACGGTTACTGCGCGACCATCAAAAGATTCGGTTACCTTGCTCTTAAAATGTTCTTCTACACAGTTAAGGTCCATTGCCGGTAGAAAATCACTGTCCGGTAATTGAGGAAGATTAAGGGATTCCCCACTTACTCCAATATAATTTTCTACTTTGGAATACCAAGGGGCAATATCCTTGTACCTTACCGGCCAATCTACGGCAATGCCTTCTCTCTGGTTGGCAGAAAAATCAATGTCGCTCCAACGGTAACTTTGACGCCCCCATTGCAACGATCTACCACCCACATGATACCCACGCATCCAATCAAAACGTCTTATCTCGTTGTAAGGGTGCTCCAAATCGTTCACAAACCACATATGGCTCGCTTGGCTTGTAGTATAGCCAGTTCTATGTTGCTTTTGCTGTTTTGCAATGATTTCCTGTGTAGCCTTTCCGGCATTAGGAAAATCCCAGGGGTCTTTGTTCGCGGTTTCGTAGTCTTCAATATGCTTTACCATTCTTCCTCGTTCCAAAACCAGGGTCTTGAGTCCGTTTTCACAAAGTTCCTTTGCGGCCCAACCACCACTGATTCCGGTACCTACCACAATGGCATCGTACGAATCGCTTTCTTCGTTGTAATAAAATTTACTCATCTACAGAATTGTTTAGTCCCTAAATTTATTAAATATTAAATTAATTTTCTACATTTATTCGCCGTATACCTTAATGGAATCGCATATTCGTGCGTAAATTAACTCCAAATACTTCTAAAACAACAAACTAATCCAAATTAATGAAAAGACGTAAGTTTATTGCCAATAGTTCTAAAGCAGGTGCTGCATTATCGATTATGGGTATTTATGCCTGTAAGGAAACCAAGAAAAAAGAAGAAGGTGCTGCTGATACCGCTGAGATGCCTGAAACCGCGGCCGAACCTTTTTTCAAGCTTTCTTTAGCCCAATGGTCCATACACAAAATGATTCGTGAAGATGGCGTAGACCCTTATACGTTTGCGGAAAAGGCAAAGAATTGGGGCTTTACCGGTCTAGAATATGTGTCTCAATTATACAACCCTGAATTGGAAAAAGCAGGCTATTCCGAAGAGGCTATGGCAGCTTTTGTCGAGAAGTGCAATGCAGAGGCAGAAAAACATGGAATGGAAAATGTGTTGATCATGATCGATGGTCAAGGAAATCTGGCGGTAACTGATGAAGCAGAAAGAAACGAGACAATAGAAAAACACAAAAAATGGGTAGATGCTGCGGCTGCCATGGGTTGCCATGCGATAAGGGTAAACCTTAACGGTAGCAATGATCCTGAAGAGTGGATAGCCAATTCTGTAGACGGACTCACCAAATTGAGTACGTATGCGAAAACAAAGAATATAAATGTTTTGGTGGAGAACCACGGCGGACTTTCATCTAACGGGGCACTTCATGCCCAGGTAATGGAGAAAGTTGAATTGGATAATTGTGGGACGCTCCCAGATTTTGGCAATTTCTGTATCAAGCGTAAAGAAGGTACATGGGATTGCGCCGAAATGTATGATATATACAAGGGTGTGGAAGAGCTTATGCCACATGCAAAGGCGGTTAGTGCCAAATCCCATGATTTTGATGCAGAAGGCAACGAAACCGAAATAGATTATGTGAAAATGCTCAAAATTGTAAAAGATCATGGCTACACCGGTTATATAGGAGTTGAGTATGAGGGTAGCGAGTTGGATGAGGAAGCCGGTATTTTGGCCACAAAGGAATTGTTGATTGAAGCTTCCAAGAAATTAGGCTAGTTTCTATTTGTGAAAAAATCGCATTGACGTACATAAGTGAAAACTTTTTTTAACCAACTTTTTGATTACAATTTCTTTTGTAACAAAAAACTCATTGCTTATTGTAATGAACTTGACTCCGTGCCCGTAAAGAGCAAGGAGCTGTTTAGCCATGTACTTAACGCACACCACATTTGGAATGCTAGATTGAGGGAAGAAAAAAGTGCATTTAATGTATTTGATATTCATGAACCCAATACTTGGGAAGAAATTCATTATGAAAATCAACGCGCCACTTTTGATATCACTTCCCATACGGATAACTTTGAGAAGCGCATAAGCTATGAAAGTTCTGAGGGCAGGTTATTTGCCAATACCATACAGGATGTATTATTTCACATCATTAATCATTCTGCCCATCACCGGGGTCAAATATTGATGGATTTAAGGCAAAATGGTATAGAACCTTTGGCCTTGGATTATATTTTCTATAAGCGTTAACCCATGAGTACAAACATACGGATCCAACTTTCCTTGATGATGTTTCTTGAATTCTTCATCTGGGGAAGTTGGTTCGTAACCCTGGGAATCTATTTACCTAATACTTTAGACTCAAATGGGTCTCAAATAGCATTGGCCTATTCTACCCAATCTTGGGGAGCTATTCTTTCACCGTTTATTATTGGATTAATTGCAGACCGGTTTTTTAATGCCGAAAGAATTCTGGGGTCGGTCCATCTGGTGGGCGCAATATTAATGTTCATGCTATACCGGGCCAATAGCTTTGAGGAATTTTTCCCTTATTTGCTGGTTTACATGATTTTGTACATGTCTACCTTGGCATTGGTCAATTCTGTTTCTTTTGGGCAAATGAAGGATCCCGCAAAAGAGTTCTCCTTTGTACGGGTTTTTGGTACCGCTGGATGGATTACGGCAGGCCTATTGATCAGTTTATTGAATTGGGATTCCCAAGGAGGAATTTCAGAAGGGCTGTTACGCAATACATTTTTAATGGCTGCTGTCTCCTCGGCTATTCTAGGATTGTTCAGTTTTACCTTGCCAAAAACGCCACCTAAGGCCAGTAGTTCTAAAAAGGTTTCTCTTAAGGAATTGCTAGGTTTGGATGCCTTGGCGTTGTTAAAGGACAGAAATTTTCTGGTATTTTTTCTGGCCTCTGTTTTTATATGTGTGCCATTGGCATTCTATTACCAACATGCCGGTCAATTTTTAGGCGAAATTGGTGTTTCCAATCCAGCAGGTAAAATGACGGTTGGTCAAGTATCCGAAATATTGTTCCTTCTTTTATTACCCTACTTTTTTAAGCGATTTGGTTTTAAAATGACCATTTTGGTGGCTATGTTGGCTTGGGGATTACGATATTTATTTTTTGCATTTGCCAGTAATGGCGATATGCCGTTTGTGCTTCTTTTGGGAATTGCCCTTCATGGAATCTGCTATGATTTTTTCTTTGTTTCGGGTCAGATTTATACCGATAGCAAAGCAGGGACAGCGTTTAAAAGTTCAGCACAAGGTTTGATCACATTGGCCACTTATGGGGTGGGCATGCTTATAGGCTTTTGGATTGCTGGTATCATCACGGACAACTATTTGGTAACAGAAAATGTGCATGATTGGCGGTCTATCTGGTACTATCCGGCCTCTTTTGCCTTCATTGTCATGATTCTATACCTTATTCTGTTCAAAAATGAAAAAATAGCCTTTAAATCGTAGCTATTTTATTAAATTGTTACCCTTAATTCAAATACAACTTTTCAATCATTAAATAGGATTACAATGCCAAAGAAAATCAGATTAGGAATTTTGGGAGGTGGTGGTGACTCGTTAATTGGAGTTTTACACCGTGTGGCTTCCCATATCAATGATAACTATCAAATCGTAGGGGCTGTTTTTAACCCGGATTTTGAGCAGAATATGGCTTTTGCCAAAGAAATAGATGTGCCTACCAATAGGATATACAAGGATTTTGATACCATGGTAGAAGAAGAGCTAAAGCTGCCTGTGGATGAGCGAATTCAAGTTTGCTCCGTACTTACGCCCAATTTCCTTCACTTCCCTATGGCCAAAAAGTTGTTGGATAACGGTTTTCACGTTATTTGTGAAAAGCCAATGACCACCACACTGGAAGAGGCGAAAATTTTGCAGGAGGCGCATCAAAAATCAGGATCTATATTCGCTCTTACACATACCTATACCGGTTACCCAATGGTACGTCAAATGAAGGAAATGATCAAGCAGGGAGCCTTAGGAAAAATCCACAAAGTGGACGCTAGGTATTACCAAGGATGGATCAATCCAATCATCCACGATAAGGAAAAGAGATCAAGCGTTTGGAGGCTAGACCCTAAAAAGGCCGGTATTAGCTCTTGTATGGGTGATATTGGTGTTCATGCCTTTAATATGGTTGAATACACTACCGGGCTAGAGGTAAAGTCTCTTCTTTGCGACTTTAATTACCTATATGAAGATAACCAGATGGATGTGGATGGTACAGTCCTTATCCGTATGGGGGACCACGTTAAAGGGGTTATAAGGGGTAGTCAAGTTGCAACTGGAGAAGAAAATGGTTTGGCCATTGCCATTTATGGTGAAAAAGCTTCCTTTAGATGGGAGCAGGAGAAACCTAATTTCTTGTATATGATGAGCGATACGGAGCCTACCAAAGTATACAAACCGGGTCATTCCTATAATAGTGAGTTTTCTCTAGACGGTACAAAATTACCTGCCGGACATCCAGAAGGGATTTTTGATTCTATGGCTAACATTTACCTGGGTGTGGCTAGGGCCATTCGTGGAGAAGAGCAACAAGATGGATCTTACCCAACCATGAAGGACGGAGTGCGAGGCATGAACTTTATTGAAGCCACGGTAGAATCCCATAAAAATGGAAATACCTGGGTAGAACTTGAAGAGTAGACCCTTTAAAGTGAATTTTATAAGTAAATCCCTGAGACCGAACGAGGTTTCAGGGATTTTTTATCGCTCGAATACTTTCTCAAATTCTTGGCAGACCACGATCATACTATTGTTGGGTTTGCGGCCATAGGGTTGTAGGGTTTTAGTATAGTAATCCCAATGGGATTTTTTCCAATAAGCAAGACTTTTATCCCCTTCACCCTCTACTTTTGCATAATACTCATCAATACTAAAAAAGGGTTTTAGCCTAACGGAAGTGGTCCTTACCAAGCATTGGGCCTCACCTTCCCAATTTGTCACTATCATAAAGTCCCCTATTTTCGGTAAGGGCTCTTTACTTAGTTGTAATTCCAGTAAGCATGGAGAGGTAGCTTTTTTAATTCCTTTTTTTACCAACAAGGCGCACTCATTGGCATCCTGTTCATTATTACAAAAATGAACTACTTTTGGAGCCTCTGTAAAGGCATATTCCAAGTGCTGGTCTAAATAGTCGCCCCAAAGATGTCTTGCCGAAGTATTTTCCATAGAACAGTAGTTTTTAGTGAGAAAACCGCTTAAAGTTCATATCCAACTAAAAATATAAGTTTAAATAATTTGACGAAAATTAACTATTGGATATATGACCTTGTTTTTCCGTTAATTATCAGATAAGCGAAATCATATCTTTGAGCAGCTGGCATAAAATCAACAAAACCTTTTGCTTCAAAAGTGTAATGCACGTCAATTATCTTGTGTTAATCCTAAGGGATTCCCTATATTTATGACTTCCCATTTTTTATGTATAAATGGTGAAAGATTAAGAAATAAATATAAGTCATATTTGCCAATTTAGGAGGTAAATTAAGAGATGTATAGTAAGAACAAACAACACTAATAATGAAAACAATTAAAGGACCGGCCGTCTTTTTGGCCCAATTCGTAGACAATAAGGCACCCTTCAATTCTTTGGATGGAATGTGTAAATGGGCAGCAGACCTCGGTTATAAAGGTATTCAAATACCTACTTGGGAAAAGTTTTTAATCGATTTGGACAAGGCGGCAGAGAGCCAAGATTATTGCGATGAGTTAAAAGGAAAGGTGAATTCATACGGACTTGAAATCACTGAGCTGTCCACCCATTTACAGGGACAATTGGTGGCGGTACACCCTGCCTACGATCTTATGTTCGATAATTTTGCGCCGGATGCCGTTAAGAACAATCCAAAGGCAAGAACAGAATGGGCCGTTGACGTGGTAAAAAAAGCGGCAACTGCCAGTAGAAGATTGGGGATTACGGCTCACGCTACATTTTCTGGCGCACTTCTTTGGCATACGTGGCATCCTTGGCCACAGCGTCCTGCAGGATTGGTAGAAATGGGTTTTGAAGAATTGGCAAAAAGGTGGATGCCTATTCTTAACCATTTTGATGAAGAGGGCGTAGACGTATGTTATGAAATTCACCCAGGAGAAGATCTGCATGATGGCGATACTTTTGAACGCTTCTTAGAAGCTACCGGTAACCATAAGAGAGTAAATATCCTCTATGATCCAAGTCACTTTGTGCTTCAGCAATTGGACTATATCACTTACATAGACCATTACCATGAGTTCATAAAATCATTTCATGTTAAGGATTCTGAATTTAACCCGACCGGAAAGAAAGGAGCTTTTGGAGGATATAATGATTGGGGGCAAAGAGCCGGGCGTTACCGTTCTTTAGGTGACGGACAAATAGATTTTAAGACCATTTTCTCCAAACTTACCCAATACGGTTGTGACGTATGGGCGGTGATGGAATGGGAATGTTGTATCAAAAGTCCGGAACAAGGAGCTAGGGAAGGTGCCAAGTTCATTCAGGACCACATTATTGAGGCCACGGAAAAAACATTTGATGATTTTGCCGGGGCTGAAATAGATAAAGAGATGCTAAAGAAAATATTGGGAACATAAATCTTAAGGGGGCTATTTGCCCCCTTTACTTATATATCAAATTCAAACAACTAATTAACACCAAAAATCAATGAAAAAATTAACCCTAGTGGCGTGCATTGCCTTATCAACAATGGCATGCAAGGAAAAGGCTGAGAAGAAAGCAGAAATGACCGCCGAAAGTACCGAGATTGAAATAAAGGAAGAAAAATTGAACACAGAGTGGATTACTTTGTTCGATGGCACTTCTTTTGATGGATGGAAGGTATATGGAAAGGATAGCGTTTCCGAAAACTGGAAATTGGAAGATGGCGCCATGGTTTACTATCCGCCCAGTGAAAAAAAGAAAGGTGAGTTACACGATTTGGTGACTGAGAAAGAATACACAGATTTTGTTCTTTCTTTGGATTGGAAAATTTCCGAAGGTGGAAATAGCGGCGTTTTTTGGGGAGTTAACGAAAGTGTAGGTCAGTCCGTACCCTACGCAACCGGTCCTGAAGTACAGGTGCTGGACAACGAAAGGCACCCCGATGCCAAGGCTGGTAAATCGCATCAGGCCGGAGCACTTTATGATATGGTTGAACCATCTAAAGATGTAGCCAAGCCAGCCGGTGAATGGAATACCATGGTCATTACTGTCAACCATAAAGAAGAAAAAGGTAGTGTTGAGCTCAATGGTACTAAAGTTGTAGAATTTCCCGTGGGTAATGAGGCTTGGGACCAAATGGTATCTAAAAGTAAGTTTAACGGCTGGGAACATTTTGGAAAGTACCACACCGGTAAAATTGGGCTGCAGGACCATAACGACAAAGTGTTTTATAAAAACATAAAAATAAAGCAACTTTAAGTTAATGATTTGATGCCGCTATTACAAAATAGCGGCATTATTGTATTCATTAGTTAAGAGTTGAAAGGAACTGTATGAACGAAGTTTATAGTACTAAGCTTAATTCAGTTACCTTTGCCAAAATACAGTAGTTTCTATGATTCAATCCATGACCGGTTTCGGTAAGCACGTAATTCAGCTGCCTTCCAAAAAAATTACGGTAGAGCTTAAATCACTCAATAGCAAAAATCTGGACCTGAACGCTAGAATGCCTTCTAGCTATAGGGAAAAGGAATTGGAATTACGTAAAGTTATCGCCAGCTCCTTGGTTAGGGGTAAGGTAGATTTTGGGCTCTATGTGGAATTTACAGGGGAAGAAACTTCGGCAGAAGTAAACAGACCCGCCGTAGAGAATTACATGAGTCAATTAAGGGAAATTGCTGCCGGGGATGAGCTACGATTATTGGATATGGCCCTAAGGATGCCAGATGCCTTAAAAACGGACAGGGAGGATATTGATGAAGAGGAGTATGAACATATAAAGGAAGCAGTGACCCAGGCACTAAAGGAAATCAATCTTTTTCGTTCAGAGGAGGGCCAAGTTCTGGAAAATGACTTTGTTCAACGGATAGAAACTTTACAGCAACTTCTAAAAAGCGTGGAGCAAATGGATCCTGAAAGACAGTCTGATGTTCGGGAGCGCCTTAAAAAAGCTGTATCTGACCTACAAACAGATGTGGATGCCAATAGGTTTGAACAGGAGCTTATCTATTATTTGGAAAAATATGATATTACGGAAGAAAAGGTAAGATTGGCGAACCACCTGAAATATTTTTCAAGCACCTTGAGCTCTGCGGATTCCAATGGAAAGAAGCTGGGCTTTATTTCTCAGGAAATTGGCAGGGAAATAAATACCATAGGTTCCAAGGCCAACTATGCGCCAATGCAACAGCTGGTGGTTCAAATGAAGGACGAGTTGGAAAAAATCAAGGAGCAAATGCTCAACGTGCTTTAAGTTTAAGAAAGAATACTAGTATAAATGAAAGGCGGCAAACTTATTATTTTCTCGGCACCTTCAGGAAGTGGAAAAACCACCATTGTAAGACATTTATTGGATAAACCGGAACTCAACTTGGCATTTTCGGTTTCCGCAACGTCCAGACCTCGCAGACCAAAGGAGAAACAAGGGGAGCACTATTATTTTATGTCTATTTCCGAGTTTAAAAATCATATTAGGAACGATGATTTTTTAGAATGGGAGGAAGTTTATAGAGATAACTTCTATGGTACCTTAAAATCTGAAATAGAACGTCTTTGGGCCGAAGGAAAAAATGTCATCTTTGATATTGACGTGGCAGGAGGCCTTCGTATTAAAAGGAAATTTCCTGATGTTACCTTGGCAGTTTTTGTGAAACCCCCAAGTATAGACGAGTTAAAAATACGTCTAAAAAAGAGGAGTACGGAAAGTGAGGATAAAATAAACATGCGAATCGCAAAGGCGTCTGTAGAGTTGGCCACAGCCCCACAGTTTGATAAGGTCATCAAGAATTACGATTTGGATACGGCGTTAAAGGAAGCCTACGATTTGGTGGCGGGTTACGTAATCGAAAACTCAGAAGAGGAGTAATATAAATGAAGAAGGTAGGCTTGTACTTTGGTACGTTCAACCCCATTCATATTGGGCATCTGGTCATTGCCAACCACATGGCCGAATACTCCCATTTGGATGAAGTTTGGTTTGTTGTTACACCTTTAAGTCCATTTAAAAAGAAAAAATCCCTGTTGGCCAATAACCATAGGTATGAGATGGTTTATCAAGCGACCAAGGACTACCCAAAATTAAAACCAAGTAAGATTGAGTTCAATTTGCCTCAACCAAATTATACGGTAAATACCTTGGCCCATCTAGATGAAAAGTATGCTGACCAATATTCGTTCTGTTTGATTATGGGCGAGGACAACCTTAAGGGGTTTCATAAATGGAAAAACTACGAGGTTATTCTAGAAAATTATGATTTATTTGTCTACCCCAGAATATCCGAAGGAAAAGTAGAGCATCAATTTAAAGACCATCCTAAAGTGCATAGGGTAGATGCACCAATTATGGAAATTTCATCCACATTTATTCGAAATTCGCATAAGGAAGGCAAAAATATTAGACCCCTGTTGCCTCAGGAGGTTTGGTTATATATGGATGAAATGAACTTTTACCGGTAATTAGTTTCTTGCGTCAAAAATGATTACTTCATAGGTGTAATCAATACTTATTTCATTGACCACCACATTTTCTAGAGTCACTTCCACAATGGTATCGGAATCCATGGTAGATGTATTTATATTGGGTACCCAAACGATGGTTCTATCTCCGAATGAGTTGGATAGTTCTTCGGTTTCCAGAGAAATGGTACCACCACTTTTGTATTTCATTTTTACGTTTGTCTGGGTAAAATCTGCATTATGGATAGAGAATGACCATCTTGGGAACGTTACCTGTTTAGGAATGTAGCCTTGAGGTGGCCAAGCAATAAATTCCGGTGCATCTTGTGGTCGAGGGCCCGCATTACCTATCACCCATAGTGCATTGTAACGATTGGTGTTACCAATACCCATTTCTTGTAGTCTGGGCCAAAGAAGCCATCTTCTATGTCCTACAGGTCCGTTACTGGCGCCATGGTCCCTAATATAGGAATCAATTGCCGAGGCTCCATCTATAGAAGTTAAGAGGGAATTTGCCGCAGCATCACTGCCATCCTCCGTATAACATTTCCACGAGTTAGGAGGAAAATGTTCCAAAGCCCCGTTAGCATGCATCATTAGGGCCGCTTCTTGGGCTTTTTGAGACTTATTTGTGTTCTCTTCAATAACATTATTTAATCCTGCTGCTTTTCTATAATAATCCAACCGCAATAATATTTTGTCTTTTGTGTCTTGAGGAACCGTACCCGGTGTACAAGAGGGTTCATTGCCCGTCCAAGATACATCCGAAGAACTATTCGCAGAGGCTAAATAATAGTCTTGGTAGAGTTGAAGTGCAGAATTTCGGGCACTTTCATCAATATTAATGGAAAGCTGTTCTTCACTCTCTATGGAAGTATCGCTTTTTTCACAACTTGATAGCAATAAGGCACCACCAAAAACAATGGATAGATAAATGGAAAAACGCATGTAGTAAAGATTTGGGTCTTACTACCTAACGTTGCTTTTAGCTTTTGCTGATATTTTTTCGATAAAGTGAGCTGTCTTTTCTTTCTGAACACAGTCCAAAAGAACTAGACTTTTACGTTTGCATGCTCATCATAAGTCTCCAACAGGTTCATGGTGGCCACTAATAAATCTTTTGTCTCAAGCAAAAGACTAAAGTAAAGTGCAGTGTTTTTGGGGCTTGATTCGTCTGCCCTTGTGCGTTCCACCTGCTTTTGGATTTTTAGGTCCAATTTTTGAAAAAGTTCCTGTTTATTTACGATGAGTTCTGTAAGTTTTAAGAAATCCTTTTTCTCGAAAATGTCTTTTATTTCGCCAAAAAGGTCATCAATATACCCATCGGTTTCTTTTAAGTCCTTTATCTGGTTAAAACGTAATTTTTTATGATTGTTATGAACGTGTTTATATCCAGCCTTGGCGATGTATTCCAGAGACTGGGTCATGTCCTGTAGGTAACTTAGGATAGTAATGTAAAAATTACTGGTCCCTACACTGGATTCGTCCAGATTTTTGATAAAATAGAAAATATTGTCCCTTAGACCCTCTACTTCCTTATCCAGCTTGGCAATTCCCTTTTTACTCTTTTTTAAGGTATCAATATCATGCTTGGCCAAACCATCAATACTCTGCGTATAAATTTTATTGGCTCTATTAATTGCCAAAGCTATGTTGGATGAGCTTTCTTCAATAACCCCAATAATAGAGTTGCTCTCTGCTTTTTCCAGTTTTTCCTCAAGCTTGGTCTCTTTCATTTTTTTAGAGTGGGTGAGGTAGTTTTTTCCTATCAGCAAGAATGCCAAGATGAGCAAAATTCCAATAGCCCAAACTCCGCCTAAATGAATAACATACGCTATAATTGCCGCGGCCGTAAACGCACTTATGGCAGTAAAGAACCACCCGCCAATTACATTAAGTACCCCGGCTACACGATAAACAGCACTTTCAGGACCCCAAGCCCTGTCCGCTAAGGAAGAGCCCATTGCCACCATAAAGGTCACATAGGTTGTGGATAGTGGTAATTTCATGGAGGTTGCCAATGAAATCAAAACACTGGCCACCATAAGATTAACGGCGGCTCTAACATAATCAAATGCCGGAAGGTCTTGGATTCTACTTTTGGGAATGTAGACATACGGTTTTTCAAACTGCTTGTCCATTTTTTTTACCCATCCTGCGGGAATAACCCCCATGACGTTTTCTGAGGCCTTGATAGTATATTTTACGATTTGTCTGGAGAGGAAATTAGGTTGAAAACGTTCGTCACCCTCATCCTGTCTTGAAAGGTCTACACTGGTCTTGACTACATTTCTAGCCTTTGAAGAAAACCAAAGGGTAATGACCATGACAATCCCTGAAAATAGCAACAAATAAGTAGGCGTCTGTACGGCTGAAGCCAACCCTTCCATAGTGTATTCGGTTGCAGGAATTCCAGATTCGCTCCATGCAGTATAAGAAGCAAGGGCAGCTAAAGGAACACCAATAAAATTCACCAAGTCATTACCTGCAAATGCCATGGCAAGTGCAAATGTTCCCAAAACTATGACCACTACATAAACATTCCATTTGAAAATGGTGGTAACCAAAAGGGAGAAGAGGGTCCAAAAAACAAAGTTCATTAGAAGAAATATCTCTGGATTTTCTCCAATGAAAGCCAAGGTTTCCGGAGTGAAAATGGCTGCACTTTTAAGGCCCTTAACTATAATAAAATAGATAATTGAGGTTACTGCAAATCCACCAAATATGGCACTTACCCACTTAGGTTTTTGATCGAACTTAAATGAGATAAGAAGTCGGGAAACAAATTGAACCAACGCTCCAATGGTAAAAGCTATGACCACCGAAAGTAGAATGCCCAGGATGATTTCAGTTGCTTTATCGGTATTGATATAGGAGCCTAAATCCCCAAGTGAATCATCATTGCTAAAAATTTTTACGATTGAAATGGCTACAGCAGCCCCTAAAAGCTCAAATACGATGGAAACCGTTGTTGAGGTGGGCATTCCCAAAGTATTGAAAAAATCCAAGAGTAAAATGTCAGTAATCATAACGGCCATAAAGACAATCATGATTTCCGAAAAAACAAATTGTTCCGGATTAAAAATACCCTTACGGGCCACTTCCATCATACCACTCGAGGACATTGCCCCAAAAGCAATACCTACACTGGCAACAATCATTATGGTTTTAAAGGAAATAGCCTTTGAGCCTATGGCAGAATTAAGAAAATTCACCGCGTCATTACTAACTCCAACAACTAAATCTGTTATGGCAAGCACTGCTAATGCCACAATCATGAATAGATATAAACTTTCGCCCATTAATCTTTAAAATATGCACAAAAATGCCACTATAAATTAGCAATTAGGTTAACATAAAGTTATGAAGTGTTTATATGCTGCCCTAATTGAGAATCCTTTATAAAATAAGTAACATCTTATTCTAAGTCTAAATATAAATGAATTTTGATAAAAAGAGGAGAGCCTTGATATGGCTGTCCTATTGGGTTTTCCTGTAAATGAAGAGCTTGGCAGCTGTATAGCAATTCTGTTCCCCAGTAAAAGGAAGGAATATTTTTAGTGGATTAGCGCAATAAAGGAACAAAATTTTCGTTTCCTATGTAAATTTAATGTTAAGCAATAATGATTTTAATGTAAAATTATTGTAACTTTGAATCAACTTCTGCTCTAAAACCGAATGTTTAAAGATTGGGATTTAATGAGTGTTGAAAGTTTTGGATGATCCATCAAAATTTTATTAAAGAAACAAAATAAGGAGATATGAAACATACAATCGTTTTAATTGCAATGGCTTTAACCTTAAGTGTTGGCTACGCACAAAAAGAGAAAGAGGTAAAACTAAATACGGAAACCAATCTTATTGAAGCTACTTATTTTCATGATAACGGAGAAATAAGTCAACAAGGAACTTTTGATTTGAATGGTAAGCTGCATGGGGATTGGTTAAAGTACAATGACGAAGGGGATTTAATTTCAGAGGGAAGATATAATCGAGGAATTAGAACCGGAAAATGGAGATTTATCAGTAACGGAGTTGTAAAGGAAGTAGAGTTTGATAACAATGCAATTGCCAGTGTTACCGATAAAGGCAACAAATCTTCTCTGGTTTCTAAAGATTAGAGGAAAATAAATTACATAGCATAAAAAAAGCAACGCTTCTGCGTTGCTTTTTTTATGCTTGCCATTTTAACTATTTACCTGCAAAGGCAGTTTTCTTGGTACTCGTTAGTGTTTGCACCTCTTCTAAACTCATTTGTTTAGCATGCAGACCTTCTTGAATATAAATGGTTTCACTATCCACCACCTCAATAGGTAAGGATATGGTAGAATAACCCAAGGAGCTTATTTCTATGGTATAGTTGCCTGGGGTAATATGCTCCAATTCAAAATTTCCGTTGAAATTGGTCTCAGTGGACCAATTGGTTCCTTCAATTTCAACCAAGGCAAACATTAGGGGTTCGCCGCCCATTTCCATATCCGTAATATTTCCTTTAACGCTCCCTTCGGATTGAGCGTAGGCCCCTGTACCTATAAGGAGACAAAAAAGAAGAAGTAATTTGTTCATTTTTTTCTTTTTGCAAAGAAAAAAATCCAATGTAAAGTTTAGGTTACCAGTATTTTAAAACAAAGCACAATTAACGTTAACTTTTGCTGTGCCGTATGCTGTGAACGGTACACGCCAAATGACGTATCTTGCAGGCATAATCAGTAGATATGGAATGGGAAAAACTTTTGTCGTTAAAAAGACAGGGCGATACCTTGAAAAGGTTGCGAAAGGAACAAGACGAGACGCGATTGGGTTTTGAGGTGGACTATGACCGGATTATATTCTCCAGTGCCTTCAGAAGTCTTCAAGATAAAACACAGGTCATACCGCTTTCCAATACTGATTTTGTGCACACACGGCTTACGCATAGCTTAGAGGTTTCCGTTGTGGGGCGCAGTTTAGGAAGAATCGCTGGAAAGAAAATTTTGGAAAAGCATCCGCATCTGGCCCAAGTACATGGGTACCGATTTAATGATTTTGGTGCCATTGTTGCCGCGGCAGCTCTTTCACATGATATTGGGAACCCTCCTTTTGGGCATAGTGGGGAGAAGGCCATAGGGGAATTTTTTAAGACTGGAAAGGGGTTAATATACCAATCATTATTATCTAAAAAAGAGTATCAGGATTTAATTGATTTTGAAGGCAATGCCAATGGGTATAGGCTGCTAACCCAATCCAAAAAAGGGGTTGAGGGTGGTTTAAGACTTAGTTATGGCACATTGGGGGCGTTTATGAAGTATCCTAAGGAATCGTTGCCCAAAAAGCCGAGCCAACATATTTCCGATAAGAAGTTTGGTTTTTTTCAATCTGATAAGGAGACCTTTTGTCAAGTGGCGGAGGAGTTAGGTTTATTGCAAACCAGAAAAGGAGAATCCGTTTCCTATTCTCGCCATCCACTCACATATTTGGTTGAAGCCGCAGATGACATTTGCTATACTATAATCGATTTTGAGGATGGCATTAATCTGGGACTAATTTCAGAGGACTACGCTTTGGAATACCTAATAAAATTGGTAAAGGATAACATTAATACCAAAAAGTATAATTCTTTGGCATTCAAGGAAGATAGGCTAAGCTACTTACGGGCACTTGCTATAAGTACTTTAATTTCCGATGCGGTAGACGTTTTTATAGAAAATGAGGAAGCTATCTTGAATGGCGAATTTTCCGTCTCACTTTTGGATAAAAGTAGGTATGAAGCGCAAATATCGGATATTATTTCCTTGAGCGTTGAAAAAATATATCGTTCACAGGAAGTCATTGAAAAAGAAATAGCCGGTTATAAAATTATTTCGGATATCCTTGAAGTTTACACCCAGGCTTTATTACGGCAAAGAGAGGGAATAGCCGGAAATTATGACGAACTCATGATTACCACACTTCCGGAATGCTATCAAAATACCGAAACCTCCGTTTACGAAGTATTGTTAAACACTTGCTGCTATGTGGCAAGTTTATCTGATCGGTCTGCCGTTCACATTCATAATAAAATTATGGGCAAGCAGCTCTAAAAGGCATAACTTACCCCAACGCCTAGCAGTTGTTTAAATTGAATTTTTGGCCTTCCGGGATTGGTAACTATACCCTCTTCATTGGTCTGTTCATCAAAGAGAATATCGTCGTCATAAATTATATGTGTACCAATGGAGGTCAAAATATACTTATTCACCCTTAAATCTATGGTCATTTCCCAGTCTACATCAATATTCCCAAAATTCCGGAGATAGTCCGTGTATAGTGATAATCGGTTTTTAAGATTGGTGTTTTTCATGAGCACGGTCTGCCATTGATTGGTGACCAAAAAACCAAATTCTATTTGGGTCCTTTTGCCCTCTTCTATAATATTTCCTTCGGCATCCGTAACCGCTTTTTGAACACCAAACGCTCCTTTATTTGCCAATTCCTCATCCAACACAAACGTAACCTTCTGTGTAAAAGGGGATATGTAGAGGTTGAATCGTTGATCTTTGGTGATGTATGAAGTACCTGCACCAAGAAAGGAATATCCCGGAGCCATAAATCGTGAGATGGGATTGTCCCTGTTAGGATATTTATAACCGTTGGAGAATTGGGTGTTAAAATTCGCCTTGACGGAATAATACCAGTTGCTGATGGTGTCTCGCTGAAAACCAAAAGTGGAACTCACCCTAAAGGAATCATCGGTCTTTCTTATTTTTTGGTTCTCCTGAATATTGAGGCCATAACTCATTTCCATATAGTTGTCCCACTGAATATACCGAAACTTATAATTTCTTTCAAACTTGGCTTTTCCCAAGGCCGAAATGGAGTTGTTACCACCGGCATTCCAGTTTACAAAGGCTACCTCGCTAAAATTAATACCAAGTTGGTTTACATTGGTCCAAAAGGAGGGAACTTTAAAATTATTAGGTTTATCTCCCAAGGCCTTTGTGCGTTTAAATGAAATAACGGGATTCATTAAATCGACACTCCTTGGTATATTTTTAATTTTTTCCTGTGTTTTTCTGATTACTACGGTGTCTACAATGGTTGTATCTATGACAATACTGTCCAGCTCTATTTCCGGGATTATAATAGCAATGGAATCCGTCTTTTGAGAAGGTTGGGCATTGGGTATGGAATCGTTTTCTTGTGCTGAAAGATGAAAGATTCCCAGACAAAATAGAAAAATGCTGAACAAATAGCTAAGATGGTGGTTGTGGCGCATGGAGGAGATTATTTAGTTGGATTGTTATAGTGTTGGTGTCAATCTTTGAAAGCTGATGGAGTTCTTCAATGGTGCCGTGGCCCATAAACCTGTCTTCAACTCCCATAATGTGAATTTTGTGCGAAAAGCCTACTTCATTGGCATACTCTAAAATTGCCGATCCAAAACCTCCAAGTTTGCAACCGTCCTCAAGGGTAATAATGGTATCAAAGGAGGAAAAAATGTAATCGAGCGTTTTTATGTCCAAAGGTTTTACAAAACGCATGTTGTAATGCGCTACCTTTTCAGGAGCGATACATTGTTCTATAGCAACGGCAGCTGCATTTCCTATATGACCTATAGAAAGGACTGAAAGTTTCGTTCCTTTTTTTATTCTCTTGGCTGTACCGATTGTTATTTTTTGGAACGGGGTTTTCCAATTTAGGGTAACACCCCTTCCTCTAGGATAGCGTATGGCAATAGGACGGTCAAGACCTAATTGTGCAGTGTACATTATATTTCGCAGCTCCATCTCGTTCATGGGCGCAAAAATAATAAGGTTGGGCACACAGCGCAAATAGGCGATATCAAAAATGCCATGATGCGTTGGTCCGTCTTCCCCTACCAATCCGGCCCTATCCAAACAAAAAATAACCGGTAGTTTTTGAATTGCCACGTCATGGATTATCTGATCATAGGCACGTTGTAAAAACGTGGAATAGACGTTACAAAAAACTTGTAAACCCTCAGCAGCCATACCTGCTGCCAAAGTTACGGCGTGTTGTTCTGCAATTCCTACATCTATGGCCCTGTCAGGAATTTGCTCCATCATTATTTTAAGGGAACTTCCCGTGGGCATTGCCGGAGTTATGCCAATAATGTTTTGGTTGGTTTGGGCCAATTCAACAATGGAATGACCAAAAACATCTTGGTATTTTGGAGGAATATTGGTGTTCTCTCCTTTTTGGCGTTCCCCTGTTATTCTATCAAATTTACCTGGGGCATGGTACGTTACTTGGTCTTCTTCCGCTTTTTGTAACCCCTTCCCCTTGGTGGTAATCACGTGGAGTAATTTTGGCCCTTTAATACCTTTAAGACGCTGCAATTCTTCAACCAGCGCTTTTAAATTGTGACCGTCTATGGGACCGGAGTAATCAAAATTTAGACATTCAAAAATGTTCTCTTCTTTGGCCGTTCCCTTTTTTACATTGGTGAGGTATTTTTTAAGAGCCCCAACGCTAGGGTCTATACCAATAGCATTGTCGTTTAGGATTATCAGTACATTGGCGTCGGTCACACCGGCATGATTTAACCCTTCAAATGCCATTCCACTGGCAATGGAGGCATCACCAATAATTGCAATATGGTGTTGGTTCGTTGTACCCTTAAGACTGGAGGCCAAAGCCATTCCTAAAATTGCTGAAATAGATGTAGAGCTATGACCCGTACCAAATACATCATATTCACTCTCCTCCATTTTAGGAAAGCCACTTATGCCACCAAGTTGTCTATTGGTGTGAAATGTATCTTTTCTACCGGTCAGTATTTTATGTCCATAGGCTTGGTGCCCAACGTCCCAAATAATCTTATCATAAGGAGTGTTGAAAACATAGTGTAGGGCTATGGTCAATTCTACCACACCTAGGCTGGCGCCTAAATGACCTTCTTTTGTGGAAATTATATCAATTATAAACTCACGAAGCTCTTTGGCAAGAAGAGGTAAATCTCCTATTGAAAGTTCGCGAAGATCTTTAGGGTATTGAATTTTACTTAATTGGCCCATTTACGGGCGTAAATGTACATTAAAACAGTTTTTAGTTTCCTTAAACAAATGTCAAAAATTGTACATTTAGACCATGCTTCAACCTTTTGATGATACTTATTTTATGAAAAAGGCCCTTCAAGAGGCCGAAATTGCCTACGAAATGGGCGAGGTACCTGTAGGGGCTGTAATTGTGGTGCAAAATAGGATCATCGCAAGAGCGCATAATCTTACGGAAAAATTACACGATGTTACGGCACATGCCGAAATGCAGGCCATAACCGCAGCTGCCAATTTTTTAGGCGGTAAATATTTACATGATTGTACGTTGTATGTAACTCTAGAACCTTGCCAAATGTGTGGTGGGGCACTATTTTGGAGTCAAATAAGTAAGGTGGTATATGGGGCTTCAGATCCTCAAAGGGGATTTAAGGCCATGGGAACACAATTGCACCCAAAAACAAAGATTGTCAGTGGTGTTTTAAAAGATGATTGTAGTGAAATCATTAAAAGATTTTTTATTGCTAAACGCAACTTTAATTAATCGATATAAAAAACCCCTGCATTTGCAAGGGTTCATTTTGTAAGCACGTTAAGTTGATGATTATCCTACTACTTGTATTTGAGCGGCTACCATTCCTTTTCTGCCTTCTTCTTCTACATATTCTACTTTGTCCCCTTCGTTAAGCGCTGTACCTTTTAACGCTGTAGCGTGAACAAAAATGTCTTTGCCCGTGTCATCGTTGGTAATGAAGCCGTATCCTTTGGATTCATTAAAAAATTTTACTGTACCAGTCATGCCAATAATAATTAGTTGATAAATTGTTTGTTAGTCTAAAAGTATGAATTTTTTGGACAGACTGTATTTAAATTCAAAGAGAAATATAAATGAATTTTATTGATTTTCAGGGTTTTCACTTGTTTCTTCCCGCATTTTTCTAATATTTTCTTCGGATAGCATATAATCTTTCATTTTTTTACCTCTACTGTATTTGATTAAAAAAAGCGGCATTGCCACTAGAAAAATACCTACGGTTCCAAATCCAATACATTTACTGCCTAAGAGAACTTCCTCTTCTTGGATGTGAAAGCCGTAAAGAATTGATGCGAAAGAAGCAAGGAGTACAAAAAGGATTATATTTTTCATATATACTGTATTGGGAGTTATCGTGTAAAATTAATCAGCTCTCTTCTGTAGGCCGTCAAAAGCTTTGATTTGGATACAAAGCCTGCATATTTACCATTTTTGATGACCGGTAAATTCCATGCGCCGCTATTTTGAAATTTTTGCATTACACTCTTCATGCTATCTTTTTCGTAGAAAATGTGTTCCGGAGCGTTATGCATAAAGGTTTCAACTTTGGTGCTGTTGTAAAGTCCCGTATCGAACATGAATTCACGTATATCGTCCAATAGAACAATGCCTACAAGGGCGTGCTCTTTGTTAACGACAGGAAAAATATTTCTGGCTGATTTGGCTACCGATTCATGAAGCATTTCTCCCAAAGTCATTTCTGGATAGACTATTTTAAAGTTGGTTTCCAATACGTCTTCCAATTGCATTAAGGTCAATACAGATTGATCCTTATTGTGTGTAAGAAGAGCTCCACTTTTTGCAAGTTCCCTTGTGTAAATGGTGTAATCAATGGCATTTCTTGTGATAAGATAAGAAATGGATGCTGTAATCATGAGCGGAACAAATAATTCATAGCCACCGGTAATTTCGGCAATGAGAAAAATAGCGGTCAATGGGGCATGTAAAACCCCTGCTATTAAACCAGCCATGCCAATTAAGGTAAAATTACTTTCCGATACCGCAAAACCCAATCCGCTATTATTAATGACTTTGGCCATTACGTTGCCCAACGCACTTCCCATAACCATTGTTGGGATAAAAATTCCTCCTGCACCACCTGCCGCCAAGGTGGTGGTCATGGCTACAGCCTTAAAAATGGTAATGCCGAATAAGAGAGCTATCACTACCCAAATATTGGAAATATAGGAGTCAAAAGGGGTTTTGCCCAGGGCCTCGGTATGGTTGCCATCTAATAGGTTATTGATAAAACCAAATCCTTCCCCGTACAACGGGGGGATGAAGTACAGCATAGTTCCAATGGCAAGTCCGCCCACCAATAGTTTGTATTTGGGACTTTTTAGAGGTTCAAAAAGTTTTAAAATACCAAAATACATTCGGGTGAAATAAATGGATGCGAAAGCTGTTCCCACACCTAAAATGATATAGAAGAGCGTGTCCTTTACTTCAAAATTTTGAGTAATGGTAAATTTAAAAAGCACTTCATTGCCTAAAAAAAAGTACGAGGTTAGAACTCCAGAAATAGAAGCCAAAAGTAGGGGTAAAGCGGAAAGCATGGTAAAATCCAAGCTAAAGACTTCAATGGCAAAAACAATCGCTGCAATGGGGGATTGAAAAATAGACGCGATGGCTCCTGCAGATGCACAAGCAATCAAAAGTGATCTAGTCTTTGAATTAATATGGAAGAACTTTCCCAAATTGGAGCTAATAGCTGCCCCCGATGCAACCGCGGGCCCCAATAGACCGGTAGAACCTCCAAATCCAATGGTTAGAGGGGCGGCGATTAATTGTGTATATATGTGTTTAGGTTCAATTACCCCCTTTTTTTTGGAAAGGGAAAAAAGGATGGAACTTACCGCATGCCCCAGCTTTTCTTTATGGATAAATTTCACATATAGAAATACCAAGGTTAAGCCTATAATTGGTAATATGAAGTATATTCCATTATTGGAAATCAGAACTCCCTTTTCCAAGGAAGCTTCAATAAAATATACAATGTTCTTTAGGGTCACGGAAGCCAAGCCGGCCAAAAGGCCTACCAAAACACTCATGATGTGTGTGAATGTCTTATTGGAGATGTGCTTATATCTCCATTTTAGAAACTTGGTAGCTAATTGTTTTATTCGGCTGGGCATTCCATTATTGTTACCTTAATTAAAGGTATGAAAATTCCCTGCTGAGAATCTTTTTACCTAAACATTAAGTTTTAAATGAAGCTCATTCAACTGTTCCTGGTCAATAGGTGCGGGAGCATCTATCATCACATCACGACCACTATTGTTCTTTGGGAATGCAATAAAATCCCTAATTGTCTCTTGCCCGCCCAAAATAGAAACCAATCTGTCCAGACCAAATGCGATCCCTCCATGGGGTGGAGCACCATATTGGAAAGCATCCATTAGAAAGCCAAATTGGGCTTTCGCTTCCTCTGGGGTAAACCCTAAATGCTTGAACATGGTTTCTTGAACGTTCTTGTCGTGTATACGAATGGATCCGCCCCCAATCTCATTTCCGTTAAGAACTAAATCATAAGCATTGGCACGTACCGCTCCTGGGTCGCTTTCCAACATCTCAAGCTGGCCTGGTTTGGGAGAGGTAAAAGGGTGGTGCATGGCGTGATAGTTTCCTGTTTCCTCATCCAATTCCAACAAAGGAAAGTCTACTACCCAAAGAGGTGCAAATTCATCTGGCTTTCTTAACCCTAATCGCTCTGCCATTTCCATTCTAAGGGCGCTTAATTGTGAGCGGGTTTTATTTTTATCGCCAGATAGCACGCATATAAGGTCTCCAGGTTGGGCTCCCGTTGCTTCGGCCCATTTTTTAAGGTCCTCCTGATCGTAGAATTTATCTACGGTAGACTTGTAACTTCCATCTTCGTTACACTTAACATATACCATTCCTTTGGCACCAACTTGCGGTCTTTTTACCCAATTGACCAAGGCGTCCAATTCTTTTCTCGTATAACTTGCGGCTCCGGGAACGGCAATCCCAACAACCAGTTCCGATGAATTAAAAACTCCAAAATCCTTGTGTTGGGCTATATCATTGAGTTCCGCAAATTCCATCCCAAAACGAATGTCCGGTTTGTCATTGCCATAAATACGCATGGCATCGTCATAGGTGATTCTTGGAAATGCGGAGATATCCACCCCGTTGATTTCTTTTAGTAGGTGCCGGGTAAGGCCTTCAAAGGCGTTAAGTATGTCTTCCTGTTCTACAAAGGCCATTTCACAATCGATTTGAGTAAACTCAGGTTGCCTGTCTGCCCTTAAATCTTCATCCCTAAAACATTTTACTATTTGAAAATATTTGTCCATGCCCGCCACCATTAATAACTGTTTAAAGGTTTGCGGTGATTGCGGTAGTGCGTAGAACTGACCTTCGTTCATACGGCTAGGAACTACAAAGTCTCTTGCGCCTTCCGGTGTAGATTTTATAAGGTAAGGGGTTTCAACTTCTATAAAACCCTTTTCCGCTAGATATTTCCGAACCTCCATAGTCACTTGACTACGGAAAATAAGATTGTTCTTGACCGGATTGCGTCTAATATCCAAGTAGCGATATTTCATGCGTAAATCTTCACCACCGTCCGTTTCATTTTCAATGGTGAATGGAGGAGTTTTAGAAGTATTAAGTACGGTAAGTTCCTCTACCAAAACTTCAATAGTCCCAGTAGGGATATTTGGGTTTTTTGAAGCACGTTCAATTACTTCCCCTTGAACTTGAACTACAAATTCACGACCTAAGTGTCTAGCCTTCTCCAAAAGATGGGAAGCAGTACGATCCTCATCAAAAACCAATTGGGTAATACCGTAGCGGTCCCTCAAATCTACCCAGACTACAAATCCTTTATCACGTGTTTTTTGTACCCATCCAGAAAGGGTAACTTTTGAATTAATATGAGATTCGCGAAGTTCTCCGCAGGTATGGCTTCTGTACATTAGGTCTATAAATTAAAAGAACAAATGTAAGAAGATATGATGGTTTCATCTAACTATTTGAATTCATTCATATTTATCAGTTTATCTAATTATTTGCTGTAAAAACAATTATTATTTAACAAAAATTTCAATTTTGTGTCAATTCTTGTGTAACTTGTCTTACAAATAGCTAATTCAACATCTTATGAAAATGAAAAAAACAATGTTCAGAGGTGCACTAATTTTGGTGTTTCTCTTAATTCCCGTTGTGGCCATTTCGCAAGGAATGGTACAGGGTACCATCACGGACAATAATGGTCTTCCCGTTCCGGGAGCCAATATTGTCGTTAAAGGGACTACGAATGGTACTACATCGGATTTTGATGGAATATATGAGATTTCCATTGACGGTTTTCCCTCCACCTTGGTATTTTCCTCTTTAGGTTATTCAACCAGGGAGATACAAGTAAGTAGCGCTTCCACCTTAGACGTAATTTTAGAAGAATCTGTTATGGGCTTGGACGAAGTGGTGGTCTCTGGTCTTGCCTCTTCGGTGAAAAGGAGAAACTTGGCCAATGCGGTTGCCACTGTGTCTGCTGCTGAACTTGCAGGGGTGACTCCTCCAAAGACTTTGGATGGTGCCCTGGCAGGGAAATTTACTGGAGCTGTGGTTAATGCCAATTCGGGCGCGCCCGGCGGCGGTATGTCCATAAAATTTAGGGGGGTCACCTCCATTAATGGAAACTCACAACCTCTTTATATTGTAGATGGGGTGTATGTGGATAACAGTAGTATTTCATCAGGAGGTTTGAATGCGGTTTCACAAGCCTCAGGAGGGGGGAATCCATCCTCTCAAGATAATGCTACTAACCGTATTGCGGATATTAACCCGGATGATATTGCTAATATTGAAATTCTCAAAGGAGCTTCGGCCGCTGCAATATATGGTTCTCGCGGTGCAGCAGGAGTTGTTATCATCACTACTAAGAAGGGACAGGCCGGTAAGACCAAGGTAAACTTAACACAAGGTTTTGGTTTCAATCAAGTAATTAGGTTGCAAGGACAAAGAAATTGGTCTGAGGCTTTGGCGGAAAGTGAATTTGGCGAAGGGGCGCTATATGCCGCTGCACTTTCTTCTGGAAGATTACGAGATTATGAAGAAGAGATATTTGGAGAAGAAGGATTGATTAGTAATACTAACTTAAGTGCTTCGGGAGGTAATGATAAAACTACTTTTTTTGCCGGTATAACCAATAATGATGAAGATGGAATTGTTAAGAACACCGGATATAAGAAGACTTCATTCAGATTAAATGTTGAGCACAATTTTAATACTAATATTAAACTGTCACTTAATTCCAATTATATAAGTTCCGTAGCTGATAGAGGGTTCTTTAACAATGATAATAGTGGAACTACCATTGGTGTGGCTTTAACAAGCACACGACCTTGGGATTATCTTTTGCCCGATGCCAACGGCAATTACCCTGATCACCCTAACAACTCTTCAAACCCTTTACAAACTAGAGATTTGATGACTAACAGTGAAAGGGTCAATCGTTTTATCTTAGGAGGGTCTTTGGACGTAAACCTATATTCAAAGCAGAATTCCAATTTAAAATTGGTAACTCGAGCGGGGGTGGATTCCTATAATATGGAGGCCAAGGTCATTTTTCCTAAAGAACTTCAGTTTCAAAGACCTGATCAAGGTGGTGTGAACGGAGTGTCGGCAATTACAAATACTAATAATAAGAATGCCAACTATTCTGCTTTCTTGGTTCATAATTACTTTACGGACAATGATTTGTCTTTCAATACCCAAGTAGGTGCCACAAATGAACATTTTAGTAGAAACACCGTAAGTGTGGTAGCATCTGACCTTATCGCTTCCGAGACCAATGTGGATCAAGGTGCAAATCAAAATGTAAATCAAAATAGGTTGGAACAAGAGGACATGGGCTTTTTTGTACAGGAGACCGTTAACTACCAAGATAAACTAATTGGTACTCTTGGTCTTAGAGGTGATAAATCAACTAACAATGGTGATATCAATAAGTTTTTCTATTATCCAAAGGCATCAATTGCTGCCAACTTAAACAATTTCGGTTTTTGGGGGGATGGCAGTTTCATGAATCGTTTAAAGCTTAGAGCCGCTTACGGTGAAGCTGGAACTTTTGCAGCCTTTGGATCTTTGTACACGGTGTATCAAAGTACTTTGGTAGATGGCAATGTAGGTATTGTAGTACCCTTAACCCAAGGAAACCCGGAGATATCTCCAGAAAGACAGAAAGAACTGGAAATCGGGTTTGATATGGGGATTTTGGATGAACGGTTAGGGCTAGAATTAACTTGGTACCAAAAAAGGGTTGATGACCTACTATTACTTGCTAACACTGAACCTTCTACCGGTTTTTCTACTAAGTGGGAGAATGCAGGTGAATTGGAAAATACCGGTGTAGAGATAGCCTTGAACGCATCCATAGTAAATAAAGAAAACTTTAGCTGGGATGCAACTTTGAACTGGTGGAAAAACACTTCTGAAATGGTTCGTATGGATATACCAGCATACAATACCGGAGGATTTGGAACAGGTTTAGGTACATTTAGAATAGAGGAGGGTAAAAGTGTTACCCAAATTGTGGGAACCAATGTTGATGGTGACTTGGTTCAATTAGGTGATGCCGAGCCTGATTTTCAAACTTCTCTTTTTAACAATATTAATTATAAGAATTTTTCACTTTCTTTTTTATGGCATTGGAAAAAAGGTGGCGACAATGTAAATCTGACCAAATTACTTTCGGATTTTGGAGGTACAAGTGCCGATTATGACGAAATCAGTTTAGACCCGGGAGGTACCATTCCCAATGGTGTTTACCGCGTGAATAATGGAATTTTTGCAGGTAATGCCACTCCATTCGTAGAAGATGCCTCGTACCTAAGATTAAGGGAAATAGGGTTGTATTACAAGGTGCCTTCAAAGCACTTGACAGACTGGTTTGGCGATGTAATATCAGATGTGAAGGTTGGTTTTTCGGGTAATAATATCATTAATATTTTTGATTACAATAGCTATGACCCCGAAGTTTCTAATTTTGGAGGTAATGGCTTGTCAACGGGGGTTGAGGTTACACCTTTTCCGTCTTCAAAAAGATATATGATGCATATTTCAGTGCAGTTCTAACATAAAAATTTTGGAAAATGAAAATTATAAAAGCAATAAGAATTTTAATGGTTGTGATATCATTTGTTCTTGTTTCCTGTGAATTGGATGGAGGCGAGAGTTTAAATGGTGCGAGCACCTCTTCAATCTCCGATGATATTTCTCGGGGAGAACTTACTCAGGCGGTTTCCGGGGTACTATCTGATATGCGGGTAGGCCTATCAACCCATAATGATGTCAAAAGCATCTTTGGTAGGGAATACTATTACTTTACGTCATCAGATCCAAGGTATGAAGGTGATGTGGTTGTAGGTAACCTTGACAACAATACTTTTTACGTAACAACACCTTGGGGTGCCAGATATGCAACGGTAAAAAATATCAACTTGATATTGGAAGGATTGGACAATACCACAGCTGATTTTTCTGCAGCCGAAATTGCAGGGGCTAGAGGTGTGTTAAATACCTTAAAAGCGTATGAACTCTTAATGTTGAGTGATAATCAGCATGATAATGGAATTCGTGTTGATGTTTCCGATTCCGAGAATCTCGGAGCCTTT
Source organism: Cytophaga sp. FL35 (assembly GCF_014349235.1). Lineage (GTDB taxonomy): Bacteria > Bacteroidota > Bacteroidia > Flavobacteriales > Flavobacteriaceae > Euzebyella. The sequence continues at coordinate 25,837 of NZ_JACSOH010000003.1, read as the reverse complement.
TTGGATAGGAGCGCTGCATTGTCATCCATTGCCGGACTTCTAGATTCGGCTGCAGGTGAATTGGGTAGTGCAGGAGACTCATTTGCTTTTGGCCTTTCCTCTGGATATTCTGGTTTTGATACTCCTCAGACTTTTTTGCAATTCAACAGAGCTTTGATGGCAAGAGTTTCCGCTTATCAAGGAGATTATACTACTACCTTAGCTGCACTCAATGCATCTTTTTTTGATTTGGCAGGAGATTTAGATGGTGGAATATACCACACCTTTTCTTTAAGTGGGCAAGATATAGCCAATCCCTTATTTATTGCTTTAAATCAAACTGCGAATGTTAGGGTAGCACATTCAAGTTTTGTAACTGATGTGCAAGATGGCGATACTCGCTTGGAAAAGGTGGTAGAGCGAGATGAACCTCGAGAGGCTACCGGACTTGTGGGCACCCATGACGTGGCACTTTACGGAAGTAACGTTGATAACATACCAGTTTTAAGAAATGAAGAACTGATATTATTATATGCGGAGGCGAATATGCAAACCAATCCTGGAGAAGCTGTTGCCGCCTTGGATGTTTTACGAACAGCTGCAGGTTTGCCTGCTTACACAGGTACGACCACTCCAGCGGCACTTGAAGACGAGATTTTGTATAATAGACGTTATTCTCTTTTTGGGGAAGGCCATCGATGGATTGATATGAGACGATTTGGTAGACTTTCAGATTTACCAAATGATCGTTCAACGGATAATGTTCCTTCTGCCATTCCCGTTCCGGCCAACGAGAATAAGTAAGAAGTAATTTTTTTTAGTATAACGCCCGATGTTTTCATCGGGCTTTTTCTCTTAGTATCAAATCGTTATAAATAAATAATAACTAATTGCCTAGCTACAAATTTTTAATTCTAACATAACATTTGGGCTACATATAACGTTGTCTATTAAAGTACATTCCACCCAGGAAAATTTAATAGGAAGCTTGTTATGCCTTTTACCGGTTCACATCCCGCTTTGATTATTCCATTGCTGAAGAACAGATATTTTTCGGCATCCGGACTTATCATGGGCAGTATGATTCCAGATTTTGAATTTATTTTGTTGATGAAAGCCCATGTCATTTACGGTCATAGTCTACGGCCTATGCTGTGGCTTAATTTACCACTTTCTATTCTACTGCTATTTCTATATCATAATTTGGTAAGAAAGAGCCTGATTTTAAACTTGCCCATTTATTTCGAAAAGCGCTTACGCCCGTTTCTATTGTTTGATTGGAATAACTATTTCAAGAAAAACTACTTAAAAGTGATTGGGTCCATTATCCTTGGAAACCTTGGACACCTCTTTTGGGATGCCTTTACACATCATCACGGAGTATTTGTGGAATGGATGCCATTTTTGGAAATGCCCTTTAAAAATATGCCTCTTTACCATATTCTTCAGTACGCTTTTAGCCTGATCGGTGCGATAGCTTTATGGATTTTCTTTCACAAACTTCCGTTTAAACATTATTATCTATCCAATAGAAAGAAAGAAGTTTATTGGTTTTGGGTGGGTTCAGTAACAATAGGGGTAATGTTTTTACGATTTAGAAATATGCAAGAATTTAATTTTGATGATTGGATAGTATCCGTTCTCTGTGCTTTTATGGCCGGACTTGTAGCTGCCTCAATTTTTGACCGACTCTATTATCCCAATGAACCTAAGATTAAACGTAGTATGAAGGCCATCAATATTGAAGCCGATAAGTAAAAAATAAAAGCCCCCTTTAGTAGGGGGCTTCGTAAATCAGTATCGGTTAAGTTTACGCGAGTATTTCTTCAGTCATTTCTTCTTTCGTAGGCTCTTTTGAGGTCTTGCTTCTGAGCCAAATCTTAATTCGGTACACAATATTGAACAATACCGGTACAATAATCAAGGTAAGGAAAGTGGCCACTAGCAATCCGAAGATTACGGTCCAAGCCAAAGGTCCCCAAAATATTACGTTATCACCCCCAATATAAATTTTAGGGTTGAACTCAGAGAAGAGGGAAAAGAAATCAATGTTTAGACCTATCGCCAACGGAATTAAACCTAAAACTGTAGTAATTGCCGTAAGAATTACAGGTCGCAACCTTGCTTTACCACCTTGAACTATAGCAGCAGTAGCTTCTTCCATGGATAACAGGTCGCTATCGTCCATTCCTAACTTCACTTTTTTCCTGTCTACTAATATCTGGGTGTAATCCAATAATACCACTCCATTGTTCACTACAATACCCGCCAAGGAGATGATACCCATCATGGTCATCATGATTACAAAAGACCAACCTGTAAGCATCAGACCGCCAAATACCCCAATGAAACTTAGGAAAATGGCAATCATAATAATCAATGGCTTAGAGATTCCTCCAAATTGGAAAATAAGAATTAGCATAATCAATCCGAGGCCGGAGAAAAAGGCACCTATAAGGAACATCTGCTGTTTGTTCTGCTCTTCCAGCTGTCCGGTATAATCAATTTTAATACTGTCTGGAACACCCTTAAAATCCTCCATTTCCTTTTGGATTTCGGCCACAATGGCACCGGCATCGGTGAAGCCTGGCTTTAACCCTGAATACACGGTCACTACGCGTTCCCCATCTCGATGCTTAATGGCACTAAAGGCAGAGGTGTTCTTTTCGGTAGCTACCGCGGAAATTGGAATTTCCTTTACTTGACCTGTAGCGATATCCCTAAAAATGATATTCTGATTAAAAAGTGCGCTTTTGTTGTACCTTAAGTCTTCATTAAAGCGAACGTTAATGTCATAATCCTCACCATCCTCTTTATAGACACCCGCTTTTTCACCAAAAATGGACCTTCTCAACTGATTTCCCACTTGTCCGACAGCAACACCTAGCTCCCCAGCTTTCTCCCGGTCTACCATTACCTGCATAGAAGGCTTGCCCTTATTCACATCAATTTTTAACTCTTCAATTCCCGCAATATTCTTGGTATTGATAAAGTTTCTAATGTCTTCTGCCGTATTGATGAGTTCATCGTAATCCTTACCTTCTAATTCGATGTTGATGGGATATCCGGCTGGTGGACCATTGGCATCTTTTTCAACGGAGATCGCAACCCCCGGGTAAATACCTTCCAAGGCAGATTGCACCCTGGCACGTATATCTTCCGTATTGATTCCATTTCTGAACTTAAACTCACTAAAGTTGACCGTTACCTTACCCTTATGGGGCATCTCAGCTGAAGAGCCACCATCTGTTAGCGGGTTTCCGGCACCTTCACCCACCACGGATACTGCAGAGGCTACCATAAAGTTTTCACCATTTTTTTTGTATTCTGGTGAATCCATTACTTCATAAACCCGGTCTTCAATATCTTTTGTGATTTCATTGGTTTTTTCAATGGCCGTACCTTGAGGATACTCTATGTACACATAGATTTCGTTAGGTTTGTTGTCAGGGAAGAATTCCACTTTGGTTCTTCCGCTTCCCAACGAAGCTCCGAAAAGCATGAATACCCCAATGAGCATTAAAAAGGTAAGTCCAAAATACCAATAAACATTTCGGCCTCTCAAGGCATGCTTTAAGCGCTTTTCATACCAGTTTTCAAAACGGGACATAGTATTTTTCTGGAACGTCACAGCGGCTCCCTTTATGGCATATTTGTACACCCAGAACATTAGGGCCGTGATAATAAGAACGGTTCCCAGACCTCTTACGGCACCTCCAACTAGAAGTATGAGTAAGCCAAATCCTCCTAAAATTAAGGTTACCCTAATTAATTGCTTTTTGGTAAGTTCTTTTTCTTCCGTACTCATAAATTGAGATACCAACATGGAGTTCATGAAAATTGCCACGAAAAGTGAAGAACCCAACACTACCGATAACGTAATGGGAAAGTAAATCATAAACTGGCCAAAAATACCCGGCCATAAACCTAAAGGAACGAAAGCAGCAACCGTGGTAGCGGTAGATATAATAATAGGGAAGGCAATTTCACCAATCCCTTTTTTTGCGGCTTCGGTTCTGGACATTCCCTCGTCCATCAAACGGTAAACATTCTCTACAACCACAATACCGTTATCCACCAACATACCAAGCCCCATGATCATCCCAAAAAGAATCATTGTGTTAAGGGTGTAACCTAGCATATTCAGGATTACAAAAGACATGAACATGGACATAGGAATGGCGAAACCAACAAAAAGTGCGTTTCTGAATCCTAAAAAGAACATCAGTACCGTTACCACTAAGATGATACCGAAGATGATATTGTTGACCAAATCATCTACTTGATTCAATGTTCTTGTGGATGAATCGTTTGCGATGGAAATATGTAAATCTGGCGGATAATAATCTGCCAATTCCTGCTTTACGATGGCCTTTATTTGGTCTGCAGCAGAAATAGCGTTTCTACCGGCTCTTTTCTTAACATCCAACATCACCACATTTTCGCCAAACTCACGGGCAAAGGTGGTTTTGTCTTCTTCGTCAAAAGTTACGGTGGCAATATCCTTTAAATAAACAGCTCCGTTTTCGGACTTAACCACAAAATTTTGGAGTTCTTTAGGTTGTTCAATTTCGCCCAAAATTCTAATGGTACGTCTTTGTCCACTAGCTTTTAAGTTACCTGCGGACATGGTCATGTTACCGTTGCCAATGGCATCCAACACATTTTGAAAGTTGACCTTCGCAGCCATCATTTTATAGATGTCCACGGCAACTTCTACCTCTTTTTCCTGAGCACCTCTAATATCCGCTTGTTTGATTTCCGGAAGGTCTTCTATTTCATCCTGAAGATGCTCGGCGAATTCCTTCAACCTCTGAACCGGATAATCTCCCGTAAAGTTGATATTCATGATAGGAACTTCCTCGGAAAAGTTAAGGTCGAATACATTAGGTTCTACCTTGGCGCCATTAAAAGTAGGCCAGTCTTCACTGGCTTTTTCGGTATCCACTTCATCCTTGACCTTCTGTTTTGCCTGTTCAACCGTAATTTCCTCATCAAACTCAACTGTAATAATGGCATAATCTTCTTGAGAAGTGGAAACAATCTCCACCACATTACTCACGTTTTTGAGACGGTCTTCCAGGGGATCAGTAATCAACCTTTCAATATCCTCTGCCGTATTTCCGGGGTAAGGGGTGCTAATGTAAATTTTGGTTTCCACGATTTCTGGGAAATCTTCCCTTGGCATGGCCATATAGGCCGAAAAACCGAGCCACAGGAAGATACCGATCATCACATAGATAACCGAAGGATTATCGACGGCCCATGACGATAATTTAAATTCCTTATCGGCGTTCTTTTTTATCTTGCTCATCGATGTTTAGTTTTTGATTTTTACTTTCTGGCCGTCTTTTACACTTCTGGCACCTTCCTGAATGATTTGGTCACCATCTTTAAGTCCGCTTGTAACTTCAACCTTCCCGTTCTGGGTTTTGCCAGTAGTTATAATCGTTCTGTTCACGACCGCTTCACCTTCTGCATTGGGTTCATCGGCAACAAAAACATACTGCTCTCCCTCCGCGTTTTCCGAAATTATGCTTGAAGGAATCAAAATAGCGTTGTCGCTGGTGTAATCATTAAGGTTCACCTTTGCCGTAAGGTTAGGTTTTATAGTTCCTTCTTTATTAGGGACCGGGATTTCTACACTGAACGAGCGATTAGCTGGATTGATAAAATTACCTGTCTGACGGATTTTTGTGGTAATGCTATCTCCCAAAACAGGAAAATACACCAGTGCGTCCTTGCCTTCTGAGATAGCCCCCAAGTAAGTCTCCGGAACGTCTACTTCAATATACATGTCGCTAAGGTTCACAATTCTGAAGACCTCGGAACCCGGCCCAGGGGACACAACGGTACCTTGATCTTTAATGACATCATCTATAATTCCGCTAAAAGGAGCTCTTATGGTCGATTTTCCTAATTGGCTTTCAGCCTGTCTGATGGCATCTTGAGTAGCTTCATACTCCGTTTTAGCTGATAGGTATTCAATCTCAGAACCTATTTTTTGATCCCAAAGACGCTTTCTTCTTTCGTAAGTGGTCTGGGCTAACTGTGCTTGAGTTTTAAGTTGGGCCAATTGACTGCCCATACCCCCGTCATCAATTACGGCCAAGGTTTGACCTTTACTTACCTTTTGTCCCTCTTTAACGTAAACACGTTGCAAGGTTCCGGACATTTCGGGATAAATAAGTACATTCTGTTTGGTACTAACATCTCCTTGTAGTTCCAAATAGTGGTCGAACTTTTTACTTTCGGCCAAGATGGTATTTACCAACGGAAGTTTTTCTACCCCGGCTTTGGTTGCAATAGCAGAATCAAGCATTCTTAATTGGGCCTCCATCTGCTTTTGCTGTGCGGAAAGTTCGCTTTTCTTTGCTCGCAAAGACTCCAAATCTCCTTGCCCGATAAGACTTTCTACGGACTGTTCTTTGCTGCCGCAGGCGGCAACCAATAAAACGGTTACTAAGTATATGACTTTTTTCATCTTAAATGAGGTTGTTGTTTCTAAGTTAATTTTGCGGGTCGTTCAATATAAGTTCCAATGCCGTTTTTTTATTGATGACTTCCACCATGGATTGAAGGAAGCCTTGCTGGGCATCATATAATTGGGTCTGGGCTTGACGTAGTTCAAAACTACTGGCCAATCCTTCCGTATATTTAATTTGGTTTTTGTTCTCTATACGTTCTGCCAAGCCTAAATTTTGCTTTGCCGTATTGTATTCCTCTATGGAAAGGATGTACTCACTTTTGGCAGATTCCAGTTGAAGGCGAATTTGTTCTTCAGCTTCTGATAATTGGGTCTTAGCCTTTTCCAAGGCAATTTTTGCCCTTGCGGTGCTAGCGCTCCTTTTTCCTGAACTAAAAATGGGAATACTTAAATCAAGTCCCAAAACGGAGGAATCAAACCAATCTTGGTCGCTATCAAAAAACGTGAATTTATCAGCAAAAGAAGAACTACCATAGTTTACAAATGAATTTAACGTTGGTAGGGCCCTACTTTTGGCAAGTTTTAATTCAAAGAACCTTTGGTCTGTAAGATTCAATGCGATTTTATAATCTACATTGTTCTCGATGTTAAACTCGGTTTCCATAAGGGAAAAATCTATTTGTTGTTCCGTTAGGTTATCCAAAGTGTCTTCTAATTTTGTAGGAGCATCAATGGCAATACCCATTACTACATTCAACATCTGCAAGGTTATGTTCTCTAACCTAATGGCATTTTTTAGTTGATTCTCTACGGAGGATAAGGTGATTTGCAATTGCTCTACACTTTCCTCATCACTTAATCCGTTTTCAAATAGTTTTTGTGTTTCAAAAAGATTGTCTTCTAAATTGGACTTGTTCTTTTCAAAAATGGAAACACTTTCTCTCGACAAAAGAACGTTGCCGTAGGCCTCAACTACTGCTTTACGCACATCTTGGTCGGTTTTTTCGTTGTTATTGGCACTGTATTCCAAAAACGCCTTGGTCGCCTGAACGCCTACAATGTAGGACCCATCAAAAATTTTCTGGGTTAAAGTGGCGGTAGCGGTCATTTGCTGGGGTTGTCCAAATACTACAGGAACAAATGTTCCAGGTTCGCCTCCAGCGAGCTCTGCCGGTAAAAGTGATACAGGCTGTTTTAATTGGTTTTGATAGCTAACGGATCCATTGACTTGAGGTAAGCCTTCTGCAATGGTTTCCCATTTTTGTTTTTGAGCATCTCTCAAATCCCTATCAGAGTTAATGGCGCTGTAATTATTTTCCAAAGCAAAGGCAATAGCCTCGTCCAGGGTAAAACTATAGGTCTGCTCCACTTGTGGTTCTTGAGCCATTGAGATTAAAGGCAAGGATAAAATGAGGAGGTTTAGAAATAGCTTTTGCATTCTATTCTTCATTAGAGTTGATTATTGTATTTAGTATCTTTCGGCCCTTAGGTGTTACAATTCCTCGAAGGTGATATTCTAAAAAATCATCCATTAATTGGGATTGGGAAAACTTATCTGGCGGAAAAAGGGCATGGTCTTTAATGGTAAGCCCGCCAGCATAATAAATTCTTGATATAAACTCTACATTAAGATTTTCACGGTAAATACCCTGTTCAAGGCCTCTTTCAATGTTGTCTACCACACAACTTTTCATTTTGTCATATTGCTTTTCACGCATGGTCGCGAAAATCTTAGGATAGTACTTTTGAAGTTGATATTGAGGAGATGATTTTTCATCCTTTAGAAACTGCATGACAAACTTTTTAATCTCATACAACTCTTCAATGGGGTTTTTGTTCATGGAACAAATGCCGTCTATACCACCTGAGATAATAACAAAAAGTCTGTTGGTACATTCCGTTACAAGTTTGGTCTTGTTCTCAAAATGTGCGTAGATAGTTTTTTTGCTAATACCCATTTCTTGAGCTAGGTCATCCATGGTTACGCTTTTAAAACCATAGGTGAGAAACATATCCGTCGCTTTTTCTAAAATCTTTTCCATCATAATCGGCGGCAAAGATAAATCAGGAAACTTTAAAAACACAAAAAGTTTCTTAAGTTTTACGTTTTTTTAACTTGAAGGGTTATTCTGGGCTATTCTTATCTGTCGCTTTTCTTTCTACATACGCATTATAGGCATCTTCCCCTTCTTCTTGCCAAAAACTTTCATAATGTTTCCATTTAGAAAAGTCGCTCTTAAAGTTGAAGCCTTTTCCCGGTGTACATTTTTTCCTGTTTTTTTTCCCTTTTTTTTCTGATTTATGCTCACCAAATCCTCCAAAAAGAATTTTGGCCATGACGAGAATCCCCACGGCTTGCCAATAATTGACAGTAGTGAGTCCAAAAATATCCGGCATTAGCCAATTCCATAGGTACATAAACCCATACCCAAAGAGTAGAAATAATAAAATGATAAGAATGATGATAAAAATCACCTTCACGATTTTCTTTACCACCCTTTCAAAATTTGATTTAACTTGATGTTCTACATAATCTTTCATATCCTAAATTTTAGTGTACTTTTCTTTTTTGCTTTCCAATGCTTTTAGCAATAAGGACAATGCTCTATGTCTTCGGGACATAAGAGTACCCTGGGGTATACCGGTCTCTATAGAAATTTCTTTGTAACTGTATCCCTCTATGTCTATTGCAATTATTATTTCTCTATAAGGTTGTTTTAAATTCTCTATTTCTTCCTTTAGACTATTGGTCAAATCATCAGTATACATTTGTTCTGTATCTGCATACAATTCTTCACCTAGTTGTAGAAGATTTTTTTCCGATTCCCCCTCCATGGTCCTTTCTTTCTTGCCACTTCTCATGATGTCCACAATTCTATTTCTTACGGAACGGTAGACAAAGGCAGCTATGTTTTCTATGGGTAATGTACTATTGGCCCTGGAGAAAACATTAACGGCAACGTCTTGAATAATATCATCTGCATCTCGATCAGTAGTGTCATCTATACGCGATTTTGCATACGCTCTTAGAGAGCGATATTCATCACTAAAAAATGTAGATAGTTTGGTATAGTTGTCTGTTTCTGCACTCATGAAATGGATGGGTCTTAATCCATACTTCACCCTTAAAGACGAAGCTTTTAAAATCTATTGCATTTTTTCCTTTTTATTTTTTATCAGTAGTAAAGGAGGTCCATTTGTTTCTAAAATGGATGTATTTTTGATGAAAATCGACCTTATGCATTCCATCGACTATTATAGAGAAGAATTTCTTGCTTATTTAAATAGTAAAATTGAAACCAAGGAACCTAAAAATCTTTACGCTCCTATAACCTATATTTTGGGATTGGGGGGAAAACGGCTACGCCCAGTTCTTACTCTAATGTCTACGGAAATTTTTAATGGAAGTTATAAGGATGCCTTTAATGCTGCATTGGCCGTGGAGGTTTTTCATAACTTTTCCTTGGTTCATGATGATATTATGGATGCGGCTCCCTTAAGACGGGGAAAGGCTACCGTACATGAAAAGTGGGATATAAATACGGGTATTCTTTCCGGTGATGCCATGTTAATCAAGGCTTATCAATTATTTGAAAATTACCCTCCCCATGTTTTTAGGAGTTTGGCCGAGTTGTTTAGTGAAACTGCGCTTAAGGTGTGTGAGGGTCAGCAATATGATATCGATTTTGAATCCAGGGAAGACGTTACCATACCGGAATATTTGAAAATGATTGAATACAAGACGGCTGTTTTAATTGCAGCGGCTTTAAAAATGGGTGCTGTAGTCGCCAATGCTCCAGATGGGGAAAAAGATGCCATCTATTCTTTTGGTCTTAATTTGGGTCTCGCTTTTCAGTTACAGGATGATTATCTGGACGCTTTTGGAAACCCTGAAACATTTGGTAAACAGGTAGGGGGGGATATCATTGAAAATAAGAAGACCTTTTTATACCTAAAAGCTTTGGAAAGGGGTAGCGAAAAGGAGCGTAAGGAATTGATCGACCTCTATTCCATAGAACCAAAAAATCCAGCGGAAAAAATTAATACGATAAAGGAAATTTTTGTCAGAAGCGGTTCTTCTGAAAATACAAAGAAGGAGATTTTAAGATATTCCGAGAAGGCATTTCAAGTACTTGATTTCCTATCTATATCTGAGCAAAAGAAAGAACTATTAAGGTCTTTTGGCGAGAGCTTAATGATGAGGGAGGTTTAATCAGCTTTAGAAAGTTTTAGAAAATAAAGAGTTAAGGCTATTAAAGGAATTACAAATAGCCAATAAAAGGGGCTGTAGTTTGTACTTTTTTCTTCTGTTACAATAATCAATTGATTGCTGTCTATTTGAGTTATGACTTGTTTTTTACCTCCTAACCAGTGGATTCTTATTGTGTCAACTTTCATTGTTGATTTACCCAAACCAAAATGTGCAACAACAGAATTCTGGGATAAATGACTTGAACCCCCACCATCAATTTCACGAATCATTTTAAAATCACCTATTGACAACTCTACCCTCGAACCAATTCCATTTTTTTCGGCTTCGATACCATCTAGTTTAACCTTTAGCCAATTACCATTGTCACCATCATTTCTAAACAATCTAGTAAAAGAAGGAATAGGGTACTCAAGTATGGGGTTCTGATTAACTACCAATAAATCTAAATCCCCGTCATTTTCAATATCAAAAACCACAGACCCTCTTCCTATTCCATAATCGTCTGCACCCTTTTCAATGGATTTGTCTAAAAATTTTTTACCTTCATTTTCGAAGTAAAAATTACCCATAGGAGTACAGTTGGGATTAAGATCTCCATTAGTTACATATAAATCCAAGTCGCCGTCATTATCAAAATCAGCAAAATTGGCGCCCCAACTTATAGTAAACTTATGAGTCCCCAGTTCTTTTGCTTTATCAATAAATGGTAATTGAAAACCTTGATTGGTCATTAAAAGATTAAATTTTATGTTGGTAACATAATAGTCCAAGTTTCCATCATTATTATAATCACCTACAGCTGCTCCCATAGCATTAATCTTTAAATCCATTTCCTTTAGCTTACTTACATCCCTAAATTTTTTTTTCGGGTATAAGTTTTCGTAAAGGATATTGGGTGCAGCTTTGTAACCAAAATCATGGTTGACTAAAATATCCAAATCGGAATCGTTATCATAATCTGTAAGTACTGCGCCAAAACCGAATCCCTTATGTCCTAAATCATAATTTTCATAAGCATCGACAAACTTTTTCCCCCCTTTGTTTAATAAGAGGTAGCTTTTGGCTCTTTCATTTGAACTTACAATTGTGGCATCTTTTAATATTCCTAGTTTACCCTTGAATTCTTGAAAATAATTTCCAACATAGAGATCAGGATATCCATCTGCGTTGATGTCACCAAAACTAGGAGCAGTGCTAAAAGAGTTCAATTCATCTATTCCAAATTCTTTAGTGGCATTCCTAAATGTTTTGTCACCATTGTTCAAAAATAGGAGGTTGTGTGCTCTAGGTATAGGCGTATTGTTGTCATTGGAATTGATGGTTGTAATGAATAGGTCTCTATAACCATCTCTGTTAACGTCTGCACTAGCACATCCTTGAGTAACATAATTACTTGAAGAGTTCAGACCAGAGATTTCATATATGTTAGTAAAGGTTCCATCACCATTATTTAGATATAAATGATCTTTATTTGTGCCTCCGGTTATGAATAAGTCCTCATATCCGTCATTGTCGATATCAAAAGCAACAGCACCTCCACCAAATGTGCCATCGTAAACTTTGAATACATGATTTATTCCTGCAGAATTTGTTATATCGGTAAATTGATTTTGAGAATGGAGATTTTGCACATAGTTAATGGAAAGTGCAATTAAAAATAAGTGTATTAATTTTTTGTCCATTTCAACGTTAAAACATTGTTTGCTATTTTTTTACCTTCTTGTAGACCAACCTCATTATCTTGACGGGTATGAATACCTCCATAAAATCTGGAATCGGCTGTTTCTATAGCGGCTTCCCAAAATGAGTTGAATTCTCTAGATACAAAATCAGTATCACGAACATCATCTCTTGGACGCCCTTCATGTGCTCTATCAATAAAATTAAAATTCTTTCCAAAATTTTCCTCGAGAATGGTAGCAGCAGCTGAAGCTTGAATTGCGTGACCTGATGGAAACGCCGGAAAAGGAGGGTCTGGCCAAAAGGATTCCCATTCCTCGTCTATAAATTTTGGAATAAAAGTATTGGCTCTTTCGGAAAAGAAGTGATATTTCCATTGCCAACAGTTCGTAAAGGCATCAGCTACGGCAATTCCAGTTTGTGCATAGACCAAAACAACTTTTATTAAATCTGGTTGTTCTTTTTCCAAAGCCAGAGTGGCAATATAGAATGAATGGCCCGGAGGGGTGAATGTAACGTCTGGATCATCTCCCCACCAGATGGCAGCTTCTTTTTCTTTTTTGGTAAGAACTTTATCCTTTTCGTAAACCTCTAGAAACTGACGGTAGTACTCAGATTCCGGTAATGTGTCATATGCAATAAAATTTGGAAATGGGAGAGAATCATTTTTTTCTACAAACCGTCTGTTTTTACCCCAATGCGGATGTAGGGGATAGTGGCTAAATGATTGTGCAAACAAAGGTGGTTTCCACGAACCGGGTTTATTGGGAAAAATTATTTCCTTATCGAAATTTTTAAGATAACCTCTATGACCTCCATCGGTCTTGGACCATTCAAAAATTTTTTGGGCAATGGTTTGACCGTATTCCGTAGATTCTTCTATAGATTTCATGTTTAGGTTCTTTGAATAGAAATTGAAGAGAACAGTCTCTAAAGAATCGATTTTCGCCTTGTTTGCATCAGACGTTTGTAAATATATATTCTTTAAAAGTTCAGCTTGACCTGCGTTTAATACGAGATTCCAATTTACAGAATCACTTGGAGGCAGAGGTAAGTAGTCCAAACCATTCAGTTGTCCAGCCATTGAGTTATAACTTTGACTACTATGGACTACGGATTCATACATAGTTAGACCAATATATGCAAAAGCCCTTGAAGCAAATGTTGGTGAGTTTGAAGGGGTGTTCTTAGTTATGTAAAGGGCCATTTTTGCCCATTCAATACCAATATTAGTAGTAGGTTGCTGTACTTTGTTTTCACGTCTACATGATATGAAGAAGACCATAGAGATAGTTGTTATGGCTAGTATATTCTTAAACATCATTTTATTTTAATTTTACTCATCGAGTATGTCTCAATAGGACTGCCGTAAATACCTAGAAATAATCTATTATTAATAATAAGTGAACTGTTTACTTGACCTTTTATGTTAAATCCAGATTTATTTTGGTCAATTGTAGTGAATCTGCCTTCATCATTACCTAATAAGAGTAGGCCGTAATTTGCGTCTGATCTTCCAAGTCTTAATTTATAGAAATAGTTGTTGCCAAACAAAGCCATGTCCAAATTGCCATCTTGGTCAAAATCGTTCACTTGAAGGGTATTGATTGGTGCAAACTGAACCTCAGGAGGTAAGTTGGCCTCATGAAGTTTTCCATCATTATTGCTTAGAAATAAGGAAGTTTTGGTTGTGTTTATGAATAATTTCTTGGCCTCGCTTAGTTCATTTTGAGTTAGAACATTTTCCAAAATGGCAGTTGAATAGCTCTTATAATCGTTAAAAATAGATTTTTTGTTAGGAAGTTGCCCCAAAAGTTCGTCTCGCGTAATGAATGGATATAAGGTGTCGTTTATATAAAAATTGAGAAGAGGATCCACTGATCCATTATTATCAAAATCCCCAAAAACTAATGAAGCTGGTTGCTTCACCGACGCTGAAAGTTGAGTGTTAGTTCCTAAATTTCCGGCAATAATATCCGGCAGGCCATCTTTGTTGAAGTCACCTATTTCTATAGTGTTCCAAAGACCAGAGTATTCATGGTCAAAGAACTTTAAGGTGCTGTTTTTCCATTTACTTCCTTCTTGCTCATAAATTGTTATTGGCATCCATTCACCAACAACAATTATTTCATCGACGTTATCGCCATTAATATCTAGAGGTACTATTTTTTTAGTTATCCCGATATTCTCAAAAGTATGGTCAAAAACATTTTTGCCTATGGAAAAGATTCCTTTTCCATCATTGATTAAACAATAGCTAATGGATGAAATTGGAAATTTTCCTGGTCTTACTGCTCCGCCAATGACCATGTCTAAATATCCATCCTTATTTAAATCAATAGTACTAATGGCTCCTGTGGCTAGCTGCATCTCTGGAATTGAATTATGACTTATTGTAAAGTCCCCTTTACCGTTTCCGAAATATAACCGATCCTGAAGGTTTTTATCCTTTTCGGCGTAATCATGATAACCTCCGCTAGCCACATATAAATCCAAATTACCATCGCCATTTGCATCAAAAATGTTTACGGCTTCGTCATGAGTAATTTTGTCAATTTCAAAATCTAAAACTTTCTTGGTTTTAAAAAGGCCATTTTTTGATTGCAAAAATATTTGAGCGGCTTGACCTTTTGGTCCGCCAACGAAAATATCCTGCATACCGTCTTTGTTGAAATCTCCGCTTGCCATACATGGACCTGAATGCGAAATCTGAGATATTAATAAGGATTGCCTTTTAAAATCATTTACTAGGCTCGCTAAGTGATGGTATGATAGGATCTCATTTTCAGAAGAGAAGTACTTTCTATTGGTTAGTATGTTTTTTTGTAAAATGGTATTTGTTACGTTGGAAGCATTTAATAGTAATTCTTGATTCGCCCGTATATCGAATAATGTCTGTTGGCCGCTGTTTCCCCATATTATCTTTAAGGAATCCACAGAAGTACTTTTACCTAATCCAAAATGCAGCGTTGGTGAAACGCTTGATAAATAGCCTTTGTTCGGTATTTGAAAGAGTGTTTGTTTTTGGCCAGAGTGGAATATGGTAACTTTTGAACCAATACCATGTGTGTTCTTTTTTTCTCCCTTAAGCTTTATTTTAAGATAGTTATTTTCTTTAGATAGATTTTCAAATATGAATGCAGGCTTATTTATGTTATTGACTACTAGGTCCAAGTCCCCGTCATTATCTAAATCAACGTAGGAAGCGCCGTTGCTGTTGGCACTGATATCGACTCCATTTTGTTCCGTAGTATTTTCAAAATCTAAATGGCCAGTGTTCGTGAAAAGATAATTTTTAAGATTAGATGATGGCATTTTACCTATCAGTTCCAACACGTTCTCTCTTTTTAAACGTCCCTTGTTTTGAACATAGTCCTCCATATAATTAATAAAGTCAAGGTTGGTATAGTCACGAAAATAGCCATTAGTAACATATAAGTCTTTATGGCCATCATTATTGTAATCAAAAAAAAGTGGTGCCCAGCTCCAGTCCGTATTTGAAATTCCTAATTGCTGTCCAATCTCACTAAAGGTTCCGTTTCCGTTATTTAATTGCAGCATATTTCGCATATATTGATAGTGAAAGCCACTTCTTAAATTCAAATCAAATTTCTCGTAATTATCAGGAGCTAAAAGAAGTTTTTGTCTTTTGTTGTCTTGTGGTAACATATCCAACGTGAAGATGTCTTGTAGGCCATCGTTATTGATGTCAGCAATGTCATTACCCATGGAAAAATGACTTGTATGTCCTAGGCTTGACTGTAATCTATTTGTAAAAGTCCCGTCTTGGTTATTTATATAAAGATAATCTGGAATGGTATAGTCGTTTGATACGTATATGTCTAGGAATCCATCATCGTTCAAATCACTAATACCTAAACCTAAACCGTAACTTAAGGCAGAGCCATTAATTCCCGATTTAACAGTGAAATCATAAAACTTGCCATCAACTTGTTTAAAAAGTCGTAATCCCTTCAAAGAATCATCCTGCTTTAAAAGTTCTTCAGTTTTCTTTTCATTTAAGATTGGAATAGATTTTGGGTTGTGGTTAAGTAAAAACATATCTAGGTCCCCATCTTGATCATAATCTAAAAAGTATCCTTGGTTGCTGAATGCAGGACTGTCAAGACCATAATCAGCGCCCATTTCTTTAAATAGGGGAAAGTTGTTCTTATCATTACCTTGATTGATAAATAATTGATTTTTTCTTTTTTCAGGAGGGAGAGCCCCGGAATAACATATGTATATATCAAGTTTACCGTCTCCATTTACATCTGCAGCTGATACGCCAGTTTTCCAAGGACTCTTTCGACCTTCTACTCCCGATTTTTTGGTAGCATCAGAAAACTGGAAGTCACCATTATTGATATAAAACTTGTTTTCACCCATATTAGAGGTGAAATATAGGTCTTGTAAACCATCACCATTAAAATCCCCTGTAGCAACACCCCCACCGTTATATAGATACTCATATACTAAAACATTCGCATTTAAACCTTCTTCTAAGTTATTTTGGAAATGGACGTTAGAAAAATTGGGGTCTACCAATTGAAAAAGTGGACCTTTACTATTATTTTTTACTGTAGCTAAATTGGAATCATTTTTTTTACAGCTAAAGGCAAGCAGGATTATAATGGTGAATGTTTTTAAGTATTTAAAATTGGGGTGACGCATATTGTATTGGTATAAACAATCTACCCGCCTTAAGGGCGGGTAGAGTAATCCTAAAAGTTCGTTTACTTAGTAACCTGGATTTTGGATGAGTTGTTCATTTCTATTGATTTCATCTCTTAAAATCGGCATAAAATACATTTTGTCGTTCCAGGTTCTTGTTTCGTTATCGGTATTTGGAACTACCGTATAGGAATAATCATAGACATCCTTATCGAACTTATAAGGCACGTGGGGAGAAGCTCCTGGTTTTAGTTCAGCTTCAACATTGATGACCCTAATTCCCTGTCCAATGGTTTCAGGGGCGATCATCCATCTTCTAGCATCATGGTAGCGATGCTCCTCATAGGCTAATTCAATTCTTCTTTCATTTCTATAAGCATCGACCAAATCTGTTCCAGTGGCCGTTATTTCTGGCATACCTACTCTAAATCTAATTTTGTTCATCCAATTTCGAGCAGCATCTTCATCACCGGTTTCAATTGCGGCCTCTACATAATTTAAAACCACTTCTGTGTATCTCAAAAAGGGCCAAGGGATAACTTGAGCACTTGATTGATTGTCCGCTATAGCAGGGTCAGGGTCAATAAATTTCCTTACATAATATCCGGTACGCGAACCATTCCAGTTTTCAATAGGAGAATCTCTAGTGTCAATACCTGGAATTTTTTCTCCTGAACCATTTGCATAACTACCGGTTTGTATTTGGTCATATGGATCCATTCCTGCTACATCACTAGGGCGAGGTTTCCAATCGGCACCATCGTAAAGGATGGTTGCTTTCAATCTTGGATCCCTATTGGAATAGGGGTCTGCTGCATGTTCCGGGTTGTCCCAATCAAAACTTGAGCCATCCATCATTTGGTAATCGTCAACAAGGTTTTGAATAGGGGTGTTGCCTGCCCAGTTGTGATAACCATTAGGTCCATTGTTAATTCCTTGGTGTATTCCCCCTAATGGCCAATTACTCTCTTGGGTGAAAAGAGGAGAATGGGTACGTTCAAAAAGTAACTCGGACCGGGCCGCAGCATCTCCCACCGCACTCCCACCTCCTAAGGCAATTGATATGTAGTTTTGAGTTCCTTCTTCTGCTGTTACCGGCTCGGTTAAATCAAGTTTGTAGCCAGAAGTTGTGTTTAAAACAGCTTCTGCCGCTTCCTTTGCGGCCATCCATCTAGCATCTCTATCTCCAGATGGATATGCTACTAAATCTATATTGGAATAGGAGCCATGTGCTGTGGAATTTGCTTGTGCTGTAGGGCCATCCCTCAAATCACTGGCTGCATAAAGTAAAACTCTAGATTTCAATGCCATTGCACTTAATTTAGAAGCACGGCCTGCGGTTTCTTGCTTTCCATCAAGCATGGTAATAGCATTTTCCAAATCAGCTAAAACAAAATCAACCAGTTCGGAATAGGTTGCTCGTGGGGCTGTGTAATCCTCGTTTAGGGCATATGGTCTCTCTATAATGGGAGCACCCCCATAATACCTCATCAATTGATGGTAGTAATAGGCTCTAAGAAAATGTGATTCCCCTGTTAATCGTTCCTTTAGCTCATCATTTTCAAAAGTTGAATTTGGCAGCTCTAGTAATGCGATATTTGCTTTTCTTACTGCTGAAAACAATTCATTCCATTGAGGAATTATTACTGTATTTCCTGTAGAAGCTGGTGAAAGTGTACCCTCATTAATTACATTTATATTTCTTCCAGAGTGGGTGAACATAGCCTCGTCCGTTAATGAAGCAAGACCTTCTTCTTCAAACCCACCATAGTTTAGGGAGGCATATACATTAAAAACGAATGCTTCGGATAAAGCTGGGTCTGACCATGTTGCATCAGCCGAAATTTTATCGAGCGGCTGGGTGTCTAAAAAATCTTCTTTGCAGGATATGGGTAGCATAGCGACCACCAGTAATCCTAAAATAAATATTCTTTCTTTTTTCATAACTTTTAATTAAAATGTTAAAGTAAATCCTGTGTTAAGCACAGACTGTTGGGGATAGAATTGTCCGCTGGTAACAGTAGATTCTGGATCATAAATATCTTGCTTGGCCCATGTGGCAATATTTAGACCGCTTACATAAACCCTAAATTTAGATAGCCCAAAAGGTTGAATCCAATCTGTTGGGAAGTTATAGGCAAGTTGCACGTTTTTAAGTCTTAGATAATCCTTATCAAATAAGTTGTATGTATTGTTTCCATAGGCACCACCGGAATAATAGGTATCCCCTCTACTTGCTAATCTTGGATGTTGACTACTAGGATTATCAATACTCCATCTATTGTCAAAACTATATTTTAAGAAGTTACCTATATCTCCAGATTCTGTTTGAATTGGAAGGGAAGCACCAGTCGCTCCTTGAAATAAAACAGATAAGTCCCAGTTTTTATAAGAAGCGTTAAGGGTAAGTCCAAAATTGAATTTTGGAAAAAGACTTTCGTCTTTTCTCACTTGATCCAAATCATTAATGATTCCATCACCGTTAATGTCCTTGAACTTCATATCTCCTGGTTCCAATGTTCCTTTCACGGCGCTATAATCTAAGGTTTCACTATCAATGTCCGCTTGGTCTATAAAAACGCCGTCAGACTCGTATACCAAAAATGAACCTATTGGTTTTCCTTCCATCTTCTGATATTCTGGAATACCTGGTATTTCATCCATGAAGACCACAGTGTTTTTGGCGTAACCTCCGTTTACTCCTATATCATACTTAATACCATCTTCTTTACCTCCGTAATAATTCAAGGCAAATTCAAATCCTTCATTATTTACCTTGCCTGCATTTACAGGAGGTAGTAATTCCGAAATTCCCGAAGAGCCTGGCGTGGAACCGGTTTGTTGAATTAGAATTTGATCTCTTTTGTTAAGGAAATACTCGAGGGTAAAGCTTAAACTTCCATTGATTACAATTCCATCTAAACCTACATTAAAGTTGTTTGCTCTCTCCCAGGTAAAGCTATCATTGGCTAATACTGTTTCTTCTAAGGTGTTAACTACGTTACCGTCTATAGGATATTGTCCAAATCCATAGGTTGATAAAAATGCATATTCCCTTAATTCACCTTGGTCAATAACGCCGTTGCCGTTTGAATCAAAAGCAACTTGGTCATTTCCCATCTGACCGTAAGACGAGCGTAATTTAAGATAATCTATACCCTTGACATTAAACCAATCTTCATTATTGATGTTCCATCCCACTAGTACGCCGGGAAAGAAACCGAAACGATCTCCTTCTGGAAATATGTAGGAACCGTCATATCTCCAAATGAACTCGGCTAGATATTTTTCCTTAAAGTTATATTGCGCTCGACCATAGTAACCTAGGCGTGTTCTATTAAAACCACTACCATCAGTGTTTTGTTGGTCTGTACCTCCAGCAAATAATTGGTCTACGGCTGGAGAAATGTAATTTCTTCTAAATGCTGAGAAAAACTCTCCTTGAAACGTTTCTTTAGTTACACCGGCTAAAAGATTAATTGTGTGATCCTCACCAAAGGTGCGATCATAATTTAAAAGCCCAGTTAGATTTACATTCAATCTGTTTGAACTAAATTGGGTCAATCTTGGATCGGTAAAATTAGACCTTATAGCACCTTCTAAAACAGGATTTCCAGTTGCTATGTAATTTTCTCGGTCCAAATAATACAAGGTCCATGGAGTTTCCCATCTTTTACGCCTTTCTTGACTTTGATCTACTCCTGTTAGCAATGTCATTTTAAGACCTTCAACCCAAGGGTTTTCGATATCTACGGAAGCAGTAAACTGTAGATAATCTGTAGGGCGCTTATCATATCCAGTCGCATTTGTGGTAACAACAACCGGTTGTTGGCCATTTTCTATATCAGGACCAGGTAGTCCATTTGGCCAGACAGCAGGTTCATTGGGCCTACCCCTCATTAACATTCTGAAAATGGCTCCAGCACCTTCCGTAGGAAAGGTCCTGTCTTCTTTACGATATGCAAAGCCTAATTTAGAATTTATGTAATCATTTACTTTAACATCCGTATTAATTCTAAAATTATATTGCTGATAGCGATTTGCGGAATTTTTATAAATGGCATCTTGATCGGTATATCCTATTGACGAATAATATTTAATTGCCTCACTACCTCCGCTAATTGATAAATTATGACGACTTTGCTCTGCAAAATCCTTAAACGTAGCTCCGAACCAGTCACTATCTGGATATAACCACGGGTCTGTCCCGTCCCTATGTCCGGCAACGGTAGTTGGACTAAATGCAGCATTGATGGTCTCGTCAGTTTCTGGAATCGTATAACTGCCCTGGTTTTGGATATCGTTCCAAGCCGCTCCCCATTGGTTAACAGGAATATTACTGTTAAATATAGAAAGCTCATTCATTATCGTCAAATATTCGTAGGCATTTGACATCTCAGGAACTTTTGTTGGTCTAGTGAGTCCAAAATCAGCCTTGTAGGTGACGGTCGGTTTTCCATTTCTACCTTGCTTTGTGGTAACAATTAGTGCACCGTTCGCAGCTCTTGCTCCATATATTGCTGCCGAAGCATCTTTTAAGACGGAAATATTTTCAATGTCATCAGGGTTAAGTCGGCCCACCCCACCATCTCTATCTGGTATACCATCAATAACTATTAGAGGCTGATTATTTCCCAAGGTGTTTTGACCTCGAATGTTAATACTGGATTCATCATTTCCAGGTTCTCCACTAGTTTGGATAATGACAACACCAGGAAGTCTTCCTGCCAAAGAGTTGGAAACACTTACTGCTGGGGAGCTCTCCAAAACAGCACCTTGAACAGCGGTAACCGCACCGGTTACAGTAGCTTTTTTCTGGGTTCCGTACCCTACTACAACTACCTCTTCAAGATTAGCAACATCTTCTTCCATTGCAATTGATAGGCTCGTCTGACCATTGACAGGTACAACCAACGGCTTAAAACCGATATAGGAAAGGCGCAAGCTTGTATTGGGGCTACTCAGAGTAATGGTAAAATTTCCATCAAAATCTGCTACAACACCTTTAGATGGGTCGTTGGCATCTAAAACGGAAACACCTGGAAGTGGCATGCCGTCTGAAGCGGATGTTACATTTCCATTGACAGTCAGTTCTTGTGCCTGTAGCAATGATGAAGTTAAAAATAAACAGATAAAGGAAAGGGCATATGTGTAATAATGCACGGTCCTCTTCCTTTTAAGAAAAAGTTGGTAGTTCATATAGTTGTTTCTTGAGTTAAATTGCTGTTAAAAATAGGTGATTTACAATTAACAAGGTAAAAAAATCCTAAAAATAACATTTACGAGTTGCTTTTTTTAAAAATTCAAATTCCTTACGGATTTATTTTTTATGTAGTATTCTAATCAATAAATTTTTGATAAAAAGCCATTTAGGACAGCTCCAAACAAAGTATAGCTCTTCTCTAAGGGAAGTGTTTTCGCCTAAAAAGTTAAAAAGCAATTGAGGACTTCTTTTTCTGAAAATAGAGGTGAAAATGGAATGGCCTTGCGAATTGTTTTTGGCTAAAACGTCAAGTAAAATCAAGTCGTAGTACCAGAAGCGGTTCTTGAATTCGAGGATATTTAAGGGCTTATTTGTTTTTAAGTGATGGATTAAAAAGGGTATCTTTCTAGCAGTGCTCATAAATGCATAGCCGGTGCTAGGTTTGGCCCAACCGCCCGCCGTGCCAATATGATAAATATGCCGACTGTTATTTTTTGAAAAAGGATAGCAGGTCATGGGGATGCTTCCAAATTCCGTTTCTACAATTTCAAAATTTTTGATTTGCAGATTTTCTGAGATGTATGTTGTTAGAGCAGCTTTGTATTCGGCTTTTGGTAGCAAATCTTTACTGAAAAGAGTATATTCCACCAAAGCCTCATTGTCCGAAAAAGGGAGCACGTACATAAATCGGGTATTTCCTTTTTGGGGAACGGAAAAATCCATAAAAGTAGCCTTATTTTTATCAAATACCGATTGGTCCGTTTTAATTTTCCAACCTAGAAAATGTTGTTGTAGTACAGGGTATTTTGTTTGGTGGTTCGCCATATCATAGGAGAACATACTATTGAAAACCTTTTTGCTACTGTAAGTTTGATTTTGTGTCGTTATAAGGGCAAATTCATTTTTATCTTCAATAGAAAGTACTTCTTCTATCTTGAAATGTATATTGCTTTTAGTGGATATATAGTTCAGCGCATCTTCATAAAAATCAAGCCCTTTGACCATTTTATAGGTGAAGGGGGCAATGTCGTAATCTTTTGAAAAGCCTTTTGCTGCAAACTGGATATGTTTCCAGTCTTTGCTGACCAGATGGTCAAAAGAACCTTTACCTTTTTCCCAAAAACACCAGGTACGGTCATTCGTGGTTTTAGAGTCCTTATCTAACAATAGGATGCTTGACCTATCAAAAAAGGAATCAAGGCTCATGGCCTTGGCCAACATAAGTCCCGCTGCCCCAGCTCCAATAATAATATAATCGTAGTGAATGGTTTGGTTTGACATTTAAGCTCCTAGAAAGTAGTCTAAAAGTACATATATATTTAAAATGTTTTTGTTCAATCCAGTCTATATCGTAATCCAAAAAAAGCCCTGATGCCTTGGTTGGGTCCATAAACATAAGAGGGGTCGAAGGTTAGGGCGTTCGGGTTGTTTGCAGTGGCAACTACATCGCCGTTGTTATCAAAGGTAACATCTCTGTCAAAAGGATCATTGGCTCGTGCAATTAAAAAGGGGTTGCCTCTATTGGGTGTCCAATCCAATAGGTTTTTTACACCTCCATAGAGTTCAAAGTTTTCAATTCCTTTGTAGGTGAATTGTATGTTTTGTATGCTCCAAGTGGGGCTGTATTCCGGTCTTGGGTCTTGTTCGCCTAGTAGTGGAAGTCGCATGGGTCCGTAAAGATTTCCCGTATAATCAATGGATAGATGAATGGGCCTAATATCGTAGGATAAGCCCCAGGTGCCCGTAAATCTTTCGGTCAGGATTTGCCTTTGTTTGATGTCGTCCTCCGTTTGGCTAACATCTTGCAAGGTAGCGCCGGCCACTATTTTAAAACTGCTCGGGAAAACAACATCTAAATTGACGCTCAAACCTTGAGAAACCGATTTGCCATCTAAATTGTCATAAATAATTTTATTAGGGTCGGAGTCGTAATCTGGTAAAATGGCGTTACTAAATGATGTGTAGAATACAGAGGCATCCAACCCTATAAATGTACCGTTATCACTATAGATCTTTTTGAGATAGTTCAGATTGAAATTGATGGATTGTTCAGGATTCAGTTCTTCGGTAACCACCACTTCACGTGCTCCTGTTAAAGCGGCATGCTCTTCAGTAAACAGATTGACCACTCTAAAACCGGTGCCAGTATTAAATCTTAGAATATCATTTTCATTCAATTTCCAGCGATAGGCCATTCTGGGAGTGAATATGTTACCGTGCCTTTTATCATAATCATAGCGCATGCCCAGCAAAAGGGAATGCTTTGGTGCCAATTGCATTTCATCTTGTACAAAAATACTGGGGATTACAACTTCATCTTTTTCTACAGTCGCGGCCGTATTATCATCGTAGTAATTATATCTAGCGGCCGCCCCAAATAATAAATCGTGGGATTTTACTTTTTTGTCCCATGTCAACTGAGCAAAACCTATGCGTTGGTCG
The DNA here is from genome assembly GCF_014349235.1 of Cytophaga sp. FL35. Lineage (GTDB taxonomy): Bacteria > Bacteroidota > Bacteroidia > Flavobacteriales > Flavobacteriaceae > Euzebyella. The sequence goes on along the minus strand of NZ_JACSOH010000003.1, from coordinate 1,219 downwards.
GCAATGTAAGGGGTGTCTCCATAAACGGAATTTTGCTTATGGTCGTTATAGGAAAAGGAAAGCAATATTTTCTCGGCAAGTGGTAATTGATACTTTCCTAAAATTTCCCATCGGCTTGTGTAAATACTTTCGCCATAAATTTCGTCTCCACCCCTAAATTCTGGTGTCCACTGCAATTCGCCACCCCATCGGTCTTCATAGAAATATCTTCCCGCAAGTGAAAAGATGCGGGATTTATCTCTTTTAAAATTCCATTTTTGAAATACCGAAATTCTATCTTGAAGCGTTAGATCAGTAAAGTTGTCATTGTTGTTATCGATTAGCTCATCGTATTTAAAATAGTTCACGCCCAATAGGACATCTGTTTTTTTACCAGTCGGAATTTTAGCTCCCACGTCTAAATTGAACTCTCCCCAACTGGTGGTAAAAGCATCAGCAGAAAAGTCGGGCGCGTCCAAGCTATTTTTAGTAATAATATTGATAAGTCCGCCAACAGCTTCGCTCCCGTAGAGGCTAGAAGCAGGTCCTTTTACTACCTCGATCTGTTCAATGAGGGAGTTGGGAATTCCTGATAGGCCATAAACCGTTCCTAGACCACTAACAATGGGCATTCCGTCTATAAGAACCAAAGTATAGGGCCCTTCCAATCCGTTAATATGTATATCACCTGTGTTGCACACGTTACAGTTGATTTGCGGGCGAACCCCGTTGACATTTTGCAGGGCCTCAAAAATACTTGCAGTAGGGTTCTTTTTCAAGAAGGTGGGACTGTAGACTTCCACCGGTACCGGACTTTCCGATCGGCTGACCGCTTTTAAGGTGCCGGTAACCACGGTTTCTTCCAGTTGTTCCGATGATTCTTGCAGAAGTATATTCAGATTCTTCGTTTTTTCCGATTGTATTTTAATGCTGCTGGAATAAGGCTGGTAGCCCAACACTTTTACCAATAGGGTGTAGTTTCCTTCGGGAATGTCTGGGATGAGAAAATTTCCATTTTCATCGGAAGCCGTTCCAAAATCCGTTCCTCGTAAAAAAACATTTGCATAAGCCACCGGAAAATTTTCATCAGTTATGGTGCCCCGCAGTTCTCCATTTTGAGCATGAAGACCCAAACTGACTAACAGGGCAAAATAGCATATGGTTAGATGTAATTTTTGTGTGAGCAAAATTAATATTTAAATAGGTTTAAAATTAAATTTAGACAAAACTAAAAATTTGT
>NZ_JACSOH010000002.1 GCF_014349235.1 Cytophaga sp. FL35 | reverse complement strand
TCTATCGGTCTGCAAGCAAATGATGAAGAAGTTCCCGAAGGCTAAAAAGGTGATCACCACCTTGAGGGGTTCGATCAGCGCATCGCACAATACCTGGGCGGGCGTACTCTATGATGGGGAAAGGATGTACGAGAGCCCACAGTACCAGATCACGGACATCGTGGACAGGGTAGGCGGGGGAGACTCCTTCATGGGCGGCCTGATCTATGGCCTGCTCAAATACCCTGAGGACGACCAGAACGCCCTGAACTTTGCGGTGGCGGCATCCTGCCTGAAGCACACCATCAAGGGGGACGCCAACCTGGCGACCGTGGACGAGGTGGAAAAGCTCATGGGAGGCGATGCTTCCGGTAGGGTAGCTAGATAAGGACCAAGAAAAGAAACGATTGCTAAGAGCGGATGGCCTACCAAAGGTCGTTCGCCTTTGCTATTTTAAGATGCATTTGAATCACATGTATCGTCACACTAACTTAAAGAAACAACCCAATGAACAATTTAAACAGACAACTAACCAATACCGAAAATAAACTTCCTATAAAGGTAGTGCAGTTTGGTGAAGGGAATTTTTTAAGAGCTTTCGTTGAATACGCTTTTCAAAAACTCAATAAAGAAGTGGATTTCAATGCGGGTATTGCTGTAGTTCAACCTATTTCAAAAGGATTGGTCTCCAAGCTCAATGATCAAGACGGATTATACACCTTGTTCACGAAAGGAATTAAGGAGGGAAAGGAAATTGAGGAGAAAGAACTCATAACCAATATCGTAAAGGGAATAAATCCTTACCAAGACTTTAATGCTTATTTGAAATTGGCAGAAGAGGAGGAATTACAATTTATTATATCCAATACAACTGAAGCAGGAATTGCCTACGTGGAAAGTGATACCCCTGACATGGCTCCACCAACTTCATTTCCTGCAAAACTTACTGTTTTGCTACACCATAGGTTCAACCATTTTAATGGGGATACGGAAAAAGGCTTAACTATTATCCCTTGTGAACTGATCAATTACAATTCCGATACTTTAAAGAAAATTGTATTGGACTATATTGACCTTTGGAGTTTGTCAGAAGCCTTTAAATCTTGGGTTATAAATGCCTGTAGTTTCCATAACACCTTAGTGGATAGGATTGTGCCGGGTTATCCTAAAGACCAGATAGAGGAATATAACAGCCAGTTAGCTTATAAGGATAATTTGATCGTAAGTGCAGAAACTTTCTTTCTTTGGGTTATTGAGGGAGGAGAGGATTTAAAATCCAAGTTGCCTTTTGGTAAAACGGATCTGGATGTCAAAATTGTTGATGATATGCAGCCCTTTAGAACTAGAAAAGTGCGTATTTTAAATGGAGCCCATACAGCTATGGTTCCATTTTCCCTTTTGTATGGCAATGAAACGGTTAAGGAAAGTGTGGACGAAGCATTCACGGGTCCTTTTATTCAATCCGCGGTTTTTAAAGAAATTATCCCGACATTGGATATGGAAAAGGAAGAATTGGAAGCTTTTGCCAATGCTGTTTTTGATAGGTTTAGAAACCCCTTTGTAAAACACATGTTATCAAGTATTGCCCTTAATAGCATGTCTAAATTTAAGGTTAGGGTATTGCCTAGTTTATTGGAGTATGTTGATCGTAAGGAGAAGTTGCCCGTACATTTGGTTTTTGCTTTTGCATGCTTGCTCCAATTTTATAAGGGAGAGTTTGAGAATAGGTCAATGCCCGTAAATGATGACCAGGCAATCATGGATAATTTAAAATCTATTTGGGAAACGTCTACCTTTGAAGAAGTGGCACAAAGAGTTTTGGAAAATACCAATTATTGGGACCAAGACCTTACTAAGGTAAAAGGCTTAAAAGAAGGTGTGGCCCTGGCTTTGAAAAATTTGGACACCTTGGGTGTTCAAAAAGGGTTTGAGCAATTTCAAGATGAATTAAAAGCATAAAGGATGCAAACTAAACTAATTAAAGTACAGCCAGAAGATAACGTTGCCATTGCCTTGGTAGATTTGGTTCAGGGAGATAGGGTTACTTTTGAAGGAGAAGATATTATCATCCTTTCAGATGTAAAGGCGAAACACAAGATCACCTTAATAAATTTGGAAGCCAATGATGAAATAATCATGTATGGTGTGCTCGTAGGTAAGGCCGTTACTCAAGTGAAAAGGGGAGAGGCTTTAACGGTTACCAATGTTAGGCATGAAAGTAGTCCGGTAGAGAAAAAGACTGTTGAGTCGGTAAACTGGAGCCCCCCAGATGTCTCAAAGTGGGAAAATAGGACCTTTATGGGTTATCACAGACCGGATGGTCAGGTAGGTACCGCCAATGTATGGTTATTTTTTCCCTTGGTTTTTTGTGAAAACCGAAACATTGAAATCTTAAAGGATGTTTTTGAAAAGGAACTTTCCATTGGCAAGGTAAATAAGCAAAGGCAGCTTTTACGAAACTTGATCAGCGGAAATCCTGCCGCTGCCATTAATGAAAGTGAGACGGAGGGTGAACAAACCTTTGAAAATATCGAAGTACGTTTCATTACCCACCAAGGTGGTTGTGGAGGTATAAGGCAAGATTCCGAAACACTTGCCAAGCTTTTGGCGGGTTATGTAAAAAATCCCAATGTGGCCGGGGCAACGGTATTGAGTTTGGGTTGCCAAAACCTTCAAATACAAATTCTAAAAGGTGCTTTAAATACCATAGACCCCAATTTGGAGAAGCCTGTGTTAATTTATGAACAGCAACAAATGGGTACGGTAGACCAAATGCTCAATACCATTATAGCAGAGTCTTTTGAGGGTATTAAGGAGGCCAATAAAATTAAGAGACAACCCGCGCCTATTTCAAAATTAAAAATGGGCTTGGAATGTGGGGGCTCTGATGGATTTTCCGGTATTTCGGCCAATCCTAGCTTAGGTTATGCCTCGGATATTTTGGCCGCTGTGGGAGGTTCTCCCATATTGTCCGAGTTTCCGGAGTTGTGCGGAGTGGAACAAGAATTGGTAAACCGATGCGTTCAAGATGAAGATGCACAAAGGTTTATGAAATTAATGAAGGCGTATGAGCATGCTGCAGTGGCGGCTGGATCAGGTTTTGATATGAATCCTTCGCCAGGCAACATTAAGGACGGTCTCATTACGGATGCCATGAAATCTGCGGGGGCCGCAAAAAAAGGGGGTACCTCTCCCATTGAAGCCATTCTAGACTATGGTGAATATGTAACCAAACCTGGTTTAAATTTGTTGTGTACACCAGGAAACGATGTAGAAAGTACCACAGGAATGGTGGGCTCTGGAGCCAATATCGTGGTCTTTACTACAGGGTTAGGTACACCCACAGGAAACCCCATAGCACCGGTTTTAAAGGTTTCTTCCAATACAGTTTTGGCCGAGCGTATGCCGGATATAATTGATATTGATACCGGTGGGGTCATAAGAGGAGAAAAGTCTATTGAAGAAATGGGCGAAGAAATATTGGAACACGTCATTAAGGTGGCGAGTGGAGAAATTTCGGCAAAGGCCGATGTGCTCAATCAAAATGATTTCATTCCGTGGAAAAGAGGGGTTTCACTTTAGTGAAACCCTAATTCATTTTATTTCTTTTGGGAAGAAGTCCTGATTTCCAAGGTAGGATTCAAAACCACATTTTTTTCAATTTTTACACCCTCGGAATCTATTTGCTCCAAAAAGACCTTGGCTGCGGTTTTTCCCATTAAAACTGGATTTTGGTCAACGGAACTAATGGGTAATTCCATGAACTGGGTGAAAGGTTCGTTACTAAAACCCACTACACAAAAATCCTCTGGAATGTTCATGCCAACTTCTTTTAGATGTTGAATGGCGCCTAATGCACCCAAATCTGTTGCGGAAAATATGGCATCCGGTGGTTCTGGTAACTCCATTAGTTTTTTAGCCGCATCCTTACCAGCCGTAATTTCACTTTGCAAGGCAATAACATACTCTGGATTAAATTCGATGCCATACTCGGATAGTGCTTTCTTATAACCACCTAACCTATTTTGATAAATTAAAAGGCTAAGGTCAATAGTCATGTGCGCAACTTTCCTACAACCTTGCTCCAATAAGTGTTTGGTAGCTCTATAGGCCCCATTAAAGTCGTCCAAGGTAACAGAGCTGGTACCGGGAATTTCTTTTTTTCGGTCAAAAAATATGAGGGGTACATTTTTTGCTAATACCTGATCAAAATGTTTATTGCTATTGGTCTGCCTTGAAACGGAAATAATTATCCCATCCACCTGTGCATCCAAAAGGTTCTGTACAATGTCTATTTCCTTATTCTCCTTTTCATGCGTCTGGCTAATTATCACATAGTACCCTTTAGGGTTGAGCTCTTCTTCAATTCCCCTAATTACAGATGAGAAGAAGTTTCTGTTAATGTAGGGAAGAACCACTCCAACATTTTTGCTTTTACCGCTCTTTAAGGCTTGGGCAACCCTATTTTGCTTGTAATTAAGTCTTGTAGCAGCTTCCAGTACTAACTTTTTGGTTTCGGCACTTATCCTAGGGTTGTCATTTAGTGCGCGGGATACGGTCGCCGCAGTAATGTTCAATTCCTTGGCGATATCGTAAATAGTGGTTTTTTTCTTCATCCGTGTTCTTAAGTTAGACTAGGATTAATTGTGACTGGGCCAAATATAGGGTAAAGTTCTAGGTGTTATCGATTACAATATACAGAGTAATTTCAAAAGTTTTAAGCTTCAAGGTTAAATTAATTATATAATATGTTATTAGCGCGGCTTTAATTGGTGAAAAAAGCAAAATATTACGTGCTAAATTGTTGAAAAAGTAAATTACTTTAAAAAAAACGATACTGGAAATAAAATTTTTAGTAATATTGAGTAATCGATTACATAAAAATGATGATGATTTCTTCTTTCAAAATTAAATAAGGTAAAATTTACTTAATGCGAAAGATATTATGGTCAATTAGCTATGTAAACTAACTAAACACAATTACAGTAACAATGAAAATTTTAATCAAACAAAATGGGTATTCCATTGGAGGTAAGCTAGCTTTAATGGCTTGTTTTATCTTTTCTTTGGGTGTTGCCCGAGCGCAACAGGGAACCTCCGTAAACGGAACGGTGTATGATGCAACCTTAAATGAACCCCTTCCCGGGGCCAGTGTAGTGGTTAAGGGAACCACTACAGGCTCGCAAACAGATTTTGACGGTAATTTTACTTTAACGTTACCGGTTAACGATGCCGTTTTGGTTATTAGTTATGTGGGGTTTGCAACTCAAGAGGTGCCGGTAAATGGCAGGACATCTATAACTGTTACTCTTCAGGAGGATGCGGAATCACTTGATGAAGTAGTTATAGTGGGGTATGGTTCGGTTAAAAAAGAGGACCTTACCGGCTCCGTAACCAGCATTTCAACCGAAGATATTACCCAAAGAAGTGTCAACAACCCACTAGAAGGTATTCAGGGAAATTTACCCGGTGTGGTAATTACAACCAATACAGGTAGGGTCGGTGATGGATTTGATGTAAATATTAGAGGTAATAATTCCTTTAGTGGAGATACGCAGCCACTTTTTGTGGTAGATGGTGTGCCTACAGGCAGTATTGATTTTCTTAATCCACAGGATATTGAAAGGATAGATGTTTTAAAGGATGCATCTTCGGCGGCAATTTATGGTTCTCGAGGGGCCAACGGTGTGGTAATTGTTACTACCAAAAGTGGAGCTACGGCCAAAGGGGGTATTTCTGTGAACATTGAAAGTTCTTATGGTATAGTCCGCAGGGCTCGGTTTCCTGACTTTATGAACGGTCAAGAATGGTGGGCCTATCACCAAACGGCTTATTTGAATCAAGATGACCCCTTGGGTGATACCCCGGAGAATAACTTTTCATTAGCTAGCAATAATAGTCCTGAGCTTGTTAAAAGGGCTAATGCCGGTTACAATTTTGATTGGGCCGATGCCGTCTATAGAGATGGGGAGTTGCAGAATAATTACATTTCGGTGAACGGAAGGTCAGAAAATGGAATGGCGTACAATCTAGCTCTAGGTTTACAAAAGGACAAAGGATTACTCCCTAAGGAACAGCTGGACAAATACACGTTTAAGGGAGGTGTCAGTCATAAATTTAATGATAAGTTCTCTGCGGGGGTTAATTTGACCCTTTCCCATGAAATTAACGATTTGGGTAGTGAGCAAGCGGCAAGAGATGCTGTTAGGTTAAGTCCGCTTACATCTCCATGGGCAATAGATGAAAATGGCAACCAGTTGGAAGGTGAATTGTTTTTTCAGCCTGGAAAGCTGGTGTACCCTAATGGCGATTGGGCCTTCAATAAGACAAGTACTTTAAATCCATTAGTGGAGATTGCCAATTCCAATCAAGAAATAAGAAGGTGGAGAACCCTTGCCAATATGTTTGTAGAGTATAATGCACTTGATTGGTTATCATTTAAAACAACCTTTTCCGCAGGGCAACTTAGTAGAAGACATGGTCAAGCCTATGCTGCCGAGTCCTACGTAGGCCAATCCAATGGCGGAACCAATACGGCAAGTTTGGATAAGTTGGAAAACTTCAATTATACTTGGGACAATCAATTTAATATCAACCATACTTTCAATGACGATCATACTTTGAGTTTTTTAGGACTACAAAGTTTCTATTCCAATAGAACGGAAGAATCTTATGCCTTTTCCAATGGCCAACCTTTTGAAACATTATGGTACAATTTGGGTTCGGGTGCGCAGAGTAGTTTTAACTTATCATCAGGTTACAGAAAAAACACCTTGATGTCATATGCGGGAAGGCTAAATTACGGATTCAAGAATAAGTATTTATTAACGGCATCCATTAGATGGGATGGTTCTTCAGTTTTATCCGAAGGAAATAAATGGCAAAATTTCCCATCCCTGGCCTTGGCCTGGAAACTTTCCGAAGAAGGTTTTTTAAAGGATAGTGAAATCATAAATAACCTAAAATTACGAGCTAGTATTGGGTATACCGGTAATGATAATGTAGACCCTTATTCTACTTTAAACGGAGTTAACAATCAAAGGTATTACGATTTTAATGGTGATGCGGTCAACGGATTTATCTCCAATGAACTGGCCAATAAATTATTGTCTTGGGAAAGAACACGTGAATTGAATTTTGGTTTGGATTTTGGCTTTTTAAGAAATAGAATTTTTGGGTCTGTAGATGTGTACGATAGACTGTCCGAAGATTTGATCGTTAGACAAGATTTGCCCATAGAAGCAGGTATCCCTAGCGTAAATAACAATGTTGGTTCTTTAAGCAATAAGGGAGTAGAAGTTTCCTTGGTTACGAGAAACATACAGGCAGAAAATGTCTCCTGGGAAACCAATTTCACGTTCAGTAAAAATGTTAATTCCCTTGAATCTGTCTACGGTCAAAGTGAGCAGGATGACCCAGGTAATGGATTTTTCATTGGTGAAGCCTTAAATGCCCATTACAATTATGTCTTTGATGGCGTTTGGCAGGCTAGCGAAGCCGCAGAGGCCGCTTCCTATGGTATGAAAGAAGGGGAGGCTAGGCCTAAAGACATAAATGGAGATGGGATGTTTGATCCAGATGATGATAGAATTGTACTGGGGAGTAATCAACCGGATTGGATCGGTGGAATTACTTCCAATCTAAGAGTTGGTAATTTTGATCTGACTGTTTCCGCTATTGCGTTGCAAGGCGTATTGGTGAGAAGCGACTTTTTGAACGACAGCTTTGGCGATCCCAACGATCGTGGAAGAAACCATTTGGATTGGGATAGCTATTATGTTCCTGAAAACGGAGCCGGTCTTCCCGTTCAAGTTTCCAATGAAATTCCAAGACCTAGGGGTCAAGGGCAGTTTTGGGGAACAGATTTTGGATTCTATAGAGATGCTTCTTTTGTGAAGGTAAAAAATATAGCCTTGGGATATTCCTTTAGTCCATCGGTATTGGATCAGTTAAATATCAAAGGCTTTAGGATCTATGCCAACGTACTCAATCCTTTTGTATTTGCTGCGAGTGAATTTGAAGGGTGGGATCCAGAATGGGCAGATGCCGATCAGAATTTGGCTAGGCCAAGTTCCATAACTTATCAATTAGGTTTAAGCTTAAAACTTTAAAAAAATGAAAAGAATATATTTCATAGGATTTTTATTCGCTGCTTTAACCTCATGTAGCGACTATATTGAAGAAGAAAACTTATCAAGTGAATCTGCGGAAACTTTTTACGTGACACCGGAAGGTTTTAATTCTCTAGTAAATGCAAACTATTCCCAACTAAGGAATATTTATGGAGATACACCTTGGCCTTTTATTGGAGGTACGGACTTGTACTCTAAAGGTAGAGGAAGAGGTCCGTTAGGTTTAGCGGAATATACAGATCTAAATTCAACTTCCAGTGATGTTGACCATTTATACAATGAATGTTATGAGGCCATTCAATTAGCAAATAGGGCATTATATTATTCTGAAATTACGGAACAGACGGCCGATCTTCCAGTTCTTTTGGCGGAGGTGAAATTTATGAGGGCCCTATCATATTTCTTATTGGTACAAACCTACGGTGGTGTGGCCATAACTGATTATTATGATGCTCCTGTGTTGGAATTTGACCGTAATTCTGCTGAGGAAGTTTATCAGCAAATTATTTCAGATTTGGAAGATGCTATTGCAGGTGCCTCCAATGGATCATATAATGGAAGGGTAAATAAGCGTGCTGCAAGAAATTTACTGGCTAAGGTTTATTTAACCAGGGCTTATGAGGATTTTGGTTCCAATAACGATTTTAGTATGGCAGCCACTTTGGCAGATGAAGTATTAGCCGGGCAAGGTCTAAACTTGCCTTTTGAAGATGTGTTTACGCCTGGTAATGACATGAACGAAGAGGTCATTTTCTCTGTACAGTTTGATGCTAGCTCCATCAATGCCGATCCAGATGGTCTAGGTAGTCGCCAATATGCTTATTTTGGATCGTATCTTGGCGGGTCAGAAGTTCTGGGTCAGGCGCCCTCAAGAGATTACTCTGCATGTCCTACCAATTTTGCCTTAGGCTTGTTCACAGAAGATGATGCTCGTTGGGATGCAACCTTTATGACAGAGGTGTTCTATATTGATACAGATGATTATACGGGTCCTTCCTATTTTACTTTTTATCGCGTACCAAAAGCGGAGCATGATGGTCTTTCTGTTATTGAATTTTATGAACCGCAATGGTTTACGGAGACAGACAGCTTGGATTATGTGAACACTACTACTTTGGCTCCCGCATTTAAATATCATAGATGGGGAGAATACTCTTCCGAGTGGACAGACCAAGTATCCTTGGATTATGAGGTTATTTGTGTTAAAAAATTTGATGACCCAGCAGAGGGTGTAGCTTTTGGTGGTAGATCTAGTACAAGGGACATAGTTTTGGCAAGATTAGCAGAGACCTATTTAATGGCCGCTGAAGCTTATTTACAAGCAGGCGACCCAGCTACAGGGCTCGAGCGCCTTAATGTGGTTAGGCAAAGGGCAGGAGTAGTTGCCGCGACCATGGCGGATTTTGATTTGGATTATATTTTGGATGAAAGGGGAAGAGAGCTATTTGGTGAGTACCATAGATGGTTTGACTTAAAACGAACCGGTAAACTGGTAGAAAGAGCTTCTCTATACAATGCTCAAATAACTGAAGCAGATTTCAACGGTGTAGGAGCGCAAAAGATTCTTAGGCCAATTCCACAGCAAGCTTTGGACCTTAATCAAAACAACGATTTTCCTCAAAATCCGGCATACAATTAACAGGAGGCGGTATTTAAAATTCAATGTTTATTCTTGAGTTAGTTTAGTTTGGTGGGGTTTGGCAAAAGCAATTTTGTCAAACTCCTTTTTTTAAGAGTAAACAATTGTAATTCAAATTAATGGTATCTTACTATTTCAAATAAACATTCAACTATATGAAAATCAATCAACCCATTTTAGGCGGTCTTCTGGCCGTTATATTTATATTATCCTGTAAAGAGTCGCCCTCAAAAAAATCGGCAGACCTAGCTAAGGAGAAAAATGAACGGGCAAGTGCCAAAAGTGATATAAAGACCTATGCCGAAATTTCGGTAAAAGAAGGTGGTGAGTGGCAAGGAACCAAATATGTTGGAGAGAATCTGACTTTTAAGAATCTAGAATATTTGAAAGCTCCGGACAGTTTAACCGATCACTCTTATTATGTACGTTATGAAGGGCCTGGTTGGGAAAGTAATAAAGTAGGATATCGCCTTTATTTCGATTGGAGGAATGCCATAGATATTTTTGGAAAAAAAGTAGATACCATGGTGCTTTCCAAAGTGGGAAGGGACAATTATGATTCCTATCATGAGGATTCTCCATGGGGCATGGATATTCTAAAAGCCGGAAGTTCCTTAGGAATAGGTTCTTATGGAAGATTTGACGGTGTATCATCGGTAGCTCATTTTAAGGATGTAAAATCACGTGACGTTGCGGTTTCAAATTCGGAAAAAGGTTCCGGGGTCACCTTGAACTACAATGGGTGGACGGCCAATGAAGAAACCATCGATTTAAAGACTGACCTTTTCATTGAACCGGATTCCAGGATTACCAAGGTTACCTTAAATCCCTCCATGGCCGTAAACGGGCTCTGTACCGGTATCGTAAAATTTGAGGATGTAGAATTGCTTCAAAAAGACAGCGATAATGGTGAGTGGGCCTATATAGCTACCTATGGGGAACAGACCTTGGTTCCCGATCAATTGGGTATGGTAATCTTCTACAAAAAGAGTGATGTGGAAAAAGTTACGGAGGCGGATCATGACCATATCATTGTTTTTAAACCAACGGCCAATGCTATTGCCTACCACTTTGCCGCGGCCTGGGAAAAGGAAAAGGAGGGTATTTCCACTAAGGAGGGATTTTTGGCCTACATAGATGAGGCGCTAAATCAATTCTAAAATGTTTAAACTAACCTATATCGCATTTTAAATGAGATTCATCAATAAATACGTACTGGGCACACTAGTGATTCTACTTACACTTTATAACTGTAAGCCCAAGACGGATAAAAAAGAAGGTTCAAGCATTGCTCCTAAAGTGCAGAAAGTAGTTGCGGAAGATTTAAAATGGGCAGATAGAATGGCGTTGTCCATTATACATACATACCCGAATGCATGGCAGACAGAAAACGATAGTCTTCCTAAATGGAATTATAAGATAGGACTACTCTGTACAGCTTTGGAAAAGCTGCATAAAAAAACATCGGATCAAAGATATTTAAATTATGTAAAGGAATACACGGATATTATTATAGATGATAATGGTAAAATTAAGGGATATGAGCTAGAGAATTTCAACATTGACATGATCAATTCTGGCAAAATGTTATTTTGGTTGTATGATGAAACGGAGAATGTCAAATATCTCTCGGCAATTAAAACACTTAACGAGCAGTATAAGGATCATCCCAGGACCAATTCAGGAGGCTTATGGCATAAGAAAATTTATCCGAATCAAATGTGGCTAGATGGTTTGTATATGGGAGCTCCTTTTTTTGCGGAGTATAATGCTCGTTTTGAAAAAGGAGAATTGCTAGATGATATAGCCTATCAATTTGAACTTATCTGGCAAAAGACCTATGATGAGGAAACAGGTCTATTGTACCATGCATGGGATGAAAGCAAGCAAATGGGTTGGGCAGATAAGGAAACGGGAAAATCTGCTAACTTTTGGTCACGCTCCCTTGGTTGGTATATTATGGCTTTGGTAGATGTTTTGGATTTTTTTCCTGAAACACACCCTAAAAGGGTTGTTTTAATTGAGCAACTGAACCAATTATCCGAGGCTCTGCTAAAATTTCAAGATGAGTCCGGGGTATGGTACCAAGTAACCAACCTACCCAATAGGGAACCTAATTATTTAGAATCATCGGGCTCTTGCATGTTCGCATATGGATTTTCCAAGGGCGCGGAAAAAGGATATTTACCTAGCTCCTATCATCAAGTTGCCTTGAATATTTTTGATGGTATTATTAAAGAATTTATAGAAGTAGAAGATAATGGCCTAGTTCATATCACCAAAATCTGTAAAAGTGCCGGTTTGGGAGGAGACCCCTATAGAGATGGTACTTTTGAATATTACATGAGCGAACCTATAGTAACCGATAATTTACATGGCCTAAGTCCATTTATTTTGGCTGCTGTACAATTGAATAAATAAAACGTCACCTAATGAATAAAAGAATCACAAACCTATTTACAGTGCTGGCAATTATCATTCTTGTTTCAAGCTGTAAATCCGATAAAAAGAAACAAGAAGCGACCGCAGGAACTGAGGTGGAAAAAGTGGTGCCGGAAGACCTTAAATGGTCAGAACGTATGGCGCTTTCCGAGGTTCATCGATTTCCTGATCCTACCCTCTTGGATTTCCAAGATAAATCGCGTTGGAGCTATACCAATGGGTTGGTCCTTCAGGCTATGAGTAGGGTACAAGAAAAAAGCCCCCATGAAAAAGTGGCCAATTATATTTATGAATATGCTGATAGAATGGTAAACCAAGATGGTACCATAGAAACCTACAAAATAAGCAATTACAACCTTGACATGATCAAATCCGGGGATGTGTTGTTTTATCTCAACCAAAAAAAAGAAGAACCTAGGTTTAAAATGGCCATGGATACCTTGCACCAGCAATTGGTGGGCCAACCTACCGTTTCAGAAGGTGGCTACTGGCATAAAAAAAGGTACCCCTACCAAATGTGGTTGGATGGGGTTTATATGGCAGAACCATTTCATGCAAAATATGCCACGCACTTCATGGAAGGTGAAGAGGCCAAAAAGACGTTGGATAAAATTGTACTCCAATTTGATTTGATAGAAAAATACAATCGAGACCCGGAAACCGGACTCTATTTTCACGGATGGGACGAGAGCAAAGAACAGCGCTGGGCCAATAAAGATACCGGACTGTCACAACATTTTTGGTCACGAGGTATGGGTTGGTACGGAATGGCCTTGGTAGATATCATTGAGCTTTTGCCGGAGGACCATCCCGGAAGGGAAAGGATTAAAGGCTATTTAAACAGATATGCCGAAGCCATCGTCAAATATCAAGACGGCACCGGCACTTGGTACCAAGTTCTCGATTTGCCGGAAAGAGAGGGTAATTATTTAGAAGCCACAGGCACCTGCATGTTCACCTATACCTTGGCCAAAGGGGTAAACAAAGCGTATCTTCCGGAAAAATTTATGGAGTACGCCAAAAAAGGTTACGAGGGTATTTTGACCGAATTTATAAGTGTGGAGGATAATGGTGTAGTCAACCTCAACAAGTGCTGTGGCGTAGCAGGTTTGGGGGGCGACCCATACCGAGACGGCTCTTTTGACTACTATGTTAACGAAATTATACGCTCGAACGACCCAAAAGGTACAGGTCCTTTTATGATGGCTTCTTTGGAAATGGGAAAATAGCTGTACCATGGATCCGCTGCTCATTATTTTAATAGGAACTGCCACCGTTCTCTTTTGCATTATAAGACTAAAGCTGCACGCGGCCATTTCCTTATTACTGGCTGCATTGATAACGGCTCTCCTTACCTCTCCAGAGCAGATTGCCCTTTTTGCGGATAGTCAAGGAATGGGAGAGAACCAGGCAAATTCCTTAGTGAATATGAGTTTGGGGAAGCGTTTGGCTACGGCTTTCGGTAATACAAGTGGTAAAATTGGTATTCTCATTGCTTTGGCGTCTATCATCGGTACGGCCTTGATGAGAAGTGGTGGTGCAGAAAGAATTATTAGGAGCTTACTTTCGCTTTTCGGGAAGAAGAGAACGTCCATAGCCTTATTAACAGGTAGCTTTACTTTAGCCATTCCCGTTTTTTTCGATACCGTTTTCTATTTGATGATTCCTTTGGTCAAATCCATTGGTGTGCGTAATCCTAAGCAATTTTCACTTTATCTAATGACCATTATTGCTGGTGGCGTTATGGCGCATTCTTTAATTCCGCCCACACCGGGTCCTCTTTTTGTGGCTGAGGAAATGGGAATAGATTTAGGAGCCATGATTATTGGCGGATTGGTCGTAGGTTTGGTAACCATTATTAGCGGCTATTTTTATGCCCTATGGGCGAATAAAAAATGGGATTTGCCCATGCGCGATACTCCTGATATTTCCATTAACGATTTAAAGCAATTTTCTGCAAAAGAGGTAGCAGAATTACCTTCTCTTTGGCTATCGCTTCTACCAGTTGTACTGCCCATTATTTTAATAACCGGAAATACCTTTTCACAAATGGCATTAGAGTCCACAGGTGAAAGCGCTTCAATTTTTCAGGTAAGGTCGGCACAGTTTTTTGCTGCGGTAGGCGATGCGAACATTGCACTAATGATATCGACCCTCATCGTCATGTATCTTTTGTGGGTACGTCTTAAAAATGTGGAAACCTTTAAAAAGTTCATTTTTGAAGCATTGAGTAGTGCGGGAATGATTATTCTTATCACTTCTTGTGGAGGGGCATTCGGTCAGATGTTGCAACAAACTGGCATTGGTATTCGGGTTGGTGAAATGGCCGCCAACTACCAAATGGCCATTCTTCCTTTGGCGTTTTTTATTTCAGCAGGGGTGCGAACGGCCCAAGGCTCTGCTACGGTAGCGATGGTCACCGCTATTGGGGTAATAGGTGGGATGGCGCAGGCAGATTTGGCATTTCATCCCGTTTATATTGCTTTGGCCATCGGTTGCGGCTCCAAAGTATTTGCATGGATGAACGATAGTGCCTTTTGGATCATAACCAAAATGAGCGGGATGGAAGAAAAAGAGACCATAAGACATTTTAGTCTCTTGTTGTTAGTTATGGGTTTTTCGGGGCTTTTGGCAGTGATGGTTTTATCTAAATTGGCACCTTTTGTCTGATGGAAACGGAAAATGAAATCCTTATAAAAACTTCAGAGAATGACAATGTAGGTATTGTCATCAATCCCGCTGGAATACAAACGGGAAGCGTAACCCAAAATGGCATTGAATTAAAAGAGTTTGTACCTATGGGCCACAAGGTGGCGTTGACCGATTTAAAAGAAGGAGATGCGGTTATCAGGTACGGACAGACCATCGGCTATGCTTCTAAGACAATATCCGTAGGTTTTTGGGTAAACGAGACCAATATTACACTGCCGGAACCACCCAAACTGGATTTGATAACCATAAAGGAGAACCGTCTTCCTGAACCGGAAAAACTGGAGGGCTACACTTTTGAGGGTTATGTAAACGCTGATGGTACTGTGGGTACCAAAAATGTTTTGGCCATCACCACTAGCGTACAATGTGTGGCCGGAATGGTAGATTTTGTGGTAAAGCGAATAAAGTCAGAGCTTCTGCCTAATTTTCCCAATGTAGACGATGTGGTAGGGCTTAACCATACGTATGGGTGTGGCGTGGCCATTAATGCACCGGCAGCTATTGTTCCTATCAGAACCATTCAGAACATTACCAAAAATCCCAATTTTGGGGGAGAAGTGATGGTGATTGGTCTTGGATGCGAAAAATTACGCCCTGAAGTTCTGGTTCCCGAAAACGGGGAAGAGGGAGATATACTCTACTTGCAAGACCCAAAATTCAAGGGCTTTTCTGAAATGGTTGAGGGTGCTTTGAATTTGGCCGAAAAGCATCTAAGAAAACTAAACGCGCGAAAACGTAGCGTTTGCCCGGCTTCGGAATTGGTGGTGGGGATGCAGTGCGGCGGCAGCGATGCTTTTTCGGGTATTACGGCGAACCCTGTGGCAGGTTATGCCTCCGACCTAATTGTAAGGGCAGGTGGCAGTGTTTTTTTTTCGGAAGTAACCGAAGTGCGAGATGCCGTTCATTTGTTAATGCCTCGTACGGCTTCTGAACAGGTCGGTAAAGATTTGCTGAACGAGATGCAATGGTATGATGCTTATTTGGAGAGCGGAAAAGTAGACCGTAGTGAAAATACGTCACCAGGAAACAAAAAGGGCGGCTTGAGTACTATTGTGGAGAAATCGTTGGGTTCCATTGCCAAATCGGGTACAAGCCCAATTGTAGGCGTTATTCCCCCGGGAGAACGGATCAAGAAAAAGGGACTCCATTTTGCCGCCACTCCTGCGGGTGATTTTGTATGCGGAACATTGCAATTGGCAGCTGGAATGAACGTGCATATTTTTATGACGGGTAGGGGTACGCCCTACGGCTTGTCCATGGTGCCGGTTATAAAGGTGTCTAGCAATACGGAGTTAAGCAACCGCTGGCATGATTTAATAGATTTTGACGCCGGTAGGGTGGCGACGGGAAGTTCAACGGTGGAAGAATTGGGTTGGGAACTGTTTCATCTTATTCTAGAAGTGGCCAGCGGTAAAACCAAAGTGGCCTGTGACCAATTAGGTATTCATAATGATTTGGTACTGTTCAATCCAGGGCCATTGACATAATTTTAAAACACGACACTATGCAATTTGAAAGAGTAAAAAAAGCCTTGGGAGACGGCCTTTTATCATTTCCCATTACCGATATGGATGCTGATGGGCGTTTTAATGCCGATAGCTATGCCCAACGAATCGATTGGTTTTTAGAGCATGATATTTCATCCATTTTTGTAGCTGGTGGTACGGGAGAATTCTTTTCCCTTTCAAAGGAAGAATATCAACAGATCATACAAATTGCCGTAATGGAAAATAAGGGAAGGGTACCTGTCATTTCCAGTGTGGGGCGGAGTATTCCCGAAGCCTTGGAATTTGCGAAAATGGCTGAGGAGGCAGGTGTAGATGGGTTGCTTTTAATGCCGCCCTATCTAACGGGTTGTCCGCAAGATGGACTAATTGAATACGCAAAGACCATTATTAATGGCACCAAGCTTCCGGTAGTGTATTACAATCGTTCAAACGGAATTTTATCTGCCAATGCCATACTTCGACTGGCAAATGAGTGCCCTAATCTAGTAGGTTTAAAAGATGGAACGGGAAATATGCAAGATTTGAACGACACCATTAAAACGGTAGGGGATAGATTGACCTATATTGGAGGTGTGCCCACGGCAGAAATTATTTCAGAGGCTTACCTTTCTATAGGGGTAAATACCTACTCTTCGGCGGTTTTCAATTTTGTACCCGAGTTGGCACTAGCTTACTACAAAGCTTTAAGAAAAGGCGATTCAGATAAAGTAAAGTCTATTTTAAAGGAGTTCTTTATCCCATTTGTGCGCCTCAGGAGTAAAAAGGCGGGTTATGCCGTGAGTCTCATTAAGGCAGGTGCCGATATTATTGGAAAACCGGCCGGGTCGGTTAGGGCGCCATTGGTAATGCCTTCGGAAGAAGAAAAGAATGAGCTTCAAACCTTAATCGATAAGGCGAAAACTTTGATGGTATGAACAGTTTCATGAAATCTATTGCATGTAGCCTATTTTGCTTCCTGTTTCTTGTTCTCAGCTTGGATGTTACCGCCCAGAATAATACCGAGAAAAAAGTAGACATCTATAATATGACCGTGGCCCAAGATGGGTCCGGAGATTTTACGTCGATTCAAGAAGCAATCAATAGCGCCAAAGGCTTCCCTGATAAAAGGGTGATCATCAAAATAAAAAACGGGATTTATCGAGAGAAGATTGAAGTTTATGAATGGAACAATCGCATGAGCCTTATTGGTGAAGACCGCGAAAAGACCATAATTACCTATGACGATTATTTCGATAAACTGAATTTGGGTAGAAATAGCACCTTTCATACCCCAACGGTTTTGGTTCAGGGCAATGATTTTTATGCGGTGAACCTTACCATAGAAAATACGGCAGGTGAAGTAGGCCAAGCGGTGGCGCTGGCAGTGAATGCTGATCGAGTGTTGGTTGAAAACTGTACCATTACTGGAAATCAGGATACGCTGTATGTTACAGGTGAAGGTTTTCAGCAGTACTTCAAAAATTGCTACATAGAAGGTACTACGGATTTTATTTTTGGTCAGGCAACGGTGTTGTTTCAAGATTGTACCATCCACAGTAAATCAAATTCTTTTATCACGGCGGCTTCTACGCCTAAAGGTGAACCTTTCGGTTATGTATTTAAAAACTGTAATTTGACCGCCGCTGAAGAAGCGAATGAAGTATATCTTGGTCGACCTTGGCGTACCTACGCCAAGACCGTTTTTATACAATGTTCGATGGGTGACCATATATTGCCAAAAGGATGGGATAATTGGTCCAATAAAGAAGCTGAAAAGGAAGCTCTTTATGCCGAATACGAGTGTAACGGCCCAGGTTTTAATCCAAAGGAGCGAGTAGCTTGGGCCAAGCAATTAACCGCTGCCGAGGCGTCTGAATATACAATCGAAAATATTTTAGGAAACGAGAAACACCCTTCGTGGTATGAAAAATTTTAGAGTGTCAAAATCGGTTTTGGCCGGTATAATGTTTATGGCGGGCCTAATGGTCAATGCGCAAGAGGTTACTGTGTATTGTATTGGCGACTCGACGATGGCCGATAAGAAAGAACCGGGAAAAAACCCTGAACATGGTTGGGCCCAGGTGCTGCAAACTTTTTTTACAGATGAGGTCAAGGTCGATAATAGAGCTGTTAACGGCAGAAGTTCCAAAAGTTTTATTTCCGAGAACAGGTGGGACTCTGTTTTGACCACCTTAAAAAGTGGTGATTATGTGTTTATCCAATTTGGGCACAACGACCAGAAATTTAAAGACTCCAGCAGGTTTACCAATCCACATACTACATATAGGCATAATTTAATACGCTTTGTGAAGGAAACCAGGGCAAAAGGAGCTACTCCCATACTTTTTACCAGTATCGTAAGAAGGAATTTTAATGAGTTCGGTTCTCTGATTGATACCCACGGCGAATACCCAATTGTAACTAGAATGGTTTCTGATGAAATGAGCGTTCCGCTTATCGATTTGCAATATCTGACGGAAGTTCTCGAAACGAGTTACGGCCCAGAGAACTCAAAAAAATTACACCTACATTTCAAACCTGGTGAAGAGCCTTATTATCCCGAAGGTATTGCAGATAATACCCATCTCTCTGAAAAAGGGGCATTATTGGTGGCCGGCTTGGCAATTGAAGAAATGCAATCGTTACAACTTCCGCTTACCAATTTTTTACAAAAATGAGAAACGGTCTATTGACATTCTTTTTACTCTTTTTGACCACCAATATAGGGTTGGCACAAATTAAAATCGATAAAGATTCGGCCATTGCTGCCATTGAGAAAAGAATTCGATTACCTAAAATTCCTGATTATTCGGTTTCAGTGGTCAAATTCGGGGCGAAAGGTGATGGCGTTTTTGATTGCAGAAAGGCGTTTGAGAAAGCTATTAGGCATTTAAGCAGAAAAAAAGGTGGGCAGTTGGTTGTTCCATCGGGTATTTACCTTTTAAACGGTCCCATACATTTAGAAAGCAACATCAATTTACATCTAGAAAAAGGAGCGGTACTCAGGTTCAATGACCGGCCCGAAAGTTATTTGCCAGTGGTAGAAACCAGCTGGGAAGGTACTATGCTCTATAATTACAGTCCGCTTGTATACGCCAACGGTAAAACCAATATTTCTATAACAGGGGAAGGCGTTATCGATGGCGAAGGTCATGGCGAGTGGGCAACCTGGAAAGCCAAAGAAAATGAGGACAAACAGCTTAGCAGGAAGATGAACCATGAACAAATTCCTGTAAAAGAGCGAACGTTCGGTAGTGGGCATTTCTTAAGGCCTCAGTTGATTCAATTTCTTAATTGTGAAAATATATTGGTAGAAGGCGTCAAGTTTGAAGACGCCCCCTTCTGGTGCGTTCATTTTCTTAAATCTAAAAATATTACGGTGAGGAATATTTCCTATGACGCCCACAATAAGAACAATGATGGTATAGATTTGGAATATGCCAGTGATGTTCTCATTGAAAATGTACAGTTCAATAATGCCGATGATAATATCGTCATCAAGGCGGGTAGAGACGTAGAAGGAAGGTCTAACAGCCATATACCTTCAGAAAATATTATCGCCCGAAACAACTTTTTTAAAGGTTTGCATGCGGTGGTGATCGGAAGTGAAATGTCTGCTGGCGTAAAAAACGTTTTTATAGAAAACAATAAGGCCAGTGGCTATTTAAAACGTGGAATTTATTTTAAGACGAATTCCGACAGGGGAGGGTATATAAAGAATATTTATATCTCTGACCTAACTTTAGGTGAAACGGAGGACGCTATTTTTATGACGGCCAATTATCATGGGGAGGGAAGTGGTGAACATCCCTCTAAAATATCTGATGTGACCATCAAAAAAGTCTACTGCAAGAGCGCTAGTAATACGGGCATTGTAATCGAGGGCTTTCCGACCAAGAAAGTAGAAAATGTGGTTCTTGACCAGATAACGATTGAAAAGGCGACCAACGGCCTGACCCTTACCAATACAACAAATGTGAGTATGAACGAAGTGGTTATCGGCGAAAAGGCGGGAACCCCTAGTTCAGTCAAATAGCTGAAAAATGATTCCAAAAAAACTAGTTCCGGTTGTTCTTTTTTTGCTTGTTGTTTACAACGGATGGTGCCAATCGATGAAGGGCGTTACGGGCATTAAAGATACTTCGTATACCACTTCTTCTGCCTATCAAAACGATGTAAAGAACTATCCGCAAATTGCGGTCGTTAAAGAGATTAAGAATGTAGGTATTAAAGAAAAAAGAGATGTTGTCTACCGGGAAATGGGCGATAGAAAGCTTTTGTTAGATGTTTTTCAACCCGCCGACTCGAAGAGTAAAAACGGAATGTCCATTATTATTATCCATGGGGGCGGATGGAGGTCTGGAGACCGTTCGCAACATTATCCTATGGCCCAAAAGCTGGCCGGGTTGGGCTATGTTTGTTTTACCCCTGAGTATCGATTATCTACGGAAGCCTTATTTCCCGCAGCCGTATATGATTTAAAGGAAACTATAAGGTGGGTTCGCTCCAGAGCACAAGAATTCGATTTTGATTCCGATAAAATTGCGGTGGCAGGTTTTTCTGCCGGAGGAGAACTGGCTGCCTTTTTAGGAGTTACTCAAAATATGCCTTTGTTTGAAGGTCATGCAAATTCAACAAAGGTGAATACCTCGGTCAATGCCATCATTGATATGGATGGAACTTTGTCTTTCGTGCATCCGGAAAGTGGTGAAGGTGACGATAGCAATGGTACTTCAGCAGCAACCTATTGGTTTGGTTATGCCAAGAAAGAGAATCCGATGCTTTGGGAAGCTGCATCCCCATTAGGTTATGCCAGTTCAGATACACCGCCAACGTTATTTATAAATAGTTCAGTAGAGCGAATGCATGCCGGGAGGGATGATTTTCGAAAGGCGCTGTTCTTAAATGATATTTATAGCGAAGTGGTGTCATTTGATGATGCCCCACACTCCTTTGTATTGTACGACCCATGGTTTGAGCCTACCGTTCAGGCTGTGGATAGTTTTCTAAAAAAGGTTTTGAAATAGGAAGGCCATTATTCCAACCACTTCCACCTTTCGGCCCAGTCCATTAAAAAAGCTTTCCGATGTTTGGCTACCGTTTTGGCTCCCTGTTGCGCATCGATAAACTGCTCTGGGTCCTTTTTATCACCATACCAGTTGGACCCCAGTTGAAAATCGGTTTTAGAAGGTCTGTGCGGCCAAGGCGTTATACTGGTGTATGAACCTGTGAGACCATCGAGTTCAGGAATGTTACTTGTGGTTGTAAAAGTGCCCAATTCTGGCTTCTTTGGTGAATACCGAGCTCCATAAGTACCATTGCCTAAATAGTATCCATTCCAAACTTGTTCCCAAATTTCAAATTGAAAACAAACGGAATCTTGAGGAACTTCCTTCTCAGGGCCTTTAAAGTGCCATTCAATAATATCGTAGGCAGCTATCGTATCGGTTTTCGCACTTGTTTCGTTAAAAACAGCTCTCGAACTGCGATTAATGGGTTCAAAACTTCCGCCCCAGCTCTCACCTGTAGGGTCATTGGGATCCCCGTTCAGAATATAGGCCAAAGAAGGTGTGTCTCCCATCTTTATTTCTCCGTTGTAGTAATTCACAAAGTCTTCGCCCATATGGCCTTTGCCCTTGATATAGTTTTTATAGAAATTTTTAGAGCTAATATCTTCAGTTGAGTCCTTGTCCATAAACCAACCACGATAGGTAGCATTGGCTTCTATTATCCAAAGATCCGGATGGTTTTCAGCGATGTAGGAATAAGCATAGGCACCCCATTTTTTGTTGGGCCCACCGATCCAATATACTTTTATTCTTTCCTTTATTTCGGGGGCATCATGTAAGGCTTGCGCCACATCTTCCAAGCCGCCCCATACCAATACCCATAACGGTTGATCATCATCCTTTTTTGCACATTTAATAATCCAATCCGAGCCTTCGGTAGCCTCACGGAATCCTTTAAAAGGAGCAAGTTCTGTTTCACCTTGTTTGGTCATATTTCGCAGCGAATCCGGGTGAGGAAAGCTTTCGGAATGTTCCTTGAGTTTGGGCAGGTCTTTTTCATATAGGTCGATGATATCCAAAAAATCCGTTTTTCTCCCCGGTCCATAAGGAGAAGAAACCAGCCCCTCTATGGAAACCTCATTGGCATACATCAGTAAATGAATCATCGATTGAAAATCGTCCGGGTCGGTACCGCCAATATCGCTGCTGATCAATATTCTGGGACGAATTTCTTGAGCTTCCATCGTATAAACGCCAGCGCACATTAGGCATACTAAAAATAATAAAAACAAAGTATTTTTTGATTTGCTGTAATCTTCAGAGGAAGGGCTGTATTTGATTTGTAGTGTCATGGTCTATTGTGCATTTATTTTCTCACCATTTATTAAAACATTTTCAAATCCAATGAGCTCTGAATTTTCAACGAGCATAGGGTTTTCCGCACCTTTGATTTCTATGTTTTTCAAAGTAATATTTTTGACCGGGCGTTCCTCCCTTCCTTGAACTAAAATGCCATATTTACCACCTTTTTCAACCGTGATGTTTTCCAAATGGATGTTCTGTATGGTCGGTATATGTTCGCCTTCTTGGTTATCATAAATACCATAATAGGTATTGATTTTCAATACGGCCTCCTTTACTTGCCCGACTTTAATATCCTTGACAAATATGTTTTCTACGAATCCACCTCTTAGGGTGTTGGTTTTTATGCGAATTGCCCTATCCAATTCAGGGCTATCCATTTGACAGTTTCTCACAAATACATTGCGTACCCCAGCGGAAATCTCACTGCCCATAACCACTCCTCCATGGCCATCTTTCATTTGGCAATCTTCTACCACTATATTTTCACTTGGAATGTTAACGCGGCGCCCCTCATCGTTTCTGCCAGATTTGATGGCAATACAATCGTCACCCGTATCAAAAATGCAATTTTTTATATGCACATTTTTAGAATATTCGGGGTCACACCCGTCATTATTGGGTCCATGGCTACTAACGGTGACACCATCTACCGTAACATTCGTTGATTTTATAGGGTGCATTACCCAGAACGGGGCATTGGTGAAAGTCACGCCTTGTATCAATACATTTTCGCAGCCAAAAGGTTGAAAGAACGCAGGGCGTAATTGATGCCCTTCCCCAAAAACACGATCTTGATAGGGTACAGCATCTTCGTTCATTTTTCTCAATCGTGGCAAGTTGTGGTCGTCTCTTTGCTGAGCCTCTCCTTTTTTGTGACCATAACGTTCAGCTCCGCACCATGGCCACCAATTGCTCTCGTTGGCTTGACCATTAAATGTTCCTTTACCGGTAACCGCAATGTTCCTTTTCTTGTAGGCATAAACTAAGGGAGAATAGTTCATTAGCTCAACCCCTTCATAGGATGTATGTACGGCAGGGAGGTAAAGGCTTTTGTCTGTGGAAAAGAGTACTTCCGCACCTTCGGACAAATGAAGGTTTACATTGTCTAAAAGGTGGATAGGGCCTGTTAGATACTTGCCAGAGGGTACCAACACTTTTCCACCTCCAGCTTGGTTACAGGCTTCAATGGCCTTTTTAATAGCATCTGTATTATTTGTGCTCCCATCATTAACAGCACCAAATTCAGTAATATCAAATGTTTTATCAGGGAAAGTGGGTAAGGTAATAGAAGCGATAATGGAATCTGCCTTTGCAAAATTGTCTAAACTAACAACCTCCTCTTCTTGTTTCTTCTTTTCTGCTTTACAGGATGCCAAAAGTATAATAAAGAGTAAAATTAAGGGTCGTAAGTTGTGGTAGTTGAGTTTCATTAGAATGCTTTAAGTAATCGATTACATAAAAATACAAAAGTAAATCATTTTTCCTTCTTAAAAAGTTGGATTTTAGCATCATTATTTGCTTAAATAGTACTTAACATCTTCTTTTTCACTATCTTGGTTTGATGTCGCCGTAATGGAAATCTCAACTTCAACTATACACTATTAAAATGAAAAACTTGCTAACAGGAGTGGTCTTGTTCACTTCTCTATTACTTAACGCTCAAATGGAACCTATAAAAGAAGGACTTTACACGTGGGATGAATTTCCGGTCAAGAAATCTGATTTAAAGGAAGGTCGCGCCATTCTTGAGGGCACTTCGCCACATTTAGAATATATTGAAATGCATGCAACCACCCAGAAACCGGGCGCAACTCCGGGCCCTGCACATGCAAATGAAGATATTGAGGAATGTATTATAGTACGAGAAGGCACCATGAAAATTACCATTGAGGGCGAAAGTAAAATTTTAGGTCCTGAGGGCGTTATTTTACTAATGCCCCAACAGATGCACCAAATGGAAAACGTGGGCGATACCGATTTGACCTATTATGTGATTCGGTACCGATCTAAAAAGCCAATGAATATTGAGCGGGGTTCAAAAGCGGGAGGCTCTTTGATGATTAATGCCGATTCGCTTACCTATAAGCCAAGTTCTAGAGGGGGAGGTGTACCCTATTTTGATAGGGAAACAGCCATGTGCGAGCGTTACGAAATGCATGTAACCCAACTGGATAAATTAGGCCCCAGTCACGAACCACATACACACGTTGAAACGGAAATTATTTTAATGATGGCCGGTAATACCGAGATGACCATTGCAGGTAAAACGTACCAGGCAGGCCCCGGTGATTTTTACTTGGCGAAATCAGGGTCTTTACACGGCATTAAAAATCTTGGGGAAGGTTCTTGTCGTTACTTCGCCTTTAAATGGAACTAATCTTTTCTTAACTCGAATGGAGAAACAGGCAAACCTTCTTTTGAAAACAGATTGGCTTTTGCGGGGTTGTTAGACCATGCATAGCGCACTGCCACAGGGTTTTTGATTCCTTTTTGGTGTACCAACACCATATCCCCTTCAAGCCTTGCTTGTGCCATTTGAAATATTTTGCCATCATCGGAAAGCTCAAAAGTTTGCAAGGGCTTTCCGTTCTTCGACATTAATCCTTCTTTCAAATAATTGAATTCTATTTCAATTCTATCGGTTAGAAAATCAGCGTTCTTGGGTACCGGGCTGGTCAATGCATTTTCATCTTCGTACGCTAATCGAAAAGAGAGTTGGGCCAAACGTTTACCTACATCTCTCTTATTTAAAGGGTGGATGTCATTCCACTCACCAATATCTGTAATGACTGTCATTCCGGTATTCGGAAGGGCTAAAGTTTGTAGCTGGGCCTGCCTTAATTGTGCCCAATCACTTTCTACCGGTTTGAGGGTTTCCTCCATAAAATTGGCCAACTGTACAAATAGAAAAGGGAAATCGCCCATATCCCATTTAGCCCTCCAGTTTTTAATGAGCGCCGGAAAGGTTTTAAAATAACTATTGGGGTCATTGGTGTTAGACTCCCCTTGATACCAGATGGCACCTTTTATTTTGTAGTTCAACAAGGGCGCAATCATCTTGTTGTAGAGTCCGCCAGGTTTCCAGCGTATAAAAGTAGGTCCTTGTAAAGGTTCCATTTTAGTACCCAATCGATACTTCCAATCTCCTTTCAGATCGAGGGTGTCCTTCCCGTTAGTTAGAAAATAAGGCTTGTCTTTGATAAAACCTCCTTTTCCGCTTTCGTTGATGAGTCTAACGGTAATTACATTGTCAACTTCGTTTAATAGGGAGTCAGGGACCTGATATTTTCTGGGCGGATATTGGTAACCCGTAGTACCAACAAAATGTCCATTAACAAAAACATGGTCCTGATCCACCATTCTACCCAACCACAGTTTATTATTTTCGGCAGACCAATTTTTTGGCAGATCGATGTGCTTCCTAAACCACACTACGCCGTTGGTGTTTTTTAATCCTAGCTCATGCCAGAAATTGGGCATTTTCATGGTTTTCCATGGGGAGTCATCCAGATTTTTTTGAAACCATTCTTTTCCGGTTTGAAAGCCTTGGTCCTCCGTGTTTAATTTCTGATACCATGCCTTTTGTCGAGCTTGGTCTTTTTCTTCTGTAGAGGCAATAAGGTCGTCATTTTTATACCGTTTCATTTCTTCATAGGCTTTAGGGAATTCTCTTAGGGCATCTTCGCTCATCCATGCTTCTACGGGTGAGCCGCCCAAAGCGGCATTAATCAAGCCTACCGGAACATCGTATTTTTCGTAAATATCTTTGGCAAAGAAGTAAGCAACTCCGGAAAAATCCATGAGATTTTCAGGGTTGGCTTCCTTCCATTCGCCTGAATCAAAATCGGAATGCGCCTCTTTAAAATCATATTTGTCGGCCACCAAAAACTGCCTAATCTGTGAATTTTTAGAGTTGGCTATAACTTCCGGATAATTGTCGCGTAACCGGTTCATGGTCAGTTCCATGTTCGATTGTCCTGAACATACCCAAACCTCCCCGAAAAGGATGTTGCTTAGGGTAATTTCATTACTTCCCTTAAATATAAATTGATGAGGCCCACCTGCTTTTTGAGGGGGTAGTATAAGCTCCCATTCCCCTTGACTGTTAGTGGTGGCGGTAAAAATATCGCCATTAAAGGTTAATTCTATTTTTTCTTGCGGAGAGGCCCATCCCCAAATTTTAAGTTCCGTATCCCGCTGAAAGATGGCACCATCACTTATTAACTTGGGTAGTTTAATCTGTGCTAAAAGACTGTTGCTACCAACAAAGAAAACGAGAATAATTAAATAAAATGAGCGCCAAGTGAAATACTTCATTACAAGGTGGTTTATTGAACTTTAAATTGGATGACCGACTTCGCTGGTATTTCTATTTCCAACTTACCTTTTTTCTTTTTGAACGCATCGAAGGAAGCAATCTTTACCTGCTCTTCTTTGCCAAAATCATTAAAGGAGTTCATTTTGTCCGCTGAAATAATGGAGGCCGAAACGGTATTCAGTTTATTCAGCCCCTGTAGATCCAAGGTGGTTTTTAAATCGGCACGAGGATGCACATTTGCAATGGAAACATGAATTTCGCCTTTGCCGTTCTTGGATGCTGAAACCGATAACGTAGGAATTTCCCCTTGCTCTGTTTTATACGTTTTTCCTTGAAAATCACTTGGTAGTTGTACCGCATCTTGGTGCTCTTTATACATTTTGAACAGATAAAATGTAGGTGTTTTTACCATTTGTTCTTCTTTGGTAAGAATCATGGCCTGAAGTACATTTACAGTCTGTGCTATATTGGCCATTTTTATTCGCCGGGCATTATTATTAAAAATGTTGAGGCCCAAGGCTGCCACCAATGCATCCCTCAGCGTGTTTTGTTGGTATAGAAAACCAGGATTGGTGCCCTCTTCCACATCATACCAAGTTCCCCACTCATCCGCAATAAGTGCAATTTTGTTGTCAGGGTCGTGCTCGTCCATAATGGCGATATGGTCTTTGAGGTTGTCTTCCATTTTCATGGTCTGGTCCATACTTCTAAACCATTCCTCTTCAACAAAATCCGTAGCAGAACCTTTCACCGTCCAATCATTAGCGATGGTATAGTAGTGGTACGACATTCCGTGGGCAATATCAATAAAATTGGGTACTTCTTTTATTTTGGTCATAAAGGTGCGAGTCCAGTCAAGGTCGTCCCACTCACCTCCGCTTGCAATTTTATATTCGGCATTGCAATAGGTACTGTACCGTTTAAAAACGTTGGTGTAATAATTGGCATCCATACTGCCGCCACAGCCCCAGTTTTCATTTCCGATTCCCCAAAATTTTACATCCCAAGGTTTTTCTCGACCGTTTTGCTTCCGCAATCTGGTTACTTCACTATCCTTATCAGAGGTTACATATTCAATCCATTGGCTGGCATCCTTTACGGTTCCACTAGCGATATTTACGGCAATGTAAGGTTCGGTGTCGAGCATTTCACAGAGTTGCAAAAACTCATGTGTGCCAAAGGAATTATCCTCGGTAACGCCTCCCCAAAAAGTATTGACCACCAAGGGGCGTTCATCTACAGGACCAATTCCGTCTCGCCATTGGTACTGCTCGGCAAAGCATCCACCGGGCCAACGCAAAACCGGAATTTGTAGCTCTCTAAGTGCTTCTACCACATCGGTTCTAATTCCATTGGTATTGGGAATTTTCGAATCTTTGCCTACATAAAAACCATCATAGATTCCACGGCCCAAGTGCTCTGCAAAATGGCCATAAATATGTTTGCTTATGGTGTCTTGGGGTTCGTTTACCTTAACGGTTATAATATTTTCCTGGGCGTATATGTTAACGAAGAAGAAAAGAAAAGTTAAGGAGGTATATAGATATTTCATGTAGAACAGGATGATTATAAGTTGTCTTTACCAACGCGGCCTAATACCAGGTGCAAAAGGAAATTTTAAAGATTTGTAGTATTCTAAGTCGTGCTCCGGTTTTTCTACACCTACGGGCAATTCTTGTTTGGAAAAGGTCTGGAAATAAAGCAAACAGGCATCGCGCCACCATTTAGCTTCTTTATACTGAATAGTGAGCAGCATGTTAACTTCTTTGTGTTGCTCTGCACTCACATAAGATTTCATTTGGTTCCAAGTTTCTTGCATTTTAGCCACTTGGTTCACGCCTTCTTGGTATTTTTTTGCCAATCCGTTCCAGAGTGTCTCCCCGTTCTTTAGTTGATAATCCCAAGGCAGGTGATGGAACCAAAGTAAATACTCCTCAGGGCAGGTCTTGGGGTCGTTGAACATTTCTGCCACAGGCTGTGCATATTGAGCGGTTGCATTACTCCCTGAAGGAGTACGGTCAAAACCAATTCCGTTTTCATCTGCTTGATGGTAATAAACGGGATTCCATTCCGGTCTGCTGAGTTCACTTACCCAAGGCCCAGGGCCATAGTGGTGGCCCGTATCAAAAATGTGATGGAGACCCAGAGGATTCATATAATTGACTACTGCTTCTCGGGAAGTAACCATCATTTCTTTGATGGGTTCTATAAATTTTTCATCGGTGCTAAAGGTCATTCGTAACCACTCGTCCGCAATCTTTTCGGAGTCTAGATAAGGATTCCATGCCTGCCTACCAAAGCCATACCAATCTGCTTGCCCAAAAGGATGCCCCGTCCAGTTAAGGTCATTTCCTATATTGGCCACCCCTGCCATTCCCGTAATTTGTTGACCTTGCAACGATCCGTCCAAGACCTTAGCTACTGTAGACCCTTTACCTTCTTGATAGGTGTCGGCTTCCAATACTTCTTCGTACAATTTGGGTAGGTATACCATATGTGTGCTAAAGCCCAGATACTCTTTGGTAATCTGAAACTCCATCATAATGGGCGTTTTAGGCATGGCGCCGAACATGGGGTGAAAAGGCTCCCGAGGCTGGAAGTCGATGGCTCCGTTCTTTACTTGTACTAATACATTGGGTAGAAATTGACCGTCGTAGGGTACGAACTCTGAATACGCTTGTTTGGCTCGGTCATCGGCATCGTGTTCGGAATACACAAAAGCCCTCCAGATAACATTTCCTTTGTGGGGGGAGAGCGCTTTCGCCATCATATTGGCGCCGTCTACATGGTTACGGTCATAATTTTGCGGTCCTGGTTGCCCCTCGGAATTAGCCTTCACTAAAAATCCGCCAAAATCAGGTATCAATTCATAAATTTCATCCGCTTTAGCTTGCCACCATTCAATCACCTTTTGATCAAGCGGATCCGCCGTTTCCAATCCGCCAATTTCAATGGGAGCGGAAAACCGTGCAGTTAAATATACTTTTATGCCGTAAGGCCGAAAGGTCTCGGCCAAGGCCTTTACCTTTTCCAAATACATGGGCGTTAAAATCAAAGCATTGGCGTTCACATTGGTGAGTGAAACGGCATTGATGCCTACCGATGCATTGGCTCGGGCATAATCGACATAGCGCTGGTCTATATATTCAGGTAGTTTTTGCCAATTCCAAAGCGAAAATCCGGCATAGCCCCTCTCAACGGTACGGTCTAGATTATCCCAATGATTGAGCATACGAATATCTATTTTGGGGGAGTCCGTTAGATCTATATTAGTAAGGTCGCTGTGCTGTTGCATAAGTGCCAACAACCTAAAGGCGCCATAAAGTAAACCTATCTGGGTTCTGGCAGTCACTATTATTTTTTGTGCTTTTTTTGTGTTTAAAGACTTAAGGGCAAAGCCTTCATTGCCAAAACTTTCATCATCAAGCTCAATTTGTTTTTTAATGTTTTGAGGCAGCTGGGCCCAAGTAGCAATAATCATACTTGATTTTTCACCAATCTCTTTTTTGATTTCAAATTGGCTTCCCAACATTTGAGGCAGGGCCAATAGTAGTTCATTCTTAATCACTTGAATGGTTTCCCCTTCACCTAAAACAGTTACTTCGTTGGCGATGTTTGAATTTTGTGAAGACAAACTTGGCATTTCGACTTTTTTATAATCCATCCATAGTTCATAACCGGGAGTCTGGGATGTTCCTAAAAAAGTTAGAGCGAAAAATAGCAGTGAGAAGAGGTTTGTTTTCAACATAGTGCATTTATAATTGCTAGTAAAAAGTCCCTTTTGGGTTTTGTGTTACAAGATATAAAAGGTACAAAATATGTGTGGACCTTACAGTAAATAGATGAAAGACAAATATGTTGGAATGATTGATGAAATAATAGAAAGATCGAGTCCCTTACTACTACATTTGAAGCATTCAAAAGTGTACGCATGTCATACCTGGCTTACTAGTTGCCCGGAAGTTAGAGTAATTGCTAGGTGTAGTGATTACACATTAAAATCAATTTCCTATTTTTAAGCTCGTAAATTCCCCTAACTCTTAGTTAAAGTGCAGTTTACGGCTTAACTCAACTATATGAAATTCTCTAAGCAGCTCTTTTTGGCTATTCTTTTAATGGTCTGTGTTTCCGTATCCTGTCAAATAACAGATGAAGAATACGCTTTTATTGATATAGAAAAGGGCATTTCACAAAAGGCCATTTCCACCATTGTTCAAGATCAAAATGGCGTGGTATGGATTGGTTCCTATGGGGGCGGACTCTACAAAAACTTTGGTGCAGAATTAAAAACATATCGTCAAGAATTCAACAATCCTCATTCCTTAAATAGTTCTTTGATACAAAATGCCTATGTGGATTCCAACAATAGGATTTGGGTGGGAACAGAAGTTGGTCTCAATGTTTATGATGAAGATTTAGATCAATTTAATCGAGTGAAATTTAAGTTAGGGGATGAATTTTTAGAAAGTACCGTTGTTTGGGACGTTATAGAAACTGATGATGGTCATTTACTCGCAGGAACCAATGTGGATGGCCTCTTTAAGGTAGATGCCAAAAGTTTGACTGCAAGCTCTGTTCCGTTAGTGCCCCGGCCGGAGAAAAACCTCATTATAAAATGTTTTAAGAAAAGGGATGACGGAAAAATTCTTATTGGTACCAATAAGGGACTTTTTGAATTTAATGGTAAAAATGCAACTCCCATTGCTCTACAGGGTGTAGCAACTGAAAAGGGCTTACCCTTTGGTATCGAGTCCATGCTTATTGATGATTCCGGTTCACTTTGGTTGGGAACCTTCAGTAGTGGCTTGCTCAAGGTAGAAGCAGATAAGATGAATACCTACCAAACTACCCATTTAACCCTTACGAACGAACGTGTTTTTGCTATGGCACAGGCCCCTGATGGTAATATTTTATGCGCTACTGAGAATGATGGCTTGTTGGTTCTAAAGAAAGATGGTTATCTCATAAAAAACTATAAGTATGATAAGTTTGAAGTAAATGGGATAAAGTCCAATTCTATCTGGTCTGTTTTTGTGGATAGGGAGGAACGTATCTGGATGGGGTATTACAACGCAGGTGTAAGTGTCTATGACCGTTCCTATGATAAGTTCAAGGACTTACAAAGCGTTCAAAACGTGCAGAATTCTTTACAATCCTCATCTGTTACGAGCATTGTAAAAGATAAGAAAAACAGGCTCTGGATAGGAATGGATGGTGGGGGTATAGATGTTTATGACCCTAAGAATAAACATTTTACCCATCTCATAGACCCCAATAATCCTATAGCTACTGGCTTGGATGCTGTGGATGTCCAAAATCTATTTTATGATAGTTCAGGAAATCTATGGGTAGCCACGTGGAATTCTGGTGTTTACTATCTAAAAAAGGGTTCTCGAGAATTCAAGCATTTTGAGATCGAGAGCGTGAATGATCGAATGCATTTTTATAGAGTGATGAATTTTGCAGAGGATATTGAGGGAGTGGTCTGGATAGGAACCAGTGCAAGCGGACTCTATTTTTACGACACCAAGAAAGAAGCATTTGGTTCTGTCCCTGATGATGATTTTAATAACGAGGCCGAAATTAGAAAAGTGTTGGTAGACCGGGAGAATACCATTTGGGTCGCCACGAATAAAGGCTTGTTCAAGCGTTCCCACTTGGCAACGAAACCTTTTGAAAAAGTAGATTTGATAGAGGATAAGAAGACTATTGCCGCAGAGAAAAGCATGTTGAACATGGTGGTTTCATTGTGTGAAGATCGTTACGGTAATATTTGGATCGGTACAGATGGGGCCGGGTTATGGAAACATGATTTTAGAAGTAAGGAAATTACATGGTTTAACCGCAGCTCCAGTAATCTAGAACAGGAAAACATTGTAACAATTCTTGAAAGTGATGAAGGCGTACTGTGGGTGGGGGGTAATAACGGGCTTTCTTATTTAAATTCGGAAAATGATAAGTTCGTTAACTTCAATACCAATGACGGTTTATTGTCCAATGATTTTAATTACAATGCTTCTTATAAGGACGAGAACGGCATTATGTACTTTGGTAATTATGAGGGCATCAACATTGTAGACCCCAAACGTATCGTTACTAACGAAAACAGGCCACCTATTTATTTTACGGACCTAAAGATTCACAATAAAAGCACAAGGGTTGGTGATAAAAACACCCCGTTGACTAGAGCTTTTGGTAAGACAGATCATATTGAGCTCGGCCATCAGCAATCCGTTTTTACAATTGAATTTGCAGCGGTTAATTACACCCGACCGGAAAAGAACCAGTATGCCTATTTTTTGGAAGGATTAGAAGAAACCTGGAATTTTGTAGGTAATACAACTACCGCACATTATACGAATCTTTCCCCAGGTGATTATACCTTTAGGGTAAAGGCTTCCAATAATGATGGCGTCTGGAATGAGGAAGTGAAAAGTCTTTCTATCACAGTCCTACCTCCCTGGTGGAAAACCCATATGGCTTTTGCCTGTTATTTCATTATGCTTGGCTCCGTTACCCTCTTTGCAACTCGTTTGGTTAGGGATCGGTTGCGTGAGAAGAGAATAGCACAGTTAGAACGGGAAAAACGTCTGCAGGAGGAAGAATTAAATAGCAGAAAAATCCAATTTTTTACGAATATTTCCCACGAATTCAGAACACCGCTAACATTGATTTTAAACCCTTTGGAGGCCATTATTTCAGAGCGGGATACCAAATTGCCCGTTGCACTGAAAGATAAGTTGCTAACGGTAAGAAAAAACACGGGAAGACTTAAAAGGTTGATTGATGAGCTTATGGATTTTAGAAAGCTACAGCTCAATAAATTTTCATTAAAGGTTTCGAAAATAGATGCGGTTGATTTTACCAAGGAAGTAGTTGAACATTTTAAAGAGGAAGCAACTTTAAAAAACATTGCCCTTATGTTGGAAACGCCTGAGGAAGACATTTCTTTATGGAGCGATCAAGGCATGTTGGAAAAAGTTCTCTTTAATATTCTAAGTAATGCATTTAAGATTACACCTGATAATGGAACCATAACTGTTGGTTTATCTAAATGCGAAAAAGGAAAAAGGTTTCCGTTGGTAGATGATAAAAAACCAATGGAGGGCATTGAAATATTCATAGAAGATACCGGTAGTGGTATTAGCCAGGAGGAAGTAAAGAATGTTTTTGAACGTTTCTATCAGGTCAAGAACATGAACAGCCAATATTACGGTGGCACCGGTATTGGTCTTGAAGTGGTAAAAAGTTTTGTAGATCTGTTGAAAGGTACAGTTGAGGTAGAAAGTGAGGAAACCGTCGGAACCAAATTTCGGATTTTTCTTCCTTTAGGTAAGACACATTTTGAGCAAGGAGAGTTCCTTTACAAAGAACCCCAAATACCGCTAGAGGAGTCCGGTAGTAATAGTACTGTTCATGTTCTTGACCTGATAGAGACGTTCAACAATGCCTCATCCAAAAAAACGGTTCTGCTGGTAGAGGACAATACGGAGTTACGATCCTACCTAAGAGATGAACTGCAGCATGAGTTTAAGGTACTGGAAGCTGCCAATGGGATATTAGGACTGGAAATGGCTGCCAAAAAAACACCACACTTAATTATAACAGATGTTGTTATGCCGGAAATGGATGGTTTTGAATTTTCCGAAGAGATAAAAAAGGATATAAAAACCTGTCATATCCCAATCGTGATGCTAAC
Organism: Cytophaga sp. FL35; assembly: GCF_014349235.1. Taxonomy (GTDB): domain Bacteria; phylum Bacteroidota; class Bacteroidia; order Flavobacteriales; family Flavobacteriaceae; genus Euzebyella. Next base: position 276,101 of record NZ_JACSOH010000002.1, on the reverse strand, counting down.
TGCAAAAACCATGAATGAAGATTGGGTTAAGGGCATTGAGTGCGGGGCGGATATTTATTTGAGCAAGCCATTTGACATGACGGTGTTAAGAACACAGTTGAGAAGGTTACTCACCAGTAGGCAAATTTTATTGGATAAGTTTGGTAGTGATGGCACCAGCGTTAAGATACCGGAGCATACCACTCAATTGGATAAGAACTTTATTGAAAAAGTAATAGACTTCATTGTAAAGAATATTGCTGATGAAAACCTTAATGTGGAGTTATTGGCGGAAGAGCTTAACCTTAGTAGAAGTCAGCTTTACCGAAAAATAAAGGCACTTACCGGTTGTACTGCCAACGAGTTTTTAAGAAAGTTAAGATTGGAGAAGGCCAAAGAAATAATTGAAAAGGGAGATGCCTCGATCAGTGAAGTTTGCTTTCAAGTTGGGTTTTCTTCCCCTTCCTATTTTACTAAATGTTTTAAGGCCCATTTTGGTATTCTCCCCACGGAGTTAAAGCAGGATTAGTATATTCAACGCGCCATGCCACAAGATTGACAGTTCTTGCTTCAAATCTATTAAGCAAGGCAACTTAATTCTCCGATTTTTACATAGTTGTCACCATACCGTCCTTAAACAGGATTTTGCGCTTAATTGGATGTGGAATATGCCGATTTTCCAAATGCGTGCCCGGTATCAATCTTAAACTATGGTTCATATTTATCGTCTTTTGTATGCATTATTCGTACTTATTCTTTTCACCTTGTTCGGCTGTAAAGAATATGACAAGAAGCTGACTTCAGAGAAGGAAATACCTTCGAAACCCATCGGACTAAAGCAGAATTATAAAGATGATTTTTTTATAGGGGCCGCCATTAATCATGCTTTAATTGAAAAAAGAGATAGTTTGGGGCTAGAGCTATTAGAGACAGAATTCAATAGTATCACCCCAGAAAATATTATGAAGTGGATGCATATACATCCCGGTAAGGAGGTTTATGATTTTAGCCTTCCGGATGCGTATGTTGATTTGGGAGAAAGGCATCAGCATTTCACGGTTGGACATACCTTAGTTTGGCACAGTCAATTAGCTGAGTGGGTCACGGAAGTCAAGGATAGCACAGAGCTGAAGGAAGTCATGGAAGACCATATCAATACCATTGTGGGAAGGTATAAAGGTAAAATTGATTCTTGGGATGTGGTGAACGAAGCTTTAAATGAAGACGGAAGCTTACGAGAGTCGGTATTTTACGAGCTCGCGGGAGAAAAATATCTCGAGTGGGCATTTGAATTGGCTGCCGAGGCTGATCCAGAAGCCCAATTGACCTACAATGATTACAATTTGACCAATCCCGAAAAAAGGGCCGGGGCCATATCAATTGTCAAACAATTAAAGGATAAGGGACTTAAAATTGATGTTGTTGGTATGCAGGGGCATTGGAATTTAAAAGGACCCTCCTTGAAGGAAATTGAGGAAAGTATTTTAGCCTATCATAATGCCGGGGTAAAAGTGGCCATAACAGAACTGGATATTACCGTATTGCCCAATCCTTGGGATTTGGAAGGGGCAGAGGTGAGTCAGAATTTTGAAGGTAGCGAATTTATGAATCCCTATCCTGAGAGTTTACCGGATTCCGTACAAAAAGAATTGGCCGATCGTTACCAAAGTATTTTCAAACTATTTCTTAAACACAAGGATAAAATTGACCGTGTCACTTTTTGGGGAATGAACGATGGTAGTTCTTGGCTCAATGGCTGGCCCATAAAGAACAGGACCAATTATCCGTTGTTGTTTGATAGGTCCTACCGGCCAAAGGAGGCCTATCACAGCGTATTGGCCTTAAAGAACTAGTACTAGAACCCAACTCAACTTACTATGACATCTCAATCTCAGAAACTATCCGTAAGGGAAAAAATAGGCTATAGCCTTGGTGATTTGGCCGCCAATTTGGTCTTTCAGACCCTCATTACTTATTTAGCCTTTTTCTACACGGATATATATGGCCTCTCTCCCAAGGATTCGTCTGCCATAATGCTTACGGTAGGCCTTATTGCAGCTTTTGTGTTTAATCCTCTAATTGGTGCTTTGGCAGATAGAACCCATTCCAAATGGGGAAAATTTAGACCCTGGGTGTTGTTTACTGCTATACCCTTGGGTGCCGTTGCTTTATTTGCCTTCACTACGCCAGATTTTTCATATAAGGGAAAAGTATTGTATGCCATTGTGACCTATACTTTGTTATTATTGCTCTACGCCGCCAATAACTTACCTTATTCTGCATTAAGCGGGGTGATTACTGGGGATATGGGGGAACGTAACAGTCTGTCTTCCTATAGGTTTGTTGCGGTTATGTTTGCGCAATTCTTTGTGCAGGTTTTTATGTTGGGAATTATAAAAAGTGCGGGAGGAGGTGACATGGCCTTGGGCATCGAAAAAGTGATGACGGTTCTGGCCATTGTTGGTACCCTTATGCTTATAATCACATTTTTGACCACGAAGGAACGAATCGTTCCTGCACCGGAACAGAAATCCAGTGTAATGGAAGATTTAGGTGATTTAGTCAAGAACAGACCTTGGGTGATAATGCTTACTTTGACCACCTTGGTTTTCATAACCTTGGCAATGAAGGGAGGGGCTTATGTCTATTATTTTGAAAATTTTGTGGATAAGGAAAGCCTTGCCACCTTTATAGCTCCCATATTGGATTTTCTTTCTGGTATAGGACTCAATCAATTTGGTGAAGACCCTATTTCTGCGGGGTTCGGACTTTTTAATGCCGGAGGTATTATTTTTATGATTGTAGGTATCACCCTCTCCAAAGGTTTAGCGGATAAATATGGAAAGCGGGACGTTTTTGGTACCTTTTTGTTTGTTTCTGCAGTGTTTGTAGCCCTTTTTTATGTCTTTAAACCTGAATCTGTAGGGCTCATGTTCATGGCACAAATTTGTCACGGATTTTTCTATGGTATCACCATTCCCATTTTGTGGGCAATGATTGCAGATGTTGCAGATTATTCAGATTGGAAAAATAGCCGTCGCGCAACTGCCATTATTTTTTCGGCCATGATGGTAGGTTTAAAGGCAGGTCTGAGCATAGGGGGTGCCATTACCACTTGGGTATTGGGAGTTTTTAATTATATAGCCAAAGCTCCGGAACAAGCGGACACGGCCATAGAAGGAATAAAGTTGTTGGTAAGTATTTTTCCAGCTATACCTTTTTTCGTTGGCGCGGGACTCTTGTTTTTCTACGAAATCAATAAAAAAATGGAGGTGGAGATTGAAACAGAACTAAGTAAAAGAAGAACCAATGCCATTTAATAAAATAAAATAAAGAAGTATGCCAGAAGATTCCATAGCACATATAGATTTTAAAGAACTTAACAAAAAGGCTATTTCCCAACCTTTGGTCAAGCATATGTATACAGCAGATCCTTCTGCTCATGTGTTTAATGGCAAAATTTATATCTATCCATCGCATGATATTGATGCCGGAGAGGCATTTGATGATTTGGGTAGTCATTTTGCCATGGAAGATTATCATGTGATTTCCATGGATAGTGTGGATTCAGAAGGAATAGATTGTGGTGAGGCCCTACATGTTAATGATGTTCCTTGGGCAGAAAAGCAGATGTGGGCACCGGATGCCGCACACAAGAACGGCAAGTATTATCTCTATTTTCCGGCAAAGGACTATGATGGTATTTTTAGGATCGGGGTAGGGGTTAGCGATACTCCAGATGGTCCTTTTATTCCCCGACCGGAAGCGATTAAAAATAGTTTTAGTATAGACCCTGCCGTTTTTGAAAATGAGGACGGGGAATATTACATGTATTTTGGCGGACTTTGGGGCGGACAGTTGCAGCGCTGGCGAGACGGTAAATTTAACCCTGATCAGCCTGAAAGTCCCGTGACTTTCTTACCTAAAGATGACGAACCAGCACTGTTGCCTTACGTTGCAAAAATGAGCGATGACATGCTTGAATTTGCTGAAAAGCCCAAAGAGCTTCAAATTATTGACGAAAACGGAAAGCTTTTGTTGGCAGGTGATAATGACCGAAGATTTTTTGAAGCTGCTTGGATGCACAAGTATAATGGAAAATACTACTTTTCCTATTCCACCGGGGATACCCATTTTATCTGTTATGCGGTGGGCGATTCTCCTTACGGACCCTTTACTTACGGGGGTAGAATCTTAAACCCCGTGGTGGGGTGGACTTCACATCATTCCATTTGTCAGGTAGAGGGGCAATGGTATCTTTTTTATCATGATTCAAGTCTTTCTAAGGGGGTTACTCATTTGCGCTCCGTTAAAGTGGCTAAATTGACGCATTGTGCGGATGGAAGTATAGAAACCATTGATCCGTATGGGAGAAACTTGAAGTTCTAAGGAACTTCTAAATCTTAAATTTTGAATAATTTAATACCTTCTTTTTGAGTGATTACAGCATAAATTATTGAGTTGTTCTCAGCTTTTAGCTTCACTATTTTTCTTGCTTCTTGAGGAACCGAAAAGCCATTGAATATGGAGGAAAACGACCCGTTTCTATTATTTTGGAGACTTACTCCATTACCTGCATCATAGTGCCCACTAAGTACTTCGGTACCCGTAAAATTGCCCACGCCAACTATATCAGGAAAGTTATCCTTATTAAAGTCCATTATTTCCCAATCCATAATTGGGCTCAGTTGAGCATTGGAAGGTAATTTATTAAGTATAAATTCACCGTTGCCCAAATTTTCCAGCAATACGGAAGCCAACTCATGAACCTTAAAAATTGCTGAATCCTGAATATCCTTTTTATTGAATAGTTGATCAAATGTTTTCTCACCATAGTCCTTGTAGTTTTTAGAACGCTTGCGAATGAGGGGAAGTTGTTTTGCTAGTGTGCCTTTGGGGTGTATAAGGTGTTCGTAGCCTTCAATATAATAGGTTATGAGTGGTTCAATTGAGCCATTACCATCAAAATCTTTGGCGTACATGGTTATTGGCTCATTTTCACTTGCATCAAAAGGGTTGTTAAGTCCCCAATTACCTACTACAAAATCATTGTTGCTGTCCTGGTTTGCATCAACTTGAGCAATGCAGTTCCACCAACCCTGGCTATTGGGTATTTCAGTTATATTAAATTGACGTTGGTGGTTGTAAATAATTTTAATAGGCTCCCATTCCCCTACAACAATTAAATCCTCTGATCCATTTTTGTCAATATCCGTTGCAAGGGCGTCCGTGACCATTCCCATTTTAGATATTTCAGGTGCTAGTTTTTGTGTAACATCCTTAAACTTTCCATTTTTATTTTGTAATAGATACGATTGAGGCGAAAATGGATAATTAGCGGGGTTTAGCCTACCTCCAATAAATAGATCTAAAAAGCCATCATTGTCAAAGTCAAATGGGACAATTGTATTGGTAGGATAACCTATTTTAGGTAAGGCTTGTGGATCCCAATGAAATTTGCCTTTGCCATTGTTTATATATAACTCGTCTTGATAAAGCTCGGGATTAGAGTAATTTTCAGAACTTCCGTAAGCTATATAAAGGTCCAGGTCGTTATCATTGTCCACATCCAAAAAAATTGCTTGGGAGCATTCTTTAGAGCTAGAGTTAATTTCGTTCATAAGTTTTTTAGCGCTAAAGCTACCGTCACTATTCTGTTGATAAATATAATTAGAGTGCCCGGCCGTTCCTCCAATAAATAAATCATCAAGGCCATCGTTATTTATGTCCCCTGCGGTTATAATAGGTCCGGGTTTACTATATTCCCTAAAATTGAGCGGCCATTTCTTAAAGTCATCAAACAAGTTCTCTCCAATATGCACCAATGAATCGAGTCCCTTTGTTTGCCAATTTTTAAAGTAGGGTGCATTGGCAGTATCATTTATTGGTTTCTTTTTAATAATGCCTTCTTGCGATTTACCTGGTTTCCAGATTTGATTAACTGCAATTTCCTTATAGGTAGATTGTCTCTGGTTTGGCCACTCAATTTCTACAGAGTCTATAGTTGTTACACTGCCCAACCCAAAATGCATAATGGGGTCATAGGAAGATAAATATCCTCTGTGAGGAAAAAACTCAGCGTATAGTGTTCGAGAATTAGAGAAAACTCTAACCTTGCTTCCTAAAAATTCAGCAGTTATTGGTAATTCAATTTTTAAGTAATTATGACTGCTGTTTTTCTGTTGATGCAGTTGATTTTCAAATATAAAGGCATGGTCATTAATATTGTTGACAACCAAATCCAGATCACCGTCAAGGTCTAAATCTGTATAAACAGCACCATTGCTATAGCTAGGTAGTTCTAACCCGCTTGCTTTTGTTTGATTTACAAAAGAACCCTGGCCCAAATTTTTAAACATGAAATTGGATTTTTTTATTCCTTTCATATTTTTTAATTGCTCCTTAAGCTTACCTCTTTTTTCATCAACAGTGCCGGAAATATTCATGGAATTATAAAAGTCGACAAAATCCATGTCCGTTATATCCTTTAAATATCCATTGGTTATGTAAATATCTCTCAATCCATCATTGTCAAAATCTGCCATAAGTGGCGCCCAACTCCAATCAGTTTCGGCAATGCCCGCATAGTATCCAATATCGCTAAATGGCTGGCTGTTATTATTAATCTGAAGTACATTTCTAACAAATTGGGGTTGATACCCAACGCGCAAGGAGGTATTGAAACGGTCAAAAGGAATTTCAGAAAACATGGTTTTCTTTCTTAAATTATCCTCGGGTAACATATCAAGAACTATTATATCTTGGAGTTGATCATTATTGATGTCCGCAATATCAATACCCATACTATTATGGCTCTGATGTTTAAAATAGTTTGCAATTTCATTTTTAAATGTACCATCCCCTTGATTAACATATAATAGATCGTTGGACAAAAAATCATTGGCTACATATATGTCAGGGAGGCCATCATTATTTATGTCTGTAACCGCAACTCCTAAGCTCCAACCCTCACTAGTAATTCCAGCTTCTTTTGAAACATCCGTAAAAATTGGTAGACCTTCTTTGCCTATACCATCATTTCTGTAGAGAAAATCTGTACTTTTTCCACTGCCATTTTTCTTTTGACCAAAAGGATTGTTTTTTGGATATTCTTCCTTTGAGTTATTGGCAAGGAACATATCCAAATCTCCATCTTGATCATAATCTAACCATACAGATTGTACAGAATATGCTGTGTTGTCCAAACCTATTTGTTGTGCCACGTTTTCAAAGCGTACATTGCCGTCTTTATCTGTTCTATTGATGAAAAAGTAATTGGGGGTGTCCATAAGGTTTAAGTCATGAGAAGTGGATATATGGATATCTGGTTTGCCGTCATTATTGATGTCCACTATGGATATTCCTGAACACCATTTGTCCGTGAATAAGCCACTTTCCTCTGTTATATCCTTAAATTTAAAATTCCCAAGATTTAAATAAACTTTGCTACTTACCATATTTCCTGTAAAGCAAATGTCTGGTAGGCCATCATTGTTAAAGTCTGCAACTCCTACACCGCCCCCATTGTATATATATTCATAATCCAAAATATTCAAGGTTTCATTTTCAATAATTTCATTATTGAATTGAACCTTGGTATGTTCAACCGGTAGTTTTTTAAATAAGTAAACTTCTTGTTTTTCTTGCTTGCAGCCCGTAAGGCCCATAAATAAGGAGAAGTAAACTAATATATAGATTGGAGAGGGTAGATTACAATTCATAAGCCTTTTAAAAAAAAGTGCCATGACATTGGCCATGGCACTAAAATTACTAAACTAACTTAAAGAAACTATCCTAAAATAGTATTGTTAATACCCAGGATTTTGATCTGCAGATGTCAGGGCACCGTTGTTATCAATTTCCTCTTGAGGTATGGGTAAAAGTTCAAACTTATTAGCTTGGAAATGTGAAAGGGGTTCTGTAGTTAACTTTCCTTCACTTCTCCATCTTAAGATATCCCTATTTCTGATTTGTTCAGAATTTAGTTCTACCCTTTTCTCGTGGATAATGGCCCTCATTACCTCCGCATCTGTGTCCACAGGGTAATTTGCAGTGGGATATTCGGGCATATCAACACTGGCCCTAGTTCTAATTTGATTAAGATAGGCAATGGCGCTTGCATTGGTTCCTACTTCGTACTCACATTCGGCTAGATTCAATAATACTTCGGCGTAGCGAATAATTCGCATATTGATACCTCCCATCAAAAATCCACCTGGATTGAGTTTATACATTAAAGAGTACTTTCTCCAGCTTATTTTTTGATTTTCACCTTCAAAGTTGACCGTATTACCTTGAACAGCATCTCCTTCAAGGATATCCTCTCCATTGTTAAAAGTGTCCCCTATGGAGTAAAAGCTTTTTTCAAATCTTGGGTCATTTTTGGTAGCTCCATTACTTTCCCTTTCAAATTCATTCAATAGGGAAAGAGAAGGTATCAAGTTCCTCCAACCAATGGCTGAATATTCCTGTGTTCTCACGCTCAACTCATTTCTACCATTACTATCTTCGTTCCAATTAAAATCCCCAATCTCTGCATAACCGATTTCAAGAATGGATTCACTGTTATATTCAGTTTCTTCTTGAAAATTATGGTCATACTCGTCTACTAGAGCATATTCATTAGAGTTGACAATAGCTTCAAAAAGAGTTTTTGCAGCCGCATAGTCTCCGTTCCACATAAGCAATCTTCCCGCCATAGCTTGGGCCGCACCTTTGGTTGGTCTTCCTTCCTCGGCCGCAGAGGCCACCGGTAGGTTGGCTATTGCAAATTGAAAATCGCTTAAGGCTTGGGCTAAAACTTCTTGCTGAGAAGATTTTGGAAGATTATCCTCTAAAGTCAATGCAGGTTCTAAAGGCATAGGAACACCTCCCCAAAGAGTGCCTAGTTCAAAAAAGGCCCAACCTCGAGCAAAACGGGCCTCTGCCAATAATCTATCCTTATCTGCGGTTGCAATTTCAGCATCCGTACCATAAAATAGGGTAGCATTCGCTCTATGAATGGTGGTATACCAGCCTTCCCAATTTTGGTCTGACACATAGTTTGTTGGACCGTTAGTGCCAATAAGTAACTGATTTCTTGGGGCTTCTAACTGGCCGCCACCTGATTGATTGTCATCACCTCTTAAATCATGTAAAAACCAATATTCACGTCCAATAAGGTTTCTACCTTGTACGGCGGCAAAAATACCGGATACACTAGTTTCCATTTGGTCTAGGTCGCTATAGAATTCAGTAGTCTGCGTAATGTTAGGGTTAGAAGTATTTAAATCATCCCTATTACACGACTGTGAGACTAATATGAGACCTACAATTAGTAAGCTATTAATTCTTTTCATCTCTATTTTTTTAGTTTTTAAAATCCTAATTGAACACCTGCCAAAATTGTCCTAGGTCTTGGATACTGACCATAATCGACACCTATGGTCAAAGTATTGTTGTTTCTGGAACCAATTTCTGGGTCGTAACCATCATATTTGGAGAAGGTTAAGAGGTTGGTTCCCGAGAAGTATATTTGTGCCTTTTTCACCACATTTTTACCAAAGATGTCTAGGTTTTCTACAGGAATATTATATCCAATTCTCATATTCTGCAATCTTAGATATGAGCCATCTTCTATAAATCTGTCCGAAGTTCTTGTATTCTTGTTGGGATCACCATTTACCATTCTAGGGATGTCAGTATCAGTATTACTTGGAGACCAGGCATCCAATACGGCAACGTCTGAGTTAAAAAGCCTTAAGCCACCCTGCCTTGTAACTTGTAAGGCATTGTAAATATCATTGCCCTGTACTCCGCTCCAGAACATAGAGGCTACAAAATTTTTGTATTCTGCCTCAAAATTAAATCCATAGGTAAAATCCGGTATAAAACTTCCAATTACCTCTCTGTCATTATCATCAATGACTCCATTGTTGTCCAAATCTTTAAATATCAAATCTCCCGGAGCCGAACTTGGTTGATAACTTGTGCTTGGGTCGTTATCTAAATTATCATATTGTGCAATTTCAGCCTCGCTTTGAAAAATACCTTCAACTCTCCAGCCATAAAAACTTTGAATAGGGTCACCTACCGCCGTTCTGGTTATGTCCGTTCCACCAAAATCTGAATTTGCACCAGCAAAAATGGTGGCCCCCGGTGTGGATAATGCGGAAATGTTATTTCTGTACATACTTATATTTGCAGCAACGTTCCATTGAAATTCCCTGTCCGGATTATTATAATACACACCTTGAAATTCAAGACCCCAGTTCTCCATGGCTCCTAAGTTAGCAACGGTTGATTGGGTAAATCCTAAGGAGGGAATGTTAGGAGCTTGTAAGATAAGATTGTCCGTAGTTCTTTCGTACCACTCACCAGAAAACTGAAGGCGGTTGTCAAATAACCCCACATCTAAACCAACATTTACCATTTCGGTAATTTCCCATTCTAAAAGGGGGTTTGCCAATTGGTCATAATAGGTTCCTGTAGCTTCATTATTGCCCCAAACGTAGGTGGTATTCGATTGTATACCGGCTTGGCTGGCGTAAGAGCTTACCCCTTCAAAACCAACTTGTCCCCAACTTCCTCTTATTTTTAGTTCTGATAGGTTACTCAAGTTGGACATAAACGGTTCTGCCGCAATATTCCAACCTGCAGATACACCAGGAAAGGTACCCCATTTATATCCATCGCCAAACTTGGAAGAACCATCACGTCTTATGGAAGCACTTAAAAGATATCTACCATCAAAGTCATAATTTACCCTTGTTAGAAATGAATAAAGTGTGTCTTCTGAAAGACTTCCAACAGTGATGGTGGCATTGTCCGCACCACCTAAGACAGTTATATCGTTTGAACTTCTTTCACCTCTAACACCTAAAGAAGTAGATTTATTATCTTGTCTTTCAGCAACAGCGATGGCATCTACATTGTGGTCTCCAAAAGATTTATTGAAATTTAACTGATTGGAGAAATATTTGCCACTAAAGGTGTTATTGGTTTCGGAAATGTCTGCTGTAGGGTTCCCCGCGAAACCGTCAAAATAAATGGGGAAAAGCTGGTTAGCAGTATCTTCTCTCCAGTCTATACCCGTTGTAAAACGATAGTTAAAAGATTCCGAAAAGTTTAATTGCGCATAAGCGGTTCCAAAAATACGTACTCCTCTGTTTGTGCTCTGATCGAGAAGAGCTTGTTTTAAAGGGTTTACAGGGTCCGTACCATCAGAACCATCCGGTGCTCTATAACCACCGGGCAATGTAGGGTCGTAAATTGGTATATAGGGGACACTTCTTATCAGGTTTTGCAAAGGAGTTCTACCTCCTGGGTCTTGTTCATTTTTTCTATAGGCAGTGGAAACTGTCAAAGTCTGTCCTATTTCGAGTCCCCTTCCAACTTGATGGTCGGAATTTAACCTTAAGTTATATCTATCATACTCTGTACCTACAACAATACCATCTTGCTTAAAATAACCGAATGATCCATATATTTGAGATTTTTCAGAGCCGCCCCTCACACTCAAATGATGCTGGTTTGTAATGCCTGTCTGAAAAAAGGCATCTTGATAATCTACATCTGTTTGGGCGTAAGTTTGGCTTGCTCCTGCATAAACAGGTTGGTCTAAATTGGACCAACGTGATGGAAACGCTGCCTCGCCGTTTGTCAACAAAGTGCGGCCAAACTGTAAGTATTGCTCTGTATTTAAAAGGTCAAGTCTTTTGGTGTCCTGGGCAAAACCACTAAATCCATGGTAGTTGACCTCCAGATCGCCAGTAGGTCTTCCCTTTTTGGTCGTTACGATAACAACACCGTTAGCAGCACGTGAACCATAGATAGCAGCGGCACTTGCATCTTTCAATACGGATATGGATTGGATGTCATTGTTGTCAAAATCTGATAGACTTCCCACAGGATAACCATCCACAACATAAAGTGGATTAGGTGAAAAAGAGATCGAACCAATACCCCTAATCCTAACAATGGGGTCGCTGCCTGGTGATCCGTTGTTGGTAATTTGTACACCTGGCATACGACCTTGTATAGCTTCTGTAAAACCGGCAACTGGAAGCGCAGTTATTTCCTCTGTAGATACGGTGGAGACAGCGCCTGTCACCGCTTCCTTTTTTTGCGCTCCATAACCTACTACAACAACTTCTTCCAGTTGTGCGGTATCTTCTGCTAGTGTTACGTTAATGGTTGTTCTGCTATTTACGGGTATCTGTTGTGTTACATAACCAATGTAACTAACAGATAATGTTCCAGTTGATGGAACGTCTGACAAGGAAAAATTCCCGTCAAAATCAGTTTGTGTACCGTTTGTGGTTCCCGAAACTACCACGGAAGCTCCCGGTAGGGGAACTCCAGCCTCGTCGGACACTACACCACTTACGGTTGTTTGCGCCATTGTGTAATGACCTACCATTACAAATAAAGCAATAAACGCCAATTTGAGTTTGATCATAATGTTGAGTTTAAGTTAAGTTGTATGTGCCGCGTTCAGCTTGTACGGCAAAACATGTAAGACAAATATATTTTCGAGCTATTCTACTGGATAAAACTCCTGAAGCGTATACTGGTAATTTTGTTGCAATATTTGTAAATACGGGGCTTTAGGGCGCTTTATTTTAGGAAATTATTAACTGAACCATTATTTAAATAGTAGATTCATATTCCTTGTATGAGGGTTGATTTTCCCTACTTAAAATTTGTTAAACCACTTTCCCTTAATGAATAATTGGTGTCTTAAATTCACCTTGATACGGGCTAAGGTTTGCTAAAATTGCGTTAAATGAAGTTTAAATCCGATCATTTGGTTAAAATAGCATAGAAATAGGAAAATTAGGTAGTATTACAGCTCCCTTAGGGCATCTAATTTTGTCCATAAATAAGTACCAGATGAAAAATTCCCCTTTCTACTCTAATTATATAGTTTCACACCCTTTTACGACCAGCTCATTTCAAATTGATGGCGAAGGTAGAAAAGTTGTGGACCTTGTTCTTAACAATGAATTTGCAACGGATATGCAAGTTTCGCAAATGGACCTTTCCATTCTAAAGTTGTCCGCGTTTGATGAGAACGGTATGGAGCATACCATTACCAATTTCCTTCATGGAACGCATGTAACTCTGCATAGTTTAAGTCAAGGGCAATCACTTCGTAGCAGAAGTTTGGTTTCCTTACGATGTGGTGTATATAGAAAGTTGAGGTTCTATATTAAGGATGCAGATAGTTTTTTTACCTATAGTGATGCTAGCAAAGAAACACCTGCCGGCTTTGGCTATTTGGATTTTGAATTAAGCAACGGGTTGACCATCACAGGAGCGGAATCACCCATAGCGGTGCTTCGGTTTGATTTTGTTCCTTTTAAATCCAATACGTTCGTGTCCAGATTAGCGAACGTATTCAGAAGTCCCAAAAAACTGTCTGGCAGGTTGGCAGGGAGTTTTGGACATTAACACTGGTTATTGATACCTAGGACAACGCCCAGTGATAATTTCATTGGGCGTTGTTATTTCTACTTTAGATGATTCTTGACCGGAATTCGTTTGAGGTAAGTTAAAATTCTTTTTGGATAAGCCGGCCCGTCCCCATTTGCTAAGTTGCGCCCTGTTAGCAAAACTATATGACAAAAGCCATCTGCATGCGTATCCTATTTTTAATCAGTACTTTATTATTTGGTTCTACCGCTGTTTTTTCACAGTCGCCGGAAAGGCCAAAATCCATTTCGGAGAAAGAAGTCTCGCATTCCTTTTATATCACTTCCAATGTGGCAAATGTTCCATTTTCGGCAGCAAAGGAAATGTTGGAGACCATTAATCTGGCTTCAAAGGGTGACAAGAATGCCACGCTATTACTCTTGGGCAATACCCTTGATTCTGAAGGTTTTCCTTCCAAAGACAAAAAACAGAAAAAGGCAGAAACTTATTTAAAACCATTAATGGAGGTTTGGAATAACTTCAATGGTAAGGTCATTATAACACCTGGAGAAAATGAATGGCTCACCGGTGCTCCGCAGAGTATAGATGACCTGGAATCTTTTTTGCAAGATAATAGCAAGGCCAAATTTTGGCCCAATGATGGATGTCCTTTGGAAAAGGAAACCATTAATGATGAGGTGGTTCTGGAAATGGTAGATTCCCAATGGTTTTTGGAAGATTGGGATGAACACGTATACATTAATGAAAAATGTGAATACAAGACCCGAGCACAATTTTGGGCGGAATTCAAGGATGATTTAAAGGACAGTCAAGGCAAAACGGTGATTGTTGCCGTGTACCAACCGGTTATGAGCAATTCTAAAATTTCCGTATTGGACAAGATGGGAGGTTTTACGCCTGAATCCTATCAGAATTCCCAAAACAGGTACTTAAGAGGGCGAATGGAAACTATTGCGAGTCAGTTCGAAGATGTAATTTTTGTTTCAGGAAAGGACCGAAATCTACAGTATTTGGAAGATGATGGCATTCCTCAAATTATTAGTGGGGCCATAGGAAAAACGGAAAAGGCTAGGGCGCGCAAAGAAGAGCATTTTGAAAGCCAGGATCAAGGGTTTGCCAAACTAACCGTATTTAAGGACGGCAGTTCTAAAGTAGATTTTTTTGAACTCGAAAAAGGTAGTTCTGTTCCTGTATTTACTAAAGAAATTAAGAGGGCCCGTTTGTACCAAGATGAGATTTCTTATCCAGAAAAAAATTATAGTCCAACGGTCAAAGCTTCCATTTATATCGATGAGGAAACCAATAAGAGTGGATTCTACAAATGGCTTTGGGGAGACCATTACAGAGCCATTTATAGTAGAAAAATTGAAGCCCCTGTTTTACAGATAGATGAGATGCCCTATAATGTTCGTCCGATTTCCGAAGGTGGTGGCACCCAATCAAGATCGTTACGGCTAATTGACGATAATGAAAACGAATATACGCTTCGCGCATTGAGGAAAAGTGCCTTACGTTTTTTACAGACTAACGCCATTGATGACCATTACGTTATTGATTATTTGGATGATACCGTTGCGGAGCGTATTCTGCTCGATTTCTATACTACCGCCCACCCTTACGCCCCTTTTGCGATGAATGACCTTTCCAAAACCCTCGGGGTACTTCATGCCAATCCTAAAATTTACTATGTTCCCAAACAAGATAGATTGGGTATTTACAATGAAGATTACGGCGACGCCCTGTTTATGTTGGAAGAACATGCCGGAGATGAAAACAAGGATTTTGGAACTTTTGGAAAACCCGATGATATCTTAAGCACGCATGATTTACGATTTGAGTTACGCGAATCTAAAGAGGCCTTTGTAGACGAGGCCAGTTTTATTCGTGCTCGGTTGTTCGATATGCTGGTAGGCAATTGGGATAGGCACCAAGACCAATGGAGATGGGCAGAATTTGAAACGGAAGACGGTAGAAAACGTTATGAGGCCATACCTAGGGATTGGGATCAGGCATTTCCAAAATATGATGGCCCGTTAATCGCTCTTTTAAAGTTTTCTTTTCCCATTTTAAGAAAAATGGAGAGTTATGATACCGATGTAAAGAATGCCAAGTGGTTCAATCTTTCTGGTTATCCGTTGGATAAGGCCTTTATAAAAAAGGCAACTTGGGATGATTGGAAAACACAGGTGTCGTTTATACAAGAAAATTTGACCGATGAAGGAATTGAAAGTGCCTTTGCCACCCTTCCTGAAGAAGCACAGGATAACAGTATTGAAACTATCAAGAAATATCTGAAGGCCCGACGCGACGGACTCGAATCCATCGCGAAATCGTATTACGATTACATGAAGAAATTTGAAACGGTTATTGGAACCGAAGACAATGATGAGTTCTTGATTACCAGAAAATCGAATGGGGAGACCCATATTTCCATCATCCAAGATTCCGTAGTCTTTGAAAATTCATACTTCGCAGACCAGACCAAAGAGATTTGGATTTATGGATTGGATGGTAACGACAAGTTTACAGTAACGGGGAAGGATACAAAACTTATCGACCTAAAAATAATTGGAGGAAAGAAAAACGATACCTACGACTTTCGATCGGTAAA
The DNA here is from genome assembly GCF_014349235.1 of Cytophaga sp. FL35. Lineage (GTDB taxonomy): Bacteria > Bacteroidota > Bacteroidia > Flavobacteriales > Flavobacteriaceae > Euzebyella. The sequence continues at coordinate 260,095 of NZ_JACSOH010000002.1, read as the reverse complement.
GAAAGTAAAGCTCTATGATTACAAGAGCAAAAATAATACGGTGGTGAACCCCAAGTCTAAAAAATGGCTGACCGATTCTTACGATGTGAATACATATGATTATCAAAAGCGAAAATATCATCAAAACATTCTTTACCCAAGTGCCGGTTATGATGGTGATACCGGTTTCAGGTTGGGACTAGAAGACCGTTTTACTACCTATGGGTTGGCTAACAACCCGTTTAGGGCACAACATACTTTTGGTGCAGAATATTATTTTGCCACCAATGGATTTTCGGTGGATTACAATGGGGAGTTCGCTCATGTCTTCCAGAATTGGAACCTAGGGCTGGATCTCCGTTACACTAGCCCTAATTTTACAATGAATTATTTTGGAGAAGGCAATGACACTCGATATGACACAAGTCTAGATCGTGATTTCAATCGCGTTCGTATTCGCCAATGGAAGGTTGCCCCATATTTGGTTCATGGAACCGGTGGAAGTAAATTTCATATCAGTCCCGCGTTGGAGTCTTTTGATGTTTCAGATGATAACGACCGTTTTGTGGGACAAGCCTTTGCTGCCAATAACGACGTTTTTGAGAGACAGGTATACGCATCTGCCGAAGTTGGTTATTCCTATGAGAACAAGAACGACCCTTCTTTTCCCAATAGGGCTATGGACTTTGATTTGGTTGCAGGTTATAAGAGTAGTATTAGCGGCGAGGACAATAGGTTTGGATATATAAAACCAAGTATAGCCCTAATTTATCCTTTGCATCCCAGCGGTATTGCCGTAATTGCGACCAAGCTGGCAGGAGAGACCATTTTAGGTGATAACTATGAATTTTATCATGGTGCCTTAGCGGGGGGGAATCAAAGTTTGAGAGCTTATAGAAATGAACGTTTTAATGGTAAATCCGCTTTTTATCAAAGTACCGATTTACGCGTAGGGATCTCCAGATTTCGGACTAATTTCGTTCCTCTACAGTTAGGGGTAAGTGCTGGATTTGACTATGGTAGGGTATGGTTAGAGGAAGATAATTCATCTCCTTGGAAAAACAATTTTGGAGGTTCCGTTTGGGTAACAGGATTCAGTGCCTTCACCGGAAATTTAGGGTTTTACCATGGAGATGAAGGTAATAGGCTCTTGTTCAGTTTTGGTTTTAATTTTTAAGAGTTGATGGTATAATGCAATAAAAGACAAGGGCTAACTTTCTGCTATTTTTAGAAGATTATTAAAATAAAGTACAAAAGAAACGGGCAAAGGAATTTTCCTTTGCCCGTTTGTTCATCTTGCCTTCCAAATACAATTATCCCACCACTTCCTTTTCCAGAATGTATGGTTGGTTATATACCCTCTTACCCGTAGCCTTGTACATGGCATTTGCCAAAGCGCCAACTATGGGTGGCAGTGAAGGTTCTCCCAGACCTGTGGGGTCTATACCGTTATCCACAAAATAGGAGTGTATGGCTTTGGGAGCTTCAGAATGTCTAATAAGACGGTAATCATCAAAATTTTGCTGTTGGGGCGCGCCCTTTTCAAAGGTCATTTGAGAAAAAGTGGCATGCCCTATGCCATCTATAATTCCGCCCTCAATTTGGTTCTTTGCACTTATAGGGTTGATTACAATTCCGCAGTCCACCGCACACCACACCTCATCTACTTGTGGTTGGTTGCCCTTCATCTCCAAATCAAGAACTTGGGCCACATAGGAGTTGTGGCAATAGTAGGCACTTACCCCCCTAGCTTTATCCCCATTGCCCCAATTGCTCTTCTCCTTGACCAGTTTTAATACACCGGCATATCGTTGTGGGTCATAATCGTTCTTTTCCGGGTCGCCCACTGGGTTGGAAGTAGCTCTATCAAACAGTTCCAAACGAAATTCAATTGGGTCCTTTCCGGCCAGTTCCGCTACTTCATCCATAAAAGATTGTTCTGCGCCCGCGATAAAATTGGAACGGGGAGCACGCCAAGCTCCGGTTGTAATCTTGGTATTTAGACTGTTCTTTTCCGCTAAATAATTATCTACTGCGCCAGCAGGAAATCGGTTTTCAAAGATGAGGTCATCATTGGTGCCTACCCCTTTTACGTACCAAGCGATCAATTGATTATTGGCATCCAATCCGGCCTTAAAATTGACTTTGTAGGCAGGGCGGTAGGTTCCTTGGGTCATATCATCCTCACGGCTATAGACCAATTTGATAGGTGCACCCACCTTTTGCGAAATTACGGCAGCTTCAACACCAAAGTGGCCATAAAGTCTACGGCCAAATCCGCCACCCATGCGGGTCATGTCAATATCAATTTTTTCCAGTGGCATTTTCAAGACGCTCGCAAGCGTCTTCTCTAAGAATTCAGGAGTTTGAATGGGGCCCTTTAAAACCGCTTTGTCTGCCGTAACACTGGCATAAAAGTTCATGGGCTCCATGGTATTATGTGCTAAAAAAGGCGCACTGTAAGTGCGTTCTATAGTTTTGTGGGCACCTGCAAATGCTTTTTTGAAATCGCCATCTGCACGTGCTGGTTTTTCAAGGGGTGCTTCCAATAATTTGCTAAGATCATCCCCATAGCTTTTGGTACTTTCCAGAACTTCGGTAGTGTCCCATTCTACATGTAAAGCTTTTTTAGCCTGCAAACATTGCCAGGTACTTTCCCCAACAATGGCGACCAACTCTGGGATTCCGCCACCGTCACTCCATTGCTTTTCAGCATCTTCTGGATAAACGGTTACATGAAAGATATCCTTGATTCCCGGCATGCCTTTGGCTTCATCGGCATTCATGGATTTATAGGTAAGCCCAAATGCCGGTGGATGTACGATCATAGCGGTTAGCATTCCTTCTTCATAGATATCTATTCCAAAAAGAGGCTTTCCCGTTATGATGTTGGGTCCGTCCACATTCTTGCGGTCTGTTCCAATAATGGTAAATTGGTCGATACTTTTAAGTTCTACCTCTTCCGGTGCCTCAATGGATTCTGGGGCTTCGTCCGGTTTTTCTACCTGCACCGCAGCGGATGCCATTTCGCCATATCCAGCCGATTTACCACTAGCCTTATGCTCCAATCTTCCCATTGCCGTGCTAATTTCCTCTTCAGGTACTTCCCAAGCCTTGGCTGCTGCTTGTTTCAGCATTTTTCGTGCCGTGGCACCTGCCATGCGGAGACCTTCCCAGCCATGCCTGATGGATTGGCTGCCACCGGCCAATTGACGTTGAAAGACATCTAGATTTAAAGGTGCCTGTTCTACGATCACATCCTTCCAATCCACATCCAATTCATCTGCCACGATCATGGGCATGGCCGTTTTTACGTTTTGGCCAATTTCCGGATTGGGGCTCATTATGGTTACCTGGCCATTGTCCGCAATTTTTAAAAATCCATTGATGTCGAACCATTCCTTGGGCAGGTTGTTTGCTTGCTCTGGGGTCATCTTACATGATGCTAGCCAGCTAAAGCCCACCATCATTCCACCTCCGGCAAGGGCGGATGTTCTTATAAAGGAGCGTCTGCCTATTTTAGTTTTTACGAGTGTCATTTTTTCTAGGTTTTAGAGTAGTTGAGGTACAGGCTTATTCGGAATCTGCGGCCGCTAACTTTACCGCTTTTTTGATTCTTGTATACGTTCCACAGCGGCAAATATTACCGTTCATGGCCGTAGAGATTTCCTCGTCTGTAGGGTTTGGGTTGCTCTTTAAAAAAGCCGAGGCCGTCATGATCTGCCCTGCTTGGCAATAACCGCATTGGGGAACATCAACCTCCAGCCAAGCTTTTTGAACCGGGTGATCGCCATTTTCCGAAAGTCCCTCGATGGTTGTAATTGGCTGCTCTCCTACAGCGGATACCGGTAATTGGCAGCTACGTACTGCATTGTCTCCCAAATGTACGGTGCAGGCACCACACTGGGCAATGCCACAACCAAATTTGGTTCCCACTAATTTTAGGTGATCGCGCAATACCCAAAGCATGGGTGTACTGGGGTCTGCTTCCACTTTTTGGGTGGTACCGTTGATTTTTAAGTTGAATGAAGCCATGATTGAAAAGTTTTGTTTGAAATTATGAATTTCCTCTTAAATAAAGGTCAAGAGCGTTCTTTTAGTGCTGTTGTTGGTTAATATAGTTCTGCTATTCTACTATATTAGTGCAATAGCTATTACTTATTCTTATAAATTTAATTTCTAATACGCTATTTATCTATAAATATGTTCGGTTAAAAAGCTGTTCTTAAATTTACCTTGTGGATCGTATTTTTGGGCCAATGCCACAAAATCGTTGTACTTGGGGTATCGTGCCTGCAGGGTTTTAGCATCTAGAGTAAACAGTTTGCCCCAGTGTGGCTTAGCATTAAACGGAGCTAAGGCTTTTTCGATTTTAGGTAACAAAGCCATTACTTCCTGTGGTTTTTGCTGCCAGGTGGTATGAATGGTGATACAATCTTGTTGAAAACAGGGACTCATCCAAAAACCATCTGCCGCAATGGCCCTAATTTCGGATATAAGTATATGCGGATAAATCTCATCCTTCATTTTCTCAATGGCCAAAATAGCATCAACGGCATGTTCCCTAGGTATAAAATATTCAGATTGCAGTTCTTCGCCCGCGCTAGGGGTAAAGCCCATTTTAAAATGGGGAAGTCTATCGTACCAAGGTCCGGGAACTCCCATTTGTTCCGTACAGTTTACGGCATCCAGGGCTACTATGGGGTGAATATTTTTTGAGGCCGGCACCGCTCCAAAAAAATTCGTTCCCAAATCGGTCATATCCGGGGTAAATGTTCGTTTCACCCAGACCTCACTCACTTTATTGTCCATCCAATCGGTAAAAAGGCTCACACTATAGCCACTTTGCATGATGTTTTCAAAATTGCTTTTTAAGGATTCCAAGGGAAGGTCTAGGAAAACATCCTGTTGAACATCAAAAGTATCTTGTAGCATGAGGGTAACCTTTGTGATAATACCAAAGGCACCAAGGCCAACTACAACGGCCCCAAAATCTGGATGTTCTCTACTAAGCTCTACTAGGCTACCATCTGGTTTTACCAATTCTACGGATACTACTTGACCAGCAAGATTTTTGTTGTTAACACCGGAGCCGTGTGTGGCTGTGGCACAGGCACCTGCAACGGAAATGTGGGGTAGGGAAGCTAAATTATGAAGGGCGAACCCTTTATTATGTAGTATTTCGGCAAAATCCCCATATCGGGCGCCGGCCTCTACCCGTACGGTTTTATTTTCTTTATTGATTTCAATTATCTTGTTTAAGTGTTTGGTGGAAATTTGGTTTTTAGGACTGTCCGCAATATCATTAAAGCAATGTGTGGAGCCCAAGGCTTTTTGAACATCCAATTTTTTAACCAGTTCCTGTACTTCCGTTACTGATTTGGGTTCGTGTATCTGCTCCGCTTTATACGTGTAATTACCCGCCCAGTTGGTTCTTTGCATAGTTTCTATTGTTTTTGGGGTAGGTTTTTTTTCAGTTTTGCAAGAAACCATGGGGGTAAGTATACTTCCTACAACGGCCGCTGAGGTAGTTTTAATGAACTGTTTCCGTTTCATATGTCGTAAAAGTGTTGCTGAGTTCCCTACAAGTTACTAAACTTCAAGGAAATAAATGGTTTTAATCAAATGGGGCATGTATTTTTCCGGTAGCTGTCCCAACGGATATCCTTATATTCGTGTTGGAAATTAAAATACGGGCTACTTCAAGCATGTTGATTTCAAGTTAGCCAAACATAACCTATGCAAATAGAGAACAAGACTTTTTTGATTACCGGAGGGGTCTCCGGTTTGGGGTTGGCCACCGCCCAATTGATTGTAAGCAAAGGTGGCAATGCGGTGCTTGCCGATGTAAACGAAGCTGCTGGTCAACAAGCCCAAGAAGAATTGGGAGCAGCTACCCTATTTCTTAAAACCGATGTTACCGACGAAGAAAATGTTAAACAAACAATAGCCAATGCCTTAGCTCATTTTGGAGCTTTGCACGGTGCCATTAATTGTGCGGGTATAGGTCCAGGAGAACGGGTTTTGGGTAGAAAAGGCGTACACCGGCTTGAAACTTTTTCAAAGGTGATCCAAATCAATTTGATCGGTACTTTTAATGTGTTGCGATTGGCAGCGGAAGCCATTCAGAAAAACAAGCCCGAAGCGAGTGGTGAACGTGGCATTATTATCAATACTGCCTCGGTAGCCGCCTATGAAGGACAAATCGGGCAGGCCGCTTATTCGGCTTCCAAAGGCGGCATTATTGCCATGATGCTTCCGATAGCTCGCGAATTGGCCCGCTTTGGTATTCGTGTGATGACCATTGCGCCCGGAACTTTTGAAACCCCTTTGTTGATGGGCTTTTCAGAGGAAGTCAAAGAATCGTTAGGGCAACAGGTTCCTTTTCCTTCCCGCTTGGGAAAACCCGAAGAATACGCCCAGTTGGCCCAACAAATTATCGAAAATCAAATGCTGAATGGGGAGACCATCCGTTTGGACGGGGCCATTCGTATGGCCGCTAAATAACATCCCATTTTTGGAAACCAAACAAGATATCGCCTACTTAGAAGTTCCGACTGCCGCTATAGACATCGAAAAAAACACTAGAAGCGACGGCAGTATTTTATTGCGTTCTAGTCTTCCTTTGGATACCTATCCTGAAAAAATAACGGAGCGACTGCGGTATTGGGCGGATAAAAATCCTGAGAAAATCTTATTGGCCCAACGAGATGCCGATGGTAATTGGTACCGTTTGACCTACGCCGAGGTCTGGAAAAAAATGTTGAGTGTAGCTCAGTTTTTAATTGATAGCGGTGCGGATAAAGAGCACCCCATAGTGGTACTTTCGGGCAATAGTTGGCAGCATGCCCTTTTGGCCTTGGCGGCCCAACATGTAGGTATTCCGTTTTCGGCCATTAGTTCGGCCTATTCCTTAAAATCTAAAGATTATAAAAAACTGAAGCATTGCATTCAGTTATTGACCCCGGGTTTGGTCTTCGTTCAAGATGGACAGCGTTATCAAAATGCACTTAATGCGGTTTTGGGTGTTGATACGCCCTTGGTCGTAGCGGAAAACCCGATTAACGGGTCTATGTTATTTGATCAATTGCTCGGCGTGTCCCCTACAAAGGCAGTTGAACAAGCTCATAAGCAACTAACAGCCGATACGATTGCAAAAATATTATTCACTTCAGGGTCTACAGGTATGCCCAAAGGAGTCATCAATACCCAAGGGAATCTCAGTTGTAACCTTCAACAGATTACGCAAACCTATCCCTTTATGGCCAATGGCGGATTGCTCCTGATGGATTGGCTGCCTTGGAGCCACACCTTTGGAGGCAATCATAATTTCGGACTCGTTTTTTACAATGGCGGTACTTTATATATCGATGAGGGAAACCCCACTCCTGCTGGCACCGAAATTACCGTGAGAAATTTACAAGAGATTGCACCCACCGTATACTTTAACGTGCCCAAAGGTTTTGAAGAACTAGTAGTACAATTAGAGCAGGACAAGAATTTCTGTTCCTTATTTTTTAGTCAGTTAAAAATGCTGTTCTTCGGGGGGGCTAGTTTATCGCAGCACGTGCGTGATCGATTAGACGCGCTCGCTTTGCGAACGGTTGGGAAGCGAATTTTGATTTCTTCCGGATACGGAATGACCGAAGCTTGTCCGTCGACCATGTTCAATACCCGATATGATCAACTTTCGGGAAATTTAGGAGTGCCCGTTCCGGGAATCAGTGCCAAATTAGTGCCTTGCGATGATGCCTTTGAAGTACGCTTTAAAGGTCCCAATTTAACGCCCGGCTATTGGCGCGATGACCTTCAGACTAAAAATGCTTTTGACGAAGAGGGTTATTTTAAAAGCGGTGACGCCTTAAAATTCCAAGATGCCGAAGACGCGAACCAAGGGTTGGTCTACGATGGGCGCATCACCGAAAATTTTAAATTGAATACCGGAACTTGGGTAAATGTCGGTTTACTTCGTACCCAGTTGATAAATAAGTCGAACGGAATTATTAAAGACGTGGTGCTTACCGGTCACGACCAAAGTTTTGTAGGGGCCTTACTATTTCTAGATGCGAACATGCGCCAAAAAATGACTTTGGAGGAGCTACGTTTACGATTAATTAAGGCGTTGACGGCCATTTTTAAACGAAATACGGGCGCTTCCACCTTTGTCAAAAAGGCGTTGATTGCAGATTTTGAACCTAGTGCTAAAAGAGGGGAACTTACTGAAAAGGGTTCTATAAACCAACGGGCCGTATTGACCAACCGAAAAGATTGGGTAGCGAAAATCTATCACGAACCGAGCGTATCGGAAATTTTAGAGATTTAAGTCAGAATGCCCTTAACCACATGACCGTGTACATCGGTGAGGCGGTACCTTCGTCCTTGGTGCTTAAAGGTGAATTGTTCATGGTCGATACCCATAAGGTGCATGACGGTGGCCTGAAAATCGTGTACGTGTACCTTGTTTTCAACAGGGTTGAAGCCAAACTCATCCGAAGCCCCATAAGTCAAACCTGGTTTTACACCCGCACCTGCCATCCATAAAGTGAAAACGTAAGGGTGGTGGTCTCGGCCCCAATTGTAAGTGTCTTTGATATTACCTTGTAAAAAAGGGGTACGGCCAAACTCCCCGCCCCAGATTACCAAGGTGTCTTCGAGCATGCCCCGTTGTTTTAAATCTTTAATGAGGGCGGCACTGGGCTGGTCGGTATCTTTACATTGTATAATCAACTGATGGTTGAGGTTGGTATGTTGATCCCAACCCGCGTGCATGCATTGAATAAATCGCACATCGCGCTCGGCAAGTCTTCTTGCCATCAGACAGTTATAGGCAAAACTTCCCTTACGGTGAACATCGGGCCCGTACATATCTAAAATATGTTGGGGTTCATTGGAGAAATCGGTGAGGTCGGGTACACTCACCTGCATTTTATAGGCCATTTCATATTGGGCAATTCGGGTATTTATTTCCGGGTCGCCGTATTCTTTCAGGTTAATTTCATTGAGTTGTTGAATGTCGTCCAACATATCCCTTCTCAGACTTCTGTTGAGTCCCTCAGGATTTTTCAAATAGAGTACGGGGTCGCCTCCCCCTCGGAATTTCACTCCTTGAAACTTGGTGGGCAGAAAACCGCTTCCCCAGTAGTAATCGTAAAAAATCTGTCCGCAACTGGCCTCCTTATCCCTAGAAGTCATACAAACAAAATCAGGAAGGTCTTTGGCCGTACTTCCCAATCCGTAGGTAAGCCATGAACCCATGCTCGGTCTTCCGGGCTGTTCAGAACCCGTTAGAAAAAAAGTAATGGCAGGGGCGTGGTTGACCGATTCAGTGTACATCGATTTAACAAAGCATAAGTCATCGGCTACCTTGGCCGTTTCGGGCATAAAGTCCGATACCCATGCACCACTATGGCCATGCTGGGCGAAGTTGCTAATTTCCCCTATTACCGGCCTAGCTGCTTGCCCACCCGTCATGGTTGAAAAACGTTTACCTGCGGTTAACGAATCGGGAATCTGTTTCCCGTGCCATTTTTTGAGCATAGGTTTATAGTCAAAAAGGTCTACATGAGAAGGAGCCCCATTTTGAAATAGGTAAATAACCCTTTTCGCTTTTGGGGCGAAGTGGGGCAATCTGCTGGGGCCTGCCGTAGAAAAGGGCTCTTTGGCGAGTACCGAAATCGGATTCAGCATGCTGGCGAGGGCCATGCCCCCGATACCTTGCGCCATTTTACCGAAAAAATTGCGACGGGTAATCTGCGCTTGATAGGCATCGAACGGGTGTAGTTTTTGGTTCTTCATTATTGTCGGGTAATCGATTCGTCTAGATTAAAAAGGATGGAGCTCAGGACAGTATACGAGGCATAATCTACCAAGTCGAGGGTGTTGTCGGTTCTATAATCTCCGATGCTTACCATTTTTTCGGCCTCAGGAAGATTTTTAGAAAATTCAGCCCGCAATTTCTTCAGTCGATTTTGAAGAATATGGAGTTCCTCGCTTTTTGGTTTTCGGGAAGTGACCAGCCGAAAGCCGTAGGTCAATCGGTCTAAATCGGGACCTTTATTGATTATTATTTTTTCTGCCAATACCCGAGCGGCTTCCATATAAGTGATATCATTTAGGGTGGTAAGGGCATGTAGGGGTGTGTTCGTTTTGAGTGTTTTTACTTCACATACCTGCCTTGAAGCATTGTCGAACAGAAAAGTAGGGCCCACAATTCTTCGCCAAAAGGTGTACAGGCTTCTACGGTAGAGACCTTCGCCCACATCTTGTTGGTAAATGGTTTTTCCAAAAGTGGCCTCTGACCATATACCTTCGGGTTGATAGGGTTTAACCGGTTTTCCACCTAGGGAATCGACCATTAGTCCACTGGTAAAAAGCGCTTGGTCACGTAACATCCACGAAGGATAACGTAGTCGGGTAGCTCGTGCTAATAGTTGGTTTTCGGGGTCGCGTTCCTTTAGCTCTTCGGTCATAATAGAAGATTGCCGGTAGGTAGCACTCATCACTATGGTTTTGATCAGTTTTTTAAGATCCCAATCATTTTCCTTAAAATCAACGGCCAACCAATCGAGCAATTCCGGATGGCTAGGCAAAGCTCCTTGTACCCCAAAATCTTCAATGGTCTTTACGATGCCATTCCCGAAAAAAGCCTGCCAATAGCGGTTGACGGTTACTCGGGGTGTCAGCGGTTGTTCGTCGGATACCAACCATTGCGCCAAACTGAGTCGGTTTTGATTGTTTTTATTTTTTACTGCTGGAAGAACAGATGGTACATCGGCACAAATAGTTTCTGTCATTTGGGGCTTGTTATACCCCCCGCGCTCCAAAATAAAAGTATAACGAGGTTCGGGCAATTCATCCATCACCATTACTTGAACGGCTGTTTTTGATTCCTTTCCCAATTTATCCTTTGTGTCAACTAGCTCTTTGAGTATAGCCGTATAAGTGCGGTCTCTGGTTTTAAAATAGTTGACCAGTTGTTTTAAACCATAATTACCGCGCCCCGCTGCGGAGCCCAAGAGAATACGTGGGTCTACCCCTTTAATATTTTTTGCAACCTCGGATTCCGATGCCGGTAAGCCTTTTGCCCTAGGAAATTTTTTAAGCTCAAATTCATCTACTTTTTGGTTCAGTTGTTGAATATATGCTTCCAACTGTGCCATTTGGTTCTTTTTTTCCTCTGAACTCATATTCAAAAGAGGTTTTACATTGCCGGTGTATTGCCCGCCCTTTTCAGAAGTTTGATTAAAATAGTCGAACATCTGGTAATATTCTTTTTGTGTGATGTTATCGTACTTATGGTCGTGGCATCTTGCGCAGTTCATAGTGAGCCCCAACCACGTGGTTCCGGTAGTCTCTACGCGGTCAAAAACATTCGTAACCCGTGTTTCTTCAGGAATGGTGCCGCCTTCCGCGTTGTAAGTATGGTTACGGTTGAAGCCGGTAGCGAGTATATCGTTTTCCGTTGCGTTAGGGAGTAGATCGCCCGCCAATTGTTTGATGGTGAATTCATCATAAGGCATGTTGTCGTTAAAAGCCTTGATGACCCAATCGCGCCACGGCCACATGTCGCGTTCAAAATCGCCTTGAAAACCGTTAGTGTCTGAATATCGGGCAACATCTAACCATTCCCAAGCCCATCGTTCACCGAATCTAGGGGACGCGAGCAGTCTATCGACCAATTTTTCATACGCCTGGGGCGAGGTGTCATTGATAAAATCTTCGATTTCCATTAAACTAGGGGGCAGTCCGTTTAAATCAAAAGTCAACCTTCTGATGAGGGTTTCTTTACTGGCCTGCGGTGATGGTTGCAATCCGTTTTGTTCCAACTTATTGAGAACAAAATAATCGATGGGGTTAAGGGGCCAATCAGTTTGGGAGGTTTTCGGTAAAGGTGCCTTTTGGGGAGGGGAATAGGCCCAGTGGTTTTTAAATTCTGCGCCCTGCTCTACCCATTTGATCAAAGTAGCCTTTTCGTCCGGACTCAAATTCAAATTAGACTCAGGGGTGGGCATGACCGTTTCGGGGTTGCCACTCAGAATACGATCAATAAGAACACTTTTGGATGGAGACCCACCTACCACCGGAAATTCTTCTTTACCGGGAATGTAGGAGAACATTCCTTCTTCAGTATCTAATCGTAAATCTGCCATTCGGGTATTTTCATCGGGTCCGTGGCAATGGAAACAACGATCGGACAAGATGGGCCTTACGTGAAAATTAAAATCTATTTTATCGGGAAGCCTTTCGTAAGCTTCGGCCACCTCATCATCTAGGCTGGGGCCACAACTACTGAGACAATAAAAGATTACCAGAGTCAAATAGACTGGGTATTGAGTGAGTTTCATTAGTTGAGTTTGGTAAAGGATTGACTAACAAGATACAAAAAAGATAATTTCAATTGTGAAGCGTAGACTTAAAAATGCGGCAAAAGAACTTCCCGAAATAGCAAGCCTCAAAATTATGTACCTTCGGATTTTAAGTAAGGACATTCATGATTCTTAGAATTTTCATCATACCCGCCCTTTTAATACATTTAATGACCATGTCACAAACAGAAAAGAATATGGGAAAGACCTTGATGGTTAAAGAAATCACCACCAATGCCAATGGAGATTTGAAGCAGGTTTCCGAATTGTTGGAGAAACACACTGCCCTTCAGGAAATTGCTACAATTAATTGGGACTCCTTTTCGTATCGACCAACGGTACAATTTAGAATAGCACGTCATCAAAACGAAATTTGGCTCAAATTTTATGTGGAAGAAGGGCATATTCTAGCCCAATTTTCAGAAGCTAATTCTCCTACCCACAGAGATAGTTGCGTGGAATTCTTTATAGACCCTTTGCAAGATGGCCACTACTATAATTTTGAGTTTAACTGCATTGGCACCACTCATCTGGCCTATGGTCCGGGTAGGGGAGAACGTCAATTTGTGGATAAGGAAGTAATAGAAAAATACATCAAAACAATTTCAAGTTTGGGTGATGCACCGTTTGAAGAAAAAAGTGGTAACCACCAATGGGAAATGACGGTATTGATTCAGGAAGAGGCATGGACTTTCTCTAAGGAAATCAATTTACAGGGATTAGTTTCAAAGGCTAATTTCTATAAATGTGGAGATGATACATCCAAACCACATTATGTAACTTGGAATGCCGTTGGTACGGAAAAACCGGATTTTCACCGTCCGGAATTTTTTGGAACCCTTAAATTCGATTAATTAGTAAGTACATTAGATACGATTAGTATAATTATGTAGTACTTAATTGTCAGATTAATAAAAATTGTGTGTTCGAGCACTTTTTTTTGGTCTTGCTTCTTTTGATTAAGATAAATCCCTTAATTTAACGTTTTGATCATTGAATTTTACCGAACCAAACTTTCCACTTTAAATGAAATCTAGATTCACATTCATATCTTTATATTTTCTGTGTATCTTCTTGGTGATGTCCTGCTTTAGGGAAAATAAGGCAAGCGAAGAGGAGTCCATTCAACCCGATGCCGTTTCTTCTCGTAATCCTGAAATAGATCCCGATTACAACCCCGAACTCAAGCTAAAAGAAATGGGAATTACGCTAAATACCCCTTCTTCCCCCATGGCTAATTATGTGAATGCTGTTAGAACGGGTAATCTTATATTTCTGTCCGGTAAAGGACCACTAAAGCCAGATGGGAAGAATATTACGGGGAAAGTTGGGAAGGAATTAAGTATTGAGGATGGTTATGAGGCAGCTAGGCTTACGGGAATCAATCAACTGTCAGTTTTAAAAGCAGAATTAGGAAATCTTAATAAGGTAAAGCGAATCGTTAAAGTTAAAGGAATGGTCAATTGCACTTCAGATTTTACAGACCAGCCAAAAGTAGTGAACGGGTATTCAGATTTACTGGTAGCCGTTTTTGGAGAAAGGGGGAAACATGCGAGAGCGGCAGTTGGTATGGGGTCTCTTCCAGGTGATATTGCTATTGAGGTTGATATGGTAGTTGAGATTTATGATTAGCGTGTGATTGGCCTATAAGAAATGTTAAGAGCCCCGTACATCGGGGCTCAGTTCATATTACCAAGTTCTTATCTCCTCTTTCAGCTCTTCTTTGGTTTTACCTGTCTGCTCTTGAAGATTTCCTAACATTTCGTCAAACTTTCCTTCGGTAAAGGTGAGGTCGTCTCCGGTCACTTTACCATATTTCTGTTTAAACTCTCCCTTGATCTGTTTCCATTTTCCTTCTAACTGATCTTTATTCATAATGATTGTTTTTTAGATTATTAATTATCCCATACGATTTTGAACTATCATGAAATTACAATACATGAATTTTCACTAGTGACCTTAAAAGAAAGAATATTGCTCTATTCAAGGAAGTTTTAAATAACTGTTAAAGAAATATTTAGTTTGTGGGTGAGGCTCAGACTCAACCTATGTGTGGTTTATCGATGAATGTCCTTCTTTCCGATTAACAAAACATTATGATCGATTAAAATCAGTACGACTTATTAATAACGGGGATTTCATCGAAAATTAATATTCATTCAATTTGTATCAGGTGATTTTGAGTACTTTTGAGGAAAACACCTACTTATGGATAACTATATTGTCCTTTTCTGTTTTTTCGCTATTTGTTTTGTAATAGCCTGTTTGTTCATCGTCTTTTCAACGGGAGAACAATAAAAAAACCTTCCGATTTCACAGCTTGCAAATTGATAGGGTCTACTTTGGTCTCTATGGTTTTGGTTGTCTGGGTGGCTGGATAATCAGTTTCAGAAGTGTTTAATTGGCAAATTACTAATTTTTTAGGAGAATTTATGTAGAGAATTCTTATCTTCACCTTGTTCTTTTGGGTTTTGTTGCGTATTCGATTGCACAATTATACCCTGAAGATTTATTCTTTAAAACTTAACTAAAACTAATTAACGAGAAAATGAAATCATCTAGTAGAAGATCATTTATCAAAAAAACTGCCGTTGCGGGAACAGGAATTGTTGCAGCTCCAACTATTGTGTCCGCAAACGTTTTCGGGGCAAATGACCGAATCAATGCGGCCGTTCTTGGGGTAAATGGAAGGGGCAAATCACACATTAAAAGCTTAATGAACCAAGACAATGTTAGGGTGGCTACCTTGTGCGATCCCGATATGAATGTTTTGAAGGACAGACAGAAAGAATTTAAAGAGACATATGATAAAAAAGTTTCTTTAGAGCAAGACTTACGCAGGGTTTTTGACGATAAGGATATTGATGTGGTCAGTATTGCAAGTCCTAACCATTGGCATGCTCTTTCCGTTATATGGGCTTGTCAAGCGGGGAAAGACGTGTACGTTGAAAAGCCCGGGTCCCATAATATTTGGGAAGGAAGAAAAATGGTCGAGGCTGCTAATAAATATGATCGTATTGTACAACATGGTGTTCAGTTAAGAAGTTCACCGGCTATAAATGAGGCGATTCAGTTAATGCGCGATGGTTATATTGGTAGGGTCTATATGTCTCGTGGATTGGTATTTAGATGGAGGCCCGATATTGGGGACAAAGGTCTTTCCCAAGTTCCCGAAGGATTGGATTATGATCTTTGGACAGGACCTGCCCAAAAGGAACCTTTTACGGAAAACCTGGTCCACTACAACTGGCATTGGCATTGGGATTATGGCAATGGTGATGTTGGTAACCAAGGTATCCATGAAACGGACCTCTGTATGTGGGGACTTGATGTTGGTCTACCTTCAGAAATTACTGCGATGGGGGGTAAATTCCTTTGGGACGATAGTAAGGAAACTCCCGAAGTACTAACCTCGGTATATAAATATCCAGAAGAGAACAAGATTATTCAATTTGAAGTACGTCCTTGGTGTACCAATACTGAGGGAGGTGCTACAGTAGGGAATATTTTTTATGGAGATAAAGGGGTATTGGTAGTTGATGGCTATGATAAATACAAAACCTATCTAGGTAAAGATAGAACTCCTGGAAAATCTGGAGAAGACGGAGGAGAGTCCGGCACTGGTATGGATCGTGGTAACGGTGGTACCGATGGACATTTTGCCAATTTTATTGAAGCGGTTCGTAAACACGACAAATCTATACTTAATGGCCCAGTAGAAACAGCGCATTTGTCTTCTGGTCTGGCCCATTTAGGAAACATTGCCTACAGAACGGGACGAGTTCTGAATTTTGATCCAAAAACGGAGAAATTTATAAATGACGCTGAGGCAGATACCTATTTAACTAGAGATTATCGCGAAGGATTTGAGGTTCCTGAGAACGTTTAAAAAGTTCTTCGATAGATACTAATTAAAGGAAGGGCATATACGAAACGTAGATGCCCTTTTTAAGTGGAAATATGATAAAAAGTAGGGTCTATTTATAAAATTTATTAAAATATCCGGAAATAAGTAAGAGGCTCTTAAAAAAGTATTCTTAATTTTGCCTCCCTCTACAATTGGCCCCGTAGTTCAATGGATAGTCCCGATAGCTATCGGGAGAAGTTTCCTAAATTTATGTATGCATTATGTATATGTAATCCAATCGGAAAAAACCAAAGGATTCTACATTGGTGAGACAGCGAATTTAGAAACCCGTCTGAACTGGCATAATAATGTTGAACTGAACATTGGCGTAACTAAAAACTCAATTCCTTGGCAGTATCATTTTACCTTGCCGGTTCCTAATAGGACGATTGCATTGGGAATCGAAAAACATATCAAAAAGATGAAAAGTAGGGTCTATCTAGAAAATTTATTAAAATATCCGGAGATAAGTAAGAGGCTCTTAAAAAAGTATTCTTAATTTTGCCTCCCTCTACAATTGGCCCCGTAGTTCAATGGATAGAATAGAAGTTTCCTAAACTTTAGATGCAAGTTCGATTCTTGCCGGGGCTACTTTTTCCAAATTGACTTTTTGTAAAATTATTCAACGTTTGGACCAAATTTCATACATAGGCTCGCCCTTCGAATTTTTTCCAGTGTGGTGCCAATCGTTGTCTTTTAATTCGTAATGGAATTTTAGGGTGGCGCCCACTCTGGAGTCGTCCCTTGAAAAATACTCTATTTCCTCTATATAATTTCCGCTGGTAGAGGTAAATGAACCTCCTCCTGTGCCATGAAATTTAAATGTTTCTGTATTATAGGCAATCCACTGAAACCTTCCATCCATTAAAAATTTTAAAGTCTTTCTGGGGTTGTCGTCACCGCGTCTTTCTTGTCCGGTATCGGGGCCTCTGGTGGCAAAAAGCCACTTACCGTCAAGTTCTTGCGTGTTTTCTTTTGTTTTATCGAAAATCAATTTTTCAGGGATACTTATAAGAATTTGTCCGTTAGAAAAATCAATAGGGTAAGCCAATTGCTTCCTATTATTGTCGTCATATTCCGAGTTGAATTCTAAATTCACCAACAATTTTCCCGTTTCTACTGTGAAAAATCCACCTACGGTCCTAATAAAATTTGCGGGCTCTTCTTTATAAACTGTCCATGTTAGGTAATCGCCATCAATTTTCAATTCATGTTTTTCGTCTTTTAACGTAGAAAAATAGGCTCCGTTTTTTATTTGTGAATAGGCAAAGGGAGCCGTAAAAAAGCTCATTGTAATTGTTAACAGTAAAATAATATGACATCTATATTTCATGGAACAGCGTTTTTAATAGTATAAATTGAAAATATAAAAATTAAGTAACTTGTAATGAGTGAATTGTGAAAAAATTTAGGTATTAAGACCACTATTAAAATCCATAATGAACAATTTGTCGTAATTTCTCGGCTAATGCTTGTTTTCTAATATTTTTTGTTTTCATTTGTTAGACCAAATTAACACATTACAGATATAATTTTTAGTTAAGGGATTGAGCCATTTATCTTTTTTATTGCGCTATTTAATTAATGGCCATTCCTATATTTTCCACCCAGTAATGCAATCAACAATTAAATGAACACTAAGTACATTGATCTTATTGATCAGACTTATTATTTTCCTCAAGAGGAATTTAATCTGGAAGGTGAATTTCTAAAGTTTCATGATATTCCCTTAAATGAACTGGTAGAGAAATACGGTAGTCCTCTAAAATTTACCTACCTGCCAAAAATTTCACAAAATATTAATCTAGCTAAAAAGTGGTTTGCAACGGCCATTGAGAAACATCAATACAAGGGAAAATACCATTATTGTTATTGTACCAAAAGCTCTCATTTTAGCCATGTTTTAGGTGAAGTTTTAAATAATGAAGTCCATATAGAGACTTCCTCCGCTTTTGATATTAATATCGTAGAGCAATTGAAGAAGGCAGGAAAGATAAAAAATGACACCTATGTAATTTGCAACGGCTTCAAACGTGAGCAATACATTACCAATATTGGAAGGTTGATAAATGAAGGGCATCAGAATTGTATTCCCATCATTGACAATTATGAAGAAATTGATTTGCTTTCAGATGAAATCAATGGAGATTACCAAGTAGGTATTCGTATAGCTTCTGAAGAGGAACCCAAATTTGAGTTTTATACATCCCGCTTAGGAATCGGGTATAAAAACATTGTCCCATTTTACGAAAACCAAATAAAGGATAATGATAAGGTTGAGCTAAAGATGCTTCACTTTTTTATTAATACGGGTATTAGGGACAACTCCTATTATTGGAACGAACTTCTTAAATGTCTAAAGGTCTATATTAGACTAAGGAAGATTTGTCCAAGTTTGGATAGTTTGAACATAGGGGGCGGTTTTCCTATCAAGAACTCTTTGGCCTTTGAGTATGACTATCAATATATGGTGGATGAAATTATTAACCAGATAAACATTGCCTGTAAAGAGGCAGATGTTCCCGTTCCCAATATTTTTACCGAATTCGGAAGTTTTACCGTAGGTGAAAGTGGAGGCGCCATCTATGAAATATTATACCAAAAACAGCAGAACGATCGCGAAAAGTGGAACATGATAGATTCTTCTTTCATTACGACTTTGCCAGATACTTGGGCGATAAATAAACGCTTTATTCTTTTGCCTATTAATAGGTGGAAGGACGAGTATGAACGGGTATTGTTAGGAGGTCTCACCTGTGATAGCGATGATTATTACAATAGTGAACAGAATATGAACGCTATTTACTTACCTAAATTTAGAAGGGATAAACCCCTCTATATTGGGTTTTTCAATACAGGGGCCTACCAAGAAACTATTGGTGGTTTTGGCGGTTTACAACACTGTTTGATTCCTCAGCCTAAACATATTTTAATTGATAGGGATGCTCAAGGTGAGCTTACTTATGAGCTGTTCAGCGAACAACAAACAGCAGAAGATCTTTTGTCCATTTTAGGTTATAATGGATTGAAAAAGGTAGAAACGACAAAGAAAAAAGCAAAAATTGACCAATAGGGTCAAGTAATTTCAAGTATAAATTTTTAAAACAAACTCTTTAATTTTACTAAAATGAGTGCAAAAAAGAATTACGCCGGAATTCCCGACGAATTCGCCCAACTAGAAACGGCCAAGGTAATTTTGATACCGGTGCCGTATGATGGAACCAGTACTTGGGGGAAAGGAGCCGATAAAGGTCCCCAAGCATTTTTGGAAGCTTCCGAAAATATGGAGCTTTATGACATAGAAACGGATACCGAGGTTTACGAACAAGGTATCTACCTGAGTGAACCTGTATCTGAAAAAAGTTCGCCGGAAGCTATGGTAAACGCCGTTCATAAAGTGACCAAGGATTACATTAAGAGAAACAAGTTTGTTACCCTTTTTGGAGGAGAGCATTCCATTTCTATCGGTTCTATTAGAGCATTCAATGAGTGTTTTGATAATTTGAGCGTGTTGCATATTGATGCCCATGCAGATTTAAGAAAGACCTATGAAGGTACTAGTTGCAATCACGCCTGTGCAGTACATGAAGCTAGCCAGAACACTAACTTGGTGCAGGTAGGTATACGCTCTATGGATGCGATTGAGAAGACTTTCATGGACGAGGAAAAAACTTTCTTTGCCCATGACATGGTAAATGATGAATATTGGACTGACAAGGTGATTGATCTGTTGACGGACAACGTTTTTATTACATTGGACCTAGATGCCTTTGACCCATCTATTTTACCGTCTACAGGTACACCGGAGCCAGGAGGCCTTTTTTGGTACGAAACCCTAGAATTTCTCAAGCAAGTATTTGAAGAGAAAAATGTAGTTGGTTTTGATATTGTAGAACTCTGCCCCAACACCAACGATAAAAGTTCAGATTTCTTGGCTGCAAAATTGTACTACAAGATGTTAAGCTATAAATTTATGGGACAGGCCGTAGATGACGAATATGACAACACCTATAATCTAGATTACAAAGGGGGCAATACCAATCTAAAATTTGAAGATGACGAAGACTAAAGGAGAAATATCCAAATTCATTGAAAAGTACTACTTGCACTTTAATGCGGCTGCTTTGGTAGACGCCGCAAAGGGTTACGAAGACCAGTTGAACAAAGGAGCCAAAATGTTGGTTTCCTTGGCAGGAGCAATGAGTACTGCAGAGCTGGGAAAAATCTTCGCAGAGATGATACGCCAAGATAAAGTACATATTGTCTCCTGTACCGGTGCCAATCTAGAGGAAGACATTATGAACCTGGTAGCCCATAGCCATTATAAAAGGGTGCCCAATTATAGGGACCTTACCCCTCAACAGGAATGGGACCTTTTGGAAAAAGGGCTTAATAGGGTTACGGATACCTGTATTCCAGAGGAAGAGGCTTTTCGCCGCTTGCAAGAGCATATTTTTAAAATTTGGAAAGATGCTGAGAATAAGGGTGAGCGCTACTTGCCACATGAGTTTATGTATAAGATGTTATTATCCGGAGTTTTGGAGGAGTACTATGAAATAGACCTCAAGGATTCTTGGATGTACGCTGCCGCAGAAAAAAATATACCTATTGTCTGCCCAGGTTGGGAAGATAGTACCATGGGTAACATTTTTGCTTCTTACGTGTTGAAAGGGGAGTTAAAGGCCAGCACCATGAAATCGGGAATTGAGTATATGACTTTTTTGGCTGACTGGTATACCGATAATTCGGAAAATGGTATTGGATTCTTTCAAATTGGTGGTGGAATTGCTGGAGATTTTCCTATCTGTGTGGTTCCAATGCTGTATCAGGATATGGAGCGTACAGACACTCCGTTTTGGAGCTATTTCTGCCAAATCAGTGATTCAACCACAAGTTATGGCTCTTATTCAGGAGCTGTTCCCAACGAAAAAATTACGTGGGGCAAGCTAGATATCGATACGCCAAAGTTTATCGTAGAAAGTGATGCCACCATTGTTGCACCTTTAATTTTTGCCTATCTTTTAGACCTATGAGCAATAAAAAAGACCATTCAAATCTAAAACGAGTAATCGTTGATTTTAAAAAACTTACCCCCGAAGTTTTAAGGCTTTTGGTGGAAAAGTATCCTGACGGTTACGATGACCGAAATATTATTTCTTTCCGTAATGCACAAGGTGAACGTATCGAGGCCGTGGAAGTTTTAACTGAAGATACCAAATACTTGGTAAAAATTAGTGCCAAGCTTGAATACACCATGGAAAACTATGACGAGGATGATTACGAGGATTTTGACGATGATGATCCAGATGCCGTTGTAGAGCCAGACCCAGAAGCAATGGGCGACATGGAAGACGATGATTAGAAAAAATAACGGAATTCTTCCCATGATTAATTTGTGAGTTGGGGAGAATTCCGTAACATCATCTACCTATGATATCTAAAGACATAGAAAACGTTGAGCTCAAGTTTTTAGACCTGAAAGACTATCAGGAACTAAAAACGGCCATGAAGGAAGTGTATAAAAATATGCCAGATTCCTTTTGGGCTGCAAAGCAGATCAAATCCTTGATCAAGCTTTTTCCCGAGGGGCAAGTGGTAATTAAGGTCAACGGTCAATTGGCCGGATGTTCCTTATCCATAATTGTCGATTATGACAATTTTGAGGATAACCATACCTTCCAAGAAATAACGGGACAAGAAACATTTAGTACCCATACGGAGGACGGAGATATCCTTTACGGTATTGATGTATTCATTAAGCCAGAGTTTAGGGGCTTGCGCTTGGGTAGAAGGTTGTATGATTACAGAAAGGAGCTTTGCGAAAAACTGAATCTTAAGGGTATAGCCTTTGGTGGTAGAATTCCTAATTACCATCAGTATGCCAATAAGTTAACTCCTAAACAATACATAGATAAAGTAAGGAGAAAGGAAATTCATGATCCGGTCCTAAGCTTTCAGATAAATAATGATTTTCATCCTGCTAAAATCCTTAAAGGGTACTTAGAGGGTGATAAGGCATCCAAAGAGTTTGCCGTTCTAATGGAGTGGGACAATATCTATTATCAAAAACCCACGAAAAAAGCGGCCACCAAAAAGAAAGTAGTTAGGCTAGGGTTAATTCAATGGCAGATGCGGCCGTATAAGAAAATGGAAGAATTATTGGAGCAGGCAGAATTTTTTATAGATTCTGTTTCCGGTTACCGATCGGATTTTGCCTTGTTCCCAGAGTTCTTCAATGCTCCTTTGATGGCGGAAAACAATCATTTATCAGAGTCGGAGGCCATTAGGGAATTGGCAAAGCATACAGAGACCATTGTTCAAAAATTTTCTGAATTTTCTATATCCTACAACATCAATATTATTACGGGAAGCATGCCCGAAATGAAGGATAACCGCTTATTTAATGTGGGTTATTTATGTAAAAGGGACGGTTCCGTAGAACGATTTGAGAAAATTCACGTTACCCCGGATGAATCCAAGGTATGGGGAATGCAGGGAGGAACCCAATTAAAAACCTTTGATACGGATTGTGGCAAAATAGGAATCCTTATTTGCTATGATGTGGAATTTCCGGAGTTAAGCCGACTCCTTGCTGAGGAAGGAATGGATATTTTGTTCGTACCATTTTTAACAGATACCCAAAACGGATTTAGTAGGGTAAGACATTGTGCCCAGGCACGGGCCATTGAGAATGAATGTTATGTAGCCATTGCAGGTAGCGTTGGTAACCTTCCGAAGGTGAACAATATGGATATACAATTTGCCCAGAGTATGGTATTTACTCCTTGCGATTTTTCATTTCCTACCAATGGAATAAAGGCAGAAGCCACTCCCAATGCGGAAATGATTCTAATTGCCGATGTGGATATAGATTTGCTTCGCGAATTAAACCAGTTTGGTGCGGTGAGAAATTTGAAGGACAGAAGAACTGATATTTTTAAACTTACAAAAAAAGGAAATTGACAGATTTACAGATTATAGGAAGCGAAGAGTGGTGTGTTTTTGAAAACTTGGGAATACCGGCCATAAAGGCCAGGGTAGATTCCGGGGCAAAAACTTCATCAATTCAAGCCACCAACATTAAGGTTGTAAACAGAGGGGCGCAAGAATGGGTTAAGTTTGAAGTCAACCCGCTTCAAGAAAATAGAAGTATCACCATCCTCTGCGAAGCCAAATTGGTAGATAGGAGAATGGTTAAAAGTTCCTCCGGTATTTCAGAAGAACGATTGGTGGTGCGCAGCTTGGTTAAAATGGGTGAGCACAAATTTGATTTGGAGCTTACTTTGGCCAATAGGGATACCATGGAGTTTCGTATGTTACTGGGTAGGGAGGCACTCATCGATCGTTTTATAGTGAACCCTGCAGAGAGTTTTCAGGTTCAGTCGTTTACAGATGAGGAGGTCAACGATAAATATGCACCGTTTTATAAGGAAAAAACTGGTTTGAAGATTGGTCTTTTAGCCAGTAACCCCAACTTGTACAGTAATAAACGAATTATGGAAGCAGCTGAAGCAAGAGGACACGAAATTGTCTTTTTAAATGCGGAGCTTGCCTACATGAAATTAGATGCCCATTCCCCGGAAATTAGGTATAGAGGCGGTAATATATTAAAGGAATATGATGCCATTATTCCTAGGATCAAACCTGCTGTAACCTTTTATGGTTGTGCCCTGATCAGGCAATTCAATACTTTAGGGGTATATTGCCAGAATTCCGCCGAAGCTATATCTCAATCCCGGGATAAATTGTTTTCGTCTCAGTTGTTCGCTAAGAACGATATTCATATTCCCATTACAGGATTTGCCAAATCTCCTATGGATACCAAAGACCTTATAAAAATGGTAAACGGTGCGCCGTTGATTATTAAATTATTGGAAAGTACCCAAGGTAAAGGTGTTGTACTTGCCGAGACCAACAAGGCTGCCGAAAGTGTTATCAACGCCTTTAAAAGTGTAAACACCAATATTTTGGTTCAGGAATTTATAAAAGAAGCCAACGGCCAAGATATTCGCTGTTTTGTGATAAACGGTAAGGTAGTGGCCTCTATGCAAAGACAGGCGGAAAAAGGAGAATTTAGGGCAAACATCCATCAAGGCGGGAAGGCATCCATTATTAAGATTACGGCAGAGGAACGTAAGCTGGCCCAAAAGGCGGCAAAAGTGTTGAATTTGGCCGTAGCTGGTGTAGATATTATCCGCTCCAATAAAGGGCCATTATTACTAGAGGTAAATTCCTCACCTGGTTTAGAGGGCATAGAAAATGCTACAGGCAAAGATTTAGCAAATGCCATGATTGTGGCAATTGAGAAAAAATTACGATTCCATAATTAAGATTTATCAAGATTGTCCAACATTTCCCGGGTGGTCTTTTTTAAATCAAAAGCTGGTTCCCAGCCCCAATCTTCTCGGGCCTGGGAATCATCTATACTACTGGGCCATGTATCTGCTATATCCTGTCTAAAATCAGGGTCATAACTCATTTCAAAATTGGGGATATATGCTTGAATGCTCTTGGCAATTTCACTAGGTGTAAAACTCATTGCCGCCAGATTGTATGAGGAACGGACCTTTATTTTTTGCTCGTCGGCCTCCATGAGTTCCAAGGTGGCTCTTATGGCATCGTCCATGAACATCATAGGTAGGGAAGTGTCTTCTTTTAAAAAGCAGGTATAAGCACTTTCGGTCAACGCCTTATGATAGATTTCAACGGCATAATCCGTAGTACCCCCGCCGGGCATCGTTTTCCAGCTTATGAGACCAGGATACCTTAAACTTCTAACATCCACACCAAACTTATGGTGATAGTAACTGCACCAACGCTCTCCAGATTGCTTGCTGATCCCATAGACCGTTGTAGGTTCCATAATTGTGCTCTGGGGCGTTTGGTTTTCCGGGGTATTGGGGCCAAAAACAGCAATACTGGACGGCCAAAATATCTTGTCTATCTTTTTTTCTTTGGCGAGATTAAGTACGTTAAACAAGGAATTCATGTTTAAATTCCATGCCCTCATAGGAAACTTTTCCGCAGTGGCGCTTAGCATAGCAGCCATTAGGTAAACTTCGCTAATTTCATAATAGGCAATAACCTCTTCTAGGGCATCGTAATCCGTGGCATCCAAAATTTCAAATGGACCTGATTGCATTAGACTATGGCTCCCTTCTCTAATATCGCTGGCAATAACTTTATCATTTCCGTATTGTTCGCGAAGGGTAAGGGTCAACTCCGTTCCTATTTGCCCGCAGGCACCAATAATAAGTATGTATTTCTGCATTAAAAGGACGTTAAAACGTATATTCAAGCAAATATAACTGTTTGCAAAATTTGTACATTCGCTGCATGAGAAGATTGTTTTTCATTCCATTGTCCATTTTAATTGTCCTTGCCTGTAAAAACAGAACAGAAGTTGTTGAAAATACAGGGGAGGAGACATATGAATTGAATGCTGAAAAATGGCCCAACAAGCAAGTTGTAAATAGTTTGGCTATGGATGTTCTAAAGGATTGGGATGAGTTTCAGTCTTTTGAGACCAGTTTTGAAGCTTTATACCGGGTGGAGAATAAAGATGATTTGGGTTTGACCATTGATGACCTTATTGAAAAGCAAAAAGAATTGGCGGCATCTACTTATCCGGAAGTATTTGATATTCCTCAGATTAAAAGTAGGCAAAAGGTTTTTCTAACCTATTTGCATAAAATAAAGGGAGATTTGCATTATAGGTTAAACCCTGATGAATCTATTATACAAATGTTCGAGGCCTACAATGCCTTTAGAAATCAGTTCAATGTTACCATGAACAATACTTTGGACACCAATCTAATTTTAGAATAAAAAAAAGTCCCGAAAGGGACTTTTCTATTTTTCTAAGTATCGTTGACTATTCCTTCTTTTCTGGCGCGGCGGCTGGCGGATTTTTTCTTGCTTCCAATGCTTGTTTGCTCAAACTTGCCAAATTAAAGTTGGGGTCCAGGGCCAAAGCTTGGTCAATTAATCCAATAGCACCGTCTATATTTTCTTTGTCTTTATTATACTCAGTCAAAGCTTTAAGGTGTAAAAAGGCCGCTTTTAGAGGAACTTCGTAGGGTTGTTGTCTTTCATAAAAAGCGTATTTCATGTCTTCCTTGGCGTTGGCAATACCATAATCAATATTAGTTATGGCACCCGTATTATCACCCGTCTGTATTTTTAAATCCGCTATCTCATAGGCTAAATAGGGGTTTTCATTTCTTTTAAATAACTCTTCAAATTGTTCCAATGCTCTTTTAGGTTGGTTGAGGGCTTTTAAGGAGATCGCCTTCACTTGAACCGCCATATCTGAATCGGTCGTATTTTTTTCAACACCAATAGTGTTAAGAGCTTGCATATGCTGGCCATTATTTGCATATACATAGGCCAAGGTATCTCTACGTTCCTTGGAAGGAGAAAGTACATTCAAATGGGTAAGTGCGTTGATAACTCCTGTGATATCTCCCTGCAACCTCATTTCTTTATAGAAATCTTCATAGTGCTTTTGCAGTTCGCTCTTGGATTGGGCTTCAGTAATAAATGGTAGGCCCAAAAACATCAAAAAGAGTATTTTTTTCATGTAAATGTGTTTAGTGATTGTAAAATCTAATTTGTTGGTGGGCAAAAGTACTAATAATCTGTCTATTGAGTTGTTAATGTAATTCGATAGAAAGTGGGGAACGAACAAAAAAAATGGGATACCCCTAAGATATCCCACCTCATTAGAACTATAAATGTAGCTTCTAGTAAGCCAATTCTTTTTTATTGTTCGTATAGGTTTGAAGCAGAGAGGAGTAAAATGCTACGCTTTTGGCATCCTTATCCAAACAAGCTTTTAAAAAATCATAAAGATTCCTGAACCATAGATTGGTGTGCAACGTTGGTAAATGAAGATTTATTTTTTTTGGATCATAATCTGCATCATCCATTACAATAGCCAATTTCACTCTTCTTCTGTGGTAATCTATGGATACATCGGCTGCATTGTAATGCTTTCTAAGTAAATCCTTATGTAAATTTTCTAATTTTTGGGGAACTTTTTGCTTGGGTACTTCTTGGGCGAGAAGGTAATTCATTTCTTCTAAAATTCGCCCATGTAAAGTTGAATTTTCCATGGCAAATAGTTTTTATATCTATTTCAAAAGTAACCCTTAAAAGATGAATGGAATCTTGATTTAACAAGTTTTGAATCGTTTTGTTGTGAAGTGTCTAAAATGTGTTGTGAAATCTAACTATAACGTTGTAGTAAATTTAAAACCTTTAACAGAAATAAGATTCTTAGAACGAACGGTTTTACCTGATTTGGCATTATTTTTCTCATAATCAAATGGTTGTATAGACCTTTTCTTAGCTTCGGCATTATAGTATATACTTTTTGCAGGATGATATGGATAAACGCCGTTGAAGGTTTCGTTCCACCAATTATTGAGAATTATTTCCTCTATAATTTTAATACAATCGTTTAAATGTATGAGGTTGATAGGGTGGTGGCCGTTTTTCAAATTCTTTCTACCGGAAAGCATGGTTACCGGATGTCTGTTAGGACCAATAAGTCCGCCAAATCTAACTAAAGTGGTTTCAAAATTTTTGGCTTCTTTAAAAATTTTTTCTACTTCTGTTAATTGTTTTCCCGATTCAGTAGTGGGGTTGGGAGGGGTGTATTCGTCCACTTCACCTTGTACATCCCCATATACAGATGTGCTACTAACAAACACTATTTTCTTTACTGACGATTTGAGTATGGCTTCGTAAACGAGCTGCATCTTTTTTACATAATTTTCGCCGTTACCACTTCGTAACCTCGGTGGTATATTAATAATCAAAATGTCTACATCGGTCAAAAAATCATGGATGTTACCTTTAATTTCCGTTTCGCTTAAAATCAATAAAGCCGGTTCAATTCCAAGTTCTTTCAATTTCAAAAGCTTTTCATTAGAGGTAGTACTACCCTTTACCGAGAAATTTTTTGCAAGTAAGGCTTTTGCAAGAGGAAGACCCAACCAGCCACAACCCATTACAGCGATTTTATTCATAGAGAAATGTTTTTAAGGTTATTACAGCATCATTTAATACAAAAGGCATGGGCATGTTATTTTCAGATCTTTTTTTAATATTTAATTTCGGGTTTTCCAAAAGATCATTGCTTGCCTCTAGTATGGTAAGCTGGAGTTTTTCGTTTTCGGGATAAACCAGTTCTATTTCAGTATAATCACCTGGTGAATAAAAATGGGTAAACAATTTACCAGAAGTCCTTTCTAACAAGTCATAATGTGAAATAGATAGACCATTAATTTTCGCCTTCGTTAAAGGGATGTTATTGGTATACACCTCAATTCTGTTTATAGGGCGGTTGGGAGTAACGCAAAGGGTAAGATGTCTATTTCCATTTATTATAGAATCTAGGGAAGACTCAATGGAAGGGGACTTTAACGAAATAGACATCGCATTAGCGTTATGCCTGAAGTGAGTATTGTATTTGCTAATTATGGTATCCTTGATCGGAGAAGTTGCAAGTTCCTTTCCTGTAAAATAACTTTCGTTCCAACCACTTAAAACAGCATCATAACTGGCCCAGTACGATTTATTGGCATTATCATCCTGAATAAAAACCAAACTGTTTGGAAATCTGTTTTCAGTTGTATATTCGGTTTGAATGTGGGCGTATACCATACCGGCAATAGAAAAAACAAAAAACACCTGTGCCCATGACCTGGGGAATCCTATTCTGGAGAATATCGGTAGAATAAGTACAAATGTGAGTGATAGTAATAGGGACGAAGCCACTAACATCTTAAGGCCTAATCCTATGGCGAACCCGCTGATAAATGGCGAATACAGCCAAATTGCGGGCAAAGCCAAAAGAAGTAAGGGCCAAATACTTGGCTCTTTTTGGTTTAAGCATACAAACCACATAGCCATAAGTGCGTAAAGGGGAATTATAAAAAAGCTGGCGCCTGGTAAGTAGTTTGCGATAGCTGCGCAGATAAGTATCCACAAAAATAGAGGGGCAACAAGTAAATTTGCTAGGGGTACTTTTTTAAAGCGGCTATAAGTAAAAATGCATGTAGATAAAGCAAAAAACACTACACTCCAAATATAGGTATGTCCATTATAGGTGAAGCCGTGCAGTATATTTTCGTAACTAGGATAAATAGTCTTTAATAATGGCCAGACGGCATATGCAACGGACCCATTAATTATGAGTACAATGAACAATGGTAAAAAACCTTGAAGGACGCCTTTGAGTGAAATTGTCCCTTTTTTAATGCCTCTGGCCAATATTAGAACGTAAAAAACCAACGCAATAAGAAGCATGGGCCAAATCCAATCGAAGGGATAAGAGACAACTTCAAAGAAAGGAAAGTTAAAATAGACATAATCAGTGAGACTTTTGAGTTGCGTGATATCCGCTTCGCTAAAATGTGCTAGCAAAGGCATTAAATAGCTCCCTTGATGGGCCAAACTTTTATGGTCTAGCCTTTCATAAGAGTCTTGTGCCGTATGGTAATCAAAATGGTCATCTATGAAGGCAAAATTAAATCCGTCAATATCCCTATTTTCCCTAAATACGGTTAAATCTGTATCATTCGGGAGCATTTTGTAAATGCTATAGTATAAAGAATTGGCAACAGGATACTTGGGGTTTGCTTTAATGAATTCCTGTAGTAGGTTTTTATTGCCTCGGTTCGTTTCTATAAATCCATAACTTGGCCCACCACTGCCACGAGCTTCAAAATTTAATATTATACCAATTTGTTTTGCCCAAGGATGTTCATCCACAAAGAGAGAGGCTCCGTTTAATCCTAATTCTTCGGCATCCGTAAAGAGAACAATGATATCGTTCTTAGGTGTTGTATTATTTGACAAAAAAGCTCTAATTCCTTCCAATATAGTGGCTACTCCACTTGCTGCATCACTGGCTCCCAGGGAGGAGTGGGGGTTGCTGTCATAATGGGAAAGCAACAAAAGAGCTTTGCCTTGTTCCCTGCCTTTAATTTTGGCCAATATGTTCGTTGCCTTGGTAAGGTTACGGCCCTTTCCCAAGGAATAACCACTTTGAATTTCAGGAGAAAGCCCTAAGGTTCTTAATTCTTCAACGAGATATTTTTGTACTTCTTGATGGGCGGGAAATCCCGTAGCATGAGGATTTTTGGACATCTGCCTTACGTGTTCCAGGGTATTTTCTAATGAGAACTCGTTTTCGGATGTTTTGTCTTCCGGATTGGGTGACGGAGTGGAGACATAGAATCCAACAAAAATAGCGGCGGTCAGGTAAATTAGAACCAAATATGAAGGAAATCTATCCATAAGTCATAAGCTGATTTAAAGGTACTAAAATGTGAAATAACAGATGGATTTAAACGCCTTTAGAATTTTGAAGAGTGTTATGATTGTTTGTGTTTTATTGCATATTTGGTAATTAATTAGCTGAAATATAGGTGAATGTATTTAAATTTTACCTATATTTAGTAATTAACCATCTGCCAATTGTGCAGAAATAAAACCAAATCGTTATGGGAATAAAGAGTTTCATGGGCCCTAGGGCCAAGACAGTTTCAAAAAAAGAGTATGATGCCCCCATATTGGTATCTGATTACATGACCCAAAATCTGGTTACCTTCACCACCGATCAATCCATTTTGGAGGTAATGGAACAATTTACCAAACATAATATTTCCGGAGGGCCCGTATTAGATGATAATGGGTTTTTAGTGGGAATTATTTCAGAGGCGGATTGTATGAAGCAAATTTCCGAAAGTAGGTATTTTAATCAGCCTATATTGGATAAGAGCGTGGAAAAGTTTATGACCAAAGAGGTGGAGACTATTCCTCATGATATATCCATTTTTGATGCTGCCGGCATTTTTGATAGGCACAATAGGCGTAGGCTTCCGGTAATGAGAGACGGCCTTCTCGTTGGTCAAATAAGCAGGAAGGACATTGTAGTTGCTGCCTTGAAATTAAATGGGCAGAATTGGAAATAACGCTCTGTAAAAAATAATGAAGGCGCCATGAGCGCCTTTTTTTATTCCCTCCTTACAATCATATAGAAATCGTTGTCTAGTGGAAGATAGCCCAGGTCATAGACAAAATAGTAAACAGTACCTTTTTTGGTTGTGTAGAGGTTGGTAAAGTGTTCAAAGTCAAAACCTTTGTCAATTAGCTTTGATTTGGGCGTCGTGGTTTTCCCCTCTTTTAGGGTAAAACTGTCTAAAATCCGATAATTTTTTCGAAGTCGGTTATTAACGTTTCTAATGAGATTGTTACTGTCCTTATTAAGTTTGTTATGATAGGCATTGCGACAATAATCTGAACAAAACTTCTTGTCTGTTCTTCCCATTAGTTCCCTTCCGCATTCTTCGCACTTTTTCTTCAACCTACAAACGTTTAAAATTAAAAGTCACCTCCTTGGGCTTATCCTTCTCACCATCAATAAGCGCATAAATTACAACCTCATTTTCACCAACACGTTCAAAAGTGAAACCCTCAAAAAAGACTTTGTCTTTCTCAACCTTTACAAGCTTGAATTGTTGAACCTCCTCTTTTTCCTCCCATGCCGTCATATCAGCATTAAAGTGTTTTAACTCATAAATTAAGGAGCCGTCCAATTCTCTAATGTGACCCAATTCATAAAAACTTACATTGCCGTTAACCACCAGTTTAAAACAAAACATCATGGAGCCACCAAGGGGCGGGGCCCATATTTCCTCCGTAATTCCACCAAATGCTTCACCTCTCCAGTGTCCTTGCATAAAGGAAACGGCTTCAATAGTGACTTTTGGAGGTGTACTACTTATTGGGTGTGATATAGTGTTTTGTGAAAAAACTTGCAGCGTAAAGAAAAGAATTGGAACAATAATAGACCGCATAGAGGCATCTTTACACACAAGATACAAATTATGATGCACATGTAGCCGATTAAAAGTAATGCTAGTGTATTTTGATTTTGTATTTGGCAAGAAGGCCTAAAAGCCCCTCTTTAGAAAAAGTAGCATTAGTTATGTTGTTTTTTTCCGGGTCAATTTGGAAGTTAAAAGCTGTAGTAAAAAGGGAACCTTGTAAATTGGTTTGGTCAAAAATGGCCCCTTTCAAATCACATTTATTAAAAGCACTTTCTTTTAAATTGGCTTGACTGAAGTCAACTTGGGTAAGAAGGCATGAGTTAAATACTTGTTTTCGTAACTCGAGGTTGTAAAAGGATGAGAGGTGTAGGTTGCAGTCTTCAAATGTGAAGTCCATAAGAAAGGTATTACTTGTTTCAAAATGCACACCGATCATTTTGCAATTAACGAAATTAGTCTCTTTAAAGGTAGTATTGGTAATATTGGCATTGCTTAGGTTACATTCATTAAAAGTACATTCCATAAAATTTTGGTTGTCCAAAAATCCCTTTTCAAAATTACAACCTTCAAAAACACAGTTCTCGTACTCCCCTTTTACCAATTTTTCTTTCGTGAAGTCTTTTCCTTTAAAGGTTTTATCTGTGATAAAGGGTGGGTGCATACGATGATTTTAGTGTTACAGCAGTTCCAAAAGTATCTGGTAATACAAGTCTGAAATTTATAACAATGTAATGTTCTTTTCTCTAAAGTCCTCCAGTTTACTGTCACTTGGAGAAAGTTCGGTAATCATTATGGAAATTTCCTGCAGGTCACAAGTTTTATATCTGTTTTGCGAATTTAATTTCTCAGAGATGGTAAGTAGTACTGCCTTTTTGGAAGATTGTACAATAGCTTTCTTTACTTGCACACTTTCCCAGTCAAATTCCGTGAGTCCATAATTTGCATCTACATATCCGGTACCAAGAAAACTATAGTCTACTGTGATTTTGGAGAGATTGTGTATGGCGTTAGCACCGGAGGCAATTAAAGATTCTTTGGATAGCGTCCCACCTATTATTATCACTTCTACCTTTGGTTTTTTTGCTAATTCCAGAGCAATTGGTAAACTCATGGTAAAACAGGTAAGGCTTAAATTGCTAGGTATTTTTTTTGCGAATTCTAAACAGGTAGTTCCTCCATGCACTATAATGACGTTTCCACTTTTTAATAATTGCACTGCTTTATCCGCAATTTTGGATTTTTTGTCCAAGGCGTACACCTTTTGTTGCGGTATACCTTCGTTGGTGTAACCTAATGAGATGGCTCCACCGTGAACTTTTTTCAACTTTCTTTCAGAATCCAATTGAATAACATCCCTTCTTATCGTATCTACAGAAACATTAAGTACTTCAGCTATATCGGTTAATAAGACTCTATTATGAAGAGCTACTTCGTTAAGTATGACTTGTTGCCGTTCTTGTTTGAGCATGGTCTAGGTTTGGTTGACTTTCTACCTGCA
This sequence comes from Cytophaga sp. FL35, assembly GCF_014349235.1. Lineage (GTDB taxonomy): Bacteria > Bacteroidota > Bacteroidia > Flavobacteriales > Flavobacteriaceae > Euzebyella. The sequence continues at coordinate 226,501 of NZ_JACSOH010000002.1, read as the reverse complement.
ATGCGAAATATATAACTTTTACTGCAGGGTTTTCCGTATGTGAATACGAAAATTATACAATTTTCGAGTTTTTGCAAAAAAAGGTTGCAAAATACTGCAAAAGATATTTTTTCCCTATTTTTACGCAGAAGGCGGAAAATTGTCAGAAGTACAACTTGCTGTTTCACTCACTCTTTTAGAATCTAACTCAAGTACACGTATGAAAAAAACAAGTTTAATTAAAAGAAAATCACCCTTTTGGGTAGCATTGTTGATGCTACTTTGTATGGCTTTTGGCTATGGGCAAGAGCAGTATACTTTTAAGGGGACTATTACAGATGCCAATGATGAACTTCCTATACCGGGAGTTTCGGTATTCTTGGAGAACACATCTTATGGAGGCGTAACCGATTTTGACGGTTATTATGAATTCAAGGCTGCGCTTGAGCCTGGTGATTATACCTTATTGGCCAGTTACCTAGGGTATTCTACTAAAAGAATTAAAGTCTCGGCACAAGCTTCTCAAGAAATTGAAGCAAACGCTCAATTATCCGAAGATCTATTGAGCTTAGATGAGGTTGTCGTGACCGGTAGTACCGTAGGTGTAAACAAAAGAACCTTGGGTAATGCTATATCTTCTGTAAAATCCGAAGATTTGGTCAATAACGGTGCCACTGCAGTAGACCAAGCGATTTCAGGTAAAATAACCGGGGCATTGGTACAACAGAATTCTGGTGATCCCGCTGGAGGAATCAGTATTAGATTACGTGGTCCTAGCACGGTTTTAGGTAGCTCTGACCCGCTTTATATTGTAGATGGGATAATTGTAAGCAACTCCAGTGCGGAATTGATTGATACCGGAGGAAACACACAAAATCGTTTGGCAGATTTAAATCCCAATGATGTTGAGAGAATTGAAATAATTAAAGGTGCGGCTGCCGCTGCAATTTACGGTTCTCGTGCCAGTAACGGTGTGGTACAGATTTTTACCAAAAAAGGAAAATCTGGTGAGCCTAGATTTAGTTTTTCTACAAACGCAAAAATCAATGAGCTAAGAAAGACCATAGATTATAATGATGTGCCATTGGCTTGGGAAGACCCTTTTGATAGGGCCAATTTAGCAACGGTGCCTGTAGAAAGGTATGATTTGCAAGATGAAATTTTTGAATCAGGTTTTGGAGTAGAAAATTATTTATCGGTTAGTGGCGGTAATGAAAAGACAACCTATTTTATTTCGGGTTCTCACTTGGACAATGAAGGTATTATAAAAAATACCAATTTCCAGCGAATAGGTTTTAAGGCCAATGTAACGCAAAAGGCATTTGATTGGTTAGGGATAAATGCAAGTTTAAATTATGTGCGAAGCAAGAGTGAAGAAGTGCCTAATGGAGGTATAAATGCCGCTTATGGGGCTATTACCGGTTTTGTTTTCAGTGATAACTCTATTGATCCAGCACCAAATGCTTCAGGGGTTTATCCACAAACTTCTTTGTTGGTTCCCAGGACCAATCCTGCTGAAGCCGTTGATAGATTTGATTTTGGACAAAAAATAAATCGTGTAATAACTAGTGTTGGTTTGGATGCGCAGATTACAGATAATCTTACGGCCAATTATACATTGGGTCTTGATTTTTTCAACCAATCGGCCACTGCTTTTATCCCTATCAATAATACTTCTCCTAATGGTGACGGTTTTGCACGTAGGTCTGATATTAATAACTTTCAATACAACAGTGATTTAAATCTATCTTATAAGGCAGCTATTAATGACGATATTTCCTCTACAACTACCTTAGGAGGTTCATGGCAATATGAAGAGTTTGATAGGATAGGTATTAATGCCACTGGTCTTCCTCCAATTGTAGAAACAGCAACCAGCGGTAGTATTGTAGAACAGGGCGAAAGTAGGTCTCAAATATCCTACTGGGGCGCCTTTGTTCAACAATCCTTTAGTTATAAAGATAAATTATATCTAAATGGGGCGTTAAGAAGTGATGGGGCCTCTACCTTTGGTAAGGATGAAAGATCCCAATTATATGCCAAGGCAAGTCTGTCTTACATTATATCTGAGGAGGATTTTTGGGAAAATACATTTGGTGATACCTTTAGTACCTTTAAATTGCGTGGTTCTTGGGGACAAGCAGGAAACCTTACGGCTCTCTCCGCATTTCAAAGATTTACCCTACTTAGTCCTATTTCCATTAATGGTTCTCCAGGGCTTATCCCAAATACGCAGCAAGGTGATTTGGATATTGCTCCTGAGAGGCAGGAAGAAATAGAATTTGGTTTTGATGCTGGTTTCTTGAATAATAGGTTGGGTGTGGAGCTAACTTATTACAAGCAAGAAGTTACAGATTTATTGCTTCCAAGGGAGTTGTCCCCATCTACCGGCTATTCTTCTAGGATTGAGAACGTAGGTAATTTGGAGAATACCGGTTTGGAAGTTTTGTTAAAAGGAGCTCCTGTTAAGTCAGAGGACTTCACTTGGGACATTACAGCTACGTACTCCAAAAATGAGAATGAAGTTACTAGTGTAGCAGGTGGCGGACAATTTGCATTGGCTGGAAGTTTCGCTACCAACTATGTAATTGAAGGAGAGCCTTTGGGAGTATTCTACCGACAATTTTATGCAAGGGACGCAGATGGTAATATTGCTCTGGATGAAAATGGTTATCCTTTCACCGGAACTACAGAAGATGGTTCTTCTTCTAAGGTAATAGGAAATCCCAATCCAGAATGGTTTGGTTCTTTGATCAATGAGTTTTCATATAAAAATGTAGACTTACGCGTTCAGTTTGATGCTGTTCAAGGTTTTGATGTTTTTAACTGGAACAGAAGGCTGATGGATAACGTAATTTTTGGAGGCGGGTATAATGTTGGCCAAGAATTACAAGGAAACTTGCCCAAAGGTTACGGTGGTGCCCAAGCAGGGATTTTTGAGGAATTTGTTGAGGATGGGTCCTTTGTTAAGCTTCGTGAATTGGCATTAAGCTATAATCTTCAAGAACCTTTTGAATCCGTAGATAATATTAAGATAAGTCTTATTGGTAGAAACTTGATTTCTTGGGACGATTATAGCGGATGGGATCCTGAAATTAATACCGCGGGACAAAGCAATGGAGTTAGAGGGTTCGATTTTGCCGGGGTTCCCATTCCAAGAACCTATCAGCTAGGTTTAAGTGTCAACTTCTAAAAAAGAATTAAGATGAAATTTATACAAATAAAACTAAAAGGGCTTTTGTTGATAACTGTTTTGACACTTGCCTCTTGTGAAACTGATTTTGATAACCCTAATTCAGCCACCACGGAACAGGCCTATGCATCTCGAGAGGGAATTTTGGCTGCTGCGGTTGGGTTGCAACAATTGTACTCTACTACTGGTGTAAGATATCTGGTGGAAACACCAGCCGTGACAACAAGGGAAGGTGGTATAACTACAACATTTCAAAATATGATCGAGCTGGAAGATGGGGGAACCCCGCTCCCTGATTTCAATTCCAATGTTCAAGGACTTTGGTCTACCATGCTTAGAGTCATTAAGATAGCTGAAGACATTGAAACCAATGCGGAAAACATTGAGTTGGCCGCTGGCACTAAAAGTGGGCTTTTGGCTCATGCAAAATTATTTAAAGCTATGGCAATTGGTGCTTTGGCGCAGCACTATGAGCAGGTTGTAGTTCAAACCAACCCAGAAAACAGCGCTACATTTGTTCCAAGGTTGGAAGCTTACAATATTGCGATAGGTTTGCTTGCCGAGGCCAAAAGTGCTATTTCAAGCACTGCGGTTTCCTCTGAGTTTACGGAGGCAGTTACCCTTGGTAATATTGATTTGAGCAATAGCATTGAAGCATTTACGGCAAGATATAACCTTTTTACCGGTAATTATGAGGAGGCCATTGCCAGTGCACAGTCCGTGAGTCAAACAGAGGTTTCCAACTTTGTTTATGATTTACAAAACCTGAATCCAATTTGGAGTAGGGTGTTTTTAAATGATTCCCCCAACTTTAAGCCTAGGGATAACTTCGGGTTGCCTTCAGAATTTGTTTTTGAGGAAACGGACGGTCGCTTGGCTTTTTATCTCGTTGCCTTAGATGAAACCAATCAAAATGGATTGCCCATTGAAGATTTAGCAGGTTTTTTTAATGTAAATGTGGCTCCCATTCCATTATATATTCCTGATGAAATGAATCTGATTATTGCAGAAGCAAGTATTCGCAAAAGTAGTCCTGACTTGGCAACTGCCGAAACCGCTTTAAATGCTGTGTTAACAGATACGGATGACCCTTTGGATATTAATGCCAATGTCGCCCCTTACAGTGGAGACATGACTTCCGATGCGCTTTTGGAGGCTATTTACAAAAACAGGCGGGCAGAACTTTTTCTTACGGGATTGAGTCTTGAGGATAGTAGAAGGTTTAACAGGCCTGAACCTAGCGGCACGGCCATGCAGTATGATGAGGAAAGGAACAGAAATTACTACCCATATCCTGAAACGGAAAGAAATAGTAACCCCAATACACCGGATAACCCGAGTTTATAATTGTTTGTTGAGTTCATTTTAAGAGCAGAGGGCCTACATTTAATCAATGTTAGGCCTTTTGTAATTTTAAATTAAATTGCTTTGGTATGGATAAAATCAAATCGTCATGGAGAAAAAACGCGGGGGAGTGGATAAAGGTATTGGATTCCAATTCCATAGGTTCCCGTAAATTTACCAATGCCTCCATTGTTTCTTTCATTTCCAATATGATAGGTAATAGAGTATTGGATATGGGGTGTGGAGAAGGATGGCTTACAAGAGAGCTTTCTAAGTCAGGAAAAAAAGTTGTGGGTCTTGATGCTACCGAAGCATTATTGACCAATGCCCGTTTGAAAGGACTAGAATCTTATTATCATATGTCTTATGAAGATGTAATTGAAGGCCAAATAATTCCCGAAGCGCCATTTGATTTGGCGGTATTTAATTTCAGTATTTATCAGAGGGATAACTTACGCCAATTGTTTAAAGCCGTAAAAACAAACCTTTTGGCAGATGGAAGTATTGTGGTTCAGACCTTGCATCCTTTTTTTCTACTTCAAAACGGCTATGAATATAAAAGCCAATTTATAACGGATTCCTGGAAAGGACTACCCGGTAATTTTACAGATGGCCATTCTTGGTATGCACGTACATTTGAGGATTGGTTTCAGCTAATTTCTAAAAGTGGTTTGGAACTAAGGAGTTTCAAAGAAGTAATCAATGATAACAATCAACCGGTATCCATAATTTTTGAAGCCGGCTAACCCAATGGCCAACCGGCTATTTTTTTGCAATTATCTTTTGTAGTCAAATGATATATAATCTGCGTGGCCCATATTTCTTTTAGGATGATTTGGGTTCTTGTAGACTAAGAAAATAGTGGCTTTTTCTGCTTCACTCTTCAATGGAATTTGATAATAGGCTGTTTTCTCCGGCCCCATATAGATTAGGTCTTGTTTTCCTAAGATGGCTCCGTCTAAAGCGTTTTCCCTTATTTCCAGAACGCCGTTGAAATCATAATCGGAATTATAAAAAGTAGCATATTTCAATTGTTTTAAGTCTTTCAAATTCACATTATCAAACCTCAAATACGAGTTGTGGACCATACCACCTACTACCTTGGAGTAATTGGTTCTCCAAGTGTTGATGCCCTCACTTATTTCATTGGCGTCCTCAGCTTGAATCTTTTGACTTTTGAATACCACTTGATCGTTGGCGGTTAATTCGGATTCTGGCTGATTTGGGTTTCCATTATCCCTGTAGGAAGCCATGAGAATATAGGTTCCTTCCCCACCACTGGTAGTATGTTTGTCAAAAGTTAAGGTTCCACTAAGAGGAAGTGATTTCTCATTTTCATTTTCCTTAGGTTGAAGGCTTAGGATATATTCGATCATTTGGGTTACCTCCTCCACATTTAATTGAGGGTGGGCAGACATGGCATTTTCGCCCCAAACACCACCACCGCCTTTAATGACTTTTGAAACGAGGTAGCCGGTATCTGCTTGATCATATTTTTTGGCAATGTCCAAATAGCTAGGTCCATTGACTTTTTCCATTGGAGCGTGACAGGCTTTACAATCAGAACCATCAATAGCCTTTTTTCCTTCTGGTATAATATTTCTTTGGTGGCCAATGGCGGCTTTCACTATATCCTTGCCTTCGGGAATATAATCAAAAGTCACTTTTACATTTTCACTGGGGATGCTGTTGTCTTCTGTGGAACCATCTTGCTTGTCCGATACACTTACCTGGTAGGAAATCTTTTTTCCGTACCAGTAAATAGAGTCGTTATCTTTAATGGTGATTTTTAATTCTGGGGCATCGTTTCCTACCATTATTTTTGATTGTGCAGAGGAAGTATTTCCTTCGGTATCCGTAACCTTTAAACGAACATTGTATATTCCGTCTTTTTCAAAGGTAAAACTTGGATTCATCTCTGTGGACTGAACTTCACTTCCTTCAAAAAACCATTCGTAACTAATGGTATCCTTGTCATAATCCAATGAGTTTTCCCCTTGAAACTGTATAGTGAGCGGGGCGGCACCAACTACTTTGTCTTGGGTGATTTGGGCAATGGGCTCCCTGTTTCCGGCTAAATAAGTAATACTGCTTAAACGGGCATCCAAATTTTGGGAATTCCATTTTTGGCCATATTCCAACACATATAATTTTCCGTCGGAACCAAAAACCATATCCATGGGATGGGAGAATTCTGTATGGGGCATAAAGGCATCTGCTTTTACATAATTTTGGTTCTCATCCAAGGTAATTACGTAAATCCAATCACGCATCCATTCGTAAAGGAACAGTTTATCTTCAAAGTAATTGGGGAAAGGATCGGTTGCCTCTGGATAATCACTGGCATGAAAAACTGGGCCTGCCATAGGGTTGATTCCTCCGGCTCCCATCCAAGGAAATTCTTCAGATCTATAATACGTCATGGGTATCATCGATTTTTGGGCGGGCGGTAATTTTTGAAGTCCAGTATTATGGCGTGAATCATTAATTAGATTATTGGGGTCAAACTTTGGTCCAGAGGTTTTCGTTTCAAAGTTATAGTCATTGTAAGGTTCGTTATACCCCCTTGTGTAGGGCCAGCCCCAAAATCCCGCTTCCCTGGCCTGATCATATTCGCCCATTCCGCTGGGTCCTCTATCCGGATCTGCCTTTCCGGCATCGGGGCCAATATCTCCCCAATATAAATATCCGGTTTTACTGTCTATAGAGTGACGAAAGGGGTTTCTATTCCCCATCACATAAATTTCAGGCCTGGTTTTAGGCGTGCCCTTTGGGAATAGGTTGCCTTCGGGAATGGAATAGGTGCCGTTATCTTCTGGCTTTATTCTTAGTATCTTACCTCGTAGGTCATTGGTGTTGGCCGCGGATTTTTGAGCGTCCCAAGCACGCCTACCTTCCCTTTCGTCTATAGGAGCAAAACCCGATGATTCAAACGGATTGGTGTTATCGCCAACGGTTATGAAAAGATTTCCATTGGGACCAAATTCCAATGCTCCCCCACTATGGCAGCATTGACGGTCCGTTGGAATTTCAAGTAGGATTTTTTCTGATGAGATATCCACTTTATTGTCTCTAATGGTAAATCTCGAGACCCTTTGAACAGATTCTTCGCTTGGCTGTGTGTAAAAGAAGTACACCCAGTGATTTTTGAGATAACCGGGGTCAACGGCCACTCCTAACAATCCATCTTCGTTACCGTACCAAACATCCAGTTGTGCCATAATTTTGGTACTCTCCGATGCAAAATCAAAAAGTTTAACAGCACCCCTACGTTCTACAAAAATAATTCCCTGACCTGGAAGTTCATCTAGTTCCATAGGTTCGTTCAGGTTAAAATCGAGTATTTTTTTGGCAAATCTGTCCTCTGGAGGAACCCTTTGAGTCTTGGTTTTTGTATAATCCCTTGAATTGTTGCCAACGGCATAATTAATTCCCCCTAAAAGGTGGGATAGAAAAATGGGATTTTCAAAAGTTTGGTCCGTATGTCCTAATTCCGTGTAAAAGGAACGACCTCCATCGTATGCATGATACCAAGATATAGGGTGATTGTCTCCATTAGTACCCCCTTCATAACTGTTTTCATCAATACTTAGGACCACATTGATGTCCGGATTGATGTTTTTGAAATTGTACCACTCATCACTTTTAGTCCAAACGGAATCTTTAAAGATTTTGGTTGATGGATGGTTTTTGTCTTTAATTAAAAGTTTTGCTTCTTGAATTTTTGGATGTCCTTCAAACACGGCTCCTACCAGTTTATTGTACCAAGGCCAATCATATTCCGTATCCGTTGCCGCATGGATTCCTACAAAGCCACCACCCGATTGTATGTATCTTTCAAAATCTGCCTGTTGAACATCATTAAGTATATCTCTTGTGGTATTTAAAAAAACTACGGCGGAATAGGTTTTTAGGGAATCTTCAACAATTAAATTGGAGTCCTCTGTAGCTATTACCTTAAAACCGTTCTCTTTGCCCAATTTTTTCAGTGCTGTTACACCACTTTCTATACTTCCATGTCTAAAACCGGCAGTTTTACTAAATACCAAGAGTTTTTTTTCTTGTTCCGTGCATGAAGCATTAAATAAACAGCAGACGAAAAGAAGGTAAATTAAGGTACGCGAAAAAAAAGAACGGCGTACAATTTTTAGGGGGTGATGGAGGGGTTTCATCTAAATAATCTGGTATAAATGGTTTGTATTAAAACAGATATGGCCGGCTTTAGGGCCGGCCATTGCTGAACTCAACTAATCATGAAACTAACATAAAAAAATAATTTCACAAAACGGTACTAATGACAGGTCTTTTTGGTTAGGGAGCGGTTAGGTAAATTCCCTTAAAAGAAGTCCTGTTAATGGGTTAAAAGAGCCAAGATTTAGATTTTGGGGGATTAATCTTGGCTCGTTTGGTGGTTATTGCTTTTGTGTAAGCGTAAGTGACACTTCTTTTTGGATTTCTCCACCTACATAAATAATCTGTGGGGTATTTCCCGTATCCCAAACCGTATCATTTATGACAGTAGTTGCACCAATATAGTAGTTGCCCACATCTAGATCAGTAAAGGCAAATTTGCCTTCACTATCTGTGCTGGTGTCCATAAGTAGGTTGGTATCTTCTGTATATAATTTTACAGTAATGCCGGAAACTACCTCTCCGTCGTTTGCACTTGCGGTTCCAATAATGGACGCTTCATCATCTTTACTACAGGATGCAGTAAGAACTAAGGCCATTACAAAAAATAGAATCTTTTTCATGTTTTCTTGTTATAATTTTGATGTTTTATTCCAAAGTGTTTCTCCATTTAGCGGTACGACCGGTAAACCACATAGGTAAGCCTGGATCGTCATGCTGACTAATTATAGCCCAAGCTTCTGGATCGGTAGCTTGGATTCCAGGATTGTATAGAAAACGCTCTTTCCAAGTAAAAATCTCGTACGGAGAACCTGGGTTTTCTCCTCCTAGATAGTTGATCAAACGCCTTGCAGAAGTCCAAGGAACTTCAAAGTTGAACATATTATAATGCAGTTGTAGTTGGTTGAAAATAGCATGAACTTTTTCTTGGTCCGTCAACCCTTCAAATCGCTGCGCCTCAAATGCGGCGTAGGCGGCGGCATCATATTCCTCGCTTGCTCGATCTCTAGCAATTCTGGTCTCATCCATAGTGCTTGGGAACGAAGGTGTCGTTTGCTTCGAGTATCTATTGTCTACATTTATTAAATACCAATAGTTACATGAAAGCTCAATTGCTTTTTGATAATATGAACTGGCAGAACCAGAACCAAAACCTCTTACCGCTGCTTCGGCCAAAGAAAGTTGTGTTTCAACTGCGTGTAGGGTTGGGTACCTTAAATCGAAATTGTATTGTGGGCGCGTATTAAACTCCGCAACCAAATTATTATCAGTACCAATAGTGTAATTGGTGTCCCTATAAAAACCAACTTGCTCTCTAAAAGCTTTCAATAAAAAGGCTTCCCTTTTGCTAAGGTCTGCAGCTGCTTCATCATTTAAAGAAATAACTTGTTCATCTCCTCCTTCGGTTCCAAAAGATATTTCCGTAACGGATATATCTGTCATAATGGGGTGGTTGATATAATAAGCACGTAAAGTCTTGTTCAGAAAACTATTGGGGTCGGTTCCATTATCCCATCCGGTCTCTGAACCAATATACCTTCCTAAAATATCTTTTGAGAATAAATAAGCTACCCTTGGGTCAACCGTACCGTTAGCTAGGCCTTCTTCTGAATTGTCCCCATCAAAATAATAAAGGGTTTCACCATTGATGACCACGCTTTTTTCTGTAGGCTCTACATGCATAACGTCCTGTAGATAACGTTTTGGTGCGCGGCTTTCATCACCTCTTTCCCTAAAGGCCCGGGTAATACCCAATTCCACTTGAAGTCTGTTGGGTTCTACTATAGCAATATCCGCAAGTCCCGCTACATCATCGTAGTTTTCGAAAATAGGTTTGGCTTCCAACTCGGATAAAACGGTTGAGGTAAGGTCAGGTAATCTTTCGCTTACCGTCATGGCCCACCTTAATCTTAGGGAATTAATATACTTTCTCCATTGAAGCAGACTTCCATTGAAGATCACATCTTGCGATTGGAATATGGCCAACTCACTAGCATCTAAATCTACGGTTGCTAAGTAGTCTTCAATTCCTTTAAGCTCCTCTATGATAATTGGATAAATTTCCTCTTGACCTAAATATTGAGCTTTTTCACCGTCCAAAGCTCCGGCAGAACCTGTTTCAAAATAGGGAACTTCATCGTAACCATCAATGGCGCGTTGGTAGGCATAGGCCTTCAACACATGCAATAATCTCATAAAAAGAACATCCATTTTCGATCGGTCCTCTTCTGCAATCTTATTGTACTCTTTTTGTGCCCAAAGAACTTGTTTGATCCAATCACTGTTCAATTTGTCAAAAACAGTCCTGTTAAAACCATTGGAACCCCAGTCGTTTTCAACATTTGCAAGCGCGTATGGTACGCCTTGAACATTGGTGGTGTAATATAATTGAACACCTGTTCCCATAACCCTAGAGCCACTCCTTAATTGGTGATAATGAGCGCCATATTCACCCCTGAGAAAAAATCCTCGAGTAAGTTGGGAAGTAAAATATCCAGCAATTATACTAACTCCGGCTTCATCTGCCTGTCCTTTAGAAAAACCATCTGGGTCTTGATATAGTTCTTCTAGATTGTCTTCACACGCTGTTGAGGCCAACAGAACAAAGACCGCTAGAATTGATGTTATTATTGAATTTTTCATGTTGCTATTTTTTTTATTAAAGTTTTGCCTTTACGGAAAGTCCTAATGAACGTTGAGCAGGTAGAGCAGTGGTTCCATATGATCCGCCAGACCAACCAGTGCCGTTAGAAGACTCAGGTATGGTATTGGGCGCTGCTTTATAAATGTATGCTAAATTGTTAGCAAATACCGAAACTACTATATCGCTCAATCCAATATTCTTGGAGAAATTTGGAAGTCTATAATCCAAGGATACGTTCCTTAAAGCTATGTAATCACTTTTAAACAATCTGTCTTCTGGAAAAAAGCCATTGGAGAAATAGGAAGCATAATAATAGTCCTGGGCAGAAGATATCTGTGTATTAGGTTCCCCGTTGGCATTTACACCTTGCAAGAGAACACCATCATTAAATGTTGCCCCCGTACCTGGATTGGTGCCGGCAACCCTTGCACCTTCTTCATTTAAGTGATAAGCAACACCACCACTGGCAGCGTCCCTGTAAGCCAAAGACTCTTCTAACACCCCAGAAGCCATCATATAACTTTCTGCTTCGTTGATAAAAGTGGCTCCAAATGAGTAGTCCATATTTACTACTAAGCTTACATTTTTATAATTGAACCTACTGAAAAGACCACCAGTAACATCTGGAAGTAACTTACCTACTTTGCGGTTGCTCTGTCTTGAGTAGCTGTAGCGTTGTCCATTGGGATCTACAATAAGTTCTCCGTTATTTGGGTCGTTATCGTTAGAAGGGTTGATGTAGTGTTGATGGCCTTGCTGTTGAATAATAACACCATATTCTCCTCCTACTTCTGCAACGGCATTTAGGCCATTGGTGCTCCATAGGGAAAGAGAAGTTAATTCCCCGTCCAATCTTTCAATTTTTGTCTTGCTAGCTGCAAATGTCATATCAAGATTCCAAGAGAAATCTTCTTTAAAGACGGGTTTGGTCTTTAGTGCAAGTTCCCATCCTGTATTGGCAACGTCACCAGCATTAATTCTAATGTTATTAACGCCCAATCCTGGAGGTGCAGTCACCTTCATAATTTGGTCATAAGTGTTGGAATGGTAAACGGAAAAATCAATACCAACTCTTTGGTTTTCGAAGAAATACCCTTCTATACCTACTTCGTATTCTCTTTTTCTTTCCGGTTTTAAGTTAGGTACGAAGTCATCGTCAATTGGAGGTAAATCACTTGGAGGAGAGAGTATAAACCCACCACCTGATTGTGAAACGTCTAAATTAACATTACTGAAATATCTAGGGCCGGGTCTACCTACATCTGCCCAAGAGGTTCTAAGCTTTAAAAACTTCACTGCCGCAGGTAAATCAAAACTGTTAGATGCGATCCACGTTGCACTAGCACCAGGATAAAAGTAGCTGTTGTTTCCAGGAGGAAGGATGGAAGACCAATCCTGTCTTGCTTGTGCTTCCACATAAATTTGGTCTTTCCAATCAACTTGTAAAGAACCCAAAGCACTGTACAAAATATCTTCTCCGTTACCGAACTGATATTGTGGCTGGATTCCCGACGGAAGGTTGGTGAAAGAAAAGTAGTTAGGGATTACCATCCCTCCAATTTTTTCAGCTCCTTTACTTTCAGAATAGTTTTCCCTAATGACACCTCCGACAAAACCGGACAATCCAAAATCATTGAAATCCGTGTCAAAGTTTAAAGTTCCCTGACCGTAGGTCTTTCTAATTAACCTTGTAATATCTGTATATGCAGAACCACTATTTGGTCCAATTAAAGACGGATCTTGTAGTTTACCTTTGTATTCAGTTCTTTCAACAGTATTGTCTATACCTCCAAGGATGGTGGCACTAAAAGTATCGTTAAATGTTAAATCCAGCGTTAGGGATTGAATGTTATGAATACGGTTAAAGCTTGATTCATTCTGAGTCCAATCCCAAAGGGTACCTACTAATGATGCCCTACCATTAGAAATGAAGTTTTGTCTTCTTTCCTCATTTTGAAAATAGTTATAGCCATTTTCGGTAACCAAATAACTGCGAAGTAAGTCGATATCTATATCCCTAGAGTAACCACCTAAAGCTGACCCTGCTCCTTGAGCATCAAAAGATCCGGCATATGAGGAGTTAAGGTTATTGGAAACAAAGTAGTTTCCAACGTATTTAACAGATATATGATCGTTTAGATCGTAGGAGGCGTTGAAACTGAAGGTATTTTTGTCAAATTCAGAATTGCGAATGATAGGAGTGTACTGTAGGTTGGTATATGAAAACCTAACGGAGCCTTTATCGCTACCGGCGCTTAAGGCAACATTGGCAGTTCTTTGATGTCCCGTTTTGAATAATTGATCGTATACATCCTGTCTTGTGGCTTGCCACGGTCTTAAGGAACCATCCCACCATCTTAAATTTACGCTAGGGTCATATTTGGGGCCAAAAGCAGGTCCCGCAATATCCAATGCTCTTTCTCCATTTTCGTTAATGTAATAACCTTGGTCATCGCTTGCAGTATTACTTGGGCTTCTACCCGTTCCATATTGATCTTGCAAATCTGGGGTAAAGGCGCTTTTTTCCATGGAGGTGGTTAAAGAGGCAGAAATTCCTAATCCTCTAGCTTTAGAACCACTTTTTGTAGTAATCAATAGAACGCCATTAGCACCCTCACTTCCGTATAGAACAGAAGCCTTGGCGCCCTTCAAAATTTCAAACGAGGCAATATCGTCAGGGTTAATGTCATTAATGCCGGTACCATTGTCTCTTCCAGTTCGTGCATTGGCGCTAATGCCAGTATTTTCATCATGTATTGGGATACCATCAACTACGATAAGAGGCCTTGTTGTAGAGTTCTCATCAAAGGAAACAGCATTTCTAATATTGATTTTTACACCTCCAGAAGGTCCTGTTGCCGTTGATGCGATATTTACACCGGCTGCTGCACCATAAAGAGATTGTAGCGCGTTTACGGGAGTACCACTGGCAAGAATCCTTTCACTATCCACACTTGCAACGGAATACCCTAGGGCTTTAGCGTCTTTCTTGATACCAAGGGCAGTAACCACCACTTCGTCAAGTTCACTTGCATCTTCGGTAAGTACAATATTAATGGAAGTCTGGCCATTTACATTTACGGTTTTTTTGGCAAAACCTATATAAGAAACTTCTAATACGGGGTTATCTCCCGTTGGGGTTATGGAGTAATTACCATCAAAATCCGTAGAAACTCCATTGGAAGTACCAACTTCAACCACCGTGGCACCCGGTAGGGGATATCCACTTTCGTCCGTGACGGTTCCGGAGATTGTTGTTTGAACGTTAGTTTTGTTTGTGGGTACGTACACATTATCAGATGCAGTAACACCATTTTGAATGATTAACGTCAACAGCAGTAGTACCGCTGTTTTGTAATCAAGTTTTGGAAGTGCCCGTTGGGAACTTCTGAACTTTGGTCGTTTTTTCATAATCGATGAAAGCGTTAGTTAGACTTAGTTTGTGCTGATTTTTTTATGATTTTTTAATTGTTTGTCTCGATTTTTAATAACTGAAAATCACTTGCTAAAAAGTTTCAACGGATATCCAATTTTTATTGAAGAATTAACAATTTGCTAAACCACGGCTCCAAAATTAGAAGTCATAATTGGGATGCCCTACTAAAAATTATACACTCATTGGTATTTTTTTTGCCACAACTGACTATATTTGATTGATTTGATATTTTTAGTATGCCTCTTTGTTAAATTAATGTTTAGAAAACCATAAAATGAAACTGCATTTATTAGACAGGGCAAGTGCCAAGAATAGTTCCTTTACGGTTAGTATGAACAGTTACCCCCACTTTCTTAAAATTTGGCACCATCATCCGGAATTGGAGTTGGTGGCGATTAAGAAAAGTACCGGAACCAGGTTTATAGGCGATAGTATTGAAAAGTTTGTAGAAGGAGAGGTGGTGCTAATTGGTAAGAACCTTCCTCATATGTGGTTGAACGATGATGTCTATTTTTCCGATAATTCTGAATTGACAGCTGAGGCTATTGCAGTCCATTTTATACAGGATTTTTTTGGTGAGGGATGGTTGTCTACTCCAGAGGTTCAGCCCATAGCCCGCCTTTTTGAACTTGCACAGCAGGGTGTAAAATTTGAGGGATTGTCTCCTAAGACCATTGATGAAATAGAAGGTTTACTTCAACTACAAGGATTTGATAAAGCTGTAAGCTTTGTAAAAATATTGAATAAATTGGCGAAGCACCCCAGCTATACTTTATTGTCCAGTGCAGGGTTTGTTTCTTCATTTCGGAAATCCGATGACGAAAACCTTGATCGGATTTATTCCTTTATTTTCAAGAATTTTAATACTCCCATTCATTCCAAGGATGTGGCAGAGATTGCACATATGAACCCATCGGCTTTTAGTAGATTTTTCAAAAGGGTACATAGAAAAACTTTTACCAGATACCTAAATGAAATCAGGGTGGGTTTTTCATGTAAATTGCTAATGGAGCACAATAAATCGGTTTCAGAAGTATGTTACGAGTCTGGATTCAATAACATTTCCAACTTTAATAGACAATTTAAGGCAATTACAGGAATGTCTCCTAGTGATTATGTGAAGTTGCATACCTAAAATTTGTCATTAATACAATTTAAGCAAAAAAAGTATCAATATACGTTGGTTTTGGTGTAGCGATTAAAGTTCGTGGCAATTAGTTTTGCTTTAGTAAATCTAATCACAGACCATGAGCATATTAATGACAGGAATAGAAGTTAAGGATGTACGCTTTCCTACAAGTAAATCGCTAGACGGATCGGATGCTATGAATCCCGATCCTGATTATTCTGCGGCGTATGTTATCTTAAAAACCGATCACCCCCAAGGTCTTGAGGGCCATGGGCTAACATTTACCATTGGCCGCGGTAATGAACTTTGTGCAGCGGCACTGGAGTCCCTTGCGCCTCTTGTAGTAGGTAAAACCTTGGAAAGTTTTACGGGTAATATGGCTTCCTTTTATAGAATGATTACTGGAGATAGCCAGTTGAGGTGGTTAGGTCCTGAGAAAGGGGTTATTCATTTGGCAACGGGCGCTATGGTAAACGCCGTTTGGGATCTTTATGCTAAAGTGGAAGGCAAGCCGCTGTGGAGGTTAATTGCGGATATGAGTCCGGAGGAGTTTATCTCCTGTGTAGATTTCACCTATATCACCGATGCCATTACTCCTGAAGAAGCTCTGGAACTATTAAAGAAACAAGAGGCTACCAAATATGAACGAATTAATAGGTTGGAGAAGGATGGTTACAGGGCCTACACTACTTCGGCGGGTTGGTTAGGATATTCTGATGATAAAATGCGCCGTCTGTGCCGCGAGGCGAAGGAACTTGGTTTTGATCACATTAAAATAAAGGTAGGGTCGGATTTAAAGGATGACATGCGACGTGCCCAAATTATACGCGAAGAAATTGGTCCTGATTTGAGGTTGATGATGGATGCCAATCAAAAATGGGATGTGGACGAAGCTATAGAAAACATGGCCAGTTTGGCAAAATTCAATCCGTATTGGATAGAGGAGCCCACGAGCCCGGATGATGTTTTGGGCCACGCCAAGATAGCTGCCGAAGTAGCTCCAATTAAGGTTGCAACTGGAGAACATTGCCAAAATAGGGTAATGTTCAAGCAATTGATGCAGGCAAATGCCATTGGCATTTGTCAAATAGATAGTTGTAGGGTTGGGGGTGTTAATGAGATTTTGGCCATACTCTTAATGGCGGCCAAGTTTGATATTCCAGTTTGTCCGCATGCAGGAGGTGTTGGTTTGTGCGAATACGTGCAACATCTTTCTATGATTGATTATATTTCTGTGAGCGGTTCTATGGAAAATAGAATTATAGAATATGTTGATCATTTACATGAACATTTTCATGATCCTGTGGTCATCAAGAACGGGGCTTATATGCCACCCATAATGCCTGGTTTTAGTATCACTATGAAAGGAGAATCCTTAGAGGAGTATTCGTTTCCACATGGACCTGTTTGGCAAGAGATATTAGGAGAAAAGGAAGTGGTGTTATAAACGAAAGAATTACCTTAATTTTCAAGCTCAAAAAAGTGAGAACAACTTAAAACACTATTAGCAATATGAAATTAGTACGTTACGGAAAAAAAGGTGCGGAAAAACCAGGGGTTCAATTGGAAAATGGTACCCGTATTGATGTTTCTGCCTTTGGTGAAGACTTTAATGAGAATTTTTTTGGAGGAGACGGGATTGAGCGTTTGGGAAAGTGGCTCTTGGAAAATGAGGAATCCTGCCCAAAAATTGATGAGGATGCACGTTTGGCGCCTCCAATGACCAGACCGTCAAAAATAGTGTGTGTAGGATTGAATTATGCCAAACATGCTGAAGAAGGCGGAATGGCGGTACCCAAGGAGCCTGTGCTATTCTTTAAGTCTACATCGGCAATCGTGGGCCCTAACGATGATGTTGTCATTCCAAAGAATAGTGAAAAAACAGACTGGGAGGTGGAATTGGCTATTGTTATCGGTAAAAAAGCATCGTACGTTTCTGAGGAAAACGCTTTCGATCACATTGCAGGTTACGTTCTACATAACGATTATAGTGAAAGAGCCTTTCAGATTGAAAAAGAAGGGCAATGGTGCAAAGGAAAGGGTTGTGATACCTTTGCCCCCATAGGTCCCTTCATAGCTACCAAAGACGAAATTAAAGATCCTAACAATCTTAACCTTTGGTTGAAACTCAATGGGGAAAAAATTCAAGATAGTTCTACTTCAGATTTTATTTTCAATGTGCAACATGTGGTAAGTTACATCAGCCAGTATATGACTTTATTGCCTGGGGATATCATCTCTACAGGAACGCCTTCGGGAGTTGGTTTAGGTTTTAATCCTCCAAAATACTTGAAACCCGGAGATGTAGTAGAATTGGGAATAGAAGGTTTAGGAAGCTCCAAACAAATAGCAAAAGCATATTCAGAATAATAAAAAGTTGCGCATGAAATTTTTAGCCCCCACCAGTTTTTTGTTTTTATTTTTTGTTCAATTGATAAATGGCCAAGCCATTTATGAAGATGAAAGGTATGTTCCGGAAACGGACCCCTTGGTCCTGGAAAAACTGGACAAATGGCAAGATATTAAATTTGGACTACTAATGCATTGGGGGCCATATAGCCAGTGGGGCGTTGTGGAATCCTGGTCCATTTGCCCTGAAGAATATGGGTGGTGCGAACGTAAAAAGGGTTCCAGTCCTGAGAATTACTTTGCTTATAAAAAAGAATATGAGGGCTTACAGACCACTTTTAACCCAACGAAATTCAACCCTCAAAAATGGGCGAAGGCTGCTAAAGATGCTGGTATGAAGTATGTAGTTTTCACTACCAAGCATCATGATGGCTTTTCTATGTTTGACAGCAAGTATACGGATTACAAAATAACGGACCCCAAGACTCCATTTAGCTCCAATCCTAAGGCAAACATTACAAAGGAGGTTTTTGAAGCGTTTAGAAATGAAGGTCTATGGGCAGGAGCTTATTTCTCAAAACCGGATTGGAACGTTGATTCCTACTGGGATCCCTATTACCCGCCAAGGGATAGAAACGTGAACTATAGTCCGTCTGAAAACCCGGAAAAATGGCAGGAGTTTACAGATTTCACCCATAATCAAATATTAGAGTTGCTTACGGGCTATGGTAAGGTGGATATTTTATGGCTAGACGGAGGTTGGGTTGCCAAAACGCCCAAGTCCGAAATTACCAGCTGGTATGATGCACAATTGAAAGATAACGAAAGTGGCTACCTGAAAAACCGAATTGTCAACCAAGACATCAAAATGGATGAATTGGTTGAAAAGGCTAGAAAGGAACAACCCGGATTAATTGTGGTGGATAGGGCCGTTCACGGTAAAAACCAGAACTACCTAACGCCTGAGAACAGGGTTCCGGAAAAACCACTTCCTTATCCTTGGGAATCTTGTATAATTGCAGGTGGTGGATGGTCCTATTCCCCAAATGCTACCTATATGAGCGGTAGGGAAGCTGTACATACCTTGGTAGATATTGTAGCAAAGGGAGGCAACTTACTTTTGAATATCGCTCCCAGCCCGGAAGGAGAATGGGATGCCGGTGCGTATAAATTACTGGAGGAAATTGGTACTTGGATGAATGCAAATGACGAAGCCATTTATGGTACAGAGGCCATGGCCCCTTACAAATACGAAAATATATGCGTAACCTCTAAACCAACCGGGGAAACCTACCTTATTTATTTGGTGAAGGAAGGACAGGATAACATACCTTCCGAAATTTATTTTGAAGGTTGGGTACCAAAAGGAGGACGAGCGCAACTCGTAGGTTTCAATAAACGACTTAAATGGAAGAAGAGTGGCAAGGGAATAGTCATTGAAATTCCTGAGACTTTAAAACCGCAGCTTCTAAAAACAGAAGCATTCACGCTTAAATTTTAAAGAAAATTGGCTTTCGCTTTTTTAAGTGAAATAGATAGATTGAATTTCAGAGAGTTTGTAATTATAAATAAGAATAAATGCGGAAGTGGATTTTTGGTTTATCAATTTTAGCATCCTTCGCCCTGCAGGCTCAGATTACTGATTCCACAAAAAAGAAGGAGAAAATGCAATGGTTTAAAGATGCCAAGCTGGGTGTTTTTATTCATTGGGGACTTTACTCCGTGGATGGAATTGATGAGTCTTGGTCATTCTTTAACGGTTATATTTCTCATGAAGACTACTTAAAACAGACTTCAGGTTTTTCGGCTAAAAACTATCAACCAAAAGAATGGGCAAAGTTAATTAAGGAAGCAGGGGCAAAATATACCGTAATTACCTCCAAGCATCATGAAGGATTTGCCCTTTGGGATTCGAAATTAGGTGATTTTAATTCAGTTAAAAGTGCCTTGGCCAAACAGGATGTTTTAACCCCTTTTGTAGAGGCCGTTAGGAAGGAAAATCTAAAATTGGGAATCTATTACAGTTTGCCAGATTGGTCGCATTCAGATTATACCCATTTTACCCGTGATTCAATTAGGTACAAGGTACAGGATGAACCTAGCAGATGGAATAAATTCTTGAAACTTTATCAAGGTCAGTTAAAAGAACTTTCGGAAAATTACAATCCTGATTTATATTGGTTTGATGGGGATTGGGAACATAGTTCTGAGGAATGGGAAGCGCCCAAAGTTCGAAATATGTTACAAGAAAAAAATCCTGACGTAATTCTTAACTCCCGATTAAAAAATGAAGGTGATTATGATACTCCTGAACAAGGAATGCCCATTACTAGGCCTTCCAATCCTTATTGGGAACTTTGTATGACCATGAACAATTCATGGGGCTATCAAAAGAATGATTCGGATTATAAAACAACCGACCAGGTGATTGGAATATTTGCAGATGTCCTTACAAATGGAGGGAATCTACTTTTGGATATAGGTCCCAAAGGAGACGGGAGTATACCACAGGAACAAATAGCGATTTTAAAAGGTTTAGGTAGGTGGACACAAAAACACAATGAAGCCATCTATGGAACCATCGCCGGTATACCCAAAGAACATTTTTATGGGCCAACCACCCTATCTAAAGATAAAAAGACCCTTTATTTATTCGTTAAAGGTGATTCCAACGGGGAGGTAGTTCTCAGAGGATTGAAGAATAACATCAATCGAATTTATGTGGTGGGTCAAGGATCCAAAATCAACCACCAAGAAGTTGGCAAGGTGTATTGGAGCCATTATCCTGGCATTAAGTACATAAAATTGCCAAAACACGTATTAGATGAAAATATGACTGTATTGGCAGTAATGCTAGACGGTGAAGTAGACCTTTATAGGGAAAAAGGTTCTGTAATAGAAAGTAACTAATCCAATTACCATGATCAAAACCAAACTAATCGCAATTGCAATTTTTGGCCTTCTGTTTTCTTGTAAGACAGTGGAGCCTCCAAAACCAGTAGGTCCCCTACCTTCAGAAAGACAACTGGCGTGGCATGATTTGGAATATTACGCCTTCGTTCATTTTAACATGAACACCTTTACCGATATGGAATGGGGTCTGGGAGGCGAATCTCCTGAAACTTTCAATCCAACCGAATTGGATGTTAGACAATGGGCCAGAATCGCTAAAGAAGCAGGTATGAAGGGTATTATCATCACCGCCAAACACCACGATGGATTTTGCCTTTGGCCAACCAAGACTACGGAGCACTCCGTTAAAAATTCCCCTTGGAAAGACGGAAAAGGAGATTTAGTAAAAGACCTATCCGAGGCCTGTGAAGAATTCGGTTTAAAATTCGGAGTGTATCTCTCTCCTTGGGACCGTAATGACGCGGATTATGGCAAACCGGAATATGTAGCTCGGTACCATGAACAATTACGGGAGCTTTTAACCAATTACGGAGAGGTTTTTGAAGTTTGGTTCGATGGTGCCAACGGTGGAACCGGTTATTACGGAGGTGCCAATGAGGAGCGAAAAATTGATAATAAAACGTATTACGAGTGGGACAAGGTAACTGAAATTGTTCGCGAACTACAACCCAATGCCGTGATTTTTAGTGATGGTGGACCAGATATACGTTGGGTTGGAACAGAGGAAGGTTTTGCCAATGAAACCAACTGGAGCATCATGAGAAGGGATGAAATTTATCCCGGGTGGCCTAGATACAAAGAGCTACGTTCCGGTCACCAAGATGGAACCCATTGGTTGCCTGCAGAAGTAAATACCTCTATACGTCCGGGTTGGTATTACCATCCACGGGAAGATCATCAAGTAAAGAGCTTGGCCCGTTTGGTACAGACGTATTATGAGTCCATTGGTAGAAACGGGAGTTTTCTTTTGAACCTTCCTGTTGATACTAGGGGCTTAGTGCATGAAACGGATGAAAAACAACTGTTGGCTTTAAAGAAGCAGATTGATAAGGATTTTGCTACGGAGTTGGCCAAGGGAGTTACCGTTACAGCTACCGATGTAAGAGGTAATAGTGATTCCTACATGGCCGAAAACGTAAACGACGGCGATGAAAACTCGTATTGGGCCACCAATGAAGGCGTGACCAATGCATCCCTCACTTTTGAATTTAAGGAGCCTACCGAAGTAAACCGAATTCTTATACAGGAATATATTCCTTTAGGGCAGCGTGTTATCAAATTTTCGGTAGAAGCCGAAGTAGATGGTGTTTGGCAAAAAATTGACGAGCAGACTACGATTGGGAACAAGCGTATTTTACGTTTTGATACCGTAAAAGCTTCCAAGCTTAGAGTTGACTTTTTGGAATCCAAAGGTCCATTGGTTATCAATAATATCGAACTCTACAGAGCGCCTAATTTCTTGACCGCCCCGGATATTTCTAGGGATCGAGAGGGTACTGTTACGCTATCCGTTGCCGATGACAATGTGGAAATCTTCTATACGTTGGATGGTAGCGAACCTACTAACAAGAGCAATAGGTACACAGAACCTTTTATGGTAACCGAGGCAACCACTCTAAAGACCATTGGGTATGATGCAGAAACAGGAGACCAATCTGAAACCCAGTTGACATATTTGGATATTCCAAAGTCTGATTGGAAAGTGGTGAACGTTTCTTCCGGTAAATTGGAAGATGCCCATAAGCTGATTGACGAAAATCCAAATTCTTCGTGGGCTACCGAAGCCGGAGCAAAGTCCCCTCAAGAAATTGTAATAGATTTAGGAAAAACCTATTCCCTTACTGGTTTTACGTATTTACCTATTCAAGATAGATATCCTTTCGGAATTGTTACGGATTATGAATTTTCCGTTAGTACGGATGGTCGTAATTTTAAAACGGTGAGTAAAGGAGAGTTTGGGAATGTGGTCAATAACCGAATTCTTCAGACGATAAACTTTAATCCTGCCACTGCCCGATATATTAAATTAAAAGGCGTTATGGTAGACGGCGATGATTATCGAGCCTCTTTTGCTGAGGTTGGGGTGATCACTGCTCAAAAATAGACTTAGAAGAGGGGCTTAGCGTATCGCTTGGCCCCTTAATCTTTTAAATTGTTTTTCAGCCCGTTCTATAGTTTCTTTCGGGGCTTTTTCAAATTCTTTTTCGGTAACTCCATACGCTTTTTGTACACTGTCCAATTTTGCATGTAATTGTGTAATTACCTTTGAATATGCAGGGTCTTCTATTTTATTGTGAAGCTCCAATGAGTCATTATGTAAATCATAAAATTCCCACTGGTTTATATCGTCATAAAAGTGGATCAGTTTATAGCGCTTGGTCCTAATACCATAATGTTTTTTGACCATGTGAAAGGCGGGGTAATCATAGTAATGGTAATAGACCACATCCCTAAAATTATCATCGGAAATACTACCATCTAGTAGTGGTCTCAACGATTTTCCCTGCATCTCATTTCCTAATTCCGAATTATCCGCGTAATCCAACATGGTTTGGGCAAAGTCCAGATTTTGTACCAAGCCATTAACTTTGGTGCCCGCTTCAATTCTATTGGGCAATTGCATGAGCAGAGGGGTGCCAAATGAGGTTTCGTACATAAATCGCTTATCGAACATTCCTTTTTCACCCATATAGAAACCTTGATCGGAGGTATAGATGACCAAGGTGTTTTCAGCTAGTCCATTCGTGTCCAGATAATCCAACAGTTTTCCTACGCCTTCGTCTACTGAGGCTATGGTAGCCATGTAATCCTGTAAGTAACGTTGTCCTTTCCATCTTGCCAATTCCTCCCCGTGCAGGTCAGCTTCCCAAAAAGAATTGTTTTTTTGGAGGTAAGCAGTATCCCAAATTTTTCGTTGTTCCGGGGACATTCTTTCAAAATCGGTCGTCCATGGATTGTGGGCCAGTTCCGTGCTCCCGAATTCCTTGCTTAATTTTAAATCGTGCCCTTCATACATATCCTCATAAATGGTCTGAAGTTGGGCTTCGGCGGCAGGTTGATTTTCCAATTTGGGAAAATAGGTTTCCGGTAATGGAAAGGTTACGGAGTCGTATTTGTTTAAATGCCGCAGGGCAGGCATCCAATTGCGATGGGGTGCCTTGTGGTGGACCATCATAAAGAAGGGAACTGAATCTTTTCGTTTGTTTTGGAGCCAGTCCAATGCATCGTTCGTAATTATATCCGTAGCATAGCCTTCTATTCTCGTGGTATCGCCGTTAGCTATAAAATCCGGATTATAATAATTTCCTTGATCCACAATTATTTTCCAATGGTCAAAGCCTTTTGGGTGCCCATGCAAATGCCATTTTCCAAAAATGGCGGTTTGGTAGCCTACGGTTTGGAGCATTTTTGGTAGGGTAGGCTGGTTCCCATCAAATTGATCTCCATTTTGCCTGAACCCGTTAAGGTGACTGTGTTTTCCGGTAAGGATCACGGCCCTACTGGGGCCACAGATAGAGTTGGTCACATAACTGTGGGTAAAAAGGGCCCCGTTTTTTGCCAGCCTGTCGATATTTGGAGTAGGCGCCAATTGGCTGATTGGGTGACCGTAGGCGCTAATGGCTTGTAGGGCATGGTCATCTGCCATCATAAAAATAATATTCGGTCTTTCTTCTTTTTTTTCGGCAAGGGGTTCTTCTCGTTGTTTGCAGGCTGAAATAAGCAACAGAAATAGAAGAAAATACCTGACAGGGAGATTCAGTTGTATTTTATGAAAAAGCACAATGTAGATTTTTTAAATTGAATAGGTGAAACCTAAGGCATCCAGCCCTTTTTGTATGGATGGATTTTGCATGAATAAATTCCACAATAGGCCACTGCGATGGTTTTCTATCATGATGATGATGGGGCCTTGGTCAATTGCCAAGTAAGCTTCTGCCACCCAAAAGTCATGTTCAGGGCTAAAAGCATCGTAGAATCCTGCTGGCCCTACTAATTTGTCCTTATGGGAATAAAAATAACGTAAGGCATTTAGGGATTCTGTTGGTGTGTATGGAATCGAACTTATAGCCGCCGTTGGGGAAATGATACCTGTATCATTGGACGGACTATGGGCATTGTAGCCCAGACTGCCATCGGTATTCCTCGAATAACTTGCAGTAAGTCCCCAGCAATCTTCCCCGTAATCAGCAAATTTCTTTGGATTTTCTACACAGTAATTGTAGTTGATTTTAGAATGGTTGACGTTTACGTCCCAATAGTTGTTGTAAGCATCCGAAAGCCCGTTTGGGTTTAGGCCTAGATAAGAATAGTGTGCCCAAAATAAAGGCCCGCCCTTAGGGGCATTTCCGGCATGGTCCACCCAAAGGGGAAGGCCGTAGGCCGTAGCACTACTTACGATACTTCCATTGGATGCCCACCCATTATCGTATACCTGTTTTCCGATTCCGAAGTTTTCTGAAGCCGCCGCCATCACGTAAGTAATCAGCACTTCATTATAGCCTTTAAGTTCTAGACCTATATCAAAACCAAAATCAGGATTCCAATGCCAGTATAAGGTGTTTTGATTCTGGGTAAACCAATTCCATTCAACACCTGTCCAAAGGGCTTCCGCTTCTTGGGAAATAAGTTGCTCTTCTTCAGTGCCATTTTTAAAATATTCTTGAATACAAATCAAACCTTGAGCTAGAAAAGCTGTTTCTACCAAATCGGCTCCATTATCCTTCTCGCTAAAAGGTCTTACCTTGCCAGTGGTACCATCGAGCCAATGGGGCCATGCACCGTGAAAACGGTCGGCATTATCCAGGAAATCGAGCATCTTTGTTAATCTTCCTGTGGCATCTGATCGTGAGATAAAACCTCGCTCTACACCTACAATAATGGCCATAAGACCAAAACCTGTACCACCAATGGTAACGGTATTGGGGTCATTAAGGGGCTCGTTAGGATGAAAGCGTTCCCGAGCGCAACCAGATTCGGTTTGGGCGTAATCCCAAAAATATTTAAAGGTTTCCTTTTGGGTGAAATCTAAAAGTTCTTCATCGGAAATATCTACAGGAGTCTCGTCTTCAACTTCCTCTGTGTCATCATCCTCTTCCTCTTCGGTGGGAGTTTCAATAGGGCTTTCTGGTAGTTCAGATTCACCAATAGGGGCTGCGCCATCGTCCCCAGAGCAGGAAAATAGTAAAATGACTATAAAGATGGAGAAGCAAAACTCTTTCATTTTCTCATCTTATAAGAAAAACCAAGTTTGTCCAATCCCCTTTTAAGGTCTTCATTTTCCATAAAAAGCTTCCAGAAAAGGCCGCTTCTGTAATTTTCTATCATAACGGGAATAGGTCCTTGGTCAATCGCCAAATACCTAGGTAAATACCAATCGTGCTCTAGGCTAAACGCATCGTAGGGTCCATATTTTCCTATTAACGAATCTTGTTCGGTATAAAGGTGCCTTAAGAATTGCTGACTTTCTTCAGGGGCATAGGGCATGGAAGAAAGGGCAGCAGTGGGAGAAATAACTCCGAGGTCTTGATCAGGCCGGTGCCCTGCATACCCCTTTATGGAATAGCTAGAGGTCAATCCCCAAAGGTTTTCACCATATCCTTCAAAATTACTGGGATTTTCTACTGCATGTTTGTATTGAATGAGCGTGTGATTGACATTCAATTTCCAGTAATCCGCATATTGGTCCGTAAGTCCATTAGGGTCTAGACCCAAGTAGGAATAGTGTGCCCAGAACATTGGGCCTACTGGAGCCTTGTCATGCTCATAATGGTTTAGTTCTGTCTCCAGTCCGTAGTACACGGTATCCTTGGCAATTTCACCGCCAAGGGCCCAACCCTCCTCATATACCTCCTTGTTAATAGAGTGGGTGGGTGAGGCCGCTGCCAAAATGTACATGATCAGCGCTTCATTATAACCACCAACGGGAAAATTCATTTCCCACTCGTATTCGGGAGACCAGTGCCAGTATAGAACGTTTTCGCCTCCTTTGGTGTACCAATCCCACTCAACTTCTTCCCAAAGCTTTTGAATCTTCTGGGCGAGCTTCTTTTCGCGCTCGTTTCCATCTTTGAAATATTCTTTGACGGTAAGCATCCCTTGAACCAGAAAGGCCGTTTCAACGAGGTCTCCGCCATTGTCTTTTTGGCTGAAAGGGGTCATTTTTCCATCAGGGGTAAGCCAATGGGGCCAGGCACCGTAAAATCTATCCGCTTTTGCGAGAAAGTCGATGGCTTTTTCATATCGTTCCAAAGCTTGTTCGCGAGTGATAAAATCTCTTTCTACACCTACAAGTATGGCCATAAGGCCAAAACCGGAGCCACCAATAGTGATGATGTCCTTATCATGCGCCGGATAAATATTATCCATATGAATCCGTTCTCGGGCAAGGCCGGAAACCGGTTCTGCACCGCCCCAGAAATAATCAAAGGTCTGTCGCTGAACAGAGTCTAACAATTGTTCATTGGTCATGTCGGCATTCGTGGCCGATGTCTCTGCTACTTTTTCTTTTTTAGAAGAATGGCCACCGCAACCAACTAACAACGATGTGATGGCCATTGCTAAGATAAATAACCTCATAAAGATGCTATTTACATTGAAATTAACTAACATAAGCTAACAACTCAACTGTTTTATAAATCTTGATTTCTTATTGCTTGAATTTCTTCAGGTGTTAAAGCTTTATCAAAAAAGCGTAGCTCATCGATAAAACTTTGGTCTGATAGGTGCCCCCATTCTGTAAATCTGGGAGCTCCAGAGCCAATGGAGAAGAGGTCGCATCCGGCCCAATCCAATGGTGCGCTTAGCGTATTGGAGGCCACTGCCTCTCCGTCAAAATAAATGGTGGCCGTATTTTCTGAAATGGTAATGGCCATGTGAACCCATCCGGATCCTGTAGGGTCAAAAGCGGCGGCATCCCCACCGTCTACCCAAACTTCTGCATCTCCTGTTCCTACGTTCAATTTAAAGATTTGTCTTGTAGCATCTCCTTCCCTCAAGAATCGGAAACCACTGGTACGCAAGTTTTGCACGTCTGGATAACCTTCTTTTTCAGTGTCTTCCGGCCCGGCAACCAAAATACCTGCTCGGCCCGGTTCAGGATTTACCTTGTACCAGAAAGTAGCACTAAAGGTATCGGAGGTTAAACCAGTGGAAGGGTAGGTGAGGTAGGAACCTTCGGCTCCAGCATAGGCGTCATTACCCGCTGCACCTTCTGCTGCAAATTTGGGATCACCAACAATGTCTGCCTCGGTATCGGTAAATAGGTTTTTATAATCGCCATCGAATGGCATGTAGAACTTTTCACCATTGAAAGTCGGTGGGTAATCTGAAATCACAATTCCAGAATCATCCATAATAATTTGTTGGACTTCTTCTTGGCTGATGGCTCTGTCAAATATCCGGAGTTCATCCATCATACTTTGGTCTGATAAATGATTCCATCCAGAAAAATTAGGTGCGCCGGACATGATGGAAAGTACATTAACGTCCGTCCAGTCAATACCGGAAATTTCGTCAATTCTTACGAGTTGCCCGTCTATAAAAAGTGTAGAATTTGTTTGAGAGATGGAAATGGCAATATTTACCCACTCATCCCTATTTGGGTCAACCTCTGCGACTTCCCAACCATTCAGGGGTGTGTTTGAGTCTCCCGTTCCTACATTTAGTACTATTTTCTGATTTCCATTAGAATTTTCACGGAATAGACGGAATCCGCTAGTAAGTACATTTCCTCCGGTTTCGTTCAATGGCGGACTCATGGCCAAAATACCTGCCCGATCCGGTACGGCATTTAACTTAAGCCAAAAAATAGCACTGAATTCGGCATTTTTAAATCGCTCTGGATCTAGGGTTAAATAGGCGCCTTCCGCACCTAAGTAAGAACCGCTGCCCGCTAAAGTCTCTTCACTGGTAAGAGGAGTGCCATTTTGGGCGGCTTCTTCAAAGCTTAAAAGGTCTACAAAACCTCCGTCAAAGGGCATGTACAGAAGTTCTCCGTCGTATTTGGAGATGTAAGCCGGTTCCTTCGTGAAATTTACGGTTTCTGTGGTGCTTTTCCCGTCAAGGTCCGTAGCGACTACCGAAAGTTCGTGGGAACCATCTGCCAGTTGGTCGTAAACCAAGTCGTCAACTATAAGCTTACGATAATCTACAAAATTGTTATAGGTACTTAATCGTACTCCGTTCAGCCATACCTCTACGGAGCCTAGCTCAATATCATCTTGTGCTTCAAATTGGATGGTAATGGTGGCCAATTCTTCGTTGACTTTAACGGCCGCCCCCTCAGAGGGGGAACTTATTTGTACTGAGGGTGCCGTAGTATCAGGGCCCGGGTCAACTTCTGTCAAGGAGTCAATACCTTGCTCACAGGAATTCAAGACAAGCAAGCCTATAAGGCCCAGCAGAATATTATTAAATGTTTTCATATTATTTGAGTTGAGTTATGTTGTTAATTTCCTAGGATGGGAAACTGGTCTATCTGTGCCTGAGGATAGGGTAAATAGGTTTTTGCCTCCGTAAAAGTGCGACCATCATAGTTGAGCTCATCAAATCTATTTAAGCGGATGAGGTCATAGTACCTTTTTCCCCACTCCATAGATAATTCCGCGAATTTTTCATCTATGACGTCGTCTAACGTCACACCGCTTAATGGAGGCATTCCTGCTCTTTCCCTAACTAAATTTACAGCTTGGTCAGCAGATAGGGCATTTCCCGAGGCACCTTGGGTAAGTGCTTCGGCATACATCAACAGGATTTCGGCATACCTTATTACCGGATAGTTCTTATTACTGCCATAGGCTGTTCTACCTTCTATTAATTGGTTGGAAGGTAAATAGTGTTTTCCGCTAGAGAATAAGGCGCGGGCAAAATCATTGATTACATCCCCATCTCGGGTCGTTTTGCTAACAAATGACGGTAAGGTGCTATAATCAGGATCCGATTGTAATTGGGCAATGCCTTCATCAGTAAAAAGCACGCTGGTTTCTAATCGAACCGTCTCACCTCGATCTAACATGAACTTTATAAATTTAAAGCTAGGCTCAAAAAAGCCCCATCCGCTATTACTACCTTCTACTGCCGGAGTCCAGTTTTGTGGCCCGTAGGGGGCGTACAGATGGGCGAATCTATCACCTTCACCTTGATTAAAATCTGAATATTGAAGGTCTAAAATACTTTCATCGCTTAATTTCCCCGGAGTTTTAAAAAGCTCATAGTAATCTGGGTATAGGCTGAATTTGCCAGAGGAGACGATTTGACCCGTAGCATCTGCAACAACTTGGTAATTTTCCAATTCTTGGTTGGCCAATGCCTTCACGGCAAGAGCTGTAAATCTGGTAACCCCGCCTTCTAGATCAGTGCGTTCGTTAGGGCGTACATTTGGAAGTAATGGAATGGCCAAATCCATCTGATCGGAGATATGTTGCATCACCTCTGTTTTGGAAGGTACACTCTCAAGTTCCAATAGCAGTTCCGTATCCGAAGATTCAGGAATAAATACATCCCCGTATACTTGGGATATCTGAAACAACATCATCGCTCTCAACACCTGAATTTCAGCTATGTATTGGTTTCCCAAAGCAATTTCCGACTCATTTCCGAACTCTTGGTAACGTGTAATTTGTTCCATGGCCGTATGTGCAGATATCACATCGGCATAAATATTTTCCCATAGGGAGTTGACCATCCAGTGGTCTTTACTGTAGTTGAATTTATCCATCTCGGAAAATTCGGGTTGGTCACCCAGACCTCCTGCATTTACATCATCTCCACGAACGGCTATGATCAATGGCTGTTCCCAACCTCTGGAATAAAATGCCTCATAGGCACCCACGGTAGATTGAATCATTCCAGAAGCATCCGTAAAATCCGTACCTCCTGCAAAGTTGTTGTTTAGTTCTGGCTCATCCAGTTTGTCCGTACAAGCGCCTATCCCTACAACTGCTAAAATTGCTAGGATCCATTTCGTATTAGTTATCAATAGTTTCATAGTTGCAATTTTTTAGATCTTAATATTTACGCCAAGGGTATAAATAGCTGGTATAGGATACGTTTCATTATCCACTCCATTGGATACCTCTGGATTAAAACCGTTATAGTCAAAAATGGTTAAAGGCTTTTCTGCGGTCACATAAACTCGTGTTTGGGGAATGCCTTTAAGAGCACCACCTTTATTGATGGTATAGCCGAGCGTTAAATTTTGGATTCTGAAGAAATCTCCTTTTTCAATAAAGAAGTCGCTTAATTGCTGGTTCCAACCTTTTCTGATACCAGCAGAAGAAGGGTAGCTGTTAGAGGTACCTTCACCATGCCAGCGGTTGACGGCAAAATCACGGTCCCAATTGGTGTCATTGGTAAAAATGACCTCGCCCCGTTTACGGTTGAGAATGCTGTTTCCTCCTTGTCCCATCGCTGCAGCGGAAAAATCCCACGCCTTATAATTGAAACCAAGGTTAAAACCGAAAGAATAAGTAGGTAAATAATTTCCTAACATCACCCGGTCGTCAGCTGTAATACCTTCCACACCATCTTGATCCTTAAACTTTAGGTCACCAGGAACAATCGTCCTACCATTGTCTATTTCAAACTGCGCTGAAGGGTCAGCATCAATTTGAGCTTGGGTTTGATAAACTCCATCTACTTCAAGACCAAAAAATGAGAAAACGGGGTCTCCAACCCTGGTTCGTTGTCTAAATTCTGCAGAACCGGTATCGATATAAGGTTCCCTGTCCGTATCCAAGACTTCATTGTTTAAAGTTGCAAAATTGGCTCCTACGGAATAGCTGAAATCTTCGGAAACCTGATCACTCCAATTAAGAGCCAATTCAAAACCTTGATTTCTGATTTCGCCAACATTTTGACGTGTGGCATCAGGAATTAAGGGAACTTCAATAGGAATAACTGCGTCTTTGGTATCGCGAACATAATAATCCGCTTCCAATGATAATTTGTTATTGAAGGTTCTAGCGGAAATACCGGCATTGATTTCTTCCGTGACTTCCCACTTGAGCGAAGTGAAATTACTAGTCGTGTTTACACCGTTTACCATGGTATCTCCAAAAGCCGTGGTGACTACGGTAGAAGTAATTGCACCCTCGCTTCCTGGCACTTTATCATTCCCTAGTTTACCCCAGCTACCGCGTAATTTCAGGAAGTCAAATATGCCGTTGTTTTGCATAAAATTCTCTTCGGAAACAACCCAACCAGCACCAATGGTGGGGAAATACCCCCATTTTTCTTGGTATTTATTGGTGCCATCCGCACGATAGGTACCATATAACAAGTATTTATTAGCGTAGTTATAGGAAACCCTTCCAAAGAAAGATAAACCGTATTCACGCCTGCCGTCATCTCCCACATCATCTTGAACAATGGTCTGGGCTTGGTCTAAATAGTAAGCTTCCTCCCCTGATAATGGAAAATTGAGGCCTTTTGCTTGCAGTTGTTCGTACGATTCATCACGAAAAGATGATCCTGCCAAAACGGTGAAGTTATGGTCTCCATAAGAATCGGTAAAAGTTAGAGTGTTGTCCCAGATTTGGTTGGAGTAGGTTTCATTACGTTTTACGAGTTCTGCATTTTCACGCTGAAATCCGTTTCCTATGAAATAAGGTAAACGTACTTCTCTTCTTTCAATCGTTTGGAAATTATGATTGTAGGCCGTTTTAAATGTTAGTTTTTCAGGAACTATTTCTACTTGAGCATAAAAATTGGCGAGTACATTCCTGATTTTAGAACGGAGTTCACTATTGTCCATGGTAGGAAATGGGTTTTGTCCACCTCTGTATCCTAAATCCTGTGCATTGGCATGGTTGGTTGGGAATACCGCTTCATTATTTGCCAAGTTGTTGTCAAAAACGGGCAGAATAGGTACTGCATAATAGGCCAAACGAAAGGCTGAA
Source organism: Cytophaga sp. FL35 (assembly GCF_014349235.1). Taxonomy (GTDB): domain Bacteria; phylum Bacteroidota; class Bacteroidia; order Flavobacteriales; family Flavobacteriaceae; genus Euzebyella. The sequence continues at coordinate 193,486 of NZ_JACSOH010000002.1, read as the reverse complement.
TTTTCGGGATCAAAGCGAGTGGCGTTGCTGATGACGGCATTCCCTCCAATTGTAACCCTGTCATTCACTTTAAAATCGATTTTACTTCTAAGGTTGAAGCGCTCGTATTCATTTTTCATTTTGAGAATACCTTGTTGCTCAAAATAATTGGCTCCAATGGCATAGGTAGCATTTTCACTACCTCCGGTGACACCAAGACTGTGGTTTTGAATAAGGGCTGGCCTCAAAATTTCATCATACCAATCGGTATTGACATTGGGTACGTTGGGGTTGATTCTGCTTCTACCATACCGCTGCATGGCATTGTCAATAAACTGAATATCGGGTGCGGATCCTGACTCCCTTGCTAAGGTGGCGAATTGCTCAGAGTTGGCCAGCTTGAGTATATTTTGTGCTACCTGAAAGCCTGAGTACCCATCATAGGTAATCTCGGATTTTTTATTGTAGGCACCGGATTTGGTTTCAATCAATACTACACCGTTGGCTGCCCTAACACCATAAATTGCCGCTGCAGAGGCATCTTTTAAAATGGAAATGGAGGTAATGTCGGCGGTGTTGAGGAAATCAATGTTGTCAAAGAACATTCCGTCGACCACATATAAAGGACCGGATGCTCCTGTATCATAGGAACCAATACCGCGGACCCTGATGGTAGGCCCTTGACCTGGGCTACCATTGTTCACTACCTGCAAACCCGCCACTTTCCCTTGTAGCGCCTGCATAGGAGATGCCGTAGGCGTTGCGGATATTTCTTCCGCCTTTACCGTGGTAATGGAAGATGTAAGGTCTTTGGATTTCATTTCTCCATAGCCAATGACCACTACTTCGTCCAACGCTTGTGTGTCTTCTTGCAATGAAACGTTTATAGTGGTTTGATTGTTAACCGATACGTCTTTGGAGGTAAATCCAATATAACTTACGGAAAGTGTGGCTTCTGGTGCTACATTGGTAAGTGTGTAGACTCCATCGAAATCCGTTTGGGTACCTGTTGTGGTTCCTTTGACCACAACACTAGCCCCTGGTAAGGGAGCCCCGTCTGCATCACTTACAGTTCCAGAAACCGAAATACCAGACTGTGCATACATGCCTAAATGAAGCATAAATATACAGATAGGTAAAAAATAGCCTCTTATTTTCATGATAGTTTAAAAATTGAATTGATATTTTATTAAGTCGTCAAGTTGTTCGCAAGGTATAAAAAGGGGATGTTGAGAAAATTTTAAGAACATACATAAAAACTACATCAGCACAATATGGGCTTACAAAGCCTTTCTTTCAAGGATATTGCAGTAGTTTTAGATGTTACGTAATCTTTAATTTTAACACTGTGATGTAGTGTTGATGTAGTAGGATAATAAGGTGAAAATCAGAATTATGTGCTCTATCGCGTTTGAAGAGCTTATTGTTTGTATTGGATAAGGTAGTTGGATAAGTTTTGAGAGCTATCTATTCCCAACTTCTTTCGTAAACGGTACCTGTGGATTTCAACTCCTCTTACCGTGATGGCCATTAAGGGAGCAATTTCCTTAGTGGATAAATTCATTTTAAGATATGCACAGAGTTTGAGATCCTTTGGGGTGAGCTTTGGATACTCTTTTAATAAATTTTCGAAAAAGTCATTATGGAGTTCCTTAAAGTTGACTTCAAATTGCTGCCAATCTTCATCTTCATTTATGGAACTGTCCAATTTCTTTGTTAAGGAGCGGTAGCGTTGTTTATTTTTAAAGGCATCCTTGTTCAATACCATGAGGTCTTTTAGTTCCAAAATGAGTTCGTTCTTTTTTGCAACGCTCATAGTGGTCCTGGCAAGCTCGTTTTGTTTATTCTTAATTTCTTTTTCCAATCTATCTTTTTCTAATTGGGCCAAGCGCTCATCTTGTTGTTGTTCAAGTTTAATTTGTAAAGCTAATTGCTTTCTCTTCAGTTTTCTTTGATTGTACCATCGGATTAAGAGAATTATCGATAACAATACAATCAAATAAGCGAGTATGCTATATGTACTAAGGAACCAGGGAGGTGCAATACTTAGCTGCACTAATTTTGGCTCGGAAATCTTATTGTCCATACTTACTGTATGAAGCTTCAAGATATAATCTCCGTAGGGTAAGTTTTGAAAAGTGATGTTACCGTTACTTTTATACTTTTTTTGCGATAGCGGACCCTTTAATTCGTAATAGTATCTGGGCTTTATTAGATTTGGAGAAGCTACTTGAAGTTGGATGTCGCTCGCATATTTATACGGTATCGCAAAAGCGGAATCAGTTGTTGCGTAACTCTGATGACTATCTTTGAAATAAGATAACACGGGAGCATTGGAACGTAGGTTAGATAAATTTCTCTGTAGTTTGCTTAAGTTCAATTGTGCGAAACCATCACTCAATGTAAGCAGATAAATGGAGTCGTTTCTTTTGGAAATGTGTTCCATATCGGGAACGAGTCTTTCGTTCAATTGGGATTTACCAATAGAAATATGTTGATCCTTGAGATTGGTATAAATCAGTTCCTTGTTTGGCTTATTATCTATAAACCAGAAATTATCACCATCCGAATAAATTAAGGATTTGTCGTTATACGCCTCAAACTCCTTAAAAAGATTGATTTCTTCAATTATTGGGTCATACTTGAACCATTTTCCATCGCTCTGTATGATAATCTGATTTTTAATCCGATACAGTTTTACCTGATAATTGTTGGGAAGTACATCTGGACCAAATTCTTTTTTATCCGTGACCTTCTCCAAATTGTCATCTAGGCCAAATCTAAATAGCCCTTTGTAGGGGTGAGCGGCCCAGAGAGTGCGCCGATCTTCAAAACATAATTGTTTAACGGGAAAGTCGATGCCAAAAACTGGCCTGGCAGACCAATCCTCATCACGCTTATCAAAGAGAGCTACCCCAGTATATGTTCCCTGTAAATAAAGGTTGTTGCTCTCAGGGACTTTAACAAATTGATACCCTCCGGCAATATGGGATATTTGGTCCAAAGACTTGGATTGAACCCTAAATGTTCCTGCGTTATGCCCGGCCATGACATCTTTCTCTATTAGCTCCATATCCCACACATGACCTTGTGATCCAGGAATGAACTCTAAATCATTTCCCAAAAGCTGAAAAATGCCGGTATTACTTCCTAGATAAGAATTTTTGCCTTGAATGACGATATCGTGCGTGGTGCCTAAAAGGCCGGAGTAATCCGTAAAATAAGTGATGGCGGAGTTGTTTCCGATCCGGTCAAGTCCATTTTCCAACCCGGCCCATATCTGATCTTCAAATTTGGTTAGGGACAGGACCGTATTGTTTTGTAACCCTGTTGCCCTGTTGAGGTTTTTAATGGTCCTATCATTTATATCGTACAGATATATTCCGTTTTTTATGGTTCCGAATGCCAATTCTTGGTCAGATAGCACCTCTACTTTATTCAATTGATGTTGCTTAAGTAGCGCGTTGATATTGGTTTCCAATGCGGTTGCTTCGCCATCAAAGTAAAAGTAAGCACCTTTTAATTGGGTGCCAATGAGCAGCTTATCTTTAAAACTGTTCATGCTTATAATCGTAGCGTCATTGAAAACGCTTGGGGTTGCGAGGGGTTTTAATTGTTCATCCTCAAGTAAAAACAATCCTTTGGATTTTGAGGCAACATAAATTTTGTTACTATGAATTGCAATATGGGTTACCGTAAAGCCAGGCTGTACAACATTTATTTGATTGTTGGAATAAATATAGATGGCCGAAAAAGACCTAAAGATAATTTGGTCTCCAATGGGTAGAATTTGCCAGAACTCCTCATTTGTAAAAGTGTGATTCGTAATTAAATGCGTTAGGGAGGTGTATTTGAAAATACCATTCGGTTCTTTTTTCCAAAATCCGAATTCCTCATAGGAACCTGTATAAATTCTATCTCCAATACATTTTACGGATCTTATAATAGTAGCATTGGGCAGCTTGTAAAGTGTCCATTCTTCTCCATTAAAATAAAGCAGACCTTTATCATTCGCAGAAAAAAGCTCGCCCTTTTCGTTGGTAGACAATCCCCAATTTTGTCCCGCTGCATTGTATTCAAATGCTTTATAATTATAAATGGGGGGTAGGAGGTTTTGTCCCACTAGTAAAATGGGTACGACCAAAAAGAAAAAGGAGAGTAGCCGCGTAATCATGACCCGAGCTTGAAGCAATTTTAGTTCAATATTTTGGATGGTTACCTAATTTACAAAAAAGCAAAGATGTTGTTTTTAGGAAAACTATCCTATTTACAAATTGCTTCCGCTCAAAAATTTATCCTATAGCATCCTATGTTATGAAGAATCCTTCCTTAATTGCGATGATAAGCTATGCCCTAAGATTAGGTTAATTTTGAAATATCTATCCATCATAAGTGTAGCTTTGCAACCAGTATCAACAATCAACAATCCTTGGCAAACCCTAAAAAATATCGTGTACTTCGAATTATAGGTCGAATTCTCTTGGTGTTGCTCCTACTATTTCTTCTTTTGGTCCTTTTTATAAGAAGTGAGTGGGGTCAGAATTTCATTGTTGGTAAGGCAACTAATTTTATCGAAAATAAGACGGGAACCAGAGTAGAAATTGACCGGTTGTATCTTACTTTTTCCGGTAATTTAATGGTAGAAGGACTTTATTTGGAAGACCAAAAGGGCGATACACTAATTTATTCACAAGCTCTGGAGGCCAATGTTCCTTTATCTCCGATAGCATTCGGTAATAAACTTTCGCTCAAAACTGCGACTTGGAGTGGTCTAAGGGCACGCATATTTAGGGGAGAAGATACGGAAGACTTCAACTTTACATTTTTGATTGATGCCTTTGCGGCAGCCGATACTACAACGGTAGACACCACAAATACCGAACCCATGACCTTTTCCATTGGTACGTTGGATTTTCAGGATTTTGATGTGATTTATACCGATGGTTATATGGGATTGGATACTCGGTTAAAACTCGGTAAATTGGAGGCAGATGTAGATAATTTCGATTTGGAAACGATGCGTTTTGAAGTGGACGAATTTTATTTACAAGATGTTTCCCTAAGCTATGAACAGTCCAAACCCTTTCCTGAAACAGAAGATACGACTACGACCCAACTGCCATTTTTAAGGGTGGATGATTTTACGTTGGCAAATATAGAGACCAACTACAAATCCAATCCCGATGGCCTAGACATGAATTTCATAATTCAAGAATTTGGATTGGAGTTGCCAAAAGCAGATTTGGCGACCAATCAGTTTGAATTGGATTTACTACGGCTCCAGAACTCCAAAATAGATATTCAACAAGCTTCGCAAGGTATTTCGGTTGAAAAGTCCGATTCGCTAAAAACTGAAATTATCCAACCTTTTTCTTGGCCAGAGTTTCTGATCGATATCGAGAAAATTGATTTAGAAGAGAATAACTTGGTCTTTCAGATAGGAAACAATGATAGTATACCAAACGGTTTTAACCCGGAAAATATTCAGCTATCTCATCTAGGTCTTCAAGCAAGAAACGTAAGATACCGGCCAAAGGACGTTCAGTTGGCACTGGAGAATTTAACCTTTCAAGAACATAGCGGATTTGGTATCCAAAGGGCGCAATTTAAGGCCAAGCTAAATAATGACATGGCCTCATTAACGGATTTGACTTTACAAACGCGTTATAGCGCCATATTAGGAAATGTCAATTTAAATTATTCCAGTTTTGATGACTTCTTAAAAAATCCAGAATTGGCAATCTTTGATGTTGCTATTGAAGACGCACAGTTGGGGTTGGCCGACGTTTACATATTCCAACCAAATTTAAAAACCAATCAGTATTTAAATGATGCTTCTGAACTTCCTATCTCTGCTGAGCTACTTGCGAACGGTACATTGGAGAATTTGAATGTTCCCAATTTTCGACTTCACTGGGGAAAGGAGACAAGCCTTGAGACGGAGGGTAGACTTTCATATCTTATGACACCCGACTCCTTGGGGTTTGAATTTAACGATATCAGTTTTACAACTACGCGAAAAGATCTCAATAGATTGGTAAATGAGGATTCTCTAGGTGTTTCCATTCCTCAAAAATTAACGCTGAATGCCAAGGCTTCTGGATCTGTACAGGATTTGATGGCCGACTTAAAATTGACTACCACGGATGGAAATCTCAGCTTAAAGGGAAGCTACAGCAATATTTCTCAAATTGCTTTTAATGCCCAAATGGATGTTGATAGTCTTCAACTACAGAATATTTTAAGAAATGAACAGTTGGGTCCTGTTTCCATGACCTTGAATGCTGATGGTCAAGGGAAGGATTTAAATTCCTTAGATGCCAGTCTTACTTCCAATTTCACCCAGTTGCAGTTAAGTACATATGATTTTTCAAACCTAATGCTCAATGGGCAAATGAAAAATGGTGATGGGCAAATAAAAATGGATTTCAAGGATGAGAACTTAAATTTCACCTCCTCTACAGGCATAGAGTTAGATTCCGCAAATACCCAATTAAATGTAGATTTAAAAGTAATTGGTGCAGACCTGTATGCCTTGGGCATTACGAAAGAAAATATCAAAGCGGCCGTAGAATTGAATGCCACCTATTCTGGAAATGCCGAAGATTTTGAGGTTGATGCCCTGTTCAAAAAGGGTATTGCGGTTTATGAAAATGACCAATACCAAATGGGCGACCTAAGGCTAAAAGCCATTATTGGAGAAGAGGATACCAACGTTTCCGTGGATAGTGATTTTCTCAATGGACAATTAAAATCGAATGCCTCCCCGGCAATGGTGACCGATGCTTTGACTAAGCAACTTCAAAGCTATTTTAAGGAGAATAAATCGCTAGATAGTATAACGAATCCGGTGAATTTAGATGTAAATTTTTCACTTTCTCCTGTACCTATTCTCACCCAAGTTTTTCTAAACGGGGTAGAGCGATTGGATTCCGTACATGTTAGGGCCAATTTTGACTCCAAATCAAAAAGTTTACAGGGTAGGGTGCATCTACCTTCTATAGTTTATAATGGGAATTCGTTGGATAGTTTGGAGGTGTCTGTAATCGGTACACCAACGGATTTGAACTTTTCAGCAGGTTTTGGGGCTTTAATGGCGGGTCCTGTAAACATAAAGAAGACCTTCTTTGATGGAACTTTACAAAATAAAGAGTTGCTTCTGGATTTTAATTCTTTTGATGACCAAGAGCAACTAATGCATGTGGCCTCGGAAATGGTTCTGGAAAAGGATAGTATCCGTCTTCATATCAACCCAGAAAAATTGTTGTTCAATAGAAAGGAGTGGCAAATTCCAAATGAAAACAAAATCGTTATTGCGGAAAATCGCTTAAGCCTTATAAATGTTGTGTTTAGTAGAAATAGCCAAGAACTTTCCCTGAGTACATCCCTGCCTGAAATAGAGAAAGAACACTTGGGTATAGTTTTTAGCAATTTTAAGTTACAAACTTTTGTAAGTCTACTCAATCCTGATGAAGCCTTGGCTTCCGGGGAGGTAAAGGGTAGGTTAGTAGTTGAAAATCCCTTTACAGCCCCGGGTATTGTTGCTAATTTTAATATTGCGAACCTTGGAGTGATGGATAATTCTCTGGGAAACTTAGCATTGGACGCCCAATCCAAAGGACAATCGGATTATGATTTTAATCTTTCGCTTAAAGATGGAGGGGTAGATTTGGATTTAACTGGGGATTATGCCGCTGCCGAAACGGGTGCCAAGCTCAATTTAGATCTAGATTTGACTAAGTTGGAACTGAAAGTGCTTGAAGGCCTGTCCGAAGGACAAATTAAAGATACCCAAGGGTATATTTCTGGTCGGATGGCGCTTAATGGCACAACGGTGGAGCCTATATATGAGGGAGACTTCCAATTTAATGGTACGCAATTTAATATTGCTACCTTCAATTCCGTTTTTAAGGTGAACGGTGAAACCTTGACGATAAATAATGAAGGGATAGCTTTTGATACTTTTAGCGTAAAAGATGATTACAAAGGAACCTTTGAATTGGAAGGTCAAATTCTTACGGAGAATATTACGAATCCTGCTTTTGACCTGAATATAAAGGCGAACGAATTCAGGGTGCTTAACTCCACAAAAGAAGATAACGAACTGTACTACGGTACCGCCAGTATTGATGCCGATGTAGATATCTCAGGTAATCTGGACTTGCCCGATATAGATGGTAAATTAAAAATTAGAAAGGTTACAGATGTTACTTATGTAGTACCCGAAGCACAATTGGACGTAGAAGAACGTGATGGGGTGGTAATTTTTGTAAACAAGGAGAACCCCGATGCCATTTTAACCCGAAATGACCAAGAAGAGACTGCGCCCATTTTTCAAGGTTTCGATTTGAGTGCTGTCCTTGAAATTTCTAATGATGCAGTTTTTCATATTATTATAGATGAACGTACGGGAGACAATCTTCAGGTTTCAGGGGATGCGGAACTTAACTTGAACATGTCACCCAACGGTCGTATAAATCTAACGGGGCGTTATGAGCTTAAAGATGGACATTACGAAACCAGTCTTTATAATTTAGTGAATAGAAGGTTTACCATAAAGCCGGGCGGAAGTATTACTTGGCGTGGCGATCCTACCGATGCCGCTTTGGATGTTACGGCCATTTATGAGGTGGAGACTTCCGCAGCTCCCTTGATGGCTGCGGTTACTTCGGGTCAGGATGTGAGCGTTACGGGAAAATACCAACAGGTATTGCCCTTTCTAGTATATCTTAATGTTGATGGTGAGTTGTTGAAACCCGAACTTTCTTTTGATTTAGATATGCCGGAAGATGAACAAGGTTCCTTAGGCGGTGCCGTTTACGGTAGGGTGCAGCAATTAAACGAACAGGAGGCCGCTTTGAACAAACAAGTATTTTCGCTATTGGCGCTTAACAGGTTTTTTCCTGATTCAGGTAGTGATGGTAGTGCAGGAGGTACTGCTGCCTTGGCCAGAAACAATGTAAACAAGGTACTTTCCGGTCAGCTAAATGCTTTTTCGGATAAGGTCTTTGGGAAAACTGGCTTTGAAGTGGATTTTGATTTGGATAGTTTTACGGATTATCAAGGAGACGGACCACAAGATAGAACCCAGCTGAACATCAATGCGAAAAAGAAATTGTTTGATGACCGTTTGGTGGTTACTGCAGGCAGTGCCGTTGACGTTGAGGGAAGTGCCCAGGCCGGGCAAGAACAGACACCCATTATAGGTAATGTGAGTTTGGAATATTTACTCACTCAAGACGGTATTTATAGATTACGGGGCTATCGCAAGAATGAATATGAAAATGTGATTGACGGTCAGTTGATAGTTACAGGGTTGGCCCTTATTTTCAATAGGGAATTCAATAATTTCAGTCAGCTTTTTAGTCCCTTGGACGATAAGAAGGAAGAGAAATCCAAAGCAAAAGAGAAGGAATGAACGGTTGTAAATTGATACTAGGGAAATATCATTGGAAACCATGGTTTTCTTTAGTAGTACTTGGTTTGCTGTTGGGATGTGGTGTGGAGAAATTCATTCCGGAAGGGGAAGCATTGTATACAGGCGCCGATCTTGAAACAATCGTAGTGGCAGATGAGAAGGTAAAAGACCTTAAAAAAGTAAAAACGGAACTAAATTCGCTCTTGCAGCCGGAACCCAATTCTTCCATATTGGGAATGCGATTAGGATTGTATTATCACTACAAAGCACAAAAAGATAAGCCGGGATTTTTTAATAAATGGCTCAATAAAAAGTTTGGTGAGGAACCAGTGTACCTCCCACAGGTCAATCCGGAAAGAGTTGAAAATTTGATTTTAAACCGACTTGATAATCGCGGATTTTTCTATAGTAAAGCAGCTTCCCAAATTGATAGTAGCAAAAGTTTTGCAAGGGTGAAATACACGGCGGAACTGCCTAAGCCTTATACCATGGAGACTTTTCAATTGGAAAAGGATTCCATGCAAATCTATGGTGATATTGCGGCTACTATAGAAGATAGTCCTTTTAAAAAAGGAGAACGTTTTGACTTGAGCCTTATGAAATTTGAGCGTGAAAGAATCGATAACGATTTAAAGACCAAGGGTTATTATAACTTCAATCCTGATTTTTTAATTTTCGAGGCGGATACCAATAGGTATGATAATAGAAAATTCGACCTGTTTCTTAGGTTGAAATCGCAAGTGCCGGAACGCTCGGTTATTCCTTATCAAATAGACTCTATCACCGTATACCCCAATTACACATTGGGTGATACTACAGAGTTGGCAACCCCCAAGAATGTAAACGGATTGGCATTTGTCCAAAACGAGGAGTATTTTAAACCGGAACAGTTGGAACCCTATATCCTTTTTGAAAAAGGGCAAGAATACAATGCCCGCACCGCTCAATTAACGAGCAATAGACTTTCAGCCATTGGTAGTTATAAATTTGTAAACATCCAGTTCACGGAAATGGATACCACTGCAAATAAGGACGGATTGGGTTCACTTCATGCAGAACTTTTTCTTTCACCCTTGACCAAAAGGTCCGTTAGGGCAGAACTGCAAGCGGTGACCAAAAGTAATGGTTTGGCGGGCCCAGGAATTTCGGTTTCTTACAGTAATAGAAATCTTTTCAAAGGCGGGGAAACGTTGAGCTTATCAGGCAATTTTCAGTACGGAGCACAGATTTCAGGAGGGGAAAATGAAAACCTGAGTAGTATAGGTGGCGGCTTAAAAGCCGATTTGACCATTCCCCGATTGGTTCCTTTTTCTCCAAAAAGATTTAAGTACGCCGTACCTAAAACCAAAATAAGTCTAGGGGGCGATTTTTTAAACCGAAGTAAGCTATACAGTCTAACCTCTTTTAATTCTTCTTTCGGATATACTTGGAATGCCAATAAATACGTCTTTCACGAGCTTAACCCCATCAGCGTTAATTATGTGAACTTGACCAATACTACAGAGGAGTTTGAGGCTATTTTGGATAAAAATCCCTTTCTCCGCAGAAGTTTTGAACAGCAATTTATAGCCGGTCTTACCTACACCTTCACCTACAATGAACTGGTGGATCAGGATAAGAAATTTCCTTTCTTCTTTTCTACGAATATAGATTTGGCCGGAAACATGCTAGGTCTGGTAAGTGGTGACGAAACTATTTTTGGACTTGAATTTGCACAATATGCCAAGGCCGATGTGGACTTGAGGTATTATTATAGATGGGCTAAAGAACAATCCTTGATCGCTAGGGTGTATGCAGGTTGGGGAATTCCTTATGGCAACTCCAATACCTTACCCTTTGTGAAACAATTCTTTTCCGGCGGACCCTACAGTGTTCGGGCATTTCCTATAAGATCTTTGGGTCCTGGTACCTTTACCGCTACAGATGATAATACCACCAGTTTTTTTGACCAATCCGGTAACTTAAGCCTAGAGGCTAATTTGGAATATCGTTTTCCTATTTTTTCCTATTTAAAGGGAGCTCTTTTTGCAGATGCGGGCAATGTTTGGTTGACTACGGAGTCCGAATTGACCGAAGGTGAAACTGAAGAGGCCATCGACTTTAATGAAAGATTACAGACCGAAGGTAAATTTGGTAAGGATTGGATGAGTGAACTGGGAGTTGGGGTGGGTTTTGGGTTACGGGTAGATATTCAAAGTTTTGTAATCCGTTTAGATTTGGCCTCACCCGTAAGGGTACCTTATTGGGTAAAAGGACAAAGAACCAGAACGCCCTTTTTTGATGGAGGAAGCAACAATTTAGTCTTCAATTTTGCGATAGGCTATCCTTTTTAAAAATTAGTTCAACAAAACATTGGTGAGTGTAACTATTCCAATAACCAGAATAAGGCCAAGTGATATTCTTTTGAACTTATCTTGTGGAATAAACTCTAGTATTTTCTTTCCTATTACCGTTCCAACAAAGCCAATTACCAGTAAAAAAGGGACGTAAATCAAGTCATCTTTGTGAATAAAACCATTGAAGTAGTAGACAAATGTGCGTGAAAAATCTATGAGAAAATCTATGAATGCAGATGTGGCTATGAACATATTCTTTTCAAGATTAAACGCGGCCATTGTTAAGCCTCTTATGGCCCCACCTGTACCGAGAAGACCTGCCGAAAACCCGCTAAGACTACCACCAATAATGGCGTTCTTTTTATTTGGTAGGATAATCAATTCCTTTTTTATGAGAAAGACCAAGGCCAATACAATTAGAAAAACCGCGAGAAAAAGTTCTAAGTAAGTGCTTTTAAAAAGTTTTGTAAGCAGTCCTCCAACGATTACAAATATCACGGAGGGTATTCCTATATGTAATAAAAGTTTTTTGTTAAGTCCCTTTTTGAAGAGTACAATCTTGCTGATGTTGCTCGATAAATGGTAAATGGCGGTTAACCCTAAAACAGATTCAAAATCGAAATATAAATTCGCAACGGGTACAAAAAAGACAGAGGAACCAAAACCTCCTATAGTACCTAGTATCTCGGCAATGAGAGCTAAAAATAAGAAGAGGAAGTTGAGGTCTTTCATCACTTAGAGCTTGGCTGGAAATAGGTGTCTAAATCCCTACATTACTCTAAATGTACTACTTAAAATTAAAAGGGGCTATTTGGTTTTTTCTGTAATATACGACCATAAAGCTTTCGTTAGCTCAAGATTTCCAGTTTTTCATTTTCCAATTCCTCCATAATCTCCGAAAATAGGCGATACGAATGTATTCTAGCCCCTGGGTCGTAAATATGGGAAGCAACCATAATCTCATCGACCCCTGTCTCATCCAAGAATTTAGCAATCTGAACTTTCACCGTATCCTTACTGCCAATAAAGGAATACTTCATCATTCTCTGAACCGCTGGATTCATCGAAATTTCCTGCAATTGTGGCGTCATCTCCATTGGTGGCTGTAAATAATCGATTTTACCCGAAAGCACCCCAAGAATCATCCGAATACTGGAGGTAGACATTCGCTCGGCCTCCTCATCCGTATCAGCGGCCAAAACGTTCACACAGGCCATGGTAAACGGCTTGTCCAAATACTTGGACGGCTTAAAATTGTTATGGTATATATGAAATGCCTCAAAAAGATGGGTAGGGGCAAAGTGGCTGGCGAACACGTAAGGCAAGCCTTCCTTAGCGGCTAAATGAGCACTGTCCGTACTGGAACCTAAAATATAAATGGGCATATGGACTCCCTCGGCAATGGGCACCCGTACCTTGGCATGCTTGTTTTCTGTAGAAAAATACTGCTGTATATTCTTTAATTCTTCCGGAAAACGATATACCGCCTGCATTCTATCGGGCCTAATGGCCTGAGCGGTGGTTTGGTCCGTGCCCGGAGCTCTACCTAAGCCCATATCAATTCTATTGGGGTACAAAGCGCTAAGAGTAGCAAATTGCTCAGCAATGAGCATGGAAGAGTGGTTGGGCAGCATGATTCCTCCAGAACCTACCCTTATTTTTTCGGTACCACCCGCAATATGCCCCATCAATACGGAAGTGGCCGTGCTGGCAATACTTGCCATATTGTGATGTTCGGCCAACCAAAATCGTTTGTATCCAAACTCTTCAGCCTTCTGAGCTAACTTTAAACTATTCTGAAAAACTTCGGTAGTACTGAATCCAGCGCCAATAGTCGCTAGTTCAAGAATGGAAAAAGGTATTTTTTTAGTAGCCATATTCATTGGAATAAGAGAACAAAATTACTCAATATTCCAACTAACATTGCCAAACTCAAGTTAAGGAGTTCCTAAAGCATTTTAACATGACATCTATCTTGGATATCCAATTCTGTTCTAATTTTTATGCAATTCAATTTGCAAATTGGAACGTAGTTTTTGCCATTCGTTGTTAAGTTCTTCCACCTGCGATTCCAATATAGCTTGAGTTGTGTTGGGCAACTCAGAATATTTGAGAACTTGTTGGTACCTAGAAATTAATTTCTTTTCTGTTGTAACTATAAGGGCATCTACTTCTTGTGCAGTGAGGGGCTCTTCCAAAATGGGACCTTCCAAGCTCTTATAAATTGAATGATCCTCATTTACGACGTTAGGCAGCGGTTTATGACCTGTTACGGCAACGATTTCCTCATGAAGATTTTTTGCATAGGTTCCAAATTGAATATGACGGTGTTTAAAGTACGGTCTTTTATGAGGAAACCTATCTGATTGAATCAAGGTAGCATAAATGTTTTCGGCCGTATTTAACTCAGAATAAATGGATTCCAAACGGTCAAATATGATATGTTGCGTCATGTTTTGCTATTTAATTGAACACTGGTTTTAAACAAGGATTAACGGCTGCAATCAGCGCCCCAGGTTTCTCCTTCTTCGGTATAAGTTATAAGTAATTCTCCTTCGTCAATTTTGATGCTTCCGGAACTGTTGATCAAGATATTTTGATTTTTTTCCATGGTAATGCCATTGATGCTGGGGATGCCGTTGGAGAAGTCAAAACGATAATTATCACCTACTTTAACAACCGTTACCCGGCCATCTTCTGTGGTAATATTGGTTTCGCTTTCCGGTTCAGAATAACTTATGGATCCATTATAAGTACCCACAAAAAGATTATCGTCCGTAGGGTCATTATCCTTGCTGCAAGAAATTGTAACGGTGGCAATCAAAAGTATGATGCCTATGTAATTCGATATTGTTTTCATCATCTATTAATTTAGGTGTTGTACCTGCAAACATAGAGATGTAAAAACCTTTTGAAATAGTAATTAAGGAAGCTTTAAGACAGAAAAATCGTATTGAGCTAATTAATATTTTGATATAGCCGAAAGCGCCAATTAACCTTTAAAATTAGCTTTTGGAAGTTACTTTTTCCATTATTATTTTCTGCATAAAGGAAGTCTGCTCAAGAGCCTTTTTTGTAAAATTCAAGAGACTTAGGCTTCGGTCATAATTTTGGTTCTCGTAAGCCACTTTGTAGTAAATATTGCCATTTAGGTAATCTGTAAGTGCTCTTACTCCATGAAGAAAAGGCATTAAAACAGCACCCCAATGCAACGTTTCAATTTCTTCTTTAGATAAAAAAGGACCGTTAGCCGCCAAACCGGATATAAAGGCTTTAAACAACTCTTTTTCAAAAGTGATTTTATCATGATTTTGTTCGTCTTCCGGGGCGGTATTGACTATGGTACGCACAGCATCTCCAAAATCAAACAGGAATTTACCCTTCATTAGAGTGTCCAAATCAATGAGGCATAAGGCTTTGTTGGTACTTTTTGAGAAAAGAATGTTATTTAATTTGGTATCATTGTGACAAACCCGAATGGGTAAATGGTTTAAATTCACCTTGTTTAACAGCTCCAACACTTTATTTGAAAAAGCAATGGCCTCGTTGGCAATTTTCAGTTTTTCTTCTGGAGCTTGGGCCAAGGCAGCAATAAATTGGTTCTCGCGAAGCTGTAAATCGTGAAATTGTGGAATGGTATCCACATAGTTGTTGGCTTCAGCCTTTTCCAACAATATGTTGAACTTGGCAATTATTTTACCTGCTTCAAAAGCAACATCAGTATTCTTGGTGGTGTTGTGGGCGGTACTATCTTTAATGTAGGTCATCACTCGCCAGTAGGACGGTTCGGCCCCTTTGTTCTTGTAATAACTCTGGCCATCCAAAGAAGGGACCAATGTTATTTTTTGATAATCCGTGTCATTCAGATGTTTAAAGGCATCATGAATGTTGTTCATTAACCCATTGACATTGGTAAATACGTTGTGGTTGATCCGCTGTAATATATACAACGGATCAGTTCCGTCAAGGACCAAAAAAGTGTCATTGATAAATCCGTCGGTAAGCGGACTAAAACTATACGTTTTGTCCGCAACGGAAAAATGGGTCAATAATTGGTTTAGTTGGTGGTTGGTATGGTCATTCATTCGTTAGGCCAAAGTGGCGAACTATATTTGCCGGCAGCGGTCTTTTCTTTAAGATAGTTTACCGCAGTCTCTCGATCACTGGCATAGGTTACCCCAAACCAATCACCGCCAGAAGGTACTACCTTAACAGAGATTTCTCCCGCCTGAAGCATGTCCTGTATTATTTTTGGTATGTAAAGCTCACTTTTAGCGCCAAGGTCCGCGCTGTCAAGAAAAGCTCTAAAATCGTTTTCTATTTTATCAAAAATGGAAGGTTTGCATACCCAAAAGTTCATGCTCACATGTTCTTCCCCGGTATACTCGTTTCCTGAATCTTCATCAATTACCTTACCTTCCTTGGCTTCCAGTTTTAACCGCTCGTCTACGGATACTAAATCATCCCCGTTTACTTGGCAAACACCTCTAGACACCGATCCATGCTCAGATAGGGTGTTTTTAAGGGTATAGCCAACTAAGGCATAGGTGTTGTCATCTTTGTGGGCGCGCATAAAATTAGCGGCGTTTTCGTAAGCAGGCTGTCCATAGAAATCATCGGCATTCAATACTGCAAACGGACCGGAAATTACGTTTCTAGCTGTCCAAACGGCATGTGCGGTACCCCATGGTTTGGTTCTTTCCCCTTCAAATGTGCAACCTTCAGGCATATCGGTTAACTCTTGGGCCAAAACATCTAATTTGATGTTTGATGGTAAACGGTTTCTGAGATGATCTTCCAAAAAAGTAACATTGTCCTTTTTGGTTATCAGTACAATATGGTCAAAGCCATTTTTTAAGGCATCGCTTATTCCAAATTCCATTAGAAATTCGCCATTGGGGCCAAGGTCGTCAAACTGTTTCAATTTACCGTATCGACTTCCGGATCCGGCCGCCATAAGAAGTAATGTCATTTTCTGCTGAATTTATTAAGTTCGGGCAAAAATAGGGTTTTATGCCTAAAATGTTGAAGGATGAGGTGTATACATAACATTTTTTTGATAATCGGTTGCACATTGCCTGGTTTTATTCTTTAATTTTCTACAATCAACCCAACCAACTATGAAAATAATTTATTGCCTCTTATTTTGTTTCTTTTCTACCATCTCTATCCTTGCTCAAAATAAGGAAAGGCCTAATATTCTTGTATTGATTTTTGATGACGCCGGTTTGGATATGGGTGCCTACGGAAGTACCTATGTAAACACCCCGGGTTTTGATGCCATTGCCAAAGAAGGGTTACTTTTTAATAGGGCCTATACTCCCAATGCCAAATGTGCCCCTTCCAGAGCGTCGATAATTACGGGAAGAAATTCTTGGCAGTTGGATGCAGCTGCCAACCACGTCATTTACTTTCCTTCGAAGTTCAAATCCTATCAAGAAGTATTAAAGGAAAACGGTTACACCGTAGGGCATACCGCGAAGGGTTATGGACCTGCAATCACCCTAACGGCCGACGGAAAACAGCGGGAAGTACTAGGTCCGGCTTTTAATAAAAAGACCTTGGAACCTTTGACTCCTAGTATTTCCGATAACGACTATAGTTCTAATTTTTCGGATTTTATAGAACAAGCACCAAAAGGACAACCTTGGAGTTTTTGGGTAGGTAGTCTGGAACCGCACCGCGGATATGAATATGGATCGGGAAAACGCTTGGGCGGTAAAACCGAAGCCATGATCAAAGACTTTCCTCCCTACTGGCCGGACAATGAAGTGACCCGAAATGATTTGTTGGATTATGCGCTGGAAATCGAAGATTTTGATGCCCATATACAGAAAATCGTTCAAACTTTAAAAGAGAAAGGGGCTTACGAGAATACCTTGATTATAGTGACTTCCGATCATGGCATGCCCTTTCCTAGGGTAAAGGGCGATCAATATGAAAATGCCAATCATGTGCCTATGGCTGCGGTTTGGCCAGCACAGATGAAAACTAAAGATAGGGTAGTAGATGACTATATCAGTTTTATCGATTTAGCACCTACTTTTTTAGATGTTGCAGGAATCGATTGGAAAAGTTCAGGTATGCATCCAACGGCCGGAAATAGTTTAAAGGACCTTTTGGCATCTGGTAAAGATGGACAAGTTGAACCGTCTCGCGACTTTGTTTTGGTGGGAAAGGAAAGGCATGATACCGGCCGGCCCAATGATGTGGGCTACCCAATTCGTGGCCTTCATAAAAACAACATGCTTTATGTGAAAAATTATGAAATTGACCGCTGGCCAAAAGGCAATCCGGAAACGGGCTATTTAAATACAGATGGAAGTCCCACTAAGACTGAAATTTTAAAACTTCGTAGAAATGGCGATGCAAGTTATTGGAAACTTTCTTTTGGAAAAAGAGTGCAAGAAGAGCTCTATGATGTGGCCAAAGACCCTTTTTGTATGAACAATTTGGCTTACGACCCAGCTTATGCGAGCATAAAATCAGCCATGAAGGAAGAAATGGAAGCTAAACTTTTACAACAAGGTGATTTAAGAATGCAAGGTTACGGACACCTATATGAGCAGGCTCCCTTTGTTAGGGGAAGGGATTTTTACGGTCACTTTATGCGTGGTGAAAAACCTAAGGCCGGTTGGGTAAACGATGATGATTTTGAACCTTATTTGTTAGATGGGGATGGTAATGAGTTAAAGCCTGTCAAACCGCTCGATGGTCAATAGTTGCTAAGTTACAAAGTGTTTTAATATGGTGAAATTTGCTTGCAAAACAACCTGTGGGAACGCCCCAAAAAAGAGGTTCTTATTGGAGTTCAATAAAGCCTTTGCCGAAGCGGCCATCGATTTTATGATTAAAAGTGTTTCCGACAATTTTGAATGGGTTTTGGTAGGAGATAAGTCAATACAGGGAAAGGAAAACTTTAAGGCTGTTTTGGAAACTATGAAAGTCTATCCTTCAAAAGAGATGATTCTAACGAATATCATTACTCACGGTCGGGAGGCAGCCGTTCAAGGCGAACTTTTGCTGAATGACGGTAGCCGGTATTCTTTTGCCGATATCTACACATTTAAAAATGCCAAGGGTACGGAGATTTCCAAACTCGTTTCTCATGTTATAAAACTCGAATAAACCTATCTCGTTATGAATACAATTACTATAGAAACTATTGTAAAAAGGAAAAGAGCCAAAGTTTGGGAATATTGGAATCAGCCTGAACATATTGTTCATTGGAATTTTGCCTCCGATGATTGGTGCTGTCCTCGTGCGGAAAATGATTTAAGGCCTGGAGGTAAATTTTCATCCCGAATGGAAGCAAAAGATGGAAGCATGGGTTTCGATTTTGGTGGACACTTCACCTTGGTGGAATCTCCTGCCAAATTGGAATACGTTTTGGAGGATGGTAGAAAGGTTCTGGTCACTTTTGATGATGTTGGTGACGGAACACAAATTACTGAAACTTTTGAACCGGAAAGCAGGAATCCACTGGAAATGCAAGAACAGGGTTGGAATGCCATACTGCAAAATTTCAAGAAATATGCAGAGGGGAAATCGTAAACAAAATAGGCCAGTATGAAGACCAAAAAGGTGACAACCGTAGATGCTTACATCGAGGAATTTTCTCCTGAAGTACAGGCCTTACTTCGCAAAATGCGAAATATAATATTAAAAGTAGCGTCGGATGCCCAAGAATCTATTAGCTATGGTATGCCGGCTTATAAAACACAGGGGAAGCCACTGGTTTATTTTGCTGCCTATAAAAATCACATTGGTTTTTATGCAACACCATCTGGGCATGAAGCTTTTAAAAAAGAATTATCAGGGTATCAACAAGGCAAGGGGTCGGTTCAATTCCCTTTAAACGAACCTTTGCCCCTAGAACTAATTGGAAAGATAGTTGCTTTTCGGGTTCAGGAGAATTTGAAAAGGGTTAAAAGAACCTCCAAATAGGGGAGCGTTCGTGCTAAAATACATGACGTTTGTCATATTTTTTCAACAAAGTGTTTGCTAGCTTTGATGGTATACGAAAGGTATTAGCAATTAAAATAGCAACATCATGAAAAAAATAATTGTCCCCGTAGATTTTTCCGAACAATCGGAATATGCCATGAAGGTGGCGGTATCACTGTCCAAAAGGTACGGAGCGGAAATATTCGCCTTGCATATGTTGGAGTTGAACCAAGCCATGATAACTTCATCGGAAGGCTACCACCCTGAACAGATGGTATTTTTAATAAAATTGGCAGAAAAACGCTTTGATGACTTTTTGCAAAAACCGTTTTTAAAGCAGGTGAAGGTCACCCCGATTATCAAACATTATAAAGTGTTTAGTGAGGTGAACGAAATTGCTAAAAAACATGAAGCTGATTTGGTGATTATGGGTTCTCATGGAGCCGATGGCCTCTCGGAAATCTTTATCGGTAGCAATGCTGAAAAAGTGGTTAGAACCTCTGATATTCCTGTTATTGTGGTAAAAGAGGAGATGGCCGATTTTAAAATTGACCGATTCGTTTTCGCATGTGATTTTGAACTGGAAAACTTGTCCGCTTTCGCGAGGGCAAAACAATTTGCAAAGCTCTTTGATGCCGAATTAAACCTGGTGTATGTGAATACACCTGGAGATAGTTTTTTGAGTAGTGCGGATGCCTATAAACGTATCAATAAATTTTTGCACGAGGCCAAAAGTACTGATGAGGTAAGCATACACAATGACTATACGGTAGAGAGTGGGGTCATCAACTATAGCGAAAATAATGGGGCGGATGCCATTGGCATACCCACGCACGGTAGAAGGGGATTGGCACATTTCTTTATGGGAAGTATAGGCGAAGATATTGCCAATCACTCGAAAGTGCCGGTCATTACGTTTAAAATTGGTGATGAGCAATAGATTAAAATAGGGTAGAAAAAAAGGGACAGTTTTGATCATCTGTCCCTTTTTTGAATTTATGGGTGAATGGCCACGGACAAAATTTGTCCTGCCATCATATCGGGTAAAAGTAATCTGCCATGTTCCTCTTCCAAAAGAAAATCTGCTGCAGATTGCAGATCTGAAATGAGAACTGTGGCCTCTTCGGTTTTTCCATCGATTTTCCAAACCGTACCTTGTACCCAGCTACTGATGTAGTAATTACCTTGACTGTCTTGCTCTACCGCATCGGCTCCTCTAAAAGTGCCTTTCAATGGGGTAAGCTTCCCTTCTTTTTTGACTAGAAAATTTCCTTGAAAGAAGGCGCCTACCATTATTTCGCCATTGTTGTCGACACCTACCCCGTTGGGATTGGTCATTAAGGGGGAACCGTCTTGGACTATGGTCACTTGGCCCTTGAGGTCAATATGGTAAATTCTTCCTACCTGTGGTATCTTTTTAGCTTCGTCGCTATCAAGCGGCCAAAGGTCGTTATTCCCGTCTCTCATGTATTTGGTGTCGCCCATATCGGCCACATAAATACCTTTTCCATCGGCATCAACGGACACATCGTTAAGGTATAACGGCTCTTTAGGAAAGTCTTCTTTTTGAACAAATACGTTCGCCTTTCCGTTTGAGTCAACTTTCCAAATTCTGTTCAAATCAGAAAAGTAAAGGTGCCCCTCTAAAAATACGATGCCCTTGGGCTCATCAAAACCTTTTGCAAAGACCTTTACACCACTTTCAGATATTTCAGCTACCTGGCCGTCACCCTTATCTTTGCCGTTCATCAAGGTTACGTAGTAATTGCCGTTGAACCCTTTGGTTATGCTCTCCGGTTTTACTCCGACGTCTACGGGAAATTGCACTTGGGCGTTGATTTGGCATACCCAAAACATAATTAGAATAAAGGCCATACCTCTTATTGACCGGAAAACGCGATTTCTGTCGCAAGGTGCTAGTTTTTTCATTTTTCAAACGTGTTTTAGTAATAAGCATTTGTTGAATATTTGGATTATATAATTTTCATTTTTGTTGGGTCCCAATTAACGGGTGCCTTTGAATAATAACTATCGTTGGCAAGTAGTGCAGCCCCTGCTGCCCTTAGGCCAAAAGTTGGATCCTGTATTACCTTGCCCTTACCGCGAATGGCTTGGAATAAATTAAAAAAATGGTCGTGTCTGGCACCTTTATAATCACTGGGGGCTTTCCAAGTGGTCGTACCCGTACTCAAGGCAGAGGAACGTTTTTCTAAATTTTGTTCCGCATAGCCCTGTTTTATTTTTTCTTGCATTTCTTCAGTAAATGCGGTTAGCGAATAGCCACCGGGAACTAAGCCTAATTTAGACCTTTTTAGGGTTACAGAATTTTGTCCTACTTCCATTTCACCTTCGGTGCCCACTAGTTTGAATCCGCCGCCACCTCCACTTCCGGCAATAAAATTGATTCTGAAGGCTGCATTAAAGGCCGCGTGGGTGTCTGTTTTTGGGTAGTCGTAGAGTGTGATGCTCACATCAGGTACATCCCTACCATCTTTCCAATAGCGGAGTCCTCCAGTAGCCAAGGCTCTATTGGGACCATGGGAGCTAATAACATGGTTAAGTGTTGAGAATGCGTGAACAAAAAGGTCTCCTGCCACTCCGGTACCATAATCCCGATAGTTTCTCCATCTAAAAAACCTTTTTGGCTCAAAGGCAACTTTTGGGGCGTTCCCCAAAAACGTATCGAAATCCACCGTTTTTTTGCTGGCATCTGGGGGAATGGGATATTGCCATGCCCCTTCCGCAGAATAGCGGTCGTTGTAAAAATCCAGCATAACAATATCGCCTATAGCACCTTCTTCATATAGCTGTTTTGCCTTCTCATTACCTAAAGAGGCCATGGCTTGGCTACCTACTTGACAAAAATTTCCGGTTTTCTTCTGGGCATCAATAATTGCTTGCCCTTCTTCCCATTTTTGAACCATGGGTTTTTCGCAATACACATGTTTACCGGCATTTAGGGCATCTATGGTGATTTTTGTGTGCCAATGGTCGGGCGTGGCAACGATAACAACATCCACATCCTTTCTTTCCAAAAGTTCTCTGTAATCTCGGGTAATAAATAGTTCTTCACCCCATAGTTCTTTCGCTCTGTCCAGTCTTCCTGTATACAGGTCACAAGCTGCCGTAATTCTAGAACCACTAACGGTGAGCGCATCCCTAGCATCAAAAATACCTTGGATGCCTACGCCAATAACACCAATATTGATATGGTCGTTCGCCGAATAACGAATTTCTTCATAGCGTCTGTAAAGTGGTAACTTTTGGTCCTTGGAGGAAGCAAAAACCATGGGTGCAGAAGTGAGGGCTGCGGAACCTAGGGTAGCTTTTTTTAGAAATGATCTTCTAGATGCATTTTTTTTCATGAATGATTTTTTGGTAGGGTTGGTTTGAAATCGGGCGGAGAAATTTACATTTTTTCCGATGGAATGTCAAAAGTAAAACCCTCTGCTATTTTTTATAGTTATTAGTTGGACATGATCCTGGTCAATTTAAAGAACTTTTGATAGTCCTTTGGGATGTTTGCCAAATTTAAAAGGCATCCTTCTTCCATATACGGGTAAATTTCATCGTAGGTAGCTACCTTGTACATGCCAATGCGTTTGCTGATATGTTCCCTTCTAAGTTCTGAAGGGTGGTTGAGACCGGCAGCGGCCACTAGCTCTAAAAAGCTGTGTATAGTCGCTTCTTGATAGTTTTTGATTCGTGGGGCCTTATCATTGACCACCAACCCTTTCATGAGTGATTTGTTTTGAGTGGCCACCCCAACAGGACAGGTGTTGGTGTTGCATTGCAATGCTTGAATACAACCCACGGCCAACATCATGGCTCGGGCGCTGTTGCATCCATCGGCACCTAGGGCAATGGCTCTTGCCATATGAAATCCAGATATTATTTTTCCGGCGATAATGACCTTGATATCTCTTCTCAATCCAAATCCAACTAAAGTGTCGTGAACAAAAACCAGCCCCTCCCGTGAGGGCATACCCATGGTATTTGAAAATTCTACCGGAGCGGCGCCCGTTCCTCCTTCTCCTCCGTCTACGGTAATAAAATCCGGAGTAATACCCGTATGGATCATGGCTTCACAGAAGTCCATAAATTCTTGTTTCCTACCAATACATAGTTTGAAACCTATGGGTTTCCCATCTGAAAGTTCACGCAGTTTTTTGATAAAGTACATGAACTCGATAGGGTTGGAAAATGCGGAATGTGATGGTGGGGAATGTACGGCAATACCCGGTTGTATATGTCGTATCTTGGCAATTTCAGGAGTATTCTTTACAGCGGGAAGTATGCCACCGTGACCGGGTTTGGCGCCTTGCGATAATTTTATTTCAATCATCTTTACGGTAGGTCTCAAGGCATTTTCCCTGAATGTCTTTTCATTGAAGGTACCGTCATCATTTCGGCACCCAAAATAGCCGGTTCCTATTTGCCAGATGAGGTCACCACCACCTTCTAAATGATAATCGCTAATGCCCCCTTCGCCCGTATTATGGGCAAAGTTTCCCATTTTGGCCCCTTTGTTCATAGCCAAAACGGCATTTTTGCTCAAGGAGCCAAAACTCATGGCCGATATATTCAATAGACTTGAAGAATACGGCTGTTTGCAATCTTTGCCACCTATGGTCAATCTTGGAAATTTGCCAATCTCCTGTGGATTTTTCTTGGCGTACATGGAGTGTTCCATCCACTCATAACCGGCACGGTACAAATCCATTTGTGTGCCGAAAGGTTCGGTATCGTTGGCCCCTTTTGCTCGCCTGTAAATAAGTGATCGTAGAATTCGGTTCAAAGGTCGGCCTTCCGTATCGGTTTCTACAAAATATTGCATGATTTCAGGTCGAATGGACTCTAGCATATACCTAAACCTACCAATGACGGGAAAGTTTCTTCTAATGGTGTGTTTGGTCTGAACTATATCGAAAACCCCCATAATAAAAAGAGGTGCTACGATGAGAAACGTCCAAAGAATTGGTTTCCAGAGAAATGATATGCCTATAATCAAGGCTATACTAATAAACGAAATAAGCAAAAACTTTTCGCGAACCTTCATGTGTGATGCTTCTAGGTTGAGGTCGGCAATTTAGCAAAAATAAAAGTGAAGAAAATGCTAAACCCGCAAAACCAAAACTGGTCGTAACTGTCCGTTTTTACCTATTTAGGTCTTGCTTTGAACATTTCTATGAAAAGCATACTGCTCATTTTTTGAGCGCGATTTTTAGCAATATAGGCCACCTCGCCTTCAAACAGCTCGTCCAAGGTCTCGAACCAAAGGTTGAGCCACATCCCAAAATGTTCCGACTTTATCATGTGTTCCATTTTTTTGTCCACTTCATTATGCACCTTGATCGGATTATTGTGATAGTTTCTTTTCAAAAAGAGTTGGGATTCCCAGAAATTGGTGAGTACCTCAAAATGAGCATCCCAGTCTTCTATGATTATATTAAAAATAGGGCCTAGGGTAGCATGCTCCCTTATTTTACCATAAAAATGAGTGACCAAAAGATGCACGTCCTTACGGTTCCGAAGCAGCTTTTTGCCCATTTGTTCCTAATTGCCCAAATGGGTGTTGTAGAATTTCCAAGCTTGTCCTGCTACATCTCTCCCTAATTCAAGACCGGCAACATTATCGGCTTGTATATGATAGCCTCCCATCACACGTGAAATGCCGGCCATGTTCGCTGTTTCGGTAAAGGTCGGGAACTTTAAAGTCACAGGTTTGCCAAAATGGGCCTCGTCCAATTCTGTCATCGACCCCGGAATAAGGGTTACCTCTTCCCCAAAATGATCACTTCCCGTAAATAGTCTAAGCGCTTCGGCACAGGCGCCACTTATGGTGCTGTGTCCAGAAGTATAACTAGGAAAAGGAGGACATAGAAAAACGTCTGGTGAATATGGTCTCCATTCTTGTCCCTTCATTTCAACAACCCCCTTGCCCGGACCGCCCCAAGCTTTGATTATTTGGTCTTGGTAATAGTCATGTACTAGAGCGTAAGGTCTCGTATAATCGTAGAACATTTTTGAATCCCAAGAAGCTATAAAGGCATCCATCGCCGTTATTTCGGTTAGAAAGTACATTTTTACATCTTCATCAAGGGTATGGTTGTCTCTTCTTGAAACATCTTGGGCAAATTTTAACCAGTGACCGGCCCGTTGAACTGACTGCGGCCCGTCTCTCATAAATTCGACCAAGGCCTTGTCTTCATCGGTTAGGTTAGCCTGCAAATCTATCCGTATCTAAGGCGGTGGCGTCAAGAGCTAGCTTCCCCCATTTATAGGCAATATTTTCAGTTCCCATAGGTTCTTCGTGCCTATTGTCCTGAGAACTTAAGGTAGCATTAAACGCAATTATAGTTAAAACTAAAAGGGCAATGTTTTTCATTAGTTGGTCGATTTGAAAAATATGGCATTAAATATATAAAAGCTTAAACATTGAGAACAATCGGGCACTGTTAAAAATTTATGGGATAGCGCACTATTTAGTTGACATAGGAGCCAATTGCTATGGTTCTAAGCCGTAATTTTACAAAAAAACCGAATGAACTTACCCAAAACGGACCAAAAACGTCTGATTATTATTGGTGGTGGCTTTGCTGGGGTATCCTTGGCAAAAAAATTGAAAGACCTAGACATGCAAATAGTGCTTATAGACAAGCACAATTATCATACGTTTCAGCCTCTTTTATATCAAGTTTCTACAAGCGGATTAGAGCCCGATTCCATAGCGTATCCAATACGAAAAGTCTTAAAAAGACTGAATAACTTTCACTTTAGGCTGGCCGAAGTCAGTAAAATAGAGCCTACTTTACAAAAAGTGATAACCAATATTGGGGAATTGGACTACAATTATTTGGTCATAGCCACCGGCACCAAAACCAATTTTTATGGTAATAAGGAGCTCGAATCAAATGCGATGCCCATGAAAAACGTTCCCCAGGCTTTGAACATAAGAAGTTTGATGCTTCAAAATTTTGAAAAAGCAGATGATTCAGAAAGTTTAGAGGAAAGAAAGGCCCTGCTTAATTTCTGTATCGTGGGCGGTGGACCTACAGGCGTAGAATTATCCGGAGCTTTAGCCGAATTAAAAAACAACGTTTTTCCTAAGGATTACAAACATTTGAATATCGACGAAATGGAAATTCATCTATTTGAGGGTACTGGTCGTGTTCTGCCGCCTATGAGTGAGCATGCTTCCAAAAAAGCGACCCAATTTTTAAAAGAACTTGGGGTGCAAATACATTTGGAAACCCTTGTTAGCCATTATGATGGAGAAACTGTAACCCTTAATGACGGTACTACTATGAAATGTAAAAATTTGGTATGGGCAGCAGGGGTAACCGGAGCATCTTTGCCCGGATTGGATGGAAAAGTCCTTGTAGACAAACTGAATCGTTTTAAAGTGGATAGGTTCAATAGGGTGGAGGGTTATCCTAATATTTTTGCTATAGGCGACATAGCCTATATGGAAACGGAGGAATACAAAAGAGGTCATCCGCAAGTAGCGCAACCTGCCATTCAACAGGGAGAGCACTTAGCCGAAAACCTGTTTCGACTTTTAAAAGGAGAAGATTTGAAACCTTTTAGTTACAACGATAAGGGAACAATGGCTACCGTGGGAAGAAACAAGGCTGTTGTGGACTTGAACAAAATGAAATTCTCGGGGTTTTTAGCTTGGTTCGTTTGGATGTTTGTTCACCTTATGGCTTTGGTCGGTTTTAGAAATAGGGTGGTAGTATTTTTTAATTGGGCCTACAATTATATAAATTACGACAAAGCAGCAAGGCTAATCGTTAGACCATTTCATTCTAAGAAATAGAATAATTTGTTTTGACGCCTTAAAATAAAATGGCTTTAGTATATTTGTACCGTTGTGTTGTGACCCAAAACCTTCAATAAGGTAAGGGCCAATGAAAGGCTTTCCAAATCGGAAGGCTTTTTTTATGTATTATGGTTCTGACTATGCGCGAGCAAGAATTACAATGGCAGCCACAATCATTAATAGTATAAGGACTATAACTATCGTGTTCCACGGAATTTTAACGGATTTTTCCATATCAAAATTTCCAACATCTTCTTTATAACCTACCTTGCTCCCCGAAGAATTACTTGTAGCTCCCATACTATTTTGTTTTCTTTCTTCTTTCAATTTCATTAGAATAATCATTTGTTTTTGCCAAATCAATCTTAGGTTTGCATGAGTGAAGTTAGCTATCGGATTTTGTGGAGTTTGCTCGTTCTGGCTGTTCTAAATTTTCATTCCGTTCCCCACCTTGTGCAAAGAGAGTATTTTCTTCGTCGTTTAAGCGAGTTGGTTTATTTCTATTTCTACCAGGTACATCAAGCTGTTCTCCTGAAAAATCAACGGGATTCTTTCTATTTTGCAATAAACGATCGTCACCGTTATCCATGCTGAGGTTTTTGTCTTTTAGAATTCTAAGGTCTTCTTCGGTTAAATTAGGGTTGTATTTTTTATTCTGTTCCTTTTCCATTTTGTTATTCTTTTTCATACCACACAAGCTACCCAAGTAGATTTTATAAAGCGTTCTTGATAGCTGAATTTTTTAACGCAAGTACTGTAGGTACGTCTTCAATTCATTACTTCTTCAGGATGAAAAATTGTCGTAATTTTAAAGAACTCACTTAACACTATACTATGCCCCTGTATCACAAATTGGGAGCCATTCCCCAAAAAAGACATACGCAGTTCCGTAAAAAGGACGGTTCATTACATTATGAGCAGTTGTTCGGTACCATTGGTTTCGATGGTATGTCCTCTCTTTTGTACCACTTGCATAGACCAACGCAGGTCAAGGAGGTTGGCAAGACCCTAGATGTAGCGCCTAGGGCTGCCGTGGAATACAATATAAAATCCCGCTTATTAAAAGGATTGGAAGTAAGACCTGAGGATGATTATCTGCAAAGTAGAAAAACGGTTCTTTTTAATTCCGATGTGCATATAGTACTGGCCGCACCTCAAGAATCGATGACGGATTATTTCTATAAAAATGCCGATGCCGATGAACTTCTGTTCGTTCATGAGGGTGGGGGAACCCTAAAAACCTTGATGGGCGATATTGATTTTGAGTACGGGGATTATTTGCTTATCCCGCGAGGAATGATTTATCAAATTCATTTTGATACGCCTAATAATCGGTTGTTCATAACGGAAAGCTATCATCCCATTTATACGCCTAAACGCTACCGAAACTGGTTTGGGCAACATCTGGAACATTCGCCCTTTTGTGAGCGAGATTTTAAACTGCCACAAAATTTAAAGGCACATGATGAAAAGGGAGATTTTGTCATAAAAGTCAAAAAGCAAGGTCAGTTACATCATATGGTGTATGCGACACACCCGTTTGATGTGGTAGGGTGGGACGGTTATAATTTCCCTTACGGATTTTCAATCCACAATTTTGAGCCTATTACGGGCAGGGTGCATCAACCGCCTCCGGTACATCAAACTTTTGAGACCAGTGCTTTTGTGGTTTGCTCCTTTTGCCCCAGATTGTATGATTACCATCCAGAAGCTATTCCGGCACCCTATAACCATTCCAATATTGATTCGGATGAGGTGCTGTATTATGTGGATGGGGATTTTATGAGTCGAAAGGGAATTGATAAGGGGTATATTTCTTTGCATCCGGCGGGTATACCCCATGGTCCGCACCCTGGTACTTATGAGGCAAGTATAGGAAAAAAAGGAACCGAAGAATTGGCCGTTATGGTGGATACCTTCAAGCCGCTGCAATTGACGCAAGCCGCTCTTGATATCGATGACGGTACGTATTACCAAAGTTGGTTGTAACAATATTTTGGGTGTTATCTTTTTCCTAAATGCGATTATTTCTCATTAGGTAATGGGTATTTTTGATTTACTAAAATTTTACGCGTGATATTAGATTTAATAAGAAAAAGACGTTCTGTCTTTCCCGCTCAATATAATGACAAGCCTGTAGCAAAGGCAGATATAGAAAAAGTGTTGGAAGCGGCCAATTGGGCCCCGAATCACAAAAAAACCGAACCTTGGCGGTTTAAGGTGATGACCGGGAAAACCAAGGAAAAATTGGGTTTGTTCCTTTCGCTCAAATACATGGAAAATGTAGCGGACCCGAAGCAAATGAAAGCGAAAAAACTTATTGAAAACCCTAAAATGGCCGGTGCCATCATTGCGATTTGCATGCAGCGTGACCCCAAAGAAAGCCTTCCCGAGTGGGAGGAGATTGCCGCCACGTCAATGGCTGTCCAAAATATGTGGCTTTGCTGTACTGAAATGGGAATCGGTTCTTACTGGAGTTCTCCGCCATTAATAAAATTCATGGACGAGTTTTTTGAAATGGAACCTGGAGAAAAATGCCTTGGATTTTTCTACATGGGTCATTTTGATGGCGAACTGCCAGAAGGCACTCGTGAACCTATCGAAGATAAAGTGGTCTGGGCAGATTAATTTATTCCTTGGTATAATTATAAACCTTGCCGGCCTGCTTAAGTACCATGGTGCTATTTTCTGCGTCAAATTCTAAACGAACACCTGCTTGTTGAAACTCGAAAGTATCTTTGGCGGTGGCTTCCAAAGGAAAGGAGGGTTGACCGGTCGCTTGGGCCATTAGCCCATTCTCATTATGGCTTATGGTGATTTTTAAAGAAATATCGTTACTTGCATACGTGCCAACATAGTATTTGAGCATCTCTGGCTTCACTGTTATAGTTTGAAAAGAAGGCAGTTCAAACGGTTTATTGAAATAGGAACTTAGCGCAGCAATGACAATATCATTGTTGTTGATTCGTGAGCCGTTAGAGGTAACACTAAACGCCAATTGGTCTTCGGGAAGATAACCGAGCATGGAGGTAAAACCGTCAATACCGCCGTTATGTCCAAAACCTTTTTTATCATAAAAGGGCATTTGAAAAATTCCCTTCCCGTAACCATCGGTGATGGTTTTCATCTGATCCAAGCTTTTTTGAGAAATTAATTTTTCGGCAAACAGGCCTGTAATAAACATATTGAGATCACTAGGGGTGGAGACCATGGCACCGGCACCTAATGGAATGGACATATTCGTTTCACTTTCCTTTTTCCATGTATCGGTAAATTTATAGGAGTAAGATTCATTTGTACTGATGTCGGTTTTACCTCCTAGGTAGGTGTTTGGCAATTTTAGGGGATTGACAATTCGCTCCGAGACCAAATCGGCATAAGATTTTTTAAAAGTGTCCTCCAAAATAAAGGTAAGTAGGACGTAATTGGAATTGCTGTACTCCGCTTTGCTGTTAGGTTCAAAAACAGATTCTGTTTCGCTGATTATCTCGATTAGTTCCTCTCGGGTTTTTGGTTGGGTACTCCATTGAAGATAAAGAGGATTGCTGGTAAAATTGAAAATACCACTGCGGTGGTTGAGTAAATTGCCGATGGTAATTTTTTCGGCATTGGGTACATCGGGAAAATATACCTCAATAGTGTCGCTCAAAGTAAGTAAGCCGTCTTCTGCCGCCATAAATACCAAAACGGAAGTAAACATTTTGGAAATGGAACCTACCCTAAACTTGGTATTCTTATGGTTCGGTATCTCGTTAGCGATATCAGCGTAGCCAATTGATTTTTTATAGATTTCTTTTCCATCGTGACTCATAGAAAAACTGCCCATCCACCGGTCATTTTCTTCCAAAATAAGAAACAGACTGTCCAATTTGGCGAATGAAACTTCCTGCGCGTGAAGCGAGTTCTGGAAGATTACTAACAGGAAAAAAAGTAGAGCTATTTTTCTCATGATATTTTTTGATTGTTAATTCAAAAAGGGAAACAAACCTTCCCGATATTGCCAGGCCTTTGAAATGAAAAGTCCCATATAGACAATGGTAACTAAAAACTTTAAAAAAGTGCCGGTCAAAAAGCCTAGAAAGGAACCGAAGGCAGCTTTGGTCGCGGTTTTTTTATCGGCCTTGTTCAATAATTCTCCCACCAAAGCCCCAATGAATGGCCAAATAATAATTCCGAAGGCTCCAAAAATAGGGAACACAAGCGCCACTATGAGTCCCATGGTGGTGCCTATCATACCTGCTTTGGTACCCCCGAATTTTTTGGTTCCCATGGCAGGAATCACATAATCCAGAGCGAAAACAATAAGGGCTACTGCAGCAGTTATGCCCAAAAACCACCAATCTTGGGGAACGGCAACCGTGAGGTGTAACAAAAGGAGACCTACCCAGCTTAAGGGTGGACCCGGCAATACAGGAAGGAAGCTTCCTAAAATACCTATTATGGTAAAAACGAATCCAACTATTAATAGGGCAATATCCATAGTGTACTGTTTGGTAATAGGACTAAGGTAGCCGTAAAAAGTTACAATTGAGTACGGGTAAATTAAAATTTTCAACTAAAAAAATAGTTTAAACTAAAAATTTAGTTATATTTGAATGTTGTTAAACTAAAAAAATAGTTGAATGAAGCAATTGACCAAGGCCGAAGAGGAAGTAATGCACGTATTGTGGCAGTTGCAAAAATGCAATGTAGCCTCTATCATAGAAGAGTTGCCTGAACCTAAGCCAGCGTACAATACGGTTTCAACCATTGTTAGGATTTTAGAGGGAAAGGGTTTTGTGGACCACGAAAAACAGGGTAAGGGTTATCTGTACTTTCCAGTGGTGAAAAAAGCGGATTACAGCAACCAAAGTATTAATAAGTTGGTGGATGGCTATTTTCAAGGCTCTTTTAAAAGTATGGTCTCCTTTTTTATGAAGAAGAACGACATGAGCCTGAAAGAGCTGGAATCCATCCTTCAGGAAATAAAAAAAGTAGAGAATACATCCCCGAAAAATAAATAGAAAACTATAAATGGAGTTCCAATGATACAGTACATCTTAGAATGCATCGCCTTTCAATTGGTTTTTTTGTTGGTGTACGACTTGTTTTTGAAAAGGGAGACCTTTTTTCAATGGAACCGATTGTATCTTATTGGTACTTACCTCATTTCTTTGCTATTGCCTTGGGTAAAAATCGAAGCGTTAAAAACACAGGTGCCTGAACGTTTGTACGTATACCCGGAGGAATGGTGGAACATGAACAATGCTGCTGAAGTGGCCGTTGTGGCCCAAGATGATTCCTTAAATTTTAGTTGGCCAGCCATCGTTTTCCTGATGGGAGTTTTTTTGTCCTTTGCACTGTTCACCTATAAATTGGGAAAACTTTACTCCCTTAGAAAGAACGGTGAGTTGGAGCATTATAGCCAATTTACAAAGGTGGTTTTAAAAAATAGCGACGCCGCATTTTCCTTTTTTAAGTCCATTTTCTTAGGGGATAGGGTACTTGCAAGGGAGCATAAGAACATCATCGATCATGAACTGGTGCATATTCGGCAAAACCACACCTACGATTTGCTGTTCTTTGAGTTCATGCGCATCATATCATGGTTCAACCCCCTGGTTTATGTCTACCAAAACCGATTATCTGAACTGCACGAGTTCATCGCCGATGCAGAGGTTGCCAAAAACGAAAGAACAAAGCATTGCGAGCTTTTGCTCTCCCAAGTTTTTCAATCACAAAATATTTCATTCATCAATCAATTTTTTAAATCATCATTAATCAAAAAACGAATAGTCATGTTACAAAAAGCAAAATCAGGAACTATCTGGAAGTTAAAATACCTAGCCTTGCTCCCCGTACTTTTGGGGATGTTGGTCTATACTTCTTGTGAAATGGATTTAAACGAAAACACCCTTTCAAACACTTTTGAAGTGGACAATGTGGAAAGCCTGACACCGGAAGAAGAACAGGATTTTTATGTTCGTTTGTTAGATCTGTCGAAACAGGGAGGAGAATGGAAGTTAGCACTCAAAGACGATAACTCTACTATCACCTTTACACATCCCGTTAGTGAATACTCCTATATTTCCGGTCCCAATGGCGTGCCGATTAAGGCGGCGATGCAAATAACCTCAAAGGTATTGGCAAGTGATTTTGACATTTTTGAACACAGTACCAATAGTATGGTGGCCGTAGGATATTCAGACGGAGTGCCCTTTTCCACTGTGGATGAGGTACCTGTTTTTCCCGGGTGTGAAAATGCAGCCGACCCAAGGGCATGTTTTCGTCAAAGTATTCAAAAACACATAAGCAAGAATTTTAGATATCCCGAAGAAGCACAAAAACTTGGTGCAGAGGGCAGGGTATCTGTTCTGTTTACCATTGCCGAGGATGGAAGTATCACCGATATCAGAAAACGTGGTCCGCATCCACTTTTAGAAGAGGAAACCGAAAGAATCATTGCCCGTCTGCCTAAAATGACTCCTGGGATTCACCAAGGAAAGGCGGTAAAAGTACCCTTCTCGATACCTATAGAATTTAAGTTAGCTCAAACCAATGCTATAGGAGCTAAGGTAGAGATGTCAACCAATAACCCGCAGCGTATGTCTATGGACGATGTGATGGCCAATTTAAATGCGGTGCCCTTCGCAACGGTAGAAAAAGCACCTGTTTTTCCGGGTTGTGAGAACGCTTCAGATTCTAAAGAATGCTTTAAGCAAAGCTTATACAAACATGTTGGTAAACACTTTAGATATCCTGAAGATGCACAGGCAAGGGGTATTCAGGGCAGGGTGGCCATAATGTTTACCATAGGAGAAGACGGAAGCATTCAAGGTATCCAATACAGGGGTCCAGATGCGTCTTTAGAACAGGAAGCTCTAAGAATCATCAAGAAATTACCGCAGATGCAACCGGCTCAAAACAAGGGTAAAAGTGTGGCGGTGGCTTATTCGGTGCCTATAACTTTCAAATTGCAAGGGCCGGAGGATAGCAGTACTACAAGCATAAGCAGCACAGAAGGCCCTAATCTTAAACCTTTGGTTTATGTAGATGGTGTGGAGAGTTCTTATGAAGAGCTAGAAAAAATGAATCCCGATCAAATTGCTTCCATGAATGTTTTAAAAGAAGAGGTAGCCGTTGAGAAATATGGGGATAAAGGTAAAAACGGGGTTATTGAGATTTTAACTAAGGGGCTCGACGGGGCGAATCAACCTTCACTAGATCAGGGTGCGACGTTGGACAGAAAACTCGATGGTAAGAGAAAGCAAATTGTCATTGCCGAACGTTCCTATAATGCGAGCTCCGGAGAATTTATTGCTAAAGCTACAGACGGGTATAGGCCTCTGCCGGGCGTAAATATTGTCGTAAAGGGAAGGGGCATTCGAACAGTTTCGGATTTTGACGGAAATTTTACGTTGAATGTTCAAAAGAACGATGTGCTAGAGTTTCAATATCTTAACTATCCCTTGTTAAGTGTAAAAATGGGAGCTTAATTAAAAGTTTTTGTTTCTTTCACTAATCAGCAAGATTTGAAAAGATATATCATAGTAATAGGTGTAATTGCCGTTTTTCAATACGCCCTATTGGCTCAGCTAAATAAGCATTCGGTGGCCGATAGCCTTTATGTTATCGGTGATTATACCCAAGCCGTTAATCATTATGCCCAATCAAATGACCCAAATGCGAGCCTTCAAATTGCACGATCTTACTATGCCTTGGGCAGATACGATAGGGCTATTGCGCAATATGAAGATGTGGTTGCAAAGCGACCTGAAGCTGAGATTGCCGGGTTTGAATTGGGGAAATTGTATTTTAAAACGAAGTCTTATAGGGAGGGGCGTAAACTGTTTTCAAAATTGATTGCTTCCAATGATTCAAATCCCGAATACCATTACTACCTGGGTGAAATTTTTACAGAATTGAATCAACCCGCCAGTAGCTTGAATTCCTATAAAAAAGCTATTGAAAAAGACAGTAGCATTTAAAGAGTCTATTTCGTTTAGGAAAGTATTTTGTGGTCAAGCGAGAAAAAGAAACGGCGTTAAAGTATTTAGACCAGGGGTTAAGGGTATATCCTGATGATGTATCTCTTATCAACTTGAAAGCCTTGGCCTATTTCAACAACGATGAACACCAAAAAGCGTTGCCCTTGTTTGAAAGGTTGGTAGCTCTTGGCGAGACCCAAGAATACATTCTTTCCAAATTGGCATTCTGCTATTTTAAAAGTTGGGAGTTTGAAAAGGCAAGGTCTACTTACAGCCAAGTACTTCGTATTAATGACCAAAATGCCGATGCCTATTACAATTTGGGCCTCATCCACTTAAAAGAGCAGCGGGCGGACAGTGCCCATTGGTTTGTTCAAAAATCCATTGTAGTACAAACACCGGTTTTGGCGCGTGAGTATGAAGCCTTGGCCAGAATTGAAAGAGTAAGGGAAAACCCCAGAAAAGCCTTGGAATACTATCAAAGGGCCCATCAAGAAGCTCCCGAGGTTTCCATGTTGTTTCACAATGTGTGCACCCTAGCCGATCAGGTGTATGACAAACCGGAAAATGTGCTTCCTTTTTACGAAGAATATGTTGAGAGGTATGGAAACGAAAAGGGGTATGCCATTGAGATGGTCAAGAAAAGGGTCTCACAGTTAAAGCAAGAGATTCATTTTAGCAAAAAGTAGGTTCTTCTTAAAAAATCGTAATTTCCGCCTAGATTAAAGGGCAATGCGATATCTCACATTATTTATTCTTTTATTGGTCGGTTCCAGTTGCAACTGGACCGCCTCTCGGGAAAAGAAAACTCGGGAATATCTCAATGAGGAAATTGGGAATATTGATTGGGAAGAGGTAGATAAATACCCTCTTTTTGATTCCTGTGATGAAACGGTTTCCAAAGAGGAACAGAAAAATTGCTTCGCACAAGTGCTATTGACCCATTTTTCAAATTATTTGGATGATGCGTTTTATGCTACCGAGCTTACTTCCCAAGACACCATTTATATTGATTTGCTGATGAAGGAAACAGGCGAATTACAGGTAATGGACATCATAAACGGTGAATTGCTACAAGATGATTTATCATATTTCACCTCTCAAATTAAAACCAGTTTAGACAGTCTGCCAGAGCTAAAACCAGCACTGAAAAGGGGTATTCCCGTAAAAGCCAAATTCAGGGTCCCGATTGTGTTGAGTCCGCAGTAAGGTTTTCCTAGTTATGTGTAATTTAGATGTGAGTAGTGAGTGTTTGGTTATGAGTTTTTAGTCTTGAGAATTGAGATGTGAGAATTGAGTTTTTTCTTACCAACAACCAACAACCAACAACCAACAACCAACAACCAACAACCAACAACCAACAACCAACAACCAACAACCAACAACCATCAACCATCAACCATCAACCATCAACCATCAACCAACAACCAACAACCATCAACCAACAACCAACAACTAAAAAGTCTTTGAAATCAGAAAAAATCATATTAGGCATTGACCCCGGAACTACCATTATGGGATTCGGACTGATCAAAGTGGTGAACAAAAAAATGGAGTTCGTTCAGATGAATGAGCTTTTGCTTCAAAAATACGACGACCCGTACATTAAATTAAAGCTCATTTTTGAACGTACCCTTGAATTGATCGATACCTATCATCCCGATGAAATAGCCATTGAGGCCCCATTTTATGGTAAAAATGTACAGTCCATGCTCAAATTAGGTAGGGCGCAGGGGGTGGCCATGGCTGCCGGACTCTCACGTCAAATTCCTATCACTGAATACCTGCCCAAAAAGATAAAAATGGCCATCACCGGTAACGGAAATGCCAGTAAAGAGCAAGTAGCAAAAATGCTACAAGGGATGCTCAAATTGAAATCCTTACCAAAGAACTTGGATAGTACCGATGGTCTCGCCGCTGCCGTTTGCCATTTTTATAATGAAGGTAGGGTAGAAGTCGGTAAAAGTTATACTGGCTGGGAAGCCTTTGTAAAACAAAATGAAAAGCGAGTGAAAAAGGGGTGATGCTCTTAAGTTAAAAGTTATAAGTGGATTGGTTTGAGTGATGAGATATGAGTATTGAGAATGTTTTATAAATAAGAAGGTTGAATATTGACATAGGACTCATGAGTTAAAAGTTTAAAGATATTAGATATAAGAATTTAGTTTTTTCTTACCATTAACCATCAACCATCAACCATCAACCATCAACGAGGAACCGAATAATATATGAGCGGCATCTATATTCACATACCGTTTTGCAAACAAGCCTGCCATTATTGCGATTTTCATTTTTCAACTTCTATAGGGAAGAAAGAGGCAATGGTCAACGCATTGAAGAAAGAATTGGCAATGAGAAGGGGAGAGTTGGGGAACGAGACCGTGGAGACTATTTATTTTGGCGGAGGCACCCCGAGCGTGCTTTCCAGTGAGGAAATCAATTCCCTCATTCAAACCGTTTTTGATGAATTTAAAGTAGCTCCAAATTCTGAAGTGACTTTAGAGGCGAACCCTGATGATCTTTCCGAAGAAAAAATAAAGGAACTGGCCCAGAGTCCTATCAACCGCTTGAGTATTGGGGTACAGTCCTTTTTTGAGGAAGATTTAAAATTGATGAACCGTGCCCATTCAGCGAAGGAAGCCTTGGAATCCCTAAAACTTGCGACCGACCATTTTGATAATATTTCGCTGGACTTAATATACGGTGTTCCGGATATGAGCAACGCGCGTTGGTTGGAAAATATAGAAACGGCACTTTCTCTCGGTGTTCCACATATTTCGAGTTATGCGCTAACTGTGGAACCGCAAACGGCCTTGGCGAGTTTTATAAAAAAGGGGTTGGTGAAAAATGTGGACGATGAGGTGGCACAGGAACACTTCCATATTTTGGTGGATAGATTGGAGAAAGAAGGTTTTGTCAACTATGAAATTTCCAATTTTGGAAAGCCGGAATATTTTTCCCGTAACAATACGGCCTACTGGCAACAAAAGAAATATTTAGGCATTGGTCCGTCTGCCCATTCTTTTGATGGAACAAGTCGCGCTTGGAACATTAACAACAATCCCAAATATTTGAAAGCAATCGAAAATGGGGAGCTTCCCATCGAAAAGGAGGTACTCTCGGTAACGGACCGGTATAACGAGTATGTCATGACGGGACTTCGGACCGTTTGGGGCGTTTCTTTGGGTACACTTGAAAAAGACTTTGGGAAAAACTTTAAGAAATATGCCCTTCAGCAAGCCGAAAAACACATAGCGGAGCATTTGTTATACCTAGATGGCGACGTTCTGCTGACTACCCAAAAAGGAAAATTTCTAGCCGATGGGCTGGCGGCCGACTTATTTATGCTTAATTTATCCGATGATTAGCACATCGATATCAATGCATTAAAAGAGCCTTTATGAAAGCTGAAATTGAGTATGAAAACCAGAAATTCAACATCGATTTAGCCCAACCTTTGGATATATCCATTCCGCTTAGGGGCAATGCACAAAATGTAAATGCCTGGTATGTGTCCCATCCAAAAATAGAACCCCATAGAGACGGAGATTTCGTGGGAAAGGTTGCTGAGGGAGCTTCGGTCAATTTTAATGATATTTGGTTCAATCCGCACGCCCATGGTACGCACACCGAATGTGTGGGCCACATAACGGAAGAGTTTTATTCGGTCAATCAGCACCTTAACCAATACTTTTTTTTAGCTGATTTGATTACCGTGGTTCCAGAATTGCAAGATGATGATTGGGTGATTTCAAAACATATTTTGGAAGTAGCCCTAAAAGGCGAGAACGTAAAGACGCTGGTGATTAGAACTTCACCCAATGAGCGAACCAAATTGACCAAGCAGTATTCCCATAGCAACCCACCATATCTGTTAGAAGAGGCGATTATTTTCCTTTTGGAAAAAGGAGTGGAGCATTTACTGGTGGACCTTCCATCCGTAGATAAGGAAAAAGATGAGGGAGCGTTAAGCGCGCATAAAGCTTTTTGGAATTACCACGGCACGCTTCGAAAGCAGGCTACCATTACAGAATTTATTTATGTGCCCGATGCTATTGAAGATGGGCGGTATATGCTGAATCTACAGATGGCTCCCTTTGAAAACGATGCCAGCCCAAGCCGTCCGGTACTTTATAAAATTGATGGTGCTAAATGAAGACAATTTTAAAATTAGAAGAACTGGGGCAGTTACTGTTGGGAATCTATCTCTTCTCTTTATTGCCCTATAGTTGGTGGTGGTTCTTAGCCTTGATTCTAGTGCCCGATGTAGGAATGTTGGGCTATTTGCTAAATGAAAGAATAGGCGCATGGATGTATAATTTTTTTCATCATAAGGGGATAGCCGTTGCAATTTATCTTTTAGGAAGTTATCTTTCGGTGCCCTTATTACAACTGGTGGGTGTTATTTGGTTTTCGCATTCGGCAATGGACCGCTTGTTCGGGTACGGACTCAAATACGAAAAGGGCTTTAAGTTTACCCATTTGGGTGAAATTGGAAACTAATGGATACTATTTTTGATTCTTTTTTAGGTTTAATTCTGGGTGCCATCCTTACGTATTGGGTATATACCTTTATGAAAAAAAAGGAGCGCAAAGAGGAGACGGAACACCAATCTGAAGTGTTGCTCGAAAAAATCAGAAGTGTATGTAAATTGGTATCCGTGGAAGGTGATTTTGCTGAAATCTACCGCTACGAGAATATCAAGGAACGTTTTATGAGCTTGGTCACCAGTAAGAAAAAAGCGCTGATGGTCATCAATGCGAAAGCTCAAATTGGTTACGACCTTCAAAAGGTAGAAATAAAGGCCGATAAGGCCAATAAAAAGATTATTCTCACCAATTTTCCGGAGCCGGAAATACTGTCCATTGAGCCGGATATTCAGTTTTATGATATTCAAAGCGGCATGTTCAATTTTTTCTCGCCCAATGACCTAACCCTTTTGAACAAAGAAGCAAAAGAGCACATACGAGATAAAATTCCGGAGAGTGGATTAATGGACACAGCTAGAAAAGAGGCGATACAAGCCGTATTGCTTATTGAAAAAATTGTGGAGACAATAGGCTGGAAGTTGGATTACTCCGCTTTAGAAATTTCAGAGAACCAAAAAAAATTACTACAAGAATAAATATTAGAAAATGAAAAAGTTATTAGCAATACTATTTATAACCACAGCCATGAATGTTTATGGCCAAACAAATGATAAAATGAGAGAATTTGATCCTAATTTTGCCCATACCGTTTATTTCTGGTTTAAGAATCCGGATAGTCAAGAAGACAGAAAGGCTTTCGAGACCTCTTTACAGAAGTTTTTGGACAATTCCGCTTACGCCAAAACCTGCTTTATCGGTAAGCCGCCAAAGGCAAGCAGAGATGTTGTAGATGGGTCTTTTACCTATTCCCTAATCGTGACTTTTGAGTCTGCCGAGGCGCAACAGAAGTACCAAGATGAGCCGCCTCATAAACTTTTTATTGAAGAATCTTCTGATTTGTGGAGCAAGGTAATCGTTTACGATTCCATGACCACCCAAAAGTAACGAATGCTTGATATCAAAAAGGCAAGCATGGCCAATGCCGAAGAAATTGCCGTTCTACACGCCTTAAGTTGGCAGCAGAACTACCGCGGTTCTTTTAGCGACCAATTTTTGGATAATGAGGTGGGTGAAGAACGGCAAAAAGTTTGGCGGGAGCGTTTAAGCAATCCGCAACCGAACCAAAGTGTCTGGGTCGCTAGATCAGGTGGAGAGTTTGCGGGTTTTATTTGTACCTTTTTTCAAGATGACGAAACCTACGGCTCGTTGGTTGATAATCTACATGTCTCACCAATAATGAAAGGCAAAGGGGTAGGTTCTCAATTATTACGTGTAGCTGCCGAAGAAGTGAATCAAAAATACCCCGACACCGGCATTTACCTGTGGGTGCTTGAAAAGAATGAAGGTGCGCATCCATTTTACAAAGCTTTGGGAGGAAAAGTTATCGAAACTATAAAGGGAAACGATATTGGCGACCTTGAAATTAGGAAGGTGCGGTATCATTGGGAAAAAGCTCAAGACTTAGTAAATAGCGTTTTGGTAAAAAAGAACTAAAAATGAATATTGAGGCATTTAGAGATTACTGTTTGGCCAAAAAGGGCGTTACAGAAGAGCTTCCCTTTGGTCCTGATGCCTTGGTGTTTAAGGTAATGGGTAAAATGTTCGCTCTTTCCGCATTAGATCGGCTACCACCACAGGTAAATCTAAAGTGCGACCCAGATAGGGCCATTTTGCTACGGGAAGAGCATGATGGGTCCATTATTCCTGGATATCACATGAACAAAGTTCATTGGAATACGGTAATGCTAAATGAGGTGCCGCCCCAATTGATTACTGAGTTGATAGACCATTCTTATGAATTGGTGGTTTCTAAATTGACCAAAAAATTAAAATCCGAATTGGATAATTTATAATATCCGTCTTGAATAACACCCAGATTCCAGAAATAGTAGAGGAGTTAAATGCCACTTTCAAAGGGGAGCCCTGGTACGGTATATCCCTGATGGAAAAACTGAATCAAATTACAGTAGAGGAAGCAGTGGCTTCTGTTCCTGATTACCCCAAGACCATTGTAAAATTCGTAAAGCATTTACTGGCTTGGCGTGAATTTGTCATCAAAAAACTGGAGGGAGAGGCGCTTTTTAAAATTGAAATGAACACTGAAAGCGACTGGCCCGCAGTAGAAATCAAATCCGACAGTGACTGGAAAAATTTACTCTCCGAGTTAGAAGCTTCCCAAAGAAAAATATTAGAGCTTTTAGCCCACTTATCTGATGATTTATTGTGGGCTAACGTTCCCGGAGAGAACTATAATTACAGGTATATGCTCCGGGGATTAATAGAACACGACACTTATCATTTGGGTCAAATATCCCTGTTACACTCCATTTTAAAAGATTCTTGAAACTATTTGCCCATTCTTTAGACGTATCTTTGATAGCTATTGATAAATTGACCTATGCAAGAATTGGAGCACTTCTATATAAACCAGATTTCAAAGCATCAGACGGAGTTAAGCAACGTAAAAAAGCAATTATTTGTTTCTAGCATGATTCGCCTTGCTATTTTTTGCGCTGCTATTTTAGGTGTATACTTTGTCTATGGTAATACGAGACTGGTTTTAGGCGTAGTTTTAGTGGCCATTATTCTTTTCTTGGTTTTGGTAAATCGGCATAGTAACCTTCAATACGCTAAAAATTTATTGGTAGCGTTAATCGAAATCAATGAAGTAGAATTAAAGGTTTTAAAACGTGATTTTCATGATTTGCCTGCGGGCGATGAATTTAAAAATGGGGAGCACTATTATAGTCAGGATATTGATTTGTTTGGGAAAGGTTCCTTTTATCAGTATGCCAATAGAACGACCTTGACCTCGGGTTCCCAATCACTTGCTTCAATTCTAACAAATAATCATATAGACCGCATTGAGGAGAAGCAGGAAGCCATTAAAGAATTGGCCCAAACACCGGAATGGCGTCAACATTTTTCGGCAACGGCATCGTTAACAAAAACGGAAACCAGTACAAAATTTATTGCTAGTTGGCTTAAGAGTTATAAATACTTCGTGCCTTCTTACATGAAGTTTTTACCATTGGTTTTTTCAATCGGTTCGGTCATTCTATTTACCTTATATTTTCTAGATGTGATTCCGGAATCCCTTTTGTTATTCTGGTTTGTTGTTGGTTTTGCTATTACGGGAGCTTATACCAAGAATATCACTGGTTTGGTTACCGATGCTTCCAAATTGCAAAGTACGTTTCAGCAGTATCAAAAATTATTGTCGCTATTGGAAGAAAAAGAATTTTCTTCCTCGTATCTCAATGAGTTTAAGAAGGAAATGAAATCCAATGGCGAAGTGGTTTCCAAGTTAATTTCCAAGTTTTCCGCTTCCCTAAATAGTCTCGACCGAAACAATAATCTTATTTATTTGATCCTCGCGAACGGCTTTTTCCTTAGGACCTTGCACCATTGCTTTCATTTAGAAAAATGGATGCGCCAACATGGCGATT
This sequence comes from Cytophaga sp. FL35, assembly GCF_014349235.1. Taxonomy (GTDB): domain Bacteria; phylum Bacteroidota; class Bacteroidia; order Flavobacteriales; family Flavobacteriaceae; genus Euzebyella. Next base: position 149,975 of record NZ_JACSOH010000002.1, on the reverse strand, counting down.
CGGTCGAGAAATGGTTCGAAACAGTGGCAAAGTTTGATGCCTACAATAGCTTGGGCAATTTTGCTTTTAACCACCCAAATTACAGTTACCCAAATGTAAACGAAAGCCAAAAAGTAGTTTTGGCCTCCAAGAATGCAGGTCATCCTTTATTGAATCCTGAAAAGATGGTTCTTAACGATTTTCAAATAGCAAAGGAGCATTTTTTTATCATCACCGGGGCCAATATGGCGGGAAAAAGTACTTTCTTAAGAACGGTTTCTTTACAGATTGTAATGGCCAATGCTGGTCTTCCCCTTTGTGCCGATGAGGTTTCCTATTCGCCTATAAAGCTCATTACGAGCATGCGAACTACAGATTCCCTTACAGATGATGAATCCTATTTCTTTTCTGAGTTAAAGCGGCTCAAATTTATTGTCAATGAAATTCAAAAAGACCAATATTTTATTGTGCTGGATGAAATCTTGAAAGGAACCAATAGTACCGATAAGGCTGAGGGTAGTAGAAAGTTTGTGGAACGGTTGGTGAACTCTAAAGCTACGGGGATAATTGCTACCCATGATTTAAGCCTGTGTGAAGTGGCAGAGGAAATGCCCGAAGTGGAAAATCATTATTTTGATGCCGAAATAGTCGATAATGAACTTCATTTTGACTACCGGTTCAAAAAGGGAATTTGCCAAAATATGAATGCTTCCTTTTTGTTGAAAAAAATGGAAATTGTAGAGTAGATGGATTCCCTCACACAAATAGTTTTAGGTGCCGCGGTTGGTGAAGCGGTACTAGGAAGACGGGTGGGCAACAAAGCAATGCTTTACGGTGCCATTGCCGGTACAATTCCTGATTTGGATGTACTTTCAAAACACTTTGTAGATACCGTTACCGCTACCGAAATGCATAGAGGTTTCAGTCATTCCATTTTCTTTTCGGTACTGTTCGCTCCCGTTTTTGGGTGGATGATTTCCAAAGTAGAAAGGAGGAGTAGGGCAACGGCCAAAGACTGGTCTTGGCTAATGTTTTGGGGTTTGATTACCCATCCATTACTGGATGCGTTTACAACTTGGGGAACGCAGTTGTTCTGGCCATTTGATATACGGTTGGCATTTCAGAGCATTTTTGTCATCGACCCTTTATACACCTTGCCCTTTTTATTTTGTTTGGTCTTGGCGATGTTTCATAAAAGAACATCCGCGAAGCGCAGAAAACTGAATGACTTGGGATTGAAAATCAGCTCTATTTATTTGTTACTGACCTTGGTTTTAAAGGCGGCGTCCTTTTATCAATTTGATAGAAATTTAAAAGAACAGGGAATTGATTACCGGGAAATGAATACGAGGCCAAGTCCGTTCAATACCCTACTGTGGTCTGCGAACATTGATGTGGGAGATGCCTATTTGATAGCCGATTATTCCTTTTTTGATACGCAGGGTATTCAATTTAAGAGATATCCAAAGAATAGAGATTTGTTAGGAAACCTTCAGAAAAATGATAAGTTTAAAAGACTTGCTGAAATCTCAGAAGGATGGTACACCATTCAGAAAAAGGACGATGGACTTTATTTCAATGATTTGCGATTTGGTTTGATGAGTATGAACCCAGATGAAGAACGTTTCGCTTTCAGTTATCTACTTTCTTCCGAAAGCGGAGATTTGCAGGTAAAAGAAATACCTAGGGATAGGGGAGATGCCAAAAAGTTGTTGGCTGCTTTATGGAAACGGATTTGGGGAAATTAATGTCTTTTTTCAACAAATAATGTTTTTGAAATAGCCTTTGAATTTTACAGAGCAATATCTCATTTTTTAATCCGTTATTTTAGACCATCTTAACTTATGACCACATGGTTGCTGGTCCTAGGATATGGTTTTTATATTTTTTACAACATTTTCTCAAATTAAAGTAGTATAATTCGTACATTTGATTTGTTCGTTTCTTTATCCCCCACATAAAGAATAGAAGAACGAGCTTTAACAATGGAGGCGAAACAAGATTTTTTAAGGGAAATACCCAACTTAGATTACGTGGTAGAGCTGGTAGGAACACAGGATTTTGAGTTCCAAGCTAAGTTTGTGGCCATTATGAAGACCGAATACACTTCTGATTTGGGAAAATATCTCTATCATATTAAGATAGGGGAACCCAGGACAGCTGCAGAACTGGTGCATAAACTTAAATACAAGTTTAGCGTATTGGGAATGGAGAAAACCTTCGAATTCGCCGAAGCCCATAAGGAGAAATTGGAATCAGGAGACACATCACTTGATGATGTTTTTAAGGTAATACTTAAAAAAGTGTCCAATTTTCTAGACCAGGCCTAAATCTTATAGACTTTTTATTTCCGCTTTTTGAAAAGCATCCGTTTGAAGCTTCATGAGCTCTTCGGCTTTTTGTTTTTTATAGGCATAAACAGCTTCCTCTTCCTTGATTTCGTTATAGATTTTCTGACTAAGCTCCGTATCCGTTTGAAGAATGTGCGACCGTTGCATCACTTTTTGATGAACCCAAGTTTCTAAGCTGGTTTCTTGGTCCTGTAGCTTGAGATCATATTCTCCTTTAGGTGCCAATAACTTTGCAATGATCGGAGATGTTTCGATGGCCAAGAAAAGAAGAAATATAAAAAAGGAAGGTAGCCAAGGTAACTTTTCTAAAGCGTTGATGCGAGCCATTAGTCCGTCAAATCCATCTATAATGGGCTGTGTTTTGGTAACGCTTTCCTCATAATTGGCGTTCAATTGCGCAATTTGATTTTCTTTTTCCTCAATTTTTTGATGATTGCCTGCTTTTAAGGAATTAAGCTCTGAAAGCGAAGCATCGTGTTTTTCCCGTTTTTCTTCATAAACGGGCCCTTTTCCCAATAGTCCCGTGCCGGCTGTACCTTCTGCTTCGTTGATATAAATTTCGTACAGGGCATCGGTTTCTGCTTGCTTGTCCGTGATTTCCTGTTTTAAGGCACTTATTTCTTCTTGTAGCTTATTGATGTTAGGAGAAAATTGTTGTACCAATTGCTGCTGATTGGCCAGTGTCATTTCATTTTTTTCTTCAAGCAGTACTTGGTTGATTTCCTTTTCAAAAATTTTCATTTCCAAGGGTTTGGAAATCACTACAGCAATGATGATGGCTAGGATAAGTCTTGGTATCGCCTGTACAAACTCCTGGCCAAAGCTGTTCCGCTTTTTAATGGTAGACACAATATATCGGTCTAGATTAAAAATGAGCAGGCCCCATATGATTCCAAAAAATACAGCACTGTAAATAGTATCAAAAACGGTATACAGGGCATAACTACAGGCAATCGTGGCCATTAAGGCCGTAAAAAATACGGTAGCTCCAATACCGGCATATTTGTTTTGTTCCCCTTTAGAACAAGTGTTAAGAATATCAGTATCGGCCCCGGAACAGAGAATGAAGAAACGTTGTAACATAAGTGCTCGTTTTTTGTGTCTCCCAGCACATCTTCCCGATAAATGGAAAATTTTGCAAAGAAGACATTTGATGATTGATGATACTGTTAGAACGCAGTTTTCGACAAATTGTTACAAAAAAGCCCTTGTTTTAAGGGCTATTTATTCCATTACTTCAATTCCTCCAAGATCATGGATGGAATATCGTGCGGTGTTTCATGTTTTTCTAACTGTATGAACTTATGTTTCTTTAATAAATCTAAACCTTCCTCTTTACTAATAATTTTGCCTTTGAGCCATATTTTAGAGCCGGCTTGAACCATTTTTTCAAAAACGGCTGAGGGATTATATTGTGTTGTTTCCGGTCCAAAGTAAGGCGTATCAAAAAGGGTAAGTTTTAAAGTGGGGTGGCCGGTTTCCAAATCGACTAAAGGATTTTGCTCATCTTTTGGACTGTAATATTTGTATGAGGTTTGAATACGAACTTCTTCTTTCGTTCCATCTTTGGTTAAATAAATGGTTGGGTTTAGCTCATCATAGATTTCTTTCGTATCAACTATTTTTTCTATTTGATAGTTGGCATACTCGGTATCGGAAGCATTCTTTTTTACAAGTATCTCTTCCATCGCATTTTCATTGACTTCCATGACCATTTCTACTTCTTTTTCTACCTGCTGAGCTTCATCGGGTGGTAATGGCGCCTTTGGTTTTTGCGGTGGCACTGGGGCATTGGGTGGTAAAGGAGGCTTGGGAGGTTCAGGTAATGCAGGAAATGGCTCTGCATTTGCCCGTTGTTCTTCGGACATGTTGTTGAATAGGTATTCCATTCGGTCTACATCCCTTTTTAGAATTTGGATACCCTCCTCTTTTTCTAACATTTTATTGTACTTCCTTGCCAGAGAATTGTATTCTTTCAACTCTTTTTTCGTTATGCTCGATTCTTGTACATAGGCGCGGTGTTCCATAATATTCACGGTGGCAGCTCCAAAATCGGAGATTATGGCATCTATTTGTTCCAAAACTTCCTTTGGCGCGTTTTTATCCGCTGTAATGATTACTCGAAGGCTTTTTGCTCTTTCTTCAAAGGTATCGGCGGTGTTTAATTGTTTTAAATGGCTTTTAAGGTCTTCCAATTCTACAAGCTGATTACCAACCAACAACAACCCGTTTTTGTTTATGGCAATTTCAATTAGGTGAACTGTCCTTTGTTGCTGGTTATTTTTATTGCATTCCGGAAAGGGTAGCGCTTTCTCCTTTTGGCTGGTGGACATTTTCTTGTAAATAACCTCGAGTGTTTGCAAGTCGTTCAGAGGTATTTTACGTTCTTGAATTGGAAGGGCGTTGTATTCGCTGGCCAAGTCATTGTACGTTTCAATTTCTGATGCGCTAGCTCTCGCCTGTATTTCTATCGCTGGCGTTTGTGGTTGAACTACTGTCACTTGTTCGCTAAATCCTATTACAAGGGCCGCCAGTAGTGGTACGGCCGCGAAACTTCTAAGAACCACAGAAGTGGTCGATTTTCTTTTTTTCATGATGATGAATCGTTTTTTGATGCTTTGGATTCCCTCTGCACCGATTGATGAATAAACTCTGTTTAACTGATGATTATGAGTTGCTGATGAGGCAAACTCTAAAAGGGTATGTTGGTAATCTTTTGCTGGCGTACCTTGCTTTAGAACGGCATGATCCGCTAAAAATTCGTGATTTAGTTTGATCCAATTTTTTAGGATGAAGATTAACGGATTGAACCAAAAAACAATCTGTAGTAGCTCCATTAGCAGTACATCCAAACTGTGTTTTTGCTTCACATGGGCCGCTTCATGAAGTAAAACTTCTTTGGGAATTGCCTTATTTTCAAACCCTTCTCGACTTAAGAAAATGTAGTGAAGAAAGGTATGTGGAGCCGTAAAATCTTCCAACAAAACATTGACCCAAGATTTGGTTCTCACTTTTGGGTTGTTCCTGATGTTTTTTACGAGAGAACTAAGATGAATGATAAAGCGGATGGTAAAAAAGAGGCCCCCTACTAAATATATGGGCAGTAGCAAATACCACCATTCCCATGGGTTTTCTTTTTCAGGGGCGATAGTAGTGGTTATTTCGGAAGTGTTAAATGAATTTTCATAATTAAAAGTGGTTGGCGGTAATTCTACATATTCTACAAAGACAATTTGTGGAATGATAAAGGAAAGCACTACAGCGGCCAGCAAATAAAATCTTTTTACATAGTGCATGGGTTCTTTCTCCAAAAGCAATTTGTAGAGTGACATAAATGCAGCTAAACATGCTGCTGATTTTAAAAGATAGAGCAGCATAATCAACGCTTTTTTATTTCGTTGTCAATCAACTTGCGTAAATCTTCCAGTTCTTCCTTGCTTAAATGGGTAGTTTCCGTGAAGAAGGAAGCGAATTGACCCGGACTATTATTAAAAAAGTTTCGAATAAGTCCGTTAACGTGTTTTGAAAAGTAGTCTTTCTTTTTTACTAGGGGAAGGTATTCTCGTGACCTGCCTTGAAGCTGATAGTCTACAAAGCCCTTTTCGGTCATTCTTTTGAGGAGGGTAGCAATGGTGGTGGTAGCCGGTTTAGGTTCAGGATAGGCTTCCAGTAAATCTTTCATAAAAGCTTTTTTCAGCTTCCATAAAATATTCATTAATTCTTCCTCTGATTTTGATAATTGCATGACGCTTTTCTTTTGTTCTACAAACATAGAACAAAATATTTAATTCTACAAATGTAGAGTTAAAATTAGACCAGTGTTGAAAAACGATAATTGTAGTTGATCAGAAAAAGAGTAATCAAGACGGCTATGACTGCAATGCAAATGGCCAGTATAAGGAGTGATTTTCTTTGCTCTTGTGATGCTTTTTCTCTTATGTTGCTCTTTATTGCTTCCAGTTTTTCGGGAGTAGGATTAGGAAAGTCATAAGTTATCGAGGAAGCTTCATGAAAAAGCATACTCCTATTTTCTCCCTGAAACTTCTTTCTCGCAGGAATGGAGTTTTGCTTAATCCTATTTACCATGTCAATGATATGTCCGCTCATATATCCAATATACAAAAAAAGATTGAAAAAATAACTATCTCCAGTTTTGAAAAATCCAAAAAAAATTAAGTTTGCAGCCTTAAGTCTTATTTTATGAACGTATTGGATGCCTTAAAAATCAGAAGTGATTCAAAATGTGAACTGTGCAGTGCTGAAAATGAATTGTCTGTTTTTGAAGTGCCACCCGTCTCCACTGGTGGATTGGATGGTAGTATGTTGGTTTGTGCCCATTGTCTGGTACAAATTGAAGGAGATGTTGCCATGGAGGCCAATCACTGGCGGTGTCTGAACGATAGTATGTGGAGCGAGCACGAGGCTGTAAAAGTGGTTGCATGGCGTATGCTTTCAAGATTAAAAGAGGAAGGCTGGCCCAAAGATTTGTTGGATATGATGTATTTGGAAGATGAGACCTTGGCATGGGCGAAGGCTACTGGAGAAGGACTCTCAGAAGCTGAAAAAATCATTCATCGTGATGCCAACGGAGCCATTTTAGAAAATGGCGATAACGTTGTACTTATTAAGGACTTGAAGGTGAAGGGCTCCAGTATGGTTGCTAAACAGGGTACGGCCGTACGCCGTATTTCCTTGGACCGTGAAAATTCCGAATATATTGAGGGTAAGGTTGACGGTCAACAAATTGTGATTATCACGAAATATGTGAAGAAGAGTTAGTTGTTCAAAGGACTTAAGACTTAGGACTTAGGAAGGAGGATTGAATTATTTAAAACGAAGTCCTTTTCATGAAGTGGTAACTTAGATTTGAAATAATTCCTTGCGTAGCTTTTAGTTATTGGATTCTTTTTGTAATATTTATTCATCATGTTTTCGTAGCTAATTTCACTTGGTAACTTTTCTATATTAATATCATTACGCAGATAATCTAAAAACTTATCTCTTAGTTTTTGAAATGGTACTATTTGATATTGGTCGTTAATCCTTTCAAGAAATAACTCTTTACCATTAAAATTGATAACGCGAAAATTTAATTGATTTGCAAGAATGTCAAAAACTTCAATTTGAAGAAATTCAATTTTTGATTCACTTCTATTGGATTGTATTAAGTCGATGAATTTTACGATCATATTTGCAGCTCTATAAAGTATTACATTTAAATTAGTTTATTTCAACCATCTTAACTCAGCTGCGTAAAGTACTGATAGAAGTAGGGTATCGTTTCAATGCCCTTGAGGTAATTCCATATTCCAAAATGTTCGTTAGGGGAGTGAATGGCATCACTATCCAATCCAAAACCCATTAAAATTGTCTTGCTTTCCAATTCCCGTTCAAAAAGGGAGACGATAGGAATGCTTCCGCCACTTCTCTGTGGAATGGGAATTTTGCCAAATGTAGTCTCGTACGCTTTTGAAGCTGCTTGGTACGCTACGGTGTCAATAGGGGTTACGTACCCTTGTCCGCCATGATGGGGTTTCACCTTTACCGTTACACTTTTGGGCGCTATGGACTCAAAGTGTTGTTGAAATAGCTCCGTAATTTCTTGCCAATCTTGATTAGGAACCAATCGCATGCTAATTTTGGCAAAAGCCTTACTGGGAATCACTGTTTTGGCACCTTCCCCTGTGTAGCCGCCCCACATTCCATTGACATCCAAGGTAGGTCTAATGGCATTTCGTTCATTGGTAAGGTATCCTTCCTCTCCATGCACATCATTAATATCCAAAGCCTTTTTATAGCGCTCAAGGCTAAATGGCGCTTCGGCCATTTGATTGCGTTCATCTTTTGAAAGTTCTTCTACCTTGTCATAAAACCCAGGAATAGTAATATGGTTGTTTTCATCGTGGAGGGAAGCGATCATTTTAGCCAATATATTGTTAGGGTTGGCCACAGCCCCACCGTACAATCCCGAATGTAAATCACGGTTAGGTCCGGTTACTTCCACTTCTACATAACTCAGCCCTCTTAGACCAGTGGTGATAGACGGAATGTCATTGGCAATCATGCCAGTATCGGAAATCAGTATAACGTCATTAGCAAGTTTTTCCTTGTTCAGGGCTACAAAATCACCCAAATTCTTACTGCCGACTTCCTCTTCCCCTTCAATCATGAATTTTACATTACAAGGAAGTTGCTGGGTCTTGACCATAAACTCAAATGCCTTAACGTGCATATACATTTGACCTTTGTCGTCACAAGCACCACGGGCATAAATAGCGCCTTCTGGGTGGGTTTCGGTTTTTCTTATTTCCGGTTCAAAAGGAGGAGAGTTCCATAAGTCCATTGGATCTGGCGGTTGTACATCATAATGCCCATAAACCAGGACGGTGGGCAGGTTAGAATCGATGATTTTTTCACCATAAACAATGGGGTATCCATTGGTTTCACAGATTTCAACGGTATCACACCCCGCTCTTTCCAAAGCAGATTTTATGGCTTCCGCCGTGTCAATAACATCTTGCGAGAATGCTGAATCCGCACTAATAGATGGAATTTTAAGCAGTTCAATAAGTTCTTCGATAAATCTATCCTTGTTTTTGGCAAGGTATTCCTGTACATGTTGCATGTTGCGAAATTAGGCTAGTTTTTAAAATTACAAAAAAGTAAGTTTTGATGCTTTAAAATTTAGAGATATCAAATTTTGCTTTATATTTGCATCCCAATTTGATTTTGGAGTTGCAGGCGTGGTGGTCCCGATAGCTATCGGGAGGTAGACACAGTTAAATTTTCAAAGTCTTAATTTAAATCAAGAATGTAAAGAAATTGAAGTTCTTGATACGAAAATATTGATGCAGGCGTGGTGGAATTGGTAGACACGCTAGACTTAGGATCTAGTGCCGCAAGGTGTGAGAGTTCGAGTCTCTCCGCCTGTACAACTAGAAAGCCTTTCAGGAAACTGAAAGGCTTTTTTGATTTAAATACAGTTTTTAATTTTTAATTACCTCAACCCCAAACGGGTCAAGAAATTTACTCGGTAGCTTTCACCAATGGGGATTCGAATATCATCTATTACCACTCTGTTTCTCTGAATGGAACCAATGTGGTTTACATTGATAAGAAAGGATTTATGGGCTCTTTCAAATTGGTTTTTTGGAAGCCTCTCATAAAGTTCCTTAAAACTCATAAGGGTTAATATAGGTTTGTTGCTGTGCTCAATGTGAATTTTAAGATAGTCCTTCAGGCCCTGTACATATTTTATACTGTCTATCTTAATCTTTACGTTTTCATATTCAGCTTTTACAAAAATGAAATTATCGCTGTTTTCCGCAAACCCACTGGAGGAGAAAATGTGGGCATCGCTCAAATCCCTTCTTTTTTTGAATAGCCCTTGTGCTCTAGAGACAGCTTTTACGAACCTGCCGTAGCGAATGGGTTTAACAAGGTAGTCAACAGCATTGAGCTCAAACCCATCAACGGCATAATGGGGGTAGGCGGTGGTAAAAATGAACAATGGTCTGTTCTCCAAAGAGTCTATAAAGTCGATTCCGTTCATTTGTGGCATTTCAATGTCGCAAAAGATAAGGTCTATTTGCTTGGCTTTAATAAAAGGTATGGAATCTAATGGATTGGTAAAAGTTCCTTCCAGTTCCAGAAAATCTAATTTTAGACAGTAGTCCTTTAGTACATCTATAGCTAATGGCTCGTCATCAATGATAATACACTTCACAATATTTTATTTTAGATTAACGCGTAAGAAGACCGTATAATAGGTGCCGTCATTTTTTATATCCAATTCATGGGTGTTTGGGTATAGGAGCTTCAATCTGTTTTCTACGTTCACAATGCCCACTCCCGAGCTTCCTTCTTTGCTTACATAGGCCCCTACTATATTTTTAACGTATAGTTTTATGGAGGAATCCAATATTTCTAAACAAATTTCAATATCTGTGTTTCCCTGGAAGTCTGTTCCATATTTGAAGGCATTTTCTATAAAGGCGATAAACAACAAAGGAGCAATTAGTTTACCGTGTGCATCACCGTTAATTTTTAACTTAACACTTTCTCCGTCCGGGAGCCTAAGTCGTTGTAATTGTACATAGTTCTTTAAATAATTTATTTCCTTTTCCAGTGGTACCAATTCGCGATTGGCTTCGTACAACATATATCGCATTAGCTCTGATATGTTCAGGATGGCCTCTGAAGTGTCCGAAGATTTCTTTACCGAAAGGGAGTAAATGGTATTTAGAGAGTTGAACAGAAAATGGGGGTTTAATTGGGTTTTAAGAAATTGTAGCTCGGAATTGATTTTTTCCTTTTCCGTAACCTTTCTCAAATCTTCATTCTTTCTCCATTCGGCATACATTTTTAGAACAGTACTTACCGTAAAGGGAATTATAAAGACCAAAGTGAAAATTAAAGGTTGTCTTAAAATCCTACTTCTGGGCTCTCTCACAAAAGGAGGCATTCGGTCTTCAAATGGAGGTACACTAAAATAATTGGAAATTAAAATGGTGAGTGTGATGGTGAAAAAACTCCAGAATATATAGGTGTTTAACTTTTTCCTTAAAAGAAAGTTGGGAACCAAATAAAAATAATTGAGATAAAATATGACAATGGTTAGCCCAATATTTATAGGGATATCCGTAGGTGTTTTTCTACCAAACTCAATACTTGGGTAAATTAAGAAGAGGGCAAAGCACAACCATACCGCCATGTGGGCCAAAATGAGTTTCAGTGGTAGTTTGTGCAATTCCATTTGTTAACTTTCTTAGTGTTCTGGAATGGTTATGTTCAAGTTTTTTAGGTCTTGTGCGGTGATTTCGGGATTTCGGGAATTTTTCAACCTGTGAACAACTTTTTTTGCAATGAGGATCGCTTCCTGGCGATTGGTAAAAGTAATGTCTCCTGATAGTCCAGGAATGTTTTCCTGCCTGATTAACAAATTTTTACCATGCCAAATTTGATAACCGAAACCTTCCTCAAGAGAAATGGTTTCGGCCTTCAAATCAACAACCTCAGTTTCTATCATGGTGCCCTCCGGTAAAAGGAATGACACAATGGTAAAAACAGTAAAGGTGCTAGCTAAAACAAATAAAACCGTTTTGCTCCGTATTTTTGGTGCCATGTTAATCCTCTTCCTCATATTCATCAAACGGCATAAATTCATCTAAATCATCTAAGTACAAGGTTCCAGACCTTCCTAGTCCTACAAAAGCTTGAGTGCCGTTTGAGAATGCGATGGCATCTTGTCTGGTAGTTCCTTCAAAACTGGTTTTCATCTCCCAACTATCTAAACTGGGGTCATATTCCCAAACTGTTGAAAGGGCGCCACTAGATGCTCCACATGCAATATAACCGTAGCCATTTATGGTAAAGGCTACCGCATTGCTTCGCATTATGTTGTAATCATCTTCTTCGTCCAAGTCCAATTTTTTACTCCAACTTTCGGTAGTGCTATCAAATTCCCAGAAGTCGTCCAAGTATATTCCGTTGGAAACACCGGTACCCAAGTAGACTTTTTCTCCTATGGTGAAGGTGGTGGCCGAACGCCGTTTGTCACCGCCAAAGCCTATGAGCTCCGTCCAAGTGTCCGTTGCGGGATTGTACTTCCAAAAATCTTTACGGTCATTATCACCATCAAAACCGGTTCCAAAATATCCATAACCGTTAATGCCAAATGCCACTGCACTTCTTCTTGCGGTTGCAGGTAATGAGGATATTTGAGTCCAAGTATTACTGGACGGGTTATAAGAATAAAAGTCACTCAATTCATCAAGACCGTCATAACCGGAACCAATGTACCCTTTGCCATCTACACTGAACCCTACCGCAGCATTTCTTGCACTTCCAGGAAAATCTGCTTTTTGTGACCAGAAATCACCCTCTATATTATAGGCCCAAAAGGAGGTCAAATAATCATCTCCATCATAACCAACACCGGTATAACCTATGTTGTCTATGGTAAAACCGCTCACGCCACTACGAGGACTGCCATCAAAAACGGAACGGTCTACCCAATTGCCCAAATCATCTTCATCCTCATCGTTGGAACAGCTATTTAAAGCCAAAATGGATAAAAAGGCTGCACCTATAGTTCTAAAATATTCCTGGTTCATTTTGTTGATTTATAATTTCTGGTCAAAGCTAAGGCAATGCTGTAGGGGCAGAAACTGAAATAGATAAATACGCTTTTTTAAGGTATGAATCAGGGGAATTTATCTGCGAATGGATTAAACCACGTTCGTAGCTTTTTTTAAGCCATAGGTCTCAAAAGATTCTTGGTTTATCTATTAGGCTTCAGGACCATTACGTTCCCAGCTACTTTTACGGAAAATAATGGCAATGATTAAAAAAACAATATTGTATCTGCTGCTTTTAGGTGGTATTGCTTCTTGTAGTACGGATACTATAAATACTTCTGATTTTGAGGCGGGAGAAACCTTTACGGACAGTAATATTAGGGTGATGCTTTTGGATACGGCTACTGTACTTACCTCTACTATAAAGTATGACAGTATTCTTACTTCTGAAGCTAGTAGGATTATGGTAGGGCAATATTCTGACTCAATTTTTGGAACGGTAAAGGCATCGAGTTTTATGGAATTGATTCCCCAATCTTATTCTATAGCTTCTGAAGCGGTTTATGACAGTATTGTCCTATATCTTAAATATGATGGATATTTTTATGCGGATACCCTACAGTCTATAAATATGGATGTTTATGAATTGGCTGAGAGTTTAAACCCGGGTGAAAGTGGGTATTTTAACACAAGTGAAGTATCTGTAAAAGAAGAGGCAATTGGCAACCTTACTTTTAATCCAAGACCTAGCGGAGGGGACTCATTGGAGATTAAAATTAAGGATAGTCTGGGTTTGGAAATATTTAATAGACTTCAGCAAAAGGATATTGTTAATTCAGATGAATTTACAAACTTTTTTAAAGGGCTTCAGTTAAAACCTGCATCCAATGACAATGGGGCGGTTTTAGGCTATTCCTTATCGGCCAGTTTGATGCGCCTTTACTTTTCCGAAGCCGAAGAAACAAGTCAGGAGCAAAGTTCCTTGGACTTTACAATAAATACAACATCGTCCCCAACTCCTTTTTTTAATAGGGTACTAGCGCAGAACCCCATCGATTATTTATCCGGATTTACTAATCAAGAAGATATTAGATACAGTACAGATACCAATAATCAGTCCTATATACAATCAGGCACTGGTATTGCAACAAGAATTGAATTTCCTCATATAAAAACTCTTTTTGAAATTCAAGGTGAAGGAACACTGTTGGGAGCAGTCTTAAAAATAAAGCCAAGCTTTGGGTCCTTCAACGATCAACTGGCTTTGCGGGATACCCTTTCGGTATTTGTGGTAGATCAGAATAATGATATAACGGAGCAATTGGCAATAGAGGATGTGGCAACCGTTCAGGCCATTTTAAACAGGGATGGCGAAGAGTTCAACGATATCTATTATGAGTTACCCCTAAGCACTTATATAGAAAGCATTTTAATGGGTGAAAGAAGTTTGGATGATGCTCTTATACTGTTTCCCAACAACTACATTTCTACCATAGACCGTTTTGTGCTAAATGATAGCAATAACGGAATTCAAAGTTCCACACTACAAATTACGTATGCCATATATGATGAGGATGAATAAAGTACAATTTTCTGTGATGCTGTTTTTTTCCATTTCAACTATTTTAGCCCAATCAGAAGGATTGACCAGTTCTCCCTATTCTTTATATGGTCTGGGTACTATAAACCAATCTGGAATTGGTAAAACCAATGGGATGGGATATGTGGGTATAGGCTTAAAAACACCAGAAGAAATCAATAATATCAACACCGCAAATTTTGCCCTTGTGCCTCAAAACCTATTTATATATGACGTGGGTTTAAAGGGTTTATACAATACTTTTAGCAATAGGGCGGATCAAGAGACAAAAACTACATTGAATTTTTCCAATCTTGCAGTGGCCTTTAGAATTGGACAAGGTTTAGGTGCAGGACTATCACTTGTACCCTACAGTGATGTTGGTTATTCTTTGGTGGGGATAAAGACGAATATTGAAGGGTCAAACGAAACTTTTGAAAGTTCGGTAACGGGAGTGGGAGGACTAAGTGATTTAAAATTGAACTTGGGATATGAACTTTTGCCAGGGCTAAGATTGGGTTTAGGAGGGTCCCTTCTATTTGGCAATATTGAAGAAACTGAGACCTTTGAAATAAGCTCCAGTAATTTTGAGCTTACGGAAAACACCAACTATACGGGATTTCGCCTAAACACCGGAATTCAGTTTGACGTTTCCGAGAATATTACTCTAGGGAGTACTATTCAATTGCCAACCTCTTTGAAAGGAACGCTTAAAAGGTCTGTCTTGAAAAATGTGGACCAGACAGAAATTACAGTTGAAAATGAGGGTACAGATAGCACGGACGACTTTAAAATGCCGCTACAGGTAGGATTGGGTTTCAGCGCCAAAATATTCAAATCGCTTACCCTTGCCGGGGATTATAAGAACAATTACTGGAGTGATACGCAGCAAACAGAAAATTTAGGCTCTTACGTAGACCAAAGTGTTTTTGCCCTAGGAATGGAGTATGAGAAAAATAGTGACAGTTTTAAATACGTAGATAGAATACAGTATCGGTTAGGTTATAATTATGATACAGGGTACCTTTCAATGAACGGAAGTAAAATAGATGGTTACTCCTTTACGGCGGGAATTGGCCTGCCTGTGGGCCAAGGTTGGAAATCCAGATTAAATTTATCCTACAGTTACGGTTCCCAAGGTCAAATTCAAAATATAATGATTAAGGAGAACTTTCATCTAGTAACTTTGAACCTTGGCTTAAAAGACGTCTGGTTTCAAAAGCGGAAAATCAATTAGTATTATCAGGGTTGTTTGTTTGCCACTAATTCAAATAACTCCTTGTCCAATTGCGGTTGAACAACACAGCGAGTATCCAAATGCATGGTAGCGGTGTTATCGCTATTGTATTCGGGCCATTGTGGTAAACCGGGGTGGTTGGGGTCTCCATTTTTAGCAAAGGCAATCCAGGCTTCGCTCATTTTGCCTGCCAGCTCTTGGGCTTTTCCGCCTCCACCTGTCATGTTTTCGGCTTTTTTAATATTGTCGAACATAAAGGGCAATTCCATACAGTGTAATGATTTGTATTTTCCGTCAAAGACGGGCGATTGCCATGTAAATAGATACATGTAAACCGCTGCTCCACTATCAAGTTTTGACTTTTCATTGGCCTGATGTACTGCGCCGGGCCTAAACATTGTGTCCACATCAATTAAATCCTTGACTTCAGTATCATTAGGATAGGCTTTTTTTACAGCTTTGATATACTCTTCGGATTTTGCTCCCCATTCTTGTTTAATATGGGCATATATTTCTTCATCGGAAGCGCCAACAAATCTCATATTGGCAAAGGGGGCAAATTCATTTTTAGTTGTTCCTAACATTAACGGAATGTCTTTGGAAAGTTCAAAGGCCTCCTGGGAAAAGAGTTGGTAGGGTAGTATCTCTCCGTCTTTGCTAGGACCCCAATTGAGGCCAAAACCAATGACAGGTTTCCCTTGTTCTCGCATCTTCGCGGCCACATTCTTTAGCGCTTGTGAGCTTACGTTACTCAGTTTTTCAAAGGGAATATTTTGTAGGCTGTCAACCTCTGTGCTCTTTAAATCTAACAGGGAAAGTACTTCCGCTCCAATGGCTTGTGTGTCTTCTTTTTCCAGTAGCTGCGTTCTAAATGATCCGCTTTGGTTTATCGCCTTATGGAACAACCCTTTTGCCTGTGGCATGCCCATTAGGGTATTAACCTTAGCACCTCCTCCAGATTGGCCAAAAATGGTGACATTGTTAGGGTCGCCTCCAAAGTTTGTGATGTTGGTCTGTACCCATTTAAGTGCCTCGGCCATATCCAGAATACTGTTGTTTGCTGAATACTTGTATTTTTCGCCATATGCGGAAAGGTCCAAGAAGCCCAATACGTTTAATCGATGGTTGATGGATACAACCACCACATCTCCTCGCTTGCTTAGGTTTTCACCGTCATAAGATGGAAGTTCTTGGCTAGAACCTGCGGTGAATCCACCGCCGTGTATCCAGAAAAGTACAGGCCTTTTTCTGCCATCGGAAATACTGGGTGTCCAAATATTGATTCTTAAACAATCTTCGCTCGTATATCCCCAATCATGGTCAAAAACAAATTCCGGCTCATCGGTGACTTCTGTTGTGGGAGTCAGTAGAGGAGCTACCGGTCCGTAGGTGGTAGAGCTTCTAATACCCTCCCAAGAATCCGGTCTGGTTGGGGCTTCAAAACGTTTGGCTTTGGCATAGGGAATGCCTTTGTAGGTAAAAATTCCGTTATGAACGTAGCCGCGAACTTTTCCGGATTCAGTTGTAGTTACAGCAACATCTTTACCTGTTTGCAGTACTTGTGCTCCCAAAAAGTTTATATGAAGAAGAATGTATAGACCGAATAAAAAAGAGGTGATTTTCATCGTTTGATGTTTAATAGTTAAGGAGTTGAGTGTCAAATAAAGGACAAAAAAATCCAATTTCCAAAGTTTATTGTTTCATAATGAGACAATAACTGTTTTTTTATATTTTAAGTCCTCAGGGGATAATTGTAAATTAGCATTGGTTATTAAATTCTATAGATGGAGCGCAATCCCTTATATCCCATATTTTTAAAGGTTTCTGAGTTGAACGTTTTGATTGTTGGCGGTGGCAATGTGGCATTGGAAAAATTGACTTTTCTTCTTAAGTCAAGCCCCGCTGCAAAGGTTGAAATGGTTTCCCCTATGTTTAGAGAGGAAACCGTTGAACATGCACGTAATTTTAACGTAACCATGCATAATGCTTCTTATGATCCTTCTTTCCTTAAGAATAAACATATCGTGATTGCCACAACTGATGTTCCTATGGTTAACCAACAAGTGTTTCTGGATTGTAGGGAGAGAAGTATTTTGGTAAATGTAGCCGATAATCCGCCCTTATGTGATTTTTACATGGGAGGTATTGTAACGAAAGGAAATGTGAAAGTGGCTATATCAACCAACGGGAAGTCTCCTACTACTGCGAAGAGACTGCGGCAGTTTTTTGAGGATGTATTACCGGACAATATTGACGATTTGGTGAAGAATCTCAATGAATACAGAAAAACCATCAAAGGCGACTTTGAACAGAAGGTCGAGACCTTGAATGAGTTTACCAAAGGTTTGGTCAATAAAAAAGGAAATAGCTAGGTCCTGTTTATATTATTGTAGTATTTTTCCTAATTTCTTTCTTAATTTTTAATTCAGTTACAAAAATTTCTTTATTTGTGAGATTTTGGTTGTTTGTGTAACCGATTGCGGTAATCGATTACATTTTTTTTAACTAAAATTTTGAACCTTAATTTTCCTACAAAGTCTTTCCTGTGTGTGTTAAGGCCCTATTATTTGGGGTCTAACATATTATTAACAAATCTAATTTTTGTAGGAAATTTGAGTTTCTTTAAAAAACAAGGAGATCGGTTTATTTTTAATAATAATTACGAACTCCATAAAATTATTTAATAAATGGGTTTAAATAGATAATTATTGACATTTATTTTTTGAAATTTAATTTGGTTAAGTGAATTCCTCAACCTATTTTCGTTCATGAGCAGTGTAATTTTAACACAAATTTTAACAGTTGTGCAATCGATACACTTCTTAGGCAACCTAATTAAAAACTCAATTAATTAACTACTAAAACACAAGCTATGAAATGAAAAAGTCACTAAAGATTTCCAATTTATGGAATCAACTCTTCACAATCTGAACAATTAAGTAACTAACAATTTTTAACTAACTACAACATGAAAAACACTACACGTTTAGTGGGTACAAGTTTTGGCGTGTTCTATACTCAGTTTTTTAGGACACTATTCATGATTTTACTTGTTGTGCCTATTTTTGGTCATGCGTTTACAGACAAAAAAGCGGACCCAAGTTTTAATTTAGAATTACCGGACCAATCTACAATTACAGGAACGGTAAAGGATACGAACGGTGTGCCACTTGCAGGAGCAAGTGTGGTAGTAAAAGGAACTACTCGTGGTACTACAACCGATTTTGACGGTAATTTCTCCATTCAGGCAGCTGGTAACGCTGTTTTGGGAGTTAGCTATATTGGCTATAAAACGGCCGAGATTTCGGTAAATAATCAATCAACACTCAATGTAACTTTGGAAGAAGATTCTGCCCTGCTCGATGAGGTGGTTGTGGTAGGTTATGGTACCCAAAAGAAGGGGGAGGTAACCGCGGCCATTGCTTCAGTTGAGGCAGAACAAATTGGAATTGTGCAGACATCCAGTACTATAGATGCCGTAAAGGGTCAAATTGCTGGTGTTGATATTCAAGCTGGTGGTGGTAGGCCTGGACAAACCTCTAGTGTAAGAATTAGGGGTAGAAGATCTATTACGGCCTCTAATGACCCCCTATACGTCGTGGATGGAATTCCCTTGATTGATGGATCGGAGTCCATGTCCGATATCAACCCTCAAGATATAGCATCTATGCAAATTTTGAAGGATGCTGCCGCTACTGCGGTATATGGTTCCCGAGGTGCAAATGGTGTAATATTGGTAACTACCAATAGAGGAAGAGTGGGTAAAACACAAGTTCGTTATAGTAGTCAAATTGGTTTGACTTCCGCCACTAGACTGGTAGATATGATGAACGGTGAGGAATATGCCGCTTTAAAAAGAGAAGCCAGAAGAAAGGGAGCTACAGAGGCTGATCCAAATTGGAACGGAACTATTCCTGCTGATATAGATGTTTTCTTTGATCCAGTAGAGTTAGAGTCTTTAGAGCAAGGTAGATCTATAGATTATTTGGATTTGGTAGTCGGCAATGGTTATCAAACCAATCACCAGTTAGGGGTAAGCGGTGGTTCAGAGAATACCACTTTTAATACCTCTATAGGTTATTTTAAGGAACAAGGTATTATAAGTAATCAGGACTACGAAAGGTTTACAGGAAGAATAAATGTAGATCATAGAATAAATGATATTTTCAAAATTGGTTCTTCGTTCATGATTTCCAACTCTGTTCAAAACTGGGGGTCCAATGCAACTATTGGTGAAGCCCTGGCAAATAACCCATTGGGTAAACCATATGACGATGAAGGTAATTTGAATTTCTTGCCAACAAATGACGGTATTCGTACCAACCCCTTGAACGAGTTGGTAGAAGATGCCTATATAGATGAAAGAAAATGGACACGAATTTTTGCTCCGGTATTTCTTGATATTGATATTACAGAAGGTTTGCAATGGAGAACTTTGTTCGGCCCAGACATTCGTTTAGGTAGAAGAGGCCAATTTAGAGGTAGTTTAACGAACGATAACAGGGGAGGCCCAGGAGATGCTTCTATTGATCGTGTTGACAATTTTGCCTATACAATCGAAAACTTATTGACTTATGATAAGGAAATAGGAAATGATCATAACCTTAAGGTTACACTTCTGCAGAGTACGCAAAATTCAAAAACAGAATTTTCAAGTGCCTCTGTAACGGGTATTCCCTATGAATCCCAAAAGTTTTATAATCTTGGTTCTGCCGACAATAGTATTGTTGCTTCCAACTTAACGGAGTGGACCTTGAATTCTTTCATGGGAAGAATCAATTATGATATCGCTGGGAAATATCTCTTCCAAGCTTCGCTAAGGGCGGATGGTTCTTCTAGACTGGCGGAAGGAAATAAGTGGAATTATTTCCCTGGTGCGTCTGTTGGTTGGAGGATTTCCGAGGAAAACTTTTTGGCTGATTCTTCCATCACCCAGTTGATGTTAAGGGCATCTTACGGAGAAGTAGGTAATACTTCGGTTGCCCCGTACCAAACAGCGGGTAGATTGGAAGGAGTTGCCTATGCTTGGGGAGAATCAAATGCTTTAGGACGTGCATTATCGGAAATTCCAAATCCTGATTTAGGATGGGAGGTTTCCAAGACGTTGGATGTTGGTCTGGATTTTGGACTGTTCAATGGTAGGTTAGATGGAACCTTTGATTTCTTCAGAACCAATACCGTGGATATCTTGTTGAATAGAAGTTTGCCATATACTTCTGGTTACGAGAGTATCCTTCAGAATATCGGTGCAACAAGAACCCAAGGTTTGGAATTCGCTATTAGTACCAAAGTTTTTGATAATCCTGAGGCGTTCTCTTGGAAACTGGATTTCAATATTGCGGGTTACAGAGAAGAAATTGTAGAATTGGCCCTAAAGGATGAAAATGGTAATCCTATTGATGATGTGGGTAACAACTGGTTCATTGGCCATCCGATTAGTGTTATATACGATTATGAGAAAATTGGTATTTATCAAGCGGATGAAGTTGAGTTGGCCAATACAATGGAGCAAAAAGAACCTGGTGAAATCAAGTTAAGGGATACCAACAATAACGGTATTATCGATCCTGATGATCGTAGAATTCTTGGTGACGATACACCTGACTTCTATGGTGGTATTACCAATAAATTCTCGTACAAAGGTTTGGAGTTGGGCGTTTTCTTTTATTTCCGCCAAGGACAAACTGTAACGTCTAACTTCCATAGCGGAAACAATTCCTTGTTCGCAAGGTACAACAACTTAGATGTTGATTATTGGACCATTGACAATCCTACCAATGCCTACCCTAGGCCAAACGAGAATCAAGAGAGTCCGCGTAACGGATCTACCTTGAGATATTTTGATGGTAGCTTTGTGAAGCTAAGAAATGTATCACTAAGTTATGCATTGCCCGGTTCGTTCGTAGAAAAATTGGGTATGGAAGAACTTAAACTGTCTGTTTCAGGTCAAAATCTTTGGTTTATTACCGATTTTGAAACATTTGATCCAGAGGTAGCTGAAAGTGGAAATGATGCAGGTTCCTTAGGTAGTGGCGTGGTGCCAAGTAATAAAATGTACTCTTTATCATTAAAGGCTAGATTTTAATCATGGGATCATCTAAAAAATTTAATTCAGATATTATGAAAGGAAATATATATGGGATTTGGTTATTGGCCTTTGGGCTTTTGATCACTTCGTGCAACGATGCTCTGGAAGAAGAGCTGGTGACAGATGTATCTGCAGCTTCGTATTATACGACCGAAAAAGGCTTGCAGGATGCAGTAAATGCAACTTACTCATTTCTTAAGCCATTTTATGGACAGGAAATTGGTTTTACGATGACTGTATTTGGTACCGATACTTACAATAATGGGGCTGATGGTGGTCATAAGTTCTTTAACTTTTACGACACCAGTTTAAATGCAGCTTCGGCATACGCTAGAGATGCATGGCAGACTTGGTACAGAGGAGTAAACCAAGCAAATGGTGTTATTAACCGATCTGAGAGCGTTGAGATGGATGAGGCTGAGAAAACAACACGTCTTGCTGAAGTGCGGTTTTTAAGGGCTTTGTATTATTTTAATATTGTAATCACTTATGGCGACGCCCATCTTAGTTTAGAAGAAACAGAGAATATCGAGATAGAGGCCAATAGAACGGCACAATCTGAGATATACACGCAGGCCATTGTACCAGATTTGGAATTTGCTATTGCGAACCTGCCAGATTCACAGTCAGATTACGGTAGGGCAACAAAACCTGCGGCAGAGTTTCTTTTAGGTAAGGTTCTATTGACCAGAAGTTATAAATCATTTGCTGAAGGTAACGATGCAACTAGGGCTGAAACTTTATTCAGTAATGTCATAAACAACTATGATTTCGCATTATTGGATGATTTTGCCGATGTTTTCGATATCACAAACCAAGAGAATAGTGAAATGGTCTTTGCAATACCAAATGCAAAGTCCCAAGTAGATACGGATATTGACCCTTACGGTCATCGTGGTCATTTGTATTTTCTGCAGGAATACGATGTTCGTCGTGGTATGACTAGGGATATCGCCAATGGTAGACCTTGGAAAAGGTTTAGACCAACTCCATTTACATTAGGTCTTTGGGATCGAGATATAGACACTAGATATGATAAAACCTTTAAGCATGTTTGGTATGCAAATAAGGAGGAACCTGCCACAGAAGCTACGGAAACGGAGCCAGCTAGGGCCGCTTTAGCAGTGGGGGATACAGCTATTTTTATTCCAGGTCCTCAGCGGGACGACCTTTGGCCACAATCTAGACAAGACCAAGTACCTTATCTGGTCATTACGGAAGAAGAGTATTCTGAAAGGTTATTTCCATCTATGAATAAATGGATTGATCCTACAAGGCCTGATAGGCAAAAAGTGAACGGTCAACGTGATTTTATGTTAATGAGATTGGCAGATGCTTATTTGTTGCGTGCCGAAGCACGATTGCAAAATAATGATGCTGCTGGTGCAGCAGCAGATTTGAACGTTGTACGGGTTAGATCTGCTGTTCCGGGGCAAGAGGCTGCAATCCAGATAGGTGCCGGTGATGTTGATATAGATTTTATCCTAGATGAACGCGCTAGAGAGTTAATTGGCGAAGGTTGGCGTTGGTGGGATTTGACCAGAACAGGTAAGTTAGTTGAGCGTGTTAGATTACATAATCCAACAGCCTCTCCAAATATTCAGGATTATCATGTTTTAAGGCCTATTCCACAAGAACAAATAGATAGAACATTAGGTGGTTACCCACAGAATCCAGGGTATCCGCAATAATTTCAGGTTTTTAATTTTAGTTGAAGGCTGGGGTACTTGTGCTCCAGCCTTCTTTTTTAGTTTTAAATCTCACATTATTGATTAAAAAGGTATACTGCCAAAAAGGAGTATAAAAATTCCTATCTTGAGGCAAAATCCAAAAAAACGAATCATACAAATGAAAATTATTGAATTTAAAAGGTCTAATGTTGTGAATAGCTTAGCTGTGGCAGCACTAATTTTATTTAGTTCTTGTGGGGAATCCGTAAAGGATGATACTCCTTGGATTGAAATTTTTGATGGTAAGACCCTTAGTGGCTGGTCTCAAAAAGGGGGTGAAGCAAATTATGAAGTTAGGGATGGTATGATAGTAGGGAGTACGGTGCACGATACGCCTAATTCATTTATGACCTCCGATAAAATGTACGGAGATTTCATATTGGAACTGGAATACAAGGTTGATTCTACCATGAACTCCGGAATTCAAATAAGAAGTAATAGTTTCCCACATTATAAAAACGGTCGGGTTCATGGCTATCAAATTGAGATAGATCCATCTGATAGGGCCTGGAGTGCTGGTATATATGATGAAGCCAGAAGAGGGTGGCTAAATCCGCTTCCTGACAATAAAGAGGCACAAAAGGCTTTTAAACAAAATGATTGGAACCACTATCGAATCGAAGCTATTGGAGATACCCTACAAACATGGATCAACGGTGTGCCGGCAGCCAATCTAATCGATGAGAAAACGGCTAGCGGATTTATTGGTCTTCAGGTGCATAGTATTCCAAAAGAAAATAAGGAGGGTACGGAAATTATGTGGAGAAATATAAAAATCCTAACGGATAGTCTTTCAAAATATAACAAGCCGCATCCTGTAGCCCCAGTGGTAACCAAAAATAATCTTACAAAATCTGAGAAGGATAACGGTTGGGCAATGTTATGGGACGGTAAAACCACGAATGGATGGAGAGGTGCCAGATTGGATGAGTTTCCGGATCATGGCTGGGAAATCAAAGATGGTGTGTTAAGTGTTTTGTCTTCAGGAGGAGAAGAATCTGCTGCCGGAGGTGACATAGTTACCAAAGAATTGTACGGCGACTTTGAATTAAAGGTAGATTTTAAATTGACAGAAGGAGGTAATAGTGGCATTAAATACTACGTCAATACAGATATCAATAAGGGCCCGGGTTCATCCATTGGTCTGGAATACCAAATATTGGATGATGATAAACATCCCGATGCAAAAATGGGGAAAGATGGCAACAGAACAGTTTCTTCTCTGTATGACTTAATAACTGCAGCTGAGGATAAACCTATTAACCCCATTGGAGAATGGAACACAGCCCATATCATTTCAAAAGATAATCATGTAGAACATTGGTTAAATGGTGAAAAAGTATTGGAATACGAGCGAAAAAGTGATGCATACAGAAAATTGGTTTCTGAAAGCAAATATGTAAAATGGCCCAATTTTGGGGAGGCGGATAAAGGGCATATCTTACTTCAGGATCATGGAGATTTGGTCTTTTTCAAAAATATTAAAATTAAGGATTTAAGTAAGTAATCCACTATTTAGGTTCGTAATACGTATATATCAAACTAAACTTAAACTAAAGAATATGAGTTCGGATAGAAGAAACTTTATCAAAAAAGCCTCCGTGGGTGCCGCAGGTTTGGCGTTTGGCGGCAGTATGAATGCGATGTCACCCTTGGGGTATTCCAGAATTTTAGGGGCAAACGATAAAATAAATTGCGCTATCATTGGGGTGCGTAGCAGGGCAAAAGCACATATCAAAGCTATTCATACCGATTCGAATGCCAAAATTATCTATAGTTGCGATGTAGATGATAAGATTATTGAAGAGCATAATGAATGGTGTAAAAAGAATATCGGGTATGTTCCTAAGGTCGAAAAAGACTTTAGAAAGGTTTTGGAAGACAAAAAGGTAGATGCCGTTTTTATTGCGACACCTGAACATTGGCATGCACCAATGGCGATTTTAGCCCTGCAGGCAGGTAAACACGTGTACGTTGAAAAGCCATGTAGCCATAACCCTTATGAGAATACTTTACTGGTAGAGGCTCAAAAGAAATATGGTAAGAAGGTGCAAATGGGTAACCAGCAACGATCGGCCAAATCTTCGGCGCTGGCAGTAAAAGAGATCAAAGAGGGTATTATCGGAGATGTCTTTAAGGGTGAAGCCTATTATTCCAACAACAGAGATTCTATAGGAACGGGTAAAAAGGTTCCTGTTCCCTCAACCTTAGATTGGGAAATGTGGCAAGGACCTGCCGTAAGGGAAGATTTTAGGGATAATATTCATCCGTATAATTGGCACTGGTTCAAAAATTGGGGAACCGGGGAAGTTCATAACAATGGTACCCATGAAATTGATGTTTGTAGATGGGCATTAGGGGTTGATTTACCCGATAGTGTAACTTCCTATGGCGGAAAATACGCATATGATGACGATTGGGAATTTGTAGATAACCAGCAGGTTACTTATAAGTTCGGGGATGATAAATTTATCACCTGGACGGGTCATAGTAGGGGTCTTATTATGCCTAATCAACCGGGTAGAGGTATTACCATTTATGGTAGCAAAGGTATTATCACCCTTAGTAGGGGAGGTTACCAACTATATGATTTGGGAGGAAACCAAATTAAAGATGTAAAGGAAGATGGAGACCAAAGTACCGGAACCAATACTAGGGGAGAAGGTGTTTTAGATGTCAACCACGTAAGCAATTTCTTTGCGGGAATTCGTGAGGATAAATCATTGAACTCGGACATTAAGGATGCCAGCATTACCACCATGCTTTGCCATTTGGGCAATATGGCTCAAGATGCCGGGGAAACCATAAAGATTGATACAACCACTGGTAAAGTCTTGAATAATGATAAAGTGATGAAAGACTGGTGGAAAAGGGAGTACGCCCCAGGTTGGGAGCCAAAACTATAAGCAATTGATTGTAATCTAAGCCTCTGATTTTTCAGGGGCTTTTTTATGCTGAAGAAGCACCTTTCAGGCGGTACTTCAGTTTGTCAAGTCGAAAGCGCTTACCTAAGATATCTTTATCTCTTAGGTATTGTTTTAATCTAAGTTTATAGGCAGTTGTTATCATTTTACTCCATGAAATCAGATTGTTTTTTCTGTAAAACAGATGAAAGTATAGATGATAAGGGTAGTTGCACCATTTGATTTTATAATCCGTAGTTCCCATTGATAAATCGATGGTCTTAATACCCAGCCTAAAAAATAGTTCCAGCCTTTTTAACATGCTTATATCGCCCATATTGTAGTCAGAATATGCAATATCATAGGTTTGAATATAACTGAAAACGGTATCCTCTAAATGAAAGTGAAGGGCAATGTTTATGGGCTGTTCCTTATCATAAATCACAAAAAGAGAGGCTCTTTTTTTAAGTAAAAGGGGGTATGCTAATTCTTGATAATAATGCCAAATATGTAAGTTGTTGTTGTGTACTCTTTTTTCGTCGAACCTCTTTTCAAGAAGAGCTGCGAATTGAGAAAAGAGCTTATCGTAGGCGGCTCTTTCCATTTTGCCATAAAAGAAACAGTACTCGATGTTGTGATCAGCTTCCAGTCTTTTCTTTTTTGAGCGAAGCTTTTTTCTATTGCGTGCACTTAGCTGTTTCAAAAGATAATCGTCAACACTTTTAGAACCTGTAAGATCTATTAAGAAACCTTTATATTGGCGTATTTTTCTTCGGGAAATATTCTTGTTAAGGGGGGCTTCAGGCACATCTATATACTCGGGAATATCCCAAACTGTGATGAGTTTTATATTCTTAAAATCTGCTTGATTGATTGAGATGGGCAAAGATTTGTTGGTCAATTTATTTTTTATGGGGGCTTTGTACATTGGAGGTACGGTACCCTTCATAAAAAAATCAAAAACAAACCGATATTTTACTTCAATTGCCAATTTTGTATATAAATTGAATTTTTCTTCATTTTAATTCAGTTAAAAAAGAAAAGTTATCATGGATTTTCCTTAATGTAATTTGCTATAGTTTTCGCAATCAGCTCCCTGCCATGTTCATTCCAATGATGGTCGTAAATTAAGGTGGTCGATTTTTTTGATGCTTTAAAATGGGATGCAAAATCTAAAACCTCAATATTTTCGGCTTTACAGTATCTTAAAAAGCTATCGGCCGTTTTTCTTGAGTCTAGCAGAATAACCGTTTTTTCTTTGTCAAAACCGTAAAGAGTGACCAGGCTTTTGAAATTGTTAAGTCGTTTTAATTCTTGTGCGTCTATTTCTTCTTGCGACAGCTTTACCTCGTTTTCTTGATAGCCATTTTGGGGCTCCCTAAAAGCTTTGCCTTGAGCAAGTCTTTTGAAAGGTTCTAGAATGCCAATTTTTGAACCGTAGGCCAAAAGTTTGATGTTATCACGAATCTTGAAAAGTGTGGAATTCAGCATTTTGATCCTTGCATAATTAGGGCTGTACTCGCCCCTAGAAAGGTCGCTTTCATAATTAAGGTAGATGACTATCTTATCAATTAATTCAAATTGTTCTTTATAAGCGTGTATCAAATGCATTTGATTCGCCAAGTCATAACCGGCGTAACCATATTCATATATGCTAATATCTTTGATTTTTTCTTCTACTTTCTCGCCGGTAGAAATGTAGTAATCTTGATGAAAGCCTTCTATGAATGAATCTCCAATTAATGCTATTTCATAATCTTCCGCGGTGGGGTTGAATTCATTTTTGGAGTTAAAACCTTCTTCATTGATCCTGAACTCTGAAAAATTCTGATTTCTATTTCCGGTTACAGCGTATCCTGAACTACCGGGAACACGCTTTTCTACACCATACTCATCAATGTATCTCGGTGGGTCTTCGGTGTATAGGTGTAAAAGCCTTACCAATCCTTCTAAGGTCAGTAAAATCAGAAATACGTAAACCAAGCATTTTAATACAAATTTCTTCATCCCTTAAAATTGGAAATAAATAAACGATCTATTGACACCATCATCATAGAATAGCAACATAAGTAATATGAGAACAGAGTATACAAAAAACCTCACATATCTAGATTTAAATTTGAACGGGTTTCGCTCGTCTTTTCTAATTAGATATTCATAAAAGGTAAATAGGGCTATCAAAACATAAAAATCGATCATTCGGTAACCCATCGGATGAACATAGGGAGCGTAACTGAAATCTTCGATAATTTTATTAATGTAGGCAAAAGAATCGGTTAGGGTGGGAGACCTAAAAAAGATTCTGGAGAAAGTGACCAAAGCAAAGGTCAATAATACCTGTCCGATTTCCTTTAGGGATGGTAACCAACTATTTTCTGCTATTACATTGTCGGCATAGATTCGGTTTCTTCCCATTAAGAATACGGGAATATAGAAAAGCGCATGCAATGCTCCCCAGAAAATAAAGGTCCAATTCGCACCATGCCAAAAGCCACTAACCACGAAAATTATGGTAATATTTCTAATGGATAAAAGTTTACCTACCCTATTACCACCCAAGGGAATATAAAGATAGTGCCTGAACCATGTCGATAACGAGATGTGCCAACGTTGCCAATATTCGGCCACGTTACGCGAGAAGTTAGGGAACTTAAAGTTAGACATTAATTCAACCCCCAATAACTTTGCGGTTCCTAGGGCAATGTCCGTATAACCGCTGAAATCGCCATACACCTGAAAGCTAAAAAGGCAAACACCTAGTATAAGTGTAGATGCCGGATAATCACTATAGTTTTGAAAAATATCATCGACAATGGGAGCCAAAGCATCGGCAATCACCAGTTTTTTGAAGAAACCCCAAAGCATAAGTTTAATCCCGCTAGAGGCCTGGTCAAAATTGAAAACTCTTTTATTCGAAATCTGGTGTAACAAATTGGAAGCTCTTTCAATGGGTCCGGCAACTAGCTGTGGAAAAAATGCAACAAAGGCTGTAAAAGCAACAAGGTCATTTGCGGGCTTCAGTTTTTTAAAATAGATGTCAAATGAATACGACATTGTTTGGAAGGTATAAAACGAAATACCTACAGGTAAAATCACCCTTAGCGTCCATGTACTTTTCATTTCGTACCCAAAGAATGACCACATGTCAATAAATGAGTCAACAAAAAAGTTGAAATATTTAAAAAAACCTAATAGTCCTAGATTGAAGGCCATGCTAACCCAGAGCCAATATTTTGCTTTCCCCGAATTTTGATGCTTATATATTTGTTGACCTACAAAGAAGTCTACTAATGTGCTCATTAAAATGAGTAGAAGAAAACGCCAATCCCACCAGCCGTAAAAAATATAACTGGCAATGATGATCAGAATGTTCTGGGCTCTTAGGTTTTTGTGAAAAACCATCCAGTACAAAATGAAGACCAAGGGTAGAAATAGTAAAAATTCTAAGGAGTTAAATAACAAGTATCGTGGTTTAAATTGATTTCTAGTGATTATTGATTTTTACCCCAATTTGCCTTTGGTTTCCTATGAGCAAATAGTCAATTTCGTTCTGGTCGCTCTTATAGATTCTAAGATTTTTCATACACTCATTGTTTAGATATAGAAAGTCAAAAGCAATTGTTTTAAGGTGTTTATTCACTAATTTCTTAGGATTTAACTCTTCTAAATGGTCTGGTATAATTTCTGATTCCAGGTTTGAAAAGGAATAATCGAATGTTTTCTCTTTTAGCTTCTTATTCTTTTTTAAAACGTAGGTGAGTTTATGCAATCTTTCATTTAATTTTCTGTCTCTTAATTGTTGTTTCAGTTGATAAAATTGCTGTATACAATTGGCAAGCATTTTAGATTTGATAGAATCTCTATCATAATAGATATGATATTCAAAATCATATTTTTGAGTGGCCCAACGCGTTTTATATTCATAATGACCTTTTGAGAAATCAAAAATCTTAAAATGGTGTTCCCATCCCCATTCTAGAATTTTCATTATGGTCACTGACCCTAAATGAAACTTGGCATAATCAATATCAAAAACTGTTATGGCATCGAAAATAATAGTGTCAGAAAAGTAATTAAGAGTAATCCCAATAGGGGTTTCCTCATCATAGATAACAAAAAGGCCTGCTTTTTTCTCTAGGAGTAAAGGGTAGACTACCTCTTTGTAAAAGTTCCATTCCTTTGGGTCCAAATTATTATTATACACCTCCTTGTCATCAAAACGCTTTTCCAAAAGATTTTTGAACGTATCAAAAATTTTATCATAAGCTTCGATTTCCACAGTCCCCCATATCATTTGATATCTTATATCAAAGCATTCCTCCAATCTCTTTTTGTATTTATTAAGCTTGTAGCGGCTACTTTTGCTAAAAGTCTTTTGTAAGTACTCTTGGTAGTTGGCAAATGCGGTAAGCTCAATTAAATAACCGGGGTATTGTTTAGTGCTTAGAAATCCAATTTTTTTAGATTCTGCTGTTTCATTGTTAAAATAGGAAGGTATATCATAAAGGAGATACGTACCGTTAATTTCCATCTTTTCGGGCTTGCTCTTTTGGTAGCCAATCCCTTTCGTAAGTGTGCTACCTATGTTTTGCTTGACCGGTAGTTTCGGATGCCTTATAAATTTAACCGGATTTATAAAGTTTGGTGATTCAATTTCTTGGGATTCGCCAAAATGCTTCATCCAAACGCCAGAGAACTCCTTGGATAAAAATGGATTGTTTTCAACCATTGGTCAAAGAATTTTTTTTAGGGATAATTCTGTATGCAGGGAAAAACTCCAGTTCTTCATCCGTTATGGAACTACTCACTCTTTTAAGCTCTTTTTCAATTAGGTAGTCATAAATTTCTTGGTTAACAATATATTTCCATAGTTTAAAGGGAACCAGGTCTTTACTGAAGCTTGATTTAAAGGACAAAAGTGAGTCTTCTCTGTTGGCTCTTCCTCCTCCTAGATTAAAATATTTGAAGCCCATCTCATTAGCTCTTAATCGCATTTCGTCTATTATTAGTTTGATACCTCCTAGGTCTAAATATTCCGTTTTCGCTCCAGACAAATGATATTGCACGATATCATCGGTTAGAATAAAAATGGCCCCGGCAATTATTTCATCGGTCTCATTTGATTTGCAAAGAAGAAGTTCGGTTTCATATTCAGAGCTTAATAAAAGCCTGTAGAAATATCTTTCATCAAAAAAGTAACCTTCGTTTGCTCCCACCCGATCCATATTTTCGTGATATATGGATATAAATTCCTGAATGTCCTCTTCCGTGCTGCCTAGATAAACACTACAACTTTTTCTGGCCTTGTTCAGATAAGTTTTGAGCCTGCTACCATAACACGCCCTTTGCTCCTCAATAGGTTTTTTTAAGTCTATGTTCACGAGGGAACCTGGATTGGAAATTTCGCCCAACCCCTTTAAAACTTGATCTTGGTATTCTATAAATGGATGTAGCCTAGAGAATATGGATACGATATTTTCACTAATAAGAAATTTTTGAAATTCAATTTTAAATTTTGAATTATCATATTCCGTTTTGAATTTGTAAACTAACGGTCCGGCATATCCATAAACTGAGGTGGCATCTTTGTAATTGGTGCCTTTTATATTTCTGATTAAAAGGGGTAGGGCTACAAGCCCATTAGCGTCTTCATAAGAAAACAGAATAGGCTGTTCCTCTTGTTTTTTAGATAATTCATGGTAGCTATACGTGTGGTAAAAATCATGATGTGGAAAAGTGTTTATGCATTTTTTCCACTCTTGCTTATTGGTTATGGTCTGAATCATGATAATATTAAATTTCCTAAAAAGGACTATCAAAGTTAAGCCTTGTACGTAAAAGAAATCTTAAATGTTACAACGATGTAAAACACGTTTTAGTTAAAATTTTGGACAAAAAATTAAATTATTCGTTGACTGAATGTTCATTAACAAAATAGCCCCATTTACGGGGCTATTTAATTTTATTTACTAAGTTAAATTTTTTAATCCTTTTGATTTAAAAAGGAAGTTACTCGAAAAGTCCAATCTTATCTAAAATAAGCATTACGGGGACTGCTGCCAAAACGAGGACGAGGCAGCCTACCATTATCCGTAAAAATAGATTGAGCATTTTAACGCCTACGGGTAGTTCTTGTTCCATTTTCTTAACGTTTACTTAAAGTTAAGAAAAATAACGCTACCATTCTGTTATTTAATAAGTTATTTTGGTGATGCCTTACTTGGTATATGCTATGTTCTTGAATTTAATCTTGAGTTATTGGCTAAGTTTTTTGCTTAATTCCTCTAAAGAGACTCCTTTTGTCTCGGGCATCATGAACAGGACAAAAAGTAACTGCAAAAACATCATTCCGGCAAAAAATACAAATATGGGCCAAGGATTATCTTTAAATATGCCGCTTTCGCTATCCAGAAAAATAGGAGTTATTAATGTGATTAGGGCAGCAAAAACCCAATGCGTTCCTGTACCCCAAGACTGTCCAAATGCTCGTACCTTATTAGGGAAAATTTCGGATATAAATACCCAAATTACGGCACCTTGGCCAACTGCGTGAGATGCGATAAAAATAAGGATGAATGTAAGTAGTAGGGTTGAACTGGCACCACTGAAAAAGCACCAGGCAACCATACCTAAACTTATAATATAGCCCACAGAACCAATTTTCATAAGTTGTCTTCTACCCAACTTATCAATTAACCAGACTCCTACAAAAGTGAAAATGAGATTCACAACGCCAATTGATATGGAGCTAAATAAAGATTCTTGGGCTGCCAAACCAGCCCTTTCCAATATTTCCGGTGCATAGTAAAGTACAAAATTGATACCGGATAGTTGATTGAAAAAAGCGATCAAAAAAGCTAGTATCAATGGCGTTTTATACCTGCCGGAAAATAATCCTTCGGTTTTTTGGGATGTTGGTGAAAACGATTTTATTTCCTCTATTTTGGAAGTTGCCTCCTCCTCGGTAACTAGAAGTCTCAATGTTTTGAAAGCGCCTTCAAAATCATTTCTTTTTAAAATCAACCATCTTGGGCTGTTCGGTATGCTAAAAACCATTAAGGTATAAATTATTGCAGGAATAGCTTCAACGCCAAGCATCCACCTCCAATCATTTGTACCGTCAAATCCTTTTAAAAGGAAATTGGATATAAATGCGATTAAAATACCCAATACTAGATTAAATTGGTAAAGCGCACCAAGTTGTCCTCTATTGTTGGGAGACGAAATTTCCGAAATATAAATAGGCGCCGCAACGGATGATGCTCCTACACCCAAACCACCAATAAACCTAAAAAAGGAAAAGGTATACGGGTCTGGAGCCATGGCCGAACCTAAAGCGGAAACTGCATACAAAATACCAATCCAAAAGAGGGTTTTTTTACGTCCAAATCTATCGCATGGTATGCCTCCAAACAATGACCCAATAACGGTACCCCAAAGTGCCATGGACATGATAAAGGTTCCATGGAACCATGGAGAGGTGTTCCATAATTCTTTAATAGGTAGGTTGGCACCACTTATAACTACGGTGTCAAAGCCAAATAGAAAACCGGACAAAGCCGCAGTGAGGGATATTTTAAAAAGCTTGGAATTCATTGAGTAGTTCTGTTGATTGAGATAAAACTAACAAAAATTTAATTGTTGAAAATATAAATCAACTTTGGAGGGGATAAATGAACAGAATAAGTCTACTTAGTTAGAATAGTATCTATTTTTTGAATGATTAGAGAACTCGCACCTTTGTTTTTACTTATGTAATTTGCGTTGATCTGTCCTGTGCGCTCTCTAAATTCAGTATTTTCGGTAAGTTTTTTCATGGTCTCCCCAAATGTCCATTGATCGTTTATGGTCAGTATTCCTTTGGAGGCGACCAAGTCTTCCGCTTCATTGAAACCTTTGAATTTTGGACCTATGATTACGGGAATTCCAAAAACGGCTGGCTCTAACGTATTATGCAGTCCGGTTGCAAAACCACCTCCCACATAGGCAATTTCGGCATAACTGTAAATTTTTGTCAACAAGCCAATATGGTCAATGATAAGTACATCATGCTCTCCAATAGTGTTGCTGTTCATTTTGGAATATAACATGGTCTTTTTAGATATGGCACCTGCGAGTCCATGAATCTTATCACTCTTTATGGTATGTGGGGCAAGGACGAACTTGATGTTTTTTGTAGAATTGTTAATGTAATCTACCAATATGTTTTCGTCTTCTGGCCACGTGCTTCCAGCAACAAAGCAAAGCCTATCTTTTTTGAAGGCCTCCATGAAATCTAAATGGTTGTCGCTTTCCAAAATTTCGGAAACCCTATCTAGTCGGGTATCACCGCTTATCGTTGCGTTTTTTATCCCTATATCGCTCAGTAATTGTTTGGAAGTATCATCCTGTACAAATATGTGGTCAAATTTTTCTAGGGCTCGCCGCATAAATTTTCCGTAGGGCTTAAAGTAAATTTTGTTCTCATTAAAAATGGCTGAGACGAGTAGTGTTGGAATCTTTCTATTTGCTAATTCAGATAAGTAATTGGGCCAAACCTCATATTTTACAAAAAGTGCCAGAACCGGATTGACCTTTTCAATAAACTCCTGGGCGTTTTTTTTGGTGTCTAGGGGTAAATAGCAAACGGCATCTGCTATTTTGGTATTTTTTTTCACCTCATAACCTGAAGGGGAAAAGAACGTGACTAAAATTTTGTGTTGGGGGTATTTGATTTTTAGTTTTTCAATTATAGGAAGCCCCTGTTCAAATTCGCCTAATGAGGCAACATGGACCCAGATGGTACCTTCGTTTGGAGAAAGCTTCTCTTTTAATATAGAAAGTGTTTGTTTTCTACCCTCTACAAAGAGTTTGATTTTAGAATTAAAAAGGGCCACCATCCTTAGTATGAACCAAGACATTTGGGCAGTAACATTATAGATAAAATGCACGCTTCTTTATTTTGGGCTAAATTACGGTACTTGGGAGAAATAGTTAGTTTTCCGTTTCGTATTTTTGTGCCTGCATAGTAATAAATTGTAGATGAAAAAGATTCAAATGGTCGATTTGGGCGGCCAATATGAAGGTATCAAGGAACAAGTCAATGATGCTATAACTGAAATTTTGGAAACCTCTGCCTTTATAAATGGTCCGCAGGTACATTCTTTTTCACGTGAACTGGAATCCTATTTGGGTGTCAAGCATGTAATACCATGTGCCAATGGTACAGATGCATTACAAATAGCTATGATGGGGCTTGGCTTAAAGCCTGGAGATGAAGTGATTACTTCAGATTTTACTTTTGCGGCTACCGTAGAAGTTATAGCGCTATTACAGCTTACGCCAGTTTTGGTAGATGTATATCCAGATAGTTTTAATATTGATTTGGAAGCGTTGGAGAAAGCTATTACTCCAAAAACCAAGGCGATTGTTCCTGTTCATTTATTTGGGCAATGTGCAAATATGGAAGGCATTATGAGGTTGGCCAACAAGCACAATCTGTTTGTTATAGAAGATAATGCCCAGGCTATTGGGGCGGATTATATATTTGAAGATGGAAGTAGTCAAAAGGCCGGTACTATTGGGCATGTAGGAGCCACCTCTTTTTTTCCCTCCAAAAATCTAGGAGCTTACGGAGATGGGGGTGCTATTTTTACAAATGATGACGAACTTGCGCATACGCTAAGGGGAATAGTTAACCATGGTATGTATGAAAGATATCATCATGATGTGGTGGGCGTAAACTCTCGCTTGGATTCTATTCAAGCGGCTGTGTTAAGGGCGAAGCTTCCTCTTCTAAATGAATACTGTGATAAAAGAAGAGCCGCCGCGGCTAAGTATAGCATAGCTTTCAAAAATACAGAGCACATAATCGTTCCTGCCATTACTTCAAGCTGCAACTGTGAAATACAATTGTGTAAATGTCATGTTTTTCATCAATATACCTTGAAAATAACAAACGGTAAACGTGATGGTTTGGCGCAACACCTAACGCAAAGAGGCATTCCTTTCGGAATTTATTATCCTATTCCACTACATCAGCAAAAAGCCTATCTGGACGAAAGGTATAAAGAGGAAGATTTTGAAGTAACCAATAAGCTGGTAAAAGAGGTAATTTCTTTGCCCATGCATACGGAGTTGGATGATGAGCAGATAGCATTTATTGCAAAGTCGGTAATCGAATATGTAGAGGGGTAACTTTTAAATAATATTGTAAACTATTCCAAATACCAATCAATAAAAAAGTCCATATGAAAATATTAGTTACCGGAGGCCTAGGTTTTATTGGGTCACATACCGTCGTGGAGTTACAGAATGAAGGGTTTGAGGTTGTTATCATTGATGATTGTTCCAATTCTACGGAAAAGGTTTTAGACGGAATTAAGGCCATTACCGGTAAATTGCCACTCTTTGAAAAAATAGATTTAAAAGAGAAAAGTAAGGTCGAAGACTTTTTTAAAAGACACCATGACGTTGAAGGGGTAATTCATTTCGCGGCTTCCAAGGCGGTAGGGGAAAGCGTAGAAAAACCTTTGTTGTACTATGAGAACAATATTGGAACGTTGGTCTACCTTTTAAAGGAACTAGCTAAAAAGGATAGTTCCAACTTTATTTTCAGCTCTTCCTGTACGGTTTATGGTCAGGCAGATGCTATGCCCATAACGGAGAACGCTCCTGTAAAACCTGCAGAATCTCCTTATGGCAATACTAAACAAATTGGTGAAGAGATTATAAGTGAAACTTGCCGTGTAACACCGTCACTCAAGGCTATAGCCTTACGCTATTTTAATCCAATGGGTGCGCATCCTAGCACGGAAATTGGAGAGTTGCCTATTGGAGTTCCTCAAAATTTGGTGCCATTTATAACACAGACCGGTGTTGGCATGAGGGAACAATTATCTGTTTTTGGCGACGATTATCCTACGGAGGATGGTACTTGTGTCAGGGATTATATCTACGTGGTAGATTTGGCAAAGGCCCATGTGCAAGCTTTAAAAAGACTGTTGCAAGCTAAAAACGGTGACAATTATGAAGTGTTCAATTTGGGAACGGGTAAAGGGAGTTCCGTTTTGCAAGTAATCAATAGTTTTGAACGGGTTTCTGGCGAAAAGTTGAATTATAAGATTGTAGACCGCAGGGCCGGAGATATTACCGAAGCTTATGCAGATACCACGAAAGCAAATGAAGTTTTGGGTTGGAAAGCTCAATACACCTTGGATGAGGCAATGAAATCTGCGTGGGACTGGGAACGTAAGATAAGAGGCTGATATTTTTAGTCTTGAATGCATCTAATTCTACTACTCAACCGTAAGTAAGGTATGAATTCCTATAATGCTAAAGGTTTGGATGTGCTTGAAGATGCGGTAAAAAATAGCTTGTATCCTAATCTTGTTCTTCAATTAAAGAAGGATTTTGTTTTGGCCAACATAGATTTTGAGATTTCCGATGGAATTGTACCCGCTAAACTTTTTCAGAAATTAAAGGAAAAGGTCTATTACCTCATAATGGAAAAGTTTGGGGAATATCTTAATCTTTTATATGTAGTTGATGTTCCAGAGCGGCTTTTTAAGCAAATACAGGTGACAGATGTGGTAGAGGTTGCAGACCAAGTTTCTGGCTTAATACTTAAAAGAGAATTTCAAAAAGTATTTCTTAAGAAGAAGTATGGCTAAATGGGCTTGGTAAAAGTTTGGCGCCATAAGGAATAACCGAAGTTTTTGCAGCTAATTTTTTTAGGTTTTCAACAATCAGGGCAATTTTTGATCGTTATCTTTGAATTTTTATTATCAAGACATTAGATGTCCCAGAAATATGGGAATTATTGTATTTTTGTATGAGCTTATCTTCGTTTTTGTTTGGATAGGTTTTTAAAGAATTATGGCTGTTTTGAGATCTTTGGATTCTTTTTGTATGATAAAAAAGGAATCTGTAGGTCCTATGGGCGTAAGGACAAGAAAATCTATTTTTTTAAAAAATTCGAGGACAAGTTCTAATTTTATTTGCACGACAGATAACCTTTTATGGATAAGTATTCCTTTCTAAATGCCGCACATACTGCTTTTTTTGCGGATTTATATGACAAGTACCTTAAAGCCCCAGATAGTATAGAGCCCAGTTGGAGGGCCTTTTTTCAGGGATTTGATTTTGGCTCGGAAATGGCCTTGGATGAATTGGATTTGGAAACAATAGGTTCTGGTTCCCTTTCTCAAAATGGGCAATATGTAGAAGTGCCAAGTTCGCTACAAAAAGAATTTCAGGTCATTAGATTGATTGATGGCTATAGAAGTCGCGGACACCTCTTTACTAAAACCAATCCTGTAAGGGAGAGAAGAAAATATGAGCCAACCTTGGATATCGAGAACTTTGGTCTAGCCAAAGAAGATATGTCCATAGTTTTTAGCGCGGGCGAAATTATCGGTATAGGGGCAAGTACATTGGCTCAAATTGTTGATCATTTACAGCGGATTTATTGCGATGCCATTGGGGTAGAGTATATGTATATTCGTGATCCGGAGCGTATTGAATGGATTCAGCAATGGCTCAATGTAAATGATAACCATCCAAAATTTGACGTAGACCACAA
Organism: Cytophaga sp. FL35; assembly: GCF_014349235.1. Lineage (GTDB taxonomy): Bacteria > Bacteroidota > Bacteroidia > Flavobacteriales > Flavobacteriaceae > Euzebyella. The sequence goes on along the minus strand of NZ_JACSOH010000002.1, from coordinate 111,467 downwards.
AAAGAGGATTCTTAGAAAGTTGAACCAAGCGGTTTCTTTTGAAGGCTTTTTACATACCAAATACGTAGGCCAAAAAAGATTTTCCTTGGAAGGGAACGAATCACTAATACCTGCTTTGGACGCTGTTGTTGAACGTGCTGCTGAACTAGGTGTGGAGCAATTTGTTATGGGAATGGCTCATAGAGGTAGGTTAAATGTGCTTACCAATATTTTTGGCAAGGCCGCCAAGGATATTTTTAGTGAGTTTGATGGTAAAGATTATGAGCAGGAGATTTTTGATGGCGATGTTAAATATCATTTAGGTTGGACCTCCGATCGTAAAACCGATAACGGTAAGCGTATAAAGATGAACATTGCGCCCAATCCTTCGCACTTAGAAACTGTAGGTGCTGTTGTGGAAGGTATCGCCAGAGCTAAACAGGATACTCATTTTCCGGAAGATTTTTCAAAGGTATTGCCCATAGTGGTTCATGGAGATGCTGCCATAGCCGGACAAGGTTTGGTATATGAGGTTGTGCAGATGGCTACTCTAGATGGTTATAAGACCAATGGAACCATTCATATAGTGGTCAACAACCAAATTGGTTTTACCACCAATTATTTAGATGCTCGTAGTTCTACCTACTGTACAGACGTCGGTAAAGTTACGTTAAGTCCGGTGCTGCACGTAAATGCGGATGATGCTGAGGCGGTAGTGCACGCATCTTTGTTCGCATTGGAATATAGAATGCGGTTTAATAGGGATGTATTTCTTGATCTTTTAGGGTATAGAAAATATGGTCACAATGAAGGAGATGAACCCCGTTTCACGCAACCTAAATTGTATAAGGCCATTGCCAAGCACCAAAACCCAAGGGATATCTATGCTGAAAAATTAATACAGGATGGAATCATTGATCAGGACTATGTGAAGCATTTGGAGGATGAGTACAAAGCTTCTCTTGAAGAAGAATTGGAAGATTCTCGTAAAGAAGATAAAACAAAGATCACTCCTTTTATGGCGGATGAATGGAAAGGATTTTCCAATGTTCGCGAATGGGAGATGATGGATAAGGTAGATACAAGCTTTGATGAAAAGAAGCTTACTGAAATCGCAAAGGTGATTACAGAACTGCCAAAGGACAAAAAGTTCTTGAGAAAAGTGGAAAAACTTATCAAGGATCGCAAGAAAATGTATTTTGAAACAGATTCTCTGGATTGGGCCATGGGTGAGCTATTGGCTTACGGTACCCTGCTTTCGGAGGGTTACGGTGTTCGTATGTCCGGTCAGGATGTGGAGCGCGGTACATTTTCGCACAGGCATGCCGTCATGAAGGTAGAGGAGAGTGAGGAAGAAGTTTTGTTGTTAAACCACCTTTCTCAAGACCAAGGCGCTTTTCAGATTTATAATTCCCTTCTTTCGGAATATGGTGTTGTAGGGTTTGATTATGGGTATGCCATGGCCAGTCCCAATACCTTGACGATTTGGGAAGCTCAGTTTGGGGACTTCAGTAATGGGGCTCAGATTATGATTGACCAATATATTTCTGCCGCAGAAGATAAATGGAAATTACAGAACGGTTTGGTAATGCTGTTACCGCATGGGTATGAAGGTCAGGGTGCAGAGCATTCTTCGGCTCGTATGGAAAGGTACTTGCAGTTATGTGCCAGGGACAATATGTATATAGCAGATGTGACCACTCCCGCGCAAATGTTCCATATTTTAAGAAGGCAGATGAAGGTGAATTTTAGAAAGCCATTGATCATCTTTACTCCTAAAAGTTTATTGAGGCATCCAAAAGCGGTTTCTACCGTTTCCGAGCTAGCCAATGGGGAGTTTAAAGAAGTTTTGGATGATTCTTCAGCTGACGCCAAGAAAGTAAAAAGTCTTGTTTTCTGTACCGGTAAGTTTTACTATGACTTGCTCGCGGCCAAGGAAGAACATGCTAGGGAAGATGTGGCTTTGGTTCGCGTGGAGCAGTTGTTCCCAGTACCGGTAGAGCAGATGCAAGAGATTATTGCGAAGTACAGTAATGCTGATGATATTGTTTGGGCTCAAGAAGAACCAAGGAATATGGGGGCGTGGAGCCATATGATGATGCATTTTCCGGAGTCTCAAAAATTTAGGGTGGCTTCAAGAAGATTTTATGCCTCGCCTGCGGCGGGTAGTGCAGTTCGCTCCAAAATGAGACATCAGCAAGTAATTGACTATGTTTTTGACAAGGAAAAGGATAACATGACAAAGCCAATTCCAAAACCTAAAGAAAGTGCGAAAGCATAGTTTTAAAAGAATTTTGAATTTAACTATCATAACCTAGAAAATACACAATAGCATGATATTAGAAATGAAAGTTCCATCTCCGGGCGAATCTATTACCGAAGTGGAGATTGCGGAATGGTTGGTTGAAGATGGAGATTATGTAGAGAAAGACCAGGCCATTGCCGAAGTGGATTCCGATAAGGCAACCCTTGAACTACCCGCAGAGCAAAGTGGGATTATTACTTTAAAGGCCGAGGTTGGCGATGCCGTTGCTGTAGGCGAAGTGGTTTGTTTAATTGATACGGATGCACCCAAACCGGATGGTGCTAGTGCTGGTGCAGATTCAACCGCTGGAAGTGGGGATGAGGGTGCTGGTAACAAAGCGGAAAAGGATTTGGCCAAAGATCAAGAAAAGGCTCCGTCCAATAATGATGCGAAAGCTTCTCAGCCCGCTCAGGCAAAAGAGACCTATGCTTCAGGAGTGGCATCTCCCGCTGCCAAGAAAATATTGAACGAAAAAGGAATTGATGCCTCCTCCGTGAAAGGAACGGGTAAGGATGGTAGGATTACCAAGGATGATGCCGTAAAGGCGGTTCCTTCCATGGGGTCTCCATCTGGAGCAAGTAGGGGAGAAACTAGGTCTAAATTGTCCATGTTAAGACGTAAAGTGGCAGAAAGGTTGGTTTCCGTGAAAAATGAAACGGCCATGCTTACCACCTTTAACGAAGTGGACATGTCACCTATTTTTGAACTTCGGTCTAAATACAAAGAGGATTTTAAGTCAAAGCACGGCGTAGGTTTAGGTTTTATGTCCTTTTTCACTTTGGCCGTAGTTAGGGCCTTGAAGCAATTTCCAGCGGTAAATTCCATGATAGATGGTAAGGAAATGATATCCTATGATTTTTGTGATATCAGTATTGCTGTATCCGGGCCTAAGGGATTGATGGTTCCAGTTATCAGAAATGCTGAAAATTTGAGCTTTAGAGGTGTTGAGTCTGAGGTTAAACGATTGGCAATCCGTGCTAGGGAAGGTGAAATTACCGTTGATGAGATGACCGGAGGCACATTTACCATAACCAATGGGGGTGTTTTTGGTTCCATGTTGTCCACTCCAATTATCAATCCACCTCAAAGTGCTATTTTAGGAATGCATAATATAGTGGAAAGACCTATTGTTCGTGATGGTGCCATTGCTATTGCTCCGATCATGTACGTAGCGCTGTCCTACGACCATAGAATTATTGATGGCAAGGAGTCTGTTGGCTTCTTAGTGGCTATCAAGGAAGCTTTGGAAAATCCGGTAGAATTACTAATGGATGGAAATGAGCAAAGAGCTTTGGAGTTGTAAAACTTAAATTAAACCATATGATAACCCTGGGGTAGATACTCCGGGGTTTTTTATTGGGTTACATTTTAAGGTATACGCAAGATTTATCGTAATCTATAACAGCCTTTGCTTTCTTCAAAACATCAGCACCAATAATCCCATCTACCGGGTTTACATTATGTGCCACTAGTGCTTCGTTCACATGGATAAGGTCAAAAAGGACAATTTTGACTTTTTTCTTTTTCCATTCGCCTATTTCAATTTTGTTTTTTACTGAAATAAGAGTTTCTAGGTTGGTGCCTCCTGCACCGGCGGCCTTAATTTCAGAAGCTTCGGAGGTTAGTTTGAATTGTTCAACCTTATCAAAACCAATGCAGGTATTGGAAGCTCCGGTGTCTAAGATAAACCTCCCGGTAATCCCATTAATTTTTGCTTTTATCTCAAAATGGTCAGTAGCCGTCACCTTTAAATCTATTTTGCAGTAACCTTTCTTTTGGAGAAATTTCTTTAATGACATTCGTAAGCTCTTAAGTCAAACATTTTTTAAGGGAGTAAAGGTACGTTAAGCTAATGTTCTTCATTTCAAATTACTGTTAAAAGGTAATAGTTTCAAAATGCTAAAAGATAGGCTTACTTTTGCCACATGATTTTGACGGATACACATACACATTTATACAGTGAGGCATTTGATGATGATAGAAGTCAAGTGGTACAACGTGCTATTGATGCGGGGGTTCAACGGTTTTTTATCCCGGCAATCGACTCTACTTATACGGAAAGTATGCTGGAATTGGAGGCAGAATTTCCGGAACATATGTTTTTAATGACCGGTTTGCACCCTACACATGTGAAGGAGAATTACAAAGAGGAGTTGGCTCACGTGGAAGAGATGTTGGGTAAAAGAAAGTTCTATGCGATTGGTGAAATAGGAGTGGATTTATATTGGGATAAATCACTACTAGTGGAACAACAGGAGGCCTTTGCTCATCAAATTAGATTGGCTAAAAGATTTCAACTGCCCATTGTAATACATTGTAGGGATGCTTTCGATGAGGTTTTTGAGGTGTTGGAGAGTGAAAAGGGAGACGGGCTTTTCGGAATTTTCCATTGCTTTACCGGCGACTTAGAACAAGCGCAAAGAGCCATTTCATATAATATGAAATTAGGAATTGGTGGAGTGGTTACATTTAAGAATGGCAAAATAGATAAGTTCCTTAATGAAGTGCCACTTACGGAAATAGTTTTGGAGACCGACGCTCCTTATTTGGCGCCCACTCCTTTTAGGGGTAAAAGAAACGAAAGCTTATACTTGGTAAATATCTTGGAAAAACTTTCGGAAATCTATCGTGAATCAAAAGAAGAGGTGGCAAGAATAACCACTGAAAACTCAAAAGCTATTTTCGGAATTTAAAAGTAAGATGTAAGTGGATAAGGTGAACATACTTATTATATACACTGGTGGTACCATTGGTATGGTTAAGGACTATAAATCCGGAGCTTTAAAAGCGTTTGACTTTAGTGAACTTTTAAAGAGGATACCTGAGCTTAAGCAGTTGGATTGTAAAATTGATGCGATTTCATTTGAAACCCCTATTGATTCCTCTAATATGAACTCCGGTCATTGGGAAAAGATAGCTTCACTGATTGAGGAAAATTACCAGACGCACGATGGTTTTGTGGTCTTGCATGGGAGTGACACCATGAGCTATACATCGTCAGCCTTGAGTTTTATGTTGGAGAATTTATCGAAACCGGTAATATTTACGGGGTCCCAATTGCCTATTGGTGATTTAAGAACCGATGCCAAGGAGAATTTAATAACTGCCGTACAAATAGCGGCTTTACAAGAAAGAGGAAAACCGGTAATTCAAGAGGTGGGGTTATATTTTGAATATAAACTGTACCGAGCGAACCGAACTACTAAAATAAATGCCGAACATTTTCAAGCCTTTGCGTCACTCAACTATCCGCCGTTGATCGAGTCGGGCGTGCATCTCAAGGTGTTTGGAAATCATTTGGTTAAGGATGAAAGAAAAAAGTTAAAAGTACATAAAAGGATGGATGCCAATGTGGCCATTCTAAAGTTGTTTCCAAATATGTCTCCAAATGTGTTGGAGAGTGTATTGAAAATACCTGGGTTAAAAGGCTTGGTGCTGGAAACCTATGGCTCTGGAAATGCCCCTACAGAAAAATGGTTGATAAGTTGTTTGCAAAGGGCATTTGAAAATGGTATTCATATAGTAAACGTGACCCAGTGCTCGGGAGGGTCTGTTGTTATGGGGAGATATGAGACTAGCAAGCATTTAGAAGAAGCGGGAGTCATTAATGGGAAAGACATCACTACGGAAGCGGCAATTACTAAATTAATGTACCTTTTGGGCGATAATATATCCTCTAATCTCTTCAAAACAGTATTTGAGACTTCTTTAAGGGGAGAAATGCAATAAAAAACAGTTTATAATTTCATCAACTAATATTTTTTTTGTTATTTGGCAGCCCTAATAAGGTAAGCCTATCTAGTCCTGATTTAATGATGAAGGAAGGGGCAGAAAAGATTTAGAGAGGTGGCCGAGTGGTCGAAGGCGCACGCCTGGAAAGTGTGTATACACCAAAAGTGTATCGAGGGTTCGAATCCCTTCCTCTCTGCAAGTACAAAAAACATTTTCCGTAAAAGACGTAAGTAAGGAAAATAAGTGTAAGTTTGGTTTCTATGTAAAAAATAGTAGCTTTTTGATGTGGTTAAATTGTAAGGGGTTTATAGGTTCAATGAATGTTTATCCCTTGTAAAGTCTACATTTTTAGCTTCTTGCGCACATGGAAGTTTTACTTTTTTTGTTACGATTTTTTTTTATCTTTAACCCTATTAAATAACTAATCTAAGTTTGAAAAAATGAAAAAATTATCCTCTATCCTAGCCATGGGCGGGTTGTTTGTATTGAGCACAAATACTGTAAATGCAATGGCTACTGCCGCAACTATGTTGCAAGATGCTCCCGCTGAAGCTGAAAAAGGTTTTACCCAGGTATTGAAAGAAATGTTTATCCAGGGTGGTGCCGGTTTCATGGGTATTGTACTTTTATGTTTGATTTTGGGCTTGGCCGTAGCTATCGAAAGAATTATCTATTTGAACATGGCTACTACTAACACTACTAAATTGAAGCAACAAGTAGAAGATGCTTTGGCTTCCGGTGGTGTTGAAGCTGCAAAAGAAGTTTGTAGAAACACAAAAGGACCTGTTGCTTCCATCTATTACCAAGGATTGGATAGGGCTGGAGAAAGCATTGAGTCTGCTGAAAAGGCTGTTGTTGCCTACGGTGGTGTACAGATGGGTCAGTTGGAAAAAAATGTTTCTTGGTTGTCCTTGTTCATCGCTATTGCTCCAATGCTTGGGTTCATGGGTACGGTAATCGGTATGATTCAGGCCTTCCAGAAAATTAGTGCTGTTGGTAACTTGAGTGCATCCCTTATTGCAGGTGATATTCAGGTGGCGTTATTAACAACGGTATTTGGTCTTATTACCGCTATTATCCTTCAGATTTTCTATAACTACATTATTGCTAAGATTGACAGTATTGTTAATGATATGGAAGATTCTTCTATCGTATTGATAGATTTGTTGGTAGACCACAAGAAGTAATTCGCACACCTTTAAAACCTAAAAATTATGCATAAGATTATAAAAATTGCGCTCATTGCAGTTGGTTTGATAGGTGCCGTGCTTTGGTTCTTGTTGCCAGAGTCTGAAATGCCTGCAGCCGAAGCTGCTAGTAGTGGCGCACTAAATACCATGTTCATCATTACCTACATCTTATTAGCTGTAGCGGTATTCTTTAGCCTTATATTTTCTATTAAGAATTTATTTGCTAATCCGGCAAGCTTAAAGAAAAGTTTGTTCGTAATCGTTGGTTTTCTGTTAGTCGTAGGAATTGGTTACGTAATGGCCGATGGTACTGATGTAAACCTTCAAGAAATGGCCGATAGAGGCGTAGCTACCACAGAAAGTGAAGTAAAGCAAATTGGTGCTGGTATCAATGTATTCTTTATATTGACTATCATCGCTGTTGGCTCCATGATTTGGGGTGGTATTAGAAAGATGACTAAATAATTAAAATTTAAACTATGCCAAAAAGAGGAGCACCAGCAGAGGTAAATGCGGGATCTATGGCAGACATCGCGTTCTTGTTACTTATTTTCTTCTTGGTAACGACAACGATCGAGACAGATGCCGGTTTGGACCGTATGTTACCGCCGATAGAACCGCCCGAGAATGATGTTGTTATTAAGCAGAAAAATATCTTTGAGGTTAATATCAATAAAAATGGTCAGTTGTTGGTAGAGGATCAGCTTACCGAAATAAAGAACCTTAGGGAAAGAGCTATTGCCTTTTTGGATAATGGTGGTGACGGTACTTGTACTTATTGTAAGGGTGCTAAAAATACTGAGTCATCGGATAACCCAACTAAAGCGATTATTTCTCTTAAAAACGATAGGGAGACTAAGTATAGTACTTACATCACTGTTCAAAATGAATTGGTAGGTGCTTATAATGACCTTAGAAATAGGGAAGCTCAGCGACTTTTTAATCGGAATTTTACCGATATGGAAGCTGAATATTTGAACCCTGAGACAGAGTCTAGCGTAAAGGATGAATTGAAGGATAAGGTGAAGAGAATTCAAGATCTATTCCCCCAAAAGCTTTCTGAAGCTGAGACCAGTACTAATTAGAATAACAGTTAAACCAGAATACTATGTCAAAGTTTGCAAAGAAAAAAGATGAAGGTTTACCAGCGGTTAACACTGCTGCATTACCGGACATTGTTTTCATGCTGTTATTTTTCTTTATGACGGTGACCGTTATGAAGGATAGTTCGCTTAAGGTGGAGAATACTTTGCCAAATGCCAGTGAAATTAAGAAGTTAGAAAAGAAGGATAGGGTAATCTACATTTACGTAGGTGCTCCTACCAGTCAATATTCTTCTCAATTTGGTTCTGAGCCAAAGATTCAATTAAACGACAAGTTTGCAGATCCATCTGCGGTTGGAGATTATATTTTGCAGGAAAGGGCTAAGAAAGCTCAGGAACTACAGAATGTGCTAACTACAGCCTTAAAAGTTGATAAAAATGCCAATATGGGTCTTATCTCCGATATTAAGCAAGAATTGAGAAAAGTAAATGCCCTCAAAGTGAATTATACCACTTATGATGGAGATGCTTTTAATAACTTGCAGTAGCGTTTAACAGCATATTTAATACAAGAAACGCCCTGAGCTTTAAAGTTCAGGGCGTTTTTGTTTTATTTTTGTTCATATGCAAAAATTAGTGTTCTCTTTTCTTTTATTGGTCTGCTTTCTTGGGTATGGGCAAGTTCAAACGGATACGTTATTAGTAGATAATAAGTATTTGGAAGATCAATTTTATTTGGGTTTAACCTATAACTTTTTACTGGAAAAGCCAGATGCTGTAAGTCAAAGTAACCTTTCTTATGGTCTCCAAGGTGGTCTTATTAAAGACATTCCACTTAACAAAGAAAGAAATATAGCTATGGGACTGGGGTTGGGTTATGGCTATTATACCTATTACTCCAACTTAAGGGCTTTAGAAAGTGATGATTCCTTTGTTTATGATATAATAGAAGACAAAGATGATTTTAAACGAAGTAAAGTTGAAACCCATATGTTAGAGCTTCCAGTAGAGTTTCGCTGGCGAAATTCCAATGCATTGTCTCACAAGTTTTGGAGGATATATGCAGGTGTGAAATTTGGTTACGTGGTTGGTGGCAGGTCAAAATATGTACCAACGGAGGGTGCAAAAATATCTTTTTATAATGAGGATATTAAAAGATTTCAATACGGTCCTACGCTGAATTTTGGATACAACACTTTCAATCTACACGCTTATTATGCCCTTAGTAATCTTTTTAATGACAATGTTGGGTTGAATGGTAATGACCTAAAGGTTCATTCTCTTCGTATTGGGCTGATCTTCTATATTCTTTAAGTGTTCTTATAACCAATACTGAATCGTAATTAGCTGGGAAAGGAGGCCTATAAATAACCCTATAACCAACTCTGGCTTTGTATGTGCTTTTAGGTAAATCCGTGAGGTTGCTACAAGGCCCGTAGCGATGGTCAATAGACTTAAGCCCAATGTAATATTTATTTCAAAATGAATACTTAGGCAAACCAAAAACATGTAAATGCTTCCCATACCCATTAAGTGAATGCTCGCTTTTAATTTGAAAAAGAGTAGAAGTAAGGTGGTCATTGTGGCTATTATTAAGCCTATAAAGAAGAAATGTAATTCTACGATAAAATAACTTCCAATGACCTTATAAACCACTAGAAATAAAATTAAAAGGTTGATGTATAGGGGGTATTTCCTTTCTTTTAGATTAGGTACAAATACGGTTGATACCACGCCTAAATTCCTTAAAATAAAATACGCTATGACAGGAATGATGACCGTTAGGATAAAAATGGGCAGTAGGTTGCCGTATTTTAATTCTGGTGGCGTGAATTTAGGTGTTAGTATAAAGTAGGCAACTGTGCCCCCAATTGGAGTGAATAGGGGGTGGAAAATATAAGATATAACTAAGAGAAAAATTCTCATTAAATCTGTTTGCGTAACCTCGCAACGGGAATATCCAATTGCTCCCTATATTTGGCAACGGTTCGCCTGGCAATAGGATATCCTTTTTCTTTTAATATGGCGGCCAACTTATCATCGGTAAGTGGTTTTTTCTTGGATTCTTCCCCGATGACCGTTTCCAATATTTTTTTTATCTCCCTAGTAGAAACATCTTCACCTTGATCATTTTTCATGGACTCTGAAAAGAACTCCTTAATCAATTTGGTACCATAAGGTGTATCTACGTATTTACTATTGGCCACACGGGATACCGTAGAAACGTCCATATCTATTTCATCGGCGATATCCTTCAGGATCATCGGTCTTAAGTTACGCTCGTCTCCAGTAAGGAAATATTCGTGTTGATATTGCATGATGGCGTTCATGGTTACGAACAGTGTCTGCTGTCTTTGTCTTATGGCATCTATAAACCATTTGGCGGCATCCAACTTTTGTTTGATGAACAGGATGGTATCTTTTTGCGATTTTGATTTCTCCTTAGTTTCCTTATACCCTTTTAGCATATTACTATACTCCTTGGAAACATGCAGTTCGGGAGCGTTTCTGCCATTTAAGGATAGTTCTAGTTCTCCTTCCACAATCCTTATGGAGAAATCCGGGACAACATGCTCTACCATGCGGTTATTACCCGAATACGAACCCCCAGGTTTCGGATTTAGCTTTTCTATTTCTGAAATAGCATCACGAAGTTGTTCTTCGGTAATGTTATGTTTTTGAATAAGTTTTTTGTAATGCTTCTTTGTAAACTGCTCAAAGGATTTCTCCAAAATCGCTATGGCCAATTCTACGGGCGGCGTAGCCTCTTTTCGTTTTAGTTGTATGGTAAGACATTCTTCTAGAGAACGTGCGGCTACACCCGGGGGATCAAGTTTTTGAACTATCCTTAATACCTTCTCAATAGTCTCTTCGTCCGTGTATATATTTTGGGTAAAGGCCAAATCGTCCAGGATATCGGATAAAGGCCTTCTTATATAACCGCTTTCATCCACACTTCCCACTAAAAACTCGGCAATGCTCCATTCGTCATCGCTTAAATATACAGTATTCAATTGATTGATCAAGTACTGGTTAAAGGAAACACCTGCTGCATAAGGCACGCTTTTTTCCTCGTCATCTGAACTGTAATTGTTGGCCTTGGTTCTGTAATCAGGAATTTCATCATCACTTAGATAATCATCAATGTTGATATCTTCCGTATTGATGGTTTCATTGTCATTTTCAGTTTCGTAGGGGTCTGAAAATTCATCATCATAGGTGTCCAATTCTTCTTTTCCACCCTCCAAAGCAGGATTTTCTTCCAATTCTTGCTTCAACCTTTGTTCAAAAGCCTGGGTAGGCAATTGAATGAGCTTCATCAGTTGTATCTGCTGAGGCGATAGTTTTTGCGATAACTTGAATTGTAGATGTTGCTTTAGCATTGAAAAATTTAATTGAACCTATATAAAGTTAACCAATTCCCGTTAAAATTCGGCATTCTGCGGTGTCCTAGGAAACGGAATAACGTCTCTTATGTTACCCATTCCAGTGGCGAAAAGTACCAATCTTTCAAAACCTAGGCCAAAACCACTATGGGTGGCGGTGCCAAACTTACGTAGGTCTAAATACCACCAAAGTTCTTCTTCAGGGATGTTAAGTGCTGCCATTTTTTCCTTAAGTACATCCAATCTTTCTTCACGCTGAGAGCCGCCTACGATTTCTCCAATTCCCGGAAAGAGAATGTCCATGGCCCTCACGGTTTTTCCGTCTTCGTTGAGGCGCATATAAAATGCCTTTATTTTTGCAGGATAGTCAAAAAGAATTACGGGGCATTTAAAATGCTTTTCTACCAAGTATCTTTCATGCTCACTTTGCAGATCGGCACCCCATTCATCAATGATATATTGAAATTTTTTCTTTTTATTGGGCTTTGAGTTTCTTAAGATATCTATTGCTTCGGTGTAGCTTACTCTTTTAAAGCCATTTTCAGTTACGAATTTCAGCTTTTCCAAAAGCGCCATTTCACTTCTTTCAGCCTGTGGCTTGGTTTTTTCTTCGTCTAATAACCTCTTTTCCAAGAATTCTAAGTCCTCGGCACAATGCTCCAAAACATATTTTAGAACACTTTTAATGAAATCTTCTGCCAGATCCATATTGGCGTCCAAATCATAGAAGGCCATCTCCGGTTCGATCATCCAAAACTCCGCTAAATGTCTAGAGGTGTTGGAGTTTTCCGCTCTAAATGTAGGTCCAAAAGTATATACTTTTCCCAATGCCATGGCATAGGCCTCCGCTTCCAATTGTCCGGAAACTGTAAGATTGGTTTCCTTTCCAAAGAAATCTTCTTTGTAGTCTACCGTTCCCTCTTCAGTGAGTTTTGGGTTTTTATCATCCAAGGTGGTGACCCGGAACATTTCACCGGCTCCTTCAGCATCGGAACCAGTAATAATAGGCGCATGAAAATAATAAAATCCATTTTCTCTAAAATACTGGTGAATAGCAAATGACAAGGCAGAACGTACACGCATTACGGCGGAAAATGTATTGGTTCTAACACGCAGGTGGGCCTTCTCTCGTAAAAACTCTAAGGAATGTTTTTTAGGCTGAATTGGGTAAACCTCTGGATCCGCTCCTCCATGTACTAAAATTTCCTTTACCTGAATTTCCACACTTTGGCCTCTTCCTTGACTTTCGGCCAAGGTTCCGGTTACCTTTATGGCGGCTCCGGTATTGATTTGCTTCAATGTATCCTGGTCAAAATTTTCAAAGTCTACTACGCATTGAATATTCGAAAGAGTAGAACCGTCATTTAAAGCAATAAACCTGTTGCTTCTAAAAGTTTTAACCCAACCGTTTACGGTAACTTCCTGTAATAAAAGTTCCCCTTTTAATATTTCCTTTACGCTCTTCGTGTTCATGTTTTGGTCACTTGAAAATTGAAGGGCAAAGATAACTTTTTGAATAAAAAGATATGAGCAAGTAGTTGGTTAAATCACTGAAGATTTTTGCTTAATTGTCCTCATCCTTTTTTGGAAGGATATCTATTTGCGGTTTTTTAAGGATTTTTTTGCTTGCAATGTTTCGTTCCAATGAAAGTAATAAGGAAGGCAACAAAATAAGATTCGCTAACATAGCGAACATTAGAGTGGCCGAAACCAATGCTCCTAGTGCTACTGTTCCTCCAAAATTAGAAATGATAAAGACAGAAAAACCAAAAAATAATACGATAGAGGTGTAGAACATGCTTACTCCGGTTTCCCTTAATGCTGCATAAACGGATTTTTTAATGTGCCATTTATTGGTGATCAGTTCTTGACGGTATTTTGCCAAAAAGTGAATGGTGTCGTCAACGGAAATACCGAATGCGATGCTGAAAACAAGTATGGTAGATGGCTTAATTGGTACTCCGGCATAACCCATTACGCCAGCGGTGATTACCAACGGGAGCAAGTTGGGAATTAGGGAAATTACAATCATTCTAAAGGACCTGAATAAGTAAGCCATGAACAGCGCTATCAGAAATATGGCGAAAGCCAAGGATAAAATTAGGTTTTTGACCAAGTACTTGGTTCCTTTTAAGAAAATTAAGGCACTCCCTGTCATGTAAACGTTGTACCTCTCGGCGGGGAAGAACTTATCAATATTTTCTTGTAGTCTAGCTTCAATTTCTTCCATTCGATCCGTTTTAACGTCCTTCATGAAAGTGGTTATCCTAGCAGTTTGTCCTGTGCTATCAACAAAATTCTTTAAAAGATTTTCATTTCCGGAAGACTTTTGTGCCACGGACAAAATAAAATTGCTCTCTTGATTGGTGGGCAACTGGTAGTACTTGGGTAGGCCATTATAAAAGGCCTGTTTGGAATATTTTACCAAGTTAACCACGGAAATAGGCTTTGATAACTCCGGGATTTCCGTAATGACCTCACTTAGTTGATCAATGCGTTTTAGGTTGGTAGAGCGCATCACCCCTTTCGGTCGTTTAGTATCTACCACTATTTCTACAGGCATTATGCCATCAAATTCTTTCTCGAAAAAGCGAATGTCCTTGAAGAACTGGGCTTTTTTGGGCATGTCTTCTATGGGGCTCCCTGAAATTTCAATTTGATAGATACCAATAATACTAGTAACCAGTAAAATCAAGGAAACTATGTAGACTGAAATTCGCCGTTCCCTGACTATACCTTCCATCCAATTAACAAAACCGTCTACCCATTTTTTGTTCAAATGTTTAAGATGTCTTGTTTTGGGAAGGGATAAAAAACTGTAGATAATTGGAATAATCAAAAGGGACAAAACGAAAATACCAATGATATTTATTGAGGCTACAATTCCAAATTCTTTAAGTAGTTTGCTGTCCGTAATAATAAAAGTGGCAAAGCCGGAAGCTGTAGTCATGTTGGTCATAAGCGTTGCATTCCCAATTTTGGAAATTACCCTTTGTAAGGATAGTGCTTGGTTACCATGTTTTTTGACCTCCTGCTGGTACTTGTTGATTAGAAAAATACAGTTAGGGATACCTATAACGATGATTAAAGGGGGTATCAATGCTGTTAATACCGTTATCTCATACTGCAGCAATCCCAGAACACCAAAAGCCCACATGACACCAATGATAACAATGCACATGGAAATAAGGGTGGCCCTAAAACTTCTAAAAAAGAAGAAAAATATTAACGAGGTAACCCCCAGGGCCGCTAAAATAAACTTTCCAATTTCATCGATGATATTCTGGGAATTCATGGTGCGGATATAGGGCATTCCCGAAACATGAACATCCAAACCGGTTTCTTCCTCAAAATTTTCAACCAAATTAGTGAGGTCTTTCAAGACAAAGTCTTTACGAACCGTTGTGTTCACAATGTCCTTGTCCATATTTACTACCGTTCTAATGGTAGCACTTTCCTTATTGAACAATAGCTTATCATAAAACGGAAGTTCGGTAAACAAGTGTTCTTTAATACTGTCCAGTTCCTTCTGTGTTTTTAATTGGCCATCAATTAAAGGTCTTAATTGAAACTCCTGCTTTTCATTATCCTTGACCAGCTCTTGAAGATTGTCCAAGCTTAATACAAAATCTACTTCAGGGAAAGCGACGAGTTGCTTGCTAAAGCGATTCCAACGGTTAATGTTTTCCGGGGTGAATAAAGCTTGGTCTTTGATAGCAAAAACAATGGCATTACCCTCTTCACCAAACTGTTTTAAGAAAGACCGATATTCTATGTTAACAGGGTGATTGTCTGGAAGTAGATTGGCCTGGGAATTGCTAAACCGCATATTCTCCCATTGCATGCCAAGAAATACCGTAATACCTGCAATAAGGATTAGAATCAAAATCCTATTCCGTAGGATGATCCGCGCCGTCTTTTCCCAAAAACCTTTCGTGAATTTACTCGTCATGGTAGATTTTTACCGAGCGCAAAGGTAGTTATTGCCAAGTTGTGTTCCTAACACAAAGGATTTAAATGGACTAGAGCTTTTAAAATTAACTGTTGTTACATTAAGTGTATAAAAAAAGCGGTCCTTGAACCGCTTTGTTAAAATTTTGAATAATTAGTAATTACACCGTCATAATTTCCTTTTCTTTTTTTGCCAAAAAGGCATCGGTTTTTTTGATGTATTCATCAGTAAGTTCCTGCACGTCTACCTCTGCGTTTTTTTGCAAATCTTCGGATGCATCCAAATTTTTAATCTCTTTATTGGCCTCTTGACGGGCACTTCTAATACCAACTTTGGCATCTTCTGCTTCCGCTTTAGCCTGTTTTGTCAACTGAATCCTGCGTTCTTCTGTTAAAGGTGGAACGTTGATGATTACAAAATCGCCATTGTTCATAGGGTTGAAGCCCAAGTTGGAATTTATAATGGCCTTTTCAATTTCCTGCAACATATTTTTCTCCCATGGCTGAACGGAAATGGTACGGCCATCTGGTGTGTTTACGTTGGCAACTTGTGCCAATGGCGTAAGCGAACCGTAATATTCCACTTTTACGGATGAGAGCATTGCCGGGCTGGCCTTACCCGCACGTATCTTAACAAATTCCTTTTCTAGATGCTTCAATGCCGCATCCATGCTTTCCTTGGCGGAATCAAGTATAAACTGTACCTCTTCGTTCATAGTTAAAAAAATTATGCGTAATAAGTGTCTGTTAAAGGTTGACCACGGTACCTATATTTTCTCCCTCTACCAATTTGGTAAGATTGCCTTTTTTATTCATATCGAAAACCACAATGGGCAACTCGTTTTCTTGGCTCAATGTAAAGGCCGTGGTGTCCATTACTTTTAGTCCTTTGAGTAAAACATCAGCAAAGGATATGGAGTCGAATTTGGTGGCGTTCTTGTCTTTTTCAGGGTCCGAAGTGTAAATGCCATCAACTCGTGTGCCCTTTAGAATAACATCGGCTTCAATTTCAATAGCCCTCAAAACCGCTGCAGAATCTGTCGTGAAATAAGGGTTTCCAGTGCCACCTCCAAAGATGACCACCCTTCCTTTCTCCAAGTGCCTCATGGCCCTTCTTCTAATAAAAGGTTCTGCAACTTCATTGATATGGATGGCAGACTGTAACCTGGTTTGTATTCCTTGTGTCTCCAAAGCGCTTTGCAGGGCCAGGCCATTGATAACTGTTGCCAACATGCCCATGTGGTCTCCTTGCACACGGTCCATGCCCATGGCGGCCCCTGTTAATCCTCTAAAGATATTGCCTCCGCCAATAACGATGGCAATTTCTACGCCTTTGTCCGCAACATTTTTAATTTCTTGGGCGTATTCAGAAAGCCTTTCTGAGTCAATTCCGTACTGCTTGTTTCCCATTAAAGCTTCGCCACTTAGCTTTAGGAGAATTCTTTTGTATTGCATGCGCTACGATTTCGTTGGAGCAAAAATAATCAAAAAATGTTTGGAATCTAGATGCGTTTTGTAGGAAAGGTCACCCTTAATTATTTCCTAATAATACTCCGGAGTTGTGTTAATTTTTATAACCTTGTACAGTTTTACTGAATTGGAAAATTATGAATTATACTTACAGTTTTATGAAAAGGATTTTTTTAGGCTGCTTTTTTAGCTTGCTGCTACTGGGTTGTGGTGCCGGTAAAAGTGTATTGACGGCAGATAAAACCCCAATGTTTACCACTTTGGATTTGGTACATATAGAAGACGATAAAGTACAGGTGTCCATGAACCCTGGGGCTTTTACGACAGAAGAGGTGTTTTTCTATATTCCAAAAACTGTTCCTGGAACTTACAGTGAGGATAACTATGGAAAATATATCGAGGATTTCAAAGCTTTGGACTATGAAGGCAATGAATTAAACTTTGAAAAATTGGATGATAATACATGGAAAGTTGAATCAGGTAAAAATCTGGATAAGGTTACTTACAGGGTAAACGATACCTACGATACAGAAAGTGAGACCAGTGAAAAGGTCTTTTCTCCATCTGGAACCAATATTCTTAAAAATGAAAATTTCGTGCTAAATCTTCATGGTTTTGTGGGATATTTTAAAGGTTTAAAGGAAGTGCCGTATGAGATAACGGTCAACTACCCTGAAGGCCTTAAAGCAACAACTTCCTTAAAAAGTAAAATCGTGGAGGAAACAGAAGTTGGTAAAGATGTTTTTTTGGCAAGTCGTTATTTTGAGGTAATAGATAGTCCCATTCAATATACGAAACCAAATACCGAGACCTTTCAGATTAATGATATTACTGTCACTTTGAGTGTCTACTCGCCCAATGGAGTATATACGGCTGCGAGTTTAAAGGAGCGTATGGAGAAGATGATGAGTGCGCAAAAGGCGTTTTTGGGAGATATTGATGGTACAAAAGAATACAATATTCTCCTGTATTTGTCAACAATGGAAGCAGATGATGCGCAAGGGTTTGGTGCCTTGGAACACCATACTTCTACAGTAGTGGTTTTACCTGAAGCTATGCCCCAGGATCGTTTGGAGCAAGCCATGGTAGATGTGGTTTCACATGAGTTTTTCCATATTGTTACTCCGCTAAATGTGCATTCTGAGGAGGTGCAATACTTTGATTTTAATGATCCTAAAATGTCCCAACATCTTTGGATGTATGAAGGGACCACGGAGTATTTTGCTAATTTATTTCAAATTCAGCAAGGGTTGATAGACGAGGCGGAGTTCTATGAGCGTATTATGGATAAGGTAAACAATGCCAAGGCATATGATGATGAAATGTCCTTTACGGTGATGAGCGAGAATATTTTGGAGGAACCATATGAGGAAAATTATGCCAATGTATATGAAAAGGGTGCTTTAATCAATATGGTTCTGGATATTGAGTTAAGGAGATTGAGTAATGGTGAGAAAGGAGTACGGTGGTTGATGAAGGAGCTTTCTAAAAAATATGGAAACAATACACCTTTCAAAGACGATGAACTGATCGATGAAATTGTTGCAATGACCTACCCGGAAATTAGAAGCTTCTTTGACACACATGTTATAGGTGATACTCCAATTGATTATAATGAGTACTTAGGGAAGATGGGTCTTTCCACGGAAATTGTTGAAAAACAAACGGGTTTCTTTTTAGATGGTGAAAATCCATTCATTGATGTAGATCAAGAAAATGAAGACCAAATCTATATAAGAAAGGGATTGGAATTAAATAGTTTCTTTAAAACATTAGGTGTCAAAGGTGGTGATGTCATAAAAAGCATCAATGGAACTACGATAGACTTGAACTCTATTAGAAACGTAATTGGCCAAAGTTTTACTTGGTCTCCTGAAACGGAGATTGAAATGGTGGTTAGAAGGGGAGGAGAAGATGTTACGTTGAAAGGCTTGGCTGGCACCCCAATGTTGGAAGTAGAAACTATTGTTCCGGTAGCGTCTGTAAGTAATAAAGAATCAGAGTTAAGGCAACGTTGGTTAAAAGGTTAGATATAAATTAGCTCTAAGTTATTATTACATAAAAAAACCCGCTAGAAGTGTAGCGGGTTTTTTTGTGAACCAAAAGGGTTCGTTATTATCCTAAAGCGACCCTTTTAAAATCGGTAACTTCCAAGCTAGAATCTACAGATTTCACATATTGGGCAACACTTTGCTTGCTGTCTTTAATGAAATCTTGGTTTACCAAGGTGTTGTCTTTAAAGAATCGCTTAATTTTACCTTTAGCGATTTTATCCAACATTTCCTCTGGCTTACCTTCTTGACGCAATTGATCTTTTGCAATTTCGATTTCTTTGTCGATTACAGATTGGTCAACACCGTCTTCGTTTAGAGCAACAGGGTTCATAGCGGCAGCTTGCATTGCAACATCCTTTGCAGCTTCTTCTGCACCGTCAACGGCAGCAGAAAGTCCTGTAAGAACGGCAATTTTGTTACCTGCGTGAATATAGCTTCCTACGAAAGGCGCACTCAATTTCTCGAACCCTCCAATTTCAATTTTTTCACCAATTACGCCAGTTTGCTCCGTTAATTTGTCCTGAACCGTCATTCCTTTAAAATCAGCAGACAAGAAAGCATCTTTGCTGTCAAAACCAAGAGCTAAATCTGCCAATTCATTGGCCAATGTCACAAAACTGTCATTTTTGGCAACAAAGTCAGTTTCGCAATTCAATGAAATGATAACACCTTGCGTATTATCAGCATTCACTTTAGCGATAGCTGCACCTTCTGAGGAATCCCTATCGGCTCTTTTAGCTGCTACTTTCTGACCTTTTTTACGAAGGATTTCGATAGCTTTGTCAAAATCCCCTTCTGCTTCAACCAAGGCTTTTTTGCAGTCCATCATACCTGCGCCAGTGGTCTTTCTTAATTTATTTACTTCTGCGGCTGTAATTTTTGCCATTTTCTATGCTATTTTTCAATTTGCTGGAAGATAGTTCGGTTGAAGGCAATCTTCATAAAGCAAACGTTATTTTTAATTTAATTTACTTCTGAGAAAAGTGGTTATTCAACACCACCGCTAACGCTGTCTTGCCACTCTTTCAACTCGTCCCATTTACCATCTGCAGCCATTTGGGCTTGCTTAGGCCAAGAGGTTGGGTCTAAATGAGACATTCTAGAGCTGGCTTCAGTCAAAATCTCCTTTACTTTTTCCGGATCAGCCTTTGCTAGATCAGAATAGGTAGCTATTCCTGCGTTCACTAAAGCCTCGGCAGCTTTAGGGCCAATACCCTCCACTTTTGTTAGGTCATCAGCAGCCGTTTCTTTGGCTACAGCTTCCTTGGTAGCCTCCACATTTACTTCAGGTTTAGGGGTTTTTGCTACAACAGGAGGAGCTTTGGTTTCGACCGTTTCTGGTGTAGGCTCCAATTTTTTAGACTCTTTTTTAGCCTTTTTTGCGTCATCGGCACCTTCTTTATCGGCTTGCTTCTCAGATTTTCTTTCAGAAAGTCCTTCTGCTATCGCATCGGTTACCTCTTGCATAATGATGTTGATAGACTTAGAAGCATCATCATTGGATGGAATTAAATAATCGACATCCCTAGGGTCAGAATTGGTATCGACCATTGCGAAAATTGGAATGTTCAATTTTTGAGCTTCCTTAACCGCAATGTGCTCACGCATGGTATCAACAATAAAAATAGCACCTGGTAGGCGTGTCATATCAGAAATAGAACCAAGGTTCTTTTCCAATTTGGCACGTAAACGGTCTACTTGTAATCTCTCCTTTTTTGAAAGGGTGTTGAATGTACCGTCTTTTTTCATACGGTCGATAGAGGCCATTTTCTTAACCGCCTTACGGATGGTCACAAAGTTGGTTAACATACCACCTGGCCATCTCTCTGTGATGTAGGGCATGTTTACATTGGCAACTTTTTCTGCAACAATGTCCTTAGCTTGTTTCTTGGTTGCTACAAAAAGAATTTTACGTCCTGAAGCAGCAATTTTCTTTAATGCTTCCTTAGACTCTTCTAATTTTGCAACGGTTTTGTAAAGATTGATAACGTGGATGCCGTTACGCTCCATGTAGATGTAAGGAGCCATGTTAGGGTTCCACTTTCGTGTAAGGTGTCCAAAATGCACACCTGCTTCCAATAATTGTTTTACTTCGACTTTCGCCATTTTAATTTAGTTTACGTTCTTTTGAATAGGCAATGACAAAGTGGTACCTTAAATGTAAGGAGCCTCTATCATTTAGATGCTAAACTAACGGTGCCCAATCAAATTTAGGGTTCTTTTGGGTCTCCCGGATACTGTTTCCCTTGGTATGGAACACAGCCTTAATTTATTCGCCAAGAGGCGAACTTTCAATGAACTTAGGTTAAAAATATAAAAATTGGCACCTTCCAATAAGAAGGTGCCAAATATAAAATTCTGTCTTAACGTTTAGAGAACTGGAACTTCTTACGTGCCTTTTTCTGACCGTATTTCTTACGCTCCACCATTCTTGGGTCACGAGTTAATAGACCTTCCGGTTTCAAAACAGAACGATTTTCGCCGTCAACTTCGCACATAGCTCTTGACAAAGCAAGACGAACAGCTTCTGCTTGACCAGTTATACCACCTCCGTAAACATTTACCTTAACGTCATACGCGTCTTCGGTATTCGTTAGGGAAAAAGGTTGCTTCACCTTGTATTGAAGTGTAGCAGTAGGAAAATAATCGTTCAATTCTCTCTGGTTTACCGTGATTTTTCCGCTTCCAGTAGAAACGTAAACACGGGCCACAGCTGTTTTTCTTCTTCCGATTTTGTGAATGGTCTCCATTACTTGAATTCTTTTAAGTTGATTACCGTTGGTTTTTGAGCTTCGTGATCATGCTCTGAACCAACATAAACTTTTAGGTTTCTAAAAAGGTCGGCGCCCAATCTGTTTTTTGGTAGCATTCCTTTTACCGCTTTCTCAACAATTTGAGCTGGATTTTTAGCTAAAAGCTCCTTAGCGGAAGTAGAACGTTGACCACCTGGATACCCTGTGTATCTCAAATAAACTTTCTCGTTCCACTTGTTGCCGCTCATTTCAATCTTCTCGGCATTGATGATAATAACGTTATCACCACAATCTACATGGGGAGTGTAACTTGGCTTATGTTTCCCTCTAAGTACTTTAGCAACTTTAGAAGCTAAACGCCCTAGAGCTTCCCCTTCAGCATCAACCAACACCCACTGCTTGTCTACAGTTGATTTATTGGCAGAAACGGTCTTATAACTTAATGTATCCACTACGGTTACTTTTTAATTAAACACTTCAATCCCGATAAACGGGCTGCAAATGTACACTAATTCTTCTGAATAACAAATGGTTATTTCAGAATATTTTTTAAAAAAAATAAAAGGAAAAAGAGGGGACATTTTGTATTGGGCACCCAAAGTATTTGCTAAGGTAAGATTATTTAAATAGTACCTACCACAAAGTAGAATTTCAATTTATTTCTTGTAGAACTTGGTACGTACGTTTTGTTGATTGGAGTTGATGGTAATAATGTATGCACCGGCTTCTAAGGAGGACACTGGTATGTTTAGGGCATTTTTTCTAATTTCCCATTGTCTTGAAAAGATTGGGTTGCCATAAATATCATATATGGTAATATTTGCTTTATCACTATTGGTCAATCCTAGTATATTCACCACATTGGTGGCCGGATTGGGGAAGACTTTAATTTTTTGTGGTATAGAAACCTTTTGAGTATTAGGTTCCTCTTGAGCAACTAATGCCAACGGCATAAAAAGCAAAATTACCCCTAAAAACCATTTAACCTTCATTGTTTGTTGATATCAATTACCTCCCTTACAACGTTGTAGAGAGGGAAATTGGTATTGTATTAACAATAATTTAGGCATTCAATTATCTTTTCTTGCTCTAAATTGGATTCAGCAACTACTCTCTAATGCGCCACTAGCCAATTATCGCCTAAGCCAAGCTCCACGTCTAAGGGTACCGATAATTGGTAGGCATTCTCCATTTCAGATTGAATCAAGGGTTTTAATTCTTCCAACTCCGGCTTATACACATCAAAGACCAATTCATCATGAACTTGGAGCAGCATTTTACTTTTATAGTTGCCTGCTTCCAACTTTTTATGAATGTTGATCATGGCAATTTTAATGATATCCGCGGCGCTTCCTTGTATAGGCGCGTTTACAGCATTGCGTTCTGCGGCACCTCGTACCACAGCATTACTTCCGTTAATGTCCTTTAAATAGCGTCTGCGTCCCAAAACTGTTTGCACATAACCGTTCTCCCGCGCAAAATCAACCTGTTCACTAATGTAGTTACGGAGTTTGGGGTAGGTCTTATAATAGGTGTCTATCAACTCCTTGGCTTCGGAACGGGACAGGTCCGTTTGATTGCTTAGGCCAAATGCCGATACTCCATAGATAATTCCAAAATTGACCGTTTTGGCGTTGCTGCGTTGTTCCCTAGTAACTTCATCAATGGGAACATTAAAAACCTTAGAAGCCGTAGAGGCATGAATATCCTCTCCGTTTTTAAAAGCTTCGATCATGGTAGTCTCCTCGCTCAAAGCGGCAATGATACGTAGTTCTATTTGGGAATAATCTGCGGCTAGCAGAGTGTACTCCTCATTCTTGGGAACAAAAGCTTTTCTTACTTGTCTCCCGCGTTCGGTTCGTATGGGAATATTTTGGAGGTTGGGATTGTTGCTGCTCAAACGTCCGGTAGCGGCTACGGTTTGCATATAATCCGTATGCACCCGTCCGGTTGTGGCCTCAACCTGTTCCGGTAAAGCGTCTACATACGTACTTTTTAATTTGGTAAGTCCGCGGTAATCCAGCACATGCTGGATAATTTCATGGTCTTTTGCCAAATAGGAAAGCACATCTTCTGAAGTGGAAAACTGGCCCGTTTTGGTTTTCTTGGGCTTGTCCACTAACTTCATTTTGCTGAATAGAGTTTCTCCCAACTGTTTAGGTGAGCCTATGTTGAATTCTTCCCCGGCCGCTTCGTATATTTTTTCTTCCAAGGCTTTTATGTCATTGGTAAGGTCATCCGAAAGAGAATTTAAAAAGTCCTTGTCCAGATTTATTCCTTCCAATTCCATATCCGCCAATACCCGCAAAAGCGGAATTTCAATATCATTAAATAAATCCTCGGTTTTAGCTTCGGCCAGTTCCGGTCTAAAATGTTGGGCCAATTGAAAAGTGACATCTGCGTCTTCAACAGCGTATTCGGTCTGTTTTTCTAAGGGAACTTGGCGCATGCTTAACTGGTTCTTTCCTTTTTTGCCAATAAGTTCCGTAATGGAAATAGGGGTGTAGTTTAGATAGGTTTCCGAAAGCACATCCATATTATGCCTCATATCCGGATTGATCAGGTAATGTGCCAACATGGTGTCGAACAACTTGCCCTTCACATCAACCCCATATTTATCCAACACTTTGATGTCATATTTGAGGTTCTGACCAATTTTTTCAATTTCTTCGGATTCAAAAAACGGACGCAGTTCTTCTATCAGTTCTTGCGCTTTTTCTTTTTCCTCCGGAAAGGGAATGTAAAAGCCTTTGGTGGCTTCCCATGAAAAGGCTATACCCACCAAATGGGCTTCCAGCGGATTGATAGAAGTCGTTTCCGTATCAAAACAAACAGAAGTCTGTTTCATCAAATTTTGTAAAAATAGTTTCATGGCCATACCAGGGGCCACACTTTGATAGGAGTGTGCCACATCGTTGATGGTCATTCTGCTAGAACTATCCTTGATGGTTGCTGGAGCGGCGCCATCGCCACCAAATAAAGTGAATTGACCGCTACCGGCCGTTTGCGCTTGATTTTTGGCGGTTTCAGTACTCGTTACTTGGGTTTGGGTTTCCTCGGTTTCGCCTGAGAAAATTTTGATAAACTGGTCTTTTAGCCTTCTAAACTCGAGTTCTTCAAATATCTCTTGAACTTTTTCGCTGTCAGGAACGGATAGTTCATAGTCTTCAGCGTTAAAAGTCACATCACAA
The DNA here is from genome assembly GCF_014349235.1 of Cytophaga sp. FL35. GTDB lineage: Bacteria > Bacteroidota > Bacteroidia > Flavobacteriales > Flavobacteriaceae > Euzebyella. The sequence continues at coordinate 86,413 of NZ_JACSOH010000002.1, read as the reverse complement.
TCGGTACAAATAGTCGCCAATTTTTTGGAAAGTAGTCCCAACTCTTGGTTCTCCTCTACCTTCTCCTTCATTTTACCTTTAAGCTGGTCGATATTTTCAAAAAGACCTTCCATGGATCCGAACTGGGCAATGAATTTCTTGGCGGTTTTATCGCCTACCCCGGGAAGCCCTGGAATATTATCACTAGCATCGCCCATCATACCTAGGTAATCAATCACCTGTTCCGGTCTTTCTACTCCAAAACGTTTTTGCACTTCTGGTATTCCCCAAATTTCAATGCCGTTGCCCATTCTTGCAGGGCGGTACATAAATACATTTTCAGTAACCAATTGTCCAAAATCCTTATCAGGAGTGACCATATAGACTTTATAACCTTCTTTTTCGGCCTGTTTGGACAAGGTTCCGATAATATCATCGGCTTCCCAACCTTCCAAAACCACAGATGGAATGTGCATCGCCTTTAAAATATCTTGGATATACGGAATGGCAATTCTAATCGCATCGGGTGTTTCATCTCTGTTGGCCTTGTATTCCGGAAAAAGCTCGGTACGTTCTGCACTTCCCCCTTTATCAAAACAAACCGCCAAATGATCCGGTTTTTCCCTTTTGATTACATCGAAAAGGGAATTCATAAACCCCATGATGGCGCTGGTATCCATGCCCTTGGAGTTAATTCTTGGATTTTTTATTAGGGCATAATAACCACGGAAAATAAGGGCGTAGGCATCTAAAAGGAAAAGTCTTTTTTGTTCGGACATGAAAACGGTATTTAAAATACGAAGTTAGCGGTTCAAATTATGAATTTGCATTTAATTACCCCGAAATTGTGAATAAAAAAAGCGGGCCACGCCCGCTTTTATCTACCCGAAACGGTGGTTTTAGTTTTTTTGATAAAAGCTTTCAACATTCACGTTCTCTTGTCCTTTCTCGGTATATTGGCTATAGGTGAAACCTGGGTGCACACAATATCCGCCCGTTTCCCCTTTTTTGTTAAGCGCCAGGAATCCTATCTGAAAATCCTTTCGGTTTTTATTCTTGGCCATAATTCTTTTTACGCCTTCTTCGCACGCTTCTTGCGGACTCTTGCCTTGCCTCATCAGTTCAACAATCAGAAAGCTGCCTACGGTGCGGATTACCTCTTCTCCAACTCCGGTGGCAGTTGCGGCCCCCACCTCGTTATCCACGAATAGTCCGGCGCCAATTATTGGACTATCACCAACACGGCCACCAACTTTATATGCCATGCCACTAGTAGTACAGGCTCCTGAAATATCCCCATTTTCATCCATAGCCAGCATACCAATAGTGTCATGGTTTTCAATGTTGATGATAGTTTCGTACTTAGAGGTCTTTTTCCATTCCTTATATTGTTTTCGGGTACTTTCCGTAAACAAGTCCTCTTTCTTAAACCCTTGTTCGTAGGCAAATTGTTCAGCACCTCTTCCGGCAAGGATGATATGGGGGGTTTCTTCCATAACCTTTCGGGCCACGGAAACCGGGTGTACAATATTTTGAAGGTAAACCACGGAACCACAATTACCGTCCTTATCCATAATACAGGCATCAAGGGTTACATTTCCATCACGGTCCGGTCTACCGCCCTTACCTACGGTTTCATTTTTAACATCTGCTTCCTCTACCATTACACCTTGTTCTACAGCGTCTAAAGAGTTGCCTCCTTTTTCAAGTATTTCCCATGCTTTTGCCGTAGCATTTTTAAAGTTCCAAGTGCACACGGCAATGGGTTTAACAGGTAGGTCTACTTCATTTTCTGGATTGCTAATGCCATCCTTTTGGTAGTTGGCCATTAATGGGGCTGATAAGGCTCCCGCCGCGGTAAGGCTTGAATTTTTTAAGAATTTTCTCCTTTTCATTTTCGGTTGTTTAATTTAGTCGGCTAAATATACGATTATGCTTGTAGAAGTTTGTGCAAATTCAGTTCAATCGGCCCTAAATGCACAGAAAGCGGGAGCTGACCGAATTGAATTGTGCTCAGAACTTGCCGTAGGCGGCATTACCCCATCCTACGGATTGCTAAAGAAAATTCGGGAAATCATTTCTATTCCCGTACATGTTTTGATTAGGCCAAGAAGTGGGGATTTTACTTATTCCGAAGTAGAGTTTGAGATTATGAAAGAAAATATCCAGTTGTGCAAGGATATTGGTTTTGCAGGAATTGTTTCCGGTGTGTTGGATGACCATAATAATTTGGATGTAGAGCGAACAGCGCAGTTGGTAATGTTAACAGGAAATCTGCATTTTACCTTTCACCGTGCTTTTGATTGGCTTCCAAATCCTGAAGAGTCACTTCTACAATTACAAGAAATAGGCGTGAAAACCATTTTGTCATCTGGGCAGTCTACCTCTTCTGTTGAAGGATTGGAATTGCTTAAATCGCTCCAACTCAAAAGTAAAAAAATAAGTATCATGCCTGGTGGTGGCGTAAAACCGGGCAATGCGCACCTTTTTAAGGAGGCCGGCATTAAGGCAATTCATTTATCAGGAACCCACTTTGTCCCTAGCTTAAAAGTAGACCCTAAAGTTTCCATGAACTCCCCTTCGTTTCTATTGGACAACCAATTGGCAGTTTCCAAATTGGAAAACATTGAGAATGTGGTGAAAGCGGTTAAATAAGATCTAAATGGGGCAATCCGGCGCTATGGATGGGATATCTTTGTCCTATGTTACGTTGGATTATTTTTATAGCTATCTACCTTGCACTGGGGCTTTACGCTCTTCAGGCGCTTAAAACGGTGACGCGATACCCTTGGGTTCATTATCTGTTTATTGCCATCGCGCTCTTGGTATTGGGGAATTTTATCTATCAATTTACCTTGGGTGAAGAAGAGGGGCGTGTACTAAGTAAACCTAAAAGCTATGCTTTTGGCCTGTTGCTTACAGTTATGGCCTTTCAGCTCATTACTATTCTATTTCTTTTTTCAGAGGATATTTTTAGGCTGGTTGCGGGATTGTACCATAAGTTTTCTGGAAACGATAAGACTTTTACCTTACCGCAAAGGCGTAAGTTTTTGAGTCTTATCGGGTTGGGGTTGGCAGCCATTCCCTTTGGGGCATTATTATATGGTATGTACAGGGGGAAGTATAATTTTCAAGTACTGAAGTATAATTTGGAGTTTGAAGATCTACCAGAGGAATTTGATGGATACCAGATTACCCAAATTTCCGATGTGCATAGCGGAAGTTTTGATGACCGAAAGAAAATTGAATATGCCATTAACCTTATCAATGAACAGCAAAGTGATGTTATTTTGTTTACAGGGGATATGGTCAACAATAAGTGTGAAGAAATGATTCCATGGGCCGATTTGTTCTCTACTTTACGGGCAAAGGACGGTAAGTTTTCCGTGTTGGGAAACCATGACTATGGGGATTATGTTGCTTGGGATACGCCGGAGTTAAAAAGGAAAAATTTGGACGATCTGAAAAACCTTCAGCGGGAAATGGGCTTTGATTTGCTTCTGAACGAGCACAGATATCTTGAAAAAGAAGGTGCAAAAATTGCGCTGGTAGGAGTTGAGAACTGGGGAAGGGGCGGATTTAAAAAAGCTGGCGACCTTACCAAGGCCTCAACACAAATAGAGCCGGAAGACTTTAAAATACTAATGAGCCACGATCCATCACATTGGGAAGATGTGGTCCTTCAAGATAAGTATCACTATCATTTGACCTTAAGCGGGCATACCCACGGAATGCAGTTTGGAATTGAAATACCGGGCTGGATCAAATGGAGTCCGGTTAAATGGCGTTATAAATATTGGGCCGGCATCTATAAGGAGATGGGGCAATTTATTAATGTTAACAGGGGTTTCGGGTTCTTGGGATATCCAGGGAGAGTAGGTATATGGCCAGAAATTAGTGTGATTACCTTAAAGCGAAAACCCTTAACATGATTTTAACGCCGGGCGTTGTCTTTAAAATTCGGGTGCGGTAAGCGGATTTAACATTTTTTACTACATTTGATTTTTAACCCAATGAATTACCTATGTCAAAGTTTGGTGAACTTATAGATTTGAAAATCCCCGTATTGTTGGATTTTTATGCCGAATGGAACGAGCAGAGTACTGCCATGCATTCGGTGCTACGTGACGTAGCTGCCGCCTTGGGGGATAGGGGTAAGGTAATAAAAATCGATATAGATAAAAATAAGGAATTGTCTCAGGCATTGAGGGTGAAGGGGTTACCAACCCTGATGATTTATAAAAAGGGGGAAATGGTTTGGAGACAGAGTGGTGAACAGGATGCCAACACGTTAATCGGTATTTTAAACGAGTACATATAAAGAATTAATAGTTTAATAAAAAAGCCCCGTCTCAAAAGGAACGGGGCTTTTTTATTGAATGGTATTCTTATTGAACAGGAATACTATCCGGTATCTCATCGGTTGTGGTAGTGGCATCAATTACAGTAGTGTCAGATACGGGCATGGTGTCTTTCAAATCTGGATTACCGTTAGGATTCAAGGGTTCTTCCTCTAAAAGGTTATCCCTGTAAAAGTGTTGAAACTTATCTATATATTCATTGAATATAAGGGTTTCCTTTTCAGCTTTCTCACGGTCATTATTGCCAATCAAAATATCAATGTTCCTGCGGTATCCTTCCATATCTGCAATGATTTCATCAATTTGGTCATATTGCTCATCTAAAGGAATACCTGCATAATAGTCTAAACGGTCTTGATAGATGTATTTTAGTTTTTCAAATAATTCCCTTGCTTTGTTGGTCTCTCCAACCTTATAATATCCATCTACAAACGGTTCAACAAAGGTGTAATATTCAAAATAGTCTACCGGAATATTGTCCATGGCTATATTGATGATGTCCTTTGCCTTTTCAATTTTGTCTTCGTTCAATAGCGTTTCAACCAAGCGGGCAAGGTTACTTCTATAAGAAAGCCCTTGAATTCTTGTTTGCGGATCGTGGTAGATATCCGGGCTTCCGGAATTCCCCCAATACCAATTGGTGACAATATCATACATAAGGTCACTGTCTATTCTTCCCATTTCATAGGAGTTCTTTCTTTCGGTCTTGATTGGAACCAATTTATAGGCCATTCCGTCCAGCTGTAGGTAATCTTTCATCCAGATAAATTCGGCATCATCAAAACTTCCGCCTGAAAAATAGATAGGTCTTTTCCAGTCATTGTTGGCAATGATATCCAGCATCATCATACTCTTTTTAGTGATAGCGCTACGAGGAAGGTCTATATCAATAAAGTCTACAATTTGGGCGCTATCTTTTTCCTTGACCAGACCGCTTTCCAGAACATTTTTCTTGTTTACGGGAATGCGTAATTTATTGGTGGGGTAGTAAACAATATTCTGTGCACTTTCGGAATAGGCCTCCATATCAATGTTTTCTTGTCTTTCCAAAATGTATTTTAGTTTGGTCTGGGGTTCATCACTATCTACCCACTTGATAAAATCATGAATAGACCATCTGCTTTCAGAAATCTTTTTGTTAAATAATGGGTCAACAGTTTGATAGTAGAGCACGTCCCTGGATCCCCATCGGTATTTATCATGTTCAATCTGTGAAGGAATGGGGTCGCTTTCATAGGCTTTACGCTTCATTTGGTCAATGTACCAATCCGTTTCAAAGAGACTGGTGCATACGATGCGAACATCCGTACGGTAACCTTCAATTTCTTGGGCATACCATAGTGGGAAGGTATCATTGTCACCGATCGTAAATAAAATAGCTCCCACATCTTCTTGACATGAATCTAAATAGGCCCTGGCCGAAGCATTGGCAGTGAAACGATTGGAGCGATTATGGTCATCCCAATTTTGTACCGCCATCACTGTAGGTACCGCCAGAAGGCAAACAATGGTTATGGCAGGAGCCAAAATTTTAGGGGTAAGGTATTTTCTTAGTTCCTCAAACAAACCATATACACCTAGCCCTATCCAAATTGCGAAAATATAGAAAGAGCCTACTAGAGAATAATCTCGCTCCCTAGGCTGAAATATAGAAGGATTGGTGTAAAATTGGATTGCCAGACCTGTAAACAGGAAGAAAATTAACAATACCCAGAATTGTTTCGGGTTTTTAGCAATTTGGAACAGAATTCCAATTATCCCTAAAAGCAAGGGAAGTAGGAAATACGTGTTCCTTGCTTTGTTATTTTTGACTTCGTCCGGCAAATTATCCTGACTTCCCAAACGGATGCTGTCAAGGAAAGGGATGCCGCTGATCCATTCGCCATTACCATTGTAACGGCCCTGCACGTCATTGTTCTTTCCGGAGAAATTCCACATAAAATACCTCCAATACATGTAGCCAAATTGAAATTGGGCCATGTATTTGATGTTTTGCCATAATGATGGAGGTTCTACTTCTAGATAATCACTAAACCTTCTTAAGAAACTAATATATTGCTCTGCGTCTATTTCACCATTGGCAAAGCCGTCCTTAACTTGTTTTACCGCTCTTCTGAGTTCTTCATTGGATTGTTTCATTTTAAAGTCCAATGGCCCAAAGTAGCGCATGTAGTTTTCTGCATGTTGGCCGCTCCACATTCTGGGTAAAAGCCCAACATGTTTGGGATCGTCCCCCGGTACCGCGCCTTTGTAATAATTTGTTATAACATATTTGCCCAACTTCTCGTCCTTTTCATACTTAGGAGCCTCGTCTTTGTCCTCGCCGGCATCGCCAAAAGTATTGGAATAGTAAGTGCCATATACCGGACTATCTACCCCAGGGTACTGTTCCCTGTTGTAATAAGCTAAAAGTGCCCGAGCGTCTTCAGGATTATTTTCGTTGATTACCACTCTAGCGTTGGCACGTATAGGGAGCATTAGCCAAGTAGAGAACCCTAGGAAAATAAACATGGAACAAAGCACAATGAGGTTGGCCGTTCTATAATTGTTTTTTCTGGTGTAATTGAGGCCAAAATAAAAGGCGGCTATGAAGATAAGTCCCATGATTATGGAGCCAGAGTTAAATGGCAAACCAATACTATTGATAAAGAATACCTCGCTCCATCCAAATAGTTTTAAAACATAGGTTAACGAAAACTTATAAACGAGCATCAACACCGCAATCACGGCAAGGTTGGCCAAAAGAAAATTCTTGACCGTAGTTGTCCTGTACGTTTGAAAATAATATAAAAGTCCAATGGAAGGTATTGCCAAAAAGCCCATGAACTGGACCCCGAACGTTAGCCCTACTACAAAACAAATTAAAATGAGCCAACGGTGACCTCTGGGGTCGTCCAAATTATCTGTCCATTTAAGGCCTAACCATAATTGAAGAGCCATTATGAGGCTCGCCATGGCATAAACTTCCGTTTCTACGGCGTTGAACCAAAAACTATCCGAATAGGTAAACGCCAGAGCACCTACAAGTCCGCTTCCTAAAATAGCAATAGCCTTGCTATTGGTCATAACTTCATCTTTCTTGCTTACCAATTTTCTGGCAAGATTGGTAATGGTCCAAAACATGAATAGAATGGTAAAGGCACTAGATACGCCAGATACGTAATTGACCATACGGGCCACCTGGTCCGGTTCAAATGCAAACATGGCAAAAAAGGCTCCTATCATTTGTTGTAAAGGAGCTCCGGGAGGGTGGCCTACCTGTAATTTTGCCGATGTGGCAATGTATTCGCCCGCATCCCAAAAACTATTGGTAGGTTCAACGGTAATAATATAGGTAATGAGGGCTATGGCAAATACGGCCCACCCCAAAAGGGTGTCCCATTTGTTGAAGTTCTTTGCAAACATGTACTAAGTGGTTTAACCAATGCGGCGAATTTACTAATTAATATAAATACAGGGAGGTGTTTTTCATAAAGGTTTAACAGGTAATTTGAAAGGTTTAGTAGGTAAAGTAACAGGGTTTGGGTGTTGTATTCCATTTTGTTGGGGCCGTTCGAGGAGTGCTCATAGGGTTTGTAGGGGTAAATGCTGAGGATTTTAGGGCAAAGTAAATTTTACTCATAAAAATGTTTGTGCAAATGAAACTTTGTTTTAAATTTGCACGCTCTAATACGGAACATGATTTCGTTTTTAGAAATTGGTATTGGCCTATGGTGTAATTGGCAACACTACTGGTTTTGGTCCAGTCATTCTAGGTTCGAGTCCTAGTAGGCCAACAAGGGATCCCGAAGTAAATGCTTCGGGATTTTTTATGCAATTTTATGAGGTATTCTGGTAATTTACCTTAGTGGTTTGATGTAATTGAAGGTAACTACGTCATTTAAAACCAGATATGCTTTAGGTCTATTGTGAGAATTAAAAAAATTGTATATTTGCAGCACTGAAAGGATATAAAAGTATTCATGAGGGGACAATTAAGTCCTCTTTTTTATTTCTAAATGGTATGTTGAAGGACAAGGCGGCGTCATTATTGCAGGATGCATTGGAAGAGGATAAATCATTATTTTTAATTGATTTTAAAGTAGCTCCGGACAATTCCATAAAAGTTGTCCTTGATGGTGATAATGGAGTCTCATTGCAAGACTGCATGAAAATAAGCAGGGCCATTGAGCATAATCTTGACCGAGAGGAGCAGGATTTTTCCTTGGAGGTAACCTCGGCTGGAGCAACCTCCCCCTTGATATTGCCAAGGCAGTATGCGAAAAATATAGGGAGGAAATTAAAAGTTGAAACTGAGACGGAAACCTTTGAGGGTAGTTTGACCGAGACCAATCAGGAGGCAATTTTTCTTGAATGGAAGGCAAGGGAGCCTAAACCTGTGGGAAAAGGAAAAAGAACAGTACAGAAAAGAGAGGAAATCAAATTTTCTGATATTAAAGAAGCTAAAGTCATAATAACATTTTAATGGTAACAGAGTAATGGAAAATATCGCGTTAATTGAGTCTTTTTCAGAGTTTAAGGACGATAAATTTATTGACAGGGTAACGCTTATGGCTATTTTAGAGGAAGTTTTTAGAAGCGCCCTCAAAAAGAAATTTGGATCTGATGATAACTTTGATATCATTATTAACCCGGACAAGGGGGATTTGGAGATTTGGAGAAACCGTGTGGTTGTAGAAGATGGTGAAGTAGAGGAGCCTAATGAGGAGATTTCCTTAACGGACGCTAGAAAAATTGAGCCCGATTTTGAGGTTGGTGAGGATGTATCTGAGGAGGTAAAGCTTATAGATTTGGGTAGAAGGGCCATACTGGCACTTCGTCAAAACTTGATTTCCAAGATTCATGAGCATGATAATACTACCATTTACAAGCAGTTTAAGGATTTGGAAGGTGAGATCTATACTGCGGAGGTGCATCACATTAGGCATAAGGCCATAATTTTATTGGATGATGAAGGTAATGAGATTATACTTCCAAAGGACCGTCAAATACCTTCGGATTTCTTTAGAAAAGGAGATAATGTTCGTGGAATTATCGAGAGCGTAGAACTTAAAGGAAGCAAGCCTTCTATTATTATGTCCAGAAGCTCCCCCAAATTTTTAGAGCAATTGTTCTTTCAGGAGATTCCGGAAGTGTATGACGGTTTGATTACTATTAAAAAGGCTGTACGTATTCCTGGGGAAAAAGCGAAAGTGGCCGTAGACTCCTATGATGATCGTATTGATCCAGTTGGTGCCTGTGTAGGAATGAAAGGTTCTAGGATCCATGGTATTGTTCGTGAATTAGGAAATGAAAATATAGATGTAATCAATTGGACTGCAAATCCGCAGTTAATGGTTACAAGAGCATTGAGTCCAGCGAGGGTTACAACCGTAAAGTTGGATGATGAAAAAATGACCGCTCAGGTTTATTTAAGGCCGGAAGAGGTTTCAAAGGCAATTGGTCGAGGCGGACATAATATTAGGTTGGCCGGTCAATTAACTGGTTATGAGATAGATGTGTTCCGTGAAGGTGTAGAGGAAGATGTGGAGCTTACAGAATTTGCGGATGAAATTGATGCTTGGATTATCGAGGAGTTCAAAAAGATAGGCTTGGATACTGCCCGTAGCATCTTGGAGCAAGATGTAGATGATCTTGTAAAACGTACAGATTTGGAAGAGGAAACAATTTTGGAAGTTGTGCGTATACTCAAAGAAGAATTGGAAGATTAGCTATATATTAGCAGCAATTTAAAAGAATTAGGAGAAGAAATTTATGGCAGACGTTGCAAAAATAAGACTCAACAAAGTCCTCAAGGAGTTTAATATTTCTTTGGATAGGGCGGTGGATTTCTTGGCCTCTAAAGGTCATGAGATTGAAGCTAGGCCTACCACAAAGATTTCCGATGAGGTCTATGAGGTGCTTCAAGGAGAGTTCCAAACCGATAAGAGCAAGAAAGTTGCTTCTAAAAAAGTGGGTGAGGAAAAGCGTGAAGAAAAAGAAGCTTTGCGTCTGCAATTGGAGCAAGAACAGGAAGAAAAACGCTTGGCAAGGGAGAAGCGTACTGCCGCTGAAAAACCTTTGTTGGGCAAAGTGGAGCTTACAGGCCCAAAAACCGTGGGGAAAATTGATTTGAATCCAAAGAAAAAAGAGGAGCCAAAACAAGAAGAACCAAAGAAGGAGGAAAAGCCTGTAGTAGAGCCTGTTGTTGAGAAGGAAGCGCCTAAACCAGAACCTCTAAAAGAGGAGAAAGTGGTTGAGGCCAAAGAGGTGAAAAAGGAAGAGCCTGTAAAGAAGGAGCAAAAAGAAGAGCCCAAACCTGAGCCAAAAGAAGGTGATGATGTTCTTGCTACCAAATACAAAAAACTTTCAGGTCCTAAAATTACCGCCAAGATTGACTTGTCAAAATTTGACAAGCCAAAGAAAAAGAAAGAAGAGAACAAGTCGTCTTCAGATGGCAATGACCGTAAAAAGCGTAGAAAACGTATAGTTAAACCAGGTAGTAACACTGGTGGCGGTGGCCAGCAAAGAGGAAATAGAAACCAAGGTGGTAACCAAAGAAGGGGGCCAGGAAACAATCGTTTCACTCCCAAAGTGGAGCCTACGGAGGAAGATGTGCAAAAGCAAATTCGTGAAACCCTAGAGAAGCTCCAAGGTAAATCCAAGAAAGGAAAAGGAGCTAAATATCGTAGGGATAAGCGAGATCAACACCGTCAGCAAACCGAGAAAAATCTTGAGCAGCAAGAGCTGGAAAGCAAAGTATTGAAAGTAACGGAATTCGTTACAGTAGGTGAAGTAGCTACCATGATGGATGTAACTACCACGGATATTATATCTGCTTGTATGTCTTTGGGAATCATGGTGACCATGAACCAACGTTTAGATGCTGAAACACTTTCTATAGTGGCGGATGAATTTGGATACGAAGTGGAATTCGTTACCGCAGAATTGGAGGAATCCATAGAAGTACAAGAAGATGCTCCTGAAGATTTAAAAAGTAGGGCTCCTATTGTTACGGTTATGGGGCATGTGGATCACGGTAAGACATCCTTGCTTGATTATGTGAGGGAAGCTAATGTAATAGCAGGTGAAAGTGGAGGTATAACCCAGCACATTGGTGCTTATGGTGTTACCTTGGAAGATGGTCAGAGGATTACTTTCTTGGATACGCCAGGTCACGAGGCGTTTACCGCTATGCGTGCCAGGGGTGCCCAAGTTACGGATATTGCCGTTATCGTTGTTGCTGCTGATGATGATATCATGCCTCAAACAAAAGAAGCGATCAGTCATGCGCAGGCCGCCGGAGTTCCTATAGTTTTTGCAATTAATAAGATAGATAGACCAACGGCCAACCCTGATAAAATTAAAGAAGGTCTTGCCCAAATGAACTTATTGGTGGAAGACTGGGGTGGTAAGATTCAATCGCACGATATTTCGGCCAAGACGGGTCAAGGTGTAAAGGAATTACTTGAGAAAGTGCTTCTTGAAGCTGAGTTACTTGAGTTAAAGGCGAATCCGGATAAGGTTGCAAATGGCACCGTAGTGGAGGCATTCCTTGACAAGGGTCGTGGGTATGTGTCAACTATTTTGGTACAAGGAGGTACCTTGCAGATTGGGGATTATGTCCTTGCGGGTACTCACAGTGGTAAAATCAAGGCCATGCAAGATGAGCGTGGTAAAACCGTTAAGAAAGCGGGCCCGGCTACCCCTGTTTCAATCTTGGGATTGGATGGCGCGCCCCAGGCTGGTGACAAGTTCCATGTTTTGGAAGATGAGCGTGAGGCCAAGCAAATAGCTGCAAAGCGTTCGCAGCTACAACGTGAGCAGTCCGTTAGAACACAACGACATATAACGCTTGATGAAATTGGAAGGCGTATAGCGTTGGGTGATTTCAAAGAATTGAATATAATTCTTAAAGGTGATGTGGATGGTTCGGTAGAGGCATTGACGGATTCTTTCCAGAAATTATCTACGGAAGAAATTCAGGTGAACATAATTCATAAAGGAGTAGGTGCCATTACGGAATCTGATGTTTTGCTTGCTTCGGCATCTGATGCAATTATTATTGGGTTTAATGTTAGACCAATGGGCAATGCGCGTGATGTAGCCGATAAGGAGGAAATCGATATCAGAATGTACTCCATTATTTACGATGCCATTAACGACCTTAAAGATGCAATGGAAGGTATGTTGTCTCCTGAAATTAAGGAGGAAATTACCGGTACTGCCGAAATTAGGGAGACGTTTAAAATATCTAAAGTGGGTACCATCGCGGGATGTATGGTGACAAACGGTAAAATATTCCGTAATGCAGGTATACGTCTCATCAGGGATGGTGTAGTTGTGTTTACAGGAGAACTGGCATCATTAAAGCGATTTAAGGATGATGTAAAAGAGGTATCCAAGGGATATGATTGTGGTCTGCAAGTGAAAAACTACAATGATATCAAAGAGGGAGATATTGTAGAGGCCTTCCAAGAGGTGGCCGTTAAGAAAAAGTTAAAGACAAAGTAAAAGGTCTTCGGTAGAAACTTTAATAGAATGCAAAAAAAAATCGACCTAACGGGTCGATTTTTTTGGTTGTAGCAACATCGCATCGGGATACTTTTTTCTTACCTCTGCAAATTTTCTTTCGGCGGCAAGCTTGTCTTTAAAACGACCTACCCTTACCCTGTAAGTAGGGGAGTCAAATTCAATTTTGGAGGGTAAATCTGGAAAATCCTCACCTACTTTAGATTGAATATTTTGAGCTTTTGCATAGGAGCCAAAACCTACTTGTATGCGATAATAGTCCGTGCTTTCATTTGCTGTCTTATAAATATCCAGCAATTCCGTAATTTTTTCGTCCTGAGAAATGTTAATTGTACCCTGTTGGGCAGAGCATATTGCTACGGAGAATAAGCTCACAAATGATAGGAGTGTAGTTTTCATTAGAGGGAAATTATTGGGTCTTACCGTTTTATACAAAAGTAGATTTTTATTGAACAAACACTGGTGCTCGCAATTTATTTAGAATAAATATAAATTAGCAATTATCAATCCTTTAACATTTACAAAATAAAGTCTATGTCGTATTTTTGCCATCAATTTTAGCACTGATAAAGCAAAGCTTATTTTTCATACAACAGAAATTATCGTGCCAAGATTTGATAGAAATAAAATCCATATGAAAAAGGTTCCGTACCTCCATCCATTTTCTAAGATTCTAGGTGTAACTGTATTATTTTTCCTACTGATTTCCACTTCAATCTATGCGCAAGACGAGGCTGCTGCTGAGGCATCTTCTGAGCAAACCGAAGCTGCTGCTGAAACGGATGGTGATCCTGCGGCAGGTAAAAACTTATTCAATCAAAACTGTGCAGCTTGTCATGCATTAGATCGTAAGATGACCGGTCCTGCTTTGGCAAACGTTGAAGCGAGATTGGCTGAAGATGAGGGTCTGGATCGTGAGTGGTTGTATTCTTGGATTAAGAACAGTCCTGGGATGATTGCTTCGGGCGATGCTTATGCCAACAAAATTTATAATGAGTACAACCAAGCGGCAATGACCGCTTTTCCTACGTTGTCCAATGTGGATATAGATAATATATTGGCATATACGGCGGCTCCTCCAAAAAAGCCTGCTGTTGATGTCGCTTCGGAAGCTTCTCCTGGTGCTGCGGGCGGTTCTGGGTCTGGGGTTTCCAATAATGTTATTCTTGGGGCGCTTGCCTTGGTTTTTGGCTTGTTGGTGGTGATGCTGGTGTTGGTCAACCGTACACTTAAGAGGATTGCGGAGGCCAATGGTGTTGTTTTTGCCGAGGAGGAAGCGGTTAAAAGAAAACCTATTTGGAAGGCGTTCGTAGATAATCAGTTCTTGGTGTTGGTGTCCGTCATCGTTTTGTTGTTGGGGAGTGCTTATTTCGCTTATGGTTGGATGATGCAAGTGGGTATTGATCAAGGGTATGAGCCTATTCAGCCAATACATTACTCACATAGAATTCATGCTGGTGAGAATAAAATTGAGTGTAAGTACTGCCATTCATCTGCTAGGGTTTCCAAGCATTCGGGTATTCCTTCGTTGAACGTGTGTATGAACTGTCATAAATCCATCTATCAGGTGTCCGAGGAAACTTTGGCAGAAGGTAAGCAGGAATATGGGGTGGACTACAATCAGGAGATTAAAAAGCTTTATGCTGCCGTTGGTTGGGATGAAGAAAACCAAAGATATACTGGAAATACAAAACCGGTGGAGTGGGTTCGAATTCATAACCTTCCAGATTTTGTGTATTTCAATCACTCTCAGCACGTAACGGTAGCGGGTGTTCAGTGTCAAGAATGTCACGGGCCTATTGAAGAAATGGAAATTGTTTCGCAACATTCTCCGTTGACCATGGGTTGGTGTATCAATTGTCACCGTGAAACCAATGTAAAGATTGAGGGCAACGAATATTACGAGAAAATACACGATGAGCTTTCCAAAAAGTACGGTGTTGAGAAGTTGACAGCTGCTCAAATGGGCGGACTGGAATGTGGAAAGTGCCACTATTAATAGATTAAGAAAGAGTAGCTAATTACATAGAGACGTATGGCATCAAACAAAAAATATTGGAAGAACGAAGCGGAGTTAAATCCGAATGATTCCATTGTTGAGACGCTAAGGCAAAATGAATTTGTTGAGGATATTCCCGTTGATGAGTTTTTGGGGGATAAAGAAAATCTTTCTTCAACCAATACTAATAGGAGGGACTTTTTGAAATATGTGGGCTTTAGTACCGCTGCAGCTTCTTTGGCGGCATGTCAAGGTCCGGTTCGTAAGTCCATACCTTATGTGGTTCAGCCGGAAAATATAGTTCCTGGTGTTGCTAATTACTATGCGACCACTATTGCGGATGGTTTTGACTTTGCAAGCGTATTGATAAAGACGCGCGAGGGTCGTCCAATAAAAGTTGAAAATAATAGGGATGCCTTAGTGGGAGGTGGTGCAAATGCACGTGTAAACGCTTCCGTTCTTTCCCTTTATGATAGCACCCGCTTACAAGGGCCAGTTGCCAATGGCGAGCCTGTTGATTGGAGTGCGTTGGACGCTGCGGTTAAGTCTAAATTGGCGGCATTAAAGAATTCTGGACAACAAATAGCATTGCTTACGCAAACATATGCCAGTCCTTCAACGGATAGGTTGATTGCTGAAATGAAAGCGGAGTACTCCAATGTGAAGCATGTTGTTTACGATGCAATAGGAGAAGAAGCTGCATTGACCGCTTTTGAAGCAAAGTTTGGTGAAAGGGCTTTAGCTGATTATGATTTTTCAAAATCGGATTTGATAGTTTCTTTTGGGGCTGATTTTCTTGGAGATTGGCAAGGTGGTGGATATGATTCCAGCTACGCGAAGGGTCGTGTTCCCAATAAAGGGAAAATGTCACGTCATGTTCAATTTGAGGCGAATATGACACTCTCCGGGGCAAATGCTGATAAAAGGATTCCTTTGACTCCAATGCAGCAGAAAATTGCTCTGGCTAAATTGTATGCCAAGTTAAACGGTACATCTGCCGGTGGTGAATTGCCTGAAAATGTGCAGGCTTCGGTTGACAGTGTGGCTGCCCAAATACGTAGTGCTGCTAGTAATGCAGTGGTAGTTACCGGGTTGGATGATGTGAATGCCCAGACTGTTGTCCTGGCAATTAATGAAATGTTGGGTAGCAAAGCTTTTGATGCTGCAGCTCCTAAATATACGAGACAGGGTAGTGCTAAAGCGGTAAACACTTTGATAGCTGATATGAACAGCGGAAAAGTAGGTGCTCTTTTTGTGGATGGTGTTAACCCTGCCTACAGTTTGCCGAATGCTGCTGAATTTGTGAGCGGACTTGAAAAGGTGGGCTTATCAGTGGTGTTCTCAACCAATTGGAACGAGACTACCGAAGTGGCTCAATTTGCGGCTGCTGCCAACCATTATTTGGAATCTTGGGGAGATGTCCAGATTAAAAAAGGACATTATGGCTTAATGCAGCCTACCATTCGTGAATTGTTTGATACGAGACAGTTCCAATCCTCCCTGTTGAAGTGGATGGGTTCGGATAAGAACTATTATGAATTTATAAAAGAGACTTGGGCCAATGGCATTTTGAATGGTGCTGATTGGAACAAAGCTTTGCATGATGGAGTTTTTGTAGGAGGCGCTATTTCGGCTTCGGTTTTAAATGCCGATCCAGAAAATGTTGCCGATGTTGCGGATGACAAAGAAGCAGTTCCGGCTTCAGGTAATATGGTTGCCGCGGCAAGTTCAATATCCATTGCTTCTGCAATAAGTGCGCTGACCAATGCTACAAGCGGTGAAGGTCTTGAGTTGACTTTGTACCCTAAAACAGGTATGGGTAATGGATCTATGGCCAGCAATCCATGGTTGCAGGAGTTTCCTGATCCAATTACACGAGTGTCATGGGATAACTATGTTACAGTTTCCAAAGCGGATGCGGAAAGATTGGGCTTGGAAAACTATAATGTGGCCAACGGTGGTTTGGATGGTAGTTATGTGAATATTACTGTTAATGGTGTAACCATAAATAATGTTCCTGTAATCATACAGCCGGGTCAAGCAATAGGTTCTGTGGGTCTCTCTTTTGGCTACGGTAAAAAAGTAGGTCTTAAAGAAGAAATGCAAACCGGGGTAAATGCATATCCACTTTACCAAGGATTTAATAACATACAAGCGGCTACGCTTGAAAAAGCATCTGGCACGCATGAATTTGCCTGTATACAGTTGCACAATACCTTAATGGGTAGGGGCGATATTATTAAAGAGACCACCTTGGAGGAATTCAATACAAAAGAATCTAGTGAGTGGAATCCTATCCCTCATGTTTCCTTGAATCACCAAGAAACATTGGTTACTTCGCCAGAAGTGGATATCTGGGAAAGTTTTGATCGTTCTATCGGCCATCACTTTAAGATGTCCATTGATTTGAATGCATGTACAGGATGCGGTGCTTGTGTAATCGCTTGTCATGCTGAGAATAATGTTCCTGTTGTTGGTAAAAAAGAAATGCGTCTCTCTAGGGATATGCATTGGTTGCGAATTGATAGGTACTATTCTTCAGAAAGTACTTTTGAGGAGGATAATATCAAGAAAGATGAATTTGATGGTTTAAGTGGGGATAATGGTTCCTTGGGAGGTTTTGGTGAATTGGAAGATCCATCAGTTAATCCGCAGGTGGCTTTCCAGCCCGTAATGTGTCAACACTGTAATCACGCTCCATGTGAAACAGTATGTCCTGTTGCTGCTACCTCGCACGGTCGTCAGGGTCAAAACCATATGGCCTATAACCGTTGTGTGGGTACCAGATATTGTGCCAACAACTGTCCTTATAAAGTGAGAAGGTTCAACTGGTTCTTGTATAATAACAATGATGAGTTTGATTTCCACATGAACAATGACCTTGGTAAAATGGTATTGAATCCAGATGTTGTTGTGCGTTCTAGGGGTGTTATGGAAAAATGTTCATTCTGTATCCAAGCTACCCAGGCGGTTGTGTTGAATGCCAAGCGTGAAGGTAGACCCGTTGCGGAAGGCGAATTCAACAATGCTGTTGCTTGTTCGGCTGCATGTAGTAGCGGCGCAATTAAGTTTGGGGATGTAAATGAAGAAGGAAGTGAAATTGCTTCTCTTGAAGAGGATGACAGGGCTTATCATTTATTGGAGCATGTAGGTACTAAACCAAATGTTTTCTACCACGTAAAAGTGAGAAATACCAACGAAGCATAAACCGTATTTTAAGTAAACAATTATAACAGAATTATATGGCGTCGCATTACGAAGCACCTATAAGAAGACCCTTAGTTACTGGGGATAAAAGCTACCACGATGTTAGTGTGGATATTGCTGCTCCTGTAGAGGGAAGGGCCAACAAACACTGGTGGATTGTTTTTTCCATTGCCTTGGTGGCATTCCTTTGGGGTATTGGGTGTATCATTTATACTATTTCTACCGGAATTGGTACTTGGGGGCTTAACAGAACAGTAAACTGGGCTTGGGATATTACCAACTTCGTGTGGTGGGTAGGTATCGGTCACGCAGGTACATTGATTTCTGCCGTATTGTTATTGTTCCGTCAAAAATGGAGAATGGCAATTAACCGTTCTGCAGAGGCGATGACTATTTTCTCTGTGGTTCAGGCAGGTCTTTTTCCAATTATCCACATGGGTAGACCATGGTTGGCATACTGGGTATTACCTATTCCAAACCAATTTGGTTCCTTATGGGTGAACTTTAACTCTCCACTTCTGTGGGACGTTTTTGCAATCTCTACGTACTTATCTGTTTCCCTTGTTTTCTGGTGGACAGGTTTATTACCGGATTTCGCAATGTTAAGGGATAGGGCAATCCTTCCTTTCCAGAAAAAAATATATAGTTTATTGAGTTTTGGATGGAGTGGTCGTGCCAAGGATTGGCAACGTTTTGAGGAAGTATCTTTAGTGTTGGCAGGTTTGGCTACCCCATTGGTACTCTCGGTTCATACCATTGTATCTTTTGACTTTGCTACATCTGTAATACCAGGATGGCATACCACTATTTTTCCACCCTATTTCGTTGCGGGTGCGATTTTCTCAGGTTTCGCAATGGTAAACACGCTTCTCATCATTATGAGAAAGGTTTGTCATATGGAAGACTATATTACGGTACAGCATATTGAATTAATGAACATTGTAATCATGATTACCGGTTCAATTGTGGGCTGTGCTTATATTACGGAATTGTTTGTAGCTTGGTATTCTGGAGTGGAATATGAACAATATGCATTCTTGAACAGGGCTACAGGTCCTTACTGGTGGGCTTATTGGTCTATGATGACCTGCAACGTATTCTCACCGCAGTTCATGTGGTTTAAGAAATTGCGTACGAGCATTATGTTCTCATTCTTTATTTCCATAGTGGTAAACATAGGTATGTGGTTTGAGCGTTTTGTGATTATCGTTACTTCCCTGCACAGGGATTACTTGCCATCTTCTTGGACGATGTTCTCTCCGTCTTTTGTGGATATTGGAATATTTGTAGGTACTATTGGATTCTTCTTCGTGTTGTTCCTGTTGTACTCTCGTACGTTCCCTGTAATTGCGCAGGCGGAAGTAAAATCTATTTTGAAATCCTCTGGTGATCGCTACAAGAAATTAAGGGATGCTGGTCAGCCTTTGTATAAGATCGAAAGGATGCAGGCGGCTAATTTAAAAAGCGAAATTATCACCGATGATGTTTTGATGGGTGAAGAAATTCCTACGGTGGGTGATAAAACGGGAGTAAATGATTTGCTGAGCAGTTTGGGTACCTTTGATGCTGCAACTCAGACCCCTGATGATTTAAAGAAAATAAAGGGCATAGGTCCCCAGATGGAAGCAACCCTTAACGAGATTGGTATTTATACCTTTGCGCAAGTTGCTAGAATGACCGAAAGGGAGTACGATTTGTTGGACTCTATTACCGGATCTTTCCCTGGTAGGGCACAACGTGATGATTGGGCCGGTCAAGCGGTTTTACTAAATAATAAAAAATAGGCTATGGCGTCTAAAACGATACATGCATATTATAACGATGATGATGTGTTAATGCATGCAGTAAAGAAAGTAAAGGCTGCAAAACATCATATCGAAGAGGTTTATTGTCCTTTTCCTGTACACGGTTTGGACAAGGCAATGGGGTTGGCTCCAACAAGGTTGGCTATTACTTCCTTCTTGTATGGCTGTGTAGGTTTGACCGTAGCCGTTACCATGATGAATTTTATCATGATTGAGGATTGGCCTCAAGATATTGGTGGTAAGCCTAGCTTTAGCTTTTTGGAGAATATGCCGGCATTTGTGCCTATTATGTTTGAGCTTACGGTTTTCTTTGCGGCTCACTTAATGGTTATCACTTTTTATCTAAGAAGTCGTCTTTGGCCTTTTAAAGAGGCTGAAAATCCAGATAAGCGAACTACGGATGACCATTTTTTAATGGAGATAGAGGTGCACGGAGATGAGAAGGAGCTTACCGAATTATTGATGGATACCGGTGCGGTTGAAATCAATGTAATGGAAAATAACAACAGTCACTAACTATGAACAGTTTTAGTAAAATAGCATTAGCGTTTTCAAGCCTATTTTTATTGGTATCCTGCTGGAGTGATCAAACGGAGCCAAACTATCAATACATGCCAAACATGTATGAGCCTGTAGGTTACGAGACGTATCAAGGTTTTAATGAGGACGAAACTACTAGAATTGCTTTGTTCAAGGGAGTTTCGGAAGCAATGTTACCCCCAGACAATACCATACCTAGGGGTTGGATGCCTTATCCGTATGAAAATTCGCCATCGGGCAAAGAATTGGCCAGGGTAATGAGCAGTCCTTTGGATTCTCTAGAAAGTGAGGATAATTTAGCAGCGGGTGGACAATTATACACTATCTATTGTGCTATTTGTCACGGAGATAAGGGTGATGGTCAAGGAACTTTAGTAAAAAGAGAAAAGATTTTAGGTGTGCCTAGTTATGATGATGTAGCTCGTAATATTACAGTAGGTACTACCATGCATACTATTCAATACGGTCTCAATTCCATGGGTTCTTATGCTTCGCAAATGAACACCAAAGAAATGTGGCAAGTTTCAGAGTATGTTATGAAACTTAAAGAAGATTTAACGAAATAATTCCTAGAGAAGCGATATGTATACGTTTTCAAACAAACTAAAAATAGGTTCGTTCATTTTAATGGCTGTAGGATTGCTGGGTATAGCAATTGGTTTTATCAGCATGCCAAGCACCGTTGAGGAAGCAAAGGCAATTGTAGCCAGTCATGATGACGGTCATGGAGCTCATGCCAGTGAAGCTCACGCTGCTACAGGTAGCCATGGTGCTGATGCGCATGACGGAGCACATGATGCTTCTCATGATGAACATGTTTTGCATCAATTACAGAACAAACCGTGGGCTGCCCTTTATGTGGGAGCTTTCTTTTTCTTTATGATTTCTCTTGGGGTTTTGGCGTTTTACGCTATACAACGTGCAGCACAAGCTGGATGGTCTCCATTGTTGTTTAGGGTGATGGAAGGCATTACTGCCTATTTGGTGCCTGGTGGTATCATTGTATTCGTAATATTGGTTATGTCCGTATTGCATATGAACCATCTTTTTGTTTGGATGGATCCTGAGGTCGTTGCTCATGATGAACTAATTCAGGGCAAATCCGGATATTTAAATCCTACTTTCTTTTTGATTAGGGCGGCAATATTTTTAGGAGGATGGATATTCTACAGACAGTATTCCAGAAAATTGTCTTTACAACAGGACGAGGCCAATGATAATGCCAACTTTAAATTGAATTTTAGGTGGTCCGCTGGCTTTTTGGTTTTCTATTTGGTATCTGAATCCATGATGTCATGGGATTGGATTATGAGTTTGGACCCGCACTGGTTTAGTACTTTGTTTGGATGGTATGTATTTGCGAGTATGTTCGTTTCGGGTATTACCGTAATAGCGATGGTAACTATTTATTTGAAATCCAAAGGATTGTTGCCAGACGTAAATGATAGTCATATCCATGATTTAGCCAAGTTTATGTTCGGTATCAGTATCTTCTGGACGTACTTATGGTTTTCTCAATTTATGTTAATATGGTATTCTAATATTCCCGAGGAGGTTACTTATTACATTACTAGAATTGAGGACTTCAAATTACCTTTCTTTGGAATGATAGCAATGAACTTCCTATTCCCTGTATTGCTATTAATAAATAGTGATTATAAACGTATTAATTGGTTTGTTGTCCTAGGAGGAATAGTAATCCTTCTTGGTCATTACCTTGATATATTTAATATGGTTATGCCGGCCACGGTGGGTGACCAATGGTCTATTGGTATTCCAGAGGTTGGTGCTGTATTGTTCTTTGCAGGATTGTTCATATTCTTTGTGTTCAGAGCATTGGCAACAGTTCCTTTACAACCAAAGAGAAATCCATTTATAGAGGAAAGCAGGCATTTCCATTACTAGAGTAATTTTAACGTATAATAGTAGAGCATACGATGACTACAGTATTGATTTTAGCGGTTTTGGTATTAGTGGCAATTGCTATTTGGCAAATGACCAAAATATTTGAATTGTCACAATTAAAGGCCGAGACCTCCCAAATAGCAAACGATAGTGATAACCAGACCAATGGTTATTTATTATTCGCTTTCTTAATTTTCATTTACGCTATTACCATCTTTAGTTTCTATAACTATGGTAAATTCTTATTGCCCGAGGCGGCTTCGGCACACGGTGACGAGTATGATAGCCTAATGTTGGTATCCTTTGTAATTATATTTTTTGTTCAAACCATTACTCAGGCATTACTTCATTACTTTGGATATAAATACAGAGGTAAAAAGGGCAATAAGGCTTTATTTTATGCTGATAACGATAAGTTGGAGTTTATCTGGACCATTATTCCTGTGGTTGTTTTGGCAGGTTTGATTTTATGGGGTCTTTACACTTGGACTACTATTATGGATGTGAATGATGAGGATGACCCACTTGTAGTTGAGCTTTATGCACAGCAATTTGGTTGGACGGCTAGATATGCCGGTGAGGACAACGTATTGGGTGACGCTAATGTGCGCATGATAGATATTAACAAAGCCAATATATTGGGTCTTGATGAGGGGGATTCCTACGCAGCTGATGATGTTGTAGTTAAGGAATTGCATTTACCGGTAGGTAGAAAGGTCAATTTTAAAATGAGATCTCAAGATGTACTGCACTCGGCTTATATGCCCCATTTTAGAGCTCAGATGAATTGTGTGCCAGGTATGATTACGGAGTTTTCTTTTACTCCTATTTATACTACAGCGGAAATGCGTCAAAATCCTGATATAAAGGATAAGGTTAGACGTACCAATGAAATACGTTCAGAAAGAGCCGCAAATGGTGAACCTAACTCCGATCCTTGGGAGTTTGATTACATTCTTTTATGTAATAAAATCTGTGGTAAATCGCACTATAATATGCAAATGAAAATTGTGGTAGAAACGCAAGAAGAGTATGAGAAGTGGATTGCCGACCAAGGTACTTTTGCAGAAACGGTTTTAAATCAGGGAGATTCCGATACTGCGATGAACGGTGTTCAATAAGTTTCGGTGAGTAAATACAAATTTAGAAGCTAGAAAAGAAAATTAATAAAATTAAGATTATGTCTGTTACAGCACATGCACACGTAGATGACCATGCACATGACGATCATGGGCACCATCACAAAGAGACTTTTGTAACCAAGTACATATTTAGCCAGGATCATAAAATGATTGCCAAGCAATATTTTATTACTGGTGTATTGATAATGGGATTCTTGGGTATTGCAATGTCCTTATTATTCCGTATGCAGTTGGCATGGCCAGGGGAGTCTTTCTCTGTTTTTGAAGCTGTTCTAGGAAAGTGGGCGCCGGAAGGTGTTATGGATGCCGATGTGTATCTGGCATTGGTTACTATCCATGGTACGTTGATGGTATTTTTTGTACTTACTCAAGGTCTTAGTGGTACTTTTAGTAACTTATTGATTCCACTACAGATTGGTGCGCGGGATATGGCATCAGGATTTATGAACATGCTCTCTTTTTGGATGTTCTTTGTTTCATGTGTGGTAATGGTGGCTTCCCTATTTATTGAAGCAGGTCCTGCAGCGGCAGGATGGACTATTTACCCTCCATTAAGTGCCTTGCCAATGGCGCAACAAGGATCTGGTTTGGGAATGACCCTTTGGTTGGTTTCGATGGCCATATTCATAGCCTCCTCCCTTTTGGGATCATTGAACTATGTTGTTACTGTAATCAACCTTAGAACAAAGGGAATGGCGATGACAAGACTGCCATTGACCATTTGGGCCTTTTTTGTAACGGCTATAATTGGTATTATCTCTTTCCCAGTTCTTTTATCAGCAGCTTTACTTTTGATAATGGATAGAAGTTTTGGTACTTCTTTCTTCTTATCCGATATCTTCATTCAGGGAGAGGTTTTGCACTACCAGGGGGGTTCGCCTGTATTGTTTGAACACTTATTTTGGTTCTTAGGACACCCTGAGGTGTACATTGTATTGCTTCCGGCATTGGGAATTACTTCAGAAATTATGTCAACCAACGCAAGAAAGCCAATTTTTGGTTATAGGGCCATGATTGCTTCCATTTTAGCTATCGCCTTTTTATCTACCATAGTTTGGGGGCACCACATGTTTATTTCTGGAATGAACCCATTTCTTGGATCGGTATTTACATTTACAACCTTGTTGATTGCTATACCTTCTGCAGTAAAAGCGTTTAACTATATCACTACTCTTTGGAAAGGTAACCTACAGCTCAATCCTGCTATGTTATTCTCCATAGGACTTGTTTCTACTTTCATCACTGGAGGTCTTACAGGGATTATTTTAGGTGATAGTACCTTGGATATCAATGTTCATGACACCTATTTTGTGGTGGCTCACTTCCACTTGGTAATGGGTATCTCTGCGCTATATGGTATGTTTGCAGGGGTTTATCATTGGTTCCCTAAAATGTTTGAGGGTAAATTGATGAACAAGAACTTGGGCTATGTGCACTTTTGGGTAACCGCAGTATGTGCTTACGGGGTTTTCTTCCCAATGCACTTCGTTGGTATGGCAGGGGTTCCTAGGAGATATTATGAGAATACTGCATTCCCGATGTTTGATGAATTGGCCGATGTTCAAGTATTGATGACCGTATTTGCTTTAATTGCTGGTGCAGCTCAGTTGGTATTCGTTTATAACTTTATTCATAGTGTTTTCTATGGAAAAGAGGGTCCACAAAACCCTTGGAAATCTACCACTTTGGAATGGACTACCGGTAATAAGCATATTCACGGTAACTGGGACGGGCCTATACCTGAAGTACACCGTTGGGCTTACGACTACAGTAAAGTTGATGAAAATGGGGAATACATCATTCCTGGTCAGGATTTTGTTCCACAGATTGTTCCGCTTCAAAAAGACGAAGAGGAACTACATCACTAAAAATATACTTGATTAAATAAAAAATGCCCGACTGATATAGTTGGGCATTTTTTTTGATATATTGAGATAGGCTATAATTCTTACGGATTGAAATTTATCATCCTCAGTCATCATGTATTTGTAACTGTAGCTTAAACACTAAACCATTATGAAGCATTTTATTTTATTTATCTCCTTTTTGTGTGTAGTACAGGTAAGTGCTCAACGTAAGCCCAAAATTAAAGGGAACAAACAAGTTGTGGATTATCAGGAAGATTTACCACCCTATAGTGCCATTGAGTTAAAGGATGATTTGGAAATTCATTTACAGAGAGCTGCTTCTGAGGGGTATGCCATTACTGCTGATGATAATCTAATTGATGTTCTAAAATTTAAAGTGGAGGATAGCACCTTGGTCATAAGTTCATTTTATAATATCACAGTTAAGAAAAAATTAGATATTACCGTATACTATAATGAATTGAGCGCAATAACGCTATTGGATGGCAAACTGATTGCTGATGGCCCTATAAGTACTCGAGAACTATACATAAATACTTATAACTCTTCTAAACTTGAATTGAGTACGGACGCAGACCTTACCAATGTAAAGATGGAAGGGAATAGTTTTGGGGACTTTAATGTGAATGGTGGTGAAATAAGTCTAATTCTCAAAGATCGAGTGGATGCCAAAGTATATACCATGACGCAGTTGAACAATGTTAAAATGTATAAGAACGCATCTATAAAATTGGAGGGTACTACCGATCAATTATTTGCAGATCTTATGGAAAGCGCTAGTTTAAAAGCAGAACGGTTGGAGGCTACTAAAGTCTTTTTGACTATTCAACATTCTGCCAATGCAGATGTTAATGCAAGTGAAGATTTAGAGTTAACAGCCAACGGTTCTACCAGAACTCATTTATATGGTAGTCCACAAGTGACCCTTTTAGAGTTTAATGACACTGCGGAACTCCATAAGGAAAAATAGGGTTTTCCTTACTGTGCTATTGGAGCGGTCAAGCAATGTTCAGGGATTCCAAATCCATCAATAAGACTGTTCAAATGAGGTCGTAACTCTGTACACAGCCTTTCTACTCTTTGTCTAATAGCCTTCGATTTTGTGCTACCCAAATATCCTTGTTCCAAGTACCAAGCTGCGTCTTTTCTTAGTTCATAAAGTACATAAAGCGTAGCCATTTTTTCAAAAAGACTTTTGTATTTGTCTTCCTCCATAGTTTTAATATAATTGGAAAAAGTTTCATAAGCCAATTCAACACTATAGGCTTTTCCCAAAGCCAACAAATGGGTTTGAACCTTTAAGAATGCTTGATAGGAAGGCATTCCCTGCTTTATGTAATCCCGTATGCGCATGGCCAGTGTATAGGTCAACCTTCTTGTTCTATAATTAAGTGCATGTTTGTGAAATTTAGGATTGTATAAGTGCTCTTTGTCTACTTTGTTGGAGTAAACAGGATTACTAGTGGTAAGGGTATTATTAAGTTGCATGCCCAGTATTTTCAATACCGCGGTAAACCCGGCACTGTTAAATTCTGCTTTAAAATCACTTAATACCCCTTTTGCGGCCAATAGAAGCAGTACCGTATTGTCCCCTTCAAATGTGGTGAAGATGTCAACGTCACCTTTTAAATCTGCAATTCTATTCTCCAATAAATACCCTTTTCCTCCACAAGCCTCTCTACATTCCTGAATAGTGCTATTGGCATACCATGTAATTATGGATTTGAGTCCGGCCACTTGTGTTTCCACCACACGTTTGTCCGGTTGACTTTCATCGCAATAGGTTTCCATCATTTTGTCCAATGCAAAATGGTAAACGTAGGCGCTAGCTACCAAAGGTGTTAATCTGAGTTGGTGAGAAGGATAGTCCATTAAAAGGTCTTCTTGTACTTTTATGCTATCATTAAACTGTCTTCTTTGTAAAGCATGTTTTATGGCTACGGTTAGGGAATATTTTGCACCTCCCAATCCGGCACGAGCCACACAAATTCTACCTCCCACCAAGGTGCCCAACATGGTAAAGAACCTCTTGTTAGGATTTTTGATGTCTGATTTGTAATTGCCATCTTTCGTTATATCTCCGTATTTGTTTAAGAGATTTTCCCTTGGTACGGCTACTTGATGAAACCATATTTTACCGTTATCAACCCCGTTAAGTCCCAATTTATATCCGTTGTCCTCTACTTTTACACCGGGCAATAGTTCATGGTTTTTATCTCTTAGGGGCACTAAAATAGCGTGGACTCCCTCGTTCTTTCCGTTAACGATAAGCTGGGCAAACACAGATGCCATTTTGGAATGAAGGGCATTTCCAATGTATTCCTTGTTGTCATTGTTCCCCGGTGTATGTATGATGATATGGTCCGTTTTTGGGTCATAGGTTGCCGTCGTCTTAATTCCCCTAACATTGGAGCCGTGACCGGTTTCTGTCATGGCAAAGCATCCTAATAGTTTTGCTTTTCCAGTATCGGTTAAATACTGGTCATGGTGTTTTTTAGTGCCAAGCTTTTGAATGCTACCTCCAAAAAGTCCGAATTGAACACCGAATTTTATGCAAAGACTACCATCCGCATACATCATATTTTCGAACATATAAGCGTAGCCTTCCATATTATTCTTACCGCCATAGTCGTTTGGGTAAGCTAACGCCCCAAATCCCTTTTCGGCCAAAAAGGTCACCTGATTCAATACTTTTTGCCGGAAGTTTTCCTTATTTCGGTGAATGTCCCACTTAAAAGTTGGGTCGTTTAGGGCTTGTCTAAAGTTGTCTATCAGTGGGGCATGTTTGCCTTTTAACAGTTTATCTAAACGGGTTGCGTCGTAGTAATTGGAACTACTTTCATGTACTACTTCAACATCAAATAAATGGTTGTAATGATTGGGTTGAATTCCTAGGTTAACTTCAATATGTTCTAAGGGTGTTGTTTCCACGGTAGCGGTATGGTAATGCCGTATTACTTTTTCACTTAAGGATGCCAGTGGATGCGTTTCGCTCTCGATTAACTTTACTTGGGAGTTGGAGATAAAATGCTTCCAGCTTTTCATGACATCGTCCGCGGGGGGATTTTTGGGCTGCAACCAATTTAAAAGGTCCTTTATTTCCGTAGGGGATAATTTTTCATCTTGTTCAATGGTGTTTTGAACCACGTTGATTTCCGAAGCGGTTACCAAATTGTCTGACCAAATCACATAAAATAGAGGAATGTATTTTAATACTTGCGGAGGGTATACTTTTTTTTGCATAAAATGAATTTACGATTTTTTTGATTTAATTTTTCATGGGTTTTTGAGGAAATAAAAAATAGAACGCCATATTTTTGATAATCCCGTATTTAAAAGTTCTGCCTTCTTTCCTGTATCTTTGTTTTTCTATGAATGAGTATCTAGACCCTACCGGTGATCACTTTTCCTCTGAGGAAATGGATATTGAAAAAGCCTTGCGCCCGGTTACCTTTGATGATTTTACGGGACAACAGCAGGTTTTGGAAAACCTTAAAATTTTTGTGCAGGCAGCCAACCAACGGGGAGAGGCATTGGATCACACTCTTTTTCATGGTCCTCCAGGACTTGGAAAAACTACCTTGGCCCATATTTTGGCCAATGAGTTGGGTGTTGGGATAAAGGTGACTTCCGGTCCTGTATTGGATAAGCCTGGAGATTTGGCTGGCTTATTGACCAATCTAGATGAAAGGGACGTACTTTTTATTGATGAGATCCACAGATTAAGCCCTATTGTGGAAGAATACCTATACTCCGCAATGGAGGATTATAAAATAGATATCATGATAGAAACGGGCCCCAATGCTCGTACGGTTCAAATTAATTTGAATCCGTTTACTTTAATTGGGGCCACAACCCGCTCCGGATTGTTAACGGCACCTATGAGAGCCCGTTTTGGTATTTCCAGCCGATTGCAATATTATGATACGGAGTTGCTTTCCACGATTGTACAACGTAGTGCCGATATTTTAAAAGTGCCCATTAGCAATGAGGCTTCCATAGAAATTGCGGGCCGTAGTAGAGGAACGCCCCGAATCTGTAATGCACTCTTGCGGCGGGTGCGTGACTTTGCTCAAATAAAGGGTAATGGGTCTATTGATTTGGAAATCTCAAAATTCAGCTTAAAGGCCCTTAACGTAGATGCTCATGGTTTGGATGAAATGGATAATAAAATACTTTCTACCATCATAGAGAAGTTTAAGGGAGGTCCCGTGGGAATCACTACCCTTGCAACGGCAGTTTCTGAAAGTGCCGAAACCATTGAAGAGGTTTATGAACCTTTTTTGATTCAACAAGGATTTATAATGAGAACACCAAGGGGAAGGGAAGTGACAGAGCTTGCTTATAGGCATTTGGGAAAAACCAAACCCGGAACCCAGCAAGGACTTTTTTAATTCCGTACCTATGGAGAAAGCTGTAAATGAAATTGTGACGGTATCTCCAATAGAGGTTTTTAAGAATAGAAAAAGGATTTTAAAAAATCCTTTGCCATTTCATCATGAGAATTTTGAGAAATACGGTGATACCTTTAAGGTAAATATAGGTGTAGGAGGTCAAGTGGTTTTTACTAGGGATGCAGAAACCATTCAATACATTCTACAAAAGAATCATAAAAACTACCATAAATCTTCTTTACAGACCAAAGATTTGGGAAAATATATTGGTCGTGGTTTGTTGACTTCAAACGGTGATTTTTGGAGGGTTCACCGGCGTATGGTTCAGCCTGCTTTCCATAAAAGGAAATTACAAGGTTTATTGGGTGTGATGTTCAAAAGTATTGAACAGGAATTGCAAAGAATTAAGGAGAATATAGCTTATGATGTGTTTCCCCTAATGGGAGACATCGCCTTTCAAGTGGTAGCCCAGTCCCTCTTCAGTGCGGACAATCTTCGTAAACGAATGAGACGTCTTCAAGAAATTACGGAAACCAACCAGAAAATGCTCATTAAAGAAATGAGGCAGCCTTTCTTTAAATGGTGGTTTCATCTAAAAGGTGAAATTGGTAAACATTTGAAACTTTCCAAGGAAGCCCAGAAACTATTGGATACTATCATTGAAGAGAGGATTTCTTCAGGGGTTGAAAAAGATGACCTGTTGGATATGTTATTTCAAGCACGGTATGAAGATGGTACGCCCATGTCTAGGCAACAGTTGATAGATGAAGTGCTTATATTGTTTACGGCGGGCCACGAGACCACGGCAAATGCCCTAAGTTTTACGCTTTTTTTGTTGGCAAAGAACCCTAAATTTCAAGAGGAGGTTTTTAAGGAAGTTGGTAAAATAGATTTTTCTGCGGACCTGATGGATGCGATTTCTCAATTGAGTTCTACCAAAAACTGTATTGAGGAAGCTATGAGACTTTATCCACCCGTGTATGTAATAGATAGGGTGAGTTTGGAAACCGATAAGGTGAAAGGAAGAACCTATGAAAAGAATACGGTCTGGCTCATGAGTATGTACGAACTTCATAGAACGGAAACTTGTTGGAAAGACCCTGATAAGTTTGATCCGTATAGATTTAAAAATGGCGACCCTAAGCGGTACGCTACCTATTACTATCCTTTTGGGGCCGGCCCCAGAATGTGTGTTGGAAATAACTTTGCCATGTTTGAAATGGTTTTGGTCGTAGGCTTGATCCTAAAGAAATACAAGGTGAGCACCCAGATGAGGGAGGTTGCCATTAATCCGTTAATATCCTTAAAGCCACAAAGCGTGCCGTTACAGTTCTCGATAAGATAGCCTCACTTTTTTTGGTTTCGGTTTAATTGTACCTTCGTTTTAAATTAATCCAATTGAGTTCCAAAACCACTAATAGCAATATAATCAAGAAGGAAGCCCAACGCCTAGGTTTTCTTTCCTGCGGAATTTCCAAAGCGGAATTTCTTGAGGAGGAAGCACCTCGCCTAGAAAAATGGCTGAACAAGAAAATGCACGGGGAAATGGGCTATATGGCCAATCATTTTGACAAACGTCTAGACCCTCGTTTGTTGGTAGATGGAGCAAAATCGGTAATCTCCCTATTACTCAATTACTATCCGGAAGAACAACAAACGTCCGAAACCTATAAAATCTCAAAGTATGCTTATGGGCAGGACTACCACCATGTTATAAAAAGTAAGCTTAAGCAGCTGCAAGAGTTTATTTTTAAGGAAATTGGCGAAGTGAACGGTAGGGCATTTGTAGACTCTGCCCCAGTTCTTGATAAGGCGTGGGCGGCAAAAAGCGGATTGGGATGGATTGGTAAAAACAGTAATTTATTGACTCAGCAGGTGGGTTCCTTCTATTTTATAGCTGAGTTGATCGTTGACCTTGAGTTGGATTGTGATATACCTGTTACCGACCATTGCGGTACGTGTACGGCCTGTATTGATGCTTGCCCTACAAGCGCCATTGTGGAGCCTTATGTTGTAGATGGCAGTAAATGCATTTCTTATCTTACGATTGAACTAAAAAATGAATTGCCTACTTCTTTTCAAGGAAAACTTGATGATTGGGCCTTTGGTTGTGATGTTTGCCAAGATGTTTGTCCATGGAACCGTTTTTCAAAACCGCATCAAGAACCTCTTTTTAATCCGCATCCGGATTTGTTGGAAATGACCAAAAATGATTGGGAAGAAATTACGGAGGATGTTTTTAAAAAGGTATTTAGAAAATCAGCAGTAAAACGTACTAAATTTTCAGGTCTTAAAAGGAATATCGATTTTCTGAAATAATCGCAAATTATACTTGAAAACCCTCTGTTTTATAAGTTGATAAGCTCATTTTATTCCATATTATAGACAAAAAATTAAGTTTTTTTATCCTCTAACGTTTTCGGTTAATATCTTCTTTTTTTAATTGTTCGTATTACGTTTTTAGTTTTCTAACTTGCTCTAGAGTAGCTGAAAATTAAAGGATTCCCATGATTTTCGGCTTTATTTTCACCCCAAAAGGCTCA
This sequence comes from Cytophaga sp. FL35, assembly GCF_014349235.1. GTDB lineage: Bacteria > Bacteroidota > Bacteroidia > Flavobacteriales > Flavobacteriaceae > Euzebyella. Next base: position 54,159 of record NZ_JACSOH010000002.1, on the reverse strand, counting down.
ACTTTTACGAATTTCATACATGCAAAACAAGGTGCAATTGATCACTTATGTTGATCGAATAGGCTGCGAGAATATTTCCGATTTAGAAAGCTTGATTCAAAATCAGTTTCAAGGGTTGTTCGGGGGAGTCCATCTTCTTCCCTTTTTCAATCCTATAGATGGAGAAGATGCTGGCTTTGATCCAAAAAACCATGCTCAGATAGATCCAAGACTTGGAAATTGGAATGACTTAAAATCATTAAGCGAAGAAGTGGATATTATGGCCGATTTAATTGTAAACCATATTTCGGCAGAATCGGAACAATTCCAAGATTACCTTGAAAAGGGGGAGAAGTCTGAATTTAATGAGTTGATCTTAACGGAAGATAAGGTTTTTCCAAATGGCGCATCCAAGGAAGAAATTGCCAAGATTTATAGGCCCAGACCGGGTCTACCGTTTACTAAATTCACTTTGGCAGATGGTGCGGAAAAGAATGTTTGGACCACTTTTACCTCCAATCAAATAGACATAGACGTTACTTCAAAAAAGGGGGAGGAGTATTTAGAGAACATACTCCAAACATTTGAGGCTTCCGGTGTTACTATGATTCGCTTAGATGCAGCAGGTTATGCCATTAAAAAAGCAGGAACTTCCTGCTTTATGATCGATGAAACTTTTGAGTTTATATCGGCCATTACGGAAAGGGCCCGTGCAAAGGGAATCGCCGTATTGGTAGAGATTCATTCTTTTTACCAGACCCAGATAGAAATTGCGAAAAGAGTAGATTATGTTTATGATTTTGCGCTACCTGTTTTGGTACTTGATACATTGTTCAACAAAAATGCAAGTAATTTAAAAAACTGGTTAGCGGTCTCTCCCAGAAATGTAATCACGGTGTTGGACACCCATGACGGAATTGGTATTGTGGATGTTGCTTCGGAAGATGGAAAACCGGGATTGATCGAAGATGACGCGCTTAGCGATATCGTTGAAAAAATGCATGAAAATAGTGAAGGTACTAGTAGAAAAGCTACTGGTGCCGCTGCCTCCAATTTGGATCTGTACCAAGTGAACAGTACCTATTTTGAGGCCTTGGGCAGAAAGGAAAAGGAGTATCTTATAGCGCGGTGCATTCAGTTTTTTGTTCCCGGTGTACCCCAAGTTTATTACGTGGGCTTGCTAGCGGGTGAAAATGATATGGAACTTTTAAAGGAAACCAATGTAGGTCGTGATATTAACCGTCATTTTTATACGTTGGAGGAAATTGATCAACGCATTGATTCTCCCTTCTTTCAAAATTTCAAAAAACTCATAGAACTAAGAAATTCCCATCCAGCTTTTGAAGGTATTTTTGAGGTGAAGGACACAGCATCCAATATTCTTCATCTTAAATGGCTTAACGGAAAGGAATGGGCAGAGCTAATAGTTTATTTGGAGGACATGGTTGTGGAAATAAATTACTCCCAGTCTTCATCAGTAAAGAAATTGAACTTTATTTAGTTATTGAAGAAAGAACTTAGTTCACGCAAATAATGGTATGAAGGTAGAAGGCCTAGTGGCGTACCTGTTAAAACGCTATCTTGTTAGGCATATTTAATTGATTTGATTACAATCTTATGAAAATTAAAAAGCCAGCCTTAAGTTTTTGGCAGATTTGGAACATGAATGTAGGTTTCTTTGGAATCCAGTTCAGTTTTGGTCTACAACAAACTGCCGTTAATCCTATATTCTCTTTTTTAGGTGCCCATCATGAGGAACTGCCTCTGTTAAATTTGGCAGGTCCTGTTACCGGCTTGCTCATACAACCGATTATAGGGGCCATATCGGACAAAACATGGTCTCCGCGATGGGGCCGTAGAAAACCTTTCTTCCTCATAGGTGCGATTACCGCCAGTATTTGTCTTTTTGCTTTTCCTTATAGTTCCCATTTATGGTTTGCAGTAGGGCTTCTTTGGATTCTGGATGCGGCCAATAATACCGCAATGGAACCCTATAGGGCCTTTGTTGGGGATAAGCTGCCGGACCATCAGCTTACCTATGGTTTTCAGATGCAAAGTCTGTTCGTTGGCGCAGGTATTACCTTGGCCAACTTTTCACTTTTTCTTTTTCAGGATTGGTTTGGAGTAGCTTTGGAAGCTGGTAGTCTTTGTTCAACAACTACTGAAACGGTTTCGGCAATTCCTACTTGGGTGTATTACTCCTTCTTTTTGGGAGCGGTTGCCTCTTTGGGGACTATCTTATGGTCTGTTTACAAAACGCCGGAAATTGCACCTTCCGAAGAAGAAATTGCACATATTCAAGAACACTCCAAGAAATCACTGGTTGCCAGAATGATTGCTCCTTTTGCGGAAATATTCAATGCCATCGGAGACATGCCTAAGCTTATGTGGAGATTGGCCGGGGTTTATCTTTTTCAGTGGTATGCCCTCTTTGTCTATTGGCAGTTTATTACTCCCATGCTGCGTTCAAGCATGTACGGCATCAGTACGGAGGATAATGAAAAATTTGAATCTATTATGGCAGCCTGTAATTCTGGTGGGGTTGTAGGAACCGGGGATATGGCTTTTGCCCAGAATATTCAAAACCTATCGGAACAAGCATTGGCGCAAACTGGTTTAATGAACGGGACTTATAATTTGGTCACCATGCTAGTTGCATTATTGTTGGTGCCTATTGCAAGAAAATATAGCTCAAAGTTGGTTTATGTCTGCAGTTTGATACTCACAGGAATTGCCATGTTGAGTATGCCCTATATTAACAACCAATACGGGTTATTGGCTCCTATGATTTTGTTCGGTATCGGCTGGGCGGCAATGATGGGGATTCCATATGCTATGGTATCTAAGGTAATTCCCGAAGACAGAAGGGGTGTATACATGGGAATCGTAAATATGATGATTGTTATTCCCATGCTAATTCAAACGGTATCCTTTGGTTTTATTATAAAAAACTTTTTGGGGAACAGTGCTGTTAACGCCATCCTTTTTGGAGGGGTGTTTTTCATAATTGCGGCAATTTTGGCCATGAGGTTGCGTATTCCCAAAGACGAAGAAAAAATTATAATTTAGAGTTAAGTTGTTTGTTTAGAGCGGGTACCATTTTTGTTCCCGCTCTTTTCTTTGGACCCCATTCTGATTTTTTCATTTTCCCATTTTAAAAAATCAATTTAGGGGATAATAAGTCCTGCATCTTTTTCTATGTTTTCAAGAGAATACTGTTAAATTTGGTCTACAAAGGAGAACACTATGAGCAAGCAAAAGCAGAGAAGGGAAGCCTTGGTATACCACGCCAAGCCCCAGCCAGGTAAAATTAAGATTGTACCAACCAAACCCTACGCTACGCAAAGAGACTTGGCGTTGGCCTATTCACCTGGGGTTGCGGAACCTTGTCTGGAGATAGAAAAGGATAAATCCAATGCTTATAAATATACCTCCAAAGGAAATTTGGTAGCCGTTATTTCTAACGGTACTGCTGTTTTAGGTCTCGGGAATATAGGGCCTGAGGCTTCTAAACCGGTGATGGAGGGAAAAGGCCTATTGTTCAAGATTTTTGCGGATATTGACGGGATCGATATTGAAGTGGATACGGAAGATGTAGATGAGTTTGTTCGTACGGTGAAAAATATCGCTCCCACTTTTGGGGGAATCAACCTGGAGGATATAAAGGCACCAGAAGCCTTTGAGATAGAACGAAGATTAAAGGAAGAATTAGATATTCCTGTCATGCATGATGATCAGCATGGAACTGCCATCATATCTGCAGCCGCTTTATTAAATGCCTTGGAATTGGCGGATAAGAAAATGGAAGATGTGCAGATTGTGATTAGCGGTGCCGGTGCAGCTGCCGTTTCTTGTACAAAATTGTACAAGGCATTTGGCGCTAAGGCAGAGAATATTGTGATGTTGGACAGTAAAGGAGTCATCCGTAAGGATGCGGAAAACTTGTCCGCCGCCAAATTGGAATTCGCAACCGATAAGGATATTAGAACTCTGGAGGAGGCCATGAAGGATTCCGACGTTTTCATTGGTCTGTCCATAGCAGATATAGTTTCTCCTGAAATGTTGCTGTCCATGGCAGACAACCCCATTGTTTTTGCAATGGCAAATCCAAACCCGGAAATTGCCTATGATTTGGCATTGGATACCCGAAAGGATATTATAATGGCTACGGGGCGCTCCGACCACCCAAACCAGGTGAACAACGTTCTTGGTTTTCCATTTATTTTTAGGGGAGCATTGGATGTACGTGCTACGGGTATTAACGAAGAGATGAAAATGGCAGCCGTAAAAGCGTTGGCAGAGTTGGCCAAGCAGCCGGTACCGGAACAGGTAAACATCGCATATGGGGAAACCAGGCTTTCTTTCAATCGTGAATATATAATACCAAAGCCATTTGATCCAAGGCTAATCGCTGAGATTCCGCCAGCAGTTGCAAAAGCGGCTATAGAAAGTGGTGTGGCCCAGCAGCCCATTGAAGATTGGGAAAAGTACAAGGAAGAGCTGTTACAAAGGTCAGGGAGTGATAACAAGGTGGTGCGCTTACTGCACAACCGGGCAAAAAGTAATAAAAAGCGTATTGTTTTTGCAGAGGCAGATCATTTAGATGTGCTCAAGGCAGCACAGATAGTCTATGAAGAAGGTATTGCAGACCCCATTCTTTTGGGTAAAAAGGAAGTAGTTCTTGAACTTAAAAAAGAGTTGGAGTTTGATGCGGATATACCCATTCTTGACCCTACATCCCAAGAGTTTGATGAAAAGCATATTAGGTACGCGACTAAATTTTGGGAAAGTAGAAAGCGTAGCGGAACTACATTGTACAGTTCAAAGATAAAAATGCGAGAGCGTAATTATTTTGGTGCCATGATGGTATTGGAAGGGGATGCCGATGGTATGATATCAGGATATTCACGGGCATATCCAACTGTAGTGAAACCCATTTTTGAAGTTATTGGTAGGGCGGCAAATGTGAAAAAAGCTGCGACGGTCAATATTATGATAACCGATATGGGGCCTTTGTTTTTAGCGGATACCTCCATTAATATAGACCCCAATGCAGAGGAATTGGCAGAAATTGCCTTAAACACCGCCAATGTGGCCAGTACATTTGGCTTTGACCCGGTTATGGCGCTTCTATCTTATGCAAACTACGGATCTTCTTCACATCAAAACGCAAAAAAGGTGAGAGATGCGGTAAGTATCCTTCATGAAAGCAATCCAAAGTTGGTGGTGGATGGTGAAATTCAAACAGATTTCGCTTTAAATAAAGAATTGCTACAAAGCCAATTTCCATTCTCTAAGCTTGCAGGAAAAAAGGTAAATACCCTAATTTTCCCTAATCTAGAATCTGCAAATATCACTTACAAACTATTAAAGGAATTAAACAAGGCAGATTCTATTGGTCCGATCATGGTGGGATTGCGTAAGTCTGTTCACATTTTGCAATTGGGTGCCAGTGTAGATGAAATGGTGAACATGACGGCTGTTGCCGTAATAGATGCCCAAGAAAGGGAAAAGAGAAAAAAAGCAAAGGCAACCAACTAAAAGTAGAATAGCGAATATGATTCACCACCTTAAAGGAAAACTGGTAGAAAAGACTCCAACGTATGTAGTTATTGAATGCGGTGGAGTAGGTTATTTTGTGAATATATCGCTACACACATTTTCTAATCTATCGGATTCGGAAAGTATTCAACTTTTTACACATTTACAGGTTAAGGAAGATGCACATACCCTTTTTGGTTTTGCCCAGAAATCGGAAAGGGAAATATTTCGTTTACTGATATCGGTTTCGGGCATTGGCTCCAGCATTGCCCGAACTATGTTATCTTCTATGGAACCCCCACAAATTAGGGATGCCATTGCCAATGGAGATGTGGCTTCCATACAGTCTATTAAGGGGATAGGAGCTAAAACCGCTCAACGCGTAATTCTGGACCTTAAAGACAAAATTCTTAAAGTTTACGATATTGGTGAAGTTTCCGCACCAACAAACAATACAAATAAAGAAGAAGCGTTATCTGCTTTAGAGGTTCTTGGCTTTGCAAGAAGAGCTGCCGAAAAGGTAGTGGACAAAGTGCTCGGGCAAGATCCTTCTCTTAGCGTGGAGAACATTATAAAACTTGCGCTTAAAAATTTGTAACAAGTTTGAAAACAGGGGCCGAACTAATTCTTAAATTACCATTTAAGCTTACTCTCCTATTCTCAATTTTCTTGCTTTCTTCAGGTGCTCTTTGGGCACAGGAAACGGAAAATGAGCAGGGCGATGAGCAACAGGTAGATTCTGTCAAGACAGGGTTTTCTTTGGGGAGACTCCGTATGCAGAACCCTGAGAGCATTGTATCCAAGTACGTTTACGACCCACAACTAAAAATGTACATCTATTCTGAAAAGGTAGGTGATTTTGATATTGGCTATCCCATTATCCTTACTCCGGAGCAATATTATAATTTGGTAGAACAACAGGGCATTAAGGATTATTTTAAGGAAAAATCCGATGCCTATTCCGGTAAAAAGGAAGGAAGCGAAGAAGCCCGAAAAAACTTGTTGCCCAATTTCTACGTAAACAATGATTTCTTTCAATCCGTTTTTGGAGGCAATACCATAGAAGTTATTCCGCAAGGTTCCGTTGCCATGGATTTGGGAGTAATTTGGCAGAAAAATGACAATCCCTCTCTTTCTCCAAGAAATAGGACCAATACCTCTTTTGATTTTGATCAACGTATTAGCCTAAGTATGTTGGGTAAAATAGGGGAAAGACTTCAGGTCACCGCAAATTATGATACAGAGGCTACTTTTGATTTTCAGAATATTGTAAAACTGGATTATACCCCCACAGAGGATGATATTATTAGGTCTATAGAGGTAGGTAATATTTCTATGCCCTTGAACAGTTCCCTAATTCAGGGTTCACAAAGTTTATTTGGTGTAAAGACCCAGTTGCAGTTTGGAAAAACAACCGTAACCGCAGTTTTTTCCCAGCAGCAATCACAAAATAATACGGTAGTAGCTCAGGGAGGTGGTACGGTAAGTGAGTTTTCCGTAACGGCTTTGGATTACGATGAGGACCGGCATTTCTTTTTAGCGCAGTATTTCAGGGATAATTATGATGACGCTTTGGCAAGTTACCCATACATCCGCAGTCAAGTGCAAATAACGCGTCTCGAGGTTTGGGTAACCAATAGAAGCCAACAAACTCTTAACGTGCGCAATATTGTAGGTATTCAGGATTTAGGGGAATATGACCCCTTGACCAGCAACCCTGAAGATCGGAAAACCAGAATAAATAGTAACGCCCCAGGTGGTTTTTTCAATTTGAATACAGGTGGGCAGCCTAATCAATTGCCCCGTAATAACGCCAATAATTACAACCCAGCTAACATTGGACAAGCCGGTGCGGCATTGAATGATAATATTCGGGATGTAGCAACGGTTGAAGAAGGATTCAATATTACCGGTTATCAGCCAAATCAAGGATTTGATTATGCCTTCTTGGAAAATGCTCGAAAATTGGAGCAGGGTAGGGACTATACCTTTAACACACAGTTGGGTTACGTGTCTTTGAATCAACGCTTGAGCAATGATGAAATATTGGCCGTAGCCTTTCAATATACCTATAATGGGAATGTGTATCAGGTAGGTGAGTTTGCTAATGGAGGATTGGATGCTACCACCGTTTCCGGTACGGTAGGGAATCAAATTATTGATAACAACACCTTGGTGTTGAAGCTTCTTAAGAGTAATATTACCAATGTCTCAGATCCTATTTGGGATTTGATGATGAAGAACATCTACGCAACAGGGGCATTTCGTCTAAGTCAAGAAGACTTCAAGATGAATATTCTGTACAGCAACCCTACGCCCAGAAACTATATCACACCAATAGATGAATCTACTTGGCCAGACGGACTTCAAGATAAAATTCTTTTGAATGTCTTCAATTTTGACCGATTAAACGCTTATAATGATGTGCAGCCGGGAGGGGATGGGTTCTTTGACTTTATTTCCGGTTTAACCGTAGATACCCAAAATGGACAGATTATTTTTACCAAGGTAGAACCCTTTGGGGAATATCTTTTTGAGCAACTGGGAGGTGGGGATTATAATACCGCCAATAGTTACAATCCCAACCAAGAAAGGTATGTCTTTAGGGATATGTATGAACTTACCAAGGCTGCGGCCCTACAAGACCCGGAAAAAAATAAATTCTTACTAAAGGGTAGGTATAAATCCGAAGGTAGTAACGGTATTCCTATTGGGGCGTTCAATGTTCCAAGGGGCTCAGTTCGGGTAACCGCAGGTGGACGTCAATTGCAAGAAGGAATAGATTATACCGTGAACTACCAGGCCGGTACCGTTCAAATATTGGACCCTAGTTTGGAAGCCTCCAATGTTCCAATCAATATTTCTGTGGAAAATAATGCTGTTTTTGGCCAACAGACTAGAAGGTTCACCGGGGTAAATGTGGAACATCAATTCAATAAAAACTTTGTTTTGGGGGCAACCTTGCTCAATTTGAATGAACGACCGTTGACCCAGAAATCAAATTTTGGGGTAGAGCCCGTAAACAATACCATTTTTGGTATCAACGGAAACTTTTCAACAGAAGTTCCCTTTTTGACTCGCATGGTCAATAAACTTCCCAATATTGATACAGATGTTCCTTCCAATGTTTCGGTTAGGGGCGAAGTGGCGTGGCTGAAACCCAATTCTCCTAAAAATGCCGATTTTCAGGGGGAAACAACTACTTATTTAGATGATTTTGAGGGGTCCCAATCCTTAATTGATATTAGGTCTGCTTTGGGGTGGACCATGGCAAGTGTGCCAGTGGAGTTTTTGGATAACCCTACCCAAAAAGGTCTGGAAACAGGCTTTACCCGTGCAAAGTTGGCGTGGTATACCATCGATCCGGTTTTTTATACTAATCAGCGTCCAGCGGGTATGAGCGATAGTGACCTTTCTAGTAATGCTACACGTAGAATTTTTGTTGATGAGGTTTTTCCAAAGGTGGAGATTGCCCAAGGTCAGACCAGACAGCAGACTACCTTGGATTTGGCGTATTATCCAACTCAAAAAGGACCCTATAATGCCAATGATAACTTTGATACGGCAAATCCCAATGAAAAATGGGGAGGTATTATGCGTTCTTTGAGCAGTACCAACTTTGAGCAGGCAAATGTGGAGTTTGTCCAGTTTTGGGTAATGGACCCGTATTTGGACGGTGATGCTACCAGTACAGGTGAGTTGGTGTTGAATTTTGGTAATATTTCAGAGGATATTTTAGCCGATGGTTTAAAGCAGTATGAAAACGGACTTCCCGTTAATGGCGAAGGAAGTACAAAGCCGGCAGATCCCGTTTGGGGTCCTGTACCCGCAACTCAGGCATTGGTCTATGCCTTTGATGTAAATGAAGGTGCCAGGGCGCAACAGGATTTAGGGTTTGATGGGCTTGATGATCAAAATGAAGCTGCCATATATGGTACTTCAAATGGTGATGATCCAGCTCTGGATAACTATGAGTATTTCTTGCAAAGAGATGGTGGGGTGTTGAACAGGTATTTGAATTTTAACAACCCACAAGGCAACTCTCCCGTGCAGGTCACAAATGATAATCGTGGTTCAACTACCTTGCCAGACGTGGAAGATGTAGATAGGGATTTGACCATGAATACAGTTAATAGTTACTACGAGTATCGCATTCCGATCAAGCCCAATACCAATATCAACGACCTTTATGTAACCGATATTCGAGATTCCTTGGTGCTTTCTGGTAATAGAATTCCGGATGGGAGCACTGTCAGGACAAGATGGATTCAATACAAAATACCCTTAAGTGATTTTACGGATGCCGTTGGCGGAATTACGGATTTTCGCTCCATCAGCACCATGAGAATGTATCTTACAGGCTTCAATAGTGACGTGTTGCTTCGTTTTGCTACCATGGATTTGGTTCGTGGGGATTGGCGTACGTACGTTAAAAGTTTGGACCCAGATGATCCAAATGTTGGGGACGATGCAACCACGGTAGATGTAAATGCCGTTAATATTCAGGAAAACGAAAATAGAACGCCCATACCTTATGTACTACCGCCAGGTGTGAGAAGAGAGCAATTGAACAATAACAACACCATTATTCAGCAGAACGAACAATCACTTTCATTGGTGGTCGAAAACCTGGAATCTCAAGATTCAAGAGGGGTGTTCAAAAACTTGAATATAGACATCCGCCAGTATGAAAAACTAAAAATGTTCATGCATGCTGAAAAAATATTGGAAAGCGATATTTATGATGTTGAAAGTCCGCTAGTAGGGTTCTTAAGGATAGGGACGGATTTTTCGGAAAATTTCTACCAATTAGAACTTCCATTGGAATTTACTCCGTTTACTGCTAACTCCGAGGGAGCAATTTGGCCGGAGAACAATGAGATGGAGGTGATTCTTGCAGATTTGAACAAAGTGAAATCAGTATGGATCGCCGGCGATGACCTCAATGAGATTCGGTATTTTGAGGTCGTGGACGGTGAGGTAGTGCCTGTTGGCGAATTTGCTCCAAGAACACCGGGAAGGCTTAGAATTGGAATAAGGGGTAATCCATCGTTAGGTAGCATTCGAAGTATGATGGTGGGTGTTAAAAACACCAGCAATTTCCCTGCCCGTGGTGAGGTTTGGTTCAATGAGCTTCGTTTGGCCGGTTTGGACAATAACGGCGGTTGGGCTGCTATTGCGGCTATTGATGCCAACGTTGCGGATTTTGCGAACGTAAGTGCTACAGGTAGTACCAGTACTTCCGGCTTTGGTTCCATCGATCAAATGCCAAATGAAAGGGCCCGTGAAGATGCCATTTCCTATGATTTGGTAACCAATGTAAATGTAGGTCAGTTACTGCCCAAAGATTGGAACATTCAAATTCCATTTAATTATGGGGTATCCGAAACCTTAATTACTCCAGAATTCGATCCCGTTTATGATGATTTAAAACTGCAGGACAGAATAGATGCTGCAGAAACGGAGGAAGCGGCAGATGATATTCAGACCCAAGCGGAAGATTATACCAAAAGAACAAGTATCAATCTAATTGGGGTTAGAAAAGATAGGGGAGAAGAAGCGGACGCCAATTTCTATGATATTGAAAACTTTACTTTTAACTATTCCTATAACGAAACCAATCATCGCGATTTTGAAATTGCTGCATTGGAGGATCGCAGTGTTGTAGCGGGATTATTGTACAATCATAATTTTGAACCGGTAGAGGTGGCCCCTTTTGCTAAGAATGACTCCTTGTTTACTGGTAAATACTTGCAATGGTTAAAAGAGTTGAACCTAAACTTGTTGCCTACAAGTGTTTCTGTCAATTCTAATTTTGATAGGCAATTCAATCAGCAACGTTTTCGTGATGTGGTAGAAGAAGGTGTAGATAAGTTGGAACTGCCCACTTTAAGGCAGCGCAATTACCTGTTCAATTGGCAATATGCGGTTAACTATAGTCTAACCAAGTCCTTAAGGTTGAATATGTCTGCTAGCAACAATCACATTGTGAGAAATTATCTGGAGGACCCCAATGACCCTAATTCCGAAATTGACCAAACTTTAGGTCTATGGGACGGTTTTTGGGATTTAGGACAACCCAACAGGCACGCCCAACAATTGGAAGTGAATTATGAGCTTCCGTTTTCAAAAATTCCAATATTGGATTTCATCAGTTCCCAATATAGCTATACCAGCAATTTTGATTGGCAACGAGGTGGAGACGCTTTGAACCTTGCTATTCAGGAACAAAGAAACGCCGCAGGCGTAGTTTCAGTAAATACCGTGCAAAATGCGAGCACCCATAATTTAACTGCCAATCTCAACATGCAAAAGTTCTATGATATGATAGGGCTTAAAAAGCGAGACGGGAAGTCCAAAGCAAGTGCTGCACCTATTAGAAAGGATAAAGCTGGAAATCCTGTAAAGGGTGGAGAGAAAACTCCAAAGAAAACCAGTGGGCTTTTCAATACGTTCGTGGATGTAGTTACCATGGTAAAAAGGCTTAATGTCAATTACAATGAAAGTAGCGGTAAGGTACTTCCGGGATATACTCAGTCAGTAGGGTTTGTAGGTTCCTTGAGGCCTTCCTTAGGGTTTGTATTTGGTAGCCAGTCAGATGTTCGTTTCAATGCTGCACGTAAGGGGTGGTTGATCGATTTTAATGAATTTAACGAGCAGTACATCGAGAATGTAAATAAGCAATTGAATATTACCGCAACTGCTCAGCCTTTTAAGGATTTAACGATTGACCTATCTGCAGATAGACAGTATTCCAGCAGTTATCAGGAAAATTACGATGTGGATCTATGGGCCGATAATCGACTTCCTCTAGGAAATGAATACGGCAACTTTAGTATTTCTACGTCAATGATAGGAACCGTTTTTGGTAAGAGCGATGAATTTGATTCGGAAACTTTTCAAAAATTCAAGGAAAATAGGATTACCATCGCTAACAGATTGGTGTCGGACAGAGGTGAGACCTTAGGTGATGTGGACGAGGAAGGATTTCCCCAGCGTTATGGAAAGACCCAGCAAGATGTATTGTTACCGGCATTTTTTGCAGCCTATACCGGGCAAGATGCCGAACGTGTAAATCTAGATGCTTTTCGTCAAATCCCTATTCCCAACTGGAACTTGAAATATACAGGGCTAATGAGGAATAAGTGGTTCAAGAAGAAGTTTCAACGTTTTTCGTTGAGTCATGGCTACAGGGCTGCCTACAGTATCAATTCCTTCCAGACCAATTTGGAAAAGGTGCAGTTAATTAAGGAAGGAAACTCTCCGGTCAATCCAGAGAACGGAGATGTAATGCCGGATTTAATTTTGAACAACGTAGTTTTAAACGATGAGTTCAACCCCTTGGTGCGGTTGGATTTTGAAATGAAGAATTCAGTAAGCGTATTGGCCGAAATGCGTACAAGCAGAATAATGGCCTTAAGCTTTGACAATAACTTAATGACGGAGACCAACGGTAGCGAGTATACTGTAGGTTTGGGTTATAGGTTCAAGGATGTTAAATTCGTTACCAATATTGGAGGTAATAAGACCCGTTTAAAGGGAGATTTGAACCTTAAGGCAGATATGACGCTGCGTGACAACATAACTATTATTCGGAATTTGGATATAGATAACAATCAGGTTACTTCTGGCCAAAATCTATTATCGGTAAAGTTTACGGCAGATTATGCTTTGACCAAAAACCTGAACGCACTTTTCTTCTATGATCACTCGTTCTCCAAATTTGCGGTCTCCACGGCATTTCCGCAAACCACCATTAACTCTGGTTTTACTTTAAGATATAATTTCGGTAACTAAAAACCTGCGTTCGCTTTATTTTTTTGAAAACCTTTAGGGATTATTTTACATTTGTTGCAATTAAAAAAGGAGCAAATGAATATTCCAGAAGAACTTAAGTACACCAAAGATCACGAATGGGTAAAAATTGATGGTGATGTGGCCACTGTTGGCATTACGGATTTTGCCCAAGGGGAGCTAGGGGATATTGTTTATGTAGAAGTAGAGACCTTGGATGAGTCTTTGGAGAAAGAAGAAGTTTTTGGGACGGTTGAAGCGGTTAAGACGGTTTCAGATTTGTTTCTTCCCCTTAGTGGAGAAATCATTGAATTTAATGAATCTTTGGAGGATGCTCCTGAAAATGTCAATTCAGACCCTTACGGTGAAGGTTGGATGATCAAGATTAAACTGAGCGATACTTCTGAAATAGAAGGTCTCATGTCTGCAGAAGATTACAAAGCGCTCATTAGTGCTTAAAAGAAATAAGTTTAAAATTGCATTTATAAGCTGGATGGTTTTTGTAACCTATTCCAGCTTATCTTCTTTTGAGGGAGTAGATACGCCCGGGCTAAATATTCCACATTTGGACAAAGCGGTACACTTTACCTTTTACTTTGTAGCATCCTTCTTAGGTGTTTTTTGTTTAAGGGAATTTTCGGGACGGGCCATTAACAAGAAAAAGGCATTTTCTATATCCATTTTATTTGCCATAGCCTTTGGTATAATTATTGAGGTTTTACAATACGCATTAACGACTGATAGACAAGGTGATGTGTGGGACGCGTTTGCGAACAGCATTGGGGCCTTGGCAGGTATTATGGCCGTTAAATTCCTATTTTCCGGCAATGGCCGTTTAAAATGGGAAATTTAATTGCTTTTTAATGGAATATTTAATTATTTTAGCGAACATTAAAATCGAGACTTATGGAACCTAAAAAGAATCCGAAAGCAGATGTAGGCCGTAACAGTGGCCTGTACTTTGTTATAGGACTTGCACTTACCATGGCATTGGTGTACGGTGCATTGGAATGGAAAACGTATGATGAAACCAATGATTACGATATTTCCATGAATGTTGATGACGAATTGGACGAGGAAGTTCCAATGACCGAACAGATAAAAACCCCACCACCTCCACCACCTCCTGCAGCGCCTGAAATTATTGAGGTTGTAGAGGATGAGGAAGAGGTTGAGGAAACTGTTATCGAGTCTACAGAAACCAGTCAAGAAGAAGAAATTATTGAAGTAGAGGACGTTGAAGTAGAAGAGGAAATAGAAGACGTTGACGTTCCTTTCGCCGTTATTGAAGATGTACCTGTATTCCCAGGTTGTGAGAACGAATCTGATAAAAGGGCTTGTTTTCAGAAAATGATGCAAAAACACATTGGTAAAAACTTCCGTTATCCAGAGATTGCTCAAGAAATGGGTATTCAAGGTAGGGTAAGTGTCATGTTTACCATTCAAAAGGATGGTTCTATCGGTAACGTAAGAATGCGTGGTCCGGATAAAAACCTTGAGAAAGAGGCAGCTCGAATTATAAGTAAGCTACCTAAAATGACTCCAGGAAAGCAAAGGGGTAGGCCAGTAAGGGTTCCATTTAGTATTCCTATTACCTTTAAGCTTCAATAAGCGCGACTCTTAGAGTTTGAAAATAAATCAAAGTCCATTCGTTATTCGGGTGGACTTTTTATTTGTGTTCCATTTGTGTTAAGATTTATATCCATGGCTCTTTTTGCAACGTAGGGACTAAAGTATTAAAGATGTGTATTTGGTTGGAAAAAAAGCCTTTGAGGGTTATCTTTGCAGTTCGAAAAAAGACGAATGAAAACAGCTGTAAATACGGCTACAACTCCCTCGATGATATTATCGATTGCCGATTTTAAGGAAATTACCAAGGCTAGATTGGCAATTAGCGTGGTCTTTTCGTCATTGGCCGGTTATTTGTTAGGAGCCCACCAAATTGAAATTTCTTCGCTTTTGTTGCTTGCTTTTGGCGGCTATTGCATGGTTGGTGCCTCCAATGCGTACAATCAGGTTATAGAGAAGGATTTGGATGCGCTTATGAAGCGTACCAAAAATAGACCGATACCTGCAGGTAGGATGTCCGTTAGATTTGCGATGTTCATAGCGGTTACCCTTACCCTTTTAGGGGTGGTCTCCCTGTATTTTCTAAATCCAAAAACGGCTATGTTCGGGGCCATTTCCATATTTCTTTATACCAGTGTTTACACCCCTTTAAAGACAATTACACCGTTATCGGTATTTGTAGGTGCCTTTCCTGGGGCTATTCCTTTTATGCTTGGCTGGGTGGCAGCTACCAATGAGTTTGGTATAGAACCGGGAACCTTGTTTATGATTCAGTTCTTTTGGCAATTCCCCCATTTTTGGGCCTTGGGTTGGATGCTACATGATGATTACGAGCAGGGTAGTTTTAAAATGCTTCCCACTGGAAAAAAGGATAAGGGTACAGCCTTGCAAATAATCATGTATACCATTTGGATGTTGCTTATTTCCATTATACCTGTCTTCGGTATTACGGGAAGGTTGGAACTTTCCATCCCAGCAGCGGTTGTCATATTCGCAATGGGTATGGTTATGCTAGTTTTTGCATTTAAACTATATGAGAAAAGGGATAATGTAACCGCTCGCAAGCTGATGTTGGCAAGTGTAAGTTATATTACTTTAATGCAGATTGTTTACGTAATAGATAAGTTTATTTAAGCTGATGGATTTAACTCAAGGAACGATTAAGGAGAAGAACGATAGGGCAAAAAAAATGATGCTCTGGTTTGGTATAGTGAGTCTGATTATGGGTTTTGCAGGTTGGACCAGTGCGTATATTGTTAGTAGCGCTAGGGAAGATTGGGTGGCGGAACTTAAACTTCCATCATCCTTTTTTATAAGTACGGCTGTGATCGTGCTTAGCAGTTTTACCTATATCCTGGCTAAAAAAGCCATTATGGAGAATCAGCAAAAATTAACCTCCAGTTGGTTATGGGCCACTTTGGGTTTAGGCATCATCTTTATTATTATGCAATTTAATGGCTTTTCCCAGATGGTGGCAGAAGGCTATTATTTTACGGGACCAACAAGTAATATAAAAATGTCCTATATATTCCTGATTGCCGCAGTGCATATCGTTCATGTAGTAGCGGGCATTATCTCCCTACTGTTTGTGATCTATAGACAAATGAAAGGCAAATATTCTTCACAGGAATATTTGGGCTTGTCCTTGGGTGCTACTTTCTGGCACTTTTTGGATATTTTATGGCTGTATTTAATCGGCTTCATGTATTACGTTGGATAATAATTTAAAAATATGTCGGTTTTCCTTATCAAACGGCTTTCGTTTCACCTAAGAAAACTATAAATTTGTGCAAATTTTAACCATACTTTATAATAAATGGAATCTACAGTAACTACTGGTGCTGCTTCAGAAAATGTCTGGGGAGGTGGAAATAAGCCACTTGGCGCAAGCTATGGAAAGATGATGATGTGGTTTTTCATCGTTTCAGATGCATTGACCTTTTCTGGTTTTTTGGCCGCTTACGGCTTTTCAAGGTTTAAATTTATAGAAACATGGCCCATTGCGGACGAGGTTTTTACCCACGTTCCTTTCTTTCATGGTAATTACCCCATGATCTATGTGGCCTTTATGACTTTTATATTGATTATGTCTTCCGTAACTATGGTATTGGCGGTAGATGCGGGTCATAAAATGAAGCAGAATGCAGTGATTTGGTATATGTTCCTTACCATTATTGGGGGTGCTATTTTCGTGGGCTCTCAGGCATGGGAATGGGCAACATTTATTAAAGGTGATTTTGGAGCTGTAGAGACAAAAGGTGGTAGAATACTACAGTTCGTGAATGCGGAAACTGGTGAGAGGGCCGCTTTATCCGAGTTTGCCAAAATACTTCCAAGCGAACGCGAGGCTCATGAACGTAAAAATGGAATTTGGTACTATGAAGAGGGTTATATGCCAAGTTTCTCCATTGATGAAGTTAAGGAAGGCTTTTTGGCCAATCCAAGTATTTTGATACGTACGGAAGCAATTCATCAAGAAGGCGAGAAGGTAGGGGAAAAAACATTGCTGACCAGAGAAGAGTCTCTTGAAAAAATAAAGGATGGAACCATCGTCGTAGAAGGTGCCAATCTAGTAAGAAATGAATATGGAAGCCGTTTGTTTGCAGACTTTTTCTTCTTTATTACAGGATTTCATGGATTTCACGTATTCTCAGGGGTTGTTATCAATATTATCATTTTCTTTAATGTGATATTGGGTACTTACGAGCGTAGAGGGCACTATGAGATGGTAGAAAAGGTAGGGCTCTACTGGCACTTTGTAGACCTTGTTTGGGTATTCGTATTTACATTTTTCTACTTGGTTTAACATTTATCCGGTATCGGAATTAAGAAATAGCATAAAATAATGGCACACGCACATAAACTAGAAATTTTTAGAGGCCTTTTAAAATTTAAGAACAATACCCAAAAAATTTGGGGTGTTTTGATTTTCTTGTCCATCGTAACGGCAATTGAGGTTGTTTTGGGTATCTATAAGCCTCGTGTACTAACACATTCCTATTTTTTGGGAATGAAGTTGTTGAACTGGATCTTTATCATTTTAACCTTGGTGAAGGCGTATTACATTGCTTGGGATTTTATGCACCTACGCGATGAAAAGACCGCTTTAAGAAGGGCAATTGTTTGGACACCTATATTCTTGGTTTCCTATTTGGTATTTATCTTATTGTTCGAGGCGGATTATGTCTACAATGTATACAAAGAAGGATTTATTAAGTGGAACTTCTAAGTTCTTAATTTATCATAAATTAACAGCATACTAAGACGGTTTCACAACCGTCTTTTTTATTTTTGTATTCGCTAACTTTTAGAGTTGAAACTCACTTTGCTGATGAAAAAAACGGCAGTTCTTTTTACATTATTTGTTCTTCCAATTGTAGCCTATCTATTTTTTGCTTCAGGGGTAAATAACTTTGGTAAATTACCCGTTCTTACGGAAAATGTGGCTGATATATCCTCTTATGGAGAGGTTAGTTTAAAAGATAAAATCACCATAATGGGCTTCATGGGTACTAATGTTGTTGATAGACAGGGCAACGCATTTAACCTTAATCAGAAAATATACAAACGCTTTCACGAGTTCAAGGATTTTCAGTTCGTAATGGTGGTGCCAAAAGGGCAAGAAAAGGCTGTCCAAAATCTAAAAAGTGAACTCGGACATTTAGGGGATACCTCTAAATGGAACTTTGTCTTTTTACCTAAAGGTGATATTGGCACCTATTTCTCTTCTTTAAAGACAGGTTATCAATTAGACAATGATTTAGGAACTTCCTATGTATTTATTATAGATAAGGACTTAAAGCTTAGGGGTAGGGAAGATGATGAGGACGAAGGTATCAAGTTTGGTTATGACACCAATAGGGTTTCAGAATTGAACAATAAGATGGAAGATGACGTGAAAATCATTTTGGCAGAGTATCGCTTGGCACTCAAAAAGAATAATGCGGATAGATAAATAGCAGTTAGGTTGAAGAAAAATAAGTACACATATGTTTGGGTTTCCTTAATTGTTCTGGTTTTCGGGATTATTTTCATTCCTAAAATCGTTAACCGGATTAAGGAGGGAGACGTGGTGGAGAACGATAGGATGAATGTAAAGGATAATTCAGCGCAATTGGCCTATGTCCTAAAGGATGGGAAAAAGCGCAGAGTACCTTCCTTTCAGCTAATTAATCAAGACAGTCTTCTTATCACGGATAAAGATTATAAGGGCAAAGTGTTTGTAGTAGAATTTTTCTTTACCAGTTGCCCCTCCATTTGTCCTGTTATGACCGAAAACCTCGTTTATCTTCAAAATGAATTTGAGGGAGAAGATTTTGGGATTGCTTCTTTCTCCATTACACCCCAATTTGATACACCCACGGTACTAAAAACGTATGCTGAGAAAAAAGGAATTACTTCCTTGGATTGGCATTTAATGACAGGGAACAAAGAGGATATCTATGAGCTTGCCAATTCAGGCTTCAATATTTTCGCGGCTGAAATGCCAGATGCTCCTGGAGGCTTTGAACATTCAGGTCTTTTTGCTCTAGTGGATAAAAAGGGATATTTACGTTCTAGGGTGGATCAATTTGGTAATCCTATTATATATTATCGGGGTGCCATTACTCAAGAACAAGGAGAGAACGACCACGGGGAAAAGGAGCAGATTTCTATTTTAGAGCAGGACATTAAAAAATTATTGGCAGAATAATGAGTGAAGTGGTATCAGCAAAAGAAAAAAGGTTCAACAAACTTATAACTATAGTTTCTGTTATTGTACCTGTAGTGGTCGCACTTTTATTTGGTGTTAAACTGCCTAATGTAGAACGATTGGGATTTTTGCCGCCCATATATGCTACCGTAAATGGTATTACCGCCCTGGCGTTGTGTATGGCGGTCTTGGCTATTTTAAGAAATAACAAAAAGCTGCATCAATTACTTATTAATATCTGTATTGCTTTGTCACTCGCTTTTTTGGTGATGTACATTGCCTATCACATGACATCGGAATCAACGGTTTATGGGGGAACGGGGACCATGAAATATGTTTACTATTTTGTCCTTATTTCCCATATAATTCTTTCCATTGTTATTATTCCATTGGTTCTTAAAACGTACTCTTTTGGGTATTTAGGTAAGTATGAAAGGCATAGAAAATGGGCTCAGTTTACCTTTCCCCTTTGGTTATATGTTGCTGTAACAGGGGTAATTGTGTATTTAATGATATCTCCTTACTATCCAATTGCATAATGGGTTTGCGAAAAATTGTGCATATAGGTTTCATTTTACTACTTTTGGTTCTTCCGGATATGGTAGGGGCGCAGTGTGCCATGTGCAGGGCCGTTTTGGAAAGTAATGGGAATACAGATGTGGCAGAAGGCGTCAATAACGGTATAGTATATCTTATGGCCATTCCCTATGTTTTGGTAGCTGGTCTTTTCTACTTTATTTATAGGAAAATGCGTACCAAGCAGTCTTAATTATTTAACATTTATTTTGGTTTATTGGTGTAACAATAAGATTTTAAGGTAGTCTTATAAATGCACGATTGCTATAATCGAGCTCATCAATCAATAAATCAATCAATCACATGTTAGACATCGAAAGGTGGCAGGAAATCCTTGATACCATCCGAAAAAATAAGTTGCGTACCTTTCTCACGGGACTTTCCGTGGCCTCTGGTATTTTTATTCTTGTAATTCTTCTAGGATTTGGCCAAGGTTTTAAAAATGGCATCGCCCAAGAATTTGCGCAAGACGCCGCTACGAGCGTTTGGGTTTGGCCGGGTACAACTACAAAGGAATACAAAGGCCTTAATCCTGGTAGAAATATTCAGCTTCGTAATTCGGACTATAACTTTTCTTCAGAGCTTTTGGCAGAGCAGATCGATTTAAAATCTCCCAGAATTTTTGTTCGGAACATTTCAGTCAATTATGGCAATGAGGCTTTGGTGTATGGTGTTCAAGGAGTTTCTTATCAATTTCAGGAAATTGAGAATGCTAAAATGTCCAGCGGTAGATTTATAAATTATCAAGATGAAATCAATACCGCTAAAATTGCGGTGATCGGTAATAAAATTGCCCATGATGTTTTTAATGAGGTGGACACCCCTATTGGCGAGTTTATTGATATTTCCGGAATCCCCTTTAAGATTGTGGGTACTTTTAAAGAGACGGAGGATAGGGAGGAGGAGCGCATTTTTATTCCCATAACAACGGCTCAAAAAGTTTTTAATGGAGGTGATAAAGTCAACAATTTGGCGTTTACACTTCCCATGGCGGAAAATTTTGACGACGCTGTTGCCAATTCCATTAAATTCAAAAGTCAGCTATTAAGTAACCTTCAACAGGCGCACACAGTTGCCCCGGATGATACCAATGCCATTCATGTGTGGAGCGCCCTTGAAGAAGCCAAACGGTTTTACAGCCTAACCGATAACATTAAACTGTTTTTTTGGTTTGTGGGAGTTTGTACCATTATTGCTGGAGTCGTTGGGGTGAGCAACATCATGCTTATTGTAGTAAGGGAGCGTACCAAGGAAATTGGAATAAGAAAGGCGTTGGGTGCCAAACCTTGGTCCATTGTAGGGATGATACTTCACGAGTCTATTTTTATTACGGCCATTTCGGGTTTTGTTGGCCTCATTTTGAGTATGGGGTTGTTGGAACTTCTGGGTCCTAACATTGAGGTGGACTATGTGGTAAATCCATCTGTAAATTTCAATGTGGCCCTTTCCACTGTATTTGTTCTGGTTTTTGCCGGTGCCGTTGCTGGATTTTTTCCTGCATGGAGGGCAGCCAATATTCATACCATAGATGCTTTGAGAGATGAATAGATTCAATCCATTAAATAATATTGACCATGTTCAATAAGGACCGTTGGAAAGAAATTTTAGAGGTGCTTACCAGTAACTGGTTTAGAACCGTTTTGACCGCTTTTGGGGTTTTTTGGGGCATTTTTATTCTCATAGTACTCTTATCTGCCGGAAAGGGTTTGGAGAATGGAATCATGAAGGATTTTGGAGATATAGCTACCAACACAATGTTCATGTGGTCTAGGGCTACTACCAAAGCCCATAAAGGATTGCCAAAAGGTCGAAGTTTTCTCTTCAAGACCGAGGATGTATCTTCCATCAAGGAACAGGTGCCCAACCTACGCTTTATTTCGCCCCGTAATCAATTGGGCGGTTTTGGTGATGCCAATAACGTGGTCAGGGGTCTTAGGACGGGCGCTTTTAATGTCTATGGGGACTATCCGGAAATTATTAAGCAAGATCCCATGAGCATTACACAGGGTAGGTTTTTGAATTATAGTGATATAGAGGAAAAACGCAAAATAGCGGTCATTGGAGATGGTGTAAAAACAGGACTTTATGACAAGGACGAAGATGTTTTAGGAACTTATATAAAGATTCAGGGCGTCAACTTTATGGTAGTAGGTGTCTACAAAAAGAAGAGTAATGGTGGTGATGGTGAAGAGGGACAGAAACAGATATTTGTACCCTTTACCTCTTTTTCGCAAGCCTTCAATAGAGGGAACGATGTAGGGTGGATGGCTATTACGGCCAAGGATGGCACTTCTATAACCAGTATAAAAAATCAAATAATGGATGTGGTGAAGGAAAACCACAAGGTGCATCCAGAAGATCAACGGGCTGTTGGGCATTTTGATTTGTACGAACAGTTCAATAGGGTCCAGAGCCTCTTTGGGGCGCTACGATTTGTAGCTTACTTTGTTGGAATCCTAGTTCTACTATCCGGAGTCATAGGGGTTAGTAATATCATGCTTATTGTGGTGAAGGAAAGGACCAAGGAAATTGGTATCCGTCGCGCTTTGGGGGAGGACCCCTGGTCCATAAAAATTCAGATTTTAATGGAATCCATTTTTTTGACCATTATTTCTGGCATGGCCGGTATTTCGTTTGGCGCTTTGGTCATTTATCTGATCAATGCCTTATTGGATATGAACGGTCCGGTAGATATGTTCGCCAACCCAAGTGTGAGTTTGGGAGTAGTAATTGCGGCCCTTCTTATTTTGATTGTTTCCGGGCTTCTAGCCGGTTTTATTCCCGCCCAAAGCGCCATAAAAGTAAAGCCTATTGAGGCATTGAGAACAGAATAGCAATTTATAGACTTTAAATAGTAATCAAAAAATAAACATCAACCCGTATGAAAAAGATAGTAACCAGAATAATTCTTCTGCTCATTGTAGTCACCTTTGGTGGTGCCATGTATTATCTGTACCAAAAGAATGCAGAAGATCCTGTGACCTATGAAACCGAACAGGCCTCAACAAAGACCATTGTTAAGAAAACGGTGGCAACAGGAAGTATCCTGCCCCTAGAAGAGGTGCTCATCAAACCCAATATATCAGGAGTAATAGAAGAGATTTTTGTAGAGGGAGGCGACTATGTAAAATCCGGTGACCTGATCTGTAGAATTAAAGTGGTACCCAACCTTAGCGCTCTAAATGATGCGAGAAACACCATTGATGAATCCAAAATAAATTTGGACGACCAACTTCGAAACCTTGAAAGGCAGAAGTCCTTGTTTGCTAAAGGTGTTATATCCCAAGTAGATTTGGAAAGGGCACAAGTAACTTATGATCAAGCAAAGCAGACGTATGCAGCTGCCAATAAGCGTTATGAAATAGTAAAAACGGGTACGGCCAAAGGCTATGGAAATGCAGCCAATACGGATATAAAGGCCACCGTGAGTGGAATGATCTTGGAGGTTCCAGTAGAGGTGGGCAACCAAGTGATCGAAAGCAACAACTTTAATGAAGGAACCACAATTGCTGCTATTGCAGATGTGGATAAAATGATATTTGAGGGCAAGGTAGACGAATCTGAAGTAGGAAAAATAAAGGAGGATTTACCTTTGGAAATTACGGTAGGTGCTCTTGAGGGTAAGATTTTTGATGCGGTCTTGGATTATATCGCTCCAAAAGGTAAGGAGGAGAATGGTGCGGTACAATTTGAAATCAAGGGAACGCTCAACAAGCAGGATTCGGTTTTTATTAGGGCCGGTTTGAGTGCCAACGCATCGGTAATCCTAGCCAAAGCAGATAATGTATTGGCCATTAAGGAAGCATTGGTACAGTATGATGATGAAACCAAAAAGCCCTATGTGGAAATAGCCAACGGAGAACAAAATTTTACCCGGAAGGACATAGATTTAGGAATTAGTGATGGAATTTTCGTTGAGGTGAAATCTGGGATTTCCGAAGCCGATAAAATAAAGGTTTGGAACGCCATCGTTTCGGATGAAAACATGTAAAATTCATTATTTAACAGAATATTTTGACATTATTCCGTAACAAATCAACAACTTGAGTGTCCAATGGCTAAGTTACCTGTAGACAACTAACTACAAACAAAACCAATAATGATTGAAATAAATAATCTTCACAAATCCTATAAGATGGGATCCAATTCCCTTCATGTTTTAAAGGGATTGAATTTTAGTATTAAGGAGGGAGAACTTGTGGCCATTATGGGGTCCTCTGGGTCTGGAAAGTCTACCTTGTTAAATATCCTAGGTATGCTAGATGAGGCAGATTCCGGGGAATACACGTTGGATGGAGTTCCCATTAAAAACCTGAATGAAACCAAGGCTGCTAAATACCGAAATAAATTTCTTGGCTTTATATTTCAGTCTTTTAATTTGATCAATTATAAGAGTGCCATGGAAAATGTGGCACTCCCCCTATATTATCAAAAAGTACCTAGAAAGCAACGCGAAGAGAAAGCAATAAAATATTTATCACAAGTAGGTTTAAAGGAGTGGGCGCACCACTTGCCCAATGAACTCTCCGGTGGTCAAAAACAACGTGTGGCCATTGCCAGGGCCATGGCGGCAGAGCCAAAAGTTCTGTTGGCAGATGAACCTACAGGGGCTTTGGATAGTAAAACATCGTATGAGGTTATGGACCTCATTCAGAATATAAACGATCAAGGTAATACCATCTTGGTGGTTACCCATGAGGAGGACATTGCCCACATGTGCAAGAGAATTGTTCACCTCAAGGATGGTGTTATAGTGGAAGATAAAACAGTAGATCAGGTTAGGGCCTCACAATATGTTTAGTAGGGATATTTGGAAAGAGATTTTTGAGACTATTCAAAAGAATAAGCTCCGTACATTTTTATCCGGTTTTACCGTAGCCCTAGGTATCCTCATTTTTGTTGTTCTATTCGGCTTTGGTAACGGATTGATCAATACGTTCAATCAATTTTTTTCCAATGAGGCCACCAACGTCTTCATGGTTTTTAGAGGAAGAACCACTATGCCCTATAAAGGATACAAGGCCAACCGGTCCATTGAATTTGATAATAGTGATTTAGAGGATATTGAAAAGAATTTTCCATTATTCTTGGAGTACATAAGCCCAAGAATCACAAGACAGGATACGGTAAGCTACCAAAATGAAAGCAATAGTTACGCCACTTGGGCGGTAGGGCCCGCACATCAGTTTAGCGAGATGACCATTATGATGAAAGGCCGCTATTTGAATGTAAGCGATATCAATAACAAAACCAAAAACGCGGTTATTGGTAGGTTGGTCGAGGAAGATTTATTTGGGGCCAAAAATTCCATTGGTAAATACATAGATGTTGGTGGTAGTTCATTTAAGGTCGTAGGTGTTTTTCAAGACGATGGGGGAGATAACGAAGAAAGAAACATATTTATACCCTATACCACTAGGCAGCTAATTGAAAAAAATACCGATAAGATAGACGCCATGGTCATTGGTTTTAAACCCTCCATCGGTTACGCTGGGGCTATGGCCTTTGAAAAGAGTTTGGACAAGTTCATTAGGGAGAAAAAATACATAAATCCGCAAGATCGCAACGGTATTTTTATAAGAAATGTTGCTGATCAATTAAAGCAAAACCAACAGTTTGCAAGGGTACTTCAGATAATAGTGGGCTTTGTGGCCTTTGGAACCATAATCGCTGGTATCATAGGAATTAGTAATATCATGGTTTTTGTGGTCAAGGAACGTACCAAAGAATTGGGTATCCGTAAGGCATTGGGGGCTACGCCAAAGTCCGTGATTGGAACTATTTTACTGGAATCCGTATTTATTACCACGGTATCTGGTTTTATAGGGATGCTTATAGGGGTAGGTATCCTTAGTTCTATGGGTGAACGTCTTGAGGATTTTTTTATTACCAACCCTTATATAGATATGCCCATGGCGGTCATAGCTACGATTATCCTAATAATTTTTGGTGGAATTGCAGGTTATGTTCCGGCTAAACGAGCAGCCAATATAAAACCTATTGTGGCCTTAAGAGACGAGTAATATGAGATTTATACTTGATAGAAATACTTGGCAAGAGATTTTTGGCTCTATTAGCAAAAATAAGGTGAGAACGGTGATTACCGTGGTTGGGGTTTTATGGGGGATATTTATTTATATCGCCTTGTCCGGTGCTGCAAAAGGCATGGATAACGGCTTTGAAAGTATGTTCGAGGTCATAGCTAAAAATAGCATGTTCGTTTGGGCCCAAAATACCAGTATGCCCTATGAAGGCTACAAAACTGGTAGACAAATGCAATTAAAGCTTAGCGATGCGGACATCATCGAGAACAGGATACCAGAGGTGGAGTTTATAGCCCCTAGAAACGTAAGAGGATTTTTTGGCTCTACCCCGCCTAGTATTGGAAGGAACAACAAAACGGGAAGTTATCCCTTGTTTGGTGATTTTCCTTCTTTTGTGAAGATTGCACCCAAAAAAATCTATGATGGGGGCCGCTTTATCAATGATGAGGATATTGCCCAAGCTAGAAAAGTGGCAGTAATTGGGGAGAGGGCAGAAAAGGAATTGTTTGAGGAGGATGAAGAAACCATTGGCGGCTATATTAAAATAGACGATGTGTATTTTCAGGTGGTAGGCGTACACAAGTTCGATCAAAGCGGTGGCTTTGGAGGGGATGGTGATATTTTTATACCCTTTACGACCTTTAGGAAACTCTACAACACCGGAGAAAATGTAGGTTGGTTTTCCATTGCGGCTTTTGATGATGCAGATGTGGTTAAGGTAGAGGAAAATATAATGAACCTTTTGAAAAATACCCATAAGGTACACCCAGATGATGATCGGGCCTTTGGTTCATTTAACCTAGGGGAGCAGTTTAATAAAATTGTAGGCTTTGCTAACGGAATTACCTTTTTGTCCCTAATAGTTGGTATTGCTACCATTTTGGCGGGAGTCATCGGTATTGGGAATATTCTTTTGATTTCGGTTAAGGAACGCACCAAGGAATTAGGAGTTAGGAGAGCCTTGGGGGCCACTCCGGCCGAAGTAAGAAACCAAATAGTTTTGGAATCAGTTTTTCTTACCGTAATTGCCGGAATCATGGGAATTATCCTAGGAGCCGCTGTCTTGGCCATGATCAATAGTTTTACTCAAGATATAGACTTTCCGTACACCAATCCTACCGTGCCTATTCCCTATGTCTTAGGAGCATTGGTAATTATGGTGGTGTTAGGAACCCTTATTGGACTCATACCGGCACAAAGAGCCGTAAGTATTAAACCAATAGATGCTTTGAGGGAAGAATAAGAGCTTTTAAGTAACAAAAACAAAAACAACTATACCAATAGACAAACACAACTTAGAAATGAATAAGATCGTAAAGTATATTTTAATTGGAGTCCTCGTTTTGGGCGCACTTTGGGCCGCTGCTTTTTTTATCAAATCCAATAGTAAGGAGGCCATTACTTATGAGACCCAACAACCTTTTATTTCTAGCATTGAAAAGAAAACCGTTGCCACGGGGAAAGTAATACCCGAGGATGAGGTGGAAATTAAACCTCAAATTTCTGGAATCATCCAAAAAATAATGTTGGAGGAAGGGCAAAAGGTAAAATCCGGAGACCTTATCGCAACTATTAAGGTGGTGCCCAATGAGCAATCTATGAACCAGGCAAAGGGAAGGGTTAGAAATGCGGAATTGGCTCTGAACAATACCAAGATTGAATACGATCGTAATAAATCCCTCTTTGATAAAGGGGTTATTTCAAGTCAGGATTTCAATAATTTAAAGCTGCAGTACGATCAAGCGGTACAGGAATTGGAAAACGCCAAGGCAGACTATCAGATTATCCGTTTGGGATCGGCCGGTGGCTCCTCTAGTGCCAATACCAATATTAGGGCTACTGTAGATGGAACTATTCTGGAAATTCCCGTGGAGGAGGGTGATCAGGTAATTCAAAGTAATAATTTCAACGATGGTACTACCATTGCTACCATTGCCGATCTTGGGAAAATGATTTTTGAAGGTAAGGTAGACGAGGGCGAGGTGGCCAAATTAGAGGTAGGTACACCCCTTAAGATAAGTCTTGGAGCTGTTGAAGGAAAGGAATTGGATGCCAAATTACGCTTTATTGCGCCTAAAGGAATTGAAGAAACCGGAGCTGTCCAGTTTAAAATTGAGGGTGATGTGGAGACCCAAGATGATATCTTTATTAGGGCCGGCTACAGTGCCAACGCCTCCTTGATTTTGGAGAAGAAAGAAGATATTTTGGTCATACCTGAAGCCTTATTGCAATTTGATAGTAAAACGGACAAGCCTTATGTGGAAGTGTCTACAGGGAAACAGAATTTTGAACGTCGTGATATTGAAACAGGAATTTCAGATGGGGTGAATGTTGAAATCGTTTCCGGACTATCGGAATCCGACAATGTAAAGGTCTGGAACAAAACCGAGCCTATTAAAAGAGGAGAAGACGAAACAGGGGAAGGCGAATAAATCAATCATCAATCATAATCAAAAAAACGAAAAATGAACCTAAAACTTATAGTTTTATTAGTCCTCTGTGCCGTAGGAAGTTTATCTGCCCAGAATAAGAAGTGGACTTTGGAAGAGTGCGTAGCATACGCTGTTGAACATAATATTAGTATTGAACAGTTTGAACTGGATTTGGAGAATGCCCAAATAGATTATTCTGATGCCGTAGGCGGTTTGCTTCCAAATGTCAATAGTTCCATGAGCCTGTCAGGGAACACAGGTCTTTCTTTTGATCCCACCACCAATCAGCCTGTAACAACAACTATCTTGACGGCCAATGGTGGAGTAACTTCTTCATTGACACTTTTTGATGGTTTACGTAATATAAACCGACTAAATAGGGCCAAAATGAACGAGGTGGCCAATCAATATCGATTGGATGATTTAAAGGATGATATTCGTCTTAATGTGGCCAATTCCTATCTTCAAATTCTATCGAACAAGGAGACGCTCAAAGTATTGAACGCGCAATTGTCAGTAACGGAGCAGGATTTGAAAAGGACCAAGGAACTGGTAGATGCAGGAGTTCTGCCACAGGGCGATTTGTTGGAAATTGAAGCAACCGCTGCCGGTTTGGAGCAGCAAATCGTGAACACGGAGAATTTGGTGCTTATTTCGAGGATTGGGCTGGCACAATTATTACAGATTACGGATTATGAAAACTTTGATATAGCGGACGTGGACTATGAGGTGCCTCCTTCTGATATACTAAATAGTTCTGCGAAGGAAATTTTTGCAGAGGCCCTCACCTTTAGAAATGATATTAAATTTTCCGAGTCCAATATTTTACTGGCAAAAGAAGACCTGAAATTAAGTAAAGGGGCGTTGTACCCAACTTTGGCCGCCTTTTTTAATTACAATACCCGATACTCCGATCAGGATGGGTTTGATGGTAGTACCGGCACTTTTGTACCTGCAGAAAGTTTCACCAATCAATTGTGGATCAATGACGGTATCTCTTACGGTGCCCAATTGAACATTCCTATATTCAATGGATTTAGTACAAGAAACAGCATTAAAAGGTCTGAAATCAATGTGAAAAAGGCAGAACTTCAATTAGAGCAGGATAAGTTGAATTTGGAAACGGATATTAATCAGGCCTACGTGGATGTGAAAAGTTTTGCAAAAGCTTACCAGGCGGCCCAAAAAACCTTGGAAGCAAGACAACTTGCCTATGACTATTCAAAGGAAAGATATGAAGTTGGCTTGATGAATGCCTTTGATTTTAGCCAGGCACAAAGTCGGGTAGACAATGCTGCGGCAGATTTGGTACGTACCAAATACGACTATATTTTTAGAATCAAGGTTTTGGAGTTTTATTTTGGATTGCCTTTAGAACTGGAATAGATTATAAGAAATAATATATTAGACCTTCCCAAGGATAACTTGGGAAGGTTTTTTTGTGGATTAAAGGTATATTTGCGCCCTATGGCATTGATTTTAAACTTGGAAACGGCAACGACCAACTGTTCGGTCAGTATTGCCAAAAATGGAGAATTACTTGCTCTTAAAGAGCATGACACCCCTAACTATTCCCATTCGGAACAATTACATGTTTTCATAGATGAGGTAGTAAAGGAAGCAGGGCTTTCTCTGAACGATTTGGATGCCGTAGCCGTAAGCAAAGGGCCTGGTTCTTATACGGGATTGAGAATCGGGGTTTCTGCAGCAAAGGGACTTTGTTTTTCGCTTGATTGTCCGCTAATTTCTGTAGCAACGCTTAAAAGTATGACATTTCAGGCAAAAGATTCGGATGTAGACTTTGTCATTCCCCTTTTAGATGCCCGTAGAATGGAGGTGTATTCTGCAGTTTTTGATAAAGACTTGAAACAGGTTAGGGATACTCGTGCTGAGATTGTCTCTGAATCCTCTTTCGAAGTGTTTTGGCAAAAAGGGAAGGTGCTCTTATTGGGCTCAGGAGCTGAAAAATGTAAGGAAGTATTATGTCACGACCATATCTCTTTTGATGAAGGGGTGGTTCCTTCTTCTAGCCAAATGGCCCACTTGGCGTACGAAAAATATAAATCTTCTGAGTTCGAAGATGTAGCTTATTTTGAACCTTACTATCTAAAGGACTTTATACTTCAGCAAAAGAAAAAATAGCCTTTGTCAATTTTTTGGAAAATGAGAGGCTTTTAGTTTTAACCTTTACCCTGTTTCGCAATCGGTTTTATCGATTTTAAAGAATCATAATAGCTTAACAAGCGAATAACATCAGCCTCTTTTTTTAAGTTGAGGTTGTTGGTGTTCATAAAGTTTGAAACCTCAATGAATTTGTCGCTTAGTACCCTTAATATGTTGCTTTTATTTAACTCTATTGGCTGTGCAAGGGCTTTGTCATGCTTAATATAATAGGAAGAATTCTCAATATAATTTGCGATTGCTACTTTTGTAGAACTTCCGTATGCGGTATGGCTCGAAGGAGCACTAATGGTCTGATATTTTCCAGGTTTGAGTAAAAAAGAAATATGGTTTCCTATGAATAGAGGGTTGAAATACCCTAATTGAGTTTGGTTATTGGGTAATTCAAATTCGAAAATTTTATAGGTTTTACCATTAAAGGTGGCACTAAACTCAGGTCTTCTAAGAACTTCTCGAACGGTGCTATTTTCATCCTTGAACTCTATAACTTGTTTTATAGAATTAAACCTCATTGGTGCAACTAGAATTTCTTTACCGTTAAAGTTTAGATTTCCATTATTAAATTCTTCCGATTCATAAGGAGAGCCTTCATTCACGTAAGTTATTTCTTTTGTTTCGTTCATAAAGAAAGGATAATTAAATCCTGATTTTTGCATAGAAGATGACATTAGGGAACCACTTTGGGAGAATCCCGCAAAAGGAAGAATCAAAAGCAACAAAGCATTTTTCATAAAAGTAAATTTTAAGTTTGTATTATGTTGCGGGGGATTCTGAAAATAAGGCTCAAAAATCATTCCATAATAAGAATTTTACTACATTTTTTATCCTGTAGCAGTAGAATTTAAATCAATCAATCTTTCTGTAGTCTTATTAATTGAATTATAGTATTGAATTAGCCTGATGGCATGGGTTTCTTTTTTGAGGTCTAGCGAATGTTTTTTGATAAACTTTTTAAGTAAGGCCTCTTGGTCATTGAGAGCCTTCAACAGGCCTTTCTTATTTAGTTTAATCATTGTTGCCGATTGATCTCCTTTCCTTATAAAATAAGCCGAGATATCTTTGTATACAGGAGGGTCGTAATCGTCATAACCATTTTCAGGCTTTTCGGCCTGAACAAATTTTTTCTTAGGCTTGAATAAGAGCTGGGTGTGGCCTTGGTTCAACGAATTGAAATAACCCATTTTAACCTGCTTGCGCTCTTTGTATTCGAGTACCTCGTAAGTTTTTCCATCAAAAACAGCCTTAATACTAGGACGTCGTAGCAACTTTCGTGCTTTACGGTTTTCATCAAGAATCTCTACCGCATCGTGGTAGGCGTCGTATCTCATCAGCGCAGATGTTCTTGATTTACCGTTAATAATTGTTTCTCCTTTCTTGTATACCTCATTTAAGTAGGGCGATCCTTGAATGTCCACTTCTCGCATAACAATTCCGGCCTGTATATCAGTAGATATTCCATCGCCATTTCCTATGGTTTGCGAAATCATAGGTATGGTGCAAAAGAAAATCAGGTAAAATAGATTTTTCATAGCTTTTATTTTAAACTAGATACTTAAGGTACTGAATAATGCTATGAAAAACAAGAGGTTAGCACTTCAAATGCTAACCTCTATACATTTCTTTAAAAAGTAACTAATGATTAACTTTTTTCTTCTTTAGCTCTCGTCTGTTGGGGTAGGCTATGTACTACTCTTTGAGGGAAAGGAATTTCAATGCCGGCACCATCAAATCGTCTTTTTACTTCTTCCATTACATGAAAGTGAGCGGCCCAGAAGACACTATTTTCGGCCCAAAAGCGCAAGCTCAAATTTACGGAGCTATCCCCTAGGGCATCCACATACACTTCCGGTGCTGGCTCCTTTAAAATATTCTCGTTTTCGGCACATATTTGTAACATAATATCTTTTGCCTGCTTAATGTTGGAGCTGTAGCCAATTCCTACCTTAATGTTGTCCCTTCTTGTAGGCATGGCGTTATAATTTATAACATTGTTATTGGAAAGTTGTCCGTTAGGGATTACGGCCACCTGATTTCCAAAGGTGTTCAACTTGGTGTAAAATATACTAATTTCCTTAACGGAACCATCCACCCCTTGCGCGGAAATCCAATCACCCACTTTAAACGGTTTAAATAAAAGTATAAGCACGCCTCCTGCAAAATTGGATAAGGAACCCTGTAAAGCTAGACCAATGGCCAAACCTGCGGCCCCGATCATGGCCACCAATGAGGAGGATTGTACTCCCAATTGAGTAACTACCACTACAAAAAGTACCACTTTGAGTGCAATATTGATAAAGCTTTGCAAAAAGCTTTCTAAAGCAAGGTCGTAATCCTTTCTTTCAAAGAACTTTCTGACCAACTTGTTTAAGAATCGTATAATGTACAATCCTACAACAAGAATGATAAGTGCAAGGATAAGGTTAGGTAATATTTTCCAGGCAAAATCAATTGCCTTTTCAATGTGTTCTTCCAAATTGGTGAATTCTTTCATGGTACTTTTTTTAAAGCCGGCAACCTACAAAACATCTGCTTTCCTATCAAACAACTTTCTTTAAACTATTGTTAATGCAGACTTCCTACATCAATTGGGTCAAAACTTCGTTTGATTGGGTTACAGGGAGCTTACATGCTCCCTTTTCACAGACAAAAAAGGAAGTTGTGTCTTTGGTGGATCTATTTCGTAAAATGCTTAAAGAAGACTGTTCTTGAGTACCTGCAAAAATAGTATTGGGAAGGTAGGCCTTTCGTACTTCTTGCGCCTTCGTTTCCACTTCCGGTCCTACAATGGCACATTCAAAGAATGGCAGATTAGAGTAAAGTGCTAATTGCATCCAATTCGCATGGTTTTGGGCATTTTTTTCTAAATTTTCCTGGATGTTTTTTAATTGCTGCAGGGCTATTTTTTCATAATTATCCTGAGAGAAAAAACGGGATAATTTAAAGAAATTCACGGCCATGATAGAGTTGGATGCCGGTATAACATTGTCATTGGTTTCCACTGTTCTTCGGATTACAAAACAATCCTTAGCGGAGGTGAAAAAGAGCATTCCGCTTTTATCGTCCATAAAATTTTCCAGAACGTAGTCTGCCAGCTTTTTGGAGCGTAATAACCACTTTTCTTCAAATGTAATTTCATACAGTCCTATGTAAGCCTCAATAATGGTGGCATAGTCTTCTAAATAACCATTAATGGTGCTCTTTCCATTTTTATGGTTATGGTAGAGTCCGCCATCTTCTTTGGTAAGATTATTTTCTATAAACTGCGCATTTTTTTTGGCTAAGGTCAGATAATCCTTTTTCTCCAAATATCTATGGGCATCTACCAGACCCTTTAGCATAAGTCCGTTCCAAGAGGTCAGGATCTTATCATCAAGTCTTGGACGATGTCTTTTGGTTCGCTCGGTTTTTAAAATTTCTAGGGATTCAGTAATTATTTGCTCTATCTCTGCTTCTGGCTTGTTGAACAGCTTTGCAATTTCTGATGTATCAGTGTTTCTGATGAGTACGTAGTTGCCATGTTCCCAATATCCATAATCGTTCACATTGAAATAGGAAGCAAAAATCTCGAAGTTTTCCTTTAATAAAAATCTTAGATTAATTTCCTTCCAAACATAAAAAGCACCTTCCTCAAGTTTGTTATTGTCGTTTAAACTATCGGCATCCAACGAAGAATAAAATCCACCTTCTACATGCATCAGTTCCGTTTTGACAAAATCGATGGTTTTTTCCACTGTCTCCATGTACAACTTTTTACCTGTTTGGGCGTAGGCCTGGGCATATAAAGAAACCAGTAGACCATTGTCATACAGCATTTTTTCAAAATGCGGCACATGCCATTTGGCATCCACGGAGTATCTGGAAAATCCGCCACCTACATGGTCAAAAATACCGCCCCAGGCCATTTTGGTTAGACTGGTGTTAACATATTCCAGTACCTTTTGACTTTTTCTTTTTACTGCGTAATGCAATAAAAAGTTGAGGTTGACGGGCATCATAAATTTAGGGGCTCTTTTGTAACCACCCATTTCTTCATCAAAATGTTGTGACCAAGTTCGTACGGCATTCTCTATATTCTCTAAATTAATAAGGTCACTATTTTGGCTTAGTTCTACTAGGTTAATGGCCTGGATTCCTTCCTCCATTTTACGCGCGTAGTCCAAAACCTGTTGGGGTTCTTTTCTATGTAAATCGGACAATTGTAACAAGACCTTTTTCCAGTTATCTTTTTGCACATAAGTGGCTCCCCAAAAGGGTCTCCCGTCCGGTAATGCCACAATGTTCAAGGGCCAGCCACCACTGCCGGTCATCATTTGCAAGGCATCCATGTAGATATGGTCCACATCAGGCCGTTCTTCACGGTCTATTTTTATGTTTACAAAATGCTCGTTCATTACTTTGGCCACTTCAACATCTTCAAAACACTCATGCTCCATTACATGGCACCAATGGCAGGCGGCATAGCCTATGCTGATAAGTAATGGTTTGTTTTCTTGCTGCGCCCTTTTTAGGGTATCGTCGTTCCAAGCCACCCATTCTACAGGATTATGGGCGTGCTG
The DNA here is from genome assembly GCF_014349235.1 of Cytophaga sp. FL35. GTDB lineage: Bacteria > Bacteroidota > Bacteroidia > Flavobacteriales > Flavobacteriaceae > Euzebyella. Next base: position 18,794 of record NZ_JACSOH010000002.1, on the reverse strand, counting down.
CAATAAATAAGGGCTACTTTCGTGAATGAGCTCGTTCGTGAATTTTTGGGGCATATAAAAAAGGGTGTAAAAAAAGAACGCCCCATAAGGGGCGCTCATCAATATTTCAATAGTTTTTATTTTACTTCAAAGGTAATCTTAACGTTTACGCGGTAATTATCCATTTTGCCATCTTTTACTGTGGCACTTTGCTCGTTGATATAAACCGACCGAATATTCTTTACCGATTTTGACGCTTGTGCTACCGCATTGTGGGCGGCATCTTCCCAACTCTTATCAGAATTGGCCAATACTTCAATAACTTTTAAAACTGCCATGGTTATAAATTTTTAGATTTCCTAAAAGATACGCATTAAGACAGTGAAAATTAATTGAAATGCGTTAAAAATGAACGCATTAACCGTTGATGGCCACTACCTCGTTAATTTTATCGCCCATCATGTTTTTAAGCATGGTTTCAATTCCGTTCTTTAGAGTAAAGGTTGATGAGGGACAACCGCTGCAGGCACCTTGCAAGATTACGTTTACGGTCTTGCTATCCTCTTCATAGGATTGAAACAAAATATTTCCTCCGTCGCTGGCAACTGCCGGCTTTACATATTCTTCAAGGATATCTACAATTTCCTGCGAGGTATCGTCCAAATCCGTAGGTGTATTACTTTTCTCCTTGTTGGGTGAAACACCAGGTTTGGAAGCTGCTTCGGCCCCAACGGAAACCACTTCGTTACCATCGGTCAAATAATTGCGGATAAGCTCCCGTAGTTCCATGGTAATATCTTCCCATTCCGCAACATCATATTTAGTAATGGAAACGTAGTTGAGGTCAAAAAATACTTCTTTGATAAACGGAAATTGAAAAAGTTTTTTGGCCAAACCGGAATCTTTTGCCTCATCAATATTCTTGAACTCAAAAATTCCGGGAACAATCCTCTTGTTGGCAACAAATTTCATTACGGACGGATTAGGGGTTACCTCGGCATATACCGTATATACTTCCTTTTGTCCGTCTTCATCATCATTTACAATAGGTTCGCCCGCATTTAAATATTCTACCAACTGTTGGGCTACTTCCCCTTTTACATCATCCCACTCCACTATATCATATCGCTCAAGACCAATAAAATTGCCTGAGATATAAACTGTTTTAATGAAAGGAAGGTAAAAAAGTTGCTGTGCCAAAGGAGAGTTTTTGGCATCGTCTATATTTTTGAACTCGTAGTTTTTCCCCTTCGTTAACAAGTGATTGGTTTCAAACTTGAGTATCTTGGGATTATTGGTTCTTTCAACCGTTATGGTATATTCCTTCATCGCTAATTATTTGATGCAAAATTACGATAAATACGTGAGCCACTATTTTAAATGAACCAGGAATATTTTTTATGGTTTTATAGATTTCAACTATGACATGTACGTACTTACAGTTAAACGGCCCTAAGCTCTAAGCTGAATGCATAATATTGTGGTATTTCATCCGTTATACCATATATTTAATCGATTCTCAATATTGCCGCCATACCTACATAGATGAAAAATCGTTTGCTTTTATTGCTCTGTTCCCTTCTTTTTGGCCTTACTGGCAAAGCACAAGAAGGAATTCCCGTTTATTTTGATTACCTGGCGGATAACTATTACTTGGTTTATCCTTCAATGGCTGGTATTAGTGAAGGTGGGAAAATAAGGGCTACCGCAAGGATGCAGTGGTTTAGTGTGGAGGATGCCCCAAACTTACAAACCTTGAATGCCAATTTTAGGTTAGGAGAAAGTAATAGTGGGGTGGGCGCCATTTTTTTTAATGATGCCAATGGGTATCATTCCCAAACCGGTCTAAAGTTGACCTATGCCCATCATCTAAAATTGGGTGGCGATGAACGATATCTTAATCAGGTTTCATTTGGGTTAAGTCCAACCTATTTGCAGACAAGTTTAGATGAGTCCGAGTTTGTTTCGGCTGGACCGGATGATGCCATTACCGGAGCAAGATTGAGTGAAAGCTACTTCAATGTAGATTTAGGAATGTCCTATAGCTTAATGGATTTCTATGCCCATTTTGCCATCAATAACCTGTTGAGTAGTGACCGAAACCTGTACCGTTATGGTAAAGGAAACGATATTACCCCCGTCGTAGATAACCTAAGACGCTATTTGGTGTCTGCCGGATATATTTTTGGAAAGCAAGAATGGCAATATGAGCCTTCGGTTCTTTTTCAAATGACCGATTTTACTGCAGAGCAAACCATAGACTTGAATTTTAAGATATACCGCGATGTTGATTTTGGTCGGCTTTGGGGAGGAATTTCCTATCGTAGAAGTTTGGATGGAACCCCATTTGCGACGGCGGATGGATTTGGCGAACAAAAACTACAGCTATTCACACCTATTGTTGGAGCCAATATCAAGAATTTTATGGTGAGCTATAATTATTCCTACCAATCCGGCGATATCCGTTTTGATAGTGGTGGGTTTCATCAGATTACTTTAGGCTATGATTTTGGCCAATCGGAAAGAAAGTACGATTGCTACTGCCCTGCGGCCCAATAAAAGAGCGCCCGAAAGAGAAATTTCCTAGGCGCCCTGTTCAACAATAAAAAATTCTTTATTCCCAGCGATAGTTCTTTTTGGCCGCTTGTTTTTTGATGGCATTGATCATCGCATTCTCCAATTCTCCATTTTCCTCGCTTTGTTGGGAAGCTATGTAGACCTCACGCTTTGCATTGAGTTCGTTTATTTGATTTTGAATTTCTTGTCGTTCCGTTTTTTTCTCGGCTATGTACGCTTCAATCTCCTGATTCGATTTGTTTTGAAGTTCTTTGGGAAGGTCTTTTTTCTTCAATTTTGAGGCATCAAATTCAGCTTCCTCGGATGCATCTACCAAATCCCAATCGCTGTTTTTGTACATTCTGGAACTTTTACTAATGGCCCTTTTTACCATCACTACCTCTTCTAGGGCTTCGGCGTTGCTATCTTGCAAGGCTTGTTTTTCCTTTTTCGCACTACCCAAACTTCCATAGGAGATATAGGTGTTGTTCAGTTTTTTGTTCAGTTGAATGATGACATCGTCATAAGGCGTTTCAATATGCACAATCTGCCGGTTGTGGTCTATCGCCATATAATCTCCATTCGCCAAAAGGGCCCCTTCTTTCCATTTGCCATGAATACCCTGCTCATAATTGCCACAGAAAATGGTGTTGATGATTACATCTTGTTTTTTGGCTTTGGATGCTGCTTCCTTAAAGGAGGTACGGCCTTGGTCAAAAGGTTCGTTTCCGGCAATAAAAATCATTTTTAGGTTATCGGGATTATTGCCCCAATCCAGTTGGTTCAAAGAAGTTTGTATGACTTTTCCGCAGTATTCTTCACCCCCATTGGTGGAAAGGGAAAAAAGCTTTTCTGAAATTTCATCAAGGTCATCGGTAAAGTTCAATATTTGTTGTACGTATCCTTCACTGCTTGAAAGATTGTCATTGCCGTATTGGTAGAGTGCGATCTGTAGGGCTGGTCTTGCCTCATTCCCGCATTTGGCGTGAGTGAAATTGTTCACTACATCCCAAAGCTGGGCTTTTGCCTGATTGATAAGTCCGTCCATACTGTTACTTGTGTCCAAAAGCAGGGCAATTTTGACGGTGTTGTTTTTTGACTCTTTCGGATGGGGCTTTATAAGATTTATTTCCGTTTCATTTATGGCCAATTTCTTTGGCTTATTTTTTGTTTCACAGCCGTAGGCCGCAAGTCCGAAGGCCAATAGGGCGCCTGTTACTAATACGTGTCTGGTTTTCATCTTGTCAATTTTTAATTTCTGGAGTAAATGTAGATGTGGATTCTGAAAAGAAATAGTTGAATTGAGGCAAACAGGCTTCTGAATGCGTGAACAGTACTAACGGATTCGTCAACTAGTAGAATGTCTCTAAAAATAGCCATTTAAGGGAGCTTGTCTATTTTTTGAAACCGTTTATTTGAATTAAGTTTACCTTATAATCTAAGAAATGAAAGCGATCCGTTTTCTTATTTTTGGTCTATTTTTTATATGTATTTCCGCGGGAGCTCAAAGCCGAAGTTCTTCCGGAAATACACATGAATCATATCTTGATTCTGCCAATGTGTATAAAAAAACCGATATTGAAAAGAGTATTGATTTTGTGGCACAATCCATAGCGCAATTGGGTAAAAATGCTAATGCGGTAGCCTTGGCGAAGTCACTTTCTGTTTTGGGCGAAATTTATCAGTACCATCAGCAATATGACCTGGCCATTACCAACTATAAGGATGCCCTTGAAGCGCATAAAACTTCAAAAACCACCCTTCTTTTAGCCGAAGCCTATAATTTAAATAGTCAGTACACCGAAGCGAAAGACCTATTGACACCTTTGTTGAAGGTAAAAACCCTTATTCCGTATCAAAAAGTGAGTTTGTACGAGTTTTTGGGCGACTCCTATTTAGGTCAAGGTCAGGTTGAAAAGGCTGTTTCCTTCTATCAAGAGGGGGTAAAATTGGCGCAGATGAACCAAATCACCCCTAAATTGGCCGATTTAAACTCCAAGATTGCCGATGCCTATGCCAGCGATAACAAATTAATTGAGGCCGATGCCTTTTATGATAGTTCCCTGCAGTTATCAAAAAAGCTGGCTCCTGAAAGGGCATTGCAGGAAAAGGAAAAAGTAGCGGATTACTATAACCAAAAAAACGAATACGGAGCCGAAATACAGCTGCGAAAAGAAAGTTTGGGTGAATTGAACCAATTATCGCGTTCCAAGGTGGCCAAAAGTAGAGGCTTGCCAAAAGCGGATTCCATTACTCCGCAGCGCATCAATTATAAGATTGCCAATGCCTATATTGCCCAAGACAAGTATGATGAGGCCATTCCGTATTTAAAGGAGAGCATAGAGCGCGCAGATACCGAAGATGATTTGGTGGTGCAGAAAGACGCTACGCGTAAGCTCTCGGAGGTTTTGGAGTACAAGGGGGAATACACCAAAGCCCTCGAAACCTACCGAAATTATGTGGCATTGGTAGATACGCTCTACATCAGAAAAGAACAGGAAATCTCACGAGCGGCCCGTTTTAACAGGGAAATATCGGCTAAGCAAAGCCGAATTTCAGGTTTGGAGCAGGAACGGGAACTTTCCCAAAGCAAATATGACCTGGCCCGTACCGAAAGTCAGTTGATAGAGGAAACCAATAAAAGGCAAAAATGGGTCATCTATTCCCTTTTGGGCGGTATTGTTCTATTGGGGCTCGCCACCTTCTTTTTTTACCGAAGCAATCAGCAACAAAAACTGGCGAACAATCTTTTAGCCTTAAAATCATTGCGTTCACAAATGAATCCGCATTTTATTTTCAATGCTTTAAATTCTGTGAACAACTATATTGCTAAAAGTGACGAACGCAGTGCCAATAGGTATTTAAGCGAGTTTTCTACTTTGATGCGTTCGGTTCTGGAAAATTCAGAAGAGGATTTTATCCCTTTGACAAAAGAATTGGAGCTTTTGAAATTGTACATCAAATTGGAACATTCCCGATTTCCGGAAAAGTTCGATTATGAAGTAAAAGTAGAAGAGGAGGCAGATGTGGCCGCCTTTCAAATTCCGCCCATGTTATTACAACCCTATATTGAAAATGCTATATGGCACGGACTTCGGTACAAAGAGGAAAAGGGATATTTACACATCGAGCTAGAACAAAATGACAAAGAATCAATTGTAATAACTATCACAGATAATGGTATAGGGAGAAAAAAATCTGCGGAGTTAAAAACCCGAAATCAGCGAAAACAAAAGTCAAAAGGGATGGGTAACATCAAAAAACGTATTGAAATACTCAATGATATGTACAAGAATAAATTGGGGGTACAAATTTCCGATCTAAACGAAGATGGCACGGGTACCAAGGTGATTTTTACCCTTAGAAATAAAGCAGCTTAAGATTTGAAGTCCATGAAACTGAATGCAATCATAATTGAGGACGAAAGCAATAGTCGTGAAATTTTACGCAACTATTTGGCTAAGTACTGTCCGCAAGTGGAGCTTCTGGGCGAGGCAGATTCCATTCAAACAGGAATTAAACTATTGCAGAGCCAAGAACCGGATTTGGTCTTTTTAGATGTGGAAATGCCTTTTGGCAATGCTTTTGACCTATTGGAGCAACTGCCGGACCGTACTTTTGAGACGGTTTTTGTGACGGCATACGATCACTACGCCAAAGATGCCTTGAACCATCATGCGGCTTATTATATAATGAAACCCATTAATATAGATGAACTTATTAAAGCGGTGGAATATGTTCAGGAGGTGCGTCAAAAAGAAAGTTCTTTGGCGGATGCCGTGTTGCGACCAAAAACCAAAGCGCTGAATGGAAAAATCACCCTTCCGCAGCAAGACGGATTTGAAGTTTTGAATGTAGCCGATATTCTTTATTGCAAGGCTGATGATAATTATACCGAAATATATCTGGAAAAGAAGAAAATACTGGTAAGTAAAACACTAAAGTATTTTGAGGAAGCTTTGGAAAGTTATGATTTCGCCAGAATCCATAAGTCGTATTTGGTGAACGTAAACGAAGTGGTGAAATACCGAAAAGGAAAAGGGGGCAGCGTGGTTATTTCCAATGGCAAGGAATTGCTGGTTTCCGCTTCCAAGAAGAAAGACCTACTGGCCTATTTTTAAAAGAAACCTAAGTTGTAAAGATGATAAAAGAAGTGAATGGCAAGAGTCCAATTATTGGTGAAGATTGCTTTATTGCCGAAAATGCCACTATTGTTGGGGAAGTAACCATGGGAAACCAGTGCAGTATTTGGTTCAATGCTGTACTACGCGGAGATGTACATTACATAAAAATGGGGAACAAGGTAAATGTACAAGATGGGGCAGTGGTTCATTGTACCTATCAAAAATCGCCCACCACCATTGGTAATAATGTTTCCATTGGTCACAACGCCATTGTTCATGGGTGCACGATAAAAGATAATGTGTTGATTGGTATGGGAAGTATTGTAATGGATGATTGTGTGGTAGAAAGCAATAGCATAATTGCCGCTGGTGCGGTCGTTACCAAGGGTACCCATGTGCCTACGGGCACTGTTTTTGCCGGAATGCCAGCGAAAAAAATCAAGGATATAAGTCCAGAATTGAGCTCGGGTGAAATTGATCGTATAGCCAATAATTACGTAACGTACTCCGGTTGGTTCAAGGAGTAGTGGCCTTGGTTGTTGAACTTTATGGTTTTAGCTGCTGTTAGGATATGGTACTGCTAACTATTTTCCTATTTTTGTGCGCACTTAAAGAAGAACAACTATGAACGCATATATCTTTCCGGGACAAGGTGCCCAATTTGTGGGTATGGGATTGGACCTGTACGAAAAATTTCCAATAGCCCAAGAAATGTTTGAGCAGGCCAATGAAATTTTGGGTTTTAGTATTACGGATACGATGTTTGAGGGAACCCCAGAAGATTTAAAACAGACCAAAGTTACCCAGCCGGCCATATTCTTACACTCCGTTATTTTAAGCAAGGTGCTGGGAGATAGTTTTCAACCGGATATGGTAGCTGGTCATTCCTTGGGAGAATTTTCTGCTCTGGTTGCCAATGGCACCATGAATTTTGAAGATGGTCTAAAGTTGGTATCTCAAAGAGCCTTGGCCATGCAGAAGGCGTGTGAACTACAACCAAGTACCATGGCCGCTGTTTTAGGATTGGAAGATGCCGTAGTTGAAAAATTATGCGAGGAAACTCCAGGTATCGTAGTGGCTGCCAATTATAACTGTCCCGGGCAATTGGTGATATCCGGGGAAGTAACTGCTATTGAGGCTGCCTGTGAAAAGATGAAGGAAGCTGGAGCAAGAAGAGCTTTGGTCTTACCGGTAGGTGGGGCGTTTCATTCGCCATTAATGGAGCCGGCAAGGGAAGAGTTGGCGTCCGCTATTGAAAATACCGTGTTTAAAGAGCCAAAATGCCCGGTGTACCAAAATGTTACCACCACCGCGGTGAAGGACCCATCGGAAATTAAGAAGAATTTGATTTCACAGTTGACCGCTCCTGTAAAATGGACCCAAAGCGTGGAAAATATGGTGAAGGACGGAGCAGCCACTTTTATAGAGGTGGGACCCGGAAAAGTGCTACAGGGATTAATACGAAAGATAGCAAAGGATGTAACAGGACGATCTGCTGAAATACCTGAGTAGGGTTTTTGTTAGGTAAATTGTATTTTATCTATACAAAGTTCTATTTAACCCCAGATTTACGGACCTCTTTTATTTTTTTAGTATTATTGAGGCCCATTTTACGAGAACCTACTTAACGTGCTGTGTATTGAATTTCAATTGAATTCAAAGGACAGTTTATGAAAATGAAAAAAAGAATGTTACGCTTTGCCAATAGCTTAAACGGTTATGGTAAGGCATTTTTATTGGTGTTATTGATGGGTTTTGCCAGTTTTGCCGTAAATGCCCAGACCGTATCTATTACACGGACTCCCACAGACCCTGCCGAGGGGGGAGCTAATGGCTCTTTTACCCTTGAGTTGACCGGAGGTGGTTTTTTTGCTGCCAGTAATGTAACCTTAGCTGTTACAGGTACTGCTACTAGTGGCGATGATTTTCAAGCACTAACTACTTCTTATTTACTAAATTCTGGTGATAGAGTTCAGCAAGTTGATGTTAATATTAATGACGACGATTTAGTAGAATTGGACGAAACTATCATTGTTACCATAGCAAGTGCTTCTAATGGAGCAACTATAAGTGCGACAGATAATAGTGTTAGTTTTACCATCGCAGACAATGACACCGGTACATTCACGCTAACCATGCCGGAAGGTGAAGCAGCAGAGGAAAATACGGTAAGGGGTCGCTTTGTTATCACTTTGGACAAGCCCAATGGAACCGGAGAGGATATTACCATTCCCTATACTTTTAGTGGTACGGCTACGTTACCAGGCCAGGCAAATGCGGATTATGCATTGGCAGGAAGTGGTGGTGCCACGGCCTCAGGGGTTCTTAATTTTCCTTCCGGAGGAGCGCAGACAAGAGCCTTTAATGTAAACCCTATTGACGATAACGAAACTGAGACTACCGAAACGGTTATTCTTACACTAGGGCAACCTAGTAATCAAACGCTCTTTACATTCAATCAGGTTCCTGCGGAAAATAGAACCGTAACTATAACTGATAATGACTGTGCAGCGGGGGATACGGCTCCGCAAATAAATGCCAATCCAAACACGGTTTGTAACCCTCCAAACAACCAGATAAATTTAAACTCTTATGTAGTTGGAGGAGCCGGAAGTGCACCTACTGGTGCATCTTTACGATGGAGTACGGTTGCCAACCCAACCGCTGCAGGGCAGCTTTTACCTAATTCTACGCGAACCAGTACGCAAGGGGGTACGTATTATGCTGTTTATTGGGCAGATGATAATTCTTGTGCAAGTCCATCAGATGATGTTTCCATCACTTTTGTAGACCAACCTTCCGCAGGTAATCCAACAGATACGCCAGCCTGTAACAACCCTACCAATGAATTTGGACCCATACAGATAAATTTAAGTGCGCAGCTTACCGGCGAAGACCCCGGTACATGGGCATTCACTTCTGGGCCTGCCACTGTAAATCCTACAGGGGCCAATGGTACGGTGAATTTTAGTGGGCAACCTGCTGGAGCGTATGTATACACCTATACAACCAATCCTTCGGGACCTTGTGGTTCTGAAACCTCTAGTGTTACCGTTACCGTAAATGATTGTGATCCTTGTGAGGCAGGTAACGATGCGCCGGTATTGAACCAAAATGTACCCACCACTTTTTGTGATGAAATTGACGACAACATTTCTTTGAACGATTATGCACCCAACAGCGGACCTAACGGAACGGTTTTGCGTTGGGCTAGTGATGATAGTGATCCCACAGGTAGTTTTGTGCCACAAAACAGAATTGATAACCCGTTACCAGGCACCTATTACGGGTTTTATTATGATGCCACGAACGATTGTCCCAGTAAGGCCCTTTTGGAGATAAATATTGCGGTGACTCCCTCTCCAGAACTGCTTACCACTACAGGAGCCGAAAGATGTGGACCGGGAACCCTTACGCTAAGGGCTACGGCTAGCGAAAACGCAACGATTCTTTGGTATACCCAAGAAACAGGAGGAACTTCTGTAGGCAACGGAAGAAATTTTACTACGCCTAATCTTAATATAACAAGAACATATTATGTTGAGGCAACTTCCAACAACTGTACTACAGAAAGGGTAGCGGTAGAGGCAAAGGTAGCTGCCCAGCCATTGGCCGGAGCGCCTCAAAACGGCTCTTCCTGTAATGATAGCCGTTACGGAAATACCATTTTGGATTTGGACGATTTATTTACCGCTGTACCCAGTACAGGTGTTTGGGCTTTTGTGGATGGTCCTGGAAGCCCTCAAATCAATGGTAGTAACATTATAGATTTTCAAGGCTTGCCCAATGGACAATATGTGTTCTCCTATTCCACTACGGAAGCAGAGGCACCCTGTGAAAACGATGTTGCCGAAATAACCATTTCCGTTAGCAGTTGTGATACGGATGATGATAATGACGGACTTCTTGGAGGTATTGAAGCTTCCCTTGGTACAGACCCCAATAATCCAGATACGGATGGGGATGGAATTACGGATGGCAATGAAGTAGGGGATGATCCCACCAATCCTATTGATACTGATGAGGATGGTATTATAGACGCCTTGGATTCCAATAATTTGGATTCCGACAATGATGGTACTTTGGATTATCTAGATCCTGGTAATGATAATCCCTGTGTTCCCGATAATTCCGTGGGGCTTTGCGATACGGATGAAGATGGAATCTCAGATGGGGATGAAATTAGGGACGGTAGTGATCCGTTTGATGCTTGTAGCCCAAACATCAACCACGAAAACTGTGACCCAACACCCATTGATTTACAGGTGATAAAAACCTTGGATAAACCGGATGCCGTAGTTGGTGATGAGGTAATATTTACGGTAGAGGTGACCAACCTGACCGCACGTACGGCCCGAAATATTATCGTTGGCGACATGCTGGAAATGGGGTTTGCCTATAAAACGCACAATACGTCCGTGGGCACTTACGATCAAAATGATGGCATGTGGACCATCTTTGAAATTCCTGCAAATGCTACTGCTACCCTAACAATTACTGTAGACGTGGTGGAAGGTGGCCCCTATACCAATACGGCAGAACTGTTACAATCTTTTCCAGTGGATGACAATGAAGGCAACAATACATCAGAGGTAACCCTAAATGTAGACCTGCCGGAAGGAATAGATCTGGTACTGGAAAAATGGGCCAGAATTGTGGATTCAAACGATACCCTCAATTTAAGCGACAACAGAAATTTATCTGAAGTAAATCCTTTAGTGGGGCAGGAAATCATTTTTACCCTTAGGGTCATTAATAAGTCCCGAGAAGATGCGGTGTCCAATATCCAAGTATTGGATACCATATCAGATGGGTTTGAATACATTTCTAATGAAGCCACCTTGGGTGTATTCAATAGAAGAACGGGAATATGGCTTATCCCCGAGCTGTTGAGAAACGAAGTGGCCGAATTAGAGATTAGGGTAAGAGTGCCCGAAACAGGTACTTTTGTGAACAGGGCGGAAATTGTACGCTCATCGCCTTTGGATAGTGAAGGTAATTATGATAACAATACAGACGAGGTAACGGTTAATGTATCAGAACGTACTTCTGCTGAATTCGGAATCATTTTCAACCAATTTTCTCCTAATAATGATGGGGTAAACGATGATTTGAAAATCAATAGAAGATTTGTGGGTGAGAACGGTATTGAGCAAATCATTGACCTTGTATATGACATAAAGATTTTCAATAGATATGGTAGTCTCATGTTTGAAGGAGCCAATATGACCGGAGATATCATTTGGGACGGTAATAGAGAAGGTAATGAAGTGCCGGATGGAACATACTTTTACGTGCTAGATGTTACCCTGCAAGAAGAAGTGGAAGGCGTGGAAACAAATACTACCAAAAAAGGCTGGATACAACTCATAAGATAATGCTGAGAATGGTTTACAGAACTTTAAAATTTGCTTCTTTACGCTTATTGCCCCTTTTTGGATTACTGATCGGTCTAGGCGTTCAAGCACAGAAAGAACCCCATTATACACAGTATATGTACAATATAGGCAGTTTTAACCCTGCTTATTCAAATACTGTAGAAACACCTGAAATAGCTGGTCTTTATAGGGCCCAATGGTTAGATGTGCCGGGTTCTCCGCGTACGATACGTGTAGGTACCAATGTGCCTTTGTCCAATGAGAAAATGGGGATAGGTTTTAATATCATACGGGATGAAATAGGTCCTTCGGCCCAAACCTATGTGGAATTGGCGTATGCCTATCAGTTCAATGTTACGGAAAGCACCAAATTATCTTTTGGTATGGATGTGGGTGGATCCTTTTTAAACGTCGATTTTTCTAAGGGTACTTTTGAAAATCCCGGGGAACCCATCCTGAACGCTGAAAACATCAATAAGTTCTATGCAACGGTGGGTGCCGGAATGTTCCTTTATGATGAGGATTGGTATCTAGGCGTTTCCATTCCCAACTTTCTTACGGATGGTATTTACAATGATGAGGTTGCCACCATTATAGATGATAAAATGCAATTTAATTTTATAGGGGGATATGTCTTTGACCTATCGGAAAGTTTAAAATTTAAACCGGCATTTTTATTAAATTATATCAATGGGGCCCCCGTGAGTACCAATTTGTCTACCAACTTTCTGATCAATGATAGATTTACGCTAGGGGCCGGTTATAGGTTTGGCAATGCCGTTAGCGGTCTTGCCGGTTTTCAAGTAGCCAGCAGTACGTTTATTGGCTACTCCTATGATTACAATACCAATCCATTGGGGGAATTTAGTAGTGGATCACATGAGGTCATCGTTAAATTCTACTTAGGAAAAGGAGACGGAACCAACACCAATGATAAAAAATTAAAAGGAAAACCTAAGCAAATAGATACGCCTAGATTTTTCTAACGGATATTATGAAACTTAAACTCTTCATTTCGATTTTTCTTTTGACTGCAAACTTGGCTTTTTCGCAAGAGTTTGCTTCCAAGGGCGACCAATATTTTTATAGTTATAATTACGAAGATGCCATTAGGGAGTACCATAAGCAGATGGCCAATGGAAAAATCATGACCAATCATCAGCTTCTTAATTTGGCAGATTCCTATTTTAAGACGCGACAGTATGATAAGGCCACCAAGCTCTATTTGGACATCAACAAGAACGATACCATCATGTCTGACCATAGGTTCAACAAGATGTTACAGAGTTTGGCAAAAACCTCTGAAAAGGAAAGGGTACGCGCTTTTCTAAAGTCTAAGGAAGGGTTGGCCAATGAGTTGGTCGAGAATGCGGATTTCAACTATCAGATGTTGGATTCGGAGAAAGAACCTGCTTCGGGTTTCTTTATTTTTAACTTGGATATTAACGGGAGTCAGGCAGATTTTTCTCCAACCTTTTATAATAATAAGGTGCTTTTTAGCAGTAGTAGAAAATCGAAGTCCAAAAGAGTTTATGGACCATCAGGGGAATCCTATTTGGATATTTATGTAGCGGAGGCTGATAACGGCGGAAACCTTAAAAACGCGAGTGTATTTAAGGGTATTCCTGATTCGCCCTATCACAAATCCACCCCTTATTATTTAGCAAATTCAGGTAGCATCTATTATGTCCTTTCCAATACGGATGGTAAAAACCTTGCTTTTGATGAGAAGGGTAAAAACGCCCTTTCCATTGGGATGGCCTATGATAATGGCTTTTTTAGGTTTTTACTAAAAGACTTGAGTACTTCATTCTATTATCCTTTTTTTGATGAAGAATCGGAAAGATTGTATTTCTCCGCTAATTTCAAGGACAGCTACGGCGGTACGGACATCTATTATGTGGTAACCAACAATGGACAGGTCATGTCTCAGCCAATAAATCTAGGACCAAGAATCAATACCCCGGGAAATGAGATAGCGCCCTATGTTTTTGATGGTAGCCTATATTTTTCCTCCGATGTATTCTACGGTCTAGGCGGGATGGATATTTATAAGAGCAACATCTTATCTGATCAGAGTTTAAGCATACCGGTGAATCTTGGATCTGGTATTAATACCAAATATGATGAATTCGGATTTATCATCAAAAAGGATATTACGGATGGGATGATGGGATATTTCTCCAGCAACAGGCCGGGTGGTAAAGGAGCGGATGATATTTATGGGTATAGGGTTAGCGGCCAACCAGGATTGCGAACTATTATATTTAGGGGTAAAGTGGTTCAACCACCGTATGACGAACCCATACAGGACGTAAATATTTCGTTGGCAGATGCCAATGGAAATCTATTAAAGCAAGCGGTAACCAGAAGAGATGGTTCCTATCATATGGAAATACCATATACCGATGTGGTCACCTTGTCCATAGCTAAAAAATCTTTTTCATCCTTTACGGAGACCTATAACCCTAAAACCTTGGAAGAGATGCAAAGGGCTCCTTTACAGGTACAATTATCTTCTATTGGGGATATCATGAGAGATAGGGAGGGCAAAAAAGTCTTGGATGTAAACGACTTCTATTTTGCCAGCGGAAAAAGCACATTGACCCCTGAAATCAATCGTGTTCTGGATCGTGTGGTTGAAATGGTTCAAATGTTTCCAGAAATTCAATTGTCCATTGAAACCCATACGGATAGTAGGGGAGGGAGAACCTCCAATAAGCGGGTTTCCGAAAAGCGTTCAGAGGCAATCAAAGCCTATTTATTGCAAAAAGGGCTGTCCGAATCCAACATAGTTAAGACCGAAGGTTTAGGAGAGGAGAAGATTCTCAACAATTGTACGGATGGGGTTTACTGTTTGGATTTCTTGCACAAGCAGAACCTAAGAACCCTTTTTGTGGTGGAAAATTATGAGGAGTTAGGACTTTAGGAGGCCATGCTACAATCCACACAGGATTTTACTTCCCCGTAATACGTTTTTCTGTAGGTGTGTAAGGTTTTTAGTGGGATTCCCAAAAAGGCCTTTTTTACGTAGGTTACGTTGGTATAAAGTATCCCCATTTTTTCCGTAAATCTTTTTTCCTGTTTGGTGTTCCTTTGAATGTAAATCAACTTCATGAAAATTCCGGGTTTTTTGTGTTAATTCACAAAACTTATAAAACTATAACGCAATAACAACCTTCAAGCGTTAAGATTTTGTTGAAGTCTAGATTCCCCTGTTTAAAACACCATTAGCCAAAAATAGTAGATGGAAAAAAAGGCAAGGAACACAATTCCAGAATAGGTTAGTATTTGTAGCCATTTCTGGGGCCGGTCACCTTGGGGTATTTCAGCACTGGTAACATTCTTTAGGTTCATATATCCTATGATGGGAGCCACCACAAACGAAACAAAAGTTGCTAACGCTACCAAATCTCCCATATTGGCCCTAAATATGGAAACCACCAAGAAATTGATAAGTGCAAGGGATACAATGGCGATGGAAAATGAACTTTTATGCTTGAAACTCCTCTTTTTTGGTTTTAATTGTTGAAGGATATCCAAGCAGACCCTTGCCAGAGCGTCATGGGCCGTCATACAGGTACTAAACATGGTAGCAAAGGCGGATAAGGCTATAAAAATATAAGACCAAGGTCCAATATGGGTGGTAAATAATTGTACTACTTGATCGGCAAAAGTCACGGCATTATTACTTAACTCCGTTTGGGTTCCATACAAAGTTGCCCACCCAATTATTAGGAAAAATATGGCCAGAATAGCCGTAATGAAATAACCTGTATTAAACTCCCTTAAGGAATCTTTTAAAAGAGGTTTATTTTTCTCGGATTTCCATTTTTCAATACTCCAAAGACTTACCCAACTAGAAGCTTCTACTGTGGTGGGCATCCAACCCATTAGGCTAATTAAAAAGAGAATGCCCACATCATTAAAAATCGAGGGAGGTTGAAAGTTGGGCATATGGGGTACGGTGCCTTTAAATAGGACAATTACCGTGGTTGCTAAAAGGGCAAGAAAGAGAATGGTAATGATAAGTTTTAAGGACAGTTCCATAAATTTATATTGTCCAATAATCAAGGTGAAACCAATAAAAATGAACAGCCCTAATGCCACCCAGGTTAGCGACAGGAAATCTACCTTAAAAAGGTTGATGAACAAGCCTGCGGTAACGGTGTATAAGGCAGCTAATATGGTAAAGGTGGTTATAAAGGTTATGAGAGCGTAAAACCAGAGATACAGCCGACCTCGGATTTTATAGCCTTCAATAAGGGATTTCTCCGTGATATTGGTATATCTTACCCCAAATTCAAAGAATGGATACTTAAACACATTGGCCAGAATTATGGGGAGGAGCATCATCCAACCGTATTGGGCTCCAGCCTTGGTAGAAAGGACCAAGTGGGAGGTGCCAATGGCCATACTGGCAAATAACAGCCCTGGGCCCAAATTTTTTATAAGAGTTCTTAAGGTGGACATGGTCGGTAGTTTTGCTGACCTAAAATAGCCCATTTTTGCGGAACACTTTCCAATTTACTTTATTTCAACATAGTCCCCGTAAAATTTGGGTTGGGTATTGAAAATTAAATCTACAAAGACTTTTACCCTAGCCAAGTATTCACGCAACTGTACTTTCAGACCCTGATTGCCCATAACGGTCTTGGCGTTGAACCCAATGGCGTTTAACCCTTTTTTTTCGGCGAGATAAATAGCACGTTGGTTATGGAATTCTTGGGAAATTACCGTTACGCTATCCAATCCAAATACTTCTTTGGCACGCACCATGGAATCCAATGTACGAAATCCGGCGAAGTCCAGATAAATTTTTTCTTCAGGGATACCTGCATCCACTAAATCTTTTTTAATGGTATTGGGTTCGTTGTAATAACGGGTTCCATTGTCCCCACTTACCAAAACATATTCAATTTTATCTGCTTTAAAGAGCTCAACGGTAGCCTTTATTCTATAGGTGTAATAAGGGTTGGGCAGGCCTCCAATCAGTTTCTTTGAGGTGCCTAATACCAAGCCTACCCTATTTTTGAATATTTTGGAGGTTTGGTTGAAGGTTTTGCCTTCGGTTGTATTGGTGATAATAAGGTTACACAAAAAGATGGTAAACAATAGGGTAGCCAAAAGCAGCCCAATAATCTTAAAGTGCTTACGTTTCATTTGGTTTGGTATAGGACGTATAAAGATACGTAAAAAAGTCTGCCGAGCCTGATTTTTAGGCTATGAGGCTGGCCAATTGCTGTTCCAATTGACTTATTTGAAAATCAATCTTTTGGTAGTTGTTTGTATTGGTTTTGTTTGAAGAAACATGAAGCATTTGATTGACTTGGTACAGTGCAGAATTTAAATTGATATTAAAATCCCTTGCCTTTTCATACTTCCGGCAACCAGATAATTTAAAATACTTCTTCTCGAATTTGGTCTTAAGTTTATATAGTTTGGAAGCCTTGGTTTTTAGGACATCTGCTTGTGTGTTTAGAAGATTGGTTTGCTTACCATAATTTGAGATTGTAGTAGCCATAACTTTTAGGGTTTGAGTTGTCGCGGCGGGAGCTTTGAACGCTACAATTGCTTAATAGTGCTAATTTTCTTACCAACAATAACGGGATAAGAGGAGAGCTTAGTATTATTTTTTCGATGAAAGGTAAATTAAGAATGTCATGAAGTTCTATAAATCTAAATTAGAGATAGAATCATTATCTAGTAACAGTACGAACAATCAGTTGCTAAAGAGAAGATAATAATGGAGGAGGTGTAGAATTTATAAATTATTGATTTAGGAAGCTATAAATAGTCTCAATAAGGGCAGCTGTATCTGTGGAACAAATTTAAAGTAATACTCTATCCAGATGATTTTACAATAATAGATTCTATATACCTCCTAGATTTTCTTTTTTTAATATTCATTTCTCTTTGGTAAGCCTCGGCCTTGCTAGAGAATTTTTCGACAAATACAATTTTCCAATCTTTCACTTTAGCGGTAAAACCGCTATGGTCGGACAGATGCTTTCGTAACCTTATTTCGATGGTTTCACTTGTATGCCCGACATAATATTTATCAAGTGATTCGGAATATAAAATGTAAACGGAGTATATCATTTTGCAACTGAGTGGGTCCGATAGGAAGTAATATAACGAAAAAAAGCACGCCAGAAAGCGTGGTTTTTAAATAAGGAGTGATCGCGGAAGGATTCGAACCTTCGACCGTCCCGAACGAAGTTCGGGATGCTCTATCGAGTTGGGGATTGTGAGCTTAAGGTTTAGACCGAGGCCTAAGTACTGAATCGATTTGTTAAAAAAGAATGAAGGGGAGTTGCTAGATTTATTAGGGTGTCCAAATAAAAAACCACGCCAAGAAGCGTGGTTTTAAATAAGAAGTGATCGCGGAAGGATTCGAACCTTCGACCGTCCCGAACGAAGTTCGGGATGCTCTGTTGAGTTGGGGATTGTGAGCTTAAGGTTTAGACCGAGGCCTAAGTACGGAATCGATTTGTTAATAAAGAATGAAGGGGAGTTGCTAGATTTATTAGGGTGTCCAAATAAAAAACCACGCCAAGAAGCGTGGTTTTTAATTAAGGAGTGATCGCGGAAGGATTCGAACCTTCGACCGTCTGCTTAGAAGGCAGATGCTCTATCCAGCTGAGCTACGCGACCATTGTTCCCAATTTCATTATTTTACGAAGCCTTTTTTCTGCCTTTAGAAGGCAATCTGGGCGCTTCGACCGTCCCGAACAAGGTTCGGGATGCTCTATCC
>NZ_JACSOH010000001.1 GCF_014349235.1 Cytophaga sp. FL35 | reverse complement strand
GCCCGGTCCCATTTGGACACCCTTGATTCCTGCTACCTTTGAAGGAGAGCAATTGGAGAAATTCGGTAAGGATGTGCCCTTGGGCAGACCGGGACAACCGGCTGAATTAGGACCTGCTTTCGTTTATTTGGCGTGCGAGGACAGTAGTTATATGACCGGGCAAGTGCTACATATCAATGGTGGGGAAATCATTGGAGCTTGATTTAAAGACGTTAAAATTAAAAAGTTCCATGTATTATGAACATGGAACTTCTTAAAAACTTAATTATGAAGACTAGTAGGAATTATACTCTGGCGGCTGTATTGACTAGATTTCTACAAACATCAAATAAAAAGCTACGATTCCAAAGAGTATCGCAACCACTACTATAGTTGTAAGCGGGAATTTATTTTCTGTTTTATTGGTCGTCATATTTCGAACGCTTCCATCATTTTTTTGTTTCGTATCAACGGGAGAGCTATCAGTCGCCTTCCATTCCGTTTTATCCATTTTTTCCATAGTTTTAACTTTAGCTGTTTTTAATTCCAATGCATAAATTAAAATTTCGTCATAGGGAACATTAACTTCTTTAAACATTTTTTTGGTTTTATGACTAAAGCACCTTTAGTATTTGGAACCTTAACAAAATTTCCAGTTATTTTGAAGATAACTGATATCTTTTCAATGAGTTGTGCTTATTGTGTAAGGTTTATTTTGTTGATTGTCAAAACCTTATTATAAGAATGGTTTCCTCTAAAAACTTTTTTTCACTTCAAAATTTTTGTGCTACTAAAAAGGTTTTTAAAGTCAATTTCAGACTTGTATAGTGCTGAAATTGCACCGCTATGAGAAACCAATTTTTAGATTCAAGAGTATATAATAAGTTACTTCAATTAGTAGATCAATCTTATATCTTGATTGATGCCCTAGAGGTATTTTTAATTCGGTTTGACGACCCCTTTGAAGAGAAAAAAGGAATTACGGACAGAATAAAATTTCAAACAGAATTCTGTAAGTCGCTTAAAAACGAACTGAATCAATATACAGTGCTACCCAGAAAACTTGTCTATCGCAGACCGGCTGTCAAATGGCTTGATACAGACCTTTTATTTAACTGTGTGTCCATTCATGAGGGAAGAGAGCTCGTGCTTGCATCAGATCAAAAGCAGATTGATAATTGTATGAATTTAATGCAGCATATGGAGATGGATATCAAAGTGCATCTTCTTATAATCGAGTATTTAGATTTTTTGGTTTCACTACATAACGAAGGGGAAGTAATGTATTCAACTTCCAATTTAACGCTTAAAAAAAGAAATGAGAAAATAATGATTTAACGGGCTAACGCCTATAAATAAGAATTGCTATGGAGGATATGAATAATTTGACGGCCGAAATGGCCATTGAGAAATCAGCAGGAATGGGGGCTATCCTTAAAGACGGACAGACGACGTTCAGGGTTTGGGCTCCACATGCCAACAAAGTTTATGTGGGTGGTTCGTTTAATGATTGGAGTAAAGAAGGTTTAGAACTTCATCAGGAAGAAAACGGATACTGGGCCGGGGTGTCAGATGAACCCAAAGAAGGGGATGAGTATAAATACATCATCCATAACGGAAATGATGTTATGGAAAGAAATGACCCATATGCTTTTGAAGTAACCAATAGCAATGGCAACTCCGTAATCAGAACCCTTGATTTTGATTGGGATGATGCTGATTTTAAGATGCCGTCTTGGAATGAACTTGTTATTTATGAGTTACATGTTGGAACCTTTAATCGAAAAACTCCCGATCAGGTGGGTACTTTTAATGATGTAATTGAAAAGTTGCCATATTTAAAAGAGTTGGGTATCAACTGTATTGAATTACTTCCTGTGGCGGAGTTTGCCGGCGGAATATCTTGGGGGTACAATCCTGCGCACCCTTTTGCCATAGAGCAAGATTATGGTGGACCGAACGGACTTGCGAATTTTGTAAACGAGGCCCATAAGATGGGCATGGCCGTTATAATGGATGTGGTGTACAATCATTTTGGGCCTTCCGATGTAGATTTATGGCAATTTGATGGTTGGCATGAGAATGACAAAGGTGGAATCTATTTTTATAACGATCACCGAAGTGATACGCCTTGGGGAGATACACGTCCGGATTATGGAAGACCTGAAGTACGTCAATATCTACGGGACAATGCGCTCATGTGGATTGAAAAATACCATTGCGATGGTTTGAGAATGGATGCTACATCATACATAAGATATGAGGGCGGCGGTCTTGGGTATGATACGGAAATTGAGGAAGGCAATATACTCATGAGGGACATTAATGCCGAGCTTCAGGAGAAATACCCGCACGTGTTGACCATTGCCGAAGATTTAAAGGGAGATCATAGGGTTACCAATAACTTTAATGATGGTGGATTAGGCTATGGCACCCAATGGGACATGGCTTTTGTACATCCAGTACGTGAGGTTTTGCAAGACACCCATGATGAAGGCCGCGATGTTCAAAAAGTAGTAGATGCCCTTTGTTTTCAATATAGTGGGGACTACTTTAAGAGAGTTGTCTATACCGAATCACATGATGAGGTAGCAAACGGTAAAGCCCGTGTACCCGAAGAAATACAACCCGGGGATGCAGAAAGTGATTTTGCCAAGAAGAGGGCAATTTTAGGAATTGTTTTGACCCTTACCGCCCCTGGTATACCCATGCTTTTTCAAGGACAGGAGTTTATTGAAGATGAGTATTTTCAAGATACGGAGCAGCTTGACTGGGAAAAGTTTGAAAAGCACAAGGGCATATACAAAATGATTTCGGATATCGTCAAGTTGAGAACGGGAGAACTTGAAGGAGCCTTCGGCTTAAGGGCGCAGGGTATTCAGATAACACATTTTAATCCTGAAAATAAAATTTTAGCTTATGTAAGAGATGAAGTTGGAGGGGGTGAGCAGCCAGTTTTAGTCGTTCTTAATTTTAGTAATAAGGAATTTGAGAAGTACCACATTGGCGTTAGCGAGCATCAAAACTGGAAGTTGCGTATAAATGCAACTTGGAACGGGTATGATGAAGGTTTTCAAGGGCTTGAGGTGACATCGCAAATGAAGAAACTAAGAAAAGAAACCGATAATAGCGAATGGACTGGTGAACTGAACATACCTGCCTATGGAGCGCTTATTTACACCTTGTAGCGAAAATTATTAAGAATACTCAAAAAAGGCCCTCAGGGGCCTTTTATATTTTAGGCTAGGATTTACTTAGGTCAAAGGGTCCTTGCGGAAGATTTCGATGAGGTTATAGATCAGGATACAAAAGACAACCCAAATCAAACCGGCTAT
The DNA here is from genome assembly GCF_014349235.1 of Cytophaga sp. FL35. Lineage (GTDB taxonomy): Bacteria > Bacteroidota > Bacteroidia > Flavobacteriales > Flavobacteriaceae > Euzebyella. Next base: position 311,442 of record NZ_JACSOH010000001.1, on the reverse strand, counting down.
CCAGCCACCAAGTACATCAGAAGGGAAATGTACTCCCAAATAAACCCTGCTAGTACCAATACTTAAGATTAAAACGAATGATATTGCTATAATAATGGTTTTCATCCATACTTTCAAGGTAGATTTATAAACAAGGTAAATTAGAAAACCGTAAAAGGCCATCGAGCTCATGGCATGCCCGCTAGGGTAGCTAAGAGTTTTGACGGTAACCAAATGTTCCAAGTCCGGTCTGGCCCTATCATAGGCCCGCTTAAGCAATACATTAGAAATGGTTGCCAAAAGTAAAACCGAAGTAACCTCATAAAGAAGCGCCCATCGTTTCGTAGTAAAAATTACTACTAGTGCACAAATAACAAGAATTACGGCATATCCTTGAATATCACCAATATCTGTCACAAAGATAAAATATGTATTGAGTAGGGGAGTTCTGTAGGAGTGAATTTCACTAAATACAGATTCATCGAAAGTACCCAAAAGGTCACCCTTCACTAAAGAAGACAATTCTACGAAAAGATTAATTCCTATAATAAATAATAACAGGGAAACAGTTGCCGTAATTAGATAGGGCATCTTTTCTCGGTTTCCAGATTTAAAAAATGCCCGAAGGCTTGCAATTAGATTATATAACTTTTCACTGACCATAATATATACAATGAAAAAGGGACAAATGAATGTCCCCTTCCAGACTTTAATTGTTCCCCACAAACAATTAATGTTTTAGTGTAATGCGAATTAAATATTTATTAAAATTAAAGCAGTCCTTTATCAATATTGCCTTTAACTCAAAAAGGTATTTTGTAAAATAATGATGAGCTTTTAGGTTTAGGATAGGATCACAAACTCTTTATCACTATAGGAATGCTCTGGCTCCAACGATTTTATAGATTGATACAAAAGCGTTTTAAGAACATTGAAAGAAGAGGGTTTTTGTAAATACCTGTTAGCGCCATCTTCTTCTAACTGCCTTACTTCTCTCTCATGGTAACTTGTAGAGTACACTACAATTTTAATATCGGAAAATTTATTAAAATTTCTGATATCCGTTAGGCACTCAAATCCGTCCATTAAAGGCATCCTTAAATCTAAAAAAATGATGTCCGGTAATTTTGAAGAAGAGAATAAGTCGTCCATTAGGTCAATTCCGTTGGAAAATACCCTAGTGGTACAACTTAAGGGAATTTCGGCAAGCGCATCTAGAAAGAATTCTCGGTCATCTTCATCATCCTCCGCAATATAAATCAAGTAATCTTTCACAGGCGTAATTTAATTCATTCTCAGTTATAACAACACAAAGTAAAGTGCAGACGCAAAAAAACATATTAGAAATTACACAAAGAGCTTTAATAAAATAAATTTTAGCTCCATAGGTACAACACTCTACTACAATGATATACAACAATACGTAAAAATAGATCTATATCTTTAATCGGCCCTTAAAAAATTAGGCCAATTAGGTATTGGAAAAATATCCTATATAAGAGCTTTTGAGGTAATCAGAGGAAAACAATCCAATATCCCATTATTCGGTCACTACCTTTAGCATTTCTTTCTTTTTGCTTGTATTGGAGACTTTAAATAATTGCATGAAGGCTAAAGTCAATACCAAGGAAGTGGCAAATCCCATAATTGCAACGGTAAATGGTACAATACCTTCAAAACTCAAGTTTTTAAACCATCTTTGGGACAGAGCTGCCAGAAAATCTGGATTTATCTCTGTTGCATACACCGTGAAGAAAATGGCAAAAATTAAAGTAGCCATAAATCCGGTAATAATACCTGTTTCAAAACCCTTTCGATAATTAAAGGACTTTCCCTCTTCCAGTTTTCTATACTTTATGGCCTCATATATTGCAAATCCCGTTATGACTGCATTGAAAATACTATAGGCAATATTTGTATGTAATTCAAACAGTGCCAGAACTAGAAAATAGGCGATTAACGATCCACTTGTGGCTAGGCCAAACCGGATAGGTAGTGTAAAATTTCTCATAGTAAAATTATTGTTTTATTATTAAGATTATTGATAGAATTAAAAATGTAATGGCAGGAATGGATTTTTTAAGTTCATCCTTTATTTTAACGTGCATTGCAATGGCACCCAACATTAATATGACCATTGGCACGGCTCCGTATAAAACTAAATAAGGAATCCATATAGATAAGAAAATTAAGGAGGCCGCTAACAGCTTTAAGCCTCCTACTATGTAGAGTATTGGTATGCTCAAACCGTAGTTGGCAAACTCTTCTTTCATCGATGAGGCAGCGCCACCACGATAGGGAGTAGGTTTATTAAAACGAAAAATCCAGACATTCACTATACTTATAAAGATGAAAGCCTTGATGACTATAAATAGATATTCCATATTGTTTACTTTAAGTTGCAACTATAAACTCATTCCGTTTGTGAAAAGTTAATGAAATGTCTACTCTAGATTTAGTCTAACTTTCTAGTGCAGCTTTTATATTTATACCTACATTTTGATGAGTAAGTTATAGGTAATTTTTTCTAGCCGATATTCAAAAATCTAAAACATTCTAGTTTTTTATGATTTAGCACAAAAAGGTAGATAAGGTTACCTCTGTACGTAAATCTCTTTTAATGTATTGTTAGACGCATTCCAAAACTAATTTTCATTTATGAGCGATTATTTTGTTTAATAAAAACACTTTAAACTTAAACAAAATATATTTTTGGAATGGACTGATTTGAGCAAAAAATTAAAACCTTCGCTAAAATTATTTTGCGTAGTGTGAAGAATCAAATTGGTGAAAATATAAATCCACTGACACCGATTTTACTTTTTGTTAATTAAATATTAATCGAATTAAACTCTTTTTTAATTTGATTTTTGTTTAATAAATTTATGCTAAAATTAAACAATTTGTTATGGAGTTACTTTTAAGAGCCGACGAATTTGAGAAGAGACCAATGAGTCACATGTCAACAAGTGACCGCATTAATGCCTCAAGGGAGGCTAAGGAATTAGTATTGGCCATAAATGAGATTTATAAGAAAAGCAAGGATGGTAAATTGATGGAAGTAATGAAGAGGATTACTGCTAAAAAGCGTAAAATTGAAAAACGCTTAAAAGGAAATCCACTTACATAAAATTTAAGGGGGCTGCTTATTTCGTCTGTTACCCCTTTCATATGCAGCCCCTTTCCTTAGATCGTAACTTTAAAAATTCTAAAAGACTTTTACTTTGAAGCAATACCTCCATCTTACGGTTGGTTAAAAGTAAAGCTAGGTGTATCGATTATATAGGGAACTTGTTTAAATACTTCTTTGACTTAATATTGAGTTTCTACCATCACAATTTCTACACAGTAAAATTACCTTTTTACACTTTCTAATCGTATTGGATTAAAATTTTATAATCCACCTCTTCATTTAATATGGTATTGTAAGTCCAATTCTTCTTTGGCCCTATTTTTTTGTTTTTTGCTTAAAACAAACCAAATATAAAACCATATCTTCTACACATAAAATCATTTAATCCATAGGCCGATTTCGGAAATTGGCATTTTAGTAAGATGAATTCCCTCCACACATACAAGTACATTTTCCAGAGGCAAAAAATTGGTATTTTTCAAATCCGTATTCCAAAAAAATATGCCCTCTCAACTTTCTTATTGGCTTTTGCCATACTTTTTTCCATCCCGGCAAAAAGTCAAGAAAATTTTCATTTTGAACATTTAGGAACAGATGAGGGAATGTCTCAAAGTGATGTCAATTGTATCTATCAAGATTCCTATGGCTTTATGTGGTTTGGTACCCATGACGGGCTTAACAGATATGACGGTTATACATTTAAGGAATTTAAGCCCAATGAAAAAAGTACGGGAATCAATAGCAACCTAATCTTTACCATGACGGGGGACCAGTCCGGTAACTTATGGATTGGTACTACTGGCGACGGGCTTTTTTATTATGATCAAAAAAAGGAAGGTTTTACACAGTTTCAGCATATCAAAGGAAATTTAAAAAGTCTATCCAATGATTACATTTCAAAGGTCTATCGTGATAGTAAAAATAGACTTTGGATAGCTACGAAGGGTGAGATTAATATGCTCGATTTAAACAAACCTCTAGATTCGGCAGAATTTAAAAAGTTTGAGTTTGAATATGGGGAATCTGATATACCTGAAAATGCCAATATCATCAATGCCATTTATGAGAATCATAAAGGAGAAATTTTAATAGGTGGGCATTTTGATTTATTTAAACTTACCATTGATGAAAACGGAGTATCATATTTTAAGTCGGTCATTAAAGAAATCGGATTTCAGCAAGCCTCGATCAGGACCATGGCAGAGGACCGGTTCAATAGACTATTAATAGGTACTGGAGACGGTCTGTATATGAAGCAATCCGATACAGATACCAGTTTTGTAAAACTGAATGATGGAACCTTCACTACAATAGCCTTGGATAATGACAACCATATCTGGGGTGGAACGGATAACGGACTTCAATACTTCTCCAATTCTTCTGAGCTGGATGCTCCTACACACTTGGAGACTTTCAATTATAGCCCGGAAAATGCCAATAGTATTAGCAAGAACATTATAACATCGCTTTATGTTGATAAAACAGGCATTGTTTGGGTAGGAACCAATGGAGGTGGTGTGAATAAATTTGATCCTAAACGGAAAAAATTCAGACATATAAAAAGAGACTTAAGGGCCAGTAGCTTAAGTTATGATAAAATTAGGTCGGTTTTTGAGGATAGTAATGGGATTCTTTGGATCGGTACGGAAGGGGGCGGACTTAATGAAGCCCTAGTAACGGACAAGAAATATGAAAATTTTAGGCAATTCAATCATACAAGGAAGGTCTTTGCCATGGAAGAAATCACTAGGGACGGGAAAAAATTGCTTTTGCACGGAGGGCAAAATCCGCCATACCTTTTTTCTATTGATATAACGGACGCGAATAGTAAAGACAAGGAAGTCAATGAAATTGCAGGTGTGAATCACAGTGTGTTCAGTATTTTAAATGATTCTCAAGATAATTTGTGGGTGGGAACTTATTCTGGCGGACTTTACAGATGGATCAAACAACCTGACGGGAGCTATAAAAAAGCAGTTTTTAGAGAAAGGCCTAACCAAAATTATGGTTTGCCCAATAACATTATTAGAAACATATATGAAGATAGTAATGGTCATATATGGGTTGCTACGGGAGACGGACTATGTAGGTTGTCCGTAAGGGAGCGATATAAGGACAATCCCAAATTTGAAATTTTTAAAAATGACAAGGAAATAAGGGGAACCATTAGCCACAACTATATATTGGCACTTTACGAGAGTAGAAAGGGTGAAATGTGGGTAGGAACTTTTGGGGGTGGTCTCAATAAGGTGATTTATAATGACGAGAACGAAACTAACTTTGTCTCTTATACTGTTGGCGAAGGTTTGCCCAATAATGTCATCAAAGGAATATTGGAGGATGAGCAGGGGCATCTATGGGTTTCTACCAATAAGGGCCTTTCAAGATTTAACCCCGAAACGGAAACTTTCAAAAACTACGATGTGACTGATGGCCTACAGGATAGTGAATTTCAAGAGTTGGCCTGTTTAAAAAGACAGGATGGTGAAATGATTTTCGGGGGTGTCAACGGTTTTAATGCTTTTTACCCTAGAGAGATCGAGGATAACGAAACCCTACCGGAAACAGTGGTTACCAAACTGTCTATCTTTAATAAAGATGTTGCGGTTGGAGAGGAAATTAATGGAAGGGTACTTTTGGACAAAACAATATCTGAGGTGGACCAAATTACTTTGGACTATGCAGAAAATAGCTTTGCTTTTGAGTTTGCTTCGTTGCATTTCTCAGCTCCCAATAAAAATCAATTTGCATATAAGTTGGAAGGTTTTGACGCTGACTGGATCTATACCACCTCTGATAAAAGATTCGCCACCTACACCAATATAGAGCCTGGAGAATATACTTTAAAAGTAAGGGCATCCAATAATGACGGAATTTGGGATACAACACCTTATTCTATGGCTCTAAAAGTTAGGCCTCCTCTTTACAGGACCACCGTTGCTTATGCCATTTATGGTTTACTATTATTGTTTTTATTCATTGGTCTTTGGCGTTTTACTATTATCAGCTCTTCTAAAAAGCACCAACTTGAATTAGAGCACCTGGAAAAGGAAAAGAATGATGAACTACAGACCTTAAAACTGGATTTTTTCACCAATATCTCTCATGAGTTTAAGACACCACTTACTCTGATCAAGGCCCCATTAGAATACCTATTAAAAGAAAATGGCTCTATAGAGGGTTCCACGGTGAGGGAACAATATCAATTAATGCATAAAAACACCAATTATCTTCTAAAGTTGGTGGACCAATTGCTAGATTTTAGAAAGATCAACCAAGGAAAAATGTCTCTAGTGGTTAGGAATACAGATATGATTTCCTTCATAAGGGAAGTGGCGGAGCCCTTTCAATTCCTTGCATTAAAGAAGAAAATAAAATTTGAGATTAAATCCGATGAAAAGCATTTAAAATCATGGTTTGATCATAGTGCTTTAGAGAAGGTTTTAAACAACCTACTCTCCAACGCATTTAAATTTACCCCTGAGAACGGAAAAATCACCATTGAAGTTAGTTCTAAGGAAGGAAGCAAGGAAATGGAAACACCTTTTAATCAACGTTATGTGGAAATAAAGGTAAAGGATACAGGGGTGGGGATTCCTGAAGATAAAAAGTCCATAATTTTTGAAAAATATTATACGGAAAAGGAACATGAGAAAGTAAACTCAAAAGGTGTCGGTATAGGCTTGGCCTTTACCAAAAGTCTGATCGAGCTTCATTTAGGTCATATAGCCGTTAAAAATAGAAAAGGAGGTGGAACATGTTTCAAATTGGCTTTACCTATGGATAAAAGTAGTTATGAAGAAGCTCCGGATATTAGCTGTAAAGAAGTAACGGACAATGATTTTCTTGTTCGCTCTTCCGAATCGGAGTCTTTAGCTATTGATTTAAATGACGAGCTGGAAGATTATCATTTGGCAAAAATAAGGTCTACTTCCCCTATTCTTTTAGTAGTTGATGACAATCCGGATATCATTCAATTTATAAAACAAGTTCTTGGAAACAAGTACACCATTTTTGAAGCACATAATGGTCAAAAAGGCCTTGAGATTGCCAAAAAGGTGTTGCCTAACATCATCATCACAGATGTTGTCATGCCTATCATGGGGGGTATTGAATTCTGTCAAGCACTGAAAACCACCAATGTCACCAGCCACATTCCGGTAATAATGCTTACCGCGAAATCTTCTCAGGAAAGTGAAATAGAGGGGTTGTCAAACGGGGCGGACGCCTATTTAAGAAAACCGTTCAATGTGCAAGTACTTGAACTTAAACTTGCTAATATTCTTACAAACAGGGATGAGCTTAGAAAAAGATTCAAACAGGACTTAACACTTCAACCTACAGAGGTTGCAGTGACCAGTTTGGATGAGCAATTTTTGCAGCAGGCTGTAGAAGTGGTAGAAAAGCACATGATGAATACAGATTTTAATGTGGAAATGCTGGTAAAGGAAATGGGGCACAGCCGTAGTAATCTTTATCTAAAGTTTAAGGAGTTGACCGGACTCTCCTCTAGTGAGTTTATAAGGAATATTCGGCTTAAGAGAGCTATTCAGCTTTTAGATAATAGTGATTATTCCGTGAAGGAAATTATGTTTAGAACCGGATTTAATACGGCCTCTTACTTTTCCAAATGCTTTAAAAAGGAATTTGGGGTAGTACCAAGCGAATACATAAAAAAAACAAGGGTAGACCAAACCTAACTTTAACTTCAACCAATCTTAATGAAACAACTAATTATAGGATTCAATCTATTGTTTTTCCTTTTTCTTTCCTCTTGTGGTAAGGCAAAAAAAACGCAAGGTAACCTGAACGATAAAATTGAAACCAAACCCAATATTGTACTGGTTATAACGGATGATCAAGGCTATGGGGATGTGGGTTTTCATGGAAATTCTATTATTAAAACACCCAATTTAGATACCCTTGCGGCCCAATCAACGGAGTTGACCAATTTTCATGTAGGCACTACCTGCGCACCTAGCCGCGCAGGCTTGTTGACCGGCAGAAATAGTAATAGAAACAATGCTTGGCATACCATTGCCGGTTGCTCCATACTTAACTCTGAAGAGGAAACCTTGGCAGACGTTCTTGAAAAGAATGGGTATAGCACCTCCATGTTCGGAAAATGGCATTTGGGGGATAATTATCCTTTTAGACCTCAGGATCGAGGTTTTAAAGAGGCGCTTTATCATGGAGGTGGAGGTGTTGGCCAAACCCCGGATTATTGGAACAATAATTATATAAATGATACCTATTTTAGAAATGGTAAACCGGAAAAATTTGAAGGGTATTGCACAGATGTCTGGTTTTCTGAAGCCATATCCCACATCCAGGCTCAAAAGGAGACTCCGTTTTTTACTTATCTAGCGCTGAATGCACCTCACGGACCTTTCAATGTACCGCAAGAATATTTTGATATATATGCAGATAGTGATCTAACGGATAGACAAAAACGCTTTTATGGGATGATTACCAATCTAGATGAAAATTTAGGCAAGCTTATAAAGCAATTGAAAGCCAGTGGGCAATGGGATAATACCATTTTTATCTTCACTACGGATAATGGTACGGCTGCAGGAATTTCCAATGAAAAGGGAAAGCAAAGGGGCTATAATGCCGGTTTACGTGGAACCAAGGGCAGCCAGTATGACGGTGGACATAGAGTGCCTTTTCTAATTTCTTGGCCGGCAAAAGGCATTACAAGTAAAAATATCAAGTCGAACAATGAATTGGTGGCCCATGTGGATCTGTTGCCCACTTTGGCCAAATTATGTGGATTGGACTATTCACCAAAAAAACATTTGGATGGTAAGGACATGTCATCTGTTCTATTAGGGGAGACCCAACAGGAGAAACGCATGTTGGTAGTAGATACACAACGAAATCAATGGCCTGAAAAGAATAGAAATAGCTGTGTGATGCAGGGTGAATGGCGCTTGGTAAACGGTGATGAATTATATAATCTGGCGGAAGATTTTGGTCAAGAAAGTAATGTGGCCGCCGATTATCCAGATAAAGTAAAGGCCATGCAAGATTTCTATAATGAATGGTGGGTAAGCACTGAAGCTGATATGCATTATGCCAAAATACCTTTAACGGCGCCCAACGAAACTTCTGTTTTGTTGACGATTCACGATTTACATTCAGAACAACCCATTCCATGGAACCAAAATTTAATACGTAAAGGAGAGCAAAGTCCTGAAGGCTATTATTTAGTGGAAGTTACCGAACCCGGTGACTATCAATTTGATTTGTACCGTTATCCGCCAGAATCAGATTTAGCTATGAATGCGACCGTGGAAGAAATCGAATCTAAACCCAATTGGGACGGCCTATCTGAAGGTGTAGGTTTTGATGTAATAGGCGGACAAGTTCAATTGAACGATATAGTGTTTCACGAAAAAGGAATCGCATCCGACACCCATATTTCTGTATCCGGACAATTAGAAAAAGGTACCTATAAACTATCGGCTTATTACCAAGTCGAGGATAAGAACTCAATACCAACTAACTATATAAACGTCATTAAAAAATGAAATTAAAATTTACATATTTTGTAGTGTTCGTCTTTTTGTTGAGTGCCTGTAATTCTAAAAAACAGGCAGATGATACATCTGAAAAACAACCCAACATCATTTTTATAATGTCTGATGATCATACCACCCAAGGTTTGGGGGTTTATGGTAGTAGATTGGCCAGCCTTGACCCAACTCCCAATCTCGATATGATTGCCAATGAGGGGATGATTTTTGAAAATTGTTTTGTTAGTAATTCTATATGTACGCCCAGTCGGGCAGCAATTATCACAGGTCAAAACTCACAATTGAACGGAGTACTTGACCTTGACGGTCGAATTGAAGCGGCGCGGCAATATTTGCCCATAGAAATGAAAAAACTGGGCTATCAAACCGCTATTGTTGGTAAATGGCATTTAAAGGAAGAACCGGCGGCCTTTGATTATTATAAGGTATTACCGGGTCAAGGGAGTTATTTTGATCCTGAGTTTCGCGAGCGCGGCGAGAAACCTTGGCCCAAAAATGTAGTTCAGACCCAAGGGCATTCCTCGGACAAGATTACGGATATAACGCTGGAGTGGTTTAAAAAGGAAAGGGACCCTAACAAACCCTTCTTTTTAATGCACCATTACAAAGCCCCACATGACGATTTTGAAAATGCACCGAGGTATGAAGACTATTTGGCTGATACTTTCATTCCCGAACCGGAAAGTTTGTACGAAATGGGCAACCATGGTTCTGTGGCTACAAGGGGTAAGAACGATAGTTTGACGAGAATTATAGGGTCATCGGTTTCTCATAGGAACCTCATTAGAAACCAGGCCATGAATATTTATGTGGATAGCACAATACATAGGTCTTACAGAGAAGCAGACAGTATTAGACCAGAGGAATACGTAAAGTGGACTATGGATGAGGAAGAAAAAAAATACGCTAGCCAAGTATATCAAGATTATCTGAAGAAATACCTTCGCTGTGTAAAGGGCGTCGATGACAATATTAAAAGATTAATCGATTATTTAAAGGAAGAAGACCTTTTGGACGACACCATCATTGTTTATACGGGTGATCAAGGTTTTATGTTGGGAGAGCATGATTATATTGATAAAAGATGGATGTATGATGAGAGTATGCGCATGCCGTTCTTTGTGAGGTACCCAAAGAAAATAAAAGCAGGCAGCCGTACCGATGCCATCATCAACAATACTGACTTTGCACCGACCCTCATTGAAATGGCCGGAGGAAATGTGCCAGATTACATGCAGGGTAATAGTTTCAAGACCATTTTGGAAACTGGTGAAGAGCCGGAGGGATGGCAACAATCTACTTATTACCGCTATTGGATGCATTTGGCCCACAGGCATCAAAATCCCGCTCATTTTGGAGTGCGTACCAAAGACCACAAACTTATATTCTTTTATGGGAAATACTATGTGGATACAACGGATCCCAACGCTGATTGGGACAAAAATAATTGGGGGAATGATTTTACTAACAGCACCCCGGTAGCTTGGGAATTTTACGATCTGAAAAAAGACCCCAAAGAAATGAACAATGCTTACAACGACCCTGCCTATGCAGACGTAATCGCAGACCTTAAAAAGGAATTGATACGTTTACGGGATGATTTGAATGAAACGGATGAAAAGTATCCGCATATTCAAAAAGTAATTGATGAACATTGGAATGATTAGTTGTTATAACTTAAAAGGATAAGTGGATAAAGACTTATTTATAGAACATATTCAGCGGTACGGCGTGCTTTCCCAAAAGGAAATCGCCCTTTTTCGTAGTTATTTTATACCAAAGGTCATACCCAAACATGAGTTCCTGTTGACTCAAGGTTCCCTTTTTGATTATGAGGGGTTTGTTGTAAATGGGTGCTTTAGGACCTATTTAAATGATGCCAAGGGCAACGAAAACACTTTGTATTTTGCCACTAACGATTGGTGGTTGATGGATATTGATAGTTTTATGAACGCCGTACCCTCACAATTGAACATTCAGGCTTTAGAGGATAGTTGTATACTGATCATTAGTAAAAGTGATAAATTGAGATTATATCAGACTATACCCGCCTCGGAAAAGCTATTTAGGTTAATGTTTCAAAAGGCCATTGTAGCCTGGCAGCGAAGGCTTATTCGTAATCATTGCCTCACCGCTAAAGAACGTTATAAAGATTTTATAGAAACGTATCCCAATATCGCATCAAAGGTAACAGATAGGCAAATAGCTAGTTACTTGGGCATTACCCATGAATTTCTGTGCAAGATTAAAAAGCAATTGTTATTTGAAAAAATGGAACAGTGTTGAACTAGTTCTATTTATTTATGAGGAGGGTTTTTAATTTTTGTAATTGTTAATTCATAAACCTAAAACCATGTTTCCTCCAAAGATCATTTATGTTATTCCCTTACTTCTTTTTGCTGTATTTACACTTCATTCACAAGCACAAAACCCCTATGATGTTAGCACAGAACAGGCTTTAAATTCATTACAAGCTGCCAAGAAAAAAGCAGAAGAAATGAATGTTTCGGTCAATATAGCAGTGGTGGATGCAGGAGCCAATCTAAAGTGTTTTGTAAGAATGGATAATTCCTATTTAGGCAGTATAGATGTCGCCATAAAAAAAGCCAAAACAGCCCGTTATTTTGATACTGATACAGGCAAGTTGGGAGAATTAACTCAGCCCGGAGGGATTATTTATAACATTGAACTTAGTAATGATGGCCTTATTACCTTTCCCGGAGGTGTACCCATTAAAAATAAGGAAGGTAAAATCATTGGCGCCATTGGTGTTAGTGGTGGTACTATAGAAGAAGATAGAATTATTGCAAACGCTGGTGCAGATGCCCTTTTAACTAAAAACTAGAAATCTAATGAGAACTTTAATTAATACTTTTTTAGTTGCCATAACAATCCTTGGGTCCAACATAATTACGGCGCAAGATTTAAGTAATCCTATGTTGTATCGTAAGGATTTTAAAGATATTTCTGGGAAAAATACAGTCTCAATTACCAGCTATGAGAAGAACGGGATGCATTTTGTATACGCCGGTGGTGTTGGTAATGTAGATGTGTATCAAATTGATGCAGATGGTGTACTCACGCCTATAAGTAATCACGAATTGTACAAGCAAAAAGGGCCGGCTAGAGGTATGGTAGCAGACAATATTGGGGGTAACGACTTTCTTTTTGTAGCCAACAAATTTGGTAACGTAATAGAAACCTTTAAAATTTTGGAGAGTGGTTCTTTAGAACGCGCCGCTATGGTGGAAGATACGGAAGACACACATCTTGCTGTTGGCATCACGTTGCAAGTGGTCCACATGAAGGGGGCGTCGTATTTATTCGTAGGAGGACTGGAGAAGGAAACTCCAGGTCTAAGCTGTTTTAAAATTAATAAGGATGGTAGCCTTGCCCACATACAATCAATGAAGGATACTGAGGACTTACACACGGATGGAATTATTGGAATGTTTGTGCATAAAATACAAGGGAAAACCTATCTCTACACCAGCGGATTTCAGGATAATGGCGTTAGCAGTTTTAGAATTTATGAAGATGGCACGTTTAAAAATGTAAACAATGTACATGACAACAATACAGACCGCTTTCTAACGGGCGCTTATCCAGTAACTGGGGCCACCATTGGTGATAACCATTATGTTCTAGTAGGGCATAGACACCATAAATATTATGGACGCAATGGATTTATCAAAAATCCTGATTTCTACTATCATGGTGATGGGGTTAGCGTATTTAAGGTTAATAGAAAAGGCGCTTTACTTCCGCATTTTGTTTTAAAGGATGATGAAACCACTAAATTACAAGGACAAACACGTATTGAAGTAGTTTCAGTGGCGGAAGATGGGGCAATTTTTGCAGTAGGTACCCGTGATGATGCTAGTATTCAGTTAGTAAAATTAGATGCAGAAGGTACATTAACGCCCTTGAATTATTTAGAGACTGGCTTTCCTATTTATTACGGTTTAAGAAGTTTAACTATTAATGGCAATCCCTTATTGGTGGCAGGCTCTATGAGTTTTGAGCTTAATAAAGTAGCAAGTTATCAAGTAGCGCCTAAAATTAATAGAGAGGGTAAGCAATTGCGCCATATCGTAAATTTAAAATATAAAGAAGAGGCTACCCCAAAACAGGTAGAAGCGGCCGTACAGACTTTTTTAGATTTAGAGAAAACCATTCCTGAAATTGTTTCTATTGAATGGGGAGAGAACGATAGTACGGAAGGTCATAGCGAAGGATTCACTCACACCTTTATTTTAACCTTTAACGACGACCACGGGAGGGAAAAATACTTATTCCATAAAACACATTTAGATTTGGTAAAGAAAGTGGGCCCCATCATTGACGGTGTTTTCGTAATGGACATTTGGACGGAATAGATTGAGTAAAGATCAAACCTTACTCCAAGGATTTAATTAAAAAAAACGCACCCCACAAAAGGGTGCGTTTAAAACTAACTCTAAACTAACTACTACAAATTTGTTGTAATCTCATTGTCCATTGTAATTTCTAAACAATGGGCATGCTCGCCTACTTTTTGACCAAAATCATTTATAAATAGGCCGTTTTCATCTTGTGAAAACTGTAATTCGTTTCCACTTTCAAGTAATCTTATTTTTTCAATATTTAAATCTTGGGTCAATTCTGTTTTGGCCGCCAAAGATTTAATGAGTGCCGAATTATTTTCGGGCCATTCCAAGAATATGGCGTAAAGCTTGTTGCCTTTTTTTGTAAACCTGATATCCTCAGAGGTAAATCCTTTGTTTCCTCCTTCTGAGTGATGTCCTTTTTTTACTTCGGTAGGTCCTTCTCCAAATACACTCCAGTATTCCGTACCGTAGATGGCATCCCCATTTACCTTTAACCAATCACCTATTTCCAAAAGTATTTTTGCTTGGTCCTCAGGAATAATCCCGTCCGGTCTAGGACCAATGTTCAAAAGAAGATTTCCATTTTTAGAAACGATATCGACCAAATCATCAATGAGCTCATTTGTGTTTTTAGATTTCCAATTGGTTACATATCCCCAAGAGTTCTTTCCTATAGAGGTATCGGTCTGCCAAGGCAATTTTCGTATTCCGGGAAGTTTTCCCCTCTCAAGGTCGTAAATTACCGTTCCCTCCGGAAAGGCTTCATGGTCAAAATTCTTGTCGTTGATGACCACTTCTTTTCCCCATTCAATTCCTTTGTTATAGTAGTAGGCAGCTAATTTGGGGCGATACTCTTTATAATCGGGTATATCTAAATAAAAATCGAACCAAAGAATATCCGGTTGGTAATTGTCGATCAGGTCAACCGTACGGTTCCACCATCTTTCCTTAAATGCTTCGGATACGGGTTCAGTAACGTCTTTACCTTTAGCGGAATACAAATCGGCATATTGCGGATCCGTAGTGTCAAAATGATCTTTTTTATTATAAAATGACCAGTTAAAAGCAAAATGTGATGAGGCACCCATGATAAGACCTTGTACCCGTCCTTCTTTGAACAGTTCACCCAAAATATCCTTCTTTGGGCCCATTTCCACAGCATTCCAACGGGTAGTGTTGGACTTGTACATGGCAAAGCCGTCATGGTGGTCCGCTACCGGGATAACGTATTTTGCACCGGATTTTTTAAAAATATCTATCCACTCCTTGGCATTAAAGTTTTCCCCTTTAAAAAGAGGGATAAAGTCTTTATATCCAAAGTCTTTTTGGTCTCCCCATTTTTCCTTGTGATAGGTATAAATTTCATTTGGACCCTCTTTTTGCAGCTTTAACTGTGCGGTGAAGGTGGCAGTGTCCATGTACATTTGTCTAGGATACCATTCAGAACCATATGAAGGCACGGAATAGGCACCCCAATGAATAAAAATCCCAAATTTTTGATCATTGAACCATTCAGGGTCTTTATAGTTTGCTTTTATAGATTCCCAATTGGGTTCATATACGGGAGTTTCTTTTATAGTATTCCCCGCTAACTGTTTTTTGTCCGCTTTGGTTTGGCATGAACTAGCTCCAAGTACTAAGGACAGAACTAGGGAAAGCCGTGAGAGTTTTCTTAAAATCATTCTATTGGTTGTATAATATTAGGTGCATTTCTCGATTCAGCTAAATTCAACCATTTGATTTTTTTACATCGTAACAGATGTTTCAATAACTGCCACAAATGGGTATGACATATTAATTTCTCTTTTTCTATGTGCTATAATTGTAGTACGTAAAAAAATAAAATGACCAGTGAGTCAAGAATTGTTGTTTAGGAATATCTTAAACTGCGAGAATCTAAATCAACCATATGAACAGCTACTTTAGGAGAGTAATTCTTTATACAGTCTTTTTCGCAGACTTAATACCAATTAATTCACAACCACATGAGAACCACCTAGGTACTAATTATTTTCCATTTGTTCTTCCTAAAGAAAAGCCAAATAGGCCATTGAGTGCGGCCGTTACCCGTAATTATGCTGCCTATGAGGCTATTAGACCGGAACAGTCCGAACTTTACAGCCAGTTTAGGTATACAGAATTAATAGGTTTCGATTATAATAATGGAGACGGTACCGTTACCAGAAGGGATCCTTCAAAGGTTATATATGAAAATGGCAAGTATTATATGTGGTATACCGGCCGTAAAACCCCGGTAAAGCCTGTGGGAATGTTAAGAGCAAAAGAAGCTAATGATACCGTTCCTTCTGCGGATTGGGATTTATCCGATATTTGGTACGCTACTTCCGAGGACGGTCTTACTTGGGAAGAACAGGGCATTGCGGTTCCAAGGCCTCCAAAACCCCAACCGGGTTGGCGTTCGGTAACCACCACTGATATTTTAAAATGGAAGGGGAAGTATTACCTATATTTTCAAGCCTTTATGGAAGTCAGTGGTTTGCGGGGCGATTATTGTCCGGTTTCCGTTGCCTATGCCGATTCTCCGGATGGCCCGTGGACACATACGGGAGAAATCGTGATTCCCAATGGACCGGAAGGTTCATGGGACCAAAATTCCATTCATGACCCCTATCCTCTGGTACATGATGGAAAAATTTACTTGTACTACAAAAGTGATTTTGATAATCGTGCTGAATTAAGGCCTTCCAAAATACGTATGCAGGGTTTGGCTATTGCCAAGAATCCCCTAGGGCCTTTTGTGAAACATCCCTTAAATCCTGTAATCAACTCAGGTCATGAGACAACGTTGTTTCCTTATAAGAAAGGGGTGGCAGCTATTGTTCAGCGTGATGGGCAAGAACACAATACCATACAATACGCAAAGGACTGGGTTAATTTTGAAATTGCTTCCATTACCGAATTATTGCCGGTTGCGGCCGGACCTTTTGTTCCGGACGCCTTTACGGATACCGATAATGGTAGGGGAATCACTTGGGGAATCTCCCATTTTACCAATGCAGGTAACAATTGGTCAAAGAATCATAGTATTTTAGTGCGTTTTGATTGTGATTTGAGCCAAGATATCGATGATCCTGATATGAAAGGCCATTACTACCAACATGGGCCTGAATTTCATTATTCCCATGGTTTGAACAAAAAACAACGCGAACGAATCAAAAAAGAGAACGCAAAATTAGAATAGTTATTCTGAAAAATTAATCTTCATGAAACGATACCAACCCTTTTTGACATTCTACTTGGTCTTTACCGCTTTTCTGGTCTTTGGACAGGAAAAACCCAATATTGTCTGGATTACCACCGAAGACAATTCTGCTATTTGGCTAAAGTTATATGATAAAGAAAATGGCGTGTCGATGCCGAATGTAGAAGCCTTGGCCGATCATGGTTTAGTATTTAACCATGCCTTTTCAAATGCTCCAGTTTGTTCGGTGGCTAGAAGTACCTTGATAAGTGGTGTGTATGCGCCCAGGGTAGGCAGTCAGTTTCATAGAAATGCCTTTGAGGTTCCTTTGCCCAAGGGGCTCAAATCATATCCCGAGTATTTAAAAGAAGCCGGTTATTACACGGCCAACAGTCATAAAGAAGACTATAATTTTAAATTGGAGGGCATTTGGGACGATAGTTCCAAAGACGCTTCGTATAGAAACCGTAAAAAGGGCCAGCCTTTTATGCAGGTTTGGAGTCTTCATGATACCCATGAGGGAAGAATGCATGCAGCAATGGATGCTTATGATGTAGCCGACCTGCACCGAGACCCAGAAAGTATAGTGGTTTTTCCGTATCATCCTAATACTACCACATTTAGAAAAAGCTATGCCTATTATTACGAAAAACACAAGCATGATGACCAACGGATAGGTGAACTTATTCAGCAGTTAAAAGAAGACAAGGTATTGGACAATACCATTATCTTTTATTTTGGAGACCATGGGGGCGTTTTGCCACGTTCCAAGGGCTATATTTATGAGAGTGGCTTACAAGTACCCTTGGTGGTGTATATTCCGGAAAAATGGAAGCATTTTTTTCCGGCCAAAGCAGGAAGTAGGGTAGACGGGTTTGTGAGTTTTGTAGACTTTGCTCCCACTGTATTGCATTTGGCAGGTATTGAAGTACCTAAAGAAATGGATGGAAGTCCGTTTTTAGGAAAAGATATTGGCCTGAAGCAAATCAATAAAAAGAATGAAACGTTTGGCCATACAGATAGGTTCGATGAAAAATATGATTTGGTCCGTAGTATGCGCCAGGGCAAATTCAAGTATATCAGGAACTATCAACCATTTAATATAGACGCTTTATACAATGCGTATCGTTATCATCAAAAGGGCTATCGAGAATGGAAAGAGTTATATGACAAAGGAGAATTAAATGCAGAACAGTCCGCCTTTTTTGAGGCGAGGCCGGCCGAACAATTGTTCGATTTGGAAAAGGACCCACATGAAGTAAACAATCTCGCCACTAATCCTGGGTATTCGCAAAAATTAAAGGAATTAAGGAATGCTTTAGATAATCAATTGAAAACATGGCCAGACCTTAGTTTTTACCCTGAGCCATATTTGCATAAAAAGGCAATTGATAACCCAACTGCTTTCGGACAAAAACATCAAAAGGAGATTAAGCAATTGATTGATATCTCTAATCTAGCGCTGCTATCCTTTAACGCCGCCCAAAAAAACATCGCAAAGGCCTTGCATTCCCATAATCCTTGGGAAAGATATTGGGGAGTGATTGTTTGCTCTTCTTTTGGAGAGCGAGCAAAAGAATTTTCAGGAGTAATCCGTCAACTTAAGGAAAGGGATGATGAAGTCTTGGTACGCTTGAGAGCAATAGAGTTTCTAGGATTAACAAAACAAGAGAACCCAGTGCTTGCACTGGAAAATCTGTTGTCCCAAAAGCATACTATGTTAGAGAATCTTTTGATTCTTAATACGGCTAGCCTATTCAAATCTTTAGATGACAGTATCTCTTTTCAACTAGATGCTAAGGCTTTAATTGCATCGGCAAATGGCGATGACAATGGTGAATATTGGATAGAGAGACGTATAGCATATTTAATGCCTAGCCAACAATAAAGTACAATCATATTCCCACAGTTTTAAAGCTTGGCTTGGAATAATTGGAGTTCATTTAAATTTTTTAATCGAAAATCCATTTGTTTTCCTAACTAAGTTATTTGTGATAGACCTTTGACTGCCGATTATCTAGTTTTAAATCCTAATTAAAAACAGGATATGAAACTATATAAACGGAGCACATCACTAGTGGCACTGTTATTTTGTGTTATAGGTTATGCCCAAGTAGGTCCCTTTTTCGAAGAAGGGGAAGACCCTAAACCATCAGTAGCCAATTGGCAATTGGTAAAGGGAATGTCTGACGAATTCAATGGTACCAAAGTTGACCAAAAGAAATGGCAGATTTCCGGCCAGGGATGGATTGGTAGAGCACCTGGATTGTTTTTAGCAGATAATGTATCTGTAGATGAAGGTGCGTTAAAAATAATTACGACCACCTTAGAGAAACCAATAGAAAAACAAGGTAAAACGTATACTCACGGAGGTGGTTATGTGGGTTCCTATGAAGGAATGACTTATGGCTACTATGAATGCCGTATGAAGGCCAATAAAACATTTATGTCTTCAACTTTTTGGTTGATCAACGATAAAAGAGATGCCAGCGGGTGTGACAAACGAACTACGGAGCTTGATATTCAAGAATGTGTGGGAGAGGTAACTACTGACCAACAGTGGGCCCAAAAAATGTTGGACCATATGAACTCTAATACCCATAGCAGAGACATTCCAAAAAATTGTACTATTTCTTCAGGTACCCTAGGTGCTAAAGAGCCATTGAATGAGATGGCATCCGATAATTACCACGTATACGGAGTTTGGTGGAAAAGTAAGGATGAGGTCCTGTATTTTTTAGACGGAAAATTTCATGCCAAGGTGAAACCGGCGGCCGACTTCAATATTCCTATGCATTTACGAATGGTAGTCGAAACGTATGACTGGAATCCGGTTCCGGCAGATGGAGGCATGACCGCAGTTAAGGAAGATCGGACTACCTATTACGATTGGGTACGGGTTTGGAGATTGGTAGATTAGGGGAATATGACATGTAAATAATATTTTGGGATAATGGCAGAAATAAAAGTAGAATTAAGAAAAAGAATATTTTACGGGGTTAAATGTCAGCTTATTTTGCTTGTGTTAATAGGACAATCACTAGGGGCTCAAGACAAACCCAATATTATTGTTGTTCTTACGGATGATCAAGGTTGGGCAGATGTTGGTTTTAATGGTGCTACGGATATACCTACGCCCCAATTGGACGCTTTGGCAAAAGAAGGGGTCGTTTTTGAAAACGGATACGTCTCGCACCCCTACTGCAGTCCGTCCAGGGCAGGCTTGTTAACAGGGCGCTATCAGGCGCGTTTTGGGCATGATTGCAATATGCCGTACGATGATGAAAATGATGCTTCCGTAGGTACACCATTAAAGGAAAAGATGATTAGCGAAGCGCTAAAAGAGCAGGGGTACGCCACAGCGGCAATTGGTAAATGGCATGTAGGGGACCATCCAGACCTTCATCCACCAAAGCAAGGTTTTGATCATTGGTTCGGGTTCGCCGGCGGGGCCATGAATTTTTGGGGAACGCCTAATGGGCCTTTACGCACAATTTATAGGAACAATGATCCAGTAGACCCTGCGGAGCTGTCTTATCTTACGGACGATTTCACGGAGGAAGCCATTCATTTTATAAAGCGGCACAAGGAAAATCCTTTCTTTATCTACCTGGCGTATAATGCACCGCATGCTCCAGACCATGCAACTCCGCAGTACCTTAAAGCAACCGAACATATAGAATATGGTGGTAGAAGTGTCTATGCCGCTATGGTAAACGGGGTAGATCATGGCGTAGGCAGATTGGTGGCCCAATTAAAAGAATTGAACTTGTACGATAATACCATTTTGGTGTTTTTGAGTGATAATGGCGGAAGGGCAGAGCATGCAGACAATAGACCTAACAGAGGGCATAAAGGAATGCTATTTGAAGGTGGAATTAAGGTACCCTTCTTTATGGTATGGCCCGAAAAACTTCAGAGAAATCAACGGTATAGTCCCATGGTAAGCGCACTAGACTTATATCCTACTTTTATTGAGGCAGCAGGTAAAAAGGCACAAACAGAACCGCAATTAGAGGGTGTAAACTTAACCCCGTTTTTAACTGAAAAGAAAGAAGAAACTCCGCATCAAACCTTGTTTTGGCGTTCTGTGGGTGGATTTAAATATGCAGTGCGCCACAAAGATTATAAATTATACAAAAGTGCCTATAAGAACAGGACCTTGCTTTACAATTTAAAAGAGGATGCTATAGAACGCTATGACTTAGCAAAAGAACAACCAGAAAAAGTAGCAGAATTGGAGGCATTATACGCTGTCTGGGATGCCAAAAATAGGGTGCCAGGATGGGTAGACCCGCATCCGGAAAATGTAATCAAGGAAGAAAAAAAATTACAGGCTATCCGCAAGAGATCGGTTCACCCTAAAAAAAGATAATCATGTTAAAAAAACCAAGCTGTATACTGGTGGTATTAGGTATGTTTTTACAAGTGGCAATAGCCCAAGACCGACCTAATTTTATTTTCATACTAACGGATGACCAATCTTACGGGATGATGGGCTGTACTGGAAATGAACTAGTACAAACTCCCAATTTGGATCAGTTGGCGAAAGATGGGGTGCTGTTTACCAATGCACACATTACCAGTGCCATTTGTACACCCAGTAGAGCGAGTATTCTAACCAGCCAGTTGGAGCGTAAGCACGGTATCAACTTTAATTCGGGAACAAGTATGTCCGCCGAAGGATGGGCCAATGCCTATCCGGTTGTAATGCGTAATGATGGTTACTACACCGGATGGGTGGGTAAAAACCATGTTCCAGTAGGGGAAGGGGGCTATACCTCCGGACTCATGGAAAATAGCTTCGATTATTGGTATGCAGGGCATGGGCATTTGAATTTTTACCCTAAAGACCGACATAAAATTTTTGAAGATGCCCAATCGGATACACAAGTAGAAGTAATTGGTGAGGGGATTACCGATTTTTTATCTAACGAGCAAAAATTAAAAGGAGCTATAACTTTTTTGGACAAACGGCCGGCGGACAAGCCATTTATGTTATCGGTCTGTTTTAATCTGCCCCATGGCAACGGTACCTCTTCTATGCAACAACGGGAAACCGATGACGAAATCTACAAATCCCTTTACCGCGATACAGATTTGCCGTTGCCAGAACATTACGTGGCTAAAGCGGCTATTAAATCTCCAAAACTGCCGGAAAGTATTCATAGAGCCTACGATAGGCAAACAGGCTATGATTATGTAGACAGACCAGAAACATTAAAAGAACGATACACCAGACAACTCCAAGCCATGACGGGGATAGACCGTTTGGTAGGGCAATTACGAGGAACACTTCAGAAACAGGGACAGGACAAGAATACGGTACTTATTTTCACATCGGACCACGGATTGTTTATGGGACAATTTGGCCTTGGAGGTAAGGCTTTTTGTTATGAGCAAACCACCCATGTGCCAATGATTGTGTATAATCCTAAAGAGAAAAAGAAAAACAGGGGCATAACTTCAGATGCTTTGGTGCAAAGTATAGATGTAGCGCCTACCATGTTGACTATGGCAGGTATAACCCCTCCCACTACCTACCAAGGGAAAGACCTATCTAAGTTGCTTGCTGGAGAATCTTCCGAAGTTAGAGATTATCTGTATACAGAGAACTTATGGTCTACCCAGTTTGGTAATCCCCGTTGTGAGGCTGTACAAGATAAAGAGTGGAAGTACATTCGCTATTACAAGAACGAAACATTTTCCGCGAAGAAAAAAATTGAAGCGGCAAAAGCCCTAGACGTGAATGTCAACAAAATGTTGTACAAGGTCAACGATATTGATTTGGCGCAATACAGAGCTTTCGTAGAAGACCCCTTACATGATGAGCAACCTGTTTACGAAGAGCTGTATCATTTAACTGAAGATGCTAAGGAGACCACCAATTTAGCTTCAGAAGGAGCATATAAAGATAAGTTAGAATATATGCGTAGTGTTTGGGAAAAAGAAATAAGGAGGGCCAGAGGAACAGAACCTCCTATGGTTTTACGGTATACAGCGGACAGTGAAGCGGAAAAAGGAAAAATAATACAGCCAAAATAAACAACTGATGAACCAAACAAAACCCCAACGAATACACTTTTTAGTAGTTACTTTTCTTCTAGGTTTCTATGGATTATGGGCCCAAGAATTACCGTTTGGGTATCCAGTGACAGAAAGGACCAAAACAAATTTAAATCAAGGATGGAAATTCCATCTAGGGAACCCAGAGGCTGATTTTTACCAGCCAAAATTGGACGACAGCAATTGGACATCGGTCAATGTTCCCCATACACTGGAACTTACGTCCTTAACTTTAGATGGATTAAAAGATGATAAGGTACAGTTGGAATTTCATCGGAAAGTAGGCTGGTACCGAAGGGATATTAAAGTGCCGCAAAACCAAAACAGGGTGTTTTTAGAATTTGAAGGGGTACACCAAGTAACAAACGTTTGGGTGAACGGTCAGCATGTAGGCCAGCATGCTACAGGCGGGTATACACCTTTCCATTTTGATATTACCGATTTTGTACAAAAAGGGGTTGTGAATCAGGTGACTATAAAAGCGGATAATCGCCGTAGTAGTGTAACCCCACCAGACCCAGGACCATTCGACTATGTAAAATTTAGTGGTCTGTATCGTGATGTGTATTTGGTAGAAAAAGCACCCGTACACATTGGCTTTAACTGGGAAGGTAAGAGAGCAGGCGTAACATTGACCACACCAACGGTAGATGTAGTAAATAAGAATGCCACGGTACAAGCGGTAACAGAAGTAAAAAACACATCCAATGCTAAGGTGGAAGCGACTGTTGTTACCAGAATTATTGATGCGGGAGACGTTGTGGTAGCCAAGATGCTTCAAACAGAAGCCGTACAGGCCAATGGCAAATTATTGTTTGACCAAATTACAAGCTTAGAAGACGATGTTCATTTTTGGGATGTAGATTCGCCTTATTTGTATCGTGTAAATACAGAAGTAATCGTCAACGGAAAATCGGTAGACGTTGTAGAAAATAAATTAGGGATTCGCTCTTTTGAATTGGACCCGGAAAAGGGCTTCATTTTAAACGGAAAGCCCATAAAATTGATTGGTTTTAATAGGCATCAGCAATATCCATATATTGGCGATGCGGTACCTAATGCATTGCATTACAAAGACATGTTGCAGTTTAAGGAATTCGGCTTTAACATTATGCGTACGGCACATTATCCGCAAGATGATGCCATTTTAGAGGCTTGTGACGAATTGGGAATATTGGTTTACGAAGAAGCGCCCTCCTGGATTTCAATTAGCAATGAACCAGAGTGGTGGGACAATTTTGAAATGGCAGAACGGACCATGATTCGCAATCATAAAAACCATCCCTCTGTAGTTATTTGGGGTGGAGGAATCAATCACAGAGGATATGTACCCCGTGTACATAATGTGGCCAAACAAGAAGACCCCACAAGACTAACAGCTTCTCAAGGAGCACGGTGGACAGGTTGGCAAGCCTCTGGTCTCACGGATATCAATGCCAATATGCTTTACGGACCATTTATTTGGGACAAATCTGAGCCTATGTTTGCCATGGAAGGACGTTGGGGTGCGGAAGCTTTGGGCATGTATCAAAAAGATGTTTTAATGACGGGTATTATATCCTGGACGGCACATGCCTATTACACTTTTCACCCTACACATGCGCGTGCCAATGATCCAGTGGACCGTACCCGTAGTGGCGCAGAAACAATCTTTAGATATCCTAGACCAAAGATGCAATGGTACAAAGCAGAATTGTTAGAGGAACCTTTTATTTACATTTTGGAAGATTGGAAAACAGGACAGGATTCCATCACCGTCTACAGCAATGCACCCAAAGTAAGTTTATCCGTAAATGGGAAGCAAATAGCGGTACAGCAGCCAGCTAAGGATTCTGTTTTTCAAGGATTACATCACGCTCCGTTTATATTCAAAAATATCGCCTTCAAGGAAGGAGAACTGGTTGCCAAAGGGGAATATGCAGGCGGAAAAACGATAACAACCAGCAAAGAAACGCCAAGAAAGGCTTACGCCATTCAGTTAAAATTAGACATAGAGGGACGTGAGTTTGTTGCCGATGGTTCGGATATTTTGGTGGCATACGCTACGGTGGTAGACAAAAATGGAACGGTGATACAAGACTTTAAAGAAAAGGTGAAGTTTACCGTACAAGGCGATGCGAGTGTGATTGGGGACAAAGCAAATATCAATGCCAACCCCATGTTTACGGAATATGGGGTGGCGCCGGCTTTAATAAAAGCGGGAACTACCGTAGGTAGTATTAAGGTGAATGCTGCTGCCAAAGGTTTAAAATCTGATACCCAAACCGTACAATTGGTGGCCATTCAAACCAATGAAATAGTAAAAAATGCACAACCTATTTATGATTTTGCCAAGGAACGTGTAGACATTGGTGCTACTGACCAGTTAGTACAATTTGGGTGGGATTTTTGGTTAGGAAAGGACAATGAAAACACTCTATATAAACTAAAAAACTTTGGTGATGCCCAAGTGTCACTAGTGACTAAAAGTGCAGATGGTATTGTACGTTGGTTAGGCGAGATGAATGTAATAGGTAAATATGGTTATGTTTATGGGGATGGAACCCTTGGAATTGATGAAAAAGGCATTCTACTAAAATTTAAAGGATTGAAAAAGGGGAAATATCGCCTTAAAACCTATCACCACGCTCCCAAGAGTAATTCGGACGAAATGGACCCGAATAAAGAGAAGCTTAAGAAGATTCGCATTTTAGATATTCCATACGAAAAAGTGATAAGCGTAAGTGTGGGTGATACCTTCAGGCAAGTTACCGTTACGGAAGGTAAAAACATGCAATTTGATGCTCCTGGCCAAAACGTAATCGAATTTGATGTAGCTGATGAAGCACCGGTTGAGGTACTTTTTAAAGGCGTCAACGGCAAAGGTATTTGGTTAAACGGTTTTGTGTTGCAAGAGCGGAAGTAGTAAGTATCCGTATCATCTAAATTTTAGACAAACCGGTTGGGGAACCTCTAGTTGATGCTGCGTAAAAGTTAATAACCCTGACTTTGGGTCTCTTTTAAAGACGCTGATGTTGTTCGTTTTTCGATTGGCCACGAGAAGAAAATGACTATTTGGAGCCAAAACGAAGTTGCGGGGCCAGTCTCCTCTAACAGGTTCGGTTTCCAAAAGCTGCAGTTCCCCCAACTTACTTACCTTAAAAATGGCAATACTATTATGGCCTCTATTACTAGCATACAAAAAGTTGCCATCGTTACTTAAATGAATATCGGCACAGGCATTCGGGCCTTCGTAACCATGGGGTAGGGTGCTTTTTTTATCGATTTTTTTAAAAACTCCGGTAACAGGATCTGCGGTGGCGGAAATTATGGTGCTTGAAAGTTCATTGATAATATAAGCCCGGTTTTTTTTAGGTTGAAATATGAGGTGCCGGGGACCATCGCCCGGATTCAACTGCAGTGCAGTAAAAGCTTCCCCAATTTTGTTTTTATCAATTGGGTAGCCAACAATCTGGTCAATGCCCAAATCGGCAACATACAAAAATTTGCCATCTTCGCTAAACTTCGCACAATGGGCATGGGCCGATTTCTGGTTCTTGTGCGGACCGCTTCCGGAATGTGTTTTTCCCGTAGGTTGATCGATGAGTTTTCCGGAGTTGTCTAATGGGTAAACAACCATATCCCCTGAACCATAATTCGCCGCCGCAATCAAGTTTTCTTCGTTGTTGGCGCTAACATAACATGCGCCATTTCCTAAACTTGGATGATTGCCTGTTTTGGTCAACTTTGTCCCATCTTTCGACCATGTAAAGGTACTGATACTACCCGGTGTGACCCCGTTGGACGAGTACACATGTTTTCCATCCTTGCTAAGATATAGATACCCTGGATTTTCCTCTTTGACCAGATGTTCCAAGTTGGAAAGCTTGCCGGTTACCGAATTGAATTGTACTTGGTAAATACCTTGCTTTTCTCCCGTGGCGAAGGTTCCGATCAAGATACTTTGAAGAGGTTCGATCCCGAAATTTTTCTCATAGTTCTCTGTTTCAGCTTCCTTTTTTTGCTCTTTACAGGAAAGAACTAGCAATATAACCATTGGCAACAGTAAAAAACCGAATGTCGTTCTCATAATGCGATATCGATGTTTATTCGTGGATTTCTAGTGTTGTTTTCTTTTCAAATCCTAGAAATCCGTAAGACACCTCTAATTTACTGTTTTCTGTAGCCTTCGGAATTTTAAATTCAGCTGTGAAGACTCCGGAGTTGAGGTCAGTTTCGGTCACTTCGATTTTTTCTGTATTCTTGCCATCATTCACCATCACCCAGCCTTTGTCCTTTAAATTAGAATCCAAGTTCAGTGCCGCTTTTAGTTGGATAATTATTTTATCTCCAATTTTAGCTTTTTGTATTTTCTGTGAACGTTTTCGGTTATAGATATCCAAACTTTGACTGCCTAGGGTAGAGAAGGAGAGTGTGGCTTGCCAACCACGATTAGATATGCCCCAACCCTCAGTAGCATAGGCGTTTTTTCCAAAATCTCGACCTTCATTACTGCCTTCTATAACTTCAATTTTTTCCGCAATAGGAAATTGGCTGTCCAGGGGTGAACCGTCCAACGTACCTCTTACCTTACCAAGTTCTCCAAAACCATGCGGGTGCGATTGCGGCCAACCTTTTTCAACCCCTTTCCAATATCCCCCTATGGCCACCCGGTCATCACTTTTATTACTCAAATGCGTACCCACGGGGTTGACACCAAAAACAAAATCGGTCTGTGCCCAACCGAGGGCACGAAGTTCGGGGTCGTTCAATAAATGGCCTACCGCAAAAAGGGAGCCCCCGAGCGCTGGAGCCCCACCCAATTCTTTGGTTTTAGGATGCGCCCACTCCTTTTCGCTATGAGTACGGTATTTCCAGAAATTGTTCGATTTCTGCCTGATATGTAACCCCCATGCGCTTAGCTTTTCTTTAGTTCCCTCAGGGGCATGTTCGGGTGCCATCATGAGAAAATAGGCTAATGCCTGTGGGGTAATATGCTCCGCATTACGGATCCACCACATGTGCCTAGGGTTATCAAAATCCCAGTTTTTAATGATATCTGTAGCCCCTTCTTTGGCCCATTGCAAGAATTTTTCGGGTTGCCCGCCCGCTTCGTTCAATTCGTTATAGTACATGAACAAATTGCGAAAAACCGACTGCCCATAGGCATTGCCCATTTCATTGAATTCTTGAAAGCCTTGATCTACCCATTTGGTGCTGTACGTCCAGAAACGAACTACTTTATGACGGTCATAGGCTTCCCAATTGTCTAAACAGACCTTTCTGTATTTTTGGTATTTCTCTTGCGATAAATAAGGTTTTAAAAAGGAATGGTAAGCAGCACAAACAACTGCCAATTGATCAAGGTGGTTCCAATAATCATAGTTCATTCTGGGTTGGCCTTGGTAGCCTAAGGTGCCGTGCCTTTTTTTTACCGGACCATTATAGTCGACAAATTTGTAGGCAAACTCGGCATGCCAAAGAATTAAATCGATTAAATCGGCCACTTGATCATCCCCAAGTTCCGTTTTCCAATTATCAAAAAGGGCTGGATTGCTGGCGTACTGAAGTATTTCAAAAATGGTTTCCAACCCAAAAGCCCCACAATCACGGGTTGGGCCACCGCTATAGATTTCACTGATTTCGTAATTGCTGAGGTCATTAAAACCCCTTGCATCAACAAAGAAATCATAGGCCAATTTTGAAGATGCCAATTCCATTAAATGGGGTTGGATCGAGAATGGTACTGACTGACCATGACCTTCTACTTCAATTATAAATTCATCGGTTGTTTCTACTGGGTTGTAATCACAGAACCAACCTTCAAAATTTAGTATTCTCCCTTCAAAAACAACCTCTGAGGTAGCGGTATTGATAAGCTTAAAAGGTGTATCATCATTAGCCCCGTAGCAAACAAATCGCTTGCTTTCTCCCAAGTTATACCCTAATTGGTTCGCATAAGGGGGATAAACCGTTTTTTCTATATCTGTGGACTTGCTTTGAGATTGTAGTCCTATGGATAGGAGAAAGATGAAAACGGTAAAAAAATGTTTTGTATTTGGTATCATGTTCATTTGGGGAGTGCTAGTTATTCGGTTGTAAATAAGTGTAATAAACCCCATAGGTTTCTTTACTTTCTATAAATTCGGTAGATACCAGGGTTTTGCCTTCCTCTAGATATACTTCAAAAACCACTTCTTCATCCGTTGGATTTATTTTCTTTTCCACAATTTGATTGGCTATTTTGATACGTACTTTTTCGGGGGAAATGGATTGATAGTTGAATCGGTTTTTCGGATTTTCATCGGGAATTCCCTGAATCGGCCCCGAACATTCTTTCGGCCACCTTCTGCAACTAATGCGGTACTTGCCTTCTTTTTCCACTTTTATGGAGTGTTCGAGGCTATGGATTTTTACTCCTTCGGCTACATGCTCACTTTTCCAAATCGGTCTGCCATCGCCTATGGCATGTTGAAGTGTTAGTTTTATTTCTTTCTGGGCGGCATTTCCTATAATGGCATAAGGAAGCTCATTGTATTCGCTATAGGACTTGATCCTCTTTAGAAATTCGGTGTTCGAATCCAACAGTTCACCGGTCAATTTGGGGAATTCCCCTGAAACATCCTTTGACTGACCCTTATCTTTTTCTATATCGTACAGTTCCGTGCCGTTCACTAGTCGCCATTTGTCTTTGATAAGACAGGTGTTCTGAATATCTTGCGGAGGTCGCCAATCGCGCCCATGGTGTACAAATATGGTTCTTTCAGGTAAGGTGCTTTTTATGTCGATAAATAGATTTGAAAAATCGATACCGTCTAAACGTTCATTTGTGGGAGGTTGAATACCACAGAGGCTGGCCAGTGTTGGTAATAAATCCACATGGGCTGCAGTAGCATCAATATCTTTGCCTCCTCTGATTTTTCCATCTTTCCAGCGAATAAAGAAGGGTACGCGGTGCCCGCCTTCATACACTTCGCCTTTTCGTCCCTTCAGACCCATATTGTATCCCAAATTATTTTTGCTGTCATAGCCTGCGGTGGCCCCGTTATCCGACATAAAAATGAGAATGGTATTATCAGCCAATTTTTTCTCCTTTAGGTAGGCATTGAGCTTCCCAAAATTTTCATCAATGTTGGCGATCATCCCAAAAAACTCGGCATTGGGTATTTCAGTTCTTACCAAGGTTTTATAGGGTTCAGCATATTTTTCGGCCACATAGTGAGGACTGTGAGGTGCGTTCGTTGCCAGATAAATGAAGAAAGGTTCTTTCGTGCGGTCAATAAATTTCATGGTTTCTTCAAACCACACATCGGTACAGTACCCTTTAAATGGTTGAGGTTCCTCATTTACAAAATAGGTGTCGTCAAAGTAGGAGTTGCCCCAGTAATCCGATAATTCCCCAACGCCACCACTTTTATGGTAAACTCCATATTCAAAACCAAGGTCTATAGGTCTAGACGGATAATTATCTCCTAAATGCCACTTACCGAACATTCCCGTTTTATAGCCATTTTGCTTGAATAGTTGGGCAATGGTGGTGGCACCTTCCGAAAGGGCATCGCGGCCCTTGTAAGTGGCCCAAGCACCGTTAGAAATGGGGTAGCGGCCGGTAATTATGGCCCCGCGGGTGGGCGTGCAAACCGGGCTCACATGAAAATCGGTCATTCTTACGGACTCTTTATAAAAAGAATCTAGATTGGGAGTCTTTAACCACGGATTTCCATGACAGCCCAAATCACCTATACCTTGGTCATCGGTCAGTACAATGATAACATTGGGTCTTTCCGATTGTGTATAGCCGAATTGACAGCTAAACGCTGCGATGATACTTGTTAGAATGGTTTTGGCTGCTTTCAAAAAAGCCATATTTATTGATTTTAAATATTGTAAAACTATCTCCCCTCGGGATGTCCGCTATTGGAGGGGGATTGAGCAAAATACACCTCAGGTTTGTGCCAAACCCCAGTTTTTTTGTATTCAGGTATATCGTGGTCTAAACTAAGGTCACAATCAAATCTAGCTATGATGGAATGTTGCTTTTTGGGTTCGCCGGCATTGATAAAATGAGACATTCCCCAGGTAAAACCGCGTCCGTTTCCACTATCGGTAAACATATCTGGGGCATAAGGTCCACCTGCAATGGGAGGTAGTGAAATCACGGAAGCAATTTCAAAATTCACCCCATCTTTCGAGTATTGTACCGTTTCCCTTTCATTGCCATCTTTTATGGTAATATTGGCGATTCCCTCCTTAAAAGGAAAATAGGTGGTTTCATGACCCGAAGTCATAACGGGGTTCAATGGGTGTTTTTCAAAAGGGCCTAGGGGACCTTCGGCGATGGCCAATCCGTGACCTACGGCATATTTGTCCCTAATATTGGGCCATTTGTTATAGGCAGCTTTGTAGTAGAGATAAATTTTACCATTATAAACAATGGGTTGTGGGTCGTGAGTGGCATCTTGGTCCCATTCCCCTTGTTCTCCAAATGGTATCACGGCATCCCCACCATGTGTCCATGGGCCAGCAGGCGAATCGGCATAGGATACTGAAACAGGGCACCAATCGCCTCGTAATCCACTAGGTTCGTCAAATGCTTGGTAGTAGAGGTAATATTTGTCTTTCCAGATCAGTATATCAGGGGTAGCTACGGAACGCCAACCGGGTTTTGGTTTTTCCGGTCTTTTGATGGCTACGCCTTCTTCTTTCCAATTGATACCGTCGGTACTCGTGGCATACCATATTTCGGCAAGATCCCAATCGGTAGAAGGTATTTCATCGGTGGCCTCTTTTGCCCTGTTCCAACCAATGGGCGGAGTTTTAGTATGCCGCTTTGTGTAGTACACGTAGTAAATGCCATCAACCAAAATGGGTCTGGAGGGGTCACGGCGTGAAACGGTACCATCTCCACCATTATAGTCAAATCCTTTTAATTCGGTGTATTTGAAAAGTGAATACAGCTCGTTGTCCTGTACTCTGGGAGCGGGATAATCGAACATACGTTCTGCTGATGCACTTAAGGGAAAATCTGGTTTGTTTTCCGGCATTTTATGAGGAAAAACTTGATGTGCTTTCTTTTGAGCCGTTTCACTGGAATCTGATGTTGTTACTTGCTTAGAATCGGAACATCCTACGAGTAGGACGCTGCACATAAAAAAGTGAACGATTGGTTTCTTATATAAAACAGAATCCATATTGATTATTTTAGAATTAATAGAATGGAAATTACTAGTTGGACTTGGATATTTTCAATGGAATTTGAAGGTTAAAAGACTCCCTAACACCATTGGCGTCCAAAGTATCGGCAGCACAGAGTAGGGCTATCGGTTCTCCATTTTCTCTAAATACTTGTGGCCTTTCGAGATGGGTGAACTGTTGTTTTCTCCCGTCTTCCCATTCAACGATCCGTTCCGAAATCTCAAAATTTTTGGCCTGATCCCATTTAATGCCATCTTTAGAATCATAGTGAACCAAGGAGAATTTACGGTTGTTACCCACGTGTTTCATACGTTTTACAATAGCCCTGAATTTCCCATCTTGATACCAGATATAGGGGTCTTCGGCTGGAAAACGTTCACCTTCAAAAGTAAACACCGGATCGGGATATTTTTTAAAAGGACCGGTAGGTGAATCTGCAATGGCTACCATGTGCACTACCGGACCACCGCCGGGTAATTCAAATTTTTTTCCTACGGCTTTGTATACCATCAAAATTTTGCCGTCGGGCATTTGGCAGACTGAAGGGTTTGATGTCATTAAGGCATCATGGGCGTCATCATTAGGGGAAATATCCAAAATTGGTTGGTCAAATCGCTTCCAAGGCCCGTCAGGTGAATCTGCCACGGCCACACCTATTCTTTGGTTGTTGCGGTGTACCCAATTTATTTTGGGTTTGCCGGGTACGCTTACAATTTTTTTATCGCCCGTATTGCCCATATAGTATAGATAATACTTGCCATTGAATTTATGAACTGTTGGATTGTGCGTGGTGGAGCCGTCCCAATATTCGGCTCCTCTATCCGGTAGGGCCACATCTTTATGTTCAAAGGGCCCAAATGGCGATTTGGATATGGCATGTGCGATTTCTGAATAGTTCACCCATTCCCAGCCAATATTTTTTGGCCAACGGGCATAGAACATATGGTATAGCCCGTCTTCCCCTTTTACCAAAGAACCGCCCCAAATGCTTAAACTGTCATTCCTGAAAATGGATTTTTTAGCAACTTGTCCGAATTCAATTTTAAAGTCGGGTGCTTGCATGTTTGATGGGATTACTTTTTTTTCTTCTTTGCAAGCGATGGTTACAATGGTCACTAAGATTAAGCTAAGAGCTAGTTTAGAGTATATCCTGAATTTTTTATAAATGGAAGTCATTTTCGTTAATTTTAATAGTTGAGTTTAATAAATGGATGCTTCACTTTGGATTTTGGTTTTCTGAATACCCAAGGTTTCCAGGCTTCGTACCTTATTTTCCATTCTTCTAGGGTGCGGGTAGGGTATTTAGATGATAGTCCTCCTTCTCTAAATTCTTGGTCTACCCCTTGGTCGTTGATAGATTTTCTCCACACGTATAATTCTCCCAATAGCTGATCTTTGATAGCCCCAAAGTAAGAGTCGTTGGCGAGATTGTTCAGTTCATGCGGGTCATTCTCTAGGTCATAAAGTTCAAATTCTGGTTTGGTAGGAGCGAAGAATTTAGCTTGGGCTTCGTTCAGTTTGCCTTCCATGTTCAGAATATTCATTTCGGCCAACATGGGGTACATATCTTCTTTATAACCACTGTATTGCAACCAAGCACGTTCCGGCATTAAATTATGAATGAGCTTGTATTTTTTTGACCGGATGGTGCGAATGGCATCATGAGTATCTCCCATACGGTCTCTGGCTGCAAAAATGTACTTTCTGTTTTTCGATTCGTCTTTAAAGAGACTTTTTCCGTGCATTGATTCTAAGGGAACTACACCGGCCACATCCAAAATTGTTGCTGTAATATCAATGGTCTGCACTAAATCTGAATTGACCTTGCCCGGGGTGACTTTGCCAGGCCATTTGATGATTAGGGGCACTTGTAGACCGGGGTCATATAGAAACTGTTTGCCCCTAATGTGGCAACGGCCATTGTCTCCAATCAAGAATATTAAGGTGTTCTCTTCTAGTTTTTCTTTTTTTAGACGTTCTAAAATTGCACCAATTTCACGATCGCAAATTTGCATTTGTTCCAGTCCGTTGGCCCAATCGCGACGGGCAAAAGGTGTGTCCACGTAATAGGGGGGCAATTCAATGGTGGCAGGGTCAATGGGGTTTTTGGAATCCCTGTGCCATTTTCTATGCGTGCCCTGAAGTGTTATTTGGGCGAAAAAAGGTTGGCCTTCCTCGCGTTCCTTCCAATCTTTGCCCATAAAACCAAGGTCACCACTAAAATTGGCATCCGTTTTATTGCTGTTCATCAAAGCGGTGTAGTAGCCTGCTTCCTTCAGTAATAAGGGCATGGGTTTAATATCATTAGGAAGAGGTTTTAAGTTTTCCTTTGCAGTACGGTGTTGTTCGGCACCGATATAGTTTTGGTGATAGCCGGTAAGCATGGCAGACCTTGAAGTGGAACAAACGGGAGAGGTGCAAAAAGCATTGGTATAGCGTTCCCCTTCTGAAGCCAATTGGTCGGTTACAGGGGTTTCAATTCCCTTGGTGCCATAGCAGCCCAAATCCAATCCCCAATCTTCGAGCATGATCCAAACAATATTGGGGCGGTCATTGGTATTCTGTGAAATGCCAGTAAAACTTACTAGTAGAAGGAGAGAAGCAAAAATTCGTATTTGGTTCATTGGTTCTTTCATTTTAACTATAAACCGATATCTTAAAAAGTGAAACTGGAATATGGCTTTCCTTTTGAGCAAACACAAACACGAGTCCATCCGTGGTAATCTCATTATCTAACTCAATAGTATTAATGCCTTGATAGTTGTCTTTTACTTCCGTTAAAACCTCTCCGGCAGCATCTTTAATTCGATAGTCGGCTACTACAAATGGGATTTCCGATTCTGGATGCCCCATCAAGGTAGTTTCAAGTGCATGGTCATAATCACAATCAAAAAATAGTTTAATGGTCTTTATCGATACGGGCTGCTTCCAATTCATTTTCAATGTAGGATTCCGGTCATTTAGTTCGGCCACCCAAGCGTTGGTATTTCCATTGGATTTTGGACGTACTTCCCCGTTTTTCAAATTATTTGCTTCAAAGATGGGTAGGGCTCTTTTGAGCTTTAAAGCGATATTTTTGCCTTTAGGTCTCCGTTGAGGCGTCCAGAACTCAAAACTGTCTATGTTAATATCCTCGGGTGGGTCTTGCCGACCAAAATTTGAAACCGCCTTGTTTATCTTATTTTCCACCGTCATCAAACCAGTAATTCGCTCCTCGGAAAGGCGCACTTTCAATTTTTCGTTTTTCAGGAGGCAAAAGAATGAGTAATGATTTTGAGGTTGTGCATTGGTGGTTGAAAAGGTAACTTTTTGCTTTCCCTCTTTTAATGCTATTTGCTTTTGGTCTACAATTACATCAGGCGTAAAATGGGTGCAAGCAGAACTACTTTTCAATTGTAATTCTAAGGTAGTCTCCTCATTGGCATCCACTTCAAATTCCACTTCAAACGGCTCGTTTGCTTTTAGTGATAACATTTGAGCAAGACCAAAAGTAAGCGTCTGCCAGTCTTCTGATGGCGTAAAACCGTCGAAATTCAAAGTAGAAGAAACTTCAAGACTGGCTTGTTGCACCAGGTCTTGGCGGTCAGTCAACGAAAGCCTTGGTATGCTTTGTCCGTCTCTATTTAGCTCTAATTGTAGTTCTCTTATATTTTCTTTTGATGCCAATTCTCTAGGCGAAAGTTGGTTTTTTTTGCAGAGATAGGCGGCTTTACCGACTGCTTGTGCACCATGGGCGCAGGTAAGCATCACCCTTGAAGAGCCAAAGGCCACATGGCTCGCACTGATGATTCTACCCGCCAGAAAGAGGTTGTTGATGTTTTTGGAATAGTAGCAACGATAGGGAATGGTGTAAACCCCTTTACCGTGCCATTGGGTACATGAATTGTGTTTGCTGTAAATTCCGTCGGCAGGGTGAAGGTCCATAGCCCAACCCCCAAAGGCAACGGCATCGTAATGTTCACGTTGTTCTACAATATCTTTTTGGGTCAGTATAAAATCGCCTTCAAAACGCCGACTTTCCCTTTTACCGGGAATGGTACCCACCCATTCGAGGGTAAGGTTGGCCGCTTCCGGATATTTTCCGCTGTTCTTTACATAATCCCAAATACCATAGACCACTTTCCATAACTCAAATTTTATTTCTTCGGACTGGTGAATGGTATCCAATCGGCCTCCGTGCTCCACCCACCAAAGTTTACAGCCGTGGTCTCCCAACTGATAATTTTTGATCCGTGGAAGTTCTTCTGCATTTTTTATGGCGAACGAAGGAGCCGTATAGTTCACCGGTTTGCCTAAATCCTTGGTATAGAAGTAGAGGGAATGCCCCAAAAGATTGCCATAATCTTTAATGTTAGGAGCAAATCCTTCATCGAACTCTTCCTTGGTTTCCGCACCCATTCGAAAGGAGGCTCCGGCCATAAATGCTACAATACCATCACCGGAAGC
Source organism: Cytophaga sp. FL35 (assembly GCF_014349235.1). GTDB lineage: Bacteria > Bacteroidota > Bacteroidia > Flavobacteriales > Flavobacteriaceae > Euzebyella. Next base: position 274,530 of record NZ_JACSOH010000001.1, on the reverse strand, counting down.
ATCTACAAACAGAGGTGCCTTGGCAATATAGGTGGTAGAATTTTGACTGCAAAAGGCGGTTACGCTTTCTATGTTCTTACCATCTGATTTTTCTACTTGATAAACGGCGGTATTCAAGAAAAGGGTGATGTTCTTTTCTTCATATATCTTTTCTAAAAGCACAGTATCAAAGATCAACGGATTCCCCTCTTTATTGCGCTTTAGATTTTCTAACAATATCTCGTTGATTAGTCCGCCTTCACGGCTCCATCGGTTGTTGTTGCCCATGTGCGAGGTGGCTCCTAGGCTCCATAAACGCACTTCAGAAGAAGCATTTCCTCCCAACACTGGGCGGTCTTGAAAAAGAATAACTTTGAGTCCAGAGCGTGCTGCGGTAATGGCAGAACAAACCCCTGACAGTCCGCCACCCACTACCACTAAATCGCTATATAGGTTTAGGGTCTTGGTTTTTCTTTTTTCTTGACTATAATTCTCTTGGATCATATATCGAGTCTGTATTTGGAATTGGTTGATTTTATTTCGATTAGTGTTTGTTGGTGGTAATCGTCTTTTGTGCTTGCACTATGAGAAAGCCTCCCAAAAGAAATACCAAAGTACCCATGCCGGCTACTAAAAGCTGCCCGTTTTCGGCCAAAAAAGCAAGGGTTAAGAGCATAACTCCCGTCAGGGCGATACCAATACCAATTACTTTTAAACCTCTTTTATTACCTGAAGATGGGTCTTCGACCGGAGCCGCTTCTTTCACTACCAATTTTTTTTGATAGGCCTCAAATTCTGGACATTGCTGTCTATTTTTTCTAAGGATGATTTCCGAGATGGCCAATAATAATACGGGAATACCCATACCCACCCCCATTTCTTGGGCCCTATCAAAGGAAAAATCCAATAGGGTGGGGGACAAAAATTTGAAAAACGAATTTAATATAAGTGTAATGACCGTGACGGTCAATACTGATCTACCGGTTTGTGATTTACTAAAAAGTGACCACATGGGGGGTAAGAACATGGCACCGCCCGTTATGGCGGCCAAGCTCATGACCACTTCTACAATGCCACCCATATAGGGTACTAAAAGTGCTACGATAATAGTGAGTATGCCCAAGGCAATAGTAGCCGTTCGGCCCACTTTGACCAGTTGGTCATTATCGGCATTTGGTTTGAAATGTCTGTAAAGGTCATTGGTCAAAACCCCAGCGGAAATATTCAAGGTGGTATTTACCGAGCTGGAGGTGGCGAAAATCATGCCGCCCAACATAAGGCCCAACATGCCCACCGGTAGCACCTCCTTACACATTAATAAATAAGCTCCCTCGTCAGCTAGACCATCTAATTCCGGATTCAAGACCCGGTAAATCATTGGCGGTAACATCCAAATAAGGGGACTAACTAAATAAAGTGCCCCAAAAAGCCAACCCACTTTTTTGGCATCTTTTGGGGTGGCAACGCTGGTATAGCGTTGTACATAGGCCCAGTTGCCTGCAATAAAGAATAAATTGTAAAGGGCAAAGGCCAGCATAAAGCCCCACGTATATTCTTCGTTAACAAGGGCGAAAAAGTTTTCCGGTGCTTGTTGCATAAAGTTTTGAATTCCGCCAATCTTTTCAAAGGAAAGGGGAACCACGATCAAAACGGCAGCAGTCAGTACAACAAACTGTAGTACATCGGTAACGATAACTGCCCAAAGGCCACCTACGGCCGTATATATTAATATAAGTACTCCTAGGAAGATGATGCAATAACTGATGGGAAAGCCCGTGGAAACCTCTACAATTTTAGCCACTGGATATAAAAATGCACCTGTTGTAAAAAGCGACATAGACAAGAATAAATACGTATATGTTTTTTGGGTCTTGTAGCCGAGGCGATCGGTAATGTATTCTGCTGCCGTCAAGGCTTTTGTTCTTTGCCATTTAGGGGCGATAAAGAAACCGATGATGACACCCGCCAAACACATCGTACTTTGAATGGTAATGGCCACCCAACCGCTAGAATAGGCAATGGATCCCCAAACAACGAACGTGCCTGCAGAAAAGAAACTCATGAACAGCGACAGTCCGCTCATCCACCAGGGAAGGGAACCTCCTGCGGCGAAAAAAGACTTCATGTTCTTCCCTGACTTTGAGAAACTCATTCCACAAAGAAAGACTAACAATGTAAAGAGTAGAATTACTGTAATATCTATCGAACCCATAGAAATAATTGACTGCTTTGTTGAATTAAGAAATAAATGGGGAACCGTTATCAAGAATTCCCCATTTGAAACTAACTAAAACTAACTCAACTTCTTTTAGTATCCCGGATTTTGTGTTACCAAATTGTCGGTAGCATCAATTTCTGCCTGTGGTATAGGCCATAAGTAATGCTTTACCGGATCAAATACTCTTTTCTCAAGTTCACGATAGTCAAGATTGCCCAGCTCTACCCTTGGTTGTGTAGGAGCCCCGGTATAATCGATATGGCCATCGGCATCGATACTGGGTACAAAATTCATATCGCCAATTTTACTGAACCCGTTGGCAGGCCCTCCAAGTAAGGTGGTATTCAAGACCTTTTCGGCGATTTGCCATCTCTTGATATCAAAAAGACGCAGGCCTTCATCGGCAAACTCTGCTTTACGTTCCCTACGTATAATTTTTCTTAATTCTGCTTGATCGGTAGTGGTAACGGCAGGGTAGTCAAATCCACTATTGTTATAAGCGCGTTCGCGAACTGTGTTAATGGCTGTTAGTACACTACCATCAATGCTACCTGCTTCAATTTTTGCTTCTGCGTAGTTCATTAAAACTTCGGCATAGCGTATCAAATAAATGGTTTGCTCCGATTGAAGCGGACTAGGTCCTCCGTTCAATGAACCCAAAAGTCTGGGAGCATCAGAGAATTTTTTCCAGAAGTAACCACTAAAAGCGGTAAACCGATTGGAACCTCCGGTTACATATTCTGTACCATCATAGGGATCTACGATAGTTCTACCGGCAGGGTTGGCAGCATTGGGGTTGAAAACCCTTTCAACTTTTACCCCGTCTTCAATTCGCCAAGTAGCGATACTATCGCTGTGCTGTTGAATGATATGGCCTGTCCACACGCTGTTTGGGAGCGCAATGGTAGCAGCAAGTCTTGGGTCTCGATTTTCAAAAGGATTGGCAGGGTCATACTCGGGATCTTCATCAATAGGTAATCCGTTTACGGTTTCATAACTGTCAACCGTTTGTTGTGAGGGAACCAATTGGCACCAACCTCCGAATCTACTGCCTTGTCTTTGCGAAAGTCCATGGGTTTTGGTTCCGTTTATGTACGACAGATCCAAGAGTACTTCTGATGAACCAACACCGGCATCGGTAAAAAGCTCTTCGTAGTTTGGGTATAAACTCGGACCATCGGCAGAGTTCATAACTTTGAGAGCGGCACTTTCGGCTAGAGCGAAATCTTCGTTGTACAGGGCGATTCTAGAAATCAAGGCATTAGCGGCATTGGCAGATGCCCTACCTCTATCTGTTGCAGCCTGTGTAGGGGGCAAAATGGCAGCTGCTTCTTTTAAGTCCGTAATGATGCTAGCAACAATTTCAGATTTTGGGGTTCTTGCAATAACTTCAAGTTCTTCTAAAGAGGTAACCTCGGTTCTAAAAGGCACATCACCGTAAAGTTCGGTAAGGTAGCTATAGAAAAGGGCACGCAGAAAAAGCGCTTCGGCCCTTATCTGTTGAAAACGATTGGGGTCTGTATCATCTAAAGCCTTTTCCATATTGGTCAAAAGGTTATTGGCCCTTTGCACACCGGTATAAAAGTTGTTCCAAAAGCCATTGACGATTCCTTCAGTAGAAGTCAAACCACCTGTGGTAGCCGCGATGGTACCACCCACATTACCCCTATTAAAAGCATAGTCGGTGGTATGATCGAGTAACTGCGGAAAAGGTACAGCATTTACATAATTCAGTTGTTCGTAAATACCGGTAAGGGCTACTTCCAATTGTGCTTCGGTTCTAAAGAAAGTAGCATCTGTAGGGCTGCCTGGGTCTTCTAGATTAAGCACATTGTCTTCACAGGCCGCAAAAATTAGCAGGCCCAAACTCCATATTATATATTTTATATTTTTCATCGTGTTGAGATTTTGCGGTTAGAATGTTACGTTAAGCCCCATGGTGAACACTTTGGTAACGGGATAAAAAGCACCCTGTGAGAATTGAGGGGTTAGTGGGTCGATACCTTCGGGCATATTGTCCCATGTGGCCAAGTTTTGACCTGAGACATAGATTCTAGCATTCGTAATTCTGAATCTATCGGTCAGGTCCCTGGGAATTTTATAACCAAGGGTAACGTTTCGCAGTCGAACGTATGAGGCATCGTGCATCCAAGTTTCGTTCACGCGCCAATTGGGATGGGATGAGCCAGGCGTCAACCTTGGGTAGGTGGCATCGGTGTTTTCAGGCGTCCAATAGTCACCTTGCCATTCTTGTATCTTACCGGCGTTGAAGAATGCCCATCCGGCATCACCTTCAAGAACCACATCGCGACCTCCGGCACCCAGCAAGGAAACGGAAAGGTCTAAGCCCTTGTACTCTGAAAATAATTCAAGACCCCAGTTACGGTCTGTAATATTACTTCCGATAATAGTGCGGTCGTCATTTGTAATGGCTCCATCAGGAACACCATCAGGACCTGAAAGATCGGCATATTTGATATCACCGGCCTGTATGGCACCAAAACCTGGTGTAGGTAAGGAAGCATTGAGATTACCATCAGTATCGAAATCACTTTCCTGGTAAAGCCCTTCGACCTTTAGTCCGTAAATTGCTCCAATCTCCTCACCGACACGGTTGATGGTATTTCCAGGAGGCAGCTGATCCAGACCGCCCAAATCTTTTATTTCGTTGTCGAACGCTGAATAGTTAAAATTAAATCCGTACCTGAAATCTTCACCGATCAAATCGTTCCATCCTATTGAAATATCGTAACCCGTATTCCAGACTTCCCCAGCATTTTGTACGGGCGCTCCAAGACCCACGGATGTAGGAATGGTTACACCCAGAAGAATATCCTTGGTTTTACGCACATAATATTCACCAGTTATTGAAAGTTTGCTATTGAACAACTTGGCATCAAAACCGATGTTTTGTGTTTCGCCTGTTTCCCATCGTAATTGGGAGTTGGCAAGTACAGTTTGGGCACCTCCAACCACAGGGGAACCGCCCAAAACTGCGTTGGCATTACCTAAGCCGAACAATGAGGTATAGGGAAAATTGACTTCTCGTGCCACGGCAGAACCGTCGGATCCTTGGATTACATCGCCGTTGTTATCGGTTTGATTGCTAGAGTAGATAAATTGATTACCCAATTGACCCCATGAAGCTCGAAACTTTAGGAAGTTGAGCGTTTCACTGTCTTGCAAGAACTTTTCTTCTGAAACGACCCAACCTAACGAGAAGGAAGGAAAAGTTGCTGAACGAAAACCTTTTGCAAATCTTGAAGATGCATCTCTTCTAACGTTGGCCTCTAATAGGTATTTGTCTTTATAAGAGTAATTGAAGCGACCGAAAACGGACTCTAATCCGTTTAAGGTAGAATTACCACTATTCAGCTGTGTATCCGGTAGGCCATTATCCAATCCTCGAAATTCATCGAGAACAAAGCCCCTTCTGCTAGCAGACCAGATTTCGCTGGTGAATTTTAGAAATTCGTATCCCCCTAAAAGAGAAACATTATGGTCGCCGAATTCTTTGCCCCAGTTGGCCACGGCGTTGAAGTTATCTTGAAAAGTGGTAAAGGTCTCCTTAAAAAGGGAACTCTCGCTAACCCCACCACCAACGGTAGTGATGGCTGGTCCGCCAGAGCCCTCATAATACGTGTAACCCGCTCTAAAGTCATCTCTGTCCCTATCAAAAAATTGGGGAGCATAGGTGGCTGAAATGGAAAAATTGTTAAAAGGACGATAAGTTACCTTTGCCAAAGCCCTAAAATAGTTAGATACCGTTTCATCTTCGGCCGTTGAGTTTGCCAAGGCTATAGGGTTGCTTCCCCCAAACCCGGAACCATACGTTCCATCGTCATTAAAGGCGATGAACAGTGGTTGAAGACGGTAGGCCGACCGGGTTAAGTTGTTGAGTCGCGCCGGTTGGCTTTTTACCTCTCTTCGAAAGTTAAGGTCAAAAGCCAAATCCAACTTCTTACTTAGGGCATAGTCTAAATTGAAACGGCCGTTATACCTTTTGAAGTTAAAGTTGGCTACGTTACCCTCTTGGTCTGTAAAAGAAATAGAACTGGCCACTTTCAGTTTTTCTGAACCTCCACGAACCGAAAGGCTGTGGTATTGTTGCGGAGCGGCAGAACTAAATAAGAGGTCTACCCAATCAGTATCGGGCAACTTTTCGGTGCCGACACCGGTACCTACACGATATTGGCTAAGAATATCTTCGGAAAAGGCCCCGGGTTCAGCGGAGTTGAAAGCTTCCATATAGCCAAGGGCATCCATAAATTTCAAATTCTGGGCAACACTTTGAATACCCAGATAGGTGTTGTAAGTTGTGGTAATTTTACCTTCTCTACCTCTTTTTGTGGTAATAAGAATAACCCCATTGGCTGCCCTTGAGCCGTAGATGGCGGAAGCAGAAGCATCTTTAAGCACCGAGATTGACTCAATATCGCTAGGGTCTAATCCATTAATATCATCGGGGATACCATCTACCAAGATCAATGGGTTATTTTTTGCCCCATTTCCTAGGGTTCCCACCCCGCGAATTCTAATAGCGGCACCATCGGAACCAGGTTGGCCACTTGACTGGGTAGCCGTTAAGCCGGGAACAAGGCCGGCTAATGCTTGCGATGCTTGGGCTACGGGCTGTTTTGTAATTTCTTCCGCCTTTACTGTTTCTACAGAGCCGGTCAGGTTGACCGCTTTCTGGGTACCATAGCCTACCACGACCACTTCATCTAGTAGTGAAGCTTCTTCGGTCATTGTCACGCTCATTTGTGATTGTCCGTTCACGGCTTGTTCTATGGTACCGTAGCCGATAGAGCTGAAGATAAGCGTTGCGCCATTTTCGACTTCGATGGCATAGTTACCGTCAAAATCGGCGACTACTCCATTGGTAGTGCCTTTTTCGATAATGTTTACTCCGGGTATCGGAACACCTGCTTGATCACTTACTGTACCCGTAACAGTAAGCTGAGCCGTTACTTCGCCCAAAGCGAAAACGGAAAACAGCAGGAACAAGATTGCATTTTTCATAAAAGTAGTTTTGGTTGTTATTCGTGAGTTGCTAGAAAATCAAACTACGAAAGTCTAGTCTGGTCTAGTCTGTTTTACAAATGAATGACATTAATCTAAATTATCCAAAACTTTTATTGTTAAATATTTAATTAATAGGCAATGTATTTGTTGATTGTTTATTTTTTATTGTTGGTTTTTGTAAGGATGCTATAATTTCGAGTAGTTTTGCTTCTAACTTGTATTTGGACTTTAAAAGCCTTTTCTTAGTGTTGCTGCTAGTGACACTAAGCGATTCATTTATTTAGGGAAGTTTAATATATTGGGCCAATTTGAAAGATTAGAAATCGGCTAGACCAGCATTTTCATGGTAAAACTTAACATAGAACATTATTCAAAAAAGCCAAAATATTTATTACTGGCCGATAGTATCATTCAACAAATAGAGCAAAAACAATTGGTGTTAGGCCAACGTCTGCCATCGGTGAATAAATTATCGGCTCACTTCAATTTTAGTCGTGAAACGGTATTTAAGGCTCTTAATTATTTGAGTGAAAAGGGTATTGTTAGAGCGGTTGATAAAGTTGGGTATTTTGTAAACGACCTTGCGATAGAGACCGAATACAAGGTGTTTTTTTTGTTAGATAAGTTTACGCCTTTCAAAGAAGATCTCTATAATTCGCTTATTTCCAATTTGGGCGATAGGGTGAAGGTACGATTGTATTTTCATCATCAGAATATTGAGGTTTTTGCTCCCTTGATACTCGATAATTTAAAGAATTTCACGCATTTTGTTATTACTACCTATATCAAGGATAGCAAGTCGGTCGAGAAAGTGTTAAAAAAAATTCCAGCAGAAAAGCTGATTGTCCTGGATAAATACGAGCCTCATTTGGACGCGGAGAGCGGGATGGTTTTTCAAGATTTTGAAAATGATATTCATCAACTGCTTACAGCGCATCTCAATAGAGTAAAAAAGTATCGGAAGTTGCTTTTGTTCAATCCTACCAACGCGCCTCACGGAGATTTTGTTCAAAGAGGGTTCGAGCGGTTTTGTGAAGAGCAATCTTTTGATTTTGAGGTGCACCCGAATTTTAAGCCGGAACATTTGAGTAGGGGTGCCCTCTATGTAACCATTGATGCCTACGACCGCGAAATGGTCGAGATCATAAAAATGGCCCGTAAATTGGGTTGGAAGCTTGGTAATGAAATAGGTCTAATTAGTTATAACGACACCAGTACCAAGGAGGTGTTGGATGGTGGTATCTCCGTTATCAGTACCGATTTTAAAAAAATGGGAAAAGAGGCTGCTACCATGATTTTAGAGGGCAAGCGTGAGAAAAAGGGCAACGAGAGCCAATTGATTTTAAGGAATTCGTTTTAAGATGTTTTACATTTTGTAAATTAAGTTCCTTAGACTTAAGAAAGGTAAAGTTTGCGATTATTCATTCTCATCAAGATACTGAGAAACTAAATAAGCATGCTTCTCTTTGCTCGAACCTGCAAATTGGCCTAAATTTATTTTTATAACATCAGATAGGTGTTCTTTTTCCTCTAAGTAATCCAGGACCAGTCGCAATTGGTTTTTGGTCAAGACTCCTAAATTTGATGTGAGTTGATGTAAGTTGTTCTCTGGAATGTTTTCTAAATGTTGAAGTAAAAGGCTTCTAGAATTGATGTCGATTTCCGGAAGTGCTTCCCAGAAGGGACGCATTTCTTCAGGGCTTTCTTTAAAGAAATCGGACATATTCTTTATTATAAACGAACGTACCAAAGGGATGCCCGTTTTGAATAATTCGGCTATACGCTCTAAATGTTTTTTGTAGTCCTCTTTATTTAAATTGGTCAATGCATGCATTTGATAGTTGGTATGATTACTCTCAAGCATTCCTAGCAACATGTCATTATCTTGTAGCTTGCTACTGTATTCTTTAATAGCTTCTTTTATGGGCCCGTGTACCAAATGCCAAGCTACATAACAGGAATAAAGTGCCCCACCAACCACCGATTCTTTTACCTCTTTCACGGTTGCCCCGGATAGGGCGTCTACACCCTCCATTTCCGAAGGTTTCGGTTTTTCTACCAATTCATCGATGGCTCTTCTTTTTAATATAGAATTATGGTCTTTTAAGAGTTCATGAAGCTTCCAATAGTCAGCGTAAACAAATTCGTCATGGTCGTGTTTTGTCAAGGGCTCTTTAACAGAGCGGTCAAAGCCGGCATAGTCTCCTAAAAGTGTCCAGTAAAAGGTAATATGCATCAACTTACAATCACCATCGGCACATACAGGGGTTATGATATGACTATTGTAGAGGATGGGGCGGTTTTTATGATCCACAAACAAATTCACTTTTTGTGCGCCCAGGGAATCCACCATAATTTGCATAGTAGTTTCCTTTGCGGATAAATTGGTTCCTTTCTGCCAATCCAGCAAATAAAATTCTGGGGACTTGTTCAGGGTAGAAGTACCGGCCCCATTAGGATAGGATACGACCGATCCGAATTGCCCCCAACTTTGGGTAATTCCTATCAAAAAAACAATCAGAAACGTTCTCATTTTTTCGATTGAGGAATCTTTTCGTATTTCTGCTCTTCGATAAGGTCCAGGTATTCTTGCAAGTATCCGGTATAGATGTCACGGGGCATAACATCGTATTTTTTACAAAGGGCAGCGGCATGCCCTACGGCAGCCCCCATTTGCCCTGTGGTAAGCATTACTCGCGGCCCGCCAAGTCCGGCGTGGGAACAGCTGAAATTTCGTCCCGCCATAAATAGGTTTTTGATGTTTTTGGAGTACAGGCTTCTGTACGGTATGTAATACTGGGGAGCTCGATAAAAGAGGGCCTCCGAGATAAAATCGGGATTATTCTCGTCTTCTAGAATGGTTTGGTAATGCACGTCCACCGCTCTTTTTTCAATGACCACGCCATCAGGAAATTCCCTACCTTCTTTAGCATCGTTGAAGGTGAAAACATGGTCGCCTACCAATCTCCTAGATTCGCGTTTTCCAACTAAATATGAAACCCACTCAAGTTTTCTATTCTTGTTGGCAGGGTCTTTTTTTGCATTGGAAAACGAACCATAAATGGCCCGTAGCATATGATCGCGTATTTCTTCGGCATCATCAATCTGGCTGAGGTCGTTTCGCGTAAATTCCCATTGCCACTCGCCGTTAATTTCTGTATGTTCTTTAGCCACGGGCATGGCCCAAGGCACATCGGGAAAACTTTGTGGGGAATCGGTATCTTTGGAGCCCCATAATACCGAAGAGCCCATAACGGCATTGTCTGCTTCTTTGGGGCTCCATAACTCTCCATGTTCTTCCCAATGTTCTCCATACGTATCTACACTTTCCCTACCGTATGAAAATTCGGCTCCGGCCCAAAAACCGATCCAACCATCACCGGTAGAATCAACAAAATAGGGGGCATCAAAGCGTTTTCTTTCTCCCGTGGAAGTTTGTCGGGCATCTACATATTTTATTTCATTGTTCTCAGCTACAGCATCATACGCCCTCCAGTTCAGATAAAGGTCAATATTTTCATAACTCTTTACATTTTCATCCCTCTTTTTTTGATCCAATTTGGCGTCTGCAGATCCGTTAGGGTAGTGTTCGGTATCAATTTTCTTTAAAATTCTTTCAAAATTGCCATAAATTCCCAAAGTGTGTACGCGTATTTCTTCGCTAGCATTTCCACCCAAAACCGGGCGATCATGAATAAGAGCCACTTTCATGCCCTGCTCGGCACCTGAAATGGCGGCGGCACATCCTGCCAAACCTCCGCCAACAACAACCAGATCATAAGATTGTGTGGCTTTTGGTGCGTTTGGCTCCGCTTTTACTTTTTGCCGCCAAGCACTCAGTTTAGTAGGTGATGAAGGGGGAGTGTCTTTGTTTTGGGAAAAATAAAGGGCGTCACAGCGGGCGTTGAAGCCCGTTAAATCAACCAATTCTACTTTGGTTTTTTGATTTTTCTTGATTTTGGCTTCGCCAGCATATTGCCAACCCCAACCAGAACGAGTACCTAAAATGGAATCAAGTTTGGTTTCATTGATTTTTAACTGGAACCTGCCGGGAGCGTCCCAATCGCCCGGGACCCAATTCATGGTACGTACCCAAATATGGTAACTGCCCGATTTATCAAAACTAACTTCGGTACTGGCATTTTTCACCGGCTTGCCCATGCCATGGGCATTGAGATAAGGGGAGCCCATTTGTTCGACGAACTGAGGGTCAATAAGCCACCCACCTGGGTTATCAAAGCTTTCTGCTTCTACGAGGACATCTTGCGCAAATGCGGTAAATGAACAGATTAGAACAAGGTAAAGTGCGAGTAATTTTTTCATAAGGTTTTTTGATTAGTCGAGTGACCAAAACATAATCTAGTATGGTCTAGTATGGTTTTGTAAATATATCAATTTTTAGTTTAAAACATTTAATTATTCGAAATTTATCCACTTGTATCTAATCTTTAGTCATAATTGGTTCGCAATTCATGATCTCCAAAGTGAATTTTCTATACCAATTGGTTGATGGGTAACATCATCTAATCCAAATGGGTATTAAGAAATAAGTATTGATCATTTATCCCTTTAAATAAATCATTTGTATTAAGTAATCCGCACAAACAGGCCTATTCTTGTACTGTACAGATTGTACACCTTACAACACATACCATACGACAACATATATGAATTACATTACAAGATTAATTGGCCTTGGAGGTTTAGGGGTCAGCCTAGCCACAAACTTTACGCTTAACGCACAGGACAAATCTTATGAGCCTACCTGGGAGTCCGTAGCTGAAGTAAACCCTATACCAGAATGGTTTTTAGATGCCAAACTTGGCATCTATGCACACTGGGGACCAGTATCTGGCGCTTTTGAAGGTGCAGACCCCAATAAACATTATGGGGGGTGGCACGGAAAATTGATGTATGAAGATGGCAAGGTGGTGAAAACGAAAAGCGGAAAACCGAGTAACAACTACGTGCACCATAAAAAGAAATATGGTAAACCTCATAAAAAAGGATACATAGAAATCATAGAAAACTTTTCGCCTACTGCTTTTAATGCTGAAGAATGGGCACAACTGTTTAAGGAATCTGGGGCCAAATTTGCCGGACCCGTCGCTATGCACCATGATAATTTTGCCATGTGGGAGAGCAAAGCTACCCGTTGGAATTCAATGAACTACGGTGGTATTGACCCTTCTGCTGAATTAAAAAAAGCACTATCGGACAAGGGAATGCGCTTTATAGGTTCCTTTCATCACGCATTTACATGGAAGTATTTTGCACCTGCGCATGCCCATGGTAATATCGACCCAAAAGATTACGATTTGTATACCAATCCTCATGGTATAGACTCGGAAATGGTAGATGCAGATTTCCTAAAGCAATGGTGGGCAGTATTAAAGGAGTACATAGATGTGTACCAACCGGATATTATTTGGTTTGACTGGTGGTTAGAAAATCTTCCTGAAGAAGACCGACTTAAATTTTTGGCTTACTACTATAACAAAGGTTTGGAATGGGGCAAGGATGTAGCAGTCTGTTATAAGGAATCTACATTTAATGAAGATGTGGCTATTAAGGATTATGAGCGTGGTAGACCAAACCAACCCAAAGCCAATGCTTGGTTAACGGATACGTCTCCTGGAGCTTGGTTTTACAGACCTGGAGCCCAGTTTAAAACTCCCAATGAATTGATAGATATTTTAGTGGATATCGTGGCTAAAAATGGACTGATGTTACTCAATGTACCACCAAATCCAGATGGTAGTATCCCACAAGAAATGAAAGACTTGCTTAAAAACATGGGCAGCTGGTTAAAAGTTAACGGAGATGCTATTTATGGCACAAGACCGTGGACGGTTTTTGGTGAGGGACCTACGCGTTTGCCGGAAGGTGGGCACAAAGTAGAAGAGAAACTAACCATTGAATATAAACAGGACGATATCCGTTACACCAAGAAAAGCGATAAAGAGTTTTATGCCCTTGTTTTGGATACACCTACGCACGATATTGTTATGAAAACCCTTTCTACTGATATTGGAGCTTTAAATTCAGCTATTTTAAAAGTTGAATTATTGGGGAGTAACGAAGAAATACGATGGGAACGCAATGCCGAAGGCTTGGTGATTAAAAAACCAAAAAACCTCCCAACCGAATATGCACATGCTTTTAAGATCACTTTAGAAGGGTACACCGAGAATGATATAGGGGGCAATGAAGATGCCCATAAAGATTAAGAGTAATCTAGTTTTAGTTAGGCAGTAGTTCTTCCTTTTTGGTAGCGCTACTGCTTTTTTGTTTTTAGGCAGTAATGGTAGGTGATTATGAGGGTAATTTTTTAGCTAAATACTGTGTTTTTTGAACTGGGTGTTTCTCTAAACTACTTAAAATCATGCAAAAATAGGACTTGACCATTTGTTCTATCCATCTAACCATTTGTAGCATGATACTTAGGGATTAAAAATCAATTTTGGATGACTCTAACCAAGTTATTCAACTCAATTAAACTTTAACACTTATGAAAGGAAACAAAACGAATGCTAGCAAATGGTGGCCCCATTGCTACAAGTTCCTAATTCTTTGGTTCATGGGCCTTTCCTTTGGCTTTTCCCAAGAATTGACCATAAACGGAACGGTATCGGATGAGCAGGGAATGCCCTTGGCCGGAGCCAATGTGCTCATCAAGGGAACAACCACAGGTACTCAAACCGACTTTGATGGGAATTATACCATTGATGCTGAAAGCGATGCTGTTCTGGTTTTCAGTTACATCGGTTTTACGAAATCTGAAGTGGCTGTAAATAGTCAGTCGACCTTAAACGTAACGCTATCGGAAGACGCAAGTCAATTAGAAGAAGTTGTGGTAATCGGTTATGGTACACAGAAAAAATCTGATTTAACTGGCGCTGTAAGTACTGTTGATAGTGAAGAAATCAACAAGTTTACCTATAACGATGCCGCACAGGCCATTCAAGGTCGTACGGCAGGAGTACGGGTAGAGGCTAATGGTGGTTCACCTGGGGCCAATGCCTTAGTAACCATTCGCGGGTCAAGTACGTTGTCAGACGCGGGACCTTTATATGTTATAGATGGTATGCTTACGGGAGATATGACTACCTTAAACCCGGGCGACATAGAATCTATTTCGGTATTAAAAGACGCTTCTGCAAGTGCTATATATGGTTCTAGGGCAGCCAACGGTGTTATTATTGTTACTACCAAAAAAGGGACCAGAGGTGGCGATATTAAAGTAGATTTGGATTACAGCTATGGCTTACAATCTACAGTTAAAAATATCGATTGGGCCAATGCTCAAGATTATGCCACCATTGTCAATAGGGCTCGTGATAATGATGGCAATCCTAGATTTCCTGCCAATGACACAGAATTCAACCCGAATATAGATAGCGATATCCAAAGAGAATCTTTGCGTACGGCAGGCGTTATGAATGCCAACGCCAGAATTTACGGAGGAACCCAAAATAGCACTTATAGCTTGTCATTGAACCATTATGATCAAGAAGGTATTGTAAAACAATCAGGTTATGAACGTACCACCGCTCGTGTGAACGCAACGCTTACCAAGGGTAGGTTTCGTTTGGAAAGTACTATTGGTCTAACCCGTTCTGTTGACAATCCCAATCCCTATTTCAATAGAGAGCGTGATTTGATTCCGACGATTTCCATTTACGATGACGAAGGCAATTTTAGTGCTACCGATCAACCTTTGGATGTTGCTGTAGGAGCCTTTTATGGAGTAGGAAATGTCAGTAACTCTTTAGGTCTAGCCACAGTAGAAGACCGTACCGTTACCAGAAATACGGTTCTTGGTAATATTGCAGGTTCTTTTGAAATATTTGACGGACTTACTTATAAATTGAACTTAGGTCTTGATAATTACGCGGACAATAATTATAGATTCACTCCTACCTATGTCTTCAATACGGCAACCTTTGGTAACAACCAATTTGCTGAGCTGGCGGAAACCAATACTAATTTTCTTTCTACCCTTATTGAACATACATTGACCTATAGTAAAGAGCTTAACATGCACAATATCAACTTTGTTGCCGGTTATACAGATCAAGTTTCAAATACACGATCTTTAGGGGCTTTGGCAAGAAAGTTTCCTTCCAACGATGTTCGAGTGGCATCAGCGGCTGAAGATAGGGTTAACTTTCCTTCTCAAGATTTGACCAAAACCATACAATCCTATTTTGGTAGACTGAGCTATGGTTTTGATAGTAGGTATCTATTGACCGCTACAATTCGTAGAGATGGATCTTCCTTGTTTAAAAATGATTTGCGTTGGGGGACATTTCCATCGTTTGCGCTGGGTTGGAACCTCGGAAACGAAAGTTTTATGGAAGACTTTACGGCTATCACAGATATAAAAATTAGGGCGAGTTATGGTGAGGTTGGATCGGATAACGTTCCAATTTACTCCTTGAGCCCAGAATTAAACCTAAATAGTGAATATCCCATAGGCGATAGCCAAGAAAGAGCTACTGGTTATTCGATTACTAAGGGTATCAATGATGAAATTACTTGGGAAACCAGTAAAACTACCGATATAGGTCTTGAGTTTAGGGCTCTTGATCAAAAACTGAGCATTACCATGGATTACTTTATCAAGAAATCAGAAGATGTTTTGGTTGAATTGGGTCTGCCGTTATATACGGGCTTTGGAAACCGGGTGCCTTTTAACACAGCAAGTATCGAAAATAAAGGTTTTGAGTTTTTGGCCAACTACTCAGAAACTTTAAGTGAAGATTTCTCATTTAGTATCAGTGGTAACTTCACTACTTTAAACAATGAAGTAACGGCACTGGGAGATGCAACGCCCATCATCGAGGGGCAATTTACTTCCAATGGGCTAAGAGGAACCAAAACGGATGTTGGTCAGCCTGTATCGGCTTTTTATGGTTATGTGGTCGATGGAATTTATCAAACCGACGCAGAGGCTACAGCAGCGAACGATAACAATAATCCGCAAGCGGGAGATTTGAGATTTAAGGATATTGGGGGGCCGGATGGTTCCGGTCCAGATGGGGTAATAGATGAAAATGACCAAACGTTTTTGGGCAACCCAGCCCCTAATTTTGAATATGGTTTCAACATTTCAGCCAATTACAAAGATTTTGATTTGAGCCTCTTCTTCAACGGAGTTTCAGGCAACAAAATTTTGAATGCCAATATTTATCGAGGTTATTTTGATACGGAAGGCCCATACTTGACCAATGCATTAAATGCTTGGACGCCCTCCAATACCAATACCAATATTCCAAGAAATACACAGACCGACCCTGGATTCAATAGAAGACCATCTGATTTTTATCTTGAAAATGGGGCTTACTTCAGATTGAGAAATATGCAATTGGGCTATACCGTACCCTCCAGGATTTCTGAACATATGAAGATGACCAAACTTAGAATTTACGGATCAGCTACCAATTTGTTCACGATTACGGATTACACGGGTTATTATCCTGAGGTAGGTAGAAATACAAGATCGTCCAGAAGAATCTTCAGTTCAGGGGTTGACGAAAGCGCTTACCCAACTGCAAGAACCATTCAATTAGGGGTACAGGTTTCATTTTAATGGCAAACACAGAAAGAAATGAGAAAAATTAAAATATCAAAAAGTTTATTGGTAACACTAGTTGTTTTGCTGGTGGTTACTTACAGCTGTCGAAAAGACATCTTGGAACAAGAAAATCCAAATGCCGTTACGCCACAATCATTTTGGAAAACTGAAGATGATGCTGAAAAGGGCATCATCGGAGCCTACAGTCCGTTTACGCACATTTGGTACTATACGCGATTTGAAATTTTCTTATCGGATTATAGAGATGATGTTGTAAATGCCTTTGCAACTTCTGAAAGAACGGCAGCGGGTTCGTTTAACGGAATCCCACAGAGTAACGGGGCCTTTTGGGTCTGGAGCGCCATGTTTCAAGGGGTAACACGTGCAAACGAAGTATTGGCCAACGTTCCTGATATTGAAATGGATGAAACCAAAAAGCAAAACATTTTGGGGGAAGCCTATTTCATTAGGGCTTACAACTATTTTAATTTGGTAAACGGTTGGTTGAACGTACCGTTGATTACCGAGCCGATTACCGATATTGAGAATCCCAAGGAAGTACCTCAAGCAGATCCTGCCGAGGTATGGGCGCAAATAGAAAGTGACCTAAAAGAGGCCCAAAATTTGGCTCCCGATGCTTGGCCGTCTGCGATGACCGGACGTATTACTTCCGGTGCGGCGACAGGTTTTTTGGGTAAAGTTTACCTTTATCAAAACAAATATGCCGAGGCAAAAGCAGAATTTGCTAAAATTATGGACGGTAGTTATGAGTTGATGGCAAACTATGCCGATAACTTTACGGAAGCGGCAGAGAACAACAAAGAATCCTTGTTTGAAGTTCAATTGGTCAACGACGGAAATACCGGTTGGGGTGGTGATGCTCCTGGTGTAGGAAAAGGTGCAGCCTTTCATCCGGATATTGCTCCAAGAGGGTTTACGGGCCAAGACGGTATGAGAATCAATGATTGGGTGCTGGACCTTTTCTTGGACGAGCGTACCGTGAATGGCGAAATTGATCCGAGGACCTACACTACCTTATTCTTTAATACAGATGAAACCACTATTTATCAGGGAGATACCTTGGTTTCTCAAACTTACGGTAACAAAACTTACGAAGAAGTTTATGGGGATTCAGATTTGGTTTGGGGCAATAAATGGCTCGATATTAAATTTGATGATAAAACGGGTTCCCAAGACAACGGATGGCACCAATCCGGCAATAACTTAAGACTCCTGCGTTATGCAGATATACTACTAATGTATGCCGAGGCAGAATTTATGCTCAATGGTTCTACGGCCGATGCCCTAGATGCCATCAATCAGGTAAGGGCAAGGGCGGATATGCCTGCATTGACAAGTATTACCATGCAAGACATCGAAGATGAAAGGGTGAAAGAATTGTCTTTGGAAAGAACTAGGTATTTTGATATTCTACGATGGGGCAAGGTGGAAGAGTACATCGTTAACAAACCCGAGCTGAAATCGGAAAGTGCAGGTACTAGTTCATACAAACCCGGTAGGGAGTATATTGCAATACCCCAGAATGAAATTGATGCCAACCCGGTATTTAAACAAAACCCCGGTTATTAATCCAATTAAATGGATTTTTCAAAAGGAACCATTTAATGATGGTTCCTTTTTGTTTAAATTGTATTCTTTAACCCCGCCAACTTGAAAAAAGTAGTAGTTCTTTTAAGCATCCTTATTTTTATTTCCTGTAAAGAAGAAGTGAAAAAAATGCAGCTGATTTCCGTTCAGGAATCAGGAATAACGTTTACCAATTCTATTAATGAGACCAATGAGCTGCATTACTTCAGTTTCCCCTACATTTATATTGGTGCAGGGGTAGGAGTAGGTGACTTTGATAACGATGGTTTGACGGACATTTTTTTTGCCGGAAATACCGTCGAATCCAAAATTTATAGAAATAAAGGTAATTTCAAGTTTGAAGATGTATCGGAAAGGGCGGGTATTCGAGGGACTTATTGGGCAAACGGAGTATCCGTTGCAGATGTGAATCAAGACGGTCTACTAGATATTTATGTCAGTGTGGGTGGATTTGCTAAGGCTGAACAACGAAAAAACAAGCTTTTCATTAACCAAGGGAATTTTACTTTTCAAGATAAAGCAGAAGATTATGGTGTTGCAGATTCAGGTCATTCAACCCAAGCAGCATTTTTTGATTATGATTTGGATGGTGATCTCGATTTGTATGTAATGACCCATGCCAATGAGTCTCCAAAGGAAATAGAGAAACTTTATACCAAAAGTGATGGCTCCGGACCTAGTACAGATAAGTTATACGAAAATCTAGGAATTGGGTCTAATGGGGGTCCTGTTTTTAAGAATGTTTCCGAAAAGGCCGGAATACTGATTGAAGGTTATGGTTTAGGACTTGCCATTTCAGACATGAACGAAGATGGTTGGCCCGATATTTATGTGGCCAATGATTTTGTGGCTAATGACCTTTTGTATATCAACAATCAAGATGGCACTTTTACCAACCGCCTACCCGAATACTTTGAGCAGAGCTCAAGAAACGGAATGGGGGTAGACGTCTCCGATATTAATAACGATGCAATGCTTGATGTGTTGGTGATGGATATGCTGCCTGAAATCAATAAAAGGCAAAAGACCATGACCGCCAATATGAACCATGAGCACTTTAAACAGACCTTGCGCGAAGGTTTTTCTCCTCAGTTCATTCGAAATACGTTGCAATTGAATAGGGGCAAAGACCGTGATGGTAATCCAACTTTTAGTGAAATCGGTAGATATTCCGGTTTGCATCAAACGGATTGGAGTTGGTCGCCCTTGATTGCGGATTTTGATAATGATGGTCATAAGGATGTTTATATTACCAACGGATTTAGAAGAGATATTACCAACCACGATTTTACGGAATATTCAAGTCAGGTTGGTATTTTTAAAAGGGGTGGGCTTTCGGAGGAAAAACTAGTCAACCGCTTAAAAGAACTTGACAGTATTTTTTTGCCGAACTACATGTTTACCAATAAGGGCGACTTACAATTTGATGACGCCACAACTACTTGGGGATTAAAACAACCCTCCTTGTCAAATGGTTCCGCCTATGCCGATTTTGATAATGACGGAGATTTAGATTTGGTGGTAAACAATATCAATGCTCCCGCCTTTTTATATAAGAATCATACCGGTTTAGATCAAGAAAAACACTTTGTTACAATACGTCTGAAAGGCCCAAAAGGAAACAGTAATGGTTTTGGTACCAAACTCACTGCTTATCTACCTTCCAACGAAAAACTGTATCAAGAATACCATCCGGTGAAGGGCTATATGTCTTCTTCTTCCATGGATGTGCACTTTGGTGTGGGTGCCCACCAAAAAGTGGATTCCTTGAAGATTGTTTGGCCTGATGGGGCAAGGGAAGTATTGAAAAATCTGGTAGTAGATTCCCTATATCAAATTGATTACAGGAAATCTGGAAGATTGGAAAAAGGTATTTTCCAAAATAATACCAAACTTCCGTTTAACGAAATTACGGATACTGAAGTACTCGATTTTCTTCATCTTGAAAACGATAATAGCGATTTTAGGGGAGAACCCTTGTTGATGCATCTATACGATTTTAACGGCCCTGGATTGGCAACGGGAGATGTAAATGGTGATACAAGAACCGATATATATGTAGGTGGCGCGCGCAATAGTAAGGGTACCATTTTTCTCCAAAATGAAAATGGAACTTTTGATTCTTTAAAGATTAAAGGCTCAGAGAAATATGAGGATTTGGGAGCTTTGTTTTTTGATGCCGATGGAGATAAAGACCTTGACCTTTACGTAGTTAGTGGCGGGAGTTCCGTGAAATATTTTGAAAAAGGTCATTACCAAGACCGTTTGTATATCAATAAGGGTGATGGCCAGTTTGAAGAAAAACCCGATGCCCTTCCGGAAATTAGAGCCAGTGGATCTTGTGTCGTGGCTGCGGACTACGACGCTGACGGAGATTTAGATCTTTTTGTAGGGGGAATGATGGTTCCGGGTAATTTCCCTAATATGCCAAATAGCTACTTGTTAGAGAACGACAACGGAAGTTTTACCGATGTAACCCATATGAAGGCTGAAGGTTTGAAGAAGGTGGGCATGGTAAGTACGGCACTGTGGAGCGATTATGACAATGATGGGGATCAAGACTTGATGGTTGCCGGAGAATGGATGCCCATTACAATTTATAAGAACGAAAAAGGACGATTGACAAAAGACGAAAAAAACGGGTTATCCAGTTTTAAAGGTTTTTGGAACAGCATCATTGGTAGCGATTTTGACCAGGATGGCGATATTGACTATATCGCCGGTAACCTTGGGGAAAACACCGCTTTTAAAGTAAGTGAAAATCAGCCCCTGAGGGTATACTCCAAGGACTTTGATTCAAATTCAAGTATCGACCCCATTATTACCAGATATATAGATGATAAAGAAGTTATGCTGGCCCCAAGGGGAGAATTGGCAAAACAGCTTGTGGCTGTAAAAAGAATTTTTCCGACCTATGATCAGTATGCCGAAGCTGGAATAGAAGATCTATTGAAAGCTCTTGATACCACCGATATGAAAGTGCTAGAGGTTAATTACATCAGCTCTAGTTATATTGAAAATTTAGGTGATGGAAATCTTTCGGTCAAACCTTTGCCACAAGAGGCGCAGTTTTCTCCTTTATACGGATTGAACAAAGGGGATTTCAATAAAGACGGTTTTCTTGATATTATTGGAGTCGGAAATTACTATCCTACCGAGGTTATTTCAGGATGGTACGATGCAGGAAAGGGAGTGATATTACAATCCGATCAAAAAGGCGGTTTTACCTCCATTCCCCATTACACTACAGGATTTAAGGTTGAAAAAGATGCCAGGTCTTTGGTGAACCTTAGAAAAAACGATTCGACTATCTTGTGGGTAGCTTCCGTTAATTCGGGTCAACTTAAAAGATTTGAGGAGCCTATAACTTCCTCCATTCTTGAATTCCAGTCCAATGAAACAAGGGCCAAAATATATTATAGAAACGGA
This sequence comes from Cytophaga sp. FL35, assembly GCF_014349235.1. Lineage (GTDB taxonomy): Bacteria > Bacteroidota > Bacteroidia > Flavobacteriales > Flavobacteriaceae > Euzebyella. The sequence goes on along the minus strand of NZ_JACSOH010000001.1, from coordinate 252,691 downwards.
AATGTTTCTGTTGAAGAAAATTACTTGGGTGCGGGCTATCTGTCACAATCCATAAATGGGATTCCTGTTCATGAATCTATACTTAAAGTGGTTTTTTATGACCCTCAGGGAAAAAGCCGTGAAGTTGTACCGGGAACTGATTAATAAATGAGTGCGTTATAATTGAAGGTTACAGTTGTTAGTAGGAAAAGGAAAATTCACCAATTAAATGATTCTGTTCTTTGGTGGATACTTAGTCTGTGTCTGCTGCGGGATCTTTAGGATTGGAATGAACGGATTATTGGGGGCTTTTCCTGATGTGGCCCCTATCTTTTTCTCTCTTTGAAGTTTACGAGATACCAAGCAACTGATATTTTAATTTCTAGTGGCTATTTTTGTATCTCTTAATTTGTTGTACAACTCAAACAAGGAAGCTACTTTTTCTTTGTATTTAGAATCCTCTATCAGATTTTTAGCCTCTATTTCTGTTGGATTTTCATTTAGATTGAATAACGCAATAGGGTAACGCGTTGCATTTGTTTTGTCCTTTTTGTCCACTTGAATAATTAACTTTAAACCTTCCTGTGTTATCATAACCTCTTTTCCTGTACCGGCTTGGGTAAGTAGGGTCCTACCGTTCAAGGATGTTTTGCCATCTATTAAAATAGGCAGTATATTTTCTGAATCCAATGCCTGATCTGGAGGCAATAGCTGTTTTGTAAGTCCGGCCAAAGTTCCCATGATATCCAACCCCAATATTGGGGTTTCAACCAGTTTTGGAGTTATTTTTCCAGGCCAATATGCAATAAACGGTACCCTATTGCCCCCTTCATACGCCTGATTTTTACCACCACGGTAAATATCGCTTGGTTGGTGACCAGAAGCCAAGGTGTTTTTTATGAGTAGGCCACCATTATCCGAAGTAAGAAGAATCAGGGTGTTCTTTAACAGCTGCTTGTCTTTTAATTTGTTAAGTAGCATTTCTATCTGTATATCCAATTCTTTAACCATATCCAAATGTTTAGATGGGGTTGTGCCGGCTACCTTTTTACCATTGAGTGCTCCTGAAGGAGTGTGCGGTAGATGTACTGCTAGGGTAGAATAGTACATAAAGAAAGGCTTTTTTTTGGCTGTTTGTGCCTCAATATAGTCCAGTGCTTTGCGAATGAGCAAGGGTCCCATATCATGTGGATTCCAATTACTATCGCCCAAGCCTTCATCCTTGTCCAGTTTTACGCCCAATTGATCCTTCTTTTCTTGTGTGATAAACGTTATCTCGGAGTTGGGTGCTAATGGCAGATATTCGGAATTTTCAAATACGGCATACGGCACATCCTGTATGCCGTCCATAAAAGTTAGACTATAATCAAACCCCTGAAAATTGGGTCCTCCGCCCACAATTTTGGTGATATCCACATCCAATTGGGGTCTGTTTCTTGGTCCTCGGTAAATTTCAGTAGGATTACTTTTGCGTTTAAAATCGCCGCCTAAGTGCCATTTACCTAAAAAAGCGGTTTGGTAGCCCGCTTTTTGCATCAGTTTTCCTAAAGTAAGCTGATCTTCTTTTATGGGTGTTTTTTGATAACTACCCCAAACGCCCCAGGGGTAATCACTTCGGTAGCAATGGTTTCCCGTCATTATCGCATACCGGCTGGGAGCGCAGAGCGATGCCGGTGCATGTGCATTGGTAAAGGCTACTCCATTTTGCGCAAGAAAATCTAAAGAAGGGGTTTCCAGAATAATATCGTTACTGTGTTGTTTTCGATAGTAGGAAAGATCCCCTAGACCTAAATCGTCCGCAAGAATAACAATTACATTGGGTTTTTCTTGTGCAGAAAGATGAATAACCAATAGGAAGAAAAATAGATATATAGGAAGCTTAACGGTCATGTTTTAACTAGATATTATTGAATGTATACAGTAGGGTCAAATTACTTTTGTACGGGCTTATAAATACGAATCCAATCGACCTTAAAAGTGTGGTCTTCTACATTTTTTAACTCATTATCAGTTGGCGTATAGGTATCCGATTGTAATCCCGAAGCAGGTGTTGATCGCCAAGTTTGATCTTCGGTATTGATGATGATATCCATCTCTTTGCTTAGTCCTGTACGGGTGTCCATAGAGCTATCTCCAGGATTGGTTTCATTGGTATAGAACAAAGGGTCGATGATGTCTTTTCCGGATACGGTTCTAACTAATTGGCCGTCAATATAGTATTCAAGATGCCAAGGATTTTTCCAATAGACCCCATAGGTGTGGAAGTCTTGGTTCCATACGGTCCCGTTGGAATACCAAGAACCTGTATCTCTTGGTTGGTAATCTTGAAATGGATCTCGTATAAACACATGATGGCTAATGTGTATTTTCTTGGAAAAGTAGGAATGGTCCTTTTGGGCACTTTCCGAATAGTTGGCACCATAAGCCTCTACAATATCAATTTCTTGGGTGTCATCGGGGCTGAGCAACCAAACGTCCGAAGCTAGGGTGGAATTCATTACTTTGGCTCTTGCTTCAATATACACAGGGTAAAGAACCCTAGTTTTGGAAGTAATGCAACCCATATTAATCTTATTGGAACCAGGTTTTCTTTTGGCCCACATTTGCAATTGACCATCGGCAACCAAGCTATGTCCACGCTTCCATTCGGTAAGGCCGGGACCCGCCCAGTTGTTATGGTAAAAATCATCCCATTTGGACAGGAATTTTTCACCCTTATTTTCGGCTTCCGCCTTGTATTCAAAATTGTCTGAAATCTCTTGAAACTCCCAGACCATATTTGTGCCGGCATCTGCAGGTACGGGTAAGTCCTTATATTCAATTACCTGTTGGCTTTGTTCTTCTTCTTGTGGTGCAACTTCTTCATTTTGAATAGGAGTAGGTCGCTCAGGGTCTGTAACGGAACGTTCTTCAATGGTGGTACTGCTGCCACAACCTAATACACCTAGCAGAAGAATGGGAAAATGTCTCTTTTTAATATTCATTTGGTTTTATTGATAGGTTTTCTGGGATAAAAAAAGGGGAGAATTAACTATTCTCCCCTCAACTCAAATCCAACTAACAACTAAGGCCTTTCCTCTTTTACGATTATGGAGAAATTATCATAATAGACGGTCATGTCCGTAGTTTTTTCAGCATTAGGAAGTATTCTTAAATAGAATTGGGAAAGTGGAGTGGTACTTTGGTACTCTACCGTATGTGTTTTCCATTCTCCTAGCGGATGTGCAAAATTATTCCAGAATTGAAAGCCCCAATTTTGGAGAAGAAAGAGTCCCGTACTAGCTCCTCCGCCAGATCCTACGGCATCCGGTTCAATATACATGTCATAGGAAATAATGTAGGTCTTTCCTTCCTCAAAAATGATGGGGTTTGCGAACATTGCTGTGGCTTCCGCATTGTTTTGACCGGCGGCGATTTCCAACTTCAAGCTATACGTTCCTTCCGAAGCCTGTTCCGTACTGTAAGAAACAGTCCCGGCATTGCTCCAATAGGTACTCCAGCTATCGCCCCCGTTCTCAAGCCCTGAAATATCTGCAGGTATCAAATTGATAGAGCTCATTGTTACGGGTACATCAGTAAAGGGTAGCGCTTCGCGTGTATCTGCTGACTGTATGGCACCACCGGAGTAGGAAACCGTAATAACATCTGGTCTATATATAGGTTCTACCAGTTTAATGTCCAGTTTGGTGCCATCGTTGGCATTGATGGAAACCGAAGCGATATCGAACCCTACACCATTTACCATAACGGTAAAGAACTCCTCTTGACCACCAAATGGGGCAAACTCACCGTTATAAGATACCTGAATGGTTTCGTCCTCAAGTTCTATAATGTCACCTGAAAGTTCAAAAGGTTGTGAGGAAGGAACAACTCTAATGGGCGCATTGATCGTATAATTCGCAAAATCGCCGGGTATATTCTGTCCGGATCTAGAGATATTAACGTTGGCCCTAAAACTACCTAGACGATTAAAGGAAATATTGGCCACAGAGTCTCCACTGCTTGCAATCACAGGGTTTTCTGCAACTTCTTCACCTGGGGCCAAAGCTCTTGTAATATTCCAATTTCGGCCAGTAGGCTCACCCACCGTAGATAAATCTGTAAATTCCAAGGTATTTCCCGCTTCAACGTAAATGGTATCATTCGCTTCATGATTCACCACTTGTCCTTGGTTGCTCACTTTTACGACCGGTACCAGTTTTGGGTAAACTTTAACCATAAAGGTGGTGTCTATGACGTACACTTCCCCATTTTTAACTGCAGGCATTTCGTAATCCTCCCCGTTTCGGTTTCCCTTAAAAGTAACCATCTCATTAAAGGTATTTCTAAGTCTAACCTTTTTCATTCCAGCGGTTTGAAAAAGAACATGAACGGTTTTTTCGAAAGATACGTTCGATCGGGGTTCAATTATAAACTTCTCTAGAATTGTATCGGTTCGATCAATGGGACCTTCTAAAAAAAGATCGGACTTCTCAATGGTCCAAGAATGAGAAACCGCACCCTGAGATAGGTCGCTAAAGGACATATAATCATCTAGGTTAAGCTGTAGGTCACCTAAAGTTCCCTTACTGGTATAGAAACCAACGTCAGATAATTCAAACGGAGGTTCATATTCATCATCACATGCCATGAAGATTACCGTAAATAGGGCTATTGTAAGTTTTAGTATTTTTTTCATCTTATGAATATTTTGCGCTGTTTTTCTACAGGATTAGCCATGGTTAATCGTTTAATTGTGGATTGCTAATAATCTCTGAGTTAGGTATAGGCCAATAGGCGTGAATGGACTCATTGTAGTTGGCACTCGCTTCTTGGAATTCGTTCCAATTTTCGTCAATTTCTGGATCTCCCGCAGGTAATTCCCTTAAAATGGAAGCCCATCTGGTAACTTCTTTGCCTTCTTCATCCAATAATTTGTAATGGTCGGCGACATAGCGTCTTTGAGCCAATTCTTGAAATCTTTCCGCTTTAATTCCCCACCTGCGTAAATCGATGTTTCTATTTCCATCACCTTCGGCAGATAGTTCAAGGGGAAGTTCAGTGAACATTAGGTGTTCCATTAACATATTTGCATCGTACGAAATATTGTCGTGGTCATTGGCCGGATATTCTCCTGTACCTGCCAATCCCAATAATTGTACTCCCGATCGTCTACGGACCCTGTTGATGTAGATGAGGGCTTCATCCAAATTGCCCAATTGAATTTGACATTCGGCATACTGAAGATAAATTTCGGCCAGTCTTATCAAGCGTTCATTAACTCCTGATCGAACCTTTCCTGGGGATAACTCCTCTTCTGATCGAGTGATGTCCCAATTGGTGTGTTTTCTCCAAAAAGCGGTCATTCTAACATTGAAAATAGAACCTTGTCCCGTTTTCTCCCTTAGATAATATCCCATATCCACATCATCTACCAATGCAACCGACCAAGAAGTCCTAAGACTAAAGGTTCTAAATCTTTCGGTGCCATCTTCTTCGATAACTTTGTTTCTTGGATCGGAAAAATCCAACGGATCGTTTCGGTATTTTAAGATAAGCCAGTTGGCCGGTATAGCACCTCTCCAGGCACCATCGCCTCCTGTAAACTGTCTTACATAAGCAGGGTTGGCCACATCGCGCCCGTCCCATGGTCCTAATTCGTTTTTATAATCTAGCGAATAGCTTATCTCTAGTATGGATTCCTCGTTAAACTCATCCATGGTAGTAAAATTGCTACCAATGTTAGGGGTCAAGGCATATCCAAAATCATCTATAACACTTTTAAAGTAGGTGGCCGCAGTCTCGTAATCTCCCTCGTATAGATAGGACTGCCCCATAAGTGCCACCGCAGCTCCTGCAGTTACCTTACCCTGATCTTTATCACTCCATTTTACGGGGAGATTTTCCGCTGCATACATCAAATCTTCCAGATAAAAGCTTTTGACATCCGCGGCAGGGGAGGCCGGTTTATAAAAGTCACTTTCCTCAATAGGAACAAAATCAAAAACAGGTACGGAGCCCTCATTGAAAGAGTGATAGAGCAGAAAATAGAGGTATCCTCTCAAAAATCTGGCTTGTGCTAAAATTAATGCTCCTTCTTCCCTTTCCTCATCCGTGGTGTAGGTCTCCTTTAAATTGTTGGCCGCTTCTATTACCTGGTTGGCCCTAAAAATGGTAGTGTAGTTGGTACTCCATTTTTGATTGGGCGCAGGCGAGGCATCATTAAAAATCTGAAGGTAATAGGGATTATTGTTGGTAGGACGTTGATAACCGCTGGACCAAGCCAGATCAGTTCTAGCAAGTTCTGCAACCAAATTAATATTATTTGCATTTGCCAGCCCCTTATAAGCAGCTGTTAACCCTTGCTCAAGGTCTTTATTGTCCTGCCAGAAGGTTTCCGTTGAAATTTGGTTAGGATTTGTCTGTTCTAGAAATTCATCCTCACAGCCAACAAATACTAACGCTACAACCATCGTGTAAATGCATTGAAGGGTATTTATATGTTTCATAACTGTTATTTTGCTGTTTTTTTTAGTGCTAAATCTCATATCCACTTTCATCTTAAAAGTCGATTTGAAGTCCGGTTCTTATTTGGGAAACTACAGGGTAGGTTCCTTTGTCAATACCCCGGGTACTAAGCCCGTTATTACCTACTTCTGGGTCATAGCCATCATATTTGGTTATGGTTACCGGGTTTTGGGCGGCCACATAAACCCTGAATTTCGTAATTCCTAAAACCTCCGTGTAATCCCTAGGTACCGTATAGCCAAGCGAAATATTTCTTAACCTTACAAATGTTCCGTCTTCCAACCAATAATCGGTTTGCCCTCTAAAGTTATTGTGGGTGGCATTTCTATAAACAGGTATATCCGATGTGCTATTTTGGGGTGTCCATTGGTAGACCAGATCTTGGTGTGTACCATCTTTATAGGCCAAAGCTTTGTTACCGTTGATGATTTCTGAATTAAATGAACCATACCATTGCATGGAGAAATCCAGGTCCTTCCAATTGGCCGAAAAATTAAGGCCCATTTCAAAATCCGGAGTACCGCTACCCATGTATTGCCTATCATTAATGTCAATCGTTCCATTGTTGTCAAAATCAACGTACCTCAGGTCTCCAAGTTTGGCATCTGGAACCAACTGTTGGTATGCTGCCAATTCTTCCTCATTTTTAACGGTCCCGTTGGTTTCGATCAAGAAAAAAGCTCCGCCCTCATAGCCTTCTGCCAGCGCAGAAACCAAGTCTTGGTCGTTATCATGACCTGAAATGCTACTGTCATCAAAATAGATGATCTTGTTGCTTCCGCTCATTTTGGTAATCTCATTTCTGTTTCGGGTGTACGTAAAGCCGGTGTTCCAAGAAAATTTCCCGTTGTGCTGGTAGTTCAATGCAAACTCGACACCTTTGTTGATCATGTCCCCCACATTTAAGGTTACCTCGGCATCCTGTCCCCCTCCAGCGGTAGGAGGGAGTAATACAGGAAAGAGCATGTCTTGCTTTTTGGTCTCGTACATATCACCAGAAAGGGTCAATTTGTTATTGAAAAAACCAAGGTCAAATCCGGCATTTAAGGAGACTGATGTTTCCCATTTTACACGTGGATTGGCAAAGCCTGTTTGCGTAGCTCCCAATACTAGGTTTTGGTTGTTACCGGCACCCAGCACATAATCATTGTCCAGGGTTATGGTTGGGGTATAGGTATAATCGGCTATACCCTGGTTGCCTGTGGTACCACGGCTACCTCTAAGTTTAAAGTTGGAAACCGTATTTTTTATCGGATTCCAGAAATTTTCTTCGGACACGTTCCAACCTGCGGTAACAGATGGGAAAACGCCCCATGGTTCTTCTTTAAACCTACTGGAGCCATCCCGTCTTACCGCTCCACTTAGAAGATATTTCCCCTTGTAGTTGTATTGCAAGCGTGCAAGCATACCTATAAGCGTACTCTCGCGGTCTTGCGTCCATGGATTGTTTCCTGATCCTACATTGGGATCCGCCGTTGCCCCGTTTAACACCGTAATATCATTGGAGGCCAAATCACTTTTCTCGGCGAAAAATTCAGAGTAATTATATCTTTCCGAAGAATAAACCCCGGTGAAATTAAAGTTATGGTCGCCAAAACTTTTCTGGTAGTTTAGTATGTTTTCCCAGGTGAATTTTTTGGCCAAACTACTTAAGTTTCTAATTCGTGATCTTTGGGAAGTAACTTCAGAACCATCGTCCCGGTACGCAATAAATTTTGGGTTAATGGTGATTCTTGTACCATTATCATAACTAGATGCCACCCTAGAGGTAATCTTTAAATTATTGGTGAAGTTATAGGTGACGCTCAGGTTACCATCAAAATAGTTGTTTTCCTGATTGTCTTCCTGTAAAAACTGATATCCCAAAAAGGACAAGTTGTTGGCTCCCGTTCCGTCACCGGCATTATCCAATTGTGTGGTTTCTGGATCTAGATAGGGCTGGTATGGATTATAACCGATGGCGTTACCCAATAACCCCCATGGTGCGTGTTCCCGATCTTCCACTCTAAAGGAGATTCCTGTAGAAATATTCCATTTCCCTTTTACAAATTGTGAATTGGCTCTCACATTGAAGCGGTCGTAACCGGACTTTATAATAGCCCCTTCTTGATTAAAATAGCTTCCGGTAAGGCTGTAGGTAAGTCCATCTCTACCACCGGAAACCGTAAGGCTATGATTTTGAATGGGAGCCAGATCGTTTTCGATTACTCCCATGAGGTCCGTATTGTTGGTTAAAAAGTGCGGACTTTGTTCAATCACCGTCCATGTATTACCATAACGCGTATCGCTAAGGGCCGCTCCCTGTATAAATTGTGTGTATAGACGATCCTCTACATTTAATAGGGGAGTACCAGAGGTTATGTGCTGCAGACCATAGTAGCTGTCTACCGCTATTTTCATTTGTCCCTCTTTACCTTTTTTTGTGGTAATCAATATAACCCCTGCGGCACCTCTTGTACCATAAATGGCGGCGGAGGCTCCATCCTTAAGAACATCAATGGTCTCAATTTCATTGATACTAAGTTTGGGATCGCCGTCAAATGGTATACCATCAACAACGTACAAAGGTCTGTTAGCGCCATTGATGGAAGTAAGACCACGGATCATCACGTTGGCCTCTGCACCTGGTGCACCGGAGCTGGCTACTACGTTTACCCCTGCAATTTGTCCCTGTAGGGCCGTACCAATATCGGCGGTGGAGGTTTTTAACAGCTCTTCAGATTTAACTTGTGCTACTGCTCCCGTAAGCTCCTTTTTCTTTTGGGCTCCGTAACCTACCACTACCACTTCTTCCAAAGCGGATACGTCTTCCTCCAGTTTTACATTAATGGTTGTTCTTCCATTAATACTAACATCCTTGTTTTTGTAGCCGATAAAGCTAAAACTCAAAACCGCATTGGAAGCTGCGGTAATTTCATAATTGCCATCAAAGTCGGTAGCGGTACCGTTATTGGTACCTTTAATAAATACCGAAACTCCGGGTAATGGGCCGGCGTCATCACTTACATTACCTGACACCTGCACTTGTTGGCCATAGGTGTAACCAATTCCCAAAAGGAAGAGGCCCATAACCGAAAAAAGTGTTTTCAGTTTAAATTTTTGTTGTCTCATATTTAAATTAGTTATCTATGAGCCTAATTTTTAAAATTTTGTTAAAACACCACGTCACAAATGGTTTTGTGTTGTATACATATGGTTTTGAGATGGAAATATTTATGAGCGTTGAGGGGTAGATTACAGCTCTATCCTTGGATTTAGGGGAGTTTGATACGTTTCAATCTAATCGTGTACTTCTAGAAATTAAAGTAACCTGAGTTATTACCGAATTTACAAATGATCATTTGTAGTATGCCAGAATACAATTGTTGCAGAAAGATGAATTGAAAAATGGCAATTGTTTTTTAAAAGGTATGTTCTTGTGTCAGTTTGAAAAAAAAACCATTCAAAATTTGCGAAAACAAAGGTTTGGATAATGGTGTAAACTAAAAAAAGACGGTTCTAATCCGTCTTTTTTATATCCAAACTATAGGTTGAAGTTTACATTTTGCGTAATAGCAGCACCCAATCTTCTTGATTTTTTATAGGCTTTTTGCCTAGGTCAATGATTTGTCCACCCTTCACTTCTCTTATTTTACCTTTAATTAGTTTTCCACCTTTTTTAGGGTTGTACCAAGAGACTTTGAATTGGTTATTGGTATGCGTTAGGTCTATTTCTGCGTTTTCACCACTATTAATGTAAATTACATAGGTTTCGCCCTTTTTAGCAAGACAATAAATTGTATTTTCATCTTTAGGATTACCCACAAGCTCGTTAGAATTGGTCATTTCTTGAAAAGGAATGGAATGTTCTTCAAAAAATTGTAGCGCAATTCGGGCTTGGTTCCAAAATAAATCCCTGCTTCTATAATCTTCACAGGTAAGGTCTGAGTGGGCATGGTCATAACCAAAATACCATTCATTGCCCCAACCACCTGCCATTAAGGTTCCCCAAAGACCGTTTCTCCTGGCCAGATCATGATCGGGGTCTTCGGCGTCCGGAAGAAGTGAATGTTGGGCATCTCCGGGTTCATCTACCGCAACCGCCCATGGGAAACCTGCATTCCTAGAACCTTCCAGCAAGTGCAATACCTCTTTGTGAATGCTTGCGAAATCTTTTCGGTGGGTTTGTACGGAAGGTCCGGTAATTCCGGACTTGGGCCCTAAAAGGTCATCATACTTTATTCCGTTATGTATTACCAAGTGATGGTGGTACGGGTCATTTTCTTTAAAATAATGGGCCATGGCTAAACGTTCCGGTGTACTTTGTGGGGGAGTTCTATGGTTCTTTATCCATTCTCCATTTTCTTCGCATAAATTCCAATTTAAGGCCAAGTGGTGCCCAAACCGCGCGATGAGTTCGCGGTAGTATAATTTGCTATTGGCTCCAACTCCACCATTATCCAAAAGACCTTGGTTCTCTACCTCCAAAGTTTTAAAATGAAGAAACAAACCTAATTTTTGCGCGTGTTCAAAAACAATTTCCCATTGGTCCATTTTAGATACATCAATCCGGTCCCATGTGTCATAATCAATATACGGAAAGACATTTTGATCATCACCTTCAATATTGTTGGTCAAAAAGGAAAAAGCGTTCAGCTCTTTACTGGCCAAGTAATTGAGGGCTCCTATCATGGCTTTTCCTTTTCCGTTTTTCCACTCAGGGTCACCGGTTTTCCAATCCTTTAAGTGGCTGCTCCATGTTTTGACAAGCTCGTCTTTATGACCGTCATTATGAAAAGTACCGTCAAAATCAGCATAGGCAAGGAAATTTTCAGGTGCATCTGCTCCTTGTTTTAAAAAGTACGCTCCTGTTTCGGCAAATCGTAGATAATGTTCCCCTACATATTGAAGTCTACCTTTTCCCCTAAAATCGTCTCCCGTCTTATCGGTAGGCTCTATTTTAAAAGTACCCTTGAAACCATCCATAAACTCTGCACTTTCACCGGTTTCCTTTTTGGAACTTACGGCACTCCATCGGCCTTTTCTAAAATCTACCTCAAAATCCCAGTTTCCGGTTTCGTCCGGGGCAAAATGCACCCGCCATTTATCTCCACTTGTTGAAGAAGTCTCCGCGGCATTACCATCTGCGGCAAAGTAACCGGGAACCAGGTATTTTTTTCCGCTGCCCGAGTGCGTAAACAACACATTGAGCCTATAATTCATAAATGGATTATAGACATCATTTTCAGATGTTTCCGGTCCGTCAAAAGTGAAGGTTATTTTATGCCATTTCTTCAATTCTCCACTGACCGTAGGTTGTTGGGCAAAACCCACTGATAAGATTGGTAAGAGAAGGCAGGTGAGTATACTTTTTAAATAAGCTCGTTTAAAAGTCGGTATTTTAAATCTTTGTATTTGGAGAATCCCTGTAAAAAATAGCTGCATGCAGTTGTTTTGTTGGTTGCGCTACTAAGATATTGGTTATTGACTTTAGATTTACTTGTTTTTCAGCGGTGTTGGTAACTGAGCATTAAAACACTACCACAAATGATTTTGAGGCCTCATAAATGGGTATATAGAAACTTTAAATTGAACTATTCTTTTGTTTGCGGAAATTACCGGGTGAGGCTCCTGTAAACTTTTTAAACGTTCTTGAGAAATAGGATAAATTGCCCATACCAACATTTTGCGCAATTTGGGGAATTGAACTGTCCGTGGTGAGCAATAGGAGTTGGGCTCTCTTAATTCTTTGTTGTTGTATGTATTTGTTTGGACGCATTCCCATTTTCTGTTTGAAACTCTTTGAAAAATGGTCGACGCTTAAATGACAATAATGCGCCAACTCCTCTACGGTAAGATTTTTATCAAGATTTTCTGCTATTTGAATCAAAACTTCGTAAAGGTGGTTTTTGCCCTTAGAGTCTAATTCTACGACGTTTGAAGTTTTGATAAATCTCGAAAGCAATACAGCAAGAATGCCCATGGTTTCTATATAGGAGGATGTGGTCAACTGCTCATTTTTATTTTCAAAATTGAGGAGGGACGTTGCTTCTTCAAAATGTCTTTTGGGGTCACTGTTTGCTATGGAACGATCAGGATGCATTTCAATCAACCTTTCAAAAAGCGCTTGGTCTTCAGGAGTTGCTTTAATTGCATAATCAAAATCTTTGAAATCGTAAATGGATAAGCCAGTTTCTACCTCGTCAAAGAAGCTTACATACAATTGTTCGTGGTAAATTGGGCAGTGGTAATCGTTAAGGACGTTTTTGGGAATCAAATACATGTTTCCTGCCTCCAGATCAATATCTTGACCGGCCTGATACAATTTGGCACTACCCTTGACGATTAGAAACAAACGACTGAAGGGGCTTACCACATCATTAAAGCTCCATTGATGGTCTAGTTTTGCATATCCCGTATGCAATAGGCTGAGCTTTAAAGAGCTTAAAATGTTTTTCATTTGGAATCTACTTTTAGACGTTCACCTTCTCGCTCCTAAATACAACAGGTGTTTTACCGGTATGCTTTTTAAAGGTTTTTGAGAAATAGGATAGACTATCGAACCCTACCTTTTCGGAAATCTGTTTAATGCTGTAATTGGTAGTCAATAATAACATTTGAGAACGCTCAATTCGTTTTCCCTGTATGTATCTATTGGGCCTAATTCCATACCTTTTATAAAATAAACGTGAAAGGTAATCTGCGCTAACATTATATTTTTCGGCAAGTGTTTCTAGACCAATAGGGTTGTGTAGATTTTCTCCTATATAGGTTAATATGCCCTTAAGTCGATGGGCATTTTCTCCGCTGTCCTTTTTATTCCCGCTTTCAACCATAAACCTAGAAAAAAGTATGGATAGTATTCCGTTAGTTTCCAGTTGTTTGGCGGTTTTGTTTGTTAGTTGTGCTTGATGTAAATGTGCTTCAAACCCCAATGGCTTATCATTTTTATAGCCCAGATTCGGATTAAGGCTTAATAAACGGTCAAAATAATTTCGGTCTACTTCCGTCGCCTCGATTTCATAAACGAAGTTTCGCAAATTATAGATGGAAAGTCCTTTTCCTATTTCCTCATAAAAATGAATATAGTACTGCTCATGGTAGAAATCACATTGGTAACGGCTATAGGTGTAACTAGGTATCAAATACATGTAATTCGGTCGCAGATAAAATACTTTATTGTTATGGTGCACTTTGGCGCCTCCGGTTGTGATGTAGTACAACCTTGAAAAGGGACTGTGAATATCGTCATGGTCCCAACCATTATCCAAACGGGCGTATCCCATATTCTGGAGACTAAGTTTTAGTGATTGTAATGATTTCTGCATGGCCACCTAATTTCTAAATAATCGTTTTTTTTATAATTTACTTTTCTATTTATCGTGTAATCAGTGAAAGTGTATAGTGTAAGAATCTGTTGTTTATTGACTTAAGTTGCATGTTGTGGGAGGTTGCGTTTTGCAAATATATAAAATGACGGATTAGTACATATTTATTCCTGATTTGGATAACACTGTAAACTCCTAGAGCATTTACTTTTGAAAAACGCGTAAATGGTCAGGTTAATGGTTGGCGTTCTTAAACGTTTTACCTTCTGGTTTAGACCCTATCACGCGTCTGATTGTCCTTGTTTCTATGGTGGTGTAACCATTTTTGAACATCTGTTGCAGTATACAAACGATTTGTACAGTCCTAAAAATTGTGCTTGAAGTATGTTTAGGGTAACTAAAAGAAAACCAAATGAAACCGGAACAACAAAGCGATAAATTATTAAAAATGTCAAAAACGGACAAAAATCAAAATTACAATGCAAGAAGGGCTTTCCTCTTAAAATCAGGTTTGGCCTTAGGGGCCATAAGCATAGTACCTAGGCATGTTCTCGGTAGGGGATTTTTGGCGCCCAGCGATAAAATAAATGTAGGTTTTATCGGGCTTGGCAAGCAAAGCCGTGGTTTGGCAAAAAATGTCATTAAAAATGATGCGGAAATTATTGCTTGCGCCGATGTTTGGACCACCAAAAACGATTGGTTCAAAAAACATGTGTCGAGCAGTTACGATGAATTAAGTAAAGTGAGCAGACAAAATAGTGTGAATAACTATTTGAATTATAACGAAATGCTATCCGATAGTGCCATAGATGCGGTGGTTATAGCATCTCCGGACCACTGGCATGCAAAGCACGTTTTGGATAGTATTGAAGCAGGAAAGGATGTGTACTGTGAAAAGCCCCTTTCACATAACATTGCGGAAGGTAGGGCTATGGTAAAAGCCGTTCAGGACTCTGGCAAGGTTTTGCAGGTGGGTAGTATGCAACGTTCTTGGGAAACCTTTAGAAAGGCCTGTGAATTGGTTCGAAACGGGTACTTGGGGGATATTGAAAGAGTAGAAGTCAATGTAGGTACCCCGGCCAAAGCATATGATTTAGAGCAAGAAGCGATGCCTTCCGAAGTTAATTGGAACAATTGGTGCGGGCCTGCGCCCTTATTGGCGTACAACCATCGCTTGGCTCCATCGAATAACGACGTTAAGTTTTGGCCAGATTGGCGCTTGTTTGAAGAAACGGGTGGTGGTATTCTTGCCGATTGGGGCGCGCACATGTTCGATATCGTTCAGTGGGCCTTGGGAATGGACCATTCTGGTCCGGTAAAACTGGTACCGCCCAAGGATAAAAATGCGGTGATGGGTCTTAAAATGTATTATGCAAATGGGGTAGAGGTGGAGCATAAAGATTTTGGTCGTGGCTATGGGGTTCGCTTTTTCGGATCCAAAGGGCAGATGGATATCAGTCGTAGTTATTTGGAAACCACACCAGCAAACCTATTGGAAACGAATCTAACTGCTAGCGATACAAGATTGTACAAGTCCGATAATCATATGGGAGATTGGTTAGGTGCCATTAAACAACGGAGCCAACCTATTTGTGATGTGGAAACAGGGCATCGTTCGGCATCCGTTTGCCACTTGGCCAATATAGCTTATAAGCTCGATAGAACGTTGGAATGGAATCCCGAGAAAGAGAAATTCAAGGGTGATTCTGAAGCCAACAAATTACGCTCCAGAAAAGAGCGAAAGTTTTAATTAATGAACACAGAAAATAAATGTGAACTCTAAGGCCTGTTTTAGGAAATAGCTAAACACCGTTTCATTAGAGCATTCACGAATTAGATTTCAAACACTTAAAATCGAATGATAAAAAGATTTTTCATTATTTCAGTTGTATTGGGATTAGCTTCTTGTGGTGGACCCGAATTACCACAAGAGGTAGCGGCAGAATACGAAGCCCTACCGAAAACACTGGACTTTAATCAACATGTAAAGCCGATTTTATCAGACAAATGTTACCTCTGCCATGGGCCTGATGCAGGTAACATTAAAGGTGGACTACAGTTGCACTCGGCCGAAGCGGCCTATGCGGAACTTCCAGAAAACCCGGGAAAGGTGGCTATTAAACCCGGTAATCTCAATAAAAGTGAATTTTTTCACCGCATCATGACCGATGACCCCGAAATGGTGATGCCCGAACCGAGTTCTCACCTGAGTTTGACGGATCATGAAAAAGCGGTATTGATCAAATGGATCGAAGATGGTGCGGAATATAAAGATCACTGGGCTTTCATAAAACCTGAAAATCCCGAGGTGCCAAAAGTCAAAAATGAAGATCAAGTGGCTAACCCCATTGATAATTTTGTGCTGGCACAATTAGAACCGATGGATTTAAAGCTTTCTCAAAAAGCTGACAAAGAAACCTTGTTACGTAGGGCCTCCATTGACTTAACAGGATTGCAGCCTACTTTGGAACAAATAGAGGAGTTTGTAAACGACGATTCGCCCAATGCTTTTGAAAAGCAGGTAGACCGTATGTTGGCCTCTGAAAAATATGGCGAGCAGCGTACATTGGATTGGATGGATTTGGCGCGCTATGCCGATACCCACGGCTACAGTAACGACCGTTTTAGAGAAGTGTCTCCATGGCGCGATTGGGTCATCAAGGCCTTCAATGAAAATATGCCTTACGACCAATTTATTCTTTGGCAATTGGCAGGTGATATGCTTCCGAACGCTACAAGGGCGCAGAAATTGGCGACCACTTTCAATCGTTTGCATCCCCAGAATATGGAGGGTGGAATCATTGATGAAGAATTTAGGGTAGAATATGTGGCCGATCGTTCACACGTGGCCAGTCAAGGGTTTTTAGGGCTTACGATGGAGTGTGCTAAATGTCACGACCATAAATACGACCCCATTTCCCAAAAGAACTATTTTGAAATGTTCAGTTTCTTCAACAATGTAGATGAAACCGGACTTATTTCCTGGGATAGTGCCACGCCCGTTCCGGCGATGATGCTGCCGACCGAAGAACAAGAAAAAGTGTTGGCTTATTTAGAAACCTTGGTGGACGATAAAGAAAAAACGGTAAAAGAAACGGCACTTACCGAAGCAGAAAAAGCAGAGACTTGGTTGAAGGAAGAAAAATATAAAGCAATCCCCACAGCAGCCAAACCTGATAAATTAGTGGCTGCCATGGATTTTAATCAAGGACGATTGGTGAATACCATTGGCGGTAATGGTAAGAACCACATTCGAATGAAGCAACAGTTCGTTGATAATGAAAAACCGGTTTTTACAGACGGTAGCAGTGGAAAAGGGTTGTTGTTGGATGGCGATACGTGGCTTGATTTGGATAAAATAGGTATCTACCAACGAGCGGAAGCATTTTCTATCGGTATCGAGGTTTTTGTTCCGAAAGATCTGGAGAACGGTGTCATTTTCCATAAAATGAACAGTCCTGAACTGCACTGTTTTAGAGGCTATCACCTAAAAATTAAAGACAATAAGCTTGAGGCGCTTCTGGCTCATGTTTGGCCCGACAATGCCTTGGTAGTTGAATCTATAGATGAAATTCCGAAAGAAAAATGGGTGCAATTGACCATGACCTACGATGGCACCAGCCAGGCGGAAGGAGTATCTATCTACATGGATGGAAAAAAACTACAGACCAAAACCTTGTTCGATAACCTCTATAAGGATATTATTTTCAATGGTTTACAGTTGTATGAGAATAGCCCGGTCATTGAACCAGGCCTACGCATCGGTGCCGTATGGAGAGGTAAAGGTATCGGTGGTTCCATTGTGGATAATCTAATGGTGTTCGAAAAGGAGTTGACCCCATTGGAAGTGCTTCAGATTTCTGACGGCAATCAATTGGAAGCTTTAAAACAGAAGTCTTACGTGAGTTTATCGGAATTGGAAAAAGAGGTGCTTAAAAAGTACTTCCTATCCACCAAATCAAAACCCTATCAGAAAGCGCTAGAAGCCTTGGAAAAAGATAGGTTGGTTTTGGTTGATAGTGTCGAACAAGTAAAACAGATCATGGTCATGAAGGAAAGTAAAGAGAAGCGCCAGGCTTATCTACTGGATAGAGGGCAGTATGACCAGCCTACCGATTCTGTTTTCCCGAATACTCCGGAAGAAATTTTTCCCTTCACTGATAAATTTGAAAAGAACCGTATAGGTCTTGCCAAATGGATCACCGATAAGGACAATCCCCTCACGGCAAGGGTTACGGTAAACCGTTACTGGCAGCATTTATTTGGAACGGGAATCGTAAAAACGGCCGAAGATTTCGGAAACCAAGGGGAGCTGCCTTCACATCCAAAATTATTGGATTGGTTGGCCATTAAATTCATAGAGTCTGGTTGGGACGTAAAGGCCCTTCATAAATTGATTGTTTTGTCCAACACCTACCAACAGAGAAGTCTAGCCTCGGAAGAGCTTATGGAAATTGATAGTGAGAACAGACTCTTGGCGAGGGGTCCATCGAAAAGGCTATCGGGTGAAATGCTTCGCGATAATGCGCTGTACGCCTCAGGCCTTTTAAATGAGAAAATCGGTGGTAAGAGTGTACATCCCTATCAGCCACCTGGTCTATGGCGAGTGACCGGTGATGAATATCCGCAAGGGGAAGGAGAGGAACTGTACCGCAGAAGCATGTACACCATTTGGAAACGTGCGGCTCCGCACCCTACCATCGCTACTTTTGATGTGCCTTCCCGTGATCTGTGCACTACCAGGAGGCAAGAGACAAATACTCCTTTACAGGCCTTGGTGCTTTTAAACGACCCTACGTTTATTGAGGCGGCACGGGTACTGGGTAAAAAGATGGTAGCGTATGATAGCGTTTCTGAAGGTATTGCTGCAACCTACAAGAAACTGACCGGTAGGAGCATCAAGCAAGAAGAATTGGCCATTTTAACCGATTTACAGCATTCTGAATTGGAGAAATTCAAGAATAATAATGCCAAGGCCCAAGGTTGGATCAGTATTGGCGAACATAAGATAGACCCTGATGACGATATGGCCTTGGTAGCGGCAAATGCCGTGGTAGCATCGACCATTATAAATTCTGATGCCTTTATAACAAAACGATAAAATAGTTCATTATGTGTGACCATCATGATACATTACGCTCTAACAACCAAGATTTTCAAGAAATTGAAAAGCAGTTGGACCGTAGACATTTTTTAAAGAAAACCTCCTTGGGTATCGGTGCTTTGGCATTGGGCAGTTTGCTCGGTGGAGAAAAGGCATGGGCCAGTGTAGGTAATTCTGGAAAGACGGTGAACAACTTCACCCGAAATAAACTGGGCTTGCCCCACCATCTGCCAAAGGCCAAACGAATTATTTATTTGTTCCAAAGCGGTGGACCTTCGCAATTGGATTTGTTCGATTATAAACCCGGACTGGTGGATATGTTCGGTAAGGATTTACCGGAATCGGTCATCGGTGGTCAACGGCTTACGGGTATGAGCGGTAGCCAATCTACCTTGCCCGTGGCACCTTCTATTTTCAATTTTAAGCAATACGGCGAATCACGAGCTTGGGTAAGCGAGCTGATGCCGCACACCGCCGAAATTGTGGACGACCTGTGCTTTGTAAAATCGATGCAGACCGATCAAATCAATCATACACCTGCCGTAACCTTTATGCAAACAGGGCATCAATTACCGGGCAGGCCTTCCATAGGATCTTGGTTGAGTTATGGTTTGGGGTCTGACAATGAAAACTTACCCACCTTCATTACCCTGATTTCTAAAAACGGAACAGGTCAGCCCCTAAAAGCGGGTTTGTGGGGCAATGGATTTTTGCCAACGGAACACCAAGGGGTACAGTTCCGCTCGGGAAAGGACCCAGTACTGTATTTGAACAATCCGGATAATTACGATGGTAATGACCGCAAAAAAATGTTGGATTATCTTGGGAAGCTCAATTCCATTCAACAAGATGCTTATGGCGACCCCGAAATACAATCCCGTATGGCACAGTACGAGATGGCTTTCCGTATGCAAACATCTATTCCTGAAGTAACCGATACCAAAGACGAGCCAGAGCACATTTTTGATATGTACGGGAAAGACAGTAGAGATCCCGGAACGTATGCGGCCAACTGTTTGATGGCCAGAAAGCTATTGGAAAAGGGAGTGAAATTTGTACAATTGTACCACCAAGGGTGGGACCAACATATTGGTTGTCCGAATGGTGTAAAATTCAAGGCAAAGCAGACCGATCAAGCCACAGCGGCCTTGATCAAAGATTTAAAGCAGCGCGGTATGCTCGAAGATACCCTAGTGGTGTGGGGAGGAGAGTTTGGTAGAACGGTCTATTCACAAGGGCAGTTGACCAAAGAAAACTATGGTAGGGACCACCACCCAAAGGCCTTCACCATGTGGATGGCGGGTGCCGGGATCAAACCCGGGTTCACCTATGGCGAGACCGATGATTTTAGCTACAACGTAACCGAGAATCCGGTGCATGTACATGATTTTCATGCTACTTTATTGCATCTGTTCGGGGTGGACCACGAGCGATTAACCTTCAAACACCAAGGAAGAAGATTTAGATTGACCGATGTCCACGGCCATGTGGTCAAAGATATTTTAACGTAAAAAACCATAAATGTCCACCAGACGAAATTTTATAAAAACCACAGGGTTGGCAGGGTCGGCCCTCGCTACCGCCTCAACGGCTTTCGGAGCCACGGTCATCGGCAGTAAAAAGAATCCTGAGCGTTTGCTGAACGAAACCGATACCATTTTAGGCCATGGCGATTATCGATACAAGCTCATTAAAAATTGGGCGCAAATAAGCTCCACTAGAATTCCGCTGCTCAATTGCCATGAAATGGTCATGGATAGCAAGGGAAGGTTGATCATGGTGGGCGACCATCCGCAGAACAACATTCTTATTTTTGATAAATCGGGTCAGTTGTTGGACTATTGGGGTACGGCCTACCAAGGCGGTCACGGTTTGACCTTGCATGATGAAGGTGGGGAGGATATGCTCTACATTACCGATTCTGGCTGGGCATTGGGCAAGGGCAATCAAATGGTACAACACAACGGGCGCGTGTCAAAAACGACGGTCGATGGCCGTGTCCTGTTCGATATCGGTCACCCCATGACCATAGGAGTTTACGAACCGGAAGAGTCCTTTTGCCCGACCGAAACGGCCATTGGGCCCAACGGTGATATTTACGTGGCCGATGGGTATGGGGAAAGCCGCATCCTTCAGTACGATAGCAACGGAAGATACATCCGCCATTGGGGCGGAAAAGACAATCCGGACCCGAACTATAAATTGGTAAGCGCCCATGGGGTAGCCATTGATTACCGGGAAAAAGGCAACCCCATGGTGGTAGCCACCTCCAGGTCGCAACAATGCTTTAAATATTACACCTTGGATGGTAAGTACGTAAAAACGGTAGAA
The DNA here is from genome assembly GCF_014349235.1 of Cytophaga sp. FL35. Taxonomy (GTDB): domain Bacteria; phylum Bacteroidota; class Bacteroidia; order Flavobacteriales; family Flavobacteriaceae; genus Euzebyella. Next base: position 231,463 of record NZ_JACSOH010000001.1, on the reverse strand, counting down.
ATGCCCAATATGCAGGTCTGTAGGGCCGTTTTTGACGACAATAACCTCTATGCCGGCGTATGTTGGTCGCAACCCAAAGAAGGGAAGACCAACTGGAAAGACCATACCGGATTTGTGACCATTATGGAAGGGGATAAGGTAGTCTCCAATCCCGGAGGTACTAAACCGGAATATAAAAACGGGATTTTGCAAAAAAGCTATCAATTGGAGGAAAAACCCATCTTGCACGGCCATGATGTATGTGTAGATGAAGATAAAAACCTGTATATCTGCCAATGGAATGCCAACCACTCCGCGCCCTATAAGCTAGAGCGTATCTAACCAAGAAAATAAGCATGCAAGAAGTATCTGATTTTGTGTTGTTCCTAGGCAGGTTTCACCCCTTGGTGGTGCATTTGCCTATCGGATTTTTAATGTTCGCCCTGGTGTTGGAACTAGTAGAAAGGTTCACCAAGAATGCGGCCCTCTCCGCCGCGGTGCCCATAGCCTTGCTGGCAGGTGCGATTAGTGCGGCCCTTGCCTGTATTTTAGGCTATATGCTGTCTTTAAGTGGGGATTACAACGAAGATATGTTGAACGGACATTTTTGGTTCGGAATAGGCACCACCTTGATTGCCTTTTTTGCATGGTTGGTAAAGGCCGATAAACTATCGATCAAACCATTGCAAAAAGCGAAACCCAATATGGCCCTATTGACCGTAATGGTGATTTTGCTCAGTGTCACCGGGCATTACGGCGGAAATTTGACCCATGGGGAAGATTATCTGGTAAAATATGCACCCTTTCGGGAAAAGAAGGAACCCTTGCCCCAATTGGCAAAATTAGAAGACGCCACGGTCTATCCGTATTTGATTCAGCCCGTTTTTGAGGCCAAGTGTACCAGCTGCCACAATGACTCTAAAAAGAAGGGCGGACTGGCCATGCATACGTTTGAGGAACTTCTCAAAGGAGGGGAGAACGGACCCATAGTGATGGCTGGCGACTTGGAACAATCAGAACTGTTCAAAAGGATTACCTTGCCGGAAGACCACGAAGATGTGATGCCTCCTGAGGGAAAAACGCCCCTGACCGAAGAAGAAACCGCCTTGGTAAAATTCTGGATCGAAAGTGCGCAAGGCAATCAAGAGACTACGTTAGGCAGTGTGGAAGTACCGGAAGAGGTACTACAAATAGCAGCAGGGCGATTGGGTTTTGCGGCCGAGGGCAGTGGCGGACATGGAACAAGTGAAAGCTTGCCAACCGCAGCACCTTTGGATGTGGCCCAACTCAACGAATTAAAAACGAAAGGCTTTGGCGTTCGCGAACTGGTAGACGGTTCCGGATTGTTGGAAATAACCTTGGAGGATAATTCCATTACGACCGAAAATCTTAATGAATGGGAAAAGCATTTTATACTGTTGGCTCCCCTACAGAAGCAAATTCTGTGGTTGGATTTAGGGGGGAACACCCTTTCCGAAAAAATGGTACAACAAATAGCACAATTTGAAAACCTCCGGAAATTGGTACTGGATAATACCACCATTACCGATGCCCAAGTGCAACAGCTTTCGGCGCTTCAACAATTGGAATCGTTAAATATCTACAACACCGGGGTGGGGGATGACGTAATTTCCAGTCTCACCCAAATGCCCAATCTCCAAAAAGTATATATGTGGCGCACCAAGATTACGCCCGAAGCAATCAGCAGCTTAGGATCAGAAAGTAAATTGCAGGTGATTACGGGAACGTAGGTTGTTTAGTGATAAGGTTTAAGTTAAAAGTTATAAGAAAAGTTGGATAGGGAGGTACTTAATACCCTACTGCAGTTGGCATTGAAGTCATTGTTACAGGTGGTAATTTGGGTTTACCTTTAAGTGACCGAGCGAAGCGACCGATGAATACCTTTAAAAAACATTAAAAATGTAATGAATTATTGTGCATCATCATCGGTCTAGTATATGTAAAATACCGGGTTTTCCGCATAAACTTTTTGGATTATAACAAACCTTTAATTCATTAATTCTTTCGATTAATCAATATAATCTTAGCGCTATTACTTTTTCTTATAAGTAAAATGTGCGACATCAGTACAATCGGTACAACGCAAGTGGGCAAAAAGCAAAATGGAAATTCCAATACGGCGATATTTGGTTGGTCAAATGCAAATTGTTGAATTGGCAAAGGCGAAGATAAGGTCGCCACTAAAACTATAGTCAATAAAAATACGATTCCTATACTATTCCAAATTTTGAAAAAGTAACGATTTATTTTTCTTGTTACAATTAGTTGATAACCCAAAATTATCAATGCAGAAATTCCTACTACAATGTCAAAATTCCAACCGTAAAAAGTCATTAGTTTCGGAATTTTTTCTTGAAGATAAAGTTGATACAATACTAATTCAACCGGGATTCTTAAAATGTGTATTCCTAACAGAATATTTGGTTTTAGTTTTGCGGTATCAATCCGATTTAGCCCGAAAATAGTCAATAGAACTGTACCGAAAATGACAAGCGGAAATAGTTTCGGATTTTCTTTAAACATTTGATATGATGCCAAGATACCAATCAATAATTGCCAAACCGTAAAAAGCAAAATTAACCTTTTGTTTTTTCCTGTTCCGTAATAGATCAGGAGCAAAGACAAAAAGGTAATGAGTAAAAATATGACTTTCAGCATAGCAAATATTATCTTCCGAACTGTCTTAGATGATGGTCTGTATGTTTGTAAACATATTTGCCGATTTCGTGCTTTGACATTTTTCCGAAGAATGGATGTACAAAATTTGGGTTTGAGAAATTAGTGTAGCTATTGAGCAAGTCAATCCATTTTGCCTTTTCTGTTTCAAAGTCTCCAGTTCCTTTTATTATAAATTCAGGATGTGTAGGCTGGTTTTTCTTCATTGAATTATCGTTTTTCAAGATTCCGTTCAATGCCATTTTGCCGAATAGTTTACCTATAAATAAGCGTTTGTATTGCTTTTTTCCTTGAAACATTTCCTCGCTCAAAGTACAATGTTTCAACATTTGGTAAGCATTCATTTTTCCCCATTGAGCATTGTCGGTTGTTTTCAATTGATCGATTCGGTCTGTCAATCCGTTGATCGTTTTTTCATTGAATATCGTTTCCATAAGTATGATTTTAGAATTCCATAGGTATTAAACTTCTCACTTCAACAGAACCGCCCATTGCAAGAACAGGACAGTTTATGGCCAAATTTTCGGCTTCCTGTATATTTGTGGCTTTTACGACCATATTACCGCTCAAAGTTTGCTTGTCGGAAATGTAAATATTGTTGGAAATCTGCCCTTTTGGATTTATACAACTTCCTTCAAATCCCAATCGTGAAGTATTTACCAGTTTTGCTTGTGATGCAATACTTCCAATGTAGTTTTTCCATTGGTTTTGCATCGTAGCCATTTGTTCGGCTGTCGGTCGTTCGTTGGTCGGGGCCATTCTAAAAAGCAACATAAATTCTTTTAAAGTTTCCATAATTCTTTATTTTTTGATTATGAAAACAAAAGTATTTGATGGTTTTTGCAAAATAGTTGCCCTATGGCAAAAACGATATTTATAACGAAATTTCTTTGCGAATACGACTCAAGGAATATTTTGTAATACCCAAATAAGTGGCGATGTGTTGCAACGAAACATTTTGAACAATGTGTGGTTTTTCTTTTAACAATCGCAAATATCGCTCTTTTGCTTCGTCTGCAATCAACGATACACTTTGGTTTTTCAATGCAAAATAGGAACTTACTAATCGTCTGCGACCTTGTTCTCTAAATGCTTCTATACTATGGAAAAGTTGTTGAAACGTTTCAAAATCAAGTTGCCAACAAACGCAATCCGTTAGTGTTTGAATATTTTCACGGGTCGGGTTTCTAAGGAAAAAAGATGACCAATCGATAACGATGTCGCCTTGACCGTAAAAATTCGTCGTGATGTCGTTGCCCTTGGTATCGTTGACAAACGAACGTACGAACCCACTTTCTAAAAACCAATAATGGTTTTCGGTTTTCCCTTCTTGAAGCAGATAATCATTTTTTGTAAAACTTACCTGTTTAAATTGGGGGATTATCAATTCGAGTTCACTTTGTTTGAAGTCGTTCTGGGAAAAAATTTTTTTTAAAAAGTGTTCTTCTTTCATTCTGTTTTTCGGGGTTCTTCTTAGTTTGCACAAAACGGTCTTGTTAATGAAAAGTAGCGTATTTTACGTATAACTTTAAGAATTAAAACAAACTTTTAATCTATTTATTTTCTTTGGATTAAGTGACCAAACCACTATTATTTTTATGCGGCCAAGGCTAAAAATAGGTGTAAAATCCAGAAATAGTAGCATTCTGGCCAAGCAAAATAGGCCTCGAATTTAATGTAGAGAAAATTCGGTTTTATCATAGTTAATTGTTGTGCGCATTTATTTCTGCATATGCTGCTCGATTATTTAAGTCAATTACATTCATTTGTAATTCATTTATAAGATGTGCATTTACCCTACTGCTTAGTTGATTTCTAGCATCTGTAACTCCATTGTTGTAATTTTTTGCTTCTATTATATGAGCAAAAGGGTTGTTAATATTGATACTAGGGCAAACTACTAATCCATCGAATTCTGCACTTTCTTGATTTTGATTTTCATTAAACAACTTTAAACCTCCAACGAATGCTATGGTTAAGCCAGAATAATTTAAATGCTCAATAAAATCCCTTAATTTTTCTACCTCAAATATTTCGTCATTGTTCAAATATTGTCTAGATGATTCTATGTATTCGTTAATTTGATTTACCATACTAACTCGACCATTAGAAATTAAGATAGCACTTGTTTCACGATTCTTATTACCGAAAATGAATCTTTTACTCCAACCAAAAATTGATTTACAGATAAATGAAAGAAGTAATTCTTCGTTACTTCCATTTGAATTTGCAAACCTTCTTTGTGGCATTGATGATTTTATTGAGATAGACTCTATTATGATTTTTAAAGCAATCTTGAGACTTTGAATATTATCTGAAGTCCTGATGCCAAACGCTATTTTTACTAAATTTTTTCTAGAATTGAAAAGTAGGCCAACTCTAACTCTTGAAACTCCTAACTTTTCTCTAGTTTTTATTTCCCATTTAACTTCATCCTTTATAGATTCTGGTAAATTATTTCTATCTCTGAAACCTATCCTATATTCTTGAATTAATTTCCTTTCCCTATGCCAATCTAATTCTTTGATTTCTTGATACTCAAAGTTTACGTGACAACTTGGACATACAATATGATATATATCTGTTATTCCAGTAATATTTGTACCAATTTCCCTTAATTCTTCTAGTTTTTCTTGTGATGCTCTTGCAGTGTTTATACAAGAATCTGAAGACATATAGACTGAGTTTTGAAGAACTTGTTCTAGGTTATATAGAGCAACTCGGTAAGTTGTATTCTTTATAAATAGAGATTCAATTAAGCTGTCAAAATTCAATAAAATTGAAGATAAATCTAAATTGAATGGAACTGGTGCATATAATGAATCGAGCGTCACAAATGCTATTTGCCTTATACTATCATACAATTTTCTTAATTGTATAATTTGTATGTCACTTTGGTCGTTTGATAAATATGTCCTCAATAAATTAGATGCAAAGTTCACTTTGTCTAGTCCACTCCTTTTGTATCTCTGCAGCTGAAAAAGTGCAACTATAAGGCTGAACTTATAATAGTCATAATTATCTACAATTTGTTTGAATATTTCCCTGTCTAATGGGTCAAGTCCTTTCCTGAAATTAGTGTAGGCATTTTGATTCTCTTTCAAAAAAGTCAACCAAGCACGAGAAGTTGAGAATGTACCTTCTAAATAGCCCATATTCGCAAGTAACACTAAGCATTGTAGCAATTCCCCAGTACTTGGATTATTAGGAAGTTCGTCAATTTTTCCGCAAAAGGTTCTTTCTCCAGATAATCCTAAATCTCCACGTTTATGCTGACATAATTCAGAAATCAATGAAAGTTGTAGAAAAACGTATTCATACCGATTATGATGAGCACCTTGAAAAACATCTCTTAATCTTCCAAGTTGGTTTATTCTCCGTAACCTATTTATGTGTTCATAATTATCAAGAAAGTCATATAGGTTTTGAGTATAGCCAAATAAATTTGCCGTTAAATTCCCAATTCCAGGGACATTATATGTTACTTTTCTTGATGCCAAATACTTTGTTTTTGATTGCCTATAACAATTGAATATCCGTCATTGTACGGATAGTTATTATTATAATGAATCGGATATACCCATCGCAAAACTGCTTGGGTTGGGGGAAGGTTTCTGGCTAAATATAACTAATAATTACTTACGAAAGTGAAAGTAGGGGTTAGTGGTTAGCGGTTAGTAATTTGTATTGAGATGTTAGTGGGATGTTAGTAATTAGTAATGAGATGTTAGGGGTTAGATGTTTGCAATTATCAATAAACAATAAGCAATGGGAGTTGACTTCAAATGATTATCGTTTTACCAACAACCAACAACCAACAACCAACAACCAACAACCAACAACCAACAACCAACGACCAACAACCAACGACCAACAACCAACAACGAACAACGAACAACGAACAACCCTCAACGAGCAAGCTTTCTCCCGTGTTCTTTTCTGTAGACCGTAGGAGTGGTACCGTATTGAGTTTTAAACTTTTTGAAGAAAAACGGTAAGGTTTCGTATCCGCATTTAAAGGCAATGTCCGCCACCGTAAAATCGGTATCCACTAACATTTTGGCGGCCTGGTTAATGCGGTATTCGTTCAGGTAGGTAAAAAAGGAGCGTCCCATCATCTTTTTAAAAAATCTAGAAAACGCCTGTTCAGAAAGATTTACCATACTGGCAACTTCCGCTAACTGCACTTGTTTTTGATAATGGTAGGCCACAAAATCATGAATTTTTGCCATGCGGTCATTATGCTCCCAAGGAAGTTCTTTGGTGAATTTGGCACTTGACAGCTGCGTATAACCGGCACTACTTAGAAAGTGTAACACCTGCAATAATTGCAAATATTGTTGGGTACCTTTTAAATGGGGAAGCTCTTCTATCTGAGGTAAAATTTGCTGGGTATTCTCTTTATGGAATAAAATTCCGTGGCTGGCAGCTTGCAAAAGTTGTTCAATGGGTTGCATTTCTGGAATAGGCGAACAAATGGCAGCGTTCCACTGCACCACAATAGAAGCACTTTTTTGCTGTGCTTGGGCGTGGTTTTTCCAACAATGGGGCAGATTGGCATTTAAGAGTACCAGCTCACCGGCCGTATAATTGCTAACGTGGTCGCCTATGAATTTGGTGCCTTCACTAGAGGTAATATAGGTAAGCTCGCATTGCGGATGTACGTGCCAAGGAGCATCAAAATGGGCTCCCTCATACCTATAAGCTAAAATATTACTGTTTTCCGGAAATGGTATGGCCTCTAACTGGGGTTTCAATTTTAATTTGTTTTCTATTGTGTTCGTAAAAATAGCATATATTCAATTAAACGGACATAATAGATTAGTATTATGCGAGTATCCGTTACTTGTTTTTCCATCCTTTTGTTGATTTTTGTGGGTGTAGGTCCGTGATTTCTAAGGAATCGGCATTCCTACGAACATAGATTGTATAAATCGTTACTAAAATGAGGAATATGGGAGTGAGTGATTTTCCAGATGCGTTTAAGGAAACCAGGGAAGCTAAAGGAGTTTGTCCTTTTAATGACCAAGATGATCCGGTAGCCATGCTTCTTAGGTTCAAGGATGTGCGCAAATCGGCACACGACTACAAATCCTTTATATCCGGGGCGGTACCGGGCCGCATTGTTATCCCGTCCGAAGTTAATATTCGCGATACCCGGCAGATTCCATTTGAGGTGGACCCTCCCGAACATACGGAATATAGGGCCTTGGTAGAGGATTGGTTTAAAAGGCCCTTCGATTCAACCTATGAGGCTGGACTGGAGTCGATCATTCTTTCGGAATTGGAGAAGGTTTTGAAAAAAGGAAGTTGCGAGGCCATTTCAGAGCTCTCTTTGCCCATTCAGTCCCGTGCGTTGACCTTGCTGTTAAATATTCCTTTGAAAGAGGCCGAAACCTGGATTTCTTGGGGTACCCATGTTTTTAGAAGTGAGGACAGCAATTTGGATGCGGACAAGGCGTCTATTTTGTATGATTATATCGATGCTGAAATTGATAGGGTTATCGCTCAACCGGATGATAGCCTGTATTCGGTGTTATTAAATTCCGAATATCAAGGAAGGAAAATGACCAAAGAGGAGGTAAAAGGGGTTTTGGTACTCACATTTGCAGGGGGCAGGGATACCATCATCAACTACCTGACCAATACCATGGCCTATTTGGGCGAGCATCCGGAAGCTATGGACCAATTAAGGAACAACCCCGCTTTGGTAAATACGGCCATTGAGGAATTGGTGCGCTATTTTTCTCCTTTGACCCATATGGGGCGGGTAGTGGCTCAAGAAAAGGAAGTGTGTGGTCATGTAGCAAAGGAAGATACACGAATAAGTCTTTGCTGGGCTTCGGCGAATAGGGACGAAGCGGTTTTTGAAAACCCCAATGACGTTGTCCTAGACCGTAAAATGAATCCCCATGTGGCCTTTGGTTTTGGTACCCATAAGTGTTTGGGGGCTACCCATGCCAGACAATTAATGAAGGTGTTTTTACGAGTGTTTACACAGAAAGTAGGGAAGCTTACCGTGGTGAATGCCGTGGAAAATATAGAAGACTGGGGCGAACACCAACGCAAAGTCGGTTTTGATCGTTTAGAAATTGAATTAAATCCAATAGAATAATGGCAAAAATTACGTACATCACTAAAGAAGGGGAAAGCTTGGTATTTGAGGCATCCTCCGGAAGTTTAATGGAACTCGCGGTGAAGAATAAGGTACCGGGCATTGATGGCGATTGTGGGGGTGTTTGCTCCTGTGCCACTTGCCATGTACATGTGGCTCCAGCGTATTATGAAAAGCTGGAAGCACCTTCAGAAATTGAAGCGGATATGTTGGAGTTTGATGACAATGTAAACGAGTACAGCCGTTTGTGTTGCCAGATTCCGGTATCAGATGCCGTAGATGGTATCACTGTAGAGGTGGCCAATTAAATGCAACTGCCTGCCAAAAATAAGACTTGTGTCATTGTAGGTGCCAGTCACGCTGGGGCCAACTGCGCTATGGAATTACGCAAACAAGGTTGGGAAGGGGCCATTGTTTTAATGGATGCGGATGAAAACCTGCCTTACCATAGACCTCCCTTATCCAAAGCGTATTTGTCTTTAGCCGAAGGGGGCGAGTTGAACCCCTTGTTTGCTGCAGAGCGTTACGAGGAAGAAAACATTACCCTTGCGTTAGGGATAACCGTTACCGGTGCAGATGCGACTACCAAAACCTTGGAACTAAGTAACGGCACCAGTTTAAAGTACGATGCTTTGGTTCTAGCCACAGGAGCATCGGCCTTTGTGCCGCCCATTACCGGTATTTCCAATTCCAAAAACGTTCAGGTATTACGCAGTTCCAAAGATGCCTTGGCCATACAGGCAGGCTTTAAAAATGCCAAGAACAAAAATGTGGTGGTCATTGGCGGCGGCTATATTGGTCTGGAAACGGCTGCCTCACTTCAAAAATTAGGTGGACAGGTAACGATATTGGAGCGGGAGGAGCGAATTTTGACCCGTGTAGCACCCATGGAACTCGCCCACTTTTTTCAAGAACTGCATTCAAAGAATGGGGTTACCGTTAAAACAGCAGTATCGGCAAAAAAAATAACTCAAACCGAAGCTGGTTTGTTGGTTTTGGGAACGGATGAAAACGTTTATGAGGCAGATTTGGTCTTGATAGGGGTTGGAGTACGGCCCAATGTGGCTTTAGCGGAGCAATTGGGAGTAGCATTGGAAAACGGGATTAAGGTGAACGAACATTTACAGACATCCGTACCTCAGATATATGCCATAGGCGATGTGGCCCAGTTTCATCACCCTACTTATAATAGATGGATGCGATTGGAAAGCGTTCAAAATGCGGTGGACCAAGCAAAAGTGGTTGCAGCAAACATCACAGGTATACCAACCACTTACAACGCTTTACCTTGGTTTTGGTCAGACCAATTCCACATTAAATTACAAATGGTGGGCTTGTCCCACGGCTATACCGACCTGGTAATTAGGACAGAACAGGAGAAAGAGGATTGTTTTTCTATCTGGTATTTTAAAGACGATTCCCTACTTGCGGTAGATGCTGTAAATAATGGAAAAGCGTTTGTGCTTGGAACAAAATTTATTAAAAACAATACAGTGGTCGACAAGGAAAAATTGGCAGATGCTAGTATTCCTTTTAAACCGAATATCTTAATAAAATCAACAACGAATGTCGATAAAAGCTAAAACTGCCGTAGCCACGGGCGATGGTCAGTTTAAAATTACCACGGTCACCTTGGCGGCGCCCCAAAAGGACGAAGTACTGGTTAAAATGAAGGCTGCCGGGCTCTGCCATACCGATTACGATTCTCTTTCTTGGGGCAAGCCCGTTGTGATGGGGCATGAAGGTGCCGGTGTTGTGGCTTCCGTTGGCGATGCTGTGGAGGACTTTGCGGAAGGTGACCAAGTTATCCTTAATTGGGCCACTCCATGTATGTATTGTTTTCAGTGCCAAGAAGGAAATCAGCATATCTGCGAGAACAACTCGCCCGTAGTGGCAGGAGGTAACGGTCACACCCCTGGCCATGCCCATTTAGAAGGTACCCAATGGCGTGGTGAAGCTATCGAACGGTCCTTTAACTTGGGAACGTTGAGTGAATACGCCCTGGTAAAAGCCTCGGCTCTGGTCAAGGTTTCCGAGGAGCATTTAAACTTCTCCGCAGCTGCTATTATAAGTTGTGGGGTGATGACGGGCTACGGTTCCGTGGTGAATGCCGCAAAAGTCGTATCTGGAAGTACAGCAGTGGTCTTGGGATGTGGTGGGGTAGGACTCAACGTTATCAACGCCTGTGCCATTTCTGGGGCTCAACGGATAATCGCCATCGACATCAATACCCATAAACTGGAATTGGCCAAGCAGTTTGGCGCAACGGACGTCATCTTCACAGATAAAGATGATACTGGCTTAAACAATGCAGCTAAGGAAGTAAAAGAACTCTTGGGCGGCAGATTGGCAGATTATGCTTTTGAATGCACGGCCATTCCGGCCTTGGGAGCAGCACCACTAGCGATGGTAAGAAATGCCGGTACGGCGGTACAGGTTAGCGGAATTGAAGAAGAAATTACCATAGATATGCGGTTGTTTGAATGGGATAAGATTTACATCAATCCGCTGTACGGAAAATGCCGACCACAAATTGATTTCCCGAAATTAATGGGTTTGTACAAGAAGGGCGATTTGTTATTGGACCAAATGATTACCAAGGAATACCGATTGGACCAACTGGAGGAGGCTTTTGATGATATGTTGCAGGGGAAAAATGCCAAGGGAGTGATTGTTTTTGATTGAAACTAAAAAAATATGCAAGGTTCCTTTAGAACAATAGAATTGTCCGATGCTCCCTATGAGTTTGATGGATTGCGTTTTTTAACCGTGAAAACCCCCAATTTAAAGGGTAGGGGAGATATTTGTTTGTATGTGCCAAAAACCGAAGAACCCATAACGGATTTGCCCATTTATATCCTCTTGCACGGGGTGTATGGAAGTGCATGGGTATGGGCTCTTAAAGGCGGAGCACATAAATCTGCAGCGGAAATGATGCAACAAAAAAAGATGAAACCCGCCATTATTGCGATGCCTTCGGATGGATTGTGGGGCGATGGCTCTGCCTACATTGCGCATCACAAGAAAGATTTTGCACGTTGGATTGTTGAAGACGTACCCCTGGCCATCAAAGAAAATATTCCTGAGGCGAGTGCCAAAAGCAAGCTATGTATTGGAGGCTTGTCCATGGGAGGGTATGGCGCTTTGTGGTTGGGTAGTACCTATCCAGAGAAATTCAGTGCTATTTCAGCGCATAGTGCTATTACGTGTTTAGAGGAAATGAAGCTGTTTGTAGAAGAACCTTTATCGGATTACACTCAAGAAGCACAGACGCCAAATGTAATCGATTTGATAAAGACTCATCCAACTAAAATGCCACCGCTTCGTTTTGATTGTGGTGTAGATGATGAATTGCTAGCTGGTAACCGATTATTGCATCAGCAACTACAAGAATTTGATTTTACGCATACCTACGAAGAGTTTCCAGGCGGTCACCAATGGGAATATTGGCAGACCCATGTACGGAAAACGTATCAATTTTTTGATGCCGCTACTTCCTAATCGGAGTTGTTTCCACCCTTATTTTAGGGTGTTCTCCCGTTTGATTCTTTCCATTTGTTCGGCACTTAATCCTTGCCGATAATGAACATCAGGTTGATGAATAACGCGATGTTCTTTCATTTCCGGGTCATGAATATCCAAGCTGAGGTCGCAATCGAAACGCACCAATTTACTGTGGATTTTTCCCTTACCTCCTTGATTGATAAAATGGGCCAAGCCCCAAGTAATACCCCGGCCGTCTTTGGTGTCGGTAAAGGCATCGGGCACATAAGGCGCTCCTGCATAGGGCATCAGTTCGGTAATGGAAGCAATTTCAAAACTCACCCAATCTTCCGCATATTGAATGGTGTTGTGTTCCGGTCCGTCTTTATAGACCAAGGCGGCTACACCTTTCCTGAAAGGGAACAAAGAGGTTTCGTGTCCTGAAGTAATCACAGGATTCAATGGATGTTTCTCAAAAGGACCCAAAGGATCATCGGCAATCGCCAAACCTTGCATACGTACTAAATCGGGGCGTTCGCCAAAATCGGACTTGTAATAAATATAAATTTTACCATCGTGTACCAAGGGGTAGGGGTCGTGAATGGAATATTGGTCCCAAGCACCTTCGGTACCATTGGGTATGACAATTTCGTTATGAGGCGTCCAGGGCCCATCGGGTGAATCGGCATACGAAACGGCTACGGGGCAATCATCGCCTCTTTTTCCACTTGCTTCCATAAAACCTTGATAGTAGAGGTAGTATTTCCCCTTCCATTCCAATATATCCGTGGTGGTAACGGACCGCCATCCCACCAATGGTTTTTCGGGCCGCTGGATAGCAACGCCTTGTTCTTCCCAAGTAAAACCATCTTCACTGGTGGCATACCAAATCTCTGAAAGGTCCCAATCGCTTGAAGGAATGGTGTCGTTGCTTTTGGCCGCTCCACGTGGTGGTACTTTTGTATTTCGGTAGGTGTACCAGACATAGTATTTGCCATTGTGCAATAAAATCTTTGAAGGATCGCGGCGAGTAATGGTACCATCACCTCCGTTATAATCAAAGCCTTTCAGCTCTGTGTACTTAAATTGACTGAACAGCTCGTTGTTCTGGGGTTGCGGAGTCTCGTAATCATCATAAATGCGTTCCATGGCCGCACTCATAGGTCGGTTCGGTTTTTCATCTGGAAGTACAAATGGGAAGGCTTCTTCCGTATTGGTACCAGTTGTTTCGTTCATTTCTTCCTTTTGCGTTTCGGTACAACCCATTAATATGGTGGCTAAAAGAATGGCAGTTGGTAGACTTAAAGATATTTTCATTTTAAAAATTGTTGGTGCAGGTTGGTTATCGATAACCGATTAATTGTAGTTTTTCGTTGTTATTGGCAATCAAAATGCCCTTTTGAGGCCCTATTTGAATTGGTTGAGCGTTTTTTACATCGTAGGGCAAATAAATTCCACTTTCGGCCCATGAGGTTTCCTCGAAATTTCCGGTTCCGTCTCCTAAAAGCAGTAGGCCCGTACCGGCATCATTTCTTGGAGTTTCAATCTCGGAAGCAAATAAATTTCCGGCTAAAAGAAGGTCTTGGTGCCCGTCATGGTTGTAGTCTTCAATTAAAATGGAATTGATATTCGACACCTGTGCTCGCATCGGAAGTGGCCGTAACCGAAACTTTTTTCCATCTATATTTTCTGCATAATACGAAGCAAACGTATAGGCCTTTAAATGAAGGGCTTTTTCTAATTTTTTACCGTAAATATCCTTCAAGTCAGAATCGCCAAAAGATTCAAAAGATGGAAATTTTTGACCTAATTCGGGAATCTGCTCTACCGAACAAGACCGACCTCTTACAGGATATACCGCGTTATTTTCATGGTAACTCAAAACAATATCTTGGGTTCCGTTGTTATCAAAATCGGCACTGTGCACCTGAAAGGGCTCCTCTTCACTGGCCTTGTATTTATAATTGAGTCCAAGGTTTCCTAAAATGAGATCTTGATCACCATCTTGATCAATATCAGCGCTGGCAACGCTAAAATACCATCCATGACTTTTTTCAAATCCCTCATAATCAGTATTCTGAAAAGTACCATCGCCGGCTTGTAGTAGAATTGTGGGTTTCATCCATTCCCCAACAATGACGATATCTAATTTTCCATCTCCGTTTATATCACTCCATTGCCCATCAATGGCCATTCCCAAACCGATAAGGTGCGGGGCCTTTGATTTGGTGACATCGCTAAAATAGCCACCTTTATTTTCTAATAAAATGGAATTGGCGGGAGATGGATATGAACCCGGAGTGTGCCTGCCAAGTATCAATACATCCGTAAAACCATCGTTGTTATAATCTGCGGCTAGGACTTTGGAGCTACTATTGTTTAAGGAAGGAAGTCCTTTTTTTGATTTGGAAAAATTTCCTTTACCATCATTGATATAAAGCCGGTCTTGGTAATTGGCATGGTTTTCTGGAAATTCGTTGCCGCCACTGACAACGAGTAGGTCTTGATCTTGATCATTGTCTATATCTAGGAAAATACTCGCCACATCTTCATAGATTTTTTCTTCTTCCCAAAGGGAAGTATTAGATTTTTCAAACTTTCCAGAAGATTGTTGCAGATACAGAGCGGCGCTTTCCCCAGAGGCACCTCCAATAAAAAAATCATCTAAACCGTCATCGTTTACATCGATTACTGCCAATGCCGGACCAAAATTCGACATTTTATGGGGTAGCAAAACCTGCTTCTTAAAATCATCATAATCATTCTCAAAATGCCGATGGTTAATTTCAATTGTCGGTCCAAGATCTTGAAAAATTGGTTTTACCCTGGTGTTCTCAACTAAATCGGTTTTGAGATTATCTTCATCGCTCACCTCTAATAGCTGATTGGCAGCAATATCTTTTAAAACACTTATAGCTCCGTTAGGCCAGCGTATCTGTATTTGTTGGACCTTTGTTGCAGCACCCAAGCCAAAGTGGACCACATCTTCACTTTTAGACATATAACCTCGCGTATTGCTGATTTCGACAATTTGGCGAGGACCGTTTTTTTGGATGAGGGTCACCCGCGTGCCCATTAAGCTATGTCGTTTTTCAGACGTTAGCTGAAGCCGAAGAAAGTTGTTTTCTCCCCTTTCGACTACAAAATTTTTGTAGATAGAGGCAGGTTCGTCAATATTGTTGATAACGAGTTCAAGGTCACCGTCATTATCAAGGTCACCATAAGCAAAGCCGTTGGAGAGTGTAGGCGTTTCGAATCCCCAGTCAGCGTTCGACTTGGTGAAAGTGAGGTCTCCGTTATTTTTAAAGGCATAGTTTTCGATTCTATCAGTGGGTGCCATTTGCACCAATTGCATCATATCTACGACTTCAAGAAGGCTTTTATTACTGTTTTTTGCGACCTGACCAAGGCTGTCGATTATCTTTTGATAGTTAATGTTCACATCACTATTTCGCATGTTTCTTTTGATACCGTTAGTAACGAAAAGGTCTTTATGGCCGTCGTTATCAAAATCGGCAAATAGAGCGCCCCAGCTCCAATCGGTATTTGAAATTCCGGCCATTTGGGCGACATCACTAAAAGTGCCGTTTCCATTATTCTTTTGAAGGGTATTGAACATGTACTGGTAATGCCCACCTTGATTGACGATACGCCAAAAATTACCGGGGTTCATACCGCCCATATTGGTTTTGATACGTTTGTGGTCTTCGGCGACCATATCTAGAACCATCACATCTAAATGTCCGTCATTATCAAAGTCAGCAATGTCGCTACCCATGCTAAAATTAGAAATGTGGCCGACGCGGGTTTTTAATTCTTCCTTGAAGATTCCCTTGCCTTGATTGATGTAAAGAAAGTCGGGTTCGTCATAATCATTGGCTACATAAATATCGGGCAGCCCATCATTGTTAACATCGCCAATGGCGGATGAAAGTCCGTAAGCACTATTTTCTGTTTTGGCAACGGGCGATATTTCAACGAAGCCGATACCACCGCCCAAATTTTTATAAAGTTTATCGCTGTACTGAGGATTGACTTTTTTGGTGCTTGAGCGGCCTCCTTGTCTATTGCCGATTCCCGGAGGTTGATTGACCAAATACATATCTAGAAGTCCGTCCTCATCATAATCAAAGAAATTGGATTGGATTGAATATCCTCGGTCGTTGAGGCCGTAGTCTTTGGCTGCTTCGGTAAAAGTTAAATCGCCGTTATTGATAAAAAGTAGGTTGGCACTGTTCCCTGGTTTTCCCTGAACATTCTTACAAACGTAAATATCTATAAAACCATCGGCATTTACATCGGCCATACTCACACCGGTTGACCAAGTTTCCGATGATGCTAAAATTCCAGCACTATGTGTAATATCCTCAAAATTAAAATCCCCCTTGTTCAGATAAAGACGGTCTCCTACCTGATTTCCGGTAAAATAGAGGTCTTGTAATCCGTCGTTGTTAAGGTCACCAATAGCAACTCCAGCACCGGTAACAAAGTTTTCGTTCACCAAATGATTATCATTGGCGGTTTCGGTAATAAGATTGATGAAATCAACCCCCGTTTGGGTAGCATCAAGCAAAGTGAACAGGGTTTTGGGCAAGGGCTCTCCTGCTTTTTTTTGATTACAAGCAAGAAACAGGCAAACAAAACCAGACAAGAAACTGGCCTTGACCATTAGTCTTAGTTGAAACCTTTTTGTATAAATAGCTTTTCTTAAAACCAAAACTTCAGCGAGTTGTATTCCATTAAAAAGCGGAACAAACAAATTAAGAAAAATGACTTCAATTTTGCGGGTAATTAAAATTCAAATTGGGGTACAAGAGTATCAAAATACCGACAACTGTCGGATGTGTTTTTGTTTAAAGTAGTCAAAAGATTTGGGTTATATATTAAGGTATAAGTTACTGAGTGTTAACCCTTGTTGAAACTCAATTACCCCTTATTGAGCAGTAATTACCATTAGAAGTTTTGATGTTTAGGTTTCTTTGGAACATGAATTTTCGGTAGTTGGCGCTAGTTATGACGGTAGTGCTAAGGGAACGTGTTATCGAAGGTTCATAACTAACTTAAACTATTTTTAATATGAAGATTGGAAGCTTGAATCAAATCCGTTTAAAGGTATTTTGGGGAGCGCTTTTGTGGGCATTGTTTTGCTCTGTACATGCGTATTCCCAAGAAATTAATGTAAACGGTACCGTTACCGATGAATTGAGTACACCCATGTTTGGTGCCAACGTATTGGTAAAAGGTACAACAAAAGGTGTGGTTACCGATTTTGATGGTAATTTCTCTCTACAAACCAATGCGGGAGATGTATTGGTTATCTCTTATACGGGTTATACCGCTAAAGAAGTAACTGTGACTAGCGACGCCCCGATCAATGTACAATTGGAGCCTGACTCACAACAATTGGAAGAAGTCGTTGTTATTGGTTATGGGTCGAGAAAAAAAGCCGATGTAACCGGGGCCGTAAGTACGGTCAAAGAAAATTACATTGAGCAACAGGCGTCTCAAGATGCTACTAGAGCCTTGCAAGGTAGCGCCTCGGGTGTAACGGTCGTTGCTTCGGCAAGACCTGGACAACAGGCGCAGGTACGAATTCGTGGTTTGGGAACCATTAACGGTAACGGACCATTGTACGTGGTTGATGGTGTTTATGGTGCTTCTCCGCCTCCTACCAATCAGATTGCATCTATGCAGGTTCTAAAAGACGCTTCTTCTACCGCAATTTATGGGGCAAGGGGTGCTAATGGGGTAATTCTAATTACTACAACTACGGGTAGAAAAGGGCAACCTGCCAAGGTAAACGTAAATTTCAGGAGCGGTATCGGTACCGCCAATTCAAAATATGATTTGGTCACCGACCCCGAATTGATCGGTCAACAAATTTGGTTGGAGCAGACCAACGATGGTATCGTGCCCAACCATGCCCATTTTAATTTTGACCCGAATAATATTCAAGCTACTACGGTAAACGATTATTTATTCCCGAACGGCGCATCCATAGGTGATCCATCTACGAATCCCGCTCTTTATCAAGTGAGAGATTATCCTATAACCCTTACCAATAAAGAGGGAACCGATTGGATGCAAGAACTGTATCAACCAGCTTTGTTACAGGATATTGTGCTTTCCGTAAACGGAGGTTCTGAGAAAACGACCTATTCTTTAAGCGGAAATTATTTTAGGGAAGAAGGGGTGCTTAAATACAATTCTTTCAACCGTTATGCTATTCGTGCCAATATAGATTCACAAGTAAAAGATTGGTTGACCATAGGTGAAAGACTTGGGGTAACCTTAGATGAGTCTCGAGGTAATACCGCCGCCTTCAATACGATTATTGAAACGAGTCCTTTAATTCCGGTTTTCGATGTAGCCGGAAATTATGCTGGAGGTATTGTTGGTGGTGGATTGAACGATGGTCCTAACCCGCTGGGTAACAATTACCGTGAGCGCAAAGATAAGCGGACCACTTTGAATGTGACAGGTAACATTTATATGCAAGTTAATCCTGTAAAGAACTTGGCGTTCAAAACTCTTTTCGGGTACAACATGAACTGGTACTCAAACCACGGGCCAAGGTTTGCGGATCCTGAAAATACCAATGGAACCACAGGTCACACCCTTACTGAAGTTCGGGGAGACAATCTTACTTGGAACTTTACCAATACGCTCAATTACACCAAAACGTTTAATGATGTTCACAATGTAGATTTCTTGATCGGAACGGAATCTACCAGGTTTAGATTTGACCAAATAAGCGCCGGTAGGGAGAATTTTATCTCCACCGATGACGACTTCTTTATTTTGAGTTCTGGATCAGATAATCAGACCAACGATGCAGCAGCTGCTGCTTGGGCCTTGAACTCCTATTTTGCAAGGGCCTATTATTCTTACGATGATAAATATATGGTGGAAGGTACCGTACGTAGGGACGGTTCTTCACGATTTGGTTCCAATAACAGATACGGTAACTTTCCTGCAGTTTCAGGGGGGTGGGTCGTTTCTAGAGAGAACTTCTTAAGCGAAAGTACTTGGTTGAATTATTTGAAATTGCGTGCTGGTTGGGGACAATCAGGTAATGACCAAATAGGTAACTACAATGGCTTTAGTACATTTGGTTCCGGTCTTGGAAGTTCGTTCTACGGATTAGGTGGTAACGATGGTACCATCGTACAAGGTTTTCAGTCCACAGCTATTGGTAACCCTGACGCAAAATGGGAAACCACAACTTCAACCAATTTCGCTTTTGATGCAACCTTTTTCAACAGGTTGAACTTAACTGTTGATGTTTGGCAAAAGGATACGGATGATATGTTGTTTCCGGTGGCAATCCCAACGGTACAAGGTTTGGCTACGGCTCCTTCCGTAAATATTGGAGCTATGGAGAACAATGGCGTAGATGTGGAAGTAAGCTTTAGTGGCGGTGGTGCAGAAGAAGGTGATTTCTCGTATAACGTAGGCGTCATTTTCTCGAAGTATAAAAACCGTATAAAAGAACTTTCAGGAACGGATGGTGAGTTTATAGTTGGTACGAACCAAAGGTCACAAACCTATACCAGAGCTGAAACTGGATCGGCTTTTCCTGAATTTTATGGTTATGTAGTAGAAGGAATTTTTCAAACGCAGGCAGAGGCAGATGCCCATCCTGCAAATGGTACTTATAACCAGCCCGGTAACTTAAAAATTGCCGATATTGATGGTAGTGGAGACATTACGCCAGATGATCGCACTTTTATAGGGAACCCAAATCCTGATTTCACGGCAGGTTTGAACCTGAGTATGACTTACGGTAATTTCGATTTTACTGCAAGCCTCTACACGAGTCAGGGTAATGATGCGATCAATTATTACAACCGATTTACGAGGTACGGACTATTTCAGGGTCCGAAAAGCTCTGATCGCTTATTCAAGTCCTGGGGTAGCCCTTACTTGGCCGATAATGCCGATGCTGTTTTGCCAAAAGCTTCTTCGCAAACCAGCTTTGAACAGAATACACATTCAGATTTAGTAGAGGATGCTTCGTATATCAGATTGCAAAATGCACAACTGGGTTTCAATGTACCTAGCAGAATTTTAGAGAAAATAGAACTGAGTTCAATTAGGGTATACCTTATGGGAACCAACCTGTTCACAATTAGTGATTATTCAGGTCTCGATGCGGAAATCTTTGTCAATAACGAGATTGATAGAGGATTGGATTTAGGTACTTGGCCAGCACCAAGACAGATTATTTTCGGTTTGAACATTGGTTTATAAAAATTGTAAAGATGAAAAAGCTATATTTTAAATTAGGAACAATTGGGGCCTTGATGTTATTCGTAGGCTCATGTAGTGATGAGTTTCTTGAGGAAAAGCCTAAAGGTACGGTTAGTGAAGAAATTTTGACCACGGCATCAGGAGTTGATTTGTTATTAGTCGGAGCTTATGCTCGAATTGATGGCTACTCCCAAGGAGAAGCCGGAGGCACGGGAGGTGCATCGGCAACGAATTGGGTGTGGGGCGATGTACCTTCAGATGATATGCATAGAGGGGATCAAACGGGTGGATGGAGCCCTATCAACCTTATTGAGCGCTATGAGGCCGATCCGGCCAATGCTTGGATTGAAGAACTGTGGGCAGCTAATTATGATGGGGTGGCCAGAGCAAACGACGCCTTAAGAGTTTTGAGAAAGGCCGGAGACTTGATCGATGCCGGTGAAGCTAGACAATTAGAGGCCGAGGCACGTTGGTTAAGAGCTTGGTACCATTTTCAACTTCGTAGTAAAATTGAGAAAATTCCATATATCACCGAAGATGTAGAAGCTAAAGAAGTGCCTAATGACCGTGAGGTTTGGGACGATATTGAAGCTGATTTGGTTTGGGGAATCGAAAACAACATGAACGAAAATCCGGAAATAGGAAGAGCCTCGCTATGGGCGGCCAAAGCACTTTTGGCCCGTGTACATCTATTCCAGAACGAATTTGCCGAAGCTAAGCCTTATTTGGATGATATTATCGATAATGGCCCGTTTGAACTAATGGATCATTTTTATGATAACTTCGATGAGGAAAAGCAGAATAATGCCGAAAGTATTTTTGAGGTTCAGTACACGGTAAATGATGGTGCCGGTGAGCATAATTCGGGCGCCGACCATAGAACGCTCTTTCCTCGGGGCAGTGATGTTGGTTCTTGTTGTTCCTACAGTGCACCGAGTTTTGATCTCTTTAACGCCTTTAAAGTTGATGCTAACGGACTTCCGCTTCTAGATAATTTTCAGGATGATCTGTTGCTTGAAGATTATGGGGTTTTAGATACGGAGCCGTTCACTCCAACCGATGTGGCGCTTGATCCAAGAGTAGATTGGACCATAGGTAGAAGGGGAATTCCGTTTCTCGATTGGGGGCCGATGTCGGGTAGCGACTGGATGTTGGATCAAGCAGGTATGGGGCCTTTTCTTAATAAAAAGGTGATGTTCTATAAGAGAAATAAGGGTGTAATTTCTATTTCAAGCCCAACTTGGTCAAATGGTCTAAACGGTAATAATTGGAGAATTTTCAGATTGAGCCATGTCATTCTTTGGAGGGCGGAAGTGGCCGCGGAAGAAAACGATTTGGTGTTGGCCAAGGATTTGGTGAACATGATTCGCGAAAGGGCTCAAGACGACATGGTAATGGGTAAAGTGAACAACACTACTTTTGAAAGTGGATATGAACTTGATATCGAAGAAGATCAACCTGCCGCAAACTACAATTTAGGTTTATATACAAGTTTCCCAGACCAGGATTATGCGCGCAAAGCTATTAGGCATGAAATGCGTTTGGAGTTCGCATTGGAAGGTATGCGCTTTCAAGATTTGGTACGATGGGGAGTTGATGCCGAGACCATCACCAATTATTTACAGTCTGAGTTGAGCGATGGAAAATTGCCATGGTTACAAGGATCGGTTTATACAGATGGTCAAGATGATCATTGGCCCATACCACAGGCTCAATTAGATTTACAATCAGGAATTTTAACACAAGATCCGGCTTACTAGCCTGTTCTTTACAAAAATAAAGTTGAGTTAATTTGTAGTTAGTTTCAGTAAAACGGCGGTCGGTCAAGTTGAATCGGCCGTCGTTTATTTCTTAGTGTTTTAGGTACATTTATAAATCTTCTACGTATTTTTTCAGCTCATTTCATAACATGATTTCATCAGAGCCAACCGCAAAAATGACCAAAAAGAGATACACTATTTTGACTATGGTCTTTATAACCGTAGTCATCAATTATCTTGACCGCACCAATATTTCCATTGCAGCTTCTGCTTTGCAAGAAGATTTGGATATCAATGCTATACAATTAGGGTATATTTTTTCAGCATTTGCTTGGACCTATGCCATACTGCAAATACCAGGTGGCTTTGCGGCCGATAAGTTAAAATCAAGGATACTGTATGCCGTTATAATGGCCTTTTGGTCTTTGGCGACCCTTATTCAAGGTATGGTAAATTCATTTGCAGCGTTAGTGGGGCTTCGGGCTTCCATAGGTGTATTTGAGGCACCTTCGTATCCCATAAATAATTTGGTGGTAAGTAGGTGGTTTCCTGAAAAGGAAAGAGCGTCTGCAATCGGCATCTATACTTCCGGTCAATTTTTGGGTATGGCATTTCTGCTTCCAATATTAACTATCATTCAAAGCTATTTGGGCTGGCGGGGCCTTTTTTATGTTTCCGGTGCTATAGGACTGGTTTGGGCCTTGATATGGTATCTTTATTATCGGGATCCCCAGGACCATAAATCTATAAATGAAGCGGAATTGAAAATGATCCGAGACGGCGGTGGTGTGGTAGAAGATACTTCCAAAGAATCGAAATCCTTAAAATTCAATAGGAGTGATATCAAAAAAGTTTTTTCGTATCGCAAATTATGGGGCGTTTATATCGGTCAGTTTTGTTTGGGAGCCACTTCGATTTTCTTTTTAACTTGGTTTCCCACCTACTTGGTGCAGTATCGCGGACTTGATTTCTTAAAATCGGGATTTTTGGCATCCGTACCCTATCTAGCGGCTTTCTTTGGGGTTCTGTTATCAGGTTTTATTTCTGATTTTATGACCCGAAAAGGTTATACCCCTGAGATAGCTAGAAAAGCACCCATTCTCACAGGTTTGCTTCTTTCTACCTCTATCATCGGAGCGAATTATACAGACAGCACTCCATTGATTATCTTTTTTCTCTCCCTTGCTTTTTTTGGTAATGGTCTGGCCAGTATTGCATGGGTTTTCATATCCTTAATGGCGCCCAAAAAGCTAATCGGATTAACAGGTGGTGCCTTCAATTTTATAGGAGGTCTGGCAGGCATTGTGGTACCGATCGCCATAGGATATTTAGTAGACGACGGCGATTTTGCTCCAGCTCTGTTTTTTATTGGGCTTCTGGCACTTATTGGTTTTTTCTCCTATACTTTTATAGTTGGAAAGGTAAAACGAGTGGAATAAAAAGAGGATTGCTAATACGTTTATAGATACTAAGAACAAATGAAAATAACTGATATAAAAACCTTTCCCATTAACGTTGGCTCAGGAAGCCAATTGGTTATTAAAGTGGAAACCGACGAAGGTTTATTTGGATGGGGTGCTTCTGGACTATCAGGCCGTGAATTGGCCGTGGTAGGTGCCATTCAACATTTTAAGGGATTTTTGATAGGTGACGATGTCTTTAAAATTGGAGCACATTGGCAGAATATGTACCGAGGTCAATACTTTGAAGGAGGAAGGGTTCTGGCAGCTGCTATTTCAGCCATCGATATCGCCTTATATGATATAAAGGGAAAAGCTTTGGGCGTTCCCGTTTATGAACTTTTAGGGGGCAAGCAACGCGATTATGTTGAATGTTTTGCCTCCGTACGCTTTACCACAAAGGAAGAACTTCTTGACTACAGTAAAACGTGTGTAAATGCCGGATGGAATGTGTTAAGGTTGGCTCCGGCCGAATTTGAATCGCAAAATGATAAAAGCCGTTTTGAACCTACCGAATCTATTTCTGTTTTGAGTGATTGGCTTATCGAATTACGAGAAGAAGTAGGTAAGAAAGTGATCATCGGTATCGATTACCATACGCGTTTAACGGTCCCAGAAACCAGTTACTTCCTGAAAAGAATGCCGAATGCGACCATCGATTTTATCGAAGAGCCTATTCGAGATGAAAATCCCGAAGCATATGAGGCCTTGAGAAAGTTGATAGACGTGCCATTTGCCATTGGTGAAGAGTTTAGTAGTAAGTGGCAATTTTTGCCATTTTTAGAAAGAAACCTTACCCAATATGCCAGAATCGATGTTTGCAATGTGGGCGGATTAACAGAGGCTATGAAAGTAGCAGCTATTGCCGAGGGCCACTATATTGATTTGATGCCCCATAATCCACTTGGGCCTATCTGTACGGCAGCATCTATACACATGGCGGCGGCATGCACCAATTTTAGTTGGTTGGAAGAGGTGAATACCCCGGCCCAGCAAATGGGAACCAGCGAAGAGAAGTTTTATCCCGTGCAGCCTAGGCTAGAGGGCGCGAGGTATGCGGTGCCGTCAGTTCCGGGGTTAGGTGTAGACTTTAACGAAGAATATGCTCTGGGCCAAGAATTTACACCTGTTGAAATACCTCGTTTAAAACGAAAGGATGGGTCATTTACTAATTGGTAATTCTTGGAATGAAAATTTGAAAGCCAAATATCATATTCTAATAAGATATCTTAATTTAGTACGATAAGAACAGTTCCATGGCAAAAAAGAAGGAAGAAGAAGCAAAATCCAATTACAATGTGCCCAACCTAGAAAGGGCCTTGATGATTATTGAATTGTTATCTGCAAAACCAAAAGGTTTGACCTTGGCCGAAATCATGGAAGAACTTGATATAACAAAGTCCAGCACTTTTAGAATAACAAGCACGCTCATCTTTAGAAACTACCTTCAAAAAAACGAGACAACCAAAAAACTTACACTGACGAGAAAAGTCTTATCCTTAGGTATCTCGGCTTTAAGCGAACAGAGTATTGTAGAAAACTCTATAGATGCTATGAGAGCCTTGCGAGATGAGACGAAGGAATCAGTAATGTTGGGTATTTTATTAGGCGATAAGGGAACCATTTTGGAACAGGTTCCTTCTTCATATCCTGTAAAATTATTTGTAGAGCAAGGAACGCAATTTAGTCTTCATAGTTCTGTGGGAGGAAAAAGTATATTGGCCTTTATGCCTGAAGATGAAAGAAATCGTATTTTGGAGGGGGTGACTTTAAATCGATTTACAGAGAACACCATTATTTCAAAACATGAATACGTTGATTGCCTTGAAGAAGTTCGTTTAAAAGGCTATGCTACCGACCATAGTGAAGATATACAAGGTATCAATTGTGTGGGTGCCCCCATTTTTGATGAATCGGGAAGTCCCGTCGCCGCCATCTGGATTACGGGTCCTAACGGTCGTCTGCCTTCTTCTGAGTTTGATGAAAAAGGAGAAGTGGTCATAAAGCATGCAATGACAATTTCCGAGAAGTTAGGTTTCCTAAAAAAGGTAGAATCTCAACTTTAAAATTTCTTCGAAAAAACTATAGTTCTTTAAATATCCGCGCAATTTTACTGCGTTATTTCTACAATTTTACTAAGAATTATTCATTCTGTTTCACCTTAAAGCCTTAGCTAAAAGACTTTAGGGAGTGTCCTGCTGCGTTTATTGTTTTCTTATTATTACCCCTTCTTTTTTATAATTTATTGATTTTAACTAAAATAAATTCTTCAATTCATAAGAGGGTATTAAAAATTTTATATATTTGGTTCATATATGAAATAGGTTTCAAATATGAAACTTATATAAATGATAAAATTTAGAATATGTCCGCTTCCCTGTCCAATAGAAATCTCTCATCGATTGCAGATATGGGTACCCTCGAGCTTCAATTAAAGTATGTGGATGAGGTTGGAAACCACGTGAATATTATTTGTGGTGTTTTTGCCGGAGCCGATAGCTTGCCAAATGCTATCATTTCACGTATTCAAGGTTTTCGGGAAAAATGCATGTTAAGAACAAAAATTAAGTTTCCAGAACAGGTGAAAATCCAATTGTCAAAAAAAGAAATGAATACGTTGATCAAGGCAAGTGTGATCGGTAAAACAGAAAATACTTCGATAAAAACTGTTTCTGATCATCAAACAAAGGACTCCTACGATGCAAAGTTTTTAAACAGGATTATTCAGTTGATGGAAAAAAACTTGAGTGATGATTCGTACTGGGTGGATAACTTGGCTCAGGATATGCATGTAAGTAGGTCAACTTTGTTTAGAAAACTTAAAAGTTTAACAGGAATGTCACCTCAAGAATTCATGAGAACACAGCGTTTGGATAAAGCTGTAAATTTACTTGAGCAGGGGCCTTTACGCATTTCAGATGTAGCGTATCAAGTTGGATTTTCAGACCCTAATTATTTCAGTAAGTGCTTTAGAAAGTGTTTTGGCACTTCACCTTCAAGCTTCGTAGCTGAAGTAAGCCCCAATAGTCAATTACTATTAGCCTAATACATTTATAAATCAACAATGACAACTACCAGACTTTTAACAACTATGTCCATTGGTCTTTTGATGTTCAGCAGTGCCTGTAACATTAAAGATAACACTGCTATTGAACCGGAAAACTCCGTTCAGGAAAATGAGGATTTTAAAATAACGGATGAACAACTTGATCATTTGGGAATAACCAATAAAGACCATTTAAGTGCAGCAAGTAAGCGTGCTTTGCAATGGCCTACCGACTTAGGGAACGAATGGTTCATTGAATTCAGTGGTCCGCAACCCTTAATGGGCGATTTGGCCTATGAGCCCGGGGTGGTTCGTAGGGATCCGAGTGCCATGATCAAAGAAAACGGTAAATATTACGTATGGTACTCCAAGAGCACAGGTAAGACCGATGGTTTTGGTGGAGATATAGAAAACGATAAGGTTTTTCCTTGGGACCGATGTGATATATGGTACGCAACTTCGGAAGACGGTTGGACATGGAAGGAAGAGGGAATGGCCGTGCCAAGAGGTGAAAAGGGGGCTTACGATGATCGTTCTGTATTTACAGTGGAAATCATGAAATGGGAAGATAAGTATTACTTATGCTATCAAACTGTAAAATCGCCTTACAATGTGAGAGTAAAGAACCAAGTAGGCTTGGCTTGGTCAGATTCTCCTGATGGACCATGGACCAAGAGCGAAGAACCGATTTTAAGTCCTGCCGACAATGGTGTTTGGAAAGGTGAAGAGCAAAACCGCCATTTGGTCGAAAAGAAGGGTGATTTTGATAGCCATAAAGTTCATGATCCTTGTATTCTTCCCTATAAGGGAAAATTTTATCTCTATTATAAGGGTGAGCAAATGGGTGAAGAAATTACGTTTGGAGGTAGGCAAATTCGCCATGGGGTGGCCATTGCCGATAATCCTAAAGGGCCTTATGTGAAATCTCCCTACAACCCGATCAGTAATAGCGGCCATGAAATTTGTGTGTGGCCGTATAATGGTGGTATCGCCTCTTTGATTACTACAGATGGCCCTGAAAAAAATACGATACAGTGGGCGCCAGACGGTATCAATTTTGAGATTAAGGCCTCCATTAAAGATGCGGCCCATGCCATTGGTTTGAATCGCGCTGCAGACGTTGAAAAAGAACCTACCGAAATTCTTCGTTGGGGGTTGACCCATATCTACAACAATGGCGATGAGCAGAGCATTATGCGTTTTTCGTCAAGAAGAAGAACCGTTCATGCGGCCAAGGGTGAGAGTAAAAAGAGATAAGTCACAATCTACACTAAAAATCAAATTTTGAAAGCAACAGTATACGAAGGCAACAAGACCTTTTCAGTAGTTGAAAGGGAAATGGTTCAACCTGCTCAGGGTGAAGTGAGAATTAAAGTCGCCTATGTGGGCGTCTGTGGTACC
Organism: Cytophaga sp. FL35; assembly: GCF_014349235.1. Lineage (GTDB taxonomy): Bacteria > Bacteroidota > Bacteroidia > Flavobacteriales > Flavobacteriaceae > Euzebyella. The sequence goes on along the minus strand of NZ_JACSOH010000001.1, from coordinate 203,269 downwards.
GATGTGCATATTTATCATGGTATGATGGATAAAAGGGTGCAAATACCCGTTACCATTGGTCATGAAATGTCAGGTGTCATTGATGCCGTTGGCGAAGGGGTCGATGGTTTTTCCGTAGGTGATAAAATCGTGGTGCGCCCGTTAGATGATAGAAAGGTAAAGCCTTCCGATAAGGGGTTTAACCACATCTGCGAAGAATTGAAATTCATAGGCATCGATAGCCCTGGGGCCATGCAACAGTATTGGAACGTTCCAGCCTTTACGTTGCACAAACTAAAACAAGAAACCGATTTAAAGTTGGCCGCTTTGGTCGAGCCTCTTTCAGTGGCTGTTCATGATGTGCGAATGGGCGAACTGAAAGCTGGTGAAACTGCCGTGGTTTTAGGTGGAGGACCCATTGGTCTTCTGGTAGCCTTGGTAGCCAAGGAAAAAGGAGCACAAGTCATTATTTCCGAGGTAAATGAAACCCGAATCACAAAAGCCAAAGAATTGGGGCTCGATGCAGTCAACCCTACCAAGTTAGATTTGGTCGAGTACGTAAAAAGTAAGACCGAAGACAGAAGGGCCGATGTCGTTTTTGAAGTCGCAGGTGTTCAACCCGCATTAGATATTATGACCGAAGTAGCGGGTATTAGGGGTAGAATCGTGATGGTTGCCATTCACGGACAGAAAAAGCCCGTAGACCTGTTCAAGTTTTTCTGGAAGGAGTTAAGGTTGATCGGTGCACGAGTTTATGAACGTGAAGACTACGATAAGGCAATTGAATTGGTAACCGAAAACAAACTGCCTTTTCACGAAATGATTACCGATGTACAACCACTTACCGAAATACAGAAAGTTTTTGAAAAAATAGATGAAAATCCGGATGGACTCAAAGTTCTAATGGATTGTCAATTATAGCATTATACGAATGGGAATACTTGAAAAATTTAGTTTAAAGGGTAAAACGGCATTGGTAACTGGTGCTAAAAGAGGTATCGGTAAGGCCATGGCCATCGGTCTGGCAGAAGCTGGAGCCCATGTTATAGGGGTTAGTGCTACTTTAGAAAAAACCGGTAGCGAGGTAGAAAAGGAAATCACCTCAAGAGGAGGCACTTTTACGGCTTATGCCTGTGATTTTGCAGATAGAAAATCCCTTTATGCTTTTATAAAAGAGCTCAAAGAAAATCATGAGGCCATTGATATTTTGGTGAATAATGCCGGAACCATTCTAAGGGCTCCTGCGGTGGAACATTCTGATGAATATTGGGATAAGGTGATTGAAATCAATCAAAACGCCCAATTCATCCTGACTAGGGAGTTAGGTAAGGAGATGGTTAAACGGCAGTCTGGTAAAATAATATTCACGGCATCATTGCTAACCTTTCAAGGGGGCATTACCGTACCGGGCTATGCCGCCAGCAAAGGCGCTATTGGGCAATTGACCATGGCATTCGCCAATGAATGGGCAGGTAGTGGGGTCAATGTTAATGCCATAGCACCTGGTTATATAAGTACCGATAATACCGAGGCCTTAAGAAATAACCCTGAGAGGGCCAATTCCATACTAGGGAGAATCCCCGCCGGTAGATGGGGGGAGCCCGAAGATTTTGCCGGTCCTGTCGTATTTCTCTCTTCAGAAGCCTCCAACTATATGAACGGAAGTATCATATTGGTTGACGGCGGATGGATGGGCCGATAATGAACACTAACCACCTATAATTTTAAAGAAATGTCAGAAGTAAAAGAATATAAATTATTTATTGATGGGGAATGGGTTGCCTCAGAATCAGGGGAAACCATAGATGTCGTCAACCCAACGACCGAAGAATTGGTTGCCAGAGTGCAGAACGGCACCGTCGAGGAAGCACAAAGAGCGCTGGAGGCAGCTGAGAAAGCCCAAAAACAATGGAAGTTGTTACCTGCCAGAAAACGTGCGGAAATCATGTACCAATTTGCGGCCGAGATTAAGGCGAATTCCGAAGAATTAGCAAAATTGTTGGTGCAGGAGCAAGGTAAATTGCTGAAAGTCGCTCGTGGCGAAGTGGCGGTGACCGCATCATTTATAGAATATGCTTGTGAAGGGGCCAGAAGAATCGAGGGAGATATTATTCCTTCCGATGAGCCAAACGAACAGATATGGATTCAAAAAGTGCCTCGTGGGGTGGTTGTTGCCATAACCGCATGGAACTTTCCTTTGGCCTTGGCGGGAAGAAAACTGGGTCCCGCTTTAATAGCAGGTAATACCATCGTTATCAAGCCAACCTCCGAAACTCCCCTGGCTACTTTAGAACTGGGGAACATTGCCCAAAAAGTAGGGATTCCAGCCGGTGTCATCAATATCTTGACCGGTCCTGGTAGAGCCATGGGTACGGCCTTGGTGGAAAGTCCGATCACCAAAATGGTAACAATGACAGGTTCCACTCCGGTTGGTCAGCAAATTGCACGTGCAGCTGCACAGAACCTGACCCACGTACAATTGGAATTAGGTGGAAAAGCCCCTTTTATCGTTTTTGAAGATGCCGATATTGATTCGGCGGTTGCAGCGGCCTTGCATTCGAGGTTTGACAATTGCGGACAAGTTTGTACTTGCAACGAGCGTATGTATGTTCACGAGGAAATCTATGACGTCTTCATGGAAAAATTTATCGCTAAGACCAAGGCCATTAAGGTAGGCGACCCCATGCTGGAAGATACCGATATGGGCCCCAAAGTGAACAAATCAGAGTTGGATCATATGGCGCATTTGGTTGAGGTAAGTCTAAAAGAAGGTGCCGTGGTAGCCACCGGGGGTAAAAAACTTGAAGGAGTTCAATTCGAAAAGGGTTATTGGTTTGAACCTACTGTTCTAACGAATGTAACCCAGGATATGACCATTGTGCATGAAGAATCATTCGGACCGATTTTGCCTGTTTTAAAATTTAATTCTTTTGATGAGGTCATCGGTTATGCCAACGACTGTGAATACGGTTTGGCGGCAATGGTTTTCACTAATAATATGAATACCATTATGAAATGTAACGATCAACTTGAATATGGAGAAATCTATGTCAATCGTGGTCATGGAGAGCAGCATCAGGGCTTTCATAATGGGTATAAACTTAGTGGTTCAGGTGGTGAAGATGGAAAATACGGTTTTGAACAGTACTTGGAAAAAAAGACTTTCTACCTAAGACATACCCCTTAATCAAGATGGCACATACGATTAAAAAAATTAGCTGTAAGCTGTTTAAGGTTCCTTTATCGGAAGTTTTGAACGACGCCAAACATGGCGACCACACCCATTTTGAATTGGTCACCACTACTATAGTATTAGAAAATGGGAGCGAGGGCACAGGCTACACCTATACTGGCGGTAAAGGTGGCCATGCGATAAAGGCCATGGTAGAACATGATTTTGCACCCGCCCTGATTGGAAAGGATGGTTCCGATATTGAAAGACTGTACGATTTTATGGAGTGGCATATTCACTACGTTGGTCGTGGCGGTATTGCTTCTTTCGCTATTTCAACCATCGATATTGCCCTTTGGGATATCCGGTGTAAGGAAGCCAATAAACCACTTTGGCAAATGGCAGGTGGTGCTTCCAATACCTGTAAGGCCTATTGCGGGGGAATCGATTTACAATTTCCCATCGAAAAATTACTGAAGAATATTCAGGGCTACCTTGATAGCGGTTTTCATGCCGTAAAAATTAAAATCGGCCGGGAAAACTTGGATGAGGATATTGAACGCATCAAAGCGGTTCGCGAACATATTGGTCCGGACGTAACTTTTATGGTCGATGCCAATTATTCTTTGTCAGTAGAAAAAGCGATTGAGGCCATCGAAAAATTCAAGCAATACGATATTACTTGGTTCGAAGAACCAATTATTCCCGATAATTATAAGGGATATGCAGAAATAGTGGAGCGTACCGGATTTCAGCTTGCCATGGGTGAGAACTTACATACCATTCACGAATTTGAATACGCCCTAGAGCAGTCAAAATTGTCTTTTGTACAGCCTGATGCTTCCAATTGTGGAGGGGTTACAGGTTGGTTGAAAGCGGCCCAACTGGCAAACAAACATGGTATTCCCGCTTGTTCGCACGGTATGCAAGAGTTGCATGTAAGCTTGGTTTCTGCCCAGCCGAACGCCGGTTGGTTGGAAGTTCATAGTTTTCCTATTGATGAGTATACAGAGAGGCATTTGGTGGTTGAAAACCATAGGGCCGTAGCACCTGATAGTCCGGGAGTAGGTGTTGTTTTTGATTGGCAGAAACTTCAACCCTATTTACAATAAGCGGAAGTAGATGAAAACAACTAAAAATCACTTTGGCAAAGTAGACCAGACGGTCAATGCCTACACTCTTGAGAACGACCATGGTATGAAAGTAACCGTATTGGATTATGGCGCAACCATTCAATCCATTTTAATACCTATGGAGGATGGAGAAATGGAAATTGTTTGCGGGTTTGATTCCATGGATAGTTATTTCTCTAAAGAGTACAATGATAATGCACCCTATTTTGGTGGTACCGTGGGTAGATATACCTCTCAAATAAAAAACAGTGAGTTTAGCCTTAACGGAATAAAATATTCCCTAGCACAAAACTGCGGGGAAAATAACCTTCACGGAGGTGCTGTGGGATTTGACAAGCAGTTTTGGAAGGCAGATTTTAAGGATGTCAAAAATGGGGTCGGCCTTCAAATGAGCCTCAAAAGTGAGCATCTGCAAGAGGGTTTCCCTGGTAATGTGTATGTTCAAGTTACTTTTTCTTTGAACAATGAAAATACGCTAGCTATTGATTATGTGGCACAAAGCGATCATGATACACCTTTCTCCATTACCAATCACGCATATTTTAATTTAAACGGTTTTGAGGAAAACGTAGAGGAACACAAGGTACAGGTCCTTTCCGATAAGAGATTGGAGTGGGATGCTTCGGGCGCGGCAAATGGAACTATTCTTGAACTGGCCGGTACAGCTGAAGATCTACGTACCCCAAAATCGATTGGAAAGGTACACCAAGCCATGCAAGATGGTTTTGAACATTACTATCTTTTTGACGAAGGAATCTCTCCCCTTAAAAAGGTGGCCGAAATCAAAAGCGAACGTACCGGACTTTCAATGGGGGTTTCAACTACCGAACCCGGAATGTTGTTCTATACCGGTAAGTACACTTCCGATGCGCTTCAACGTGAATCAGGTTTGCAATACGGAAAATATAGGGGCTTCTGTTGTGAAACCCATCGATGGCCCAACGGACCTAATTTGCCCAACTCACCGAAGTCAATACTCAAGGCAAATGAAAATTTCACCAGCAACACTACCTTTAAATTCAGCTGGTAAGCACTCACAAACTTAAAACTACTAAAAATGATAGAAGGAATTGTTTTAGCCATTTTCGCAGGCATCATGTTGGGATTGTATGCCTTGCCCGAGAAATTTACCAACGATTTTAAATATGAGAACACATGGAGCTTGTTCTTTATTCTCACCATGTTCGTGGTGCCCATTATTGCATCGGTAGGTCTCATTAACGGTTTTGCCGATATTTTTGGTAATATGCCCACTGATATTTGGTTAAAAATGGCCCTTTCCAGTTTCTTGTGGGGAACCGGCGTCATGTTATGGGGTAAGGCCATCAATCATATCGGCCTATCCTTGGGGTTCTCCATTTTTATAGGAACCGTCATTTTGGTAGGCTCTCTACTTCCTTTTTTAGTAGACGGACTTCCGCCTGCTAATGCCCTATTATTGATTTCCTTGGGGTTGGCAGTGGTACTATTTGGAATCGTTGCCAACGGTCGTGCGGGAATTTTAAGGGAAAAGGATGAAAGTTCCAAGGAGAATGGCGATTCGAAAGAAAAAGGTTCTATGGGTACCGGAATTCTGATAGCGGTCATCGGTGGTTTATTAGCAACGGGTTTTAGCTACGCTAATGCGGTAGGAAGGCCCTATTTGCACGAAGCCAGTCAAAATGCCGGAAATGCCGAATGGATTACGGCGGTGGCAGTTATGTTTCCTATTTTTATTAGTGGTGGTTTGGTGATGACCGCTTACTTTATTTGGCAGCTGACGCAGAAGAAAGCGTGGGGCGGTTTTAAATCCCCTTCTTTCGGTAAAAACTTTTTCTTGATTTTGGTTATGGCCATTTTTCATTATGCGGCCTCGGCCTTATTTGCCTATGCAGCTTATAAACTGGGTGCATCTGGTAATACGGTGGGTTACGCTATTTTTAATACGGCATCGGTTCTTACCGCAATCGTTAGTGGTATTATAACCAAAGAGTGGGTGATGGCCTCTTCAAAGGCTAAAAAAATGCTATATACAGGTCTCGCCTGTATGGTCGTGGGAATTGTTATTATCGCCGTTGGTAATTCAGTAATAGCATAATTTTGAGTCAATTAAAAAGCTCACTTGGGCCAGTTTTGGCAGTCTTCATTTTAGCGGTTGTTTATAGCTATGGTGATAAAAATGCGCAAGATAGAAAAGCTGGTTCTTCAGAGGTAACTATTCTAAAAAAGAAGAAGCAACCGAATATCGTTCTTTTATTTACCGATGATGCCGGTTATGGCGATTTCGGATTTCAAGGGAGCACTATTTTCAAAACTCCGGAACTGGATAAATTTGCTTCGGAGGGGATGCTGTTCAAAGAAGCTTATGTTTCCGGGGCGGTTTGTGGACCTTCCCGAGCAGGATTACTGACCGGAAGGTATCAGCAGCGATTCGGTTTTGAGGAAAACAATGTGCCGGGCTATATGAGTGCATCTGGTTTGGACAACGAAGCCATGGGGTTGCCTACCCATATACCTACTGTGGCGAATTATTTGGATTCGTTGGGATATCAAAATGCGCTTTTGGGTAAATGGCACATGGGTGGGGAAGATAAATTTCATCCCCTACGCCGTGGATTTCATTATTTCTATGGATTTAGAGGTGGTGCGAGAAGTTACTTTCCTTATTCCGAAGAGGAGTTGAAAGACCTTTATTCGGAAAAGCGCTTGGAAGAAAATTTTGGTGGTTTTAAGGAACACGAAGGTTATTTGACCGAAGTTTTGGCCGATAAATCGCTAGAGTTTATTGAAAAAAACAAGAACAATCCTTTCTTTTTAATGGTCTCTTTTAATGGCGTTCATACGCCGATGGAGGCCAAGAAGGAAGATTTAGACCAATTTCCAGATTTAAAAGGAAAAAGAAAAACGCTGGCAGCCATGACTTTGGCAGTTGATAGGGCTTGTGGTCGTATTTTCGATCAATTAAAACAATTGGGCCTAGACGATCATACCATCGTCATTTATACCAACGATAATGGCGGACCTACCGATTCCAATGCTTCCAGCAATTATCCGCTCAGCGGTACCAAAGCCAACCATTTAGAAGGGGGAATCAGGGTACCTTTTATTGTACGTTGGCCCGAGGTTGCCAAACCAAATACTACATACCCTTATCCGGTATCAACCTTAGATTTGCTTCCTACTTTCGTTAGTGCAGCCGGTGGTGATGTTGATGAAATGAGGGAATTGGACGGGGTTGACCTAAAACCCTTTATTTCGGGTGAATTGAAAGAAAGACCACACGAATATCTCTATTGGAAAAAAGAAAACAGGGGCGTGGTTCGGGCAAACGATTGGAAATTGCTAAGATTTCCCGATAGACCTGCGGAACTCTATAATATCGCTGAAGACATTTCGGAACAGAACAACCTCGCATCACAACATCCTGAAAAAGTAAAGGAATTATATAAAAAACTTTTTTCGTGGGAAGCGGGATTAGAACGGCCGCTTTGGCAGTTGAAAAGGCTTTATGAGGTGAAGGCGATGGAGCGAATGGATGAATATCGAACTTCGGTAAAAGACCCTAAAGAATAGATTAAGGACTTCCTTACTTCATCTAATCCAGAAACAGCTCTGGTAAGAATAACGAAATTTGAGGAAATAAGGTTACCAAGGTCAAAACCAGTAAACTGACCAGCAAAAATGGTAATCCTGCTTTGCTCACCTTTCCAATAGAAACCTTTCCGATACTTGCTGAAACGAATAGACAGATACCCAGTGGTGGAGTTGTCAAACCGATCATTAGATTGAGCAGGGCAATGACCGAAAAATGAATGGGGTCTACCTCTACGGCCATGGCGACCTTTAATAAAATGGGGAACAAGATGAGTAGGGCCGCAATAGTTTCCATGAAAGTACCGACGAAAATGAGCAACAGATTGATCAATAATAGTACCACGTACTTGTTGTCTGAAAAGCCCAATATTTCATTGGACACTAATTGGGGCATTTGTTCCGTAATCAGAATCCATCCGAAAAGATTGGCGAAACCTACTAAAACCATCAATGATGCCGACGTTTTCATAGAGTCGAGTACCAGCACCATAACGTTTTTAAGGCTCAATTTTTTATAGACAAAAATACCGATCAACAGGGCATATACCACTGCTACGATAGAGGCCTCTGTAGGGGTGAACACACCGCCAATAATTCCGAAAAGAATGATAAGGGTCATTAATAAGGCCCAAAATGTATCTATAAATCCTTTTCCAATTTGTTTGATAGAACTACGTGCGTGCTTCGGATACTTTCTTTTTACCGACAGATAGTAGGTAATTCCCATTAATCCGAAGCCTAATAAGAACCCCGGTAGGGCGCCTGCCAAAAACAACTTCCCTACGGAGAGTCCACTTAAAGTGGCCGCGATAATCATAGGTACACTCGGTGGTATAATGGGTCCTACGGTAGATGATGAGGCGGTGACGGCGCAAGAGAAATCAGTGTCGTACCCTTCTTTGCGCATGGCGGGTATGAGTACCGAGCCAATACTGGCCGTGTCTGAGATGGCGGTTCCGGAAATGCCGGCAAAAAGCATAGAGGCTCCAATATTGGCCAAAGCAAGCCCCCCTCGAATATGCCCTAACAAATGATTGCAGAAGGTGATAATTTTCTCTGTAAGTCCCCCTTGGTTCATGAGATTCCCTGCTAGAATAAAACCGGGGATGCTGAGCAAAACAAAAACGTCGATACCCGAGTACAATTTCATAGGTAGGACGATTAGCGGAATACCCTTGGCAAGCAAGTAAACCAAACAAGAAAGACCTAAAGAAAAGGCAATGGGAAATCGAAGAATCAAACAAACTATAAAGACAATAAATAGCAACCAGATCATTTAGCTTGGCGTAGTTTTTTAATTAGTTCAACAAGGATGAAGAGAAATATGGCGGAGCCCATAATTACAGTACTAACAAATGGTATGGCCATAGATATGCCCATACTGGGTGATTTTTCATCAAGTCCGTTGATAGCGAATTCAAGCCCGTAATAGGCACAAATAAAGAATAAAACACAAATAAAAATTCGTGAAACGATATCTAAGGTACGTTGCGCTTTTTGAGGTAAATATTGGTAGAACAAATCGAAATTAACATAGTAATTACCGCGAACGGCCAATCCTGCAGAAAAGCTGACTGCATGTATGAAAAACACACGTGCTGCCTCTTCGGTCCATGGTGGGGCACTTTCCATAAAAAAGCGGGCATAAATCTGAATGATGGTGCTGCCTATAAAACCGATGGTACTCAAAAAGGCACCGTACTTTAATATTTTGGTAAAGGTTTTCACTCTTTTTCTTTACTTAGGTTTGCTACAATCTCATTATAGACTTTTTGCATCTCTTGCGAAAGACTGGAATAAATGGCTTCTCTACTGGCCAAAGCAAAGGCCTCCTTGTCCACTTCAACAAAGGTCATACCTTGTGCCTTCAATTCGTCTTGAACTTTTTTTTCGTTTTCTATGAAGAGTTTATGTTCGAAATCACGCATATCTTCCGCAGCTTCTAAAAAGATAGTTTTAAGGTCATCAGGTAGGGCTTGAAACTGTTTTTCACCAATTACGGGGTAGGTCCAACTTACGACATGGGCCGTGAGGTTCAAATATTCTTGCACTTCTGAGAAACCAGCCGCCCGAATCATGGCAAACGGATTTTCTTGAGCCTGAATCGTACCCTGCTGAAGGGATGTAAAAACTTCGGAAAAGGCCATTGGCGTGGGCTTTGCGCCCAATGATTGCCAAGCGGTAATAAAGGAAGGTACATTCGGTACCCGAACGATAAGACCATTTAAGTCGTCTGGATGTTTAATGGGCCGATTACTGGTTAAATGGCGGGGCCCTCTCTGAAAATAGGCCAACGGTCTCAATCCGATATCTTCTAGCATCGCCTTTTCCATTCGTTGACCGATGGGACCTTCAATAATCTTCTTCATGTCCACTGAATCCTTGAGTAAAAAAGGAAGTTCACAAAAGGCAATGATTTCCGACCAGTTATTGAGTATGGAGCCTGTAGTGGTCATGTCAATGACACCAGCCTGAATCAATCGAATGGCCTCGCTTTCCTTGGCCAATTGTTCTGAATGATAATTCTGAAGTAGGAGTCGGCCCTTACTACGTTTTTTCAAAAGGTCTCCAAAATATTCAAAGGCCTTATACCACGTATGCTGTTCGTTGACCAAATGACTTGCCTTTAAAATAATCGGCTCCCTTTTTTGAGGTTCACAAGCAGAAAAAACAAACAATAGGAATAGAGGAAAAGCCAAGAAAATAGCTTTTAGACTTGCCTTTAATTTTGGTGAATGGATAGTGGACAAAGTTTAGGTTGCTTCTTTTTTTGTGGAAAATCCAAGATTTTGAAAATACTAAAATTGTCAACCTACTGCAAATTCATTTAGGGTAATTATGTGTCAATTTATTTAGTATAAAGACAAAGCTTTAGATTACATCATAGACGTACATAGGAGAGATTTAAAGTAAAAATGCCACTCAAGCGAGTGGCATTTCTACAGAAACAGTTTAAACAAGGCACTAATTCTCAATTTATTGTTCTAAAGCGGCCACCAATACATCTGGATTGGGCCTTTTGGTATAATCCACAGAATATTCCGCATATTTGATGGTTCCATCGACACCAATAATAAAACGCGCAGGAATGGGCAATGTCCATGACTCGTCACCATTGAAATGTGGCAAGCTAATGTTGAACTTATCCTTGTAAAGACCTTTTAATGGATCTATCATTTCCCAACGCAGACCAAATGCATCGGCCACTTGGTTGCCGCTGTCGCTGAGTAGGTCAAATTTTAAGCGTTGCTGGTTTACTATTTGCTTGTTGTATTGTGTTAATTGTGGAGATATGCTTACCATTTGCGCTCCCAATCCATTCAATTCTTCGGTATACCGTTTTAGATTCCCAAGGTCCAAATTGCAGTAGGGGCACCATATACCTCTGTAAAAAGTAATGACCAATGGGCCTTTTGCGAGAAGTTCCGCGCTATCAACTTGACTACCGTCCTGATTGGGTAAATTAAACGTAGGGGCTTTATCGCCTTTTTTTAGAACACCTTCACCAATACCAGTGGCTTCCAAATCAGTGGTGGCTTTGTGCATAATGTTCACAAATTCCCCAGGCATATTGCCTTCAAGTTTTACCTTTAATTTGTCCAGGCTTTCTTGTAGTGTCATGTTGTTATACTTTATCAACTAATTCTTCTTTGATGTGCTTTTCAAAGCGGATAAAATCGTTTTCAATCTCTGGGTTTTTCATTACATCGTAAGCGAAGAATGTTTCCAAAGGTTCCAGTCCAAACCATTTAAAATTAAGATGCATGGGTGCCAATAGCTCATCTTCGCTCAATCCGTTAAAGAATTTTTCGTTGGTATTATTAAAGGATTCTTTTGGGGCATTAGCGGTAACGGATATCATGTACTTGCCTTTTAGCAAACCGCCCAAGCCATAATTTTTCTTCGGGGCCTCTTTAGTTCTACCATCTCCTTGTGACAAACTACCCATCATTCCAACGGAGAAAACCTCGTCCATATATTTTTTAAAGGACCAGGGCACTCCCATCCAATTCAAGGGCATTTGCAGGAAAACAATATTGGCCCACTTCAGTTTTTCAATCTCTTCCTCTACGCTAAAACCATCACCATTATTGGTAATCGTGGTTTTTACCTCAAAACCGGCATCCGCTAATTGCTTGATAGCCTTTTCTGTTAAACTTTGGTTTAGTTTGCCTTCCGAAAAAGGGTAAAATTGATGCGCATTTATAGCTAAAACATTTTTCATTTTGACTTTAATTTAAAATAGTATTGCAAAGAAACTATTAATAGTTTAGTTTTGAAACCTTTTAGGGTATTACTCCTGTAATTAGTGGTAACTAAAATGTAACTTATGAGTAGAAAAGTGATTGACAATCCTAATATGTGTTCCTTGGTGCATGCTATGAATGTGATAGGCAGCAAATGGAAACCCATTTTAATCTATCTGTTGGCGAACGGAAGCTTAAGATTTGGAAAGCTTTTGTTGTTTACACCTACTATTTCCAAAAAAGTTTTGACAGACCAATTGCGGGAACTGGAGAAAGATGGCTTGATTATTCGTGAAAAATACCCCGAGATACCACCTCGTGTGGAATATTCCCTCTCTAAAAAAGGAGAAGCCTTGTTGCCTATTTTAAAGCAATTAAGTGAGTGGACGGTGACCAATTATGATTCTCTTGAATTTGAAAAGTGTAGAATTGTAACTTTGTAATCATAGTAGAAGGGGATGCATGATTTAGAACAGATTTCACGATTTTTTGAAACTGAATATCCGTTAAATCACGATGGCTTAAAAGAGCTGCTAGATTTACATACTTCGGTTTTCCTGCCCAAAGGCAGTTTATTGCAAAAAGCTGATGAAAACATTACCCACTTGCGGTTTCTAAACAAGGGAATTATTAGGGAGTATTATGCCACTGCCGATAAAGAAACCAACATCAATTTTTATACAAAACCACAATTTATAACGGATTTATCTGCCTTTAACAACAATCATCCCACTAAAAAAAATCAAGAAGCGTTGACCGATGTGGAACTGCTTCAAATCGAAAAAACTAAATTTCAAGAACTCTTGGCGAAATATGAATGTGGAAAATCTTTTATAGACCTTTCCTTTCAACGTTTGTTACGTCAAAAGGAGCTACTGGAATACAATCGTATGACCAAAACGCCAGAAGAGCTTTACCAAGAATTACTCATCTACAAACCTAACTGGCTGCAAAAAATTCCACAATACCATATAGCATCTTATCTAAATATTACTCCAGAAACCCTGAGCCGCATCCGAAAGCGTATTTCTTGATTTGAATCAATGTACAGTCCATTTGGCTTACTGAAATTTGTACTTTAAATTTTGGCGAATGAAAATACATCAGATACGTAACGCAACCCTGATTATTGAAGTACAGGATAAATTTATATTGGTTGATCCCATGTTGGGTGGTAAAGGTACCGCTGGTCCTACGTTTACCCTGTTCCGATTTAAACCACAGCGAAATCCCATAGTAGGCTTGCCGCAAAATGCGGAAGATGTATTGGCTAAAACTACACATTGTATCCTAACCCATTTGCATCCGGACCATTTAGATAAAGCAGGCGAAGCTTTCTTAAAAAAGCACGACATACCAGTTAGCTGTAGCGTTAAAGATGAAAAGGAATTGCTAAAACGCGGATTAAACGTGCAAACGGTAGTTGACTATTGGAAGGAGGCTACTTTTTTAGACGGCACTTTAGAAGGAATACCTGCCAGACATGGTTATGGTTTTGTGGCGAGGCCCATGGGTAACGTAATGGGGTACATGCTTCGTTTACCGAAGGAAAAATCGGTTTACCTAAGTTCGGATACCATCTACACCGATGCGGTTAAAAAAGTATTATCAGATTATAAGCCAGACGTAAGCGTGGTTGCAGCGGGTTCTGCTCAGTTAGATGTTTTTAAACCGCTTTTAATGACCAAGGAAGATGTTTTGCAGTTTTGCACAGATGCACCCGGCAAAGTTATTGCCAACCATTTGGAAGCAGTAAATCATTGCCCGACCACTCGTGAAGAACTGAACATGGAAATTGTAAAAAGAGATATTAAAAATACTTTGGTTCCCAATGATGGCGAAGTTATGTTGTTTTAACATTTACTATTTTACCTTTGTACTTCTTAAAACAAATTTGGCGTGCAAGAAAATTATGGCCTCTTAAGACAACATTTTGAGGAAATCGTTGACCTAACGGATGCGGAATGGGAGCAAATAGCGCCTCATTTTGAGTATCGTAATTTAAAAAAGCACCAATTTCTAATCCAAACAGGTCAGCCAGTAGAATGTGAGTTTTGGATTGTCAATGGTTTGGTAAAATCGTATGCTATAGACCAAAAGGGAAACGAACACATTTTACAGTTTGGTATGGAGCAATACTGGGTTAGCGACTATTTCGCTTTTCAACACCAATTACCGGCCACCATCTTTGTGGATTGTATAGAAGATTCCGAATTCTTTTGCCTGTCCTTAGAAAGTAGGGAATCCATATGCCAGCAAATACCCGCCATTGCTAATTTTTATCGTATTAAGTCCAACAACGGCTTTATCAACTTGCAACAGCGTATTCTGTCCCTTTTAACTTTATCTGCAGAAGAACGGTACGATGAATTACTGAACAAACTGCCCAAATTATTACAGCGGGTTCCTAAAAAACTGATTGCCGCCTACCTAGGCGTTTCCAGGGAAACTTTGAGCCGTTTTAAAAATTAGATTTTGTGATGTATATCACTTTTATGGGTTGTGTTATCTCACCTTAAAATGGTGATATAGCTCCTCGCACAGCCTTTCGTTTTCATACACCTTTGTCCCATAAAATTTAAGATAAAGAAAATGAAAACAAGAATTAACACAACAGTGGCAATGCTACTATTTGCCCTATTTGGAACAGCACAACATCATAATGAGTCTACAAGGGTCTTAATGGTGCTGTCCAGTCATCAAGAATTAGGAGATACGGGTAAGGAAACGGGTTATTACCTAAGTGAGGTAACCCATGCCTACGAAGTTTTTGAGGAGAATAATTTCGACATTACCTTGGTAAGCCCAGAAGGAGGGAACCCTCCGGTAGATGGTTTTGATTTAGAAGATCCGGTGAATAAAAAATACTGGAACGACACCACTTTTCAACAAAAGCTAAAAAACACCCTAAAGCCTTCAAAAATCAAGGGAAGGGATTATGATGTAATCTACTATGCCGGTGGTCACGGTACCATGTGGGACTTTCCTAACCATAAGAAGTTGGCCAAAATAGCAGCCAGTATTTATGAGAATGATGGTATAGTGGCGGCCGTATGTCACGGACCTTCCGCATTGGTGAATATTCAATTGTCCAATGGTGCCTATTTGGTAAACGGTAAAACACTAAGCGTTTTTACCAATGAAGAAGAAGCCAATGTAGGCTTGGAAAATGTGGTTCCTTTTCTTTTGGAATCAAAATTGGAAGCACATGGAGCAACCATTGACAAAGCTGGTATGTGGCAAGAAAAAGTAAGTGTGGACCAGCGTTTGGTTACCGGTCAGAACCCTGCTTCTGCCAAATTAGCGGCCCAAAAGATTGTGGAACTGGTTAAAGCAACGTACTAAGATGGCTACTGATTCAGCAGTTTTAAACGCAAAGACCGAAAAGAAAAGTCTACCAGCGGCCTTATGGGCATTGACCATTAGTGCCTTTGGTATTGGAACTACAGAGTTTGTTATTGTGGGCTTGTTGCCCACGGTAGCCAACGATTTAAACACCTCTATTTCCTCAGCGGGATTGTTAGTGAGTTTGTACGCCTTGGGAGTTGCCATTGGTGCACCTGTCTTAACGGCTTTGACCAGTAAAATAGCACGCAAACGGTTATTGATCGGTATTATGCTGTTATTTATTGTCGGCAACGGATTGGCCACCATTGCGCCTAGTTTTACCTTGTTAATATTGGCACGCATTTTAACCGGGTTCGCACATGGGGTCTTTTTCTCCATTGGCTCTACTATAGCGGCCAGTCTGGTACCAGAAGATAAAAGGGCTTCTGCTATTTCCATAATGTTCGCCGGGCTTACGGTAGCTATTGTTACGGGCGTGCCTTTGGGTACGTACATTGGCCAAAACTTTGGGTGGCGTGCCACTTTTGTGGGCGTTGCCATTTTAGGAGTTATCGGGGCCTTGGCCAGTTACTTTTTGGTTCCTTCAAATATTAAAAAATCACCGCCTTTACGTTTGGTAGATCAGCTAAAAGTACTCAAAAACCCTTCTATTCTGTTGGTGTTGGGCATTACGGCCCTTGGTTATGGCGGTACGTTTGTAACCTTTACCTACTTGGCGCCTTTGTTGGAAGAAGTTACCGGATTTTCCGCAAGTATGACCAGTGTTCTACTATTGGTCTACGGTATAGCCATTGCCTTGGGCAATATTATTGGGGGTAAGGTTTCCAACAAAACCCCGGGAAAAGCCTTAATGGTCATGTTCGCTTTGCAAGCCGTGGTATTGGTGGTACTATACTTTACGGCAAGCAGTTCTATTTGGTCCATAGTAACATTGTTTTTTATGGGAATCTTGGCATTTTCCAACGTACCCGCACTGCAATTGTATGTGGTTAAAATGGCAGAAAAATACCTGCCGGGCACAGAAGATGTAGCCTCGGCCTTGAACATTGCCGCTTTTAACGTGGGAATCGCCATTGGGGCCTATGTTGGCGGATTAATAGTGGAATCTACACTAGGCGTAGCAGCAACGCCATGGGTAGGGAGTATACTTGTGGTGGTAGGCTTTATACTTACACTGGCTTTATATAAAAAAGAAAAATTATAAACAGATGCATACATTATCATTTAAACATAAGGATCAAATGCCCATTTTAGGGCTTGGAACCTTTCGTTCTGAACCTAAAGCGGTTTATACCGCTGTTTTGGAAGCCTTAAAAATGGGGTACAGGCACATAGACTGTGCAGCAGCCTACGGAAACGAAAAAGAAGTGGGCAAGGCGATTGCCGAAGCCATTGATTCTGGTGTGGTAACCAGGGAGGAACTGTGGATTACCTCCAAGCTTTGGAGTGATTCTCACGGAAAGGACAATGTAGAACCAGCCTTGATAGAAACGCTTAACGACCTACAGTTGGATTATTTGGACCTCTATTTGGTTCATTGGCCGGTAGCCTTTAAAAAAGGAGTTGAAATGCCAGAGAAGGCAGATCAATTCATTCCTTTGAAAGAAGTGCCATTGACCGATACATGGGCCGGTATGGAAGCAGCTTTGGAAAAAGGACTAGTCAAGCATATCGGTGTCAGTAATTTCAATACCCAATATTTGAAAGCTCTTTTAGAAACGGCAAAACAGAAACCAGAAGTCAACCAAATTGAGGTACACCCGTTTTTGCAGCAAGATACCTTGGTAGATTTCTGTAAACAAGTGGGTATTCACCTAACGGCTTACGCACCAATTGGTTCTGGCGGGGCAGAAGATGATGCCCTTAACCTTTTTAAAAATGGGGTGCTTCTGGAAATTGCCCAGGCCCATGGTAAGACAGTGGCGCAATTAGCCTTAAAATGGGGCATACAACGCGGTATTTCGGTCATACCAAAGTCCACCAATGTATCCCGATTACAAGAAAATTTGGATACCCTAAAATTTGAATTGAGCGCTTTGGATATGGAGAAGATCGCGGGCCTTAACAAAGACCATCGTTTTGTGGATGCAAAATTCTGGGAAGTTGAAGGCGGCCCGTATACTGCGGAGGAAATCTGGAACGCTTAATTAAAAAGTCAGGGGTCGTTCTGCGGCCCTTGACTTACCAAAAAAATTGCTATGAAAAATTTTGATAAACTTTACCGACCCGGTAAAATGACCTTGGGAATAGAGTTTCCGCTCGATAACGATTGGTCCTTGGCAGGGGATAAAAAACGAAGAGAGACGGGAAGGCCTTTCGGTATTCCGGATATGTCAAATCATTTGGAGTTGGTACAACAGGCAGATGCTGCTGGTTTTGCATCGGTTTGGGTGCGGGAAGTACCGGTTTACGATCCCAATTTTGGGGATGGCGCCCAGTTGTTCGATACTATCGGTTATTTGGGTTATTTATCCGCGGCTACCCAGCATATATTGTTGGGAACGGCGGCTATCGTTTCACCCTTACATCAACCCATACATTTGGCAAAAGCCGCCGCAACTATTGAAAATTTAAGCAAGGGTAGGTTGCTGTTGGGTTTAGGGCTAGGGGACAGGCCCGTGGAATTTCCTATGTATAACATAGCTTATGAGGAACGCCCCAATTTGTTTCGGGAGCATTTAAAAATTATGCAAGAGGCTTGGAAATTGGAGAGCGATTTAACCGATTTTTATCCTTTTTTAAACCCGGGTGTGGATGTCTATCCCAAACCCCAGAACCCAATTCCATTGGTGGTTGCCGGCCACTCGGGACAGTCCATAGATTGGATTGCAAAAGAAGCGAATGGGTGGTTCAATTATCCCAGAACACCGGAAGAAACCTATTTGCAGCAAAAGAAGTGGTGCGAAGCCTTATACGATAACGACCAAGCCTGCAAACCCTATATTTCTGCCTTTCATTTAAACCTACTTACAGACGACAATGCCGACTTTAGACCACATCGGTTTGGAGGTGCCATAGGGGTAAACAAGCTTACGGAATTACTACAACGGTATGAAGAAGCAGGGGTAAACCACATGGCGTTGCACTTGCGAAAATCAGATACACCAGTTAAGGAAGCATTGGATAAAATAGCGGAAAAAGTGTTGCCGTTATTTAACGGTGTTTTGGTGTAAGGGGTCAAGGAGTATAGGGCGGTCGAACAAAATCCTAAATAATTCTTAATCCGTGATTTGTTTCATTATTTCCCTTTTTTGTGTCAGTCCGACACTACCGCCTGCCCTTACCTTTGTACCTACGTTTAAAGTAAATAAATCAAGAACATCTTATGAGTTTAGAAAATAATATTAAAGGAAAAGTAGTAGTAATTACAGGTGCCAGTAGTGGGTTAGGTGAAGCTACCGCACGTCATTTAGCAGCCAAAGGGGCACACGTTGTATTAGGTGCCAGAAGAGAAGATCGTTTACAGAACATTTCGGAAGAAATCAATTCCAAAAACGAAGGTAAGGCGGCATACATTGCAACAGATGTGACCAAAAAAGAAGATGTACAAGCTTTGGTGGACAAGGCGGTAAGTGAATTTGGTAAAATTGACGTAATGGTCAACAACGCTGGTTTGATGGCTATAGCACCCATGAGCGAGGTGAAGGTGGATGAGTGGGACCGTATGATCGATATTAATATAAAAGGGGTGTTGTACGGGGTAGCAGCTGCTCTGCCAATTTTCCAAAAGCAAGGGTCCGGTCACATCATTAACCTATCTTCTGTAGCAGGAGTAAAGGTCTTTAGTCCGGGAGGTACTGTATATAGTGGAACCAAGTTTGCTGTACGTGCCATTTCGGAGGGGTTGCGCCACGAAGTGGGAGGTAAAATTAGGACTACCTCCATTGAGCCAGGTGCCGTTGATTCTGAATTAAAACATGGCAGCTCGCATAAAGAGAGTTTGGAAAATGTAGGAGAGTTCTATAATAATTTGGCCATTCCTTCAGATTCCGTAGCTAGAACTATAGCTTTTGCCATTGAGCAACCAGCAGATGTAGACGTGAACGAAATTATATTAAGGCCAACAGCGCAGGATTTCTAAAATAATCTTAGCTGTAAGTTTAAGTAAGAATTGTAGACTGTAGTGCTATATATAGCATTACAGTCTATTTTAGTTTAAAAAGGATGACGCATTTTAAAAGTTTAAAGGAATTCAATCGGTATGTTGGGTATATGGCTCCAAAAAAGGACCTAATAGATGTGGTAAAGTATGATGAGTTCCAAAATCTACGTCTAAAAAGTGAACCCATCAGCACAGATTGGTACATGATGGCCTTTAAACGTAATGTGACCGGTCTGCACTGTTTTGGTAGTACGGAATTCGATAGGGATGCAGCTTTCCTATATTTTGTAAAACCGAACCAAGTTTTTGAATGGGATGCCACCGAACCTTGGAAGGGCTACCATATGCTCATTTCTCCTGTGCTCTTACAGGAATACAACATTGATTTTAGCTTTTTTCAGTATGAGATAGGAGAGGCTTTGTTTCTTACCGAAGATGAGCAGCAACAGTTAGAAACCCTTTATGAACAAATTTTAACGGAATACAAAAAGGACAACTACGAGATGGATTTGCTAATTGCCTACAGCAACCTCATTTTCACCTATATTGGCAAATGCTATAAAAGACAGTTTGAAACCCGGCAACCCTTGTACAATAAAGTAGTGGTGGACTTTAAAAAGGAGCTAAACAAATATTATGCGGACGGTAATACCCAATTGCCTTCTGTAAATTATTTTGCTGAAAAACTAAACCTGTCCGTAAACTATTTTGGAGATTTGATTAAGCACCATACCGGTAAAACGGCATCCGAACTAATACAGGAAAAGATCATAGCCGAAGCCAAACGTCAATTACAGGGCATTGACAAATCCATTGCGGAGATTGGATATCATCTTGGGTTTGAATATCCTACCTACTTTTCCCGATTGTTTAAAAAGCATACGGGGGTAACGCCTTCGGAGTATAGAAAGTGATTTATAGTTACGGACTGGGCTCTAACTTAAGAATTTAATCTAGCTTTTATTCTTTATAATATTTCACCTTATTTAGGTAACCAATTTGCACCATCGGAATGGAAAAAAATGGTTTCAACGGTATCTGCCCACACCTATTATTTTGTTTATTTAGACCTCATAATCTATGAGGGCAAAGTGATTTCCCTATACTAATAAATAAACGAATCAGCTGAGTGACAGGTAAAATAGTTACCTTAAGATGTGCAACGCTCACAAGTACCCGTTAGAAGCAATTGGGCTTGCGCAATGTTCTTATTTGGCAGTTTAGGTATAGATATTTCGTAGGATACACACTCTACCTTTCCGCAAGTGGTACACTGAAAATGCGGATGTACGTCTACATGTTCCGTATGGGAACAGTCTTTACATTTGGCATAATGCTTTAAACCGTTAACGCCTAAAAAGGCATGTACTTTACCTTCGTCTTCCAAACGGTCCAATATTCTATAAATAGTAGACTTGTTCATTTGTTCACTAAATTTTTCTACTAAATCAACAACGCCAATAGCTTCTTTGGTGCTGTTAAAAAACTCTGTGACCAATTGAACGGACTTAGTATTTCTAATGACTCCCATATCACAAAATTAGCGCAATATGGTTGCAATAACAATTTTTAATTTTATTTTTGCAACTGAGTTGCATTAAAGATTTGTTATGAATTTACTTTTAAAGAAGCCGGATGTATGGGGAGCTTTTGCCAGTGGTCTGTGCTTGGTGCATTGCGTGGCAACACCTTTGCTATTTGTTTTGCCCACATGTATTGGGGATTGTGAGAGTATGGCCCCATTTTGGTGGAAGCAATTTGACTATATTTTTCTGGTCATCTCATTTTTGGCCGTATTTCAATCGACAAGAACAACAGGTTCAACCTTTATCAAATTCGGCATGTGGTTCAGTTGGATGGCACTCGTGGTTTTGTTGATCAATGAAAAGTTGGAAATTTTTCATGTTCCGGAAACGTTCGTGTTCATTGCTTCCATTTCCTTGGTAGTCCTTCACCTGTATAATAGAAAGTTTTGTAAGTGTAAAACTGATAATTGCTGTTCTGTCAATGGATAAGGAAAAAATAGACCTTTTAGGAGATAATCACGTTGCTACAAGTGTTGATACGCCCATGTTGGCTACAGCATTTGATAAAAGCGATGACGAAAAAATCGAAAACATCCAATTTCATTTTGGCAAGATAATGGAGGAACTAGGTCTGGACCTTACGGACGATAGTTTGTCCGGAACCCCATATCGTTTCGCTAAAATGTATGTGAAGGAGTTGTTTTACGGTCTTGACCCAAAGAACAAACCAAAGCTTTCCGTTTTTGAAAATAAGTATGGTTACCAGAAAATGTTGGTGGAGCAGAATATCACCATTGATTCTTCTTGCGAACATCATTTTTTGCCCATTACCGGGCATGCCCACATTGCCTACGTACCTAAGGATAGGGTAGTGGGCCTCTCTAAAATAAATAGGTTGGTGGATTATTACGCCCACCGTCCTCAAGTTCAGGAAAGACTATCTCTTCAGATTTTAAAGGATTTACAGTCGGTCCTTAAGACCGATGATGTAATCGTCATGATTTCGGCCAAACACCTTTGTGTTTCTTCCAGAGGAATCAAGGATAAGGACAGTTTTACCACTACATTGGAGTATGGAGGTTGTTTTGAGGAAGAGACTAAGAGGAAAGAATTTTTTAATATTGTCCAAAAAAAATAAAATCACTTTTTAGAACTAAAACACTTTATGTAATTCCTCTTATGATTCAAATCAGGAATCTGGCATATCAATACACCTCGCATACACAAATTCTGCATTTTCCGGATATTGAGTTAGGTGCTCATGAGCATTTACTTGTCTTGGGAAAATCCGGTGTGGGAAAAACTACCTTATTACATTTAATTGCTGGATTGTTAAGGTCCCAGCACGGTGAAATCTCCATAGGAAAAACTAACTTAAGTGATTTATCCAGTAGAAAACTAGACCAATTTAGAGGAAAGGAAATAGGCCTTGTTTTTCAGAATAACCACGCTATCCGTTCCTTTAACGTACTTGAGAATTTAAAAGCTCGTTTGTTTTTTGCCAAAAAATCTATGGATATTGGGCGTATCGAAAATTTATTGCACCAACTGGATATTAAGGAATGCATTGATAAAAGAATAAATCAGTTGAGCGAAGGTCAACTGCAAAGACTGGGCATAGCACTTGCTGTGGTACACCAACCTCAATTGATATTGGCGGATGAACCTACTTCCAGCTTGGATGATAAAAATTGTGAATTGGTCATGCAGCTAGTACAGGAACAGGCTAAGAATAATGGTGCCAACTTAATGGTTATTACCCACGACCATAGAATAAAGCCAATGTTTAATAACATTATTACGTTATGAATAATTGGAAAATTAGCCTTCGAAATCTACTTCACAAACCACTATACGCTTTTTTGGCTATTTTTTCATTGGCCATAAGTATAGGTTTATTGCTGTGTGTTCAACAACTCGATGCTTCGGTCAAAAACCAATTCGAAAATGGCTTGGGAAAAGTAGATATGGTCATTGGAGCCAAGGGAAGTCCTTTGCAACTGGTTCTATCCTCGGTTTTGCATATCGATAATCCTACGGGAAACATTCCCTATGCTCAAGCAAATAAGCTGGCAAAAAACCCAATGGTAAAAAGTGTGGTACCTATTTCCTACGGGGATAATTTTAAAGGCTACAGGATAGTGGGTTCCAGTAAAGACTACGGGAGTCTTTTTGATGCCGAAATTTTAGAAGGCAGGGAAGCGAAGACCAGTATGGAGGCCGTTCTAGGGTACGAGGTGGCCCAAAAACTTAACCTGAAGCTGGGTGATACTTTTGTAAGTTCACATGGGCTTACCGAGAATACTATAGAAGAGCATGATCAAGAATTTACGGTTGTTGGCATATTTAAACCTACCTATAAAGTCATAGATAGGTTAATTATGACCCCACTTGAAAGTATATGGGAGGTACATTCTCATGGTCATGAAAAAAATGATGATCAAGGAGAAAGCCATATACACGAAGAACATGATCACGAAGGACACAATTATTTTGAACATGATGAAGAAGGGCACCATCATGATGAACATCATGGTGATAAAATTGAAAAGCCTGACGGACATGTCCCTGTAGATAAGAATGAAAACTTGGACAAGGAGGTTACTTCTCTTTTGGTTTCTTTTAGAAATCCTATGGGCTACATAGCCATGTCCAGAAACATCAATGAAAATACAGAAATGCAGGCAGCTCTGCCCAAATTTGAATTGGACCGTCTATTTAAATTCACGGGTGTTGGGGTCAAGGTCGTTTCTTGGATAGCCTACATTATATTGCTTATATCCTGTTTGACCATTTTTATAGCTCTTTATAAAATGGTACGGGAAAGAGCCTTTGATTTGGCCTTAATGCGTACCTATGGTGCCAGCAACTTACAATTGTTCGGAATTATAACATTTGAAGGTCTTCTAATGGTGTTGATCTCCATTTTTTTTGGTT
Source organism: Cytophaga sp. FL35 (assembly GCF_014349235.1). Taxonomy (GTDB): domain Bacteria; phylum Bacteroidota; class Bacteroidia; order Flavobacteriales; family Flavobacteriaceae; genus Euzebyella. The sequence continues at coordinate 179,252 of NZ_JACSOH010000001.1, read as the reverse complement.
TTGTATTCTCACAACTAGGATTACAACTGATTATAGGCATATTTAAGGTACAGTTTCAGCAAGAGATACAACTAACATTTCCAACAATGCAGATGGTCCGGACCCTTGTGATTGTCTTTGTCACTTCCATTCTGTCCATTTTTATGGCGATTGTACCTTTGTTGCACATGAATATTTCAAAAATTATAAGTGATGAAAAATAGGCTTCTTTGTTTGTTGTTTATGGTAACCACAGGTGGGTTGTTTGCACAAGTGGACCTCACATGGGAAGATTTGGCAAAGATCAGCTATACGGAAAAGTATTTTGCCGCCTATGATTCAAATTTTCTATATCCGGAATTTAGTAAAGAAATTACCAACTTGGAAGACAAAGAGGTAACCATTGCGGGTTACTTTCTGGATATGGACCCCAACGGACAATTATTTATACTTTCCAAGAATCCTCTGGCATCCTGTTTTTTTTGTGGAAATGGGGGACCAGAGACGGCCATTGAAATACAATTTGATGCTAAACCAGATTTTCAGACAGATGATATTGTATTGATAACCGGTAAACTCAAACTTAATAAGGATGATATTGAGCATTTTAACTACATCCTTACGGATTGTTCCGGTTTTAAATTAAAATGATTGATTTCGAACTAACTTTAGCAAATCCTTAAAAGCTTTAGTAAGAAAAGAATAATAAGGTATAATACCTAAATATGAAAATGAAGACAAGAAGAGCAATTTCCTATTTGTTTCTAGCCTTTTTCCTAATGATGGAATTGGGCAGTCTTCACGTGTTTGCCCATGATGATGGAGCCTCCATGGAAGATTGCGATATCTGCCATGTTTTGATATTAAATCAACATACACCTGTTGTACCAACAAATACGGCCGTGATCTCTTTGGAAAATCCAGAGATTCCGTTTCAGGAGAAAATCCAATTTTGGTTTGCTTCCAATCATAGTGTTGGTTACTTTTCATATGACCAATTTTCACGACCTCCACCCTTACTCTAGTACCCTCTGAACATATTGGATTTTACAGTCTGCGGTCAACCTATATCCCAATGGTTGATACGTTGAGGCTATTCCAATGCTTTATGTGAGTTACTAAATCACAACCTGTACCCATAACTCTCAGGGTACAGTCTACATTTTATTTTAAGAGTATGGCTTTTAAAAAGCTCTGTATGCTGCTTAGCATTTGCTATGGCATGTATGCTTTTGCACAAGAACCCCTAAAAATTAGGGGAAAGGTAATGGATTCATTGTCCATGACACCCCTTGCCGGGGTTACCATTATAGGAAAATATGATTATGCTGTTTCAAACGAAATGGGGGAATTCTCACTTCAAATAAAAAACTCGGAAATGGTAGAAGTATCACATATTGGTTATGCTAGCACCCAAGTACAACTTTCAGGGAAAGATACCACCACTTGGAACATTTTATTGAGACCATCCAATACAGAGTTGGACGAGGTAACCGTAAGGGGAAAGACAGAACAGCGCGAAGCGCAGGAAACGGCAACCGTATCCGTTGAAATAGATGAGGAGTTCTTGCACGCCAATAGAGAAAATAGTTTGATGCAGACTTTAAGGAAAATCCCAGGTGTAAGTACCATGACCATTGGTTCCGGTCAATCAAAGCCTACCATAAGGGGACTTGGTTTTAATCGGGTGAGTGTGGTTCAAAACGGAATCAAGCATGAAGCACAACAATGGGGTAGTGACCATGGTCTGGAAATTGACCAATACGGCTTGGAGGATATTAGAATAATTAAGGGTCCCGCGTCCCTTATGTACGGGTCTGATGCTATTGCCGGTGTCGTTGATATTCTGCCTCCAAAAGTCCCTGAAATCAATTCTTTTAGTGGGGAGGTAAATCTATTGGGCGAAACCAATAATGACCTCTTGGCTCTTTCCGCAGGAATTCAAAGTCGGAAGGAAAAATGGTACTACAGGGCTCGTTTAACTTATAGGGATTATGCAGATTTTAAAGTACCTACAGAACGTATCAACTATGAAAATTACATTTTTGAACTATATGAAAATAATCTAAGAAATACAGCGGGGCAAGAGGCAAATGGTAGTTTTAGCATTGGATTTATAGGGGAAAACTTTAAGTCAGAGACTTTTGTTAGTAATGTAAATGCAAAGAACGGTTTTTTTGCCAACGCACATGGGTTGGAGGTGCGTTTGTCCAGAATTGATTATGATGCTTCTAGTAGAGATGTAGACCTACCGTTTCATAAGGTGAACCACTTTAAAGTTACCCATAATACAACCGCATATTTAGGTGATCACACTTTTCAGTTTGATTTAGGATTTCAAAACAATCAAAGGGAGGAACAATCAGAGCCTGTACCCCACGGATATATGCCTACACCACCGGATAGTCGTGAGCGTATATTTACCAAAAACACCTACACAGCCAATGTTCGGGATATGTACAAAACGATGGGTGGCCACACCCTATCTCTAGGAGTTAATTCAGAATTTCAAAACAACAATATTGGCGGATGGGGATTTTTAATTCCTGCATATGATCGTTTTACTGGTGGCGTATATGTTTTTGACCATTTTGAATGGAACGAAAACTTGCATTTGAAAGGAGGATTGCGTTATGATCTAGGCTGGCTAAGGACCAAAAACCATTATGACTGGTTTCAATCTCCGGTGGACAATGCAGATGGAAGTACCTCCAATATATACCTTCAACGTGCAAGCGATACCTCCTTGAACTTTGGAAGTTTTAGCGGCTCTTTAGGTCTAAGTTACATTCATGGCAATACTACTTATAAAATAAATGCCGGTAAAAGCTTTAGAATGCCTTTGGCACATGAACTTGCTTCGGATGGTGTCAATTACCATATGTACAGGTATGAAAGGGGAAATATAAATTTAAATCCAGAGGCTTCCTATCAGATGGATGTAGAGGTGTCTCATGTAGCCAGTGGTTATTCTGTTGGAATTAGCCCTTTTGTGAACTTTTTTGATAATTACATATATCTCAACCCTACTTCGGACTATAAGGAGACCTTACAAATTTACGAATATACGCAGGCCAAAATATTTAGGGTAGGGGGGGAAGTCCATCTGGGAGTGGATGTTACCTCTAATTTACATATGACTGGCTCTACGGAGTATGTTTTTTCAAGACAGAATAGTGGTCCAAAGGAGGGTTTCACCATCCCTTTTTCCCCACCACTAATTGGAATGGTATCGGCCAATTACTCCATGGGCGATTTTAGCTTTTTTAAAGACTTACATCTGAATGCCGATTTGCGGATAGCCGCCACACAGAGTGAAATCGTGCCACCAGAGGAGGTAACCCAGGGCTACCAAGTAATCAATTTATCCGGCATGGGCAAAATAAACCTTTTTAAAAACGGAAATCCGGCTCTTTTCAGGATAAAGCTCAATAATATTTTCAATACGGAATATTACGACCACACCAGTTTTTACAGGCTCATAGATGTGCCCGAGTCAGGCCGTAACCTTTCCGTTTCAATCACCTTGAACCTTTAATTAATCATTTATTTACAAACACAAATTCTTATTTTATGAAAACACGTTTAAAACAATTAGCGCTAATTGCATTTGTCGCAATTACCCTGCATTCCTGTAGTAGTGACGATGATGGAGACATTCAATTGGCTGCACCTGCCATTACCAATTTTGAATTTGGAGAAGGAAGTACCCACGGAGGGGAATCCGTGGCTTATAAAGGAAGTGATATTCATTTGGAGGCTGAAATAACGGCTGAGGCAACTGTGGCTTCCATTACCCTGGATATTCACGGACACGATTTGGAAGTGGGAGAAGGTGAAGAAGAATGGGATTTTGAACAGACCTTTTCCAATGCCTCTTATTTGGTAATCAACCCTGAATTCCATGAGCATGTAGACATACCAGCCACAGCTCCTGCCGGTGAATATCACATTACCCTAACCGTAACCGATGAGAATGGTAATAGTACAGAGGTGGAAGGGGAAATTGAAATTATGGACCCCATTACGGTGAGTGACATGTCTATTGATGAAACCGTTGCCCGCGGAAGTGATTTTCACGTGGAGTTCATGATTGAAGCCGTTAATGGAATTCATAATGTTACCGTAGACATTCACGCACATGATCTTGAATTGGCAGAAGGGGAAGAAGAGTGGGATTTTGAAGAAGTTTATGAAGAAGGTCTTCATGAAGAGACTTCCGCTGAATTTCATAAGCATATAGATGTACCCGCAACGGCACTTGCAGGTGAATACCATATGCTGATAACCATTGAGGATGAAGATGGAAATACCAAAATGATAGATACCCATATTGATGTAACTGCATAAGTTAAAAAAGCCCCATTATCTAAATGGAAAGATAGTGGGGTTATGATAACTAAAAACAGAATAAATGAAAACATTACAAAAAACTTTATTCCTGGCCTCTTTTCTATTAATTTTTGCTTGTTCATCGGATGATTCATCATCAAAGGATGAGGAAAGGCCAACTATTAGTATTGATTATGCCAATGGATTTCCACAGGGTTGTGAAGAACTACAAAGAGGGGAGACCAATACATTTAGGGCCAGGGTAACGGACAATGAAGCCTTAGCATCCTATAGCCTTGATCCGCATCATAATTTTGACCATCATACCCACGATGATCAGATAGGAGATTGTGAACTATTGCCCTTAAAATCATCAGTGAATCCATGGATTTTTATGGAAAACTATACCATAGAAGGCGGGGTTCAGGAGTATGAGATTGCCATTGAGATAACCATACCCGAGGACATTGATACGGGTGATTATCATTGTGCGTACTCTATAACAGATGAAACAGGCTGGCAAAGTAGGACCTCCATAGATATTAAAATTGTGGAATAATTTTTAGGGTATTCAATTTTCATCTAGGTTAAATATGAAAAAGAAACTTTGATAGAATAATTTAAAAAGTGTACCATTATCTTCTCATTGTTATATTGATGTTATCAAAGTTATACCAAGAACTTACTTGCTTAAAATGATTTTTAAACCTATTATATTGGATGCTTTTTAACTCAGGAAAAATCTAAAAAGGATGAAGTAATGTTTGGACAGTTAAGGAGTAGTTTGTTTTGTACTAGGTAAATTCAAAAATGGTCTTAAATTTTTGAAACAAACAAGACCGGTACAACCGGACTTGTTTGCTCATATAACCAGTGGGAAGTATAAATGCGCTTCTATTTTCAAAGAACTAATTACAAGAATATGGCCCCATCAATACTTTATACATCAAGCTTCACTAATATTTTTCGTTATGGAGCCCAAGGAGAATGGTGCTCATGAACAATTTTCCAACCATCGTTGGTTTTTACAAATAACAGAGTGGTCTGTTCATTTATTATGACCAAATTATCACCAAATTTTAAATGGAAGTCGGTCTGAAAAGTCACATTGGCGACATCTCCATAAATGGAAACCTTAAAATCTTCGGTGTCAAACTTTACAACCTCGGTAACGGCCCCAAAGGTATTGCGTTCAAAAGTTTCATTGGCTTCGGCACCATTTACTGCTTCTCCGTTCTTATACTCCGTAAACTTGGGACTGTATCCGTGAAATGAAATAAGCTTATCAATGTCACCTTCTCTAAGGCTTTGCTCGATAGCGTCCCAAGTTTCTATCACTTCCTGTTTCTTCTCCGGATAATCCGTATTGATTAAATCTTCTAGCTCAGTATTCTCAACTTGATCATCCTCCCCATCATTGCATCCCATTAGTAATAGGGAAAATATGATGAGTAACTTGTATATGTTTCTAGTGTTCATAATGTTTTATTTTATTAGTAAATAATTGACTTTGAAATCTTCGAAAACATGTTTCCATATAACTAGTTGCAACAATGTAAAACTAGAGGCTTGTTAGGATAAGCCATGTAAGTTTTGTACCAAAAAGTGATACAAATAGAACGGTTATTGCGAAATAGAAGTGGTAATGGGATTAGGCCTAAAATCAATCTAAATTCTCGTTTAAAGCTATTTAATTTATATAACGGAATTGTTAAATGCCAACCGTGTACTGATGGCGATTCGGTTCCAGGAATTTATGGTTGCAATTGCCATGATGATAGAGATGAGACTTGCAGTATCAAATAATTCTGTGGCCATTTGATAGGTCTCATCAGTAAGTCCACTTTCTTGAATGTTGGTTATTTCTTCGGTCATCCTTAAAAGTACTTTTTCGTCATTGGTAAATTGATTGGAGTCTTTCCAAGCAGTTAGAATGTGTAGTCTTTCTGGGCATTCACCGGCTTTTAGAGCTTCTTTGGAGTGCATTTCTAGGCAATAGGCACATCCATTTATTTGTGAGGCCCTCATTTTAATGAGTGAAATCTGCTTCTTGTTGAGGGGACCTTCAGTCAAGAATTTTTCCAAAGCGAACATGCCATTAAATGCTTCGGGTTGAGTTTCATAGATGTTAAGTCTCTGTTCCATTTTATATCATTTTTTTGATTTGATACAAATGTATAGAGGCAAAAATCACATCTTCTTAAGCTGGTTTAAGAACGACTTTTCGCTCTAATTTCACTTACGTACTCAGGCGTTAAACCTAGGAAGGAAGCAATTAAATATTGGGGCACCCGTTGGGCGAACTGTGGATATCTTTCCACAAACTGAAAGTATCTTGCTGCCTTTGAGGCTTCATACATATATTTTATACGGTGCAGGGCGGCTCCGAATCCTATTTGGTTCATCACCTTAAAATAACGCTCCATTTTTGGTAGTTCTGCTAAGAGTAATTCTTGGTCACTTTGGGATATAGCCAAAACTGTGCTTTCCTCAACTGCTTGTAATTGAAATTCACTTTCTTTTTGATGATATAGACTCAAGGGATCGTTGACCCACCAATTCTCAATGGCAAACTGAACAGATTGTTGGTCACCTTTTTCTGTCAAGAAATACATATGTAAACATCCTTTGATAACAAAGTAATTATACTGAAATACAGGACGAAGGTGTATATCTAAATGGTCTTTTTTCCTAATATGAATAACCTTGAAATAATAGAATAACTCTTCAAATTCATCTACGTTAATATCAATATACTTTGCGATATGATTTTGAAGTGCTTTCATGGACAAACTTTAGAATTCAAGACAGGTTTGCAAAACTAATTATAGTTTGGTTTTTAATACAAATTCCGAGTGTTCGTTATCTAGAATTGGATAAATTATAATCTCAAATTAGCAACTACTTAAAATCATTTTTGATCGATTCTCTTTAATTTTACGGTTTGCTAGGCTTTTACTGAATTTGAGGCTTACACGAAATTTAAATATATAGGTGATGAGGGTACATTCGAGGGTACTTGTTTTATTTTTCTTCCTAACGATGGGAGCAATAGGTCAAGAATCATTTAAAGATAAGTTTGAAGAAACCAAAGCGGGCTCTTTATTAAAGTTTAAGGCATCCTTTAATGATAGTTTAAGTAACTCTGCGGAATTACCCGTTGTTATTATCAAGGGAAAAGAGAAAGGTAAGGTTTTAACTATATTGGCAGGTGTTCATGGCTATGAGTATCCCCCAATTATGGCGGTTCAAGAGTTTCTTGGAGAAATTCGTCCGATGGACTTAAAAGGAAGTCTTATTGTAATTCCAATCAGTAGTACTGCTGCTTTTTACGGACGTTCGGTTTTTATTAATCCCAATGACGGGGTCAATTTGAACAATGCATTTCCCGGAAAAGAGAAAGGAACGGTCACTCAGCAAGTTGCGCATTATATTACCAAGAATATTATACCCTTGACCGATGTGTTTTTGGATATCCATGGTGGTGATGCAAGTGAAGACCTAATACCCTTCGTCTGTTACTATAATCATCAAGGTCAACCGAAAGCAACAGCCATGGCGAAAAAATTATCGGAAACCAGTGGATTTTCCAACATTGTCTCTTATGATTACACTTTAAAGGATACTGAACCTGCGAAATATGCCTTTAAGCAGGCCGTCCAAGATGGGAAGGTGGGATTGAGTTTTGAAGCCGGTAAATTAGGAAATGTACAAGCGGATGCGGTTGCCTTGAACAAAAATGGAATCTATAATGTGATGAACGGACTTCAGATGTACAGAACAAAGTTAGATTTACCTTCTGAATTGAAGAAATACAATGACCAAGGATATATCAAAGCGTCAACAAAAGGCATTTTTTATAGTGATATAAAGGCTGGTGATTTTGTACAAGAGGGGCAAGATATTGGGTATATCACCGATGAATTTGGTGCAATCATTAAAACTATAAAAGCTTCCGGCACTGGGGTGGTTCTTTATATGGTGGGGACACCTCCGGTAAACAAAGATGATACCTTGTTTTGTATTGGGGCACCGGAATAATTCCCTTAGGCTATTTTAACTACTCTCCAACGTTACGAACACCTTGCTAAAATCTTGCTTGGCCAAATCACTTTTATGGATAACGTAAAAAATATCCCCGGCATCTCCCCATTGCATGTCTCCAGAAGAGGTTGCGGTAAGTAAAATTACCCAGTCTTCCGGATTTCCTTTTAGGGCCAAAGAAGCCTGTAGTTCTGGTGCTTGGTGCTGGGTAAAGCCATGGTTGTTCATAGCATAGTTATAGGTATTTAGCTCATTTAATGGTTTTTCAAAAGTATCATACAAATCGTCTAGCAAATCTTCCTCATCTTTTAAACTTTCAGAAGGGCCTTTAAACAGATGGGTATTTACATAACTGGCATACAAACTAGGTGCACTGTTCATTATTTTAGCATCAACCTTGAAAGCTTGGTAGGCGGTTCCTATCATTTCAAAATAATCATCTTCCTCAAATTGAAATCGGTTTCCTGAGGCTAATTCTTTATTATTTGCCACGTAAATTACCTTGCCAGGATGCTTATCTCCCCCATAAATGTTGTGCATGGTTTCTAGAAAAAAGAACAAGCTGCCTGTTCTGGGCAAATAGTCTTGTAGGTGCGCAATTGCCTCACAGTTTACTTGCCCTATAAATTCATAGACATAATCTAGCTTCTGCGCTCTCCAATTTTGTCCAAACCTAGGATACGGAATACGTATGGGTAAATCTGGCATGCCGCCAAACCTATGGTTACCAATTTCTTTGTAATCCTCTTTCTGGGTATGGGTAAATCCAATTGCTTTTTTAACCAAATGCGCCAAGGGGGTTTTATAGGTATTTAGTTTATTCTTTTCTATTGCGCTATACACCTCTGGTATTAAATCCAAGTCGTATACAGACCAATAGGCTAAATCGTTCCAAGGCGCCAAACCCCTACCATCTGCTCCTAGATATTCAAAATTTAGTAAACGTTTTTTATCGGCTATGTTTAATTCAATATTTTCTATTGCATTAAAGGCTTCCGGCAACATTTCTATTGGGTTCCCATCTAGTTTAATATCTTTTAATTTAGGTTGATGGGCCAAACTTTCTGGTAAGGTCTTTAGCAAATTGTGTTCCAAGCCAATATGCGTAAGCGCTGGCAATTGTATGTTGGTTGGTATGGCCTGTATTTGGTTTTTGGCCATGAACAAATAGCTAAGCTTAGGCAAATTAAAAACACCATCTGGCAGGTTGGTCAGCAAGCAGTTGTTAATACTCAAGTGTTCTAGGTTTTTCAAATCCCCCATTTGTGTTGGTATTTCTTTTACGGAAGCACCATTTAGATGAAACCGCTTTAATGCCGTAAACGCTCCAATTTCTTCCGGTATTTCGCTTAGGGGTAATTTCTGCTTTTCATAATATTGCGACCGTTGAGAAATACTTAAACTTTCAAGATTTTTAAAGGTAAAAAACTGCTTTGGCAAGGATAAAAAATCAGGGTTTTCTAAAGCTATATGCCGCACATTTTCGGGTTTTCCCGTTTGCAACTCTTCTAAAGAAGTAAATTGGTAGTTGCTCCAATCTAGGTTTTCAATAGAAATTTTCTTCGCTAGATGTATAGGAAAAACCTTGTTGTGATAGCTTTTGGTCATTTCGCCAGACACCAATAACCAGCCTTCTTTAAATTCAACCGTACCATTAAAATCCAAACGATAATCAAAACCCTGAAATCTGGTATGCAAGAAAAGTGGTGCATTGGTCTTACCCTCTTCAAATACTATTTTACCTGTGGGCACCCCATTTTCATAGATGCCTTTAGCAGGAATTTGTAGGGTTATTTTACCATCGCCAGGATAATCGTCTAGCAATTGTGTTTTGATGGCTTCTTTATGTTCTTTGGTTTTTGCCGCTAGGTCTACCACAAGCATTCTTGAAAAATCTGGAATACTGGCCTTGCACTCGTCTGGAATAAATTCGAAGGTAAAATCGCCAATTTTTAGGTATTCCAATCCATTTGCTGGCATCTGAGGCGTAAAGACTTTCTTTTCGGGTTCTTCCGTTTCATAACTATGGTTCAATGCTAGCTCTTCTTTTTCTTGGTCCAGCACATGTTGTTGCCAAGCAACTGCCCTGTCCTTTACATCACCAATAATTACAAGAGAACTAAAAGCTTCTTCTACCCAGTTGGCCAAGGTATTGCCCGCAACTTTTTCATGAATGCCCCTAAATTCGAGATAAAATTCATCGTCTAACAACAGGCAGGTAAAGAAATAAGTAATCTTAAAATGTGTATGCTGAAAAGCAGCATCGGTATGTGCCCTAAAAACGTAGGTTTGGTAACCTTTGAATACCATTTCTTCCGCATCTAATTTTTCCGATTTATAATACAGGGACAAACAAGAATCTTCAAATTTTTCTTGCCATGTACTACCTGTATAGGTATCCGATTCTAAATCTTCCCGCTTTAAAACCACTACTTGCAAACTAGGCCACTGGTTCTGGAAAGATACATTTTTGGCACTGGCCCAAAACCCTATTCTATTTTGGGCATCAACCTCAAAAAAATCAGGATAGGAAAAGGTAAACAAGTTGGTAGTTGCTGTATTTGACATTAGAAAAGCGATTTATGTATTAAATATCTTTAAATAAAGAGTAAAACAAAAATGGAGATTAAATGCTTACCGTCTTACCCTGATTTCCGGGAAATAAAAAAGACCGACTTGAGTCGGTCCTAATTTTTCCCAAAAATTAAGGAAGAATCAGAAATCAGACTTTTATTCAAATTTGTTAAACATTTGTTCGGCATTTTAATGAGTAGTGAATACGTACAGGTAATTTTGATAGGAATATTTCTAATTATCCCCAACCCCCATATTTAGAATTGCCAAACTTCACCTAGAAGGTATGCCCTGGAAAAATCTTAGTTGCTTATGAAAAAATTAGTCTCACCGTTAAAGCTTATAGTAGGAGACTTTTCCTCAAAAAGGAAAGCTCCTTTTTTAACTTTAAATTATAGGTCCTAACGTTAATTCTTGGAAAAGGCTCGTAAAGATTGAATTAACCATGACCAATTTCCTTATCAATAAGTTTTAGGGTAGGGGCACCCACGCCTTCCTCAAATTTAACATCATAGGTTAAAGCTAACTTTCTAATATGGTGCGAGGGTCTATCCTCATTTATTCTAAAACTCTTCAAACTTGTTGTTTTAATCAGTTGTTCTTCTCCAAAGCGATGATAATTTCGAATAAAGCAATGATAATTTCAAATAAAAAATTGAATCTCAGCCACTTGTGAAAAATTGTTAAAACTGTTAATGAAAAGGCTTCTGATTTTACTTAGTATTGGGGAAGTCAATTACTTTTGATGTTCCTGTAGCTTGCCTTTAAAAGGTTTGATTTTAAGTTATTTACATTGAAAAAATATAAAATAACATGGTTGATATTTTAAAAACTTTGAGTATTGAATGGATACGTTAATTATCACTTTTATTGAGTTAAAAATTCTTCTTCCCATTTTATATTTTCGAGGTCTTTTATCTGTTACTTAGAATATTTAGATCAAAGAGCGATGCGATATCCTCTTAAAATAAATTAATTGCATGGGAAACCTACCAACTGAAGCTGAGCTACCCTTCTTGCAAGGAGGTGGAAAGATGGGGAAAATAACAAGAGAAAAGGATTGGACAGCAACAGCCATGGGTCATCCTGGTAATTGGCCACAAAGCATAAGGCCCATTTTGAGTATGTTGCTCAATAGCAAGGTGCCCATGTTTTTGTTTTGGGGAAAGGAACTTCGGTGTTTTTATAACGATGCCTATAGGCCTAGTTTAGGGAAGGAAGGTAAGCACCCCAATATTTTAGGTCTTCCCGGTGAGGAAGCATGGCCAGAAATTTGGGATACCATTTACCCACTTCTTCAAAGAGTGATGATAGATAGGGATTCCGTTTATTTGGAAAATCAATTGATACCCATTTATAGGAATGGAAGTATTGAAGAGGTCTATTGGACTTTTGGATATACTCCCGTAATTGGGGACGGAACGAATGTAGAAGGTGTATTCGTTACCTGCAGTGAAACAACGGACAGTGTTTTGGCAATGAAAAGATTGGAGGAGAAAAGCAATGAACTCCAACTGGCCATTGACGCTGCCGATTTGGGAACTTGGGATTATGTGCATGAAAATTCCACCATCAAAATAAATGATCGTAGTTTGATATGGTCCGGATTGGGAGAAAGCAATATCAAATCACCTAATGAACTTTTGTCCATCGTTGAGCCTACCGATAGAGAACGAATTAAACGTAGTATACAAAAGGTTCTCACTCCAGAAACCAATCAAGTTTTAGATGTGTCCTTTATAATTAAAAATGAACAGACCCAGAAAAAAAGAGAAATAAGGGCCGTGGGTAGGGCGCTCTATACAAAAGAAGGAAGGCTTCAACGCTTTAACGGTACCTTTCAAGATATTACGGAGCAACAGAATACGCTTAGAAACTTACGTAAAAAAGAGGAGCGCTTCAGACAGCTGGTAGAAAATGCCCCTATAGGTATTGTTATTGTGGATGCCGAAGATTTTACGGTGAACGTCGTCAATCAAAAGGCATTGCAGATGTGGAGCAAAAGCCTATATGAATGCCAAGATATTCCTTTATTTGATATATTACCTGAAACCCGTAATGGATTGGAACCTATTCTTGCCGAAATAAAAAATACCAAACGGGAACAAACAGGAACGGAATATCCGTTGACTCTGGAAAAAGAAGGGTTACTACAAAGGGGGTTTTACAACTTTATATTTAAACCCGTAATAGAAGACGGCGTTGTGGTAGAGATAGTATTGGTTGCCTATGACGTTACAGATAATGTACGAGCTAAATTTGGGGTGGAAGAAACCGAAGTCAAGATAAGAAATGTGTTTGACCAGTTTCCCATAGCCATGGCCATTGTAGAAGGTCCGGATTTGATTGTGGAAACCATGAACGATACCTTTTTAGATGAATTTGTAAAAAGGAAACGCAAGGATGTTGTGGGAAAACGATTGAATGATTTATTGCCCAATCCTCTAAACGTTCAGTTGTTGGATGAGGTTAGAACTTGCACCACGAAAGGGGAGACTGTTAGATTGGGAGATATGCTTTGGGCCTCAGGTAGTAAGGATAAAGACGGACTCTATGTGGATTTCTCCTGTCATCCGTTACGTGAAATAGACAATACGATTCATAAGTCCATTATCGTAGTAAATGATACCACGCAGCGCGTACTAAGTAGATTAAAGCTTGAAGATTTTTCAAAAAAATTGGAAAAACAAGTAGAGGAACGAACTTACCAGCTTGAAGGTTCTAATGAGCAATTACAGGACACTGTAAAAAAGCTAAAGTCTACCAATGCAGAACTGGAATCATTTGCCTATATAGCAAGTCATGACCTGAAAGAACCTCTAAGAAAAATTCAAATGTTTATGGAAAGGGTCATTGCTTTTGATGGGGAGAATGTTTCCTCCAGAAGTAAAAGCTATATGGATAGAATAGATAATGCCATAGAGCGCATGCGTACGCTGATCAATGAGTTATTGGCCTATTCAAGAACGGGAAGCGAGAACTTTCAATTTGAGGAAACTGATTTGTCCTCCATTTTGGAGAGTGTTCTGGAAAACATTTCTGGAAGTGTAGAGGAATCAAACGCCAAGGTTAAATTTGGTGAATTAGGAGTTTTGAAAGTGATTCCTTTTCAAATGAAACAGGTGTTTCAGAACTTATTGGAGAACTCGATCAAGTTTAGTAACAAGGACCAAGTACCTATTATTACCATAGAAAGTGACAAAGTACATGGGCATGAAATAGAAATTGAAGATTATGTGCCGGATGAAGACTATTTAAAAATCTCATTTAAGGACAACGGTATTGGGTTTGAAGATGAGAATGCGGAGAAGATATTTGAAATATTTCAGCGGTTACACGGAAAGTTGGAATATCAAGGTACGGGCATTGGTCTCGCCATTGTTAAAAAAATCATTGAAAATCATAAAGGATACATAAGAGCAACTTCACAAAAAGGACAGGGTGCTCAATTCATCATATATTTACCCCTAGAGCGTTCAGATTTGGATTAAACGTACTACAGATTCAAAAGCGCTATATTATCTTTTTAATGGATTAACTCCCAATTAATTTTGTGTCTAATTTCATACTGTACAATTTAAAAATGTATGTTATGGAAACAAAAAATAAAGATTTAGTAGATAGGTTGGGAGATGTTCTTGACCGTAATATTGATGCTCAAAAAGGATATGCCAAGGCCGCAGAGAATGCGGATAGCAGAGCTTTACAAGCCTTTTTTCATAGAAAATCCACCGAGCGTGAAAATTTTAATATGGAATTGGCCACTTCGTTAAAGACAGCTTATGGCGTTCTTGATAGGGACGGAAGTGCCAAAGGAACTCTACACAGAGCTTGGATGGACGTAAAAAACATGTTCTCAGCAGACAGTGATGAGGCTATGTTGGAAGAATGCATTCGTGGTGATAAAGCGGCTATTGAAGAGTATACGGAATTACTTGAAGAAACCGGACTTCCCTTGGAAGTTTCCGCAGTTGTTAGAAACCACATGCTAAAGCTAAGAACAGATCTTAACAAGGTTAAGTCATTGGAAGATTTGGTTGATTAAATTAGTAAGGACTTTAAATTAAGGATGATGAATTTGATAAGAAAATATGGTTATTTGGATCCGGAAAGAAAAGTAGAAAAATTGGAGGACAGAAGATCGGAAAATTCCTTTAGATCAAAAATTGTGAGATATCGATCAGGTAAATCCAATAAACAGCTGAAATTTAATTAACATTCAACTGTAAATGTCACAAGCGGATGCATGAAAGTGCATCCGCTTTTTTGTTTGTATTGTTTTTAAGTCCAAATAATAATTTTCAAACTTTATTTTTGGATAAAATCGCTCTTAAAGGCTTTCAACGAAATCGTTGTAAAAATTTTTTTTCTAGACAAATTTCATTTTTTATCCCTTCTTTTTTTCTGTTGAAAACAATCAACATTGTATGATTTTGGGCTTACAGACGCAGTCCGATTTTGGGTCTTTCTTGAGGTGAAATCTAGGTTATATTCTCCTCATACAGTGTTGTTTTTGGGTGGTAATTTTAAGAAAAACTACTGGTGATAAAAGTGGGTATTTACCTGTTAATAAAAATTTAAAAATCCCCTCAAAAATGCTCTAAAAAATAACCTGTTGATAAGAATGTTGAAAAACATCAAGGGGCCGGTTTAAATCAAAGTGAATAAAATATGAATTTTACAGTACGAGCTTTTTACAACTCCTCCTAATATATTCCGTCATGAAAATAAGTTATATTATCAAGAGAGATTACACCTCTCAACCTTTTGACCTTCACAAAATTACGAATGCGATAGCAAAGGCTATGACCGCCGTTGACCACGGGCAGGTAATCAATGCAGAATCAATCGCCAACCAAGTATATGAGGTACTTCTTGAGCGTACAGCCAGGGATGAATCCTATATTCCAACGGTTGAACAGGTACAAGATGTTGTTGAGAACAAACTTATGGAAACGGAGTTCCATGATGTAGCAAAAGCCTACATTATTTATAGGAACAAAAGGGCGCAAATGCGCAAAACGGACATCTTTGAAAAAAGAGTGAATCTAAAGCCGTATGAATACCCTCAATTGTACGAATATGTTTCTGCTATAAGACACTCGTATTGGATCCATACAGAATTCAATTTTACAAGTGACATTCAAGATTTTAAATCGGGTCTCGACCCTGTGGAAAAAAGTGCCATTAAGAATACCATGTTGGCTATATCTCAAATTGAGGTAGCTGTAAAGTCTTTTTGGGGAGATATTTACCATAGGCTTCCTAAACCGGAAATAGGTTCGGTTGGGGCCACATTTGCCGAGAGTGAGGTTAGACACCATGATGCGTATTCGCACTTACTGGAAATTTTAGGCCTTAATAGAGAATTTGAGACCCTAAAGAAAAAGCCGGTAATCATGAAGCGTGTACATTATCTGGAAAACGCTCTCAAAAATGCCAAAAGTGAGGATAAAAAAGAATATGCAGAGTCCATTCTTTTGTTCTCCTTGTTCATTGAGCATGTTTCGCTGTTCTCTCAGTTCTTGATTATAATGGCCTTCAACAAGCATAAGAACCAATTGAAGGGAATTTCCAATGTGGTAGAGGCTACCTCCAAAGAAGAGCAGATCCATGGAGATTTTGGTATTGATCTGATCAATATCATTAAAACGGAAAATCCGGAGTGGTTTAACGATGATTACAAAAAGCTTATCCAGGAGGTGTGCGAGGAGGCATTTATTGCGGAAAGCAAAATTGTCAACTGGATTTTTGAGGAGGGAGAATTGGATTTCCTTCCAAAGGCGGTAATCAATGAGTTTATCAAAAATCGCTTCAACAATTCATTGGAAAGCATTGGAATACCTAAAATATTTGAAGTAGACCAGAAACTGTTGGCAGAAACAGAATGGTTTGATGATGAAATTATTGGAACAAAACATGGGGACTTTTTTGTAAAACGTTCCATCAACTATAGCAAAAGAACACAAAGTATAACCAGCGACGACCTTTTTTAAATTATGGAGAACAAAACAGCAGTACAGAGCACAGATTTAAAGGAAAATAAAACTCAAGAATTGGTCAATGCCAGAAAGAGTGCACTGGCAGAATTGAATTCCCAGGAAGATCAAGGATTTGCATGGCTAAATGAGAACAGCCGTAAGTTTTTGGAATCAGGTTATTTGACTGATGGCGTAACCCCGGAAGGGCGTATAAGGGAAATCGCAGAAAGGGCAGAGGATATACTTGGAATACCTGGTTATGCAGATAAGTTTTATCACTATATGTCCGAAGGTTTCTTTTCCTTGGCGTCACCCGTCTGGTCCAATTTTGGAAAAAGAAGAGGTCTGCCAATTAGTTGCTTTGGTTCGCACATAGATGATGATATGGGGAATATTCTCTATACACAATCTGAAGTTGGTATGATGTCCAAACTAGGAGGTGGTACTTCTGGATACTTTGGTAACATTAGGCATAGGGGATCGGCCGTTAAAAATAACGGTCAGGCGTCAGGTGCCGTGCATATTATGCAGTTGTTCGAGTCTATGGTGGATGTTGTAAGCCAAGGTTCTGTACGCCGCGGTCGCTTTTCGCCATACTTACCTATTGACCATAAGGATATTATGGAATTCCTGGAAATAGGTACGGAAGGAAACCCTATTCAACAGCTCACTCACGGGGTAACCGTAAATAGCCAGTGGATGGAGGAAATGGTTGCCGGTGATGTAGATAAGAGAACCGTTTGGGCAAAAGTGCTTCAAAGAAGGGGAGAGATGGGCTATCCGTATGTATTCTTTACGGATAACGCCAATAATGGTGCTGCGGACGTCTATCAAGACAAAAACAAGCGAATCCATGCCAGTAACCTTTGTACGGAAATCATGTTACCGTCCAATGACAATTGGTCTTTTGTATGTGTACTTTCAAGCATCAACCTTTTGCACTATGACAAATGGAAAGATACAGATGCAGTAGAAACCATGGTTCATTTCTTGGATGCTACCATAACTGAGTTTATAGATAAATTGGAGGCCTACAGAGATTCTGATAGTAGGGAAGACAGACAAACCTTCCTTTTTATGGAAAGGGCCTATAACTTCGCAAAGGAAAATAGGGCATTAGGGCTTGGAGCTCTTGGGTGGCATTCCTTATTGCAATCCAAAAGATTGGCTTTTGATAGTCAAGAGGCCTATAATCTGAACAGTGAAATTTTCAGGGAAATAAAGGAGCGCTCTCACAAGGCTTCAAAGGAATTGGCGGATCGTTTTGGTGAACCCGAAATATTGAAGGGCTACGGGAGAAGAAATGCTACGTTGAACGCTATTGCACCAACAACTTCATCAGCCTTTATTCTAGGTCAGGTATCACAAGGTATTGAGCCTATTTGGTCTAACTGTTATGTGAAGGATATTGCCAAAATCAAAACAACCATCAAGAACCCATATTTAATGGAGTTATTGGAGGAGAAAGGTATGAACACTTCCGAAGTGTGGAAAGACATTAGAGACCATGACGGTTCCGTTCAGCATTTGGAGTTCCTAACGGAAGAAGAAAGGGCTGTTTTCAAAACGTATTCAGAATTAGATCAGATGGATATTGTGTACCAAGCAGGAGCGCGGCAACATCATATTGATCAAGGTCAATCATTGAATATTATTGTGCATCCGGAGATGCCGGTCAAAGAAATCAATAAAATACATGTTACCGCATGGAAATTGGGTCTAAAGTCAATGTACTATCAACACAGTATGAACGCGGCCCAAAAGTTTAGACAAAAGAAAGATTGTGTAAGCTGCGAAGCGTAAACAATCCAAAGGATAATTGATGTAAAAATGCCCTTGCACATGCAAGGGCATTTTTATTATACAATCAATCCATCGCTTTTGCTTATAAATAGCTATCTACATTCTCTGAGTTAATGATTTCGATAGGTAGAAGCACAGTTTCAGGTAACGGTTTTTTAAATAACAAATGTTCGATTACATTTTTTAAGCTTAAGGATGCCTGTGTTTTTGGTGCCTGATGGATTAAAAAATCAATTCTCCCTTCTTTCAAACAAACTACATTTTCTTTTAAAAGATCGTAACCTATGAGCTTTGTTTTTAGACCTATTTCATGAACGGCCATCGCCACAGGGTGTATTTTGGAATTGGTCACAAAAAGAATGTCATACACAAGGGAATCCTTCTGTAGGTCTTCTAAGTGATATTTTGATTTACTGGAATCCCAAGTGTGGGTGTAAAGTTGGGATGTGGGACAGTTTTCTTCAAAATAGGCTCTAAATCCTTTTTCCTTCTCCTGCATGTGTAGTGCATTATTAAAGGATTCATCTAAATGTAAAATTCCAACATTGGCTTCGGAAGGCAGATGGTCGCAAGCTAATTTGGCTGCTACCCGACCACTTAAAAAGAGGTTCTGACCAATAAATTGATGTACCCCACTATTGGAGGGACTATTAAAGGTAGAGGTTAAGGTATTAGTGTTCTTTAGTCTTTCCATTAAAAGCATACTTTCTTTTTCAAAAAGAGGTACGAACAATAATGAATCAGGTTTTTTGTCTAGAATGGTTTCGCCTGCCTTTTTAAACGAGTTTACATTTACAGGGTCAAAGTAAGATAGCTCTATGTCTAGGTCAAAAGCTTTGAACTCATCTTTAATTTCATGAATGCCATGTTCACAAGGCACCCAATAGGGGTCAATGCTGGGGTCTGGCAATAAAATTTTTATTTGGTGAACTTTATTGTTCTTAAGGGATTGTGCAACAGGGTTGGGCACATAATGTAATTCCTTTATAGCCGCTTTAACTCTTTCTTCGGATTCCGCAGAAACCCTACCACGATTGTGTATAACCCTATCTACTGTACCAATGGAAACGCCTGCAAGTTTCGCGATATCCTTTAAGACATATTTTTTCTTCATGGGAGGGTCAAAGATAAAATATTTTTCATTTTGTGTTAACCTTAACGCAATTTTTATGTGTACGTACACAAAATTTTATATATTGCAGCACCAAACATTATTTAATACCAAAAATTAGTTATTAGTTTAACCGAATCCAAACCAAGCTAACCTTTATTAATGAAAAGGACATTTACCATTTTTTGTCTGGCCATACTGTGCGCCTGTACCAACAAGTACAAAGAAATTGAGAACAAAACGGAGGATTATGCCCTAGTACCAAAGCCTGTAGAACTAACTACTGCAAAGGGTAGATTCCCAATTGGTTCAGGAATGTCAATTTTTGCATCTCCTGAACTCCAAAAGGAAGCGGAATGGTTTTCTCAAGGCATTACCAACCTTGGTGGCAAGCCATTACAAATGACGGAAAGTGCTTCTAATGCGGATATTGTTCTTCAATTGGATGCCAGTATAGCCCATAATGAAGGTTATGGATTAAATGTAAGTTATGACAACGTCCGCGTTACGGGAAAGACCGCCACCGGTGTATTCTATGGATTGCAGACGTTGTTACAGCTTGCTGAAGAAAACGAGGCTTCATCTGAACTTACCGTTCCTGCGGTTACCATTAAAGACCATCCCCGTTTTGCTTACAGGGGGATGATGTTGGATGTGGCCCGCCATTACTTTGATGTTAATTTTGTAAAAAAGTATATTGATCTTATCGCTTTGCATAAAATGAATCGTTTGCATTGGCACCTTACCGAGGATCAAGGATGGCGAATAGAGATTAAAAAGTATCCAAAACTAACGGAATTTGGCGCTTGGAGAAATGGTACTATTGTAGATCATTTTCCGGGAACATCTAATGATAATACCCGTTCTGGTGGCTTTTATACACAGGAACAAGTAAAAGAAATTGTAGCCTATGCGGCGGAAAGACATATTGTTGTGGTCCCAGAAATAGAATTGCCAGGTCATTCTGGTGCAGCCATTGCTTCCTATCCTTATCTAAGTTGTTTTCCAGACGAACCTACATTTGTACCTAATGGGATGATTTCCGACAAATCCAAGGAGCTACAGGCCAACGGTACTCCAAAGATTGTACAGGAGTCTTGGGGTGTTTATGACGATGTTTATTGTGCGGGAAAAGAGGAAACTTTTAAGTTCTTACAAGATGTATTCGATGAGATTATTCCTTTATTTCCTTCGGAATATATCCATATTGGAGGTGATGAATGTCCAAAAAAGAACTGGGAACGTTGCCCACTTTGCCAAAAAAGGATGAAAGAGGAAGGGCTTGCCGATGAACATGAATTACAAAGCTATTTTGTTACTCGTATGGAGCGATATTTAAATAGCAAGGGCAAACAGATTATAGGATGGGATGAAATTCTAGAGGGTGGTCTCGCTCCCAACGCAACAGTAATGTCGTGGAGAGGTGAAGCGGGAGGAATCGAAGCATCGCGTCAAAAGCATGATGTAATCATGACACCCAACAGCTATGTGTATTTTGATTATTACCAAGCCAAAGATACTGAAAATGAACCCTTGGCAATTGGTGGATATCTACCTTTGAGCCATGTTTATTCTTACGAACCTCTTTCAAATGAGTTAACGCAAGAGGAGCAAAAGTATATTTTAGGGGCTCAAGCTAATCTCTGGACGGAATACA
This sequence comes from Cytophaga sp. FL35, assembly GCF_014349235.1. Classification (GTDB taxonomy): domain Bacteria; phylum Bacteroidota; class Bacteroidia; order Flavobacteriales; family Flavobacteriaceae; genus Euzebyella. The sequence goes on along the minus strand of NZ_JACSOH010000001.1, from coordinate 157,771 downwards.
TTGCTACTCCCGATTATGCAGAATATATGACATTACCTAGAATGACTGCTTTGTCCGAGGTTGTATGGTCTCCCAAGGAACACAAGAATTGGGATGATTTTAAAACCCGACTGCCATTTATGATAGAAATGTTGCAGGACAAAGGTTACAATGTGAGTACGGAACATATAAACGAACCACCTAAAAAGTAATAGCGCGTAAAGTTATAGTAGGGCCGGAGAGGTCTTAGGGATATAAGATTTTGAGTTGATAATTGTTAGTTTTTAAATGAAAAGCTATCCAGTAATGGGTAGCTTTTTTTGCCGCAATAACTCCAATAAAAACACTTATCAATTGCCATATATGCAGCTGGAAACGAAGGATATGTCCCAAGTGATGGACATTCAATCCTCAATTGGAATCCTAAAAAATTGATTTTATTTTTTTCTATTAATGTCTACCTAAAATGCATGCGCTTTAGTTGAATGGGAAACGATAAAACGGTAGTAGCTAGGATCTATTTTTTATTTCCATTAATAAAGGACCAAACAACCGTAATTAGAACTACCACCACGGCGGCAAATATTCCTATCATCCAAATCCCGTTTTCCCAAGAAACAAGAGGCAAAAGACGCAACGTATTCATATTATAATAATTTATAGTACGAATTTAGGGGTTGGTAGGTAGACAAAAGATGATTTTTGTCAGTATTACGGAATAAAAAGACTATCCTGCGCACATTTTTTATCATATGACTTGCTTTTTGCGAATAGCTAACATCTTTGAACTTATTGCAAAGACATTTTTAGAAACCATTCTTGAAAAACTGGTAACTAAAAAGGCGGTACCAAGTCCCGCCTAAAACAACAAAACCAACCTTACTTATACATCTTTTCCCTTTAACATTTTGTTCCAGTACAAATAAGGCAAACCAAATTTCTTTAACATCCATAAACGCCAGTGCTCTTTCGCACTGTTAAAAACGAGCATTTGTTTTAATTTAGGGTCGGGCGTAAAGTTGTTGTCGTAGTCAAATTCTGCCAAGGTCATTTTTCCATACCCGGTTACTAGGGGACAACTAGAATATCCATTGTAAGAAGTATTAGTAGCTTCTTTGTGATTGATTAATCTTAGGATATTATCTACGACTACCGGTACTTGTTTTCTGATTGCTGCACCCGTTTTCGCAGTCGGAAGGCCGGCAACATCACCTAATCCAAAAATGTTTGCATAATTATGATGCTGTAATGAATGATGGTCTACGTTCAGCCACCCAGCTTCATTAACTAAATTGGAGTTCCTTACGAACTTTGGGGCCGCTTGGGGAGGCGCTATATGGAGCATATCAAAAGGCATTTCAATAACGGTATCCCCAGTCATTTGTTCTCCCAGTGAATTGTCTTCTGTAATTACACACTGATTTTCTTCTGGAGCTGTATTTCTGAAATAAACGATTTTCTTGTCGGCATCAATTTTAAAAGGAGCGTAGAATGGTTTAAAGTGAATACCATAACGCTGTATGACCTTCATTAAGGTTTCCCTAATAGGTTTGACACCAAAAATTACGGTGCCTGGCGTAGCAAACACTACATTGGTTTTATTAGAGATTCCTTTCTTTCTAAAATAGTCTGCCGCTAGATAGGCAATTTTTTGAGGAGCTCCCCCACATTTTATTGGGGTGGTAGGCTGCGTGAAGATGGCGTTACCGCCCTTGAAGTTCTTTATAACCTCCCAAGTGTATTTAGGGTCTGTATAATTACTACAAACAATACCTTTTTGCATTGCTTCCGGTAAACCTTCAATCATAGATGGTTCCATCACCAAACCAGGTGCTACCACTAAATATTCATAGGTGATATTTCCCGATGATTTCGTGACAACACTATTCTCAATGGCATTGAAAGAAGTTGCAAAATCTTTTATCCAAGTAACCCCAGACGGCATTACTTCTTTCATTGGTTTGGCCGTTTTTTCAAAATTATAGGTTCCAGCACCCACCAATGTCCATGCAGGTTGGTAATAGTGTGTTTCAGCGGGTTCTATAATAGCGATGTCGAGTTTCCTATTTTTTCGCAATAGACTTGCTGCGGTCATAATTCCCGCGGTTCCCCCGCCGATAATGACAATTTGATAATTTGATTTCATAAGGTTTAAATTTTGTTGACTTAATAAATTTAACCTATGAAAATTGCCTATATAGTAACTTTAGTTACATAAGGCTAAAAGAAATTATTTTGATGCTATTTCGTTTTACATGTCTTAATTCCAAATATATTGTAGAGAGGACATATATTTACCAAACTCGTTAGCACGAAAATTGCCGCCAGTGCCAAAAGAATGTATCCGAGGACACCGCTAATTTCTCCTCGCCAAAAAAGGGTGACAATTATAATAGCAGCAATAATTCTGATTATGCGGTCTGCTCCGCCCATATTCCTTTTCATGTGAGTTGGTTTTAAATTAAAAGAAATATTTTAATGACTTTTTATTATTTGAGTTAAGCTATTGGCATCCATAACTCCAGATTGCCTCCATTTTATCTCACCGTTTTTAAAAAGTATAAGCGTAGGTACACCACGCACTTGATATTTGGCAGCCATTTGCTGATTTTTATCTACGTCTATTTTAACAATGGTAACATCCTCACCTAATTGGTCTTTCACTTCTTTAAGGATGGGAGGCATCATTTTGCACGGGCCGCACCACTCAGCAAAAAAATCTACCAATAAGGGTTTTTCGCTGTTCATCAATTCTGAAAATTTACTCATTCATTTTTTACTTAAATGTTATACTCCAAATACCTCTAACTTCGTTAGGGCCATACCCAATTGCCTTGTCATCTGGATATAATCCTTCTAATTTACTTAAAGTTGCAGGAGCTATCTCCTCGTTCGGGGTGCCGTGGCATTGCAGACACATGGCGTTTGTAATGATGGGGTAGTAAAATTTGTTTTTATTACCTTCTGAGATAACCACAGGGTCCACTTCTTTTTCCTGTTCTAAACGTTTTTTGAAATGTTCAATTTGTGCCAGCTCAACTGAATTGGCCTTGTTTTTAATATTACGTGGGCGATCACTAACTCTTTTAATAATTGCCCCATGCTTTTTGGCGATACTATCGGTTAGCGGAATCGCTTTTACATTACAAAAATCCAGAGCACCTAAAACGCCCTTCTTTTGTATAGCGCCCACTAGATTTTTTCCCAATAGCTTTTGGGTTTCAAGAGCATATTCTTTCCCAATTTTGGAAGCGTTTGCACTTGTTTCCAAAAGTACTTCGCTATCTTCATTTTCACTTTTTATAGTCTCATTTTTAGCTTGTTCCTTACAGCCAAAGATGACCAAGAACAAACTAAAAAATAAATAGTAATTGTAAGTTTTCATTGGTCTCATATTTAACTAGCTTATTTTACCAGATGCACAGCTAATAAAAGATTTGGTTTTATCTACCATCGAATTGCGATCTGTAATGCTTGGATATCCCAAACTTTTTAAAATTCTTTTTGCCTCTAAGGCGCTTTCCATATCGTTATAATTAAAAGAAACCTTGGAGGGCTCAATTTCCACCTCAATATCACTAAGACTTTTTAATTTTTCGAGATGTGTATATATGGTTTTAGCACAGCCTCCACACTTTAAGTTTTGTATAATGATGCTTGTCTTCATAATGTAGTATTATTTGATTACTAGGTCCAATGCATGAAACCGCCCTTAAGGTCATAGATTTTTTCGAACCCTGCGTCAACTAGTACTCTTGCTGCTTTCTGGCTTCTATTGCCGGAACGGCAGTAGAGATAAATGGGTTGTGTTTTATCTAGCTTTTCAATTTCTTCTCGAAACCTCGATTGATTAAAATAGTCAAGATTCCTAGCATTGGCAATGTGGCCATCTAAAAACTCTCTGGGTGTTCTAACATCAATTAATTGTATATTTTTTTCCTTAAGATGTGCTTTGAAGGTAGGTACATCAAGAATATTGATTTTGTCCGAATACTGGGACGAAAAATTGAAAAGGGAACTGAATAGGGCCATGATACGGAATTTTGAGTTCTATCAAATTTACTTCTAATGGATAGGAAGATTGGTAACCTGTGTTACATAAGCCAAAAGCCATTGAAAATAAAAAGTCCCTTTTGTAGTATAAGGGACTTTTCAATCATAAATCAAATGAGATTAAAGCATTGTTGTAGGGCAAACGTAATCCGATTTTGCTACCGAAGTATTTTCCGCAACTTCTTTAAAACCACCTGCGATATCCACAAAATCATCCCAGCCCCTTTGTTTTAGAATAGATGCGGCAATCATACTTCTATAGCCACCAGCACAGTGTATAATAAATGGCTTGTCCTTTGGAATTTCAGCCAAATGTTGGTTGATTTCATTTAATGGAATATTCAAGGCCCCAATGATGTGTTCCGAATCAAATTCGCTTTTCTTTCTCACGTCTATAACCAATGGCTTTTCCTCGTTGTAAGCTTTTTCAAACTCCTTTGGACCAATACGTTGAACAGTCTCATATTCTTTTCCGGAGTTTTTCCAAGATGCAAATCCGCCCTTCAAGAAACCAATGGCATTGTCATATCCTACTCTAGATAACCGGGTAATGGCCTCTTCTTCTTTATCAGGATAGGTTACTAAAAGAATCTCTTGTTTTACACTAGGAATCATTTCACCCACCCATTGGGCAAAACTTCCTTCCAATCCAATATTAATACTGTTGGGAATAAAGCCTTTTGCGAAATCTGCAGCATCCCTTGTATCCAATACCAAGGCAGCGGTTTCGTTAGCGGCAGCTTCAAAGGCTACTGGGTCTAAAGCTTGGGTAGCCCGGTCCATAACACTGTCCAAACTCTCGTAACCTTTAATGTTCATAAGAACATTCTGGGGAAAATAACCGGGAGGAGTTGTAAGACCCTCTAAAAGTGCTTCAATAAATTCTGCTTTGGTCATCTCTTGCAAAGCATAGTTCACCTTTTTCTGATTGCCCAGGGTATCGGTTGTTTCTTTACTCATCATTTTACCACAGGCAGAACCCGCGCCATGGTTGGGGTATACAATTAAATCATCGCTTAAGGGTAAAATTCTATTTCTCAGGGAGTCATATAAATGGCCAGCCAATTTTTCCTCGGTCAAATCTGAAACTACATGCTGCGCAAGATCAGGCCTTCCCACATCACCTATAAATAAGGTGTCTCCGGTAATTATACCATGCTCTTTTCCTTCCTCATCAATAAGCATATAGGTGGTACTCTCCATTGTATGGCCAGGAGTATGTATGACTTTTACTTTGTAAGAACCTACATTAAAAACCTGATTGTCTTCGGCAACAATAGCTTCATAATTTGGTTTTGCGTTTGGGCCGAAAACAATTTTTGAGCCTGCCTTTTTCTGTAAATCCAAATGTCCACTAACAAAGTCGGCATGAAAATGGGTCTCAAAGACATATTTAATTTTGGCATTGTCTTTTTTGGCTCTTTCCAAATAGGGCTCCACTTCCCTTAACGGGTCAAAGACTGCCGCTTCGCCATTATTTTCAATATAGTAAGCCGCATGGGCCAAACAACCGGTATAAATTTGTTCTACTTTCATGGTGCATGTTTTAAATGATTATGATATAAAGTTAGAGCCAATTGTTAGGAACTTAAGTGACCAATGTTACATACCTAATTATTTTACCTGGAGTGAAATTTTATCTTGTATTTTGGACTTAGGTGTTTGATTTAAAGCAAAGTGATAAGCATCTATGGTATTTACAAAAAAGTGCTCTTTACCTATCATTTCCAATAATCCGGATTTTTGAATGATATCCCTGGTAGGTCCTATGACGTTGGAGAACATTACTTTGATTCCCTGCTCTTTTAACTCCTCGATTAAATTTTCGAGCATGAAAACGGCACTACTATCAATATAGTTAATAGGTTCCGCTTTAATGATGATTGCCTCCGGTTTTATAGGGTTCTTATTAATGGTCTTTAAGAGCTGGCGTTTAAAATAATCCTTGTTTCCAAAGTAAAGTTGCGAATCAAACCTTATAATTACTACTTTTTCGTTTTGTTCTACCTCGTCCGTAAACCTTGAGACATTTTTGAAGTAATCGGTGTTCTTAATTTTTCCTAAAACTGCCATATGAGGTTTACTGGTTCTGTAGACCAATAGTAATAGGGAAATAAGGACTCCCAAGAGAATACCTTCTTTTATTCCAACTAATAAGGTAATTAAAAAGGTAATCAGCAATAAGAAAAATTCGTCCTTGCGATGTTCATAGAGCTTTAATGGATATTTTAAGTCAATAAGACTAAAAACGGCTACCATAATGATGGCGCCTAAAATAGCGTTTGGCAGAAAATAGAAAATTGGGGTGAGGAACAAAAGCGTAAGACCTACTATAAATGCACTGATCAACGCAGCCACACCCGTTTGCGCTCCTGATTGGTCATTTACCGCAGTTCTTGAAAGCCCTCCGGTAGTTGGGTAGGACTGAAAAAGGGAACCAATGATGTTTGCCGTGCCCAGGGCTACTAATTCTTGGTTGGCATCTATTTCATATTCTTTGTGATTGACTTCAATGGCTTTCGCTACTGAAATAGCCTCCATAAATGCAATCAAAGATAAGGTAAGGGCCATGGGTAGTAAGTCGCCTATTCGGGAAAAGTCCATGGTAGGAAGTACAAAAGTAGGTAAGCCATCAGGGATTTCTTCTACAATTTTAACCCCAAAATCATCAAGTTTAAAAAGATAAACCGAAGCAATGCCCAAGGATACCACTATTAGAGCGGCGGGAATCTTTTTATTTACTTTCTTCAGTATTTTTAATATTATGATTGCTACTACGCCAATTCCCACAGTATACCAATTAATTTGGTCAAATAGGTTCGTAATATGTTGTATATAGCCATGGACCTCGTTGTTTCTTTCCAAATTAGTTCCCAACAAATGTTTTAGTTGGCTAAAACCTATAATTAAGGCAGCAGCGGATGTGAACCCACTGATAACCGGTTTGGATAAAAAATTGACCAAAAACCCCATTTTTAATATCCCTAAGAATAATTGTATCATCCCCATAAAGAGGGCTAAAAAGATGGCCATGGCAATATACTCTTCTATACCTGAAAGCGCCAAAGCGCCAAGACCAGAGGCAACAAGCAATGAATCCATCGCCACGGGGCCAACGGCCAATTGTCTTGAAGTTCCCATTAACGCATAAATTATCTGCGGTAGTAAAGAGGCGTACAAACCAAATACGGGGGGCAAACCGGCAATCATGGCATAGGCCATTCCTTGGGGTACGAGCATAATACCAACAGTTACTCCCGCGGAAATATCTCCGGACAAGTATTTTTTTTGATAGGAAGGAAGCCAATCTAGTATGGGGAAATACTTTTTTAACATACGATGGGACTTGATTATTAGATTGCCACTAATTGGTTTTGGTGCTACTGCTTTTATTTCTTAAGGCATCTACTTTACTATGCAACGAATGAAATAAAGAAGAGGCCATTTCTTTGCCTTTAAGAATTTTGGTCGCGTACTTGTTGTGCTACGGAGTCATCATATTTCATGAATATATTGGCCCAAATAGCTTTAGAAACTGCACCAATCCAAGGCATGGACAGTAGTAAAACACCCACCATTAAGCCAAATAATTGGGCAAGGCTAAGATTTAATTTAAAGAGAACGGTCAATACATAAACTGCCACTGCCACGGCAATACCAACCCCATAGGAAACATACATAGACCCGTAATAGAAACTTGGCTCAATTTTATATTTAAGTCCGCACTTAGGGCATTCGTCCTTAACCTGATTAAAACTCGATAAATTATAAGGATGGGATTCTAAAAATTTCCCTTGGTGGCATCTTGGGCATTTCAATCCTAAAATGCTATGAAGCTTATTCCCTTTATTAAACATATACTTGGTTTTATAGAGTATAAAGGTACTGCAGTGCTTCTTCGTGTTAGGTAACTTGGGTTACATACGGAATATTCTGGTTTGGTAACCGTCAATCTTTTATTCATTAGGGATATTACACCATTAGGCTAGTTACTAGATTGCGTGCTCAAACAATAAGTAATCTTAAAACACAGAAAATGAAAAAGTATACCGTAATTCTTGCTATAGCTTCCATAGGATTAATTTCTTCCTGTGGTTCTACTAAAGCTACTAGCAGTACAAAGGAAACAACCACAGCTTCGGCGAATAGTGAGGCCCAAGCAACACAAGAAACATCAAGTGCTATGCAAACTGAGGAAAATGCTTCGGTTGAAAAAACAACGGAGCAAACTTCCAACGCCATGCAAACTACTAATGGTACAACAGGAGGTAACACTAACATAAATACCGGAAGCTCCACTGCTAGTATGACTGATTCTTTTGATTATAACGCCCTATATAGTGCATTGAACATGACAAACGATCAGATATCAACTTTGGAAAGTGCCTTGAAGCAGTTTGAGACCAAAAAAAGAAATAGTGCCAATGGCGATATGTTAGGGACTATAGAAGATGAAAGGGAAAGACAGTTGGAAAATATTCTATTGGAGAGCCAGTGGGATCAATACGAAGACTGGAAGGACAATCAGTAATTTTTTATCACTTTTAATAAATTAAGGGAAGGGCGCTAGCCCTTCTTTTTTTGCTTTAAAAGTAAGAATGCATTTGGTCGATAAAGTGCTAATTTTTAGGTTGATTGCACTTTAGATGGTCCTGTTTTTCAATGTTTTAAATTACCGTTCGTCGATCGTACTCATTCATCTAACCACAGTAACCCCTACTTTAACCTGTTTTGCCATCCTTCATATATATCTGGGTATAAATTAGCGACAAATTAACATTTAAACCTTGCTCAATGGTACCCAATTCAATTATTACAGAATATGAACATACACTAGGACGTGATCCTCGTAGAATGTCACCTCAAGAAATGGCAAAGTGTCAGAGAGGAGATTTCTTTGACATTGCCCACACACCTTTTTTAATATTGGATGAAAACCTTATGGTTGTGGACATCAACCAAATTGGCTTGATTTTATTACAGGCCAAAAGAGAAGATGTGGTTGGTAAAAATACATTCAAGGTATTTCCAACTCGTCACGAGGAAGCTCGTGAATCCGCTTACAGAAAAGTTTTGGAAACCGGAGTTCCTATAAACATAGATGGTCTTAGGATAAAAACTAAAACTAAGACCTATACAGTTACCTTAAGGGTTTTTAGGCTTGAGGAAGGTCTAGGTATAGCGGCCCAAGATACCACGGAACTGTTTAAAACTATTGAAGACCTTAGAAAGACCGAAAAGGAACTAAAGAAAGCGAATAAGAATATTTCCATTAGAAATGAGGAACTAGAAGAGTTTTCCTATGTGGCCGCTCATGATTTAAAGGCACCCATGACCAATTTTGGAGCCTTGTTACACTTACTTAAAGAGGATGAAAAATTGAATTTGGAAGGGCACCCCATCTTTCAGAAGTTAGAGGAGGTATCGGGTCTCATGAACAGACGATTGAATGCTCTTAACCAAGTAATCTCACTAAAATCCAACTTGGGAAAGCAACCGGAAGAATTGTGTTTTTATAAAACATTGGAGGAAATTAAAAGTGAATTGTCAATTTCCATTTCAAAGAGTAATTGTCTTATTCTTTTCGATTTTGAAAAATGTCCCACAATCTTTATAGACAGGTTGCAGCTGCACAGTATTCTTCAGAATATGATTATGAACGCCATAAAGTACAGGCACCCAGATAGGAATCCAATAATAAAGATTACTACCAAGATAAAAAAGGGTAAAGTACTTCTTACGGTAAAGGACAATGGTATAGGTTTTAAAGATGATTTTGGTACGGATAAGGTTTTCGGGCTCTTTAAAAGAATGCATACGCATGTTGAAGGCCAAGGGGTGGGCTTATATATCGTAAAATCAATTGCCCAATCCAGAGGAGGAAAGGTTAAAGTGAAAACCCAGCTTAATAAAGGAACAGAATTTAAAATTTATCTATAATGGAAAATATAGTCCCAACTGTAAACGATAAAAATATGAGCATTTTATTGGTAGAAGATGATGAGGTAACGCTATTCTTGGCCAAATTACTAATGAACAAGATAGGTTACATAAATGTAGATACATGTCTTAACGGATTAGAGGCAAGTAACTATTTAAAGAATCATACACCATCACTTATCTTTCTGGATTTAAATATGCCAATTATGGATGGTTTTGAATTACTGGAAGAGATGAAAACCAAGGATCTTTGTCCTACAACAAAAGTGGTTATCTTAACATCTTCCTCCAGACCGGATGACCGATTAAGGGCGGTTGAATTTGCCCATGTCGTCGAATTTTTAGAAAAGCCGCTTTCCAAAGAGAAGTTGGAAGATTTAATGGCTGTATTAAATACTACAAATGCAGCTTAAATTTTAGGTAAAATGATTATAAAACATAAACCAAATAAAACCGACCTAGAGCAAGGTTAATTCACATTTATTTTGGATATGCTATGGCACATCATTTTACTGCATTGGAGCCCATGTGACAACATGGGCTTTTTTAATTCGTTTTCCTGTCACCTGAAATATAAGAGCATACAGCGGGCTTATTTCACGTAATTACCTAATTAATATAGTTAATGCCCTAGCTAATAAATCCAAACCCTAATTATGACTACGCTCCATTGACATTGAATCTTTGTAAATAAATCAATAATTGTTCATTGGAACGTGCCTTTTGGCAATTATGATTCCATTAACAGGGAGTAGAAACCTAAAATGACTAAGTTTGTGGCCGTATGGGAAAGTTTTTGAAAATAGCTGGTTTTGTAGTCCTTACCTGTGTGGTACTGATTAAAATTTCGGCTTTTCATGTTTTTGCCCATGAGGAGGATACTGCTTCCGTAGAAAATTGTTCTTGGTGTATTCAAGCGGTTGAATATCAATTGGCCGAATGTACGATTACGGACTTCGAAGGTTTTGTGAATATTCCCATTTTACAAATTTTCAATAAACCGAATTTAAAGCAGGCAGACCTTTATCCACGCTTTTCCTCCAAAGCCCGATTATTCCTAAGGCCCCCTCCTGTTTCTTTCATCTACAGATAGTTCCTTTTTTTCTCTATTGAACCCTGTAATGGGTAAAATGATTTCTCTATTCATGTATTTGAAGACCCTATTTACAATCATCTTGTCTGGGTTTGCTCCCTTGATGATGACTGCACAAGATTGTTCCTATTCGCTGAGCGGTACCGTTATGGATTACCATAGCAAAGATGCGCTTGTTGGCGCTACCGTATCCGTAATTGGCAGTAAAAAGGCCGTTCTTTCTAACTTGGATGGGTCTTATAGACTCAACGGATTATGCGCCGGATATATAGAATTGGAAGTTTTTCATCCAGAATGTCCCACCCTTATCATTCCTTTGAACATTGAAGAAAATCAGGTTTACGACATTAAATTAGAGCATCATTTAGAAGAATTGGATGAAGTTAAAGTGGTAGGAAACAGCATTGCGGACCAAACCAATTCTGCCTTGGAAGAAACCCTTCATTTAAATGAACTGGAAATCTATAGTGCTGGTACCATAGGCGATGCCCTAAAGGAAATAAGTGGCGTTTCCTCGTTAAATACGGGTGCGAATATTGTAAAGCCTACCATTCATGGACTAAATGGGAGCCGTGTTTTAATTTTGAACGATGGGGTTAGAATGCAGGACATGGAATGGGGAGATGAACATGCGCCTAATATAGATGTAAACGCTGCAAGGTCGGTATCCGTTGTTAAGGGTGCGGCAGCCTTACAATATGGCGGAGATGCTATTGGGGGCACCATTGTGGTAGACCCCGGTCGTATTCCCCAGATAGACAGCCTTTATGGGAAAACCATGCTCACTGGATCATACAACGGTAGAGGCGGGAACCTAACATCGGAATTGACAAAATCCTATAACAATGGTTGGTTTGTAAGCGGCCAAGGTTCCTTTAAAAGATTGGGAGACCATGAAACTCCAGATTATGTGTTGAGCAATACCGGGGTAAAAGAGGCCGCAGCTTCGGTGCAGTTGGGCAAACACCTGTTTACATCAGGCTGGGACGTACGCTATTCTTTTTTTAATACGGAACTTGCGGTGCTTAGGGCAAGCCATATTGGGAATGTAGATGATTTGATCAGGGCTATCAATAGTGGTGAGCCCCAGACCATAGAACCATTTACGTATGACCTGGAAAACCCACGTCAAAAGGTAACCCATCATTTGGCCAAATTAAAATATTACAATCGTTTTGAGGGTATCGGAAAATGGACAGCGCAATATGATTTTCAGCGCAACCGGCGTTTTGAATATGACATACGTAGGGGAGAAGCCAATAATCAAGCTTCCATTGACCTATTATTGACCACACATACTTTTTCAACGGATTTTAAATGGGATGCCAAAGAGCAATTTCACCTTCAGTTCGGTATTTTGGGAAGGTATCAGGAAAATTTTCCAAACCCAGAAACGGAGGTTCGCAGGTTGATACCTGATTACCAAAAATGGGATGTAGGCAGCTTCTTACTTGGAGAGTATAGGGTAAATGATGCCTTGTTCTTGGACGTAGGGGTTCGCTATGATTTTACAAATGTAGCAGCGCAAAAGTTTTTCCAAAAGTCCCGTTGGGCAGAGCGTGGCTACGATACGGAATTTCAAGATTTGATTATCAGGGATACCGGAAGCCAATATCTCGTAAATCCTGTTTTTGATTTTCATAATGTAACGGCAACGGTAGGGGGTAAATATACAGTATCCAATAACGGGAATCTTCGTTTTAATTACACCTTGGCTCAAAGGGCGCCCAATCCTTCGGAACTTTTTAGCGATGGTCTCCACCATTCGGCTGCACGTATTGAGTTGGGAGATTTGCGTATGAAAAGTGAAACCTCCCACAAAATTGCCGCCTCTTTGGAGAAAAAATATGCTGGTTGGGGTTGGACGGTGGAACCGTACGCAAACTTTATCAACGACTTTATTTTTTTAGAACCCACCGGTGCCGAGTATACCAATCGCGGAGCATTTCCTGTTTGGGAATACAACCAAACAGATGCCAGGTTACTTGGACTTGATGTGATGGCCTTTTCCAATTGGTCGGACCAATGGTCCACTGAACATCAATTTTCCATTGTAAAGGGTAAGGATAGGGAAGCGGATGCCCCCCTGATTTATATGCCTCCTGCTAATTTTAGGAATAAGCTGGTTTTTAGTAAGCCCTCTTGGAAATCTTTTGAAGCATCGTTGGAAAGTCAATATGTATTTCAACAAAATGAGGTACCTGGTAATATAACTGTCTTTTCGCCCGAGCAACAAGAAGAAGTGGAGGTGGCTATCAACACCGCTCCGGAAACCTACCATTTAATGGCATTTACTTCAAAACTAGAGTTTCCATTTCATAAGGGAACAAAATTGACAACATCACTTTCAGTACATAATTTATTTAATACATCATTTAGGGATTACTTGAACAGACAGCGATACTTCGCGGATGATTTAGGTAGGAATATCACCTTACAATTAAAATTTAACTATTAAAACTAAGTCTATGAAAACAATTAAATTATTATCATTAATGGCTACAGCGGCCTTACTAATTACTTCTTGTTCCGATGATGACGATGCCGGACCGGAGGAAATTAATGAAGAGGAGGTCATTACGACCATGCACGTTACTTTAACTCCTCAGCAAGGAGATACCATTACCTTACAGTCCCAAGACTTGGATGGAGATGGACCGGATGCCCCGGTAATTACCGTTTCAGGAAATTTAGCTGCAAATACTACTTATGAAGGAGAGATTGAATTATTGAATGAGACCGAATCTCCCGCTGAAGATATTACCGAAGAGGTAGAGGAAGAAGGACTTGACCATCAGTTTGTTTTTGTATCTACCGGAAGCATAGCAACGGTGGATTATGATGATGTAGATGCAGGCGGAAACCCAGTAGGACTTGAGTTTATTTTGACTACGGGCGATGCTGGTGATGCAACTTTGGCCATTACCTTGAGGCATGAGCCAACAAAACCAAATGATGGTACATTGAGTGGAGCTGGGGGCGAAACCGACTTTGCACAAACTTTTCCACTTATTGTAGAGTAAAGAAATCTATAGGAATTTGTGAAAAAATGAAGAAGGGGCCGTCAATACGGCCCTTTTTTTAAATACTAAAGAAAGTATCTTATTTAAAATCCGTTACCCGCCCATCGGAAATGGTCCCATTCCAGTTGAGACCAAAGGCAAAGTCATATAAATTACCATTGGCATCTTGATAGGGTTCCATATCAAAAGGAACATCCTCAGCTTGTTTTTCAACTACGCTCATATTTTTAGGCATTTGCATAGGTAAAAGGGCAGATGGTTCATGCTTTCCTGAAATTACCTCGTACAGGGCTTGGTCCTGTGTACCAAAGTGTACCAATATTCCCGAGGCATGCGGTTCTATTTCAGAAAATACGAACGGATTGGTCGTGTTCACGGTTACTATGACAGGCTTGTCTCCCATAACCTTTTTGGTTTCCTCGACCAACTGTGCATCTGTAATGTTAGTGCTAACGATAGATTTGTTCTTATAGCTGCGATTGGTAAAATCTTCCATAGGGTCTCCTCCTGCAATGCTTTCTTCCCTAGCATCTACCGCTTTGTAAGGGCCGTACTGCAAACTAATGGGCAAATAACCATTGTTGCCTTTTTCTACTTCCTCTTTGCTATAACCAATTCCAGAAGATGGATTTTCAATAAAGACCAGGGCAAAATCCGCTTCTTGGGCATTATCGGTTACCTTAAAATATTTCTTTGCCAGCTCTATATTAACGGGGTAATCATTCTTTTCGGGAATAGGCATTCCTAAAAAATTTCTACTGGCCGCTATAAATCTTTTGGGAATGTAAACCGTTGGCTTGTCCTTTAAAGGAAGAACGGCATCGGTATTTTTTAGCATTACTACGGAATTCAATTGTGCCTGAAATCCTTCTTTCATAAATTCCGGTTTGCCCACTATAGTTTTAGATTTTTCAGGATCTACGTATGGATTTTCAAAAAGACCTACCCTGAAAATATTCTTCAAGAGGCGTACGGCAGATTCTTCCATACGGGCTCTCATGGCATCTTCACCCATTTCTGCCACGCCCATTTCATAGGCCTTCAAAATGGGACCGGCATCGTTATTTCCTCCAAATTGGTCAACCCCAACCTTAATTACGCGATAATGTCTTTCAGCTATCGATAAATCCTCAAGGCCCCAAGGTTTGCCATCAATAAAGCTGTCCATTACCTTATGGTCGCCCGTAATACCCCAATCGGTACAAAGAACTCCATCATAACCGTACTTGGTTCTAAGCAGATCTTTTATAATGTATTCATTGTAGGCGTTACCCACATTTTCGCCGTTCTTGGTGTCTTGGTTCCAGGAAATGGTGTAATAGGGCATTACGGCCGAAGCCATCCCAGTACCTCCATCAAGTTTAAAGGCACCTTCAAGAAAAGGAACCATATGTTCATCAAAATTGTTTCCTGGATATACTGCAAATTTACCAATGCCATAATGGGCATCCCTACCGGCTTCTCCAGAACCTCCTCCAGGCCAATGTTTTACCATGGCATTAACACTATGGTAGCCCCAATTATTTGTGATTTCCTGACTCCCCGTTGAGGTTTGGAAACCATCAGTATAAGCCTTGGCCATAGCCGCGGATAATTTGGGGCTTTCACCAAAAGTTCCGCTAAAGCGCATCCACCTCGGTTCTGTAGCGATATCCACTTGTGGGGAAAGCGCAGTGGTGATTCCTAGAGCTCTGTATTCTTGGGAGGCAATTTTACCAAAATTTTCTACTAAGGCAGGATCAAAGGTAGCGGCCATACCCAGAGAACTGGGCCACATGGAAATTTCTCCTCCCGCAGCGGCATCAAATTCCGCCTTTGCTACCGTACCGTGTCTGGGGTCAGAGCTATTATTGGCGGGAATCCCAAGACCTACCCCTTCACAAAAAGCTTGCATGTGATTGTTCCATTTGGCAGCTACTTCTGGACTTTGAACGGTGGTAACCAACACATGGCGCAAATTGTCCTCTTTCAAGAATTTCTTTTGCTGATCGGTCAACAAGGTGGGGTCCGTGACCCCTTCTTCGTAGGGTTTGCCATCATAAGTACCTGCAAAATATCCATCAGGTCTTGCCGGAATTGATTGGTGTGCAGAATAGAGCATAAGTCCTGCAATTTGCTCTATACTCATTTTTGAAGCAAGGTCTTTTGCCCTTTCGGAGGCCGATATCCGCCAGTCTTCATAAATATCTAGCGTGCCATTCTGGTTTAAATCCTTAAAGGCATAGCTATCTATGGTCAATATTTTAACACCAGAATTAGGGTCGTATCCCAAGGTTTCTCCTTCCTGGTTCTTTACCAAATAAAAATTACCCTTGTTCTCTTCCGTAAATTTAGGTCCAGAACATGCACTCATTAGGGTTATGCCGCAAACCAATGCAGATGTAATAAAAAATTTCATAATCACATTTTATTCGAACCCTATTTCCTTTATTCCCTCATGGCTTATTTCAATGGCTTCAAGTGGTTCAAGTCCATCAAAAGTCATGTCTTGTTCTACCATATAATATTCCATGCCAGATTTTTCTTTTTGATCTAATATTCTTTTAAAATTGATTTCTCCCTGACCAACAGGGGCAAACCTACCTTGATCATCCATATCTTTTACGTGCCATATTTTGAACCTCCCGGGATACTTTTCAAAATAGGCGAGCGGGTCCGCTCCGGCTTTGGTTACCCAATAGAGGTCCATCTGAAAGTTGACGTATTTTGGGTCGCTATTTTCCAACAGATAATCAATAGGTACCACTCCATTCTCGTCTTCCATAAACTCAAAGTCATGGTTGTGGTACAAAAGTTGAAGTCCCGCAGCATTCGCTTTTTTACCTAATTCGTTCACCACATCTGATAACTCTTTGGGTGTGGAGGTCATTCCCATGGTACGTGTTTCTGGATCAAATGTAAATGTGCCCATTGGTGGTACGGGAATTACAAAATATTCAAAGCCTGCCGCTTTTACATCTGCCATCATCTGCTCGGCATTTTCCATGGTTACAGAACCTTGATGGGTACTTACGGGGGTTAGGGATATTTCGGTTAAATAGGCTTTGAAATCTTCGGGCGACATACCATAGAACTTTCCATCTTCATATCCGGCAGCCTCAATATTCTTATATCCTGCATCTGCCACGGCTTTTAAGGTCTCTTTGGCATCCTTGCCCATTTCATTTCTTACCGTATAAAGGGCCAAGCCTCCAAATTGATCTTTGGAAACTTCCTCAACAGTCTCATTGGTAGCGGGTTCATCTGTTTTCTTAGGTTGTTCTTTACAGGAAAAGAGAGCAGCTCCTATAAATAACGCAATAAATTGTTTTCCAATAGTTGTTTTCATGTTGATAGTTTTAGTGTTTGAGATCTGTATTATTGTTTTATTTGAATTTGATATACTCCGGATGTCAATGATAGTCTTACCTCATTTATTTCTGATGTTAGTACTTGTATATTTGGTGATTTGCCCACTTTTTTCTCGTTTACCAAAACTTTTTTTACTGAATCTACTGGCAGTAGTAAAGTTGCTTCGGTATTTGGTGGAACTGTAGCATTATATTCCCATCCTTCATCCAATAAACGCCATTCACTTTTTATCTTGCCGTAAACCGAGTCATAAAAACCCTTTGCCCATGTCATTTCAGCTGTGGGGTCCGGAACAGGTTGTAAAACAAATTTTTTGAATCCTGGATGTTCTGGATTTCGCTGTATGCCCAAAGAATAATTATACATCCATGCGGCCACTGCACCAAAGGAATAATGGTTAAAGGAATTCATACTGTTATTACCGCTAAAGCCATTTTCTACGGTATAGGAATTGAGGCGTTCCCAAATCGTGGTAGCCCCATTTTTAACGGAGTACAACCAAGAAGGGTAGGAGGTTTGCTGTAATAATCGGTAGGCCGTTTCATGTTCTCCATGATTAGAGAGGGCGTGATTAAGCGAAGCGGTTCCTATAAAGCCTGTCATTAAGGAATATTCAGGTCTATTAACTCCCAATTCATCCATGTTTTCCCGTTGTATACTTGCGATCAAATTGTCAACGGCTTTTTCCTTATTTGCTTCGGTCAAGACTTCTAAATGAAGGGGAATAGCATAGGATGCTTGGGTATCTACGTAATCTCCCTTTTTCTTCAACCTGTTATCCGGAAGGGGAGGGCCAAAACGTAAACTTTGATTCCCAAGGTGAAGGGTTTTTCCGTTTTGCTCATCAAAATAAGTGTTGTTCAAGAATTGTTTTCTTTCTTCGTATTGCTTTTCAAACTGTTGGGCTTCCTCCGTTTTTCCCAATAACCGAGCGCTTTTGGAAATTATTTTCAAACCGTATAAATGATAGGCAGCCCACAGGAGAGTATCGTCGTTCTTATAGCCCTCTGGGCTTAACCAATCCCCTAAAGGACCTTCATTTAGAACTCCGGTTTCCGGGTCTATTTTACCATCCAAAAAATGTATGTAGTCTTTCATTGCACCGTAATGCTCTTTTAAAACCTGAAGGTCTCCGTATTGCTGGTACAGTTCCCAAGGGATAACCATACCGGCACTTCCCCAAAGGGTTCCTCCAAATCCACCGCCCACAGGCGCTACATCTGTAAACCTTCCATCTTCCCTTTGTATATCTCTCATGGCCATCAAATGCCTTCTTAAAAAGGGTTCTGCATGGGCTAGAAATGTTGAGGTCTTTGAAAAAACATTGATATCCCCGCTCCAGCCCATACGCTCATTTCTCGCAGGCGTATCGGTGGGTATGGAGAGAAAATTACCGCGGAGGGACCAAGTGATATTTTCCCAAAGTTTATTGACCAGCTCGTTGGAAGTCTTGTATTCCGATGCAAGCTTATCTATGGAACTAATCACCAATCCTTTTACGGAATTCAGGGGGAGGGGAGCATCTATACCGGTTATCTCCAAAAACCGAAAACCATGGAAGGTGAAACGGGGCCGTATAGTTTCCATACCACCTTTTCTAATATAGAGGTCTTGTGTAAGCGCAGCCCGTATGTTTTCTAGCATAACCATACCTACATTTGGCTCGTATTCCTTAAGGTCAGGGTACGTTACTTCACTGTATCTAAGGGTTATGGTGTCTCCCTTAACACCTTGGGGAAGTTCTATTTCTGGAACGCCCACCATGTTCTGACCCATGTCATACACGAATACGCCAGGCCTTATTTCTTTTACACTTTTGGCCGTCAAAGTCTTTACCAAACTTGGATTAGGCCCTATTTGACCATATAATTGCATTTGGTCAAAACTTAGATTGTCTCCTGTAAAGACATTGTTTTCAAGTGGAACTTCCAAGGCTTTTTTCCAGTTGGAGTCATCGTAATTGCTCTGGCTCCAATCAACGATTTTATCTTCCAATCTGGCATCATATACTTCTCCTTGAAAAAAACTACCAATTTTAATAGGCCCCTCGGTAAACAGTTTCCAATCTTGATCGTTCGAACTTATGGTTTGTTGGGTTCCATCTGCATAGCTAATGACCAATTGTGCCAATAGCGAAGAACGGTCTCCAAAAAAGTTCCAATTTTCCCCAACATAGGTAATGTTACCGCTCCACCAGCCTTCACCAAGCCATGCACCTAGGGCGTTTGCCTCTCCTTTTCTAATATGTGGGGTTACGTCATAGGTTTGGTACATATGGGTCTTATTGTATTGGGTGAGACCGGGTGTAAAGTAATCGTTGCTCACTCTTTTCCCATTTAGGTATACCTCATAAATTCCTCTTGAAGTGACATAAAGGCGGGCTTTGGAAATAATTTTATTTTCACTGGAGAATTCGGTTCGCAGCATGGGAGCGGAATTTTGGCTAGGGTCTGCGAGCATTAAAACCGACTCGTTTTTAGTTTTAATGGAGTACCCTTTGTCCGTAGCCGATACGCTCTTATTTTCTTGAAGTATCTTTTTAAAAATACCACCTTCTATTTCTGATTGGGTTATGCCCGTTTCAAATAAGGAATTGGATGGTTTTCTATAATTTTTAATACGGATGTTGGAAAAGGTAGCTTGTTGATTCTTTTTCAAATGGAAACCAATATCCGCAACCATAGGATAGCTTATGTAATCATTTCCGCGACCAACCGGGTTTACATTGAACCCAATTTTGCCCCGAGGAGGAGGTAAATTATCGTCATTTGTTGAAACCAAATTCTTTTCTTCGTTGCCATCTACCCACAATTGAAAGAAACCAAACACACATTCCGAAAAGATGGTATGTTTATCATACTTGTTCTCATTGTTGATAAGGGTCAAGGGTATATCAAAACTTCTAAATGGTTGGTTTTTGGAATCGTCCGGGGCATAACCTACACGATACACATTCATTCTTGCCTTGCCTTCCTCGGTTCCGTCAACTGGAGTTATATCCAGTTCAAACTCCAAATAATTTTGGTCCTTAGGGCTCGCTACTCCTTGAATATTCAAATTTTTGTTCATCAGCCTGCGGTCATTTCCACCCATTAGAAAACTCGCCTTCGTGCTCTTCTTCTCTAACTGTACATCGTATTCAAACCTAAAAACCGACAAATAATGTGAATAGAATACCATGTCTTCATCACCTCCACCAATCCATTGGGCTCCTTGCCAAGCATTTAAACCGCCGTCTAGCATGCCTGTTTCAAACCAAGAGGAATTGGCGCTGCTTTCTCCTTTTTCGTCCCAGACCGTTACCGTAAAGTCGTACTTTGTTCTAGGCTCCAAGTTTTCTCCTTCATAAGCAATACCTACAGACCGGCTATCCGGTACCTTTCCCGAATCCCAAACAAATTTTCCATGTTCGTCCATGACCAGCACCCTGTATGCAGACTGTTGTTGCCCATACACTCCAACTTTAGGAATCATTTGCCAACTGAAATGTGGTTGTTTTACATCCAAGCCAATGGGCGTTGTAATATATTCCGTTTGTAAATGATCTATATTTGATTGCCCTGAAACAAGTAAGCTGGACAGCAGTAGTATACCGTATAGTAGTTTTTTGTAAAACTTCATTTGAGTAATTAAAGTTGATAATCGGTTGGTCAAGTATTTTATTTAAAGCTGTATAGATAGGGAGCCTTATGGGCCCCACCTGTAAATAGTTTTTCGTGTCTCACGAGGATGTCCTTACCAAGCATTTTTCGTTGGAAAGTAGTTCTTCTTAATTTTTCACCTAGGATAATTTCGTAAACAGTTTGAAGCTCTTTCATAGTGAACTTTTGAGGTAAAAGATTCATTCCAATGAGTTTTCTGTCCAAGTTCAGTTTTAGAACCTCCAAAGCTTTTATGGTTATCTCTTTGTGATCCATCATCAAGGTAGGTAAATCATTAATATTATACCAATTTATGGACTTGGAAAGTGCATCCGGTTGCGGATTCACTTCATCAAAATTTATGAGTGCATAGTACGCAATGGACATAAAACGGTCCAACATCCAATGATTACCGGAAATATTAATGCCATTTGCCTCTATTATTTTTTTCATAATATCCGGTCGGGAACGTTTAAGGCTGCCAAAGGTGTAGAACTGTTCCAAAAAAATATGGTCCAGCCCGGTTCTTTCTTTAAGACCTCTTTTCACGGCTGCATCTAAATCCTCTTCTCTTCGTATAAATCCTCCGGGCAGTGCTTTGTAATCTGTATTCTGATATTCCAAGAGTAAAATCTTGAGCTGCTTGCCGTTAAATCCAAAGATGACCAAGTCATAGGCCAAATGGGGTAGATATTCCTTAATTCCTGGTAATGCTTGCGCCAATTATCACTTTTTTTCAAATGAAATGTAAATTTTGCTAAAAACAAAGTATTATTGTAACATATTGAGACAATAACAGATAGACTTATGAAAAATTACGTTATTCTTAGTTTGGTCCTTTTCACCATAATTATGCCAGTAAGTTCCCAGGAGACAAATTCATTTCCCGTTCAAACAAAGGTTGAAAACGGAATAATAGAAGGTAATTACAATACCCATACCGGTATACAAACCTATTTTGGTGTACCCTTTGCAAAACCTCCTGTAGGTGAACTACGATGGAAAGCTCCACAGCCTTTAGGTCCTTGGGAGGGTGTAAAGCAAACAAAACAATTTGGTCCTAGACCGATGCAGACCATGGTTTTTGGCGATATGAATTCCCGTTCCAATGGAGTTAGTGAGGATTGTCTCTATTTAAATGTGTGGACACCTGCCAAAAGAGATACAAAAGACCTCCCTGTACTGGTTTATTTTTATGGAGGCGGGAATGTAGCCGGCGACGCCTCAGAGCCTAGATATGATGGAGAAAGTATGGCGAAAAAAGGAATGGTAGTGGTAACCACCAATTACCGTTTAAATATTTTTGGTTTTTTGGCACATTCCCAGCTTAGCGAAGAAGCACCTTACAAGGCTTCTGGTAATTACGGCATGCTAGACCAGCATGCTGCGCTTCAATGGGTTCGGAAGAATATTTCGGCCTTTGGAGGAAACCCTCAAAAAGTGACTATTGCAGGGGAATCTGCAGGGTCCATTGGAGTTAGTGCCCAGATGGCATCGCCCCTAAGCAAAGATTTGATTGCTGGGGCCATTGGGGAAAGTGGAGCTGCCATTCATCCCACTTTGGCACCGGTTCCCTTGGCCGAAGCGGAACAACAAGGAAACGATTTTTTACAAAAAGCGGGTGTTGAAAGTATAGCTGATTTACGAAAATTAAGTACTAGGGATATTTACGAAATTTACAATGAGTCCGGTCGTTTTGGATTTCCTATGGTAATTGACGGTTATTTTCTACCTAAATCCCTTCCTGAAATATTTGAGGAGCAAAAACAGGCTCAGGTACCGTTACTTTTGGGTTGGAATTCGGCTGAAATTCCTGGTATGGCCTTTACTCAAGGTCCCTACACTCTCGAAAATTTCAAGGCCAAAGTAATGGAATCATACCCCAAAAAATACAAAGAGGTATTGGAGCTCTACCCTGCGGGATCATCCAAAGAAGTGGAGTATGCTGCGACCGATTTAGCTTCGGACCGGTTTATTGTTTATAGCACCTGGAAATGGTTCGATCTCCATAGAAAAAACAGCCAACAGCCCGTTTATCGGTATTTATACAGCAAATTGAGGCCTCCGCTCAAAAACACCAATTTAGTATCCGGTTTGGCAGGAGGAACGGTGGAGAGTACGGGTGACTCCCCAAAGCAGCCGGAACCTATTGGAGCACCGCACGCATGTGAAATAGAATATTGTATGGGGAATTTGCACTTGGTAGATGATTATGCATGGACGGCAGAAGATTTTAAGGTATCCGAAACCATGCAAAACTATTTTGCCAATTTCATAATTTCCGGAAACCCAAATGGACAAGAGCTTCCGGAATGGCCTAGTGCTAAAGCAAAGGATTTTACGCCCCCGGTAATGGTCATTGATGTGGAAAGTAAGGCTGTTGATGCCCAGAATGACGCGCGTTACCAATTTTTGGATAAGCAATACGGAAATTAAAATGGATTAAATAGATCGGAATTTGTTTCGGTAAATAGAGGGCGTATCTCCTTTTAAACCTTTAAACTGTCGGTTAAAATTGGAAATATTGAAAAATCCACAATCCAATCCAATTTCATAAATGGATTTTTCGGGGTGAATCACCAATTGCTTGCAGGCATTTTCCACTCTTATTTCAATGAGAAACTGAAAGAATGTTTTGTTGGTACGTTTTTTAAAATATCGGCAGAAGGCATTTTTGCTCATGTGGGCCTTTTTAGATATGAGGTCCAAAGAAAGGGGTTCATGATAGTGGTCCATAACGTACTGCATTACTGTTCCCATGCGTTTACCCTCTACATCAGAATACCTTTTATCATACACAAAACTAGATAGGAGTTCTATTTTACCGAAACTGAAAATATGCAAAAGCTGGAATAGAGTGCCTAGTTGCGCTATTTTGGGTTGATCAGGTAATTGGTCAAAAAGTTGGCCGGCCTTTTCTGTATGGGAGGTTAGTTTAATTCCATAATTCGCTTTGTTAAAAATAGGCTGTAGGGCCGCCAAATCAGGAAGCTCGAAAAAGCCTTTACCAAAGGAATCCATTCCAAAAAAGAGGGTGTACATAAGGGATTCTTCATTGCTACGGGAATCACTTTTAAAAACATGGGGTACCAAGCCACCAATGAGCAAAATATCTCCTTCCCTATACTCATTTAAGGTGTCGCCCACCAAAAGGGAACCGGATCCCTTTCTGATCTGGCTTAGTTGGATTTCAGCATGTTGGTGAAACTGGTCATAAAATACTTGCTCCCGGTCTATTTGAAAGACCAGCGCCTCGTTTTTGGGTTTCGGTATTTTAAATGGGAGGGGTTTCAATGGTTCGTTTTGATACTAAAATACCTTTATTTTCTAAAATTTTTATTTTAAATAGATAATTTAATATGCTTTTTGGTCTACTTAATTAATCCTACTTTTGCATTGGCTTTAGGGGTATTCTATTAAGAATTGAGACAGTCCCTTTGAACCTGATTTGGCTTACACCAACGTAGGGAAAAGTTAGCAGACACATTTTGCCTTCTTTATTCTCCAGAGGAGACCTTCTATCGCCATTCATTTTTAAAAGCACGTTTATGCAAAAAAAACTTTGGCGACATATAGAAAAAGTTAGACAGACCTCCCCGTTGGTTCAGAATATTACCAATTATGTAGTAATGAACAATACGGCTAATGCCCTGCTGGCAGCGGGAGCTTCGCCAATTATGGCACATGCCCATCCGGAGATTGATGAGATGGCGACTATCTGCCAAGCCATAGTTCTTAACATAGGAACGCTTGATGAATACAAAGTAAAGTCCATGCTCTTGGCCATTAAAAAGGCAGTGGAATTGGGTAAGCCTACTGTTTTGGATCCCGTAGGAGCTGGTGCTACCGGTTATAGAAATGAAACCCTATCGCAACTGCTGGAGTATGGCCCAACGGTAATTCGTGGAAACGCTTCGGAAATATTGGCACTTGCCAAACAAAATACGGAAACAACCAAGGGAGTGGATAGTACGGCGCAAAGTAATGAAGCTCTTTCTGCAGCCAAAAGCCTGAACAAGGAATATGGGTCCGTGGTCTGTATTTCTGGAGAAACCGATATCGTGGTGAACGGTGATAGAGAAATCCATCTATCCAACGGGCATGCCCTCATGGCCAAAGTTACGGGAATGGGCTGCTCGGCATCGGCACTAATAGGTGCTTTTATTGCGGTGGTGGAAGATAAGACAGAAGCGGTAGCGGCTGCCATGGCACTTATGGGCGTTGCAGGGGAATTGGCCGAAAAACTGTCTGCCGGCCCCGGAAGTTTGCAAATGCATTTGTTGGACAAGCTGCATAACCTCACGGAAGCTGAATTTATAGGCACTTTAAAATATTTGGAAAAGTAATGGATAATCCTTTTCCATACCGTCTTTATCTTGTTATTTCAGAAGAAAATTGTGCCGGCAGACCTTTGGTAAATGTAGCCGAAAGTGCCGTACGCGGAGGTGTGGATGTGGTGCAATTACGGGAAAAAAATCGCTCTACCATGGAATTTCTTCAGAAAGCAAATGCATTAAAGGAGGTATTGGATTCGCATCAGGTACCTCTGATTATTAATGACAATTTGGAAGTCGCAAAGCAGGTGGGAGCTTATGGAATTCATGTAGGCAACAGTGATCTACCACCTTCGGAAATAAGAAAAAAATGGACTACGCCACATTGTCTGGGATATTCCATCGAATCTTTGGAGCAATTGAAATCTACGGAAGCTAAAGTTTCCGATTATTTTGGCGTGAGTCCGGTTTTTGGTACCCCTACCAAAACGGATACGGTTACGGAATGGGGTCTAGAGGGAATTGCCAAAATCAGGTCCTTGACATCGAAACCTTTGGTAGCTATTGGTAGTATGAAAAAGGAAAATGCTTTTGAGGTAATAAAGGCGGGTGCGGACTGTATTGCGGTGGTCTCTGCCATTTGCCAAGCTCAGGACCCACAAAGGGCGGCGGCGGAATTAAGAAATGAAATTGAAAGGGCTTTATAATTCTTGAGGAGAATTATTACAAGCAAAGCATTCATTCAACAATTAAAAATAATGAAAAAATATACCTATCCTTCCGTACTCACCATAGCCGGTTTTGACGGTAGTGGCGGTGCAGGCATACAAGCGGATATTAAAACCACTTCGGCCCTAGGTTGCTATTCCACATCCGTGTTAACAGCTCTTCCGGTGCAGAATACGCAAGGTGTTAAGAATATTTATACCATACCGGATTCCGCCATTGAGGAGCAGATAGATGCTATTTTCGAGGATATTTATCCTGATGCCATAAAAATTGGAATGGTACATACCAGCATCTTGGTGAGCATTATTTGTCAGGCCTTGAAGAAATCGCCGGAGATTCCCGTGGTGTTTGATCCTGTGATGGTCGCAACCAGTGGTCATAAGCTTATTGAGGAAGAGACCATTGAAACTATTAAAACCCAATTGATTCCCTTGGCGGATGTTATTACCCCCAATTTGGATGAAGCTGCAATTTTGGCCGATATGCCCATTGAAACCATAGAGGAAATGTACCAAGCGGGCAAATTGATACAAAAATTGGGGGCTAAGTCGCTTTTGTTGAAGGGAGGACATCTAAAAACAAAGGAGCTAACTTCCTTATATTTTGATTCCGTTGGAAAAGTTCATGAATTTCATCATGAAAAGTTTGATACCAAAAATACCCATGGTTCTGGGTGTAGCCTCTCTTCCGCCATTGCAAGTTATTTGGCCCAGGGAAAGAGTCCGGTAGAAGCGGTACAGCATGCACAAGATTATGTACATCAGGCTATATACAACGGAAAAGATGTATTGATAGGTAAGGGCAATGGACCTTTGAACCATTTTTTTAATCCTGTAAAATTAATCAAGAATGAATTGGAGTAGTGGCGCTTGGAATAGAATAGAGGTAATATATGCGCGTATTGAGAGCATGCCCTTTATCAAAGAATTGATGGCGGGAACCTTACCACTTGAAAAGTTTCAATATTATATGGTTCAAGATGCTTTTTATCTGGACCAATTTGGTAGGGCCTTGGCGATTATTGGTGCCCGTGTAGAAAATGTAGAGGATTCCTTGGCGTATATCCGTTTTGCAGAAGGGGCCATAGTTGTTGAAAAAGCTTTGCACGAATCGTACTTTGAAAGCTTTCAATTAAAGGAGAAGGGGCATATAGAACCTATTTGTCACCATTATGGACATTTCCTGAAAAGTACTGCGGCCCTTGATGGGGTAGAAGTGGCCATGGCGGCCGTATTACCTTGTTTCTGGATTTACAAAAAAGTGGGAGATTACATTTATCAGAATCAACAATCGGGGGATAATCCCTATCAAAAATGGATAGATACCTATGCGGGAGAAGAATTTGGCGAACTCACTCAAAGGGCCATTGAAATTACCGATAACATTGCCCGGCAGAGTACCGAAAAACAACAACAGGCTATGACAGAGGCTTTTATTACCGCCAGCCGGCTGGAGTATGAATTTTGGAACAGTGCGTACACACTTAAAACGTGGTAAATTTCATTAAATGCCGATAAATAAACATTGATTTCCCAGGCAACCTTTTTTAAGGAAGTCCATCTTTTTGTAGAACTTAAAACTTAAACACTTCTATGAAAAGATTATTTTTAAATTATGTGACTTTGGGCAGTGTCTTGCTAATTTTTAATGCATGTACAACGGATAATGAGGTTGAATGTCCAGAGGACTATGTGGGTGCTTTGGCCAGTGCAGAGGAGAAAATGGTAGGAGAATGGGTATTAACGGCTATTGAAGCCGATAAGGAAATTGATTTGACCGATGATAATGAGGACAATCCTGATACGGATATTTTTGCTCAATATTCAGACTGCCAAAGGGATGGTGCCTATGCTTTTAGCAGCTCAAGGGGCTATACTTTTAAACAAGGTTTAAAAGCGTCCGATTGTGAAAGAACGGTAAATTTAGAAGGAACTTGGCAATTGGCAGGTTCTACGTTGAGCTTGGTAGGGTCGTGTAATGTTCAGAACCTTCCCCTCGAGTTCAATTCTGACAATACCGAGTTTGTTTTTTCCGAAGATTTTAATGTTATGGATATTCAGGGGGCTACCCAGCAGACCAAGGTCAGTTTTACATATACCCTACAATAAAGTACAATTGTGCAAAAAGAAAGGGGAATAGTTGACCAGACTATTCCCCTTCAGCACATGACCTAAATCAAATTTTTAATTGTCATTTATTTCTTCCGGGATGGGAAAAAGTACCTTGGTATTTTCCATTTTAGCTCTCTTTATAGCTTCAAAATATTCAATATACTGCTCAATCACCTCCTCAATGGGGTTGGCAATGGCAGCTTTGAAATTGGCCATCCCTAAATGAATTCTGTAGGAGTTGTATGCCAATACATTTTCAATGGCTTCGGATAAGGATTCCGGACTATCCGGAGTATATACTTCTGCACGATAATTTCTTTCTTCCAAGGCCTCGTTGAGACCATCAAAATAGGGAAGTACCACGGCTTTTCCTTTCGTGGCCGTCATATGAATATCCTTTAGTTTTTCGGTATCTTGAGAATAGGGTAAAACTACCAAAGCACTTTCTTCAATAAGTTTTGGAATTTGGGCCACATCTGTTTCATGCATAAATGTAAGTTGCTTCATATACTTATGGTTTTCTTCTATACGACGCATGTACCCCGGTACGTTCTTAGAATCTTTGCCTGCAATCACAACTTCAAGATTCAATTCATTGTTCTTGGACCTAATTCGCTGTATCGCCTCCAAGAAAACCTCTAATTTCTTCTGAGTACCAAAGGTTCCAAAAACAAGAATTTGTTTCTTATTTCCTGAAATCCTATAATCCGGTTCTTGAGGAGTTTCAAAACTCCCATAGGGCATTTTGGTTACATTCTTCGCTTTCAAATCTTCTATTAATAATTTGGTCATTTTATTGGTGTTGGTTGCCACAATATCAGATGCTAATATCATTTTTGTAAGGTTACGTCCATATTCTTTATTTTTTGTCCTAACTAGAGAGGGTACGTATCCCTTGTAGTCCTTAAATGGTTGTGGGAGGCTATGAACTAATGATATGGAAGCCACACCTGTTATTCTGCTAAACAGGGGAATCATAAAGCCCAATGCAGCTGGAATTTGTTTGTTTCCAAAGGTGATGCTTCCCAAGTTGAAGAAAACGGCATCTGGTTTAAATTTCAATACGTGTTGAGTTACTTTGATGAAATTGGACCAACCATTAAAACTCCAGCATTTCTCTATGGTCACAGGACTACCTTCTGGACTTAATTCT
Organism: Cytophaga sp. FL35; assembly: GCF_014349235.1. Lineage (GTDB taxonomy): Bacteria > Bacteroidota > Bacteroidia > Flavobacteriales > Flavobacteriaceae > Euzebyella. The sequence goes on along the minus strand of NZ_JACSOH010000001.1, from coordinate 128,424 downwards.
ATTTTTTTATTGGCACTACGGTCGGTTATCACTAAAATTTCTTCCACTTTAGGATGATTCCTAAAATGCTTCACCAACTGAAGGCCGTAAAAGGCCAGGTCTGCTTCACTTGGTGGATAAGCGGTTACAATTGCAAGTTTCATAGGTCATATTTTTGGGACGTCATTCTAAATGACTGAAACAAAGTTCCTTTAAGCGGGTAAAAAATAGTTGTAGAAAGTAGTTGGAAGACAAATAGGTGTAGTCAAACGGCAGTAAGTAATCGCTCAATAACTATTTTATGATAACTAATTTTTGCAGAGGGAATCCCTTTTGTCTTGATTAATAGCTGTTTAACGAGTTTAAAAGCTTTGCATCATACTACCGACCGATAAACAAAAAACCGGAAACCAAAGGTGGCTTCCGGCAAAAATGAATTGGTAATCTACCTATGAACTATTTCATTGTTTTTGTGTGAATATATAGTGACTGCGCAATTAAAAGAGCTATCATCGCTATCATTTGAAGTTGCACCACCAAGCTCAAGCTATCATGAAAGAGCACAAATAATATCATTTGAAATAATCCCACTACTGTCATGAAAAGAGCGGGTATGTAATCTTTTAAAACCATAAAATGATAAGTTACCGTGGTGGCAATAATGAACAGGGAAATTACGATGGCATATTGCCAAAGCAGAACGCCAATAGCTAAATAATCCTTTCCAAACAGCCCTTCAACGATAGGTTCATGAAATAAGTAACAAGCGGTAACAATACTTAGCAAAAGGACTCCTAATATTTTCAGATATCTTTTTAGTAAAGGAAGGGTCGCTTTTTTGGCTTGCTTATATCTCAAGGTCTCAATTGATAATTTTAAAATGAACATCCAAGCAAAAATATATATGACCCTACCTAGAAGAACTAGAGCCGTATATTGATTGGTTTCCTGATTGTTGAAATAATGGGAAACCATTAGAACGTCACTATTCTTTATCAATAGTTGTACAAACTCGTAGCCGGCTGATAATGCCAGTAGGTACAGGAGTTGTTTGGTATGCACTTTTGTACTACGCTCTACCTTACCGAATAAAAAATGATAGATATTGCCGGGCATGATACGTTTTACCATACATAAGGGAATGGCCAGGCCTATTCCTAATACAGCTCCCATTTGTTTAGAAGGAAAATGATGTAATAGATCAGTGGAATAAAATAGAACACTAACCATAAGTATGGCCATAATTCCAATTCTACAGCTATAGGGCAATGATACAAAACCACTAGTTTTTCTAGTAGGAAAAAGAAAATGAAGTTTGGAACCTATAAGCTGAAATATCATTCCTCCAAAAATGAGCGATATCAAGAAAATTATAAGGGTTACTCTATTGGCATACGATTCTGGTCCCATGGTATACCCTAAAAGAAGGTTGTATAGGCAGGCGCCTCCATTAGCAAGAAGCACACTACCTATAATCAACCTTTCGGGGGAAGTTTCCTTAATTTTCATATCAGTTCTGGTTCTCTGGTAATCTTTTAATTGGATGATTTGTGCTCATCGTGAAACAAATATCCACTGTAATATGAAAATCATTTGAGAAGAATAGTTGGATGGCGATTTGCTGTAGACGAATGGTTAAAAAATGGCTTTTAATAATTTTTGTCTATTCTCGTATTTATTGTTGTTTATCAAAAGGAAAAGGACAACCGAGTGCGCCAGCTCTCGATTGCCCTTTCGACTTCTCACTTCCTTCAACCCAAAATAAAGAAGGAAATCTACCTATGTTAATTTTTGTCTAATAGTGCACTTGTAGATTGATTTGTTCGATTAGTTTTACCCACACCCTCGGCTACGAACGCTACCCGAACATCTGCGTTCTCGTCTAGGATAACATCAGTGTCATAGCCAGAGGTTATATATTGCGGGTTGAACTGAGGTACCGGATAACTCTCTGGGAGCGCATCGGCGATCATGTTCAAGGTTTCGGGGGAAACCGTATCTTTTTCATCAAAATATTCTGGGGTACCATCTTGCGTGTAAGTACCTAAAAATTGGTACTCTTGTGCAGCAGAATAGTTGATTCCATAAAAAAGGAAGCAAAGGAGTAAAAGTTTATCCATAGCTAGTAAGATTAGGAGCTACAAATATCTAATCCAAACTAAAGAAAAAGGCTTGAAAATCGGTGGATAGTAGTTTACCGTAGGTAGAAGGTTCCTTTATAACGATGGGAAAAAGAATGCGAACCCCATGGGTGGGTAGACTATACTAAATTAAGACGGCGCATTAATTCGGGACGATTGGATCGGCTAATAGGTACTACATTCTTTCCAATTAATACACTGTTGTCTTCAATGTCTATAATTTTATTGAAGTTGATTATGTAAGAACGGTGAATTTGTAGGAAGATGCTATCGGGAAGTTTTTCCTTTATTTTTTTCAGGGTGGTATGTACACGATAGGTATCCTTTTCCAACCTTATTTCAATATAGTCGCCTTTTGCCTCTACAACAAGGATTTCATTAAATTTTAATTTGATAAGCCTTCTATCAATATTAATGTAAAGATCTGTGACCGAAGAATTATTACTTTCTGTTTTGGAGACAGGAGTTTTAACCACCGGCTGTGATGCTACCTTTTTTATTTTTTGAATGGACTTTTCAAAGCGCTCCGGTGTTATAGGTTTTACTATATAATCTACAATAGCTTCGTATTCATAAGCTTCAATTGCAAATTCTGTATCAGAGGTAGTTAGAACAATATGCGGAGGGTTTTTTAAGGTCTGTACAAAATCTACTCCAGTGAACCCAGGCATATGAATATCCAGAAAAATGACATCCACTTGTTGTTGGTTCAAAAACTTTATGGCCTCAACCGCGCTTTCAAATTCTTCTATCACATTAAGATCTGAAAATTTCGCACATAATTGAGCAACTATAGCTCTAGCTGTGGCTTCATCATCGATTATTATACAGTTCATTTTCAGTGTGTTATCGACTTAAAATTGAATATAAAAGTACTGAGAAAATCTGTTTCACACATCATTTTTCCCCTTTCATCTTATTAAGGTAACGAAAACAACACTAATGTAATTGTATTTTTTGTAAATAAAGTCTTATTAAAGGTAGGAGGTTACATTGGTAATCATTGTGATTATTAGATATTAAGAAGCCCCGCAAAACTGCGGGGCTTCTTTCACCTAACTATTAATCAAAAATATGAACTACTGCACCCAAGCGGATGCAACCACCTATTTTTCTCGTTTATGCGTTGATCAAATCGTTTACTTCCCAATAAGCAAACACTTTTCTCATTTTCTCAACATAGTCCTCATATTTAAGAGGTTTGGTCACATACCCGGCAATTCCAGAACTGTAGCATTCCAAAAGGTCATCTCTGTTTTGAGATGTAGTAAGTACCACCACCGGTATATTTTTTAAATGCGAGTTTTTTTTGATGGCAACCAAGAATTCATTTCCGTTCATGCGTGGCATATTCAAATCCAGCAGGATTAAATCCGGTAGCCTCAGTGTATTTTTTAATTTTTCTAATGCATCTTCTCCATTCTCGGCCAAGATAAGCTCATGATTTAAATGCAGCTTAGAAAGAGTTCTCGTCATTTTCATGGTCTCTACCTGATCATCTTCTATAAAAAGTATTTTCATGGCGCTAATAATTAAGTGAACCCCAAAGTACCTACATTTTGATCGGAAAAAAGTTCAACTGTAGACGAGTGGGAATTAAGTGTAGACGAATGGTAGTATTGAAACGGTTAAAGAAAAATGCCGTAAACCCCGTTTTTAAAGGGATTTCTTACAAAATGAATGTTCTTGTATGGCTTTACTTTTTTGCCAATAGGGGATTGGGGTAATTATCACTCTCATCTTCATCCCTCTTATCCAAACAAACAAAATCTTTTTCAACCAAAAGGTTTAGTAGGGTACCGTCATTTAAGATAAACTCGTTCTTAAAACCAACCCTTTCATCTTGATCCCAGTTCAAGGCTTCCTGTCTAGGAATAAAAATGACAATCGTATTATCAACAAAATCGGCTTTTAGACAATCAATATCTTCCCTGGAGACAATTTTATAGGTGAATATTTGGGAATTAAACCGTGTAGTCTCAGAAAATTCTCCCGTTTCACAAAAATTTTCCACTTCCGGTTTGGTCAGCCTCAACCTTACGGAATTACCCCTAATTCTTATTTTCATACCACTAATTCTTTCTGTTCTGTTTTGTAATTTATGGTTACCCGTGTTCCTTTCCCTGGTTCAGAATGAATGAATAATCTACCGTTAATATAGCTAATTCGTTCTTTCATAAAAAAGAGACCCATTCCACCATCACTTTGATTGGTGGGTAGGCTTTTCATGATATCAGTATTAAAACCCTTACCATCATCATCTATGACCACACTTAAAATTTGATTTTTATAATCAATTGTTATCAAAATGTAATTGGCCTCGGCATACTTTATGGCATTGTTTACCGCTTCTTGGGTAACCCTATAAATATTGGTTTCCGCCAAGGAATCAAAACGGATGTAATCTTCTGTTTTATTTTCGAACAGGATATTTTTACCGGTTAACTTGGATAGCTCATTGGTCATTTTATGCAAAGCCGGAAAAATACCATGGTCACTAAGTTCTGGAGGTGTTAAATTAAATGTGGCGGTACGTACCCCTTTAATAAGATCGGCAGTGAGAGTTTTGAGGTATTCAATTTTTTCCTTTGTTTTTGTTTGATCGCTTGTATCAATGGATTCTATATTGAACTTCAAAGCTGTAAGCATTTGGCCTATGCCATCATGAATGTCTTTTGCAATGCGCTTGCGTTCTTCTTCCTGGCCTTCAACTATTTGACTTGCCTGCAGCTTTTTTTGTTGCATTCTTTCTTCAAAATTCTGTTGGGTAAGCTGCTCTACCTTCAAGGCATTTTCTTTACGTTCTGTAATATCTGAGCAAAGAATAAGTACACTTTGCTGCTGGCTGGATTGGTGCATGGGAACAATGGAAACATCCAGCCAATATTCATCCTCTTTTTCCGTAGTGATTTTGATTTCCTCCGTTCTAATGAAGTTTTTTCTGTTGTTTTTTAAAATTTCCTTCAAATATTGTTGTTGTCCCTCCTCTGTAGTTAGCACCTCAGACAAGGGCCGCTTTAAATCCGATGCCTCCAAGCCCAATAGCTGAAGAAATTTTTTGCTCATAAAGACAATACTTCCGTCTTGGCGGGCACTTGCAAAAAGCGCTGCATTGTCAATTACAAAGTTGAGTTCTTGAAGGTCTTTTAATGATTTTTCCTTTTCCAAAAATAACCGTTCTGTTTCTTTGGCCTGATTTTCTGACTGTAGCCTGCTTTCCATCAACTTGAAAATGGTTTTTCTAATTTGTAGGGATAGCGGTCTAAAAATCAAAATAATCTCCAATAGGAGAATGAGAATTGAAATTATTAATAGCAGGTACTCTTTTCGTTTTAAACTTTCAAGTTTTTCTTTGCTTCTATTGTCATACTCGTTTACTATGTGGTCCATTATTTGAAGAAACCCGTCCTCATTATTAAGAATGGTAGTAGTTAGCCCAGCCAATTGATCGGTTGATAGTTTTTTTTGTAGGTGCAGTTCAACTATTTTTTCTGCTGCCGTTACCATTGCGGTATGGTGGGGCTCTACTTGAGTGAACAATTGCAACACTTCTTCATTGGTCTCCTTTGGCAATGTTAATTCCTTACTGCCCATTTGAAGTCCAACATGTCTACTTTTCCAAGTTTCCAGGGTCTCGTTCATTTTCTGAACTACGTGGTCAATATTCTTTTCTGGGAACAAATCCTTGATCAGTAATACTTCCTTGGTCAATTTCTGACTGTAGGCCCTTTGAAAACCGGCAACATTTATAATTCTTGAGTCACTTAATTGCGAATTAAGGTGAGATTGTATTAAGATTTGTGCAATGATGATGGTCAAAGCAATGCCTGCAAATGCCAATAAATACCATTTGCGAATGCGTAGAAAGGTTGCATTATCTAAAGACTGTCTATATTTTGGACTCTTTTCTATAAACCAACTGTTTTAGACCGTATTTATGCCTCCAGCGCTTTTTTAATTAGCTCAAGGGAGGTAGGGGATAAAGGCAGTTTTAAAGCAGCTTCATGCCCCTTAGGAGACATTTTTCTCCATGTTTTCTGGAGAATATCGATTATTTTTTCTTCCGGATGTTCCTCACTGAAGTCTTCAAAATAATATTCTAAAAAAACAAGGCAGATGACATCTTCCAATGTTTGGGTCTCCTCATTTTTTTTGAGTTGCTTTTTTTCTAAAAGAAAGGCGACTTTGTCAATGGTCGCTTGGTCGTATCCTACTTGTTCCAAAATTTCAGCCGCCACTTTCGCATGGAATTTCTTTAAATCTTGTCGCCATTTTAAATAGCCTACACGGTTCATCTCATAGCTATCACGCGGTATTTCCCACCGGCGAATATGCTGGCAACGTGCCGTAAGTCTAAGGGCATCGGAGGCATTGGAATCAAAATCGTCCAGTTTTTGCGTCATCCTCTGTGCGTACAACACTTCCTTAGGATATTTTTTTCCCTGATACTCCTCGGTATTTGGGTCTTTGCTATTGGCTTCGTCAAACTTCTTAAAGGCTTCCGCTAATTTCTCGGAGGTAGGCATACAATGTAATTTTTAGGAAAGATAGTAATTTCCGCTTCTATTCCTTAGAATACCTAAATCCATTTGCTTGCAGTTTTATGTTAATTAATGGGAAAAGCCTATGTGAACATATCCATCAAGTATCTTAACAGGGTAGGTGGCTATTGGTTCTAAATCACCGTTGAGGTTACGGCCGTCCTCAAGCGAAAAAATACGTTTGTGCAAGGGGCAGGCTACCATGGGAATTCCCTTATGGTCACCAATCATCCCCCTGCTAAGAACCATTTCCTGTTTTTCTGGAGATAGGTTTTGGGTGGCATACCACTTATTCAGTCGCGTAAAGTTAAAAACGGCAATCTGCAGGTCTTTATACTTTACACAGGCACCTCCATCTTTGGGAAATTCATTTACCGAAGCCGCTTTGAACCATACGGTCACTTCGTTTGCTTTAACAGTTTCGTATTTTTTGGTTGTTGCAATCATCTCTAGCATGTTTGAATTGATTATTTCCAAGGTTCAGGCATTTTTTGCTCCCTCATGGGAACAAAAACCAAGTTATCATCTTCTTCTTTGCTGTTCACAAAGTGGTTGAAGCGTTTCATCATTTCAGGGTTGTTGACCGCTTGGGTCCACTCACATTCAAATTTGTTGACCAAGGTTTGCATTTCTTCTTCCAAATCTTTGGCGATGCCTAATTTGTCCTCAATAACTACTTCCTTCAAATATTCAATTCCCCCTTCCAAACGTTCTTGCCAGGCCGCTGTACGCTGTAAAGGCTTGGCCGTACGCATGTAGAGCATTAAGTAGCGGTCTAAATATTTAATGACGGTTTCATTATCTATTTGTTCCGCAAAGAGTTCGGCATGTCGGGGATTTGCCCCTCCGTTACCACCTACGTAAAGGTTCCATCCTCCTTCAACGGCAATAAGTCCGAAATCTTTACCACGGGCTTCTGCACATTCCCGGATACATCCCGAAACCCCACCCTTGATTTTATGCGGCGCTCGAATACCTCTGTACCGGTTTTCCAATTCAATGCCGAAGCTTACACTTTCATCCATACCATAGCGACACCAAGTGGAACCTACACAGGTTTTTACCGTACGTAAGGATTTACCATAGGCATGGCCACTTTCAAATCCGTGAGCGATCAAATCCTTCCAGATAAGAGGCAACTGTCTTAAGGTTGCTCCGAACAAATCGACACGTACCCCACCGGTAATTTTGGTGTACAGGTCATATTTTTTGGCGATTTCACCAAGGGCAATCAATTTATCGGGGGTAATTTCTCCCCCTGGCACCCTAGGAACTACCGAATAAGTACCATTACGCTGAATATTGGCCAAAAACCGATCGTTTGAATCTTGAATGGCATATTCCTTATTGGCCGTATCCGCATGAATACTTGCCATTAAGGAGGCTACTACGGGTTTGCACAGTTCACAACCATGACCACCGTTACCGTGATTGTCTAGTACCTCATTAAAAGTAGTATAGCCTTTTACCTGAATGATTTTGTACAAATCTTGTCGGTTGTAATCAAAGTGTTCACAGATGGAGTCTTTCACTTCTATGCCCAGCGACTTCAAAGTAGCTTCGGTAATATCCTTTACCATGGGTTTGCAGCCACCACAACCGGTCCCTGCTTTGGTACAGGAGACCACATCGGCCAAGTCTTTGGCTTCCCCGTTTTCTATAACCCCACAAATTTGTCCCTTTGTGACGCTTTCACAGGAACAGACTTGTGCTTCGTCCGGTAAATCCATGACATTGCCAAAGGAAGCGGCACCATCGGAACTAGGTAAAATCAATTGAGCAGGTTCTTCGGGAATTGGCATACCGTTCAGATATACTTGGTGTAGCATATTGTAATCGGAAGCATCTCCCACCAAAATACCACCTAAAAGCTTTTTACGGTCGTGGCTAACGTTAATACGTTTGTAGAGAAATTTGGTTTTGTCTTCGTAAATAATGGAATGGCCTTTGGAAGCAGGCATAAAGGGTTCTCCAAAACTGGCCACATCAACACCAATTAACTTTAGTTTGGTGGACATATCTATGTCTGTAGGCATATCGGGTTCAGTTTCGCCTAAAATCTGTTTGACGGCCACATCGGCCATGTCATAGCCAGGAGCCACCAGTCCGTAAATCATTTGATTCAATAATGCTACCTCGCCAATGGCATAGATATGTTCATCAGCGGTTTGCATTTTATTGTTAACGACGATTCCGCCACGCACACCGATTTCTAGACCGCAGGTTTTTGCAAGTTCATCCCTAGGTCTAATACCTGCAGAAATGATGAGCATATCGACATCAAGCAGGTCGTCTTCACCAAACTCCATACCCTCGATCGAGCCATTTCCTAAAATTTGATTGGTGGCCTTACTTAAATGAATGTTCAACCCGATGGACTCCAACTTTAATTGTAGTACCTTACTACTTCTAGAATCTAATTGTCTGGGCATTAGTTTTGGGGCGAACTCTACAATATGGGGTTCTAAGCCCATATCCAACACTGCCTTACCGGCTTCGAGTCCTAGGAGGCCACCGCCCAAAACAGCGGCCTTTGCATTGGGTTTTGTCTTTTTAAGGTCGGCGGCATACGCCAACATTCCTTCTAAATCTTCTATGGTTCTATAGACAAAAACCCCCTTTTTTTCTACTCCTTTTATTGGAGGTACGAAAGGGGATGAACCCGTAGCAAGAACCAAGTAGTCATAACTGAAGATGCGGTCTTTAGATGTGGAAATAGTTTTTGAATCGCGATTGATATCGAGCACGCGTTCAGAAGTCACCAATTCTATTTTATTTTCTAAATACCATTCTTTCGGGGCCATCTCAAGCGCTTTGGCATCTTGGCTTTCAAAATATTCACTTAAATGTACGCGGTCATAAGCTGGTCTTGGTTCTTCGCCAAAAACAACAAGTTGGAAGTTTTTGCTTTTTTCATGGGATACGAATTTCTCACAGAACTTATAGCCTACCATGCCGTTACCGACAACAATTATTGTTTTCATTTCGCTTCGATTTTAAACTACTTAGCAATATTACGTATTAATACGTATTTTAAGTGTGTTTTTATGAAAATAATTACGTAGTTTTGTTGAGGAATTGTCAATCCTACCTAAATAAATTAAGTATTATGAAATCTACATTTGAACCAAAGGTAACATTGGTAGGTGCTGGCCCAGGTGCGTCAGACCTTATTACTATTAGGGGTTTGAGAGCTTTGAAAGATGCCGATGTAGTTTTGTATGACGCTCTTATTGACGAAGAACTATTGCAATTCGTAGGTGAAAAATCTAAAGTGATATACGTAGGGAAAAGATGTGGCACCCACAGTCGCAGTCAAGAACAAATAAATGAGTTGATTGTAAAAATGGCTTTGGAATTTGGTCATGTTGTTCGCTTAAAGGGAGGAGATCCTTTTGTTTTCGGCAGGGCCTGTGAAGAAATCGAATATGTAGAGTCTTTTGGTATTCCGGTGACGGTTGTTCCGGGGGTAAGCAGTGCCATCGCCGTACCTTCAAGTCAGGGAATTCCCATGACCTCAAGAGGTTTGAGCAGCAGTTTCTGGGTAATGACTGCCACAAAAAGAGATGGTAATTTTTCAGAAGATTTGCAACATGCTGCTCGCTCTACGGCCACTTTAGTCATTTTGATGGGGATTAGAAAAGCCGCAGAAATAATGCTTGAAGTCAGTAGATATAGGGATTCTTCAACTCCTGCGGCGATAATTCAAAACGGCACTAATAGCAACGAGCAATGTTTTTTGGGTACGTTATCGTCATTTTCTACAAAACTTCCTGCCATTGATTGTGAGCGACCTGGTATCATTGTAATTGGCGATGTAGTGGCGAAACATCCTTTGTATTTTAATGAGGAAGTCCAAAGAATACTCTTCTCTGCATTTTAGTAAGCATTACAATAAAGAATCCATCTCTCTTTAAAAATTCGCAATAGATTTAATGTCAATTGATTTCTCGTTTTTCATATTCATGAAATTTCTAAGGCGCATATTTTGAATTCCTCAAATTACTACTGCGCATATATTCATTCTGGTAAAAATACGTATAAAATCAATGATTTTTATTTATACTACGTATTAATACTTAATAATATACGTATGTTTGTTACATAGAATTAATTGTTCACCTTTTAAAACTCTAAAACATGAAATCGAGAACTCAAACAGTTTTTTTCTTTTTGTCTGCATTACTTATAGTAGCATGTGGCGGAAAAGGAGAGAAACAATCAAAAGAAACGGCAAGCGCAGAAGTTTCTTCTACTAGTGCTATTTCAAAGACCCTTGATGTTGAAAAACCACAATTGACGTTTGGTTTTATTAAACTTACGGATATGGCTCCTTTGGCCATTGCCAAGGAAAAAGGCTTTTTTGAGGATGAAGGATTATTTGTTTCTGTAGAAGCGCAATCAAACTGGAAAAATGTTTTGGACCGAGTAATAGATGGGCAGTTAGATGGTTCGCACATGTTGGCCGGCCAGCCCATAGCCGCTGGTGCAGGTTTTGGTCGTCAGGCCCAACTGGTAACACCATTTTCAATGGATCTTAATGGAAATGGCATTACGGTTTCAAATGAAGTTTGGTCTAAAATGAAACCCAACATTCCCTTAAATGAAGATGGTAAACCGCAACATCCTATTAAAGCAGATGCTCTAAAGCCTGTTATAACGGAGTATAAGAATAGCGGAAAGCCTTTTAAGATGGGAATGGTTTTTCCAGTTTCTACCCACAATTATGAAATAAGATATTGGTTGGCTGCTGCTGGTATTCATCCGGGCATGTACACAAAAGATAATGTGCAGGGGCAAATCGATGCCGAGGTTTTATTATCCGTAACACCACCACCGCAAATGCCGGCAACTCTTGAAGCGGGTACTATTTATGGATATTGTGTAGGTGAGCCTTGGAACCAACAGGCCGTATTCAAAGGAATAGGGGTACCGGTCACTACCAATTACGATATCTGGAGGAACAATCCTGAGAAGGTATTTGTGATGACCAAAAAGTTTGTTGAGGAAAATCCCAATACAGCTATTGCCGTAACCAAGGCCTTAATAAGAGCTGGTAAGTGGTTAGACGAACCTGAGAATAGGGCAGAGGCCGTTAAAATATTGAGCATGTCTCAATATGTAGGGGCTGATGAAGCGGTACTTTCCAATTCTATGACGGGAACTTTCGAGTTTGAAAAGGGAGACAAAAGGGAAATGCCAGACTTTAATGTATTCTACAAGTACAATGCTACGTATCCTTTTTATTCCGATGGAGTTTGGTTTTTGACCCAAATGAGACGGTGGGGGCAAATTCCTGATGCGAAACCGGCCGAGTGGTATGATGAGACCATTAAAGAAATTTACAGACCCGATATCTGGAAAAAAGCTGCCGAAATTTTAGTGGAGGAAGGGCACATTCCTGCCGCCGACGTGCCTGATACCGATGGCTATAAGCCAGCTACCAATGAATTTATAGACGGGAAAAGCTTTGATGCCAAAGATCCTTTGGGCTATATCAACAGTTTTAGTATAGGTAACAAAGACAACGCCTCTTTGTAGAATAATCAATTACTTAAATCAGAAGCATCATGAAACAAAGTATTGTATTAACCAAAGTAAATGACCTGGTCGGAAGTTTTTCGTCGGGATCGGTTGCGGGCAAGGTAAAACTGGGCTCCTTTAAATTTGATGTGAAGAGCATCTTTAGAAAGTTTGTTATTCCTTTGCTTTCCATATTGCTTTTCATTGGTCTTTGGCAACTAGGCTCAAAAGCACTTTTTAATATGGAGGCCGATTATAAAATCGAAAAGGCACTGGCCGATCAGGGTGCTGAGGCAGCGGAAGCCATGAAAGCTTGTATCGCATCTGGGGATATCAGTTGTCAACCCAATACCTTACCGTCACCCAGCCAGGTGTGGCAATCGTTGCAAACATTAATTGCCGATCATAAAGTAATCAGCGCCGATAAGGATGCTTTTGCAGAAAAAACGGCTGCACTGAATGCCAAACGTGAAGCGGAAGGTAAAGCACCTATAACTTATACAGGTCGCCCATCTTTTGTGGACCAAATTTTCACCAGTTTAAAAACCGTTTTTGCGGGATTTTTATTGGCATTGATCATTGCGGTTCCCATCGGTATAATTATTGGTTTGAGTCCCGTACTTAGAAGTTCTTTCAATTGGTTAATACAGATATTTAAGCCTGTATCGCCCGTAGTTTGGTTGTTATTGGTATTCATGATCGTAAAGACGATGACCAAAGATTCCAATTCAGATAGTGCTTTTATCATTTCATTTATAAGTGTAGGTCTTTGTGCCATGTGGGCCACTTTGGTCAATACGGCCATGGGTGTCGCCACGGTGGATAAGGACTATATAAATGTTGCCAAAGTATTAAAATTGAAGCCTTTGCAGAAGGTGTTCAAGGTGATATTACCATCGTCGTTACCATTGATTTTTACAGGTTTGAGAATTACACTTTCCGTGGCTTGGATGGTGTTGATCGCCATTGAACTTTTGGCCCAGAGTCCTGGTTTAGGATCTTTCGTTTGGGAGGAATTTCAGAATGGGGCCATCGATTCCAATTCAAAAATCATTGTGGCCATGTTTGTCATAGGAATCATCGGTTTCTTATTGGATAGGCTTATGCTGACCATTCAAAACATGGTGTCTTTCAATAAAAGCGAAGCTATATAATTTATAAAAACAAAGGGTATGGCCTATTTAGAATTAAACAATGTGTACAAAACTTACGGACAAGGTAGCAGTGCTACAGAAGTACTTTCCGATATTAATCTGAGTATTGAAGAGGGAGAGTTCGTGGCCATCGTAGGATTTACGGGAAGCGGAAAAACAACATTGGTCAACCTGATAAACGGTTTGTTACAACCCACCAGCGGAGAGGTTCTTTTTAAGGGCGAACCGGTTAAGGGTACAAGCCACGATAGGGGGGTAATTTTTCAAAACTATTCGCTTTTGCCATGGTTGACGGTTGGTCAAAATGTGTATATGGCTGTCAAGGAAGCATTCCCAAAGGAAAAAAAATCGGAGCTCATGAAAAGGGTGAAAGAATTTGTGGGGATGGTAAGTCTTAGTCCCGCCATTAACAAAAGACCCAAAGAGCTTTCTGGGGGAATGAGGCAACGGGTAGCAGTCGCAAGGGCCCTGGCCATGAATCCGGAAATGATCATTATGGATGAGCCGTTGGGAGCCCTTGACGCTTTGACCCGTGGCAACCTACAAGATGAAATACTCAATATCTGGAGTAAGGATAAGCGCACCGCCCTTTTGATTACCAATGATGTGGATGAGGGAATTTATATGGCTGATCGCATTATTCCGCTCCGTCCGGGACCAAGGGCAACTTTAGGACCTGAATTTAAAATTGATATCGACCGGCCAAGGGATAAAACCGAGTTGAACGACAATGTCAATTATAAGAAAACACGAAATGCCATTATTGAATATCTGATGGATATCGGAAACGAAAGAAAAGCCGAAGTGCAGACGCAATACGAACTGCCTGAAATTAGTCCGAAAAGTTTTGTAGCCTAACCTTAAAAATCACAAAGATGAACACATCTACCATTGAGAATAAAGAAAGTTTAGGAACCTATGAAAACGGTATACTCTACCCGTCGCCTGTAATGCTTGATTTGAATGATCTAAAAAAGGTGTATCCAACTCCCAAAGGAGATTATGTGGTACTCGAACATTTGAATCTTCAGATTATGAAAGAAGAATTTGTGACCATTATTGGGCATTCTGGTTGTGGTAAAACCACCATGTTATCAATGATAGCGGGTTTGAACGCTATTTCTGGTGGAAATATTTCGGTCTTGGGCAATCCTGTAAAAGGTCCTGGACCGGATAGAGGGGTTATTTTTCAAGCACCAAGTTTAATGCCTTGGATGACCGCTTTGCAGAACGTAATGTTAGGAGTCAATCAGGTATTCCCACATGCTACCAAGCAACAGAGAAAGGACATTGCCAAATACTATTTGCATAAGGTAGGCCTGGATGGTGCATTCGATAAAAAAGCACAAGAACTTTCGCAAGGCATGCAACAACGGGTAGGTATTGCACGGGCTTTTGCCATAAAACCACAGGTGTTATTGTTGGATGAACCTTTTGGAATGCTCGATTCCCTCACCCGAGGAGAATTGCAAGATATTTTAATTGAGATATGGAACAAAGAAAAGATTACGGCGGTGATGATTACCCACGATGTGGACGAAGCTATTTTCTTGGCAGACAGGGTTGTGATGATGACTAGCGGACCTAGAGCTAAAATCGGTGATATTCTCAATATTGATTTTGAAAGACCAAGAACCAGAAAATCGGTGCTAGAGCAGGATGATTACTATGCCTACCGCAAACATTTGATTGATTTTCTAGAGCATTAAGTAACTAACAAACTCAAATAATTTAAGGAAAATGAAAAACCAATACATTTTATTAATCCTAGTATTTCTATCGGTAAACTATATTAATTCTCAATTTATTTTGGATGGTGAATTTAGGCCCCGTACCGAATATCGCAATGGCTTTGGTTCCATCATTCCAGATGTGGCGGACCCTGGCTACGCAATTTCGACCCGAACCCGATTGAACGCGGGTTATAAGTTTAGTTCGTATGAATTTTATTTGAGTCTTCAAGATGTCATGGTCTGGGGCGAGAATAGGCAGATTTTACCCTACGATCAAAATAATTCCTTTGCTGTTTTTCAGGCTTGGGCAAAATTGAACTTGGGCAAGGGCTTTTCCACTAAATTAGGCCGACAGGTAATTTCGTATGATGATCAACGAATTTTTGGGGGACTTGACTGGGCTCAACAAGGCCGAAATCACGATGCAGCCCTTCTCAGCTATAACAAAGACAGGTTTATGCTTGATCTTGGTCTGGCATTTAATCAGGATTTCAGCAATCCGGCTGGTTTTCAATCGGTGGGAACGGCCTACAATACCACGGGATTCTTTTCCTATAAAACTATGCAGTACCTTTATCTCAAGCAAAAATGGGATAATTTTTCCGGTAGCCTTTTATTGCTCAATAACGGATTTCAAAACTTTATAACAGAAGGTGATGCCCAAGTGGCCGACGGGGTGAGTAATCTGCAGACCTTGGGTACTCATTTAAATTATAGTTCAGGGAAATTCGGTGCAGCTTTGAATGCCTTTTTACAGACAGGCGAAAGGCAAAATGAGGCAAAAGTAAGCGGGGCCTATTTATTGGGGCTCGATCTGACCTATAAAGCTTCCAATACGATAGGCTTGGGTATCGGTACCGAAATTATAAGTGGTAATAAGGCCGATACCACTGGTGAAACCGAAGCATTTTTTCCACTTTACGGAACGAATCACAAATTTAATGGCTTCATGGATTATTTCTACGTAGGCAACCACGCGAACTCTGTGGGTCTATTTGATATACATGCCAGTGCCAACTTTAAATTGGGAGAAAAATCAAGTCTACTTCTTAAAATCTTAAAGTTCAATGGGGAACAAGATTTGCCTAGTGGCGAAAGCAATTTAGGAACTGAAGTTGATTTGGTCTATTCACAGGCATTTAATGGCTATGCCCTTAAAATAGGCTATTCCCACATGTTTGCCGCTAGCGGGATGTACGAATTAAAGGGAGTTGCCGAGGATATGGCGGCAAGTAGCCAAAACTGGGCTTGGGCCATGCTGGTCATCAAACCAAAATTTTTAAATACCGCTAAGGATTAGTTGTTTATAGGATGCTTCGATTGAGCCGTTGTAGCCTCTGGGTTATGGCGGTTCATTCATTTTCTGTAATGTCAAATTGAGGTAATTTGTAAAAATTAAAATTCAATTATATTTGTACGTATTAATACGCATGTTTTGAGCAATACCACAAGTATCGTTTTGGTTGATGACCACTCTTTAGTAAGAGATGGGATTAAAGCTTTGCTAGAGAGCGAATCTGATTTAGAAGTTATAGGAGAGGGAGATGATGGCCTAGAAGCATTGCAACTAGTGGAGGAAAAAAATCCTGAGATTTTGATTATCGACATCAGGATGCCAAATATGACGGGGATTGAGGCGGTCAATGAGCTGAATAAAAGAAAATCCAGTGTTAAGTGTATCATTCTTTCCATGCATGATTCCGAAGAATATATTTTAAAATCGGTAAGTGCTGGTGCCAAAGGATATCTTTTAAAGGATACGGGTAAAGTAGAGTTCATTAAAGCCATACAAACCGTTAGGGAAGGCGGAACTTATTACAGCGGTGATATTTCCAATGTTCTGGTAAACAACCTTTTGAATCCCACGAAGAAAATTGTTGAGAAAGTATCCAAGCTAAAGGTGGGCAATAATCCTTTTGAATTGACCAATAAGGAATTACAGATTCTGGAATTGGTATTGTCCGGACTAACCAATAAGCAGATTTCCGAAAAACTTCAGAATAGTAAAAGAACGGTAGAAACCCATAGGTTTAATCTTATGCGGAAGATGGATGTGAAAAACCTTATTGACCTATCAAAAAAGGCACAGAAATTTAATTTGATATAGGTCTGTTAAATGTATTTTTTACTTTTCAAAAACCTGACTATTGCTGGGGAAAGCTTATGCCTTTCCATTTTTCTAAGAGGTTTGGTTTTCGCTCCAAATTGCACCAATAATTCAATAGCTTCCTTATTACCCGATCTGGCCGCTGCACAGATAGGCGTGTCTAAATAAACACCAATTTTTGCTTCAACGTTGGCATTCATTTCCAATATAAACTTAAGCAATTGCAAGTTGTTGGATTCAATGGCGGCATGAAGCGGATTACCATAAATTCCACTCATTAAATCAATTTGTGCTCCACGTTGCATTAAGAATTCCGCCATTTCCATGTCCCCGTTATGACAGGCAATAGCCAACGGAGTCCGGGAAAAGGATAGTATTTCACCTGATTCATAATTGATATCTGCACCAAAATCAAGTAGGATGTCCACAACATCAAAATGCCGGTGCGTTACGGCCGCATTCAACGGTGTAGTTTTAATGACCCCTTGACAATTGGGCGAAATGCCTTTTTGTAGCAAGTCTGTTGCCACCTTGGCATATCCTTTAAAACATGCATTGATGAGCTGATCTTCCGGGGAGTTTGATTTTAGGTTCGTATCCATGTGCGGTTAGTGGCTGTCAAATTGGAAAAACACCTTTTTTTGATTCTTAGAAGAACGTTTTAAATGCTGTTAAGTTGTGTACTTATAAATGTAGATGGCTCGTTTTCAAAGTTAATAGAAGATTCACTTATTGATTGAAAGTGTTTATCACAGTGTAAGCAGTTCAACTAAATAGACAATTCACAAAACTATATGTTGATAGCGTATTTAATTGTCGAAGTTCAAAAAAACTCCCTTAAGAATTCAATTGGGTTATGGGGCAATTGGAGAAGAGCTAAGAATTTATCCCGTTAACTTTTATTATTTGCAATTGCCAATGGTTCATCTTTGTAAACATCCCTCACTATTTCATAAAGGTCAGGAATCACTGTTTTGGAAATTTTGGAATTACTGTTCAATAGCACACAGATTCCAAGGTCTGTCTCTGGGTACATTGCTATTTCGTTTCTGTAATTGTTTACACTGCCTCCGTGATGCCAAATAGTTTTTTCTACGGTAGAATCTTCCTCTATGAACTTGTGAATTCTCCACCCAAATCCATAATAGGACTTTTGATGTCCGGGCCATTTGTGGTAATATTTATGGCTTCCAGAAATTTCAATAAATGGGGTAAAGGCTTCTTCTAAAGCTTCTTTTTTCATGATTTCAGGGTTATGGCCTAAAAGGAAACGCATCCACCTCCCCATGTCGTGGGCATTTGCATTAATACCCCCTGCAGCAATAGCATTGTAATATTTGTTGGTAAGTTGTAGGGTTTTATAGCCACTACGCCATTTAGAATGTGGTAACGCAACATTAATCGTTTTGTTCAAGGTCTTATGGTCCATAGAAGTGCTGCACATTCCCAATGGGGTAAAGAACCTGTTTTGTAAAGATGTGGAGATTTCGTCACCAGTTGCTTTCTTCATGATTTCTCCGCACAAGGCAAAAATTGCGTTTTGATAGCTATACATGGCGCCAGGCTTGCTGATCGGGGCCACTTCCTTAAATCGTTCGGCAATGGTTTCCAATGGTAAGTTGGCTTCTACCAAATTGGTAAAACTGTGGTAGGGAGTACCTGAGGTATGGCTCATAATGTTCGCTAAGGTAATTTCAGAAGTATTGCTGGCATCACCCAATTTAAATTGTGGCAAATAATCAATAACGCGATCTCTCCAGTTCAAATAGCCATCATTTTTAAGGTTGGCAGCAAGTACACCTGCAAACCCTTTACTTAATGATCCCAGTCTAAAAACAGTTTCGCCATCAACTTTATCATTAAAATTCACGTTTCTCTTGCCAAAGCCATTTGAAATGATAATGCTATCACCTTGCACGATACTTACCCCTGCACCTACTATATCACCATTTTTGATTGCCCTATCAAAATAGTCGTTCAAGGCCTTTTGTAATTCTTCTTTTTTTGCGTGGTATTTCTCTATGTCCACTTTGGACAAAGGTTTTGTTGTATTTTCTACAACGATTTCGGAAGAGGTACTAGGTTTTGGTTGTTCTTCACTCTTTACGCCAGATGTCGCCAAAAATAAGGTAAAGGTAAGAAGGGCGAAAATGGCGAATACTTTAAATGATCGCATGGGGATATTGGATTGACTTTAGGGTTATAGGGCTTGAATATAGGATGAATTACTTAAATAACGGATGAAATGCATAAATTCTTATACTAATTGTTATTTTTTAACACTTCATCTTTCAGCCGTCTCTTGAGAGAAGTTGATTGTTTCATTTCGTTTGAGACTGGCATTGTTTATTTTTAGAATACCAAAATTAAAAGATGGTCAATCGAATTTTTTATCAGATATATCCTTTAGGTCTTTTGGGTGCTCCGGAAAGAAATTCTTTTGATTTTCAGCCTACCTCAAAAATTTCAAAATTAAAGCCTTGGCTTGATCATATGCTGGATTTGGGTTGTGATGCACTTTATTTAGGACCTGTCTTTGAAAGTGTATCACATGGATATGATACCGTAGATTTTTTTCGGGTTGATCGGCGATTGGGCTCCAATAAACTTTTAAAGGAATTAATAGATGTGGCGCATTCAAAAGGAATTGCGGTGGTGTTGGATGCGGTTTTCAATCATGTGGGAAGGGAGTTCTGGGCCTTTAAGGATTTGCTTAAGAATAAAAATAATTCAAGGTATAGGGATTGGTTTAAAAACGTTGATTTTTCTAAAGAAGGAGTGTTTTTAGATGGCTTTTCATATTCCGGTTGGCAAGACCATTATCAATTGGTAGAATTAAATCACGAAAACCCAGAGGTTAGAGTACACCTTTTAGAGGCTGTACGATTTTGGATTAACTTTCTTAATATTGACGGGTTACGTCTGGATACGGCAGATATTCTTGACAAAAAATTCTTAATAGAACTTTCAACTTTTACTAAAACGTTACATCCGGAATTCTGGTTACTGGGCGAGACGGTATCAGGTAATTATTTAACCTGGGTAAATGATAAAATGTTGGATTCGGTTACCAATTATGAATTGCATTCGCCTCTGTACGAATGTTTTAATAAGCACGATTTTAACCTTTTGGGTCCTTTACTACAAAGACAATCTGGTGCGCGAGGTAAGTATAGAAATGTACAGTTGTACACATTTGTAGATAATCACGATGTCAATAGGGCGTTTAGTAGTTTGATCAATAGGCAGCATTTACCATTGTTATACGCCTTACTTTTTACCCTTCCCGGTGTACCATCTATTTATTACGGTAGTGAATTTGGGTATGCGGGTACTAGGCAAGGATTTAACGATACAGAATTAAGGCCTGCCATTACCTATTCAAATAGGTGGCGAGAAGCAAAATATCCTGAAATTTTCCAAACTATTAAGCAGTTGATTTCACTAAGAAAAGAACTTCCATCGCTTGGCCATGGTAATTTTATTTTAATTGTCTTAAGGAAGAAGGTATTGGTTTTTGCCAGGGAGTTTGAAAATGAACGTATTGTGGCAGCTTATAATCTAGATAATTCTTGCGTTGAATTGAAAATGGTTCATTCTGCCTTGGAAACAACTGAAATAAAGGATGTTCTGGATAGGAACCTTAGCATTAATGTGATTAAGGGGTCATTTGTTTTGAATCTTCCACCTTTAAGCTTCAGGCTGTTGTCGGATTCAAAATGAATATTTCATTGAATTTCTCATAATATTTTTCGGTACCCGTAAATAATCGTTCAATTTTTACGAATTAAAAACTACGTATATATACGTAATTTTATAATTTGCAAGTATAAATTATTGTTGTCAAGAACCCTTAGTTTATGCATAGAGAAACTGAACATAAAACAATTTGCTCCTATTGCGGTGTTGGCTGTGGTATAAAGGTTAAAGTAGATGCAAAGGGTACCATTGGCGTTGAAGGCGATGAGGACTATCCGGTGAACAAAGGAATGCTTTGTTCCAAAGGGAAAAACCTAAACTACGTAGCGCAAGATACTACTGATAGGATTCTTTACCCACAAATGAGGTGGAGCAGAAACCATCCTATGCAAAGGGTTTCATGGGATACCGCATTTGATCGTGCCGTAGCAGTTTTTAAGAGTATTATTAATAAACATGGCCCGGATAGTGTGGGCTTTTACGTTTCAGGCCAATGCCTTACTGAGGAGTATTATTTGGTCAACAAACTTACCAAGGGGTTTATTGGCACCAATAATATCGATACCAATTCTAGGTTGTGTATGAGCTCGGCCGTTGTGGGCTACAAAAAAATCCTGGGTGAAGATTCAGTTCCTATTTCCTATGCCGATATTGAATTGGCAGACTGTTTTCTGATTGCCGGAGCCAACCCTGCTTGGTGTCATCCTATACTTTTTAGGCGAATTGAAAAACACAAGGAAGAGAATCCAGATGTTAAAATAATTGTAGTGGACCCTAGAAAGACACAGACTTGTGCTTTGGCAGACCTTCATTTACAAATATTACCGGGTACGGATGTTATTTTATTCAACGCGATAGCAAGGTGGCTCATAGAAAAGAAAAAAATTGACCGAAAATTCATAAAACAACATACGGTTAATTTTGAGGCATGTAAAGAGAGCGCATTTCAGTTGAGTTTACGAAAGGCAGCGGAACTTTGCGGAATTACCGTGGAAGAAATTCGTACTGCTGCCAGTTATATTGGCAATGCAAAAGCCTTCATTTCTATGTGGACCATGGGCTTAAACCAAAGCGTAATTGGGGTCAGTAAAAATTTGGCCCTTCTTAACCTCTCCCTATTGACGGGACAAATTGGTAAACCTGGGGCTGGCCCCTTTTCCTTAACGGGTCAACCCAACGCCATGGGGGGTAGAGAGGTAGGAGGTATGGCCAGTTTATTGGCGGCGCATAGGGATTTAGGGAACCCTAATCACAGAAAGGAAGTATCTAACTTTTGGGGAGGAAAGGAAATTTCAGGTGAAGCAGGGTATACCGCAACGGAGATGTTCGATGCTTTGGCATCTGGTAAAATGAAAGCCATTTGGATAATTTGTACAAATCCTATTGTGAGTCTTCCCAATGTGCATAAAGTGGAGAAAGCGCTGGAAAACGCCAGTTTTGTGGTGGTTCAGGATATTTCACATCATGCCGAAACTACCAAATATGCAGATTTGTTATTACCGGCAGCCGGATGGTTAGAGAAAGAAGGTACGATGACCAATTCAGAACGTCGTATCAGTTACCTTCCCAAGGTCATAGACCCTCCCGGGGAAGCCATGGCAGATGCGGAAATTCTATGGCGCTTTGCCCAGAAAATGGGCTATAAGGGATTTGATTATTCCAATGCTAGTGAAGTATATGATGAGCATTGTCTATTGACCAAGGGCACCAATATTGATATTTCAGGATTATCGTATGAACGTCTACAAAATGAAGGTAGTTTTCAATGGCCCGTTCCGCATAAAGAACATATGGGTACTCCAAGATTGTTCACGAATCGTAAGTTTTTCACCAATGATGAAAAATCGCACTTTAATGCTCCGCCCAAACTGTATAATCAGTCCGAGAAAACAGATGGACGATATCCACTTATTTTAAATACCGGCCGGGTTAGAGATCAATGGCATACCCGAACCAAGACGGGAAAGGTGAAAAGATTGCTCACCCACATTCCGGAACCTTACTTGGAAATGAACAAAGTAGATGCCTACCTAAGAGGGCTTAAAGAAGGTGATGTAGCTACTGTAAAGAGCCGTAGGGGAGAAGTACAGGTAAAGGTCAAGGTAAATTATGACATAAGGGAGCAGGTGGTCTTTTTGCCCATGCACTGGGGCAAGGTATTGAACAATGATTTTGGTCGTGCCAATAACATGACGAATGATTTAGTAGACCCCATTTCCAAGGAGCCGGATTTTAAATATTGTGCCGTTCAGGTCGCCAAATATGTAAAGCCGAAACAAAAAGTGGTGGTTATAGGAGCGGGAGCCGCTGCCTATAGGTTCGTTCAAACCTACCGTTCAAAAAATAAGAGTGATGAAATTCATGTGTTCTCCAAAGAAAAAGACCCATTCTATAACAGGGTTTTGTTGCCTGAATATGTAAGTGAAGAGCTTTCGTGGGAAGCTCTCGAAAAACTTAAAAAGGGAGAAGTACAAAAATTGGGTATCAGTTTACATTCCGGGGTGGGAATAAAAAAGTTGGATAAGGAGAATCAGGAAGTGGTAGATGATTTGGGCGTAACGCATACCTATGATATTTTGATAATGGCTACGGGAAGTCGTGCTTTTGTACCCAATGATGTACCAATAAATTTACCAGGGAGGTTTACTATGAGGGAACGTGGAGATGCGGATAGACTACGTTCCTATCTCCAAAAAACAGGTTTGCCAGAAGAGGAACAGCACGTGGTCATAGTGGGTGGCGGACTTCTGGGACTGGAATTGGCTGCAGCACTCAAAAAGCGTAAAGTACAGATAAGTATTATTCAGCGAGCGCCACGATTAATGGAGCGACAATTAGATCGAGTGGCC
Source organism: Cytophaga sp. FL35 (assembly GCF_014349235.1). Lineage (GTDB taxonomy): Bacteria > Bacteroidota > Bacteroidia > Flavobacteriales > Flavobacteriaceae > Euzebyella. Next base: position 104,698 of record NZ_JACSOH010000001.1, on the reverse strand, counting down.
AGTAACCTACTGGCACAAGATGTGATGGAACGAGGAATCAAGGTCTATTTTGATAATGAGGTGAGTACCGTTTTTGAAGAAAAGGACAGTAAGAACTATTTGTCCGTTACCTTAAAAACCGGGCGAACCATAAAATGCAATGCAATCGTCTATGCTATAGGTACAAGGCCAAATATTGAATTGGCCAAAACATCAAACTTATTGACCAGTAGAGGGGTTATTGTCAATGAGTATTTGCAGACCGATCAGCCCAACATATTTGCCCTTGGGGAAATAGCCGAGTTTAAAAATTCCCTTTTTGGAATAACCTCTGCCGCGGAACAACAGGCAGATATTGCAGCCAGGTTTATCTTGGGGGACTATGGTAGCTACTACAACGGGTCCATTCTTATGAATATTTTAAAATTTGAGGATTTAGACCTTTGTAGTTTAGGTATGGTAAATGCGCCTTCCTCTGATGCTTCTTTTGAAGAAATTATTTTTATGGATGTAAGCAAAAGGTATTATAAAAAGTGTATTGTACAGAATGACATCCTAAAAGGGGCTATTTTGATGGGCGATAAGAACGAATTTGCAGAATTTAAAAGACTAATTGAAGAAGAAATTGAACTAAGTGAAAAAAGAGAGGAATTGCTAAGGGGCAATAATACTTCAGTGCCTTTAAAGGGTAAAATGGTGTGTTCCTGCAGTCAGGTAGGGGAAGGAAATATTATTGACACCATTAGAGGAGGATGTGAGGATTTTGGTCAGTTGTGTTCGCAAACTGGTGCCGGACTCGGTTGTGGTAGTTGTAAACCGGAAGTACAGGAAATTTTATCGGCCCAGTTGAAAACTGCGGTCAATTAAAACTATAGGTCATATGACAAATGATAATCTGCATAGAATAATGCTTAAAGGAGGGGTAACCTCCCCGGGCGAACTGAAGGATTGTATTGCCATGCTGGAGGCCGCAGGTCTTAAAGAGGTTCATTTTGGTTCTAGGCAAGATCTATTGTTTCCATTAAATACCTCGGAGGATTATAAGGAAATAACGTCTAAATTCAATGTTAATATAGAAGCGAACAGAAGCTTTCAAAATATAGTTTGTTCTTATGTTTCCGCCGATATTTTTGATATGACGCATTGGCTTAAAGGGTCTACCTATCTGTATATTTTGGAGGGGTTTGACTTTAAGCCCCAGCTTAAAATCAATATTACCGATCCAAAACAGAGGTTGGTTCCCTTGTTTAGTGGCAACCTAAATTTTATTGCTTCGGAAAATGAAGATTATTGGTACTTGCATATCAAATTACCCCATTGGAAAGACTCAGACTACTACCCTGTTTTAATTTATAGTTGGGATATTGTAAAAGTCACCAAAGCAATAGAAGAGTTTCAAATAGAGGCGGATAATGTAGAGGAGCTGTCTTTTTACATTCACAAACAGTTGGACACCAATAGTAGGACCATAGATAAACCTCTGGAGATTCCGTATATCAAATTTCCCTATTACGAAGGTATGAATCGTATGGGCCTTGACCAGTACTGGTTAGGTCTCTATTGGCGAAACAATAAGTACGACCTTTATTTTTTAAGGGAGCTATGTGGATTTTGTTTGAATAACAGCATTGGTAAAATCTGTATTACCCCATGGAAATCCTTTATAATTAAAGGCATAAAAAAAGAATCAAGACCAGAATTGGAAAGGTTCTTAGGGCAAAGGGGTATTAACATTAGGCATTCTCAACTAGAGATGAACTGGCATCTTCCTGTGGATGATGAAGAAGCTATGGAATTGAAAAAGTTTTTGGTGAGGAGTTTTGATCAGAATGATATTAGCACCTATGGCCTAACCTTTGGTATAAGCAATGATGTGGGCAAGCGTTCCCATTTTGCATCGGTCATTATCGAAAAAAATGCTCCGCCATCCATTGTAAAGGATTTTGAGGTAAGGCCAACATACAACGTACTTCACTTTGAAAATTTTGACCCTAATTCCCTTAAATATCAGGCGTTGGCCCAAGATGTGGATAAGATTGAATTACCTGGGTTATTGATGGAGTTAAGTAAGAAATACTTTGAGCAGTTGGGCTTTGCTTCTGGGGTTTCTGCAACTTTGGAAAACAAAAGCGAAAAAGACAAGGAAGCCCGTACAGTGTATCAATGCTCTAAATGTCTTACGGTTTTTGATGAATCCTATGGGGATGAAAAGTCTGGAATACCTGCTGGAACCACTTTTGAAAATTTACCAAGTAATTATATATGCCCTGTTTGCGAAGGGCCAAAAAGCAATTTCTCAAGTGTTAGCCTCGAGATTGCATAAAAAAAAGCGGCCCCAAAAATTTCGGAACCGCTTCATGATTAAGTTGAGTGTATAACTTTACATCGCTGTATTCTCGGAGGGTGATTGAGCTTCAGCGGTTGATGTTGCTTTCATTTTTCTAACCCAGAAGAATAAAATTGTAAATAGTACAATTAGTATAATTGGGAAAATTGTGAGTGTTTGCATGGTTTGTTGACCGGCCACTAATTCCAATTCATCTCCAGTAAGACCTCTAGCAGCTACTTCTTTAAGGTCGTTATCGATCCATCTTCCCGTAATTGGTTGGAAAATAGTTTGGGAGAACATACCAACACCACCCATAATAGACAGTCCCAATGCTCCACTTTTTGGAATTTTATCAGCAACAAAGCCAAGCATATTAGGCCAGAAATAAGCAACACCCAAAGCAAAAAAGATGGCAGCTACATAGGCCATTGCACCGGTTTGTGTACTAAATAAATAGATTCCTACGGCAGCTAGTACTGCTGATCCCAATAATACTCCGGTTTGGTCAAATTTATGAACCATTTCTCCACCAAAATAACGGGCCACTGCCATAATTCCCGTAACCAATGCCAAAATTAACATGGGTTGGGCCCCGCTTTTAGCAAGGATAATGCTGGACCATTGTTGCGGTACAAATTCCGAAGCAGCGGTTAATGCCATACAAACTACCATGAAAAGGAACAGGGGCGAAAGCATTGCCTTGAAATTTCCAGAGAGAGTAGCCCCTTCTTCCACTTTTGCTTTTGGCCAGGCTTGACCAAAATATAAATAAGCATAGATCAAAGTAGGAATCATTATGATCCAAATTTGGGTTTCCCAGCTCATGCCCCAATCGGTCATAAATTTGGAAATTAAACTACCAATTACGATACCTCCTGGGAACCACATGTGAAAACGGTTCATCATTTTACTCATTCGGGTACCTTGGTAGGCATCTGCAATCATTGGGTTACAAGCGGCTTCAGTACATCCATTACCTAGCCCTATTAACAAAGTGGATATAAGAAGGCCTGTATAACTTCCCGAATAAATAGTAAGGATAATACCCAATGCATGGGCAAAAAAGGCAAATTGCATAATAGCTTTACCGCCCACCTTATGGTAAATCAATCCACCGATGACCATAGATATGGGGAAGCCTAAAAACCACATGGAGTTGATAAACCCTAGTTGTTCTGCGGTTAAACTTAATTCTTCTCCTAATTGAGGTAAAATACCAGCCCGTATACTAAAGGAAAAGGCTGTGGTAATCAATGCAAAGCAACTTGCATAAAAGAGTCTGTTGGCATTGGTTGCCGACACATTACTTGATGTTTCCATAAGGTTTTATTTGGTTTATTGTTTTAAGTGTTCTCTTTCCGAATTGCATCCAATAAACAGGATTTTTTACGAAAATTGCAACGAAAGATAATTCAAAAATCCTTAATTGATAAAAAAAAAGCGCTTTAACCGATAAAATAGTCAAGTGTTTAAAATTGATAAGGACAATTTTCTAAGGTCTATAGCAGTCCATTCTATTCATAAAAAACTCAATTGCAGAACTTAAGCGTTTCATCACGGTTTTATTTTCATAACGTAAGGAACGATAAATGTAAAAACCCAATATCTCAAACGATTGAGTGCGATATTATTTATATATTCACGACATTATTGTTTAAAATCCAAATTCAACTTAACAAAGCTGAGAAATGAAAAATTCTAACAAGAAAAAACAAAAAACGCAACTTCTTTCCAATACCAGAAGAGGTTTCGTTAAAAATACCGCTCTTTTTACTGGAGGTGCCATGCTCTTGCCCAATTTGCAAATGAATGCAATGGTTAATGTCCTAAATGATAAAAAACTTAAAATAGCCTTGGTAGGTTGTGGAGGTAGGGGAACTGGAGCTGCTGTGCAGGCCTTGAACGCTGATGATAATGTGGAATTGGTAGCTATGGCCGATGCTTTTGAAGATCGACTTAAAAGTAGCCTTATGAACATTACCAAAGCTATGGGGGAGTCCAAAAAAGTTAAGGTAAAGGAGAAGAATCAGTTCGTAGGTTTTGATGCTGCCCAAAAGGCGATGGATTTGGCAGATGTGGTTATTTTGGCTACCCCTCCGGGGTTCCGCCCACAACATTTTGAGTATGCCATTAACAATGGTAAGCACGTCTTCATGGAAAAACCTGTCGCCACTGATGTACCGGGGGTTCGTAAAGTCTTGGCCGCAGCAAAAAAAGCCAAAGAGAATAAATTAAATGTGGTTGTAGGTCTTCAGCGCCATTATCAGGACAACTATCTTGCAGCCTTGGACCATTTAAAAAAGGATGCCATAGGCTCCATAGTTTCCGGCCAGGTTTATTGGAACAGTGGTGGGGTTTGGGTGCGCGAAAGACAGCCAGGCCAAACGGAATTAGAGTACCAAATGCGTAACTGGTATTATTTTAATTGGTTGTGCGGCGATCATATATTGGAACAGCATATTCATAACATTGATGTTGCCAACTGGTTTATTGGTGAATATCCTATTTCTGCCCAAGGTATGGGGGGTAGACAAGTTAGGACAGGTAAGGACCACGGTGAAATTTATGATCATCATTTTGTGGAATTCACTTATCCCAGCGGGGCGGTAATTGCTAGCCAGTGTAGACATATGCCTGAAACAATGAGCAGGGTTTCGGAATTTTTCCAAGGAACCAAGGGAACGGTATCCACTGAGGGTGATAATGCTACTCTAAAAGATTGGAGCGGTAAAACTATTTTTGAACACCGAGGAAAAGATGATCCAAATCCCTATCAGGTAGAACATATAAAACTTTTTGAATCCATAAGAAACGGAGGAGTTATTGCAGATGCCGAAAACGGTGCCAAGAGTACCATGAGTGCTATAATCGGTAGAATGGCTACTTATAGTGGTAAAGTAATTAAGTGGGAAGAGGCCATGCAGTCCAATTTGGCCTTAGTTCCGGACAATCTAACTTGGGACTCCCAAGCGCCAGTACAACCAAACGCAGATGGAATGTATGATATTCCTACTCCAGGAAAAACTACCGTAATATAAATAGCTTTTCATGCAATTGAATAACGTATTTAAGTCCCTGCTTCTGGCAGGGACACTTTTTTTATCTTGTAAGGAAGATAAAAAAGTTGAGGAAAAAAAGGCCGAACTGGATAAACCCAATATCATTTATATATTGGCAGATGATTTAGGCTACGCGGAATTGGGCGTTTACGGGCAAGAAAAAATTGAAACACCCAATATAGACCTTTTGGCGAAAGAGGGAATGATGTTTACACAACATTATAGCAGTGCACCGGTTTGTGCTCCGGCAAGGTATATGATGCTCACTGGTAAGCATGCGGGGCACGCCTATATTCGTAGCAATTCTGAATGGAGAGAAAGAGGTGCTGTATGGGATTATAGAGCCATGGCAAAAGATTCTACTTTAGAAGGTCAAGGCCCCATGCCAAAAAACACCGTAACTCTTGCACATAAATTAAAAGATGTGGGTTACACCACTGGTATTGTTGGCAAATGGGGATTAGGTGCCCCACATACCCATTCTGTTCCCAATGATATGGGATTTGATTTTTTCTATGGTTTTAATTGCCAACGCCAAGCACATACCTACTATCCTTTACATCTATATAAAAATAGGGAACGGGTTCATTTGGCAAATGATACTATTGCACCTAACACAAAACTGGAAAAAGGGGCTGATTCCAACGACCCTAAAAGTTATGCAAACTATACCCTTACGGATTATGCGCCTGACTTAATGTTTCATGAGATTACCAATTTTGTGGCTAATAATAAAGAAAAACCATTTTATCTCTACTGGGCTACACCAATTCCGCATGTGGCCCTACAGGCACCCAAGAGATGGGTAGATTATTATGAAAAGAAATTTGGTGATGAGGAGCCTTATTTAGGGGAGATAGGCTACTTTCCTCATAAAAACCCACATGCTGCTTATGCGGCCATGGTATCCTATTTGGATGAAAATATTGGTAAATTGGTTAGGCAACTAAAAGACGAAGGTATTTATGACAATACATTAATTGTTTTTACTTCGGATAACGGACCTAGTTATGCGGGAGGGGCAGACCCTAAGTTTTTTGAGAGTGCCAAGCCTTTTCGTGGGGAACACGGGAGAGGTAAAGGTTATTTGTACGAGGGAGGAATTCGAGTTCCTATGATTGCCAGTTGGCCAAATAAAATAAAAGGTGGAACTAAAAGTGATTTGCCCTCTGCCCATTATGATATGCTTGCCACCTTTGCCGAAATTACGGGATTTGAAACACCTGAAGTATCCGATGGAATAAGCATGTTGCCAACAATGATAGGTAGAAAAGACCAACAGAAGCACGATTTTATGTATTGGGAATTTCCTAGCTATGGTGGGCAAGTTGCCATACGTATGGGTGACTGGAAGGTGGTGAGGCAGAATTTGTCCAATGAAAAACCCGCAACGTTGGAACTGTATGATTTAAAGAATGACCCTACCGAAGAGAATGAGGTGGCAAGTGAACATCCAGAAATCATTCAAAAAGCAGCCGATATTTATGAAAGGGAGCGACAGACCCCTGAATTGGAACACTTTAAAATTCCTTTAATTGAGAATGGACTCATTGCAGAAAATAACGATTAAATTTACGTCTCAATAAAGATTAAATATGAAAGTTTTGTTTCGATTAGCAACGGCGTTCGTGGTTGTTTTACTTTTTGTTCAATGCAAGGATAACCCCAAAAATAAAATAACTGAAAAAAAGGTCGTAGCAGAGAGAAATGCCGTTGAACCGGTGCAAGTGGATACTTCTGTAATTAAGAAAAGGCCAGAGGACATTGAGACTCCTCCTGGAATGGTTTGGATTTCAGGGGAGGTTTTTAAGCAAGGGGCGGTTCCTCAGGACCAAATGGCTATGGGCCACGAAAAGCCGGCACATAAAGTTGCTGTAGACGGTTTCTTCATAGATGCTACAGAAGTGACCAATAATGCTTTTAAAAAGTTTGTGGATGAAACTGGCTATGTTACGGTCGCCGAAAGGGAAATTGATTGGGAAGAAATGAAAAAACAGCTTCCTGAAGGTACCCCAAGGCCACATGATTCCATTATGCAACCGGGCTCCTTAACTTTTAAAAAGGCCAAATCTACAGTAGCCAATCTCTATGACTTTTCGCAATGGTGGAAATGGACCATAGGAGCTAATTGGCGTCATCCCAATGGACCGGAAAGTGACATAAAGGGAAAAGGCAATTATCCCGTAGTACATATCGCTTATGAAGATGCACTGGCTTACTGTGAATGGGCCAATAGAAGATTACCTACGGAAGCGGAATGGGAATTGGCCGCTAGGGGAAATCATAAGAACACCACCTATTTTTGGGGTGATGAAGACAAGTCATTAGATGAGCAGGCGAATACTTGGGAAGGCGAATTTCCCGTCATTAATACTAAAGCAGACGGTTATGAAGATAGGGCTCCCGTTAAATCGTACCCTCCCAATGACAATGGTTTATACGATATGGCTGGTAATGTCTGGGAATGGACACAGGATTGGTATAATACCAATTACTACCAAGAGATTAAAAATCAAGGAGTAGTGCCTAAAAATCCACAGGGCGCAGCATCGGCTTATAATGAGCGTGACCCGTATGCAAGGGAAAAGGTAATGAAAGGCGGTTCTTTTCTATGTAATGCGTCCTATTGTGCCAGTTATAGGATATCTTCAAGAATGGCAACTAGTTTGGACTCTTCCTTGGAGCATTTGGGATTCAGGACTGTGGCCTCTGCGGAAATGATTAAGAATCAGTAACAGTATTAGTTTAATGGAATTTTTAGATAGTTTTAAATCAGAACTGGAAGTGGTTTCCCCAGGGAGAATCAATTTGATCGGTGAGCATACGGACTATAATATGGGATATGTCTTGCCCACGGCCATAGAGAAGAACATTACCTTCAATTTTCAAAAAAATGGCACTACGGACACCTGCAGCGTATACAGCAAAACCTTTGATACTGGTTTTGAGTTCAATTTAAAGGAAGTGGCCAGGAGTGAAGTTGAATGGAGAAACTATATTCTTGGGGTGGTCAATGAAATTCAAAAGCGTACAAACCGGCTCCAAGGGTTTGATTGTATCTTGGAGAGTAATTTGCCTACTGGTTCCGGATTAAGTTCTTCGGCAGCTTTGGAATGTGGTTTGGCCTTTGGTTTGAATGAGCTCTTCAACTTAGGGCTTACCAAATTGGAGATGGTTCAGCTTTCCCAGACAGCTGAACATACCTATGCGGGAACGCAGTGCGGAATCATGGACCAATTTGCATCCGTAATGAGCAAGGAAGGCCATGTAATACTATTGGATTGTCAATCCTTGGAAAGTAATTATATACCCATTAACCTGTATCCCTATAAAATCATACTTCTGAATACCAAGGTTTCGCATAATTTGGCTACCAGCGAATATAATGTCAGAAAAAAAGAGTGCGAGGAAGGAGTGGAAATTATTCAAAGGAAATATCCCAAAGTAAGGTCGCTACGTGATGTTACTCCGGAGATTTTGGATGCTTGTAAGATGGATTTGCCGGAGGTGATTTATAAAAGGTGTTCTTTTATTATTGCTGAAAACAAACGAGTGCTAGATATGACCGAGCACTTGAAAAAGAATGAACTTGAACGAGTTGGGAAGTTGCTCTATGAAGCTCACGAAGGTATTAGTTCCTTCTATGAAGTAAGCTGTCCTGAATCCGATTTTTTGGTAGAGTTTTCAAAAAAATATGATACCGTACTTGGTGCACGACAGACCGGTGGTGGTTTTGGGGGCTGTACGTTGAATATCGTACACCAAAATGGAGTTGAAGCTTTTATTAAGGAAGCGTTTGCGGCCTACAAAAGCAAATTTGATATAGAACTGGAACCTTTTGAAGTGAAACCTACGGGAGGAACTTCGGCCAAGGAACTCGTTTAATTTATAGAGGCGTTTAATAACGCCTCTTCCAGTTCAGTCTTTTTATGCCTACTTAAAGGAATCTTTTCTCCGCAAACCTCTACATGCTGGCTGTTATATCTGTCCACCCTGTTTAGGTTAATAATGTAGGATTTATGAATTCGCATAAATTCATCCTCCGGCAATTGTGTCAAAAAGCTTTTCATGGTACTTAAAACCAAAAGCGAGGTATCATCGGTAATAATCTTTAAATAATCACCTAGGCCTTCTATCCATTTTATATCTTTAAGGAATACTTTTATACGTTTAAGCTTACTGTTAACATAGATGTGTTTTTCCTCATCACTATTAACGCCAATGGTACGGAACAATGCTTTTTGAACTGAAGTATTAAAACGTTCTGAATTGATGGGCTTCATCAAATAATCTGTGACATCATAATCAAAAGCTTGCATGGCATACTCAGGTTTTGAGGTAATGAGAATGATTTGAGGCCTGTTTCCTAATGTTTCTATAAACTGAAATCCGTTGATTACGGGCATTTCGATATCTAGAAAAATAAGGTCGATATCATCATTGGGAAGTCCTTTCTGAGCTTTAATTCCGTTTTCATATTCTGAAACCAAAACTAAGTTCTTGTGGTTGTTTATCAGTTTGTTTACGGCAGTCCTTTGCATTTTGGAATCGTCAATGACTGCACATTTTAAGGTTTGGATACTCATAATGTAAATTCATGGATAGATGGAAATAATACCTGAGTACACTGATAAGTTGACTGAAGTAACGAGTTTCCCCCCTATCGCTCGCCTTGTAGTACAAATATAAGACTTTAAGTATATCTTTTAGATATTGTCTTAAGTCAGCTTTGGAAAAGGGAAATGGTTTTATTGGTCTTTTCAATTTGGTCTTCAACCACAGTTTTTTTGGGTCAAATTCCAAGAGCATTCATTAATGATGGCCTTCTTTTTCTACTAATAGGCATTTGTTTGCCGTCTACCTCTACGATAGCATGGTTCAGATTTTCCACGCGGTCTACATTTATAATATAGGATTTATGTATTCGAATGAACTGTTCCGTAGGCAGCTGTTTTTCAAAAGCCTTCATAGAACTTAAAACCACGTGATTGCTAGTTTTGGTAACTAGCTTAATATAGTCTCCCAAGGCTTCTATCCACTTAATATCACTAAAATTAATTTTCACCTTTCTAAAATTACTTTTAACAAAAAGATGTGCATTGTTTTGAGAATCTGCTTTAAGCTTTAAGTTATTTTTTACTCTGGTAATCGCTCTGGTAAAGCGTTCCTTGTTTAAAGGTTTAAGAAGATAGTCCGTAACGTTGTACTCAAATGCTTTCACGGCATATTCAGCTTTATCGCTTATAAGTATAATTTCGGGTGTATCCTTATAAAAATCCAGTAGATCAAACCCATTGATCAAAGGCATCTCTACATCCAAGAATATTAAATCAGCCAACTGGTTTACATGTTCACCCTTTGCTTGTATGGCGTTTCGGTAACTTCCTATTAGCTCTAAACTACTGTTATTTTTAATTAAATTCTCTAGTTGGTTTCTATGCGTTTCCGAAGCGTCTATTACGGCTATTTTTAGTTTTTCCATTCTTTCGGTGTTTAGGTCTTTCTAGTACCTACGAAATTGAAATACAGGGGTTTTATTTTAACAAAATTTTATGAAATTGAAATTCAAAATTTCTTGGCAGTTAATGAGCACTGCATATCTGTAAGTATTGAAAATAAATATCGACCTATTGCTATAACTTTTAATAACTTTTGGGGAATGTTTTTTCAAAAAAGTTACATTTGTTTTTTAATCTAAAAATGAGCTTTTGATTATGGCTGAGAAGATAGAAAGAGTAAAGACTTTAATAGTTGGTTCGGGCCCTGCGGGATACACAGCGGCTATTTATGCATCTAGGGCAGATTTGAAACCAGTTCTTTACACAGGTATGGAACCTGGTGGGCAGTTGACTACCACTACGGAGGTCGATAACTTTCCAGGATATCCGGAAGGGATTGATGGGCCAACAATGATGGTTCAGCTGCAACAGCAAGCAGAAAGGTTTGGTACTGATGTACGTATAGGTCTCGTGACGGGAGTGGAGTTAAGTGATGATATAGGAGGTATACACAAATTGACCATAGACAATAGCAAGGAAATTGAGGCTGAAACGGTTATTATTTCAACCGGGGCATCTGCCAAATACCTTAATATTCCTAGTGAACAACGTTTAAGAGGTGGTGGGGTATCCGCCTGCGCCGTTTGTGATGGGTTCTTTTACAAAGGACAGGATGTGGCCATAGTGGGTGCTGGAGATACCGCGGCTGAAGAAGCTTCCTATTTAGCTAATATCTGTAATAAAGTTACCATGTTGGTGAGAAAGGATTATATGAGAGCTTCAAAAGCAATGCAGCATAGGGTAAATAGCTTGGAAAATATAGAAATCAAATATAACACTGAGGTTGATGAGGTTTTGGGAGACCAGGTAGTAGAAGGCTTACGTGTTGTAAATAACCAAACTGGTGAAAAAGAGGATATTTCTATCACAGGCCTCTTTATAGCTATTGGTCACAAACCAAATACCGATATTTTCAAAGGGCAGTTAGATATGGATGAAACTGGCTATATCATTACCAAGGGAAAATCTACCAAGACGAATAGACCTGGTGTTTTTGCCAGTGGTGATGCACAGGATAAGGAATACAGGCAAGCCGTAACTGCAGCCGGTACCGGATGTATGGCTGCCTTGGATGCCGAAAGATATCTGGCTACGGTAGAAACCGAGAAGGAAGTGGTTTCTTAAATTTGAAACAGATATAGAATAAGAAATCCGGCCCTACAGCCGGATTTTCTATTTTTGGTTCATTTGGGTTATTGCCCTAATCAATTCGTTTATAGTTTTCTGAGAATATTCTATTGCCATCTTGATCAAGTGATATTTGGCTATAGGTATCATCATCCAACACGAGTTCAAATTTAAAGGAGTCTATCGTGTCCTGGATACTCATCATTACTTTTGAACCATATTCCAAGCGCTCTTCCAAGCTGTTGGCAGAAGTTTTGTAGGAACCATAACCAAACCATTCGTTAGGGTCATCCGGTGAATAGCGTGTCCACATAACTTTACCTTTACTGTAAATTTTTACTTGTTGGTAACCATTGGTATTATGAATGGTATCTAAAACGCTACCGTCTTCCCAATTGTAACGGTTTATAAGTTCCCAAGTGCCCTCTAACGTAGGGGCCGTTTGAGGTTTTGAAGATGTATATAACGTGGCCGAGACCAAAAATAACATCAAGAAAACCAATCCGAATAGTTTTTTCATAATCTAGTGTTTTTAAAGGATTGATATTCATTTAATCATTATTAAGTTACAATATTTTTTTCAATTTATTAACGGAATAGGCTTTTTTGTTGTAAATCAATAATAGGGTGTTTAGGTATTTGGTTTTATTAGGAATACAACCTAAAGGCAAAAAATCGTGATTAAAATAATAATCGCTATTTAAAATTTATGTTTTGCTAATTATTCTTAAAAATGATAGGTTTCATTAACGTTTTGTTATATTTAATTTAAACTAATTAACTAAAAGTTATATGAGAAACATTTTCATTGCCATTTTTGCCATCATGTGCATTCAGGCTTCATGGGGGCAAATGATTTCTGGAACCGTATCGGATACTAATGGAGAACCCTTGCCAGGAGTTACCATTATAGTATCTGGAACGCGTAGGGGAGCAACCACTAATTTTGATGGGGAGTACTCCATTAGTGCAAGTAGTGGTGATATTTTACAGTTTACCTATATTGGTATGAAAGCCAAAACAGTTACTGTAAGTAATCAATCGGTCATTAATATTGTATTGGAAGAGGATTCCGAGCAATTGGATGAGGTCGTCGTTACGGCTTTTGGTCTAGAAAAGGAGACGAAGAGTTTAGGATACGCTGTTCAAAAAGTGGATGCGGAAGAATTAAACTTGGCTGGGCAGGTAAATCCTCTTGAATCGCTGCAAGGGCGTGTGGCCGGGGTACAAATTAATAGGACCTCTGGATCAGCAGGTGGCGGAGTGGATATCTTGATAAGAGGGGTAACTTCAGTAAATCCAGGCAGGGATAACCAGCCATTGATCATCGTGGATGGTATAGCCCTAAACAATGATACTTTTACAGGTAATGTTTTGCCAAGTGCTGGGTCAAATGCTACGGGCAGTTCAGAACAGTTTGCCTTTTCAAACAGGGCCGGAGATTTAAATCCCGAGGACATAGCAAGCTTTAATGTGTTGAAAGGAGCAGCAGCAACTTCCTTATATGGGATTAGAGCTTCCAATGGGGCAATTGTCATTACAACTAAGAAAGGTAAGCAAGGTAAGGTTAGGGTGGGAGTCACCGCCTCAACTACGGTAAGAGAGGTTAAGAAAACCCCCACCTTGCAAACAACCTATCGAGAAGGTAATAGAACTACTAAAATTCCTGCTGTTGAAGATCCTACTCAGCCTAATGGCTATAATTATTATGCAGGGTTCTCATTTTATGCTTGGGGTGTTCCATATACGGACGATTCCTTTACTTTAGAGGATGGAACGGTTATAGATCTCAGTAATGATCGTTTTTATGACCCTCATGATTTTTTTAGAACAGGGATCAACACCCAAGTTAACTTCAACCTTAGTGGGGCTACTGAAAAGTTAGATTATTACTTTTCTGCTGGGCGTAGCAGCGACCAAGGAATTGAACCTAATACTTCATACGATAAGACCAATTTTAGATTTAAAGGGGGGTATAAGGTGAACGATAAATTCAATATCAATTCATCTATTGCTTACACCAACTCCGGTGGTTCTAGAGGTACGGGAGGTGATAAGTCTATATATAGTTCTCTTTCTTATTGGGCGGCTACTTTTGATATTAATGATTATTTATTGCCAGATGGTAGTGAAAAGAATTATTCTGATGGTATTATTGACAATCCCAGATATTTAGCTGAAATGAGTAATCTTGAGGACGATGTTAATCGCTGGGTTGGAAATGTTACTTTAAATTGGAAGCCTGCCGACTGGGCAAACATATCCTATGCTATTCAAGTAGATAACTATTCTGATTTGAGAAACAGGTTTGTTCCGCCAGATGTTGATGCCGGATCCCAGGTTGGAGGCTTTTTGGTTAATGAAAATATTAACTTTTTTGGCTTGGAATCAAATCTTCTGGCCACATTTACTAAAGATTTTTCAGATGATTTTACAACCACGTTGACAGCAGGTCATCAAGTTTCGGATACTAAAACTGACTATAGCTTTATTCGTGGAGAAGGCTTTAACATTCCAGACATTAAGGAAATTAGCAATACAACCAATCTTTTTGGAGATAAAACGGTTACTCAGTTGAGAAATGTGGGAGTCTTTGGGGATTTAAGATTTGAGTACAAGGATAAGTTGTTTTTATCGGTAACCGGTAGAAATGACTGGATTTCCGTAATGCCCCCACAGAATAGATCTTTCTTTTATCCATCAGTCAGTATGTCTTATTTATTCAACGATTTAATTGATCCTAATGGGAACGTCCTAACTTTTGGAAAATTGAGAGGCTCTTGGGCTCAGGTAGGTAAAGGACCCAATTTTGGACAGATAGGTCAATACTTTATTAAAGATAATGACTTTCCGTTTGGAGGTGCTGGAGGATATAGAGCCAGTACCCAATTTGGAGACCCCGATTTAATTCCGGAAAGAAATAATACTACGGAGGTTGGAGCTGATGTACGTTTTTGGAACAATAGGATCAGATTAGATTATTCTTATTATAACACCAAGGTATCCGACCAAATTTTCCCTGTAGGTTCCGCCTATTCTTCTGGGCTTTCAAGCATCATAAGAAATGCTGGGGATTATGAAACTTGGGGTCACGAATTATTGTTGAGTGCAAAAATTGTAGATCAAGATAAATTTAAATGGGAGTCAATTGTTAACTTTTCAACAACAGGAGGGGAAGTTACGGCAATACCTGAAGACCTTGATGAAATTATCTTCTTTGATGATTGGATAACAGGAAAAGCTAAGGTTGGAGATGCCCTAGGTACTTTATATGGATGGGTTTTTCAAACCGCGCCAAACGGAGAACGTTTTGTTGATGACGGAGGAAATTGGGTAGTTACAGGCTCGGAAAACGAAGGTTATTATTTTGAGGGAGATAATGCCAAGGTAAAAGTAGGAAACGCTTTTCCTGATTACGTACTTTCCATGTCAAATTACTTTACCTATAAAAATTTAGGACTTAATTTTTTGGTTGAGTATAAAGCTGGAGGAGATTTGTATGATAGAGGCTTACGTAATAATATCCGAAATGGAAATCTGGCCATTACCGAATTCCGAGATATGCCAAAGGTTTTAGATGGAGTTATGTCCGATGGTAGCGGAGGTTTTGTTCCCAATACCACCGAGACTATTATAACGGCAGATAATTTTTACAGAAGCGCATCTGTTTATAATGCAGCGTCGGAAATATTGCTACAAGACGGTTCATGGGTGAAATTGAGAACTATAGCTCTCAGTTACAATTTACCAAATAAAATATTGGACAATTTGGGTGTATCGAAGCTTTCGGTAAATCTAAATGCGAACAACATAATATTATGGACACCTTTTGATGGCTTTGATCCGGAGAGTAATCAATTTAGTGCAGGAAGCAATATCTATGGGTTTACTGGATTAACAACCCCTTTGACGCAGAATTATTCGTTAGGTCTTAATCTTGAATTTTAATATTATGAGGATAAAAAATTATATAATTGTTTTACTCGGCATATTGATTTATAGCTGTAGTGATGAATATTTTGATGTTAATGTCCCCACAGGTTCCGCAACTGAGGAGCAGTTGAGTATGGAAGATTTATTGGGACCATCTATCTACCATACTGTCATGGCCCAATATTGGGCAGAGCGCAGTTTTGGAAATTATACCCAATATTTTACGGGACAGGGAGGTACCACCATTGGACCTAGTAGTATAACCAGTACTTGGAGCGAAACCTATTTATACGCTCTTCCTAACTTAAATACCATCCTCATGAAGGCAGAGGAAACAAACTCGAACCATTACAGCGGTATCGCAAAGGTATTGATAGCCATAAATTTAGGATTGGCAACGGATAGTTATGAGAACATTCCCTATTCCGAATCCGCCCAAGGCACGGTAAATTCTAAACCTGCTTTTGATAGTCAGGAAGAAATTTATGCGAGTATCAATAGTTTGTTGAATGAGGCAATTTCGGAATTAAGTACAGAAAATGCTTCAGAATTTGCTCCTGGTTCGGGGGATATAGTTTATGGAGGAGATTCAGATAAATGGTTAAAAGCTGCCTACACGTTAAAAGCTAGGTACGCACTTCACTTGACCGAAGTAAATGGAATTCAAGCAGCGGAAGAAGCTTTGACCAATATAGAAAATGGATTTTCTTCTAACGATGATGATTTTCAAGTCTATTTTGAAGAACGAAATATAAACCCATGGCATTCAAGAGAGGTACTTGCTCCAAACACCGGAAATGTACACGATAAAATTGGTGATCAATTAGTTAGTTATATGAATGGTACAACTAGTCCATTCACCAACCCTGAGTTGCAATTTGATCCTAGGTTACCGGTCTATGCAGACAATGAAGGAGAAGAAGGTGAACCCTATAGGGGTTATGTGAGTGGTGGTGATGGTGTTTCATCTGATAACGAAGATGCTAATACTGACTTTGCAGATGCCGGGTTTTATACCTCATTAGATTCACCCATTCCCATTATAACATATGCCGAAGCCATGTTCATTAAAGCTGAAGCCGAATTTTTGATCAATGGAGGAACTACAACCTCTTCTGGAACTACAGTAACGGCATATACAGCTTACTTAGATGGAATACAGGCTAATATGGACAAACTAGGGGTTGATGGGACTAACTATTTGGCAGATTCCTCCATAGCTATGGGAGAAGGTGGTCTTATGCTAAACCATATTATGAAAGAGAAATATATAGCGAACTTTCTTAACCCTGAAACTTTTGTCGATTTCCGTAGATATGACTTTTCTTCAGATGTATTTCTAGATTTAGAGTTACCATTGGATAGTGATGAAAGTGAATTCCCAGGAGAATGGTACGTTCGTGCGGTATATCCGGACAGGGAAGAGACTCGCAATCCCGAGAATGTTTTACAATTTAAAAAATCTCCGGTAGAACCCGTTTGGTGGGATAGATAAATAATTGGTTTAAAGTTTAGGGAGGATATTGATACATTCCAAAAGATGGTCAATATCCTCTTTTTTATGGCCTGCACTCAAAACAATCCTACTCATTAATTGCGCATCTTCGTCCGGATACGGAAAACTCGTCACAATAATTTTTTGACTTTCCAGATACTCCGTAAACTGAGGGTCGGCAAAGGTGTATGCAGGATGCTCCTTCATGGTATGGAATTTCTTTGGTCTTTTCAGATGGGTAGAAAAATAGGCAATGTGTTTTCGCAATTCCCTTCTTTTTTCGCCATACAACTTTTGCGCATCTAAAAACGTGGCCAAAGAAGCTGGAGTTGCCGGACTTGCGCCGCCGAAAAATGCAGTGTTCTTTAGCTTTTTAATCCGCTCAACACTTCCAAAAATAGCTCCACCCTGTATAGCAAAGCCTTTTCCTAAGGAACAACAAACGATTAACTCTTTACAATTAAGTTCTTTTAGTTGATTGAAAACCCCACCTCCATTTTCACCAACAACTCCAATTCCATGGGAATCATCGACCACCAAAATAACCTCTTCCAAAGGCAGTGCTTTCAAGGCATTGAAATTGGGATAGTTACATCCTGAGAAGTCAATGGAGTCCAAAAATACTACTGGGGTTTCTTTATTGTTTTTAGATTCCAACTGCTCCCTGACCGCAATGTTCAAAGCCGTAAAGGTGGTAAATGGCTTAATTTTTCTTTGAAACAAGGCTGCATGGGTGTTTGGAGCGTAGAATAGGTGATGGTATTTATCATCCAACGTTTGGGCCAATAATTGTCCGGTCAAATAACCAGATGAGAGGGTAAGGGCCGCTTCACTGCCAACCAAATGGCATAAAACGTATTCCGTTTTTCGGTAAACGTCTATTTGTATGTTCGATTTTGGCGATGCCCCATAGTTGGTGCCGTATTTACGCACGTTTTGGATAAAAAGGTTTTGAAATAGCGCATCCGTTTGAAGTCCCAGGTAACCGGTACCTCCAAAATATAGGTGGGGTTCTCCTTTCACGGAAACCGTTCTCCCGGGGAATGTGTCTATTTCATATGCCATTATCGTAAGGTTATACCCGACCCGGCCAGTTCGGGATAGATAAGTTGACCATTATCCAAAATTCTAATGCCATCTGCAATATCATTTTTCAACAACAAAGGGCCGTCCATATCAACATAATCCAATTGCGGAAGCAACTGTGCAATGGCAGAAATACCAACGGTAGATTCTGTCATACAGCCTACCATTACTTTAAGTCCCATTTCCTTGGCCTTTTTGATCATGCGCAGGGCAGGGGTAAGGCCTCCGCACTTGGTCAATTTAATATTGATGCCATTAAAATGCAATCCACATCTTTCTACGTCTTGCTCTACAATACAACTTTCATCTGCAATAACCGGTAACACGCTGTTGTGAGCTACTTTTTCCATGCCTTCCCAATCATCGGCTCTTAGTGGTTGTTCTAAAAATTCTACCCCTAATTCTTTAAGCTGTGGGGCGTTTTCAATGGTCTCTTCCGCCGTCCAGGCACAATTCGCATCGATTCGGAAAAGGGCATCGCTATGTTTTCGTAATTCCCGAACAATAGCCACATCATCTTCCGTACCCAGTTTAATTTTGTAAATGGGCCATGGCATTTCTTTCATTTTCTCTACCATTTTATCAATGGGAGCTATGCCTATGGTATAGTTGGTAATGGGGTAATTTTCATTGGATGTTCCCCAAATTTTGTACAACGGTTGGTTCTCCAATCTACCATACAAGTCCCAAGCGGCAAGGTCCAAGGCACATATAGCAAAATTGGTAAGTCCCTTTTCAGTCAAGAATTTATGAAAATCTTCTGGTTTTTTAAAATCGAAGGATTCAATATCAGGACGAATATTCTCAATTTCGGCCATCATACTTTCGACGGTTATTTTGTAATAGGGATTGGAGGTACTCTCCCCAAAACCGGTTTTGCCATCCAGGGTTAGGCTTACAATTAAAGTGTCCTGAAAATCGTGCGATTCACGTGATATGCTAAAAGTGTGCTTTAGCTGTAGCACCTTTTTCTGTAAAGTTAGCTGCATACGTTAGTTTAGTTTGCACGAAGATATAAAGACCTTTTCACGCATCTAAATGTCTTCGGTCTTTTTTAAAAAAATACCCGTTGCTTAAACAACGGGTATGAATATGTGTTCAATGATGGTTGTTAGTACTGATGTACGCTACCTGAAACGGATTTTTTTTGAGAAACTTCGGGGTCGCCCGAGTATGAAATATTACCTCCACTACTGGCCTCCGCAACAAGATTTTTGGCTACCATAATTTTTACGTTGCCACCACTACTAGCTTCTGCATTACAAGATTGTACCTGTAGGTCTTTTGCATTGATGTTGCCCCCGGAACTAACATCTACGTTGCTTTGTTCCGCTTCTCCTGAAATTGTTAAATTGGCACCACTGCTGGCATCTATCATTAGGGATGTTGCATTAAGTTCAACGATCATTCGAGCCCCGCTACTACCGTCAATCTCCAAATCTCCGGAGGTAATTGAATTTTCTGCTTTTAAATAACTTCCGCTGGATGCTTTGAGCAAATCAATTTCGGGTAGGGAAACATATATTTTTTTGGTGGCCCGCCCAATATTCTCCCTCGCATGAATTTTCAGTTTGCCATCTTTGATATCGGTAGCTATCAAATCGATGATATTTTCATCGGCCTCTACCTTAATTTTATAGTTGTCCTCTTGTAAGACAATTACTTCCAGACCTTCTGAGGAGGCTATTTCGGTAAAATCATCTGATATTTCACGGTTTTCCGTTACTACGTTTCCATCTCCCGGCGTGCCGGAACCAAAATCTCCAATGTTAATGTCAAAGCCGCATGAGGAGAGGAATATGGCGACGATGAATGCAATTGCTGCGCGTACTAAAGTTGTCATGACTGTTGGTTTTTTGATTGTTGTTTTTTGATGTTCGTTTTATTGATATGACAAAGATGTATGTTAAAGACGATTGACTTGTTTAATTGTTACTGAAATGTTCTTTTTATAACCTGAATCGTCATTTTTAGTCTTGAATGATGGTTTTGGTGATGGTCTTTTCCCCATCTTCTGCTTCTATTTTAATTTGGTTGCCTTCTCCGCTTATGTTAATGTCAACGTTATCTTCATGGTCCCTGGCCTTAATCTGATCCTCTTCGTTGCCTATTTTCATCTTGAAAGATTCTCCGTTCTCATCCTTTATATTGATATCTATCCCATTTTCGTTGATACGAATTCTGTTTTCATCATTGGATTCGTTCAGAATCTCTTCGGGACAATTCTGACATTTGAGCTCTCCATCATTACCCATCTGCCATAGGTAATCTTCCGGTTCATCTACTTCAGGGTCGTGTTCTGCCCTTATCGTCCAATTACGTGAGTTTGAAGGGGAGTACTTTAAGAACTGACCTTCGGGTAAATAAAGGTTCACCCTAACTTCTTGGTCGTTAAACTTACTTTTATCGGTAGTCGTTAGAAAACTGTTTAAAAGAAGGGTTTGACCTCTAAGTTCGTATTGGTAATCTATGGTTTCTGCGGTTGCCCGCGCTTCATCAAATGAA
Source organism: Cytophaga sp. FL35 (assembly GCF_014349235.1). GTDB lineage: Bacteria > Bacteroidota > Bacteroidia > Flavobacteriales > Flavobacteriaceae > Euzebyella. Next base: position 83,626 of record NZ_JACSOH010000001.1, on the reverse strand, counting down.
GGTCCGTTAGCTTCTTTTCTGATAGTGATTTTTGCAACGGAATCAGTCGCCTTTCTGATGTTGAAACGCACATCTTCTGATTGCAACATGGGGTTGCCCTCATTATCGTAAACAAGAATCATATCGTTCATACGTACATATTCACCATCATCATAAAATTCCGATGCCACTAATTGTAAGTTCAGGGTATCCGTTTCTGCACTTAGATTAAGTTCATAATCATTCTTAACGCTCCCGGTAAATGCGTGCGATGCAGCTTCCCTGACACCTAAAACAATCAGTGAAATGATACAGATGAGCCAAAGCCCCAATAAGGAAAACTTGGCTACGTTACCTATGGATTTTAAGTTGTTGACCAAGATTTTTAGTCCCAAGTACATCAAGAAAAAGAAAGGGATGCCTATTGCAAAGAAGAGCAAAAGAGAAAATACCCAGATTGGAGCGCCCGTTATGTTGTTCAGAAAGCCATCCATTCCTGGTAAGTCAACCCAACCTAGGGTGCCCATGGTAAGCATGCCAATGAACATTCCAATAATGGTCGCGGCTCCAATGACCACGAGAATAATACCTATGAACTTCCCGAAAATCTTAAAGAAGAACATGATAATATCTCCTAGGGTATCAAAAAACGACTTTCCGCCATTTTTGACCTTTTGGGATACACCTTCGTAATCGACGCTCTTAATTTTTTGGGCAACATCATCAAAGCCTTCCTTGACCTTGCGTTCTATATTGCTGATGTTGATATCCTCCCCCCGCATATCCAATTTTTGCGAAGTTGTTCTTGCCTCCGGTATCAATAACCAAAGCAGGGCATAGATGAAAATGAAGGCTCCGGTAGAACCGATAGTCAATATAATCCAAATGAGGCGAATCCAAAGTGGGTCGATATTAAAGTAGTGGCCCAAGCCAGAAGAAACTCCGGCAATGTATTTATGCTCCGTATCCCTATAGAATTTTTTGGGTTTTCTTGACTTTTTATAGGTAGATTTTGGTTCGTCTTCAAACATATCTTCATCTACCATGTAGTCTTCTGGCTGCCCCATAATAGCTATTACGGCATCTACCTCTTTGGTAGTGATGACCTGACGTTCATTTTCTAGTTTTTCACTAAAAAGTTCCGCTATGCGCGCCTCGATATCAGCTATGATTTCTTCGCTGCCCGGGGTATTGGCAAAAGAACGCTTGACCGATTCTAGGTAGCGCTGCATTTTGTTATATGCTTCCTCATCCATATGAAAAAGCATGTTGGCTAGGTTTATATTTATCGTTTTGTTCATTGTCTTTATTTTTAGGCGGTGTGCCGTTGGCCTTTTGCTTTTAAGTTATTTGTTGCTGGTTACCAAATTGGTGGCGGTTCTAAGCTCGTCCCAAGTGGCATCAAGTTCTTTTAGAAAAAGTTTGCCCGTCTCTGTTAGGGCGTAGTATTTTCTAGGTGGGCCAGAGGTAGACTCTTCCCATCTATAGCTCAATAGTCCCGCATTTTTCAATCGGGTCAGTAGGGGGTAAATAGTACCCTCCACTACGAGCATTTTTGCGTCTTTAAGGGTTTGAAGTATCTCAGAGGCATACTTGTCCTTTCCATTAAGAATGGATAGGATGCAGTACTCCAAAACCCCTTTGCGCATCTGCGCTTTTGTATTCTCTACGTTCATAATTTCGTTTCGCTTTTTATGCAGTTCCTTCGCATTGGGGGAACGCGTTTTTTCTGTAAATGTCTTCTGCATGGGTTGACTGTTCGTTTTTTGATCGATGAATAAACATTCTGATGGTGATTGATTGATGAATAAACTCTCTATGATTAAGGGCTGATGAGACCCCGGTATTTTTATTTAATAAATTTTATGGTTAGCGGATATTCAAAATGGTGTCCTTCATTAGTTTTGATGGTTGCAAGAATGCTATAAACCACATTTAGTAAGAATAAAGCCGCTTGTACTAAACCGGCTAGGCTTAATGGAATCAGCCAAGAACCAAAGTGAAAATTATCGGGGTCTAGCTGAATCGAAAAATTGTTATAGTTGTTCAGCCTATCGAAACCAAATAGACCAAAATCAAAAATCTCAGGAAAGAAGCCAATGAAAAACGGTATACTGATGGCTCCCAAAATAACCGAGTATAACAAAAGGCTAATTTGAAAATTAAGGGCCTGCTTTCCATTGTAGTCTACAAACTCATATTCATTTTTATTGGCGGTCCACAATACCAATGGAATGATAAAGTTGCCAAAGGGAACCACAAACTTCGAAAAGGTAGAAGCATGTATGATAGCCGATAAATTTCGTTCGTGTTTGGTGATTGTACTTTCCATGACTTAGTAATTTCTTATGCAAATATATTTCTAAAAAAAGGTACTATGCAAAACAAAGTACTAAAATTTAAGAATTAATTAACAATTTGAGTTTCGGTTATTTTGCATATTTTTGAGAAAAACCTTAATGAATATGGGCGTTTCCGCTAAGAAGTTCAATCAATTCACTTTTTTTAAGTTACCTGCCGCTTGGTGGACAGGTGTTCGTGTAAAATCGATAAATGAGGGTAGCTGTGTGGTTACTGTTAAACATTCGTGGCGCAATCAGAACCCATTTAAGAGTATGTTTTGGGCCGTTCAAGGTATGGCGGCCGAGCTCAGTACAGGGGCTATGGTTATCAATCAAATACGGCAAAGCGGAAAAAAAATTAGCATGTTAGTGGCCAACAACAATGCCAACTTCTCTAAAAAAGCCACAGGAAGAATCACCTTTACCTGCAATGACGGACATCTGATAAAAGAGGCCATTGATAAAACGGTAGCGACTGGGGAAGGACAAACCTTTTGGATGAAGTCCGTAGGGGTTAATGAAGATGGGGTAGTGGTATCTACCTTTAATTTTGAATGGACGGTGAAGGTAAAAAGTTCAAAATAAGGATTGTTTTGTAACAAACCGACTATTTTAGACTACTAATAAGCATCACAATAAATCAATCAAAAAAATGAATGCACACGAAATAGACTATCAGATTTACGGCGAAGAGATGCAATATGTAGAAATTGAGCTGGATCCCCAAGAAGCGGTGGTTGCCGAAGCCGGAAGCTTTATGATGATGGACTCCGATATTAAAATGGACACCATTTTTGGAGATGGAAGCAATCAAGAAAAGGGAGTTCTAGGTAAGATTTTTTCTGCCGGAAAGCGAATACTGACAGGGGAAAGTCTTTTTATGACGGCTTTTTTAAATATTGGAATGGGGAAAAAGCAAGTGAGTTTTGCATCGCCTTATCCCGGTAAAATAGTACCCATAGACCTTTCCGAGAAAAATGGAAAATTCATATGTCAGAAAGATGCTTTTCTATGCGCAGCCAAAGGTGTATCCGTAGGTATCGAATTTTCTAGAAAATTGGGCCGTGGTCTTTTTGGGGGAGAAGGTTTTATTATGCAAAAACTGGAAGGAGATGGCCTTGCTTTTATCCATGCAGGCGGTACCTTGGCTAAAAAAGTATTGGCACCCGGTGAAGTACTCAAAGTAGATACCGGTTGTATCGTTGGTTTCTCCCAAGAGGTGGATTATGATATTGAATTTGTAGGTGGTATCAAAAATACCGTTTTTGGCGGAGAAGGTCTATTTTTTGCCACGTTACGTGGCCCCGGAACCGTTTATATACAATCCTTGCCCTTTAGCCGTTTGGCAGGTCGTGTATTGGCTTCTATTCCTAGAGGAGGTAAAGATAAGGGAGAAGGAAGCATTTTAGGTACCCTTGGCGATATTGTAGGTGGCGATAACCGATTTTAGTGAATCACCTTTGCCCTAACTGCCATGTAAGGTCGTTGGGGCAGTGGTATTTCAACCTTACCCGAATAATGACCACCTAAGGGGACAACGGTCATATTCCAAGCATCGATTACCTCAAGCTTATACTTTTTACCCTCTGAAAGATTTAAGATGGCGCTTGCTTGTTGACTATTGCCATAGTAGTGGAGATAGTAATCAGTACCGTTGTACAAGTACGTTTCTTTGTTCCATTCTGTATGAATGGGATGAACCACATCGGGAGCTTCTTTCATAATTTGATGCAAAAAAGTTAGCCGCTTCGGGCTTTTACCGTATAATTTCCCTCCTTTAGACCACCAAAGAATGTTTTCTTTGTGGGTATAGGTTTCTCCGTGAGAGGCGTATGCACCGCGACAATAAAGAATCCAAAAGCGGTTCACCGTTTCTTCTGCCGTCAAGTTGCCCCAGTCATAGGGTACATTGCCTTCATAAACGAACTCATCATTGATAACTGGCTTCTGGTAAGTTTCTCGCCATTGTTGTGTTTTTTCTAAGTAGGGCGTCTGAACGCTTAAATGGGTAATCCATGGTTTTGAGTGGTTGTACCAAGCTTTCCCGTTGTGAATGGATTTTAAGTGGCGGTGCGGGTCGTTTTTTAGAATGCTTTTAAAATAAACTTCCCACTCTTCTTCTGATTTATTCATAAGGTCGTACTCGTTGGCCATACTCCACCAAACGTTACTATAGGAAGAGATGCGCGCAATGAGGTATTTGAGATACAACTGGTTTTCTTCTACCGTTCCTTTACTAAAACCCCATTTGTCATACGGATGGAATAGAATAACATCTGCTTCAATTCCAAGTTCTTTCAGCTGTCCAATGCGCCTTTCAATATTCCTGAAAAACTCCAAATTGAATTTTTTGTGGTTCCAAGTAGAATCGGATGATTTTTCAAAAGGATAATGTATAGGTTCGTTAGAAATATATCGCCCATAGTATTTTGGCATTACTGTCATTCTAATCTTATTGAAACTATGCTCAGAAAGCGTATTTAATGTTTGTTCGATCAACTTATCGTTTTGGTGTGCCCAAGCATAAGCAGTTGTTCCTAAAGGATAAAAAGGAGTACCGTCTGAATAGGCAAAGTGAAACGTATCTCGAACTACTACAGGCCCGCGATTACCTTCCGTGGCTGGGGTACAAATAAATTTTCCTGTCTGATTATCAAGAGAGCTTATATTACTTTGGGTTTTAAATGTCCATTCTCCTTCAAATTCTGGCATAAACCTAATTTTATAAGTTTCATTGCCATCATAAAAGCCGTTGACTATGTAGCTAATATTTCCGTGCTTGAATTGCGCTTCCAATTGTACGTCGGTAAATGGATTAGTGGTGACTGGACCTTTGAATTCCACTTCAAAAACATCCCATTTTTCAGTGGCAAATGAAAATATACTTGTTAAAAGAACAATGAAAAGTATTGCATTTTTCATGACGGGTAGAAAATGGTTTTATAAGGCATGATGTATCTTACTGATTAAATTTACCAAAATTTTGTTCGTTATAGAGGTAATTGGTAATTTGAAGAGAAATAGAACTAGGCCATTGACACTTTTACCTATATTTACCCTGCGAATCTCAGTATCAACCCCCTAAAGCCCTGATTTTTTTTCATGAAGTCTAAATCGGTTACGAACACACAATTAGTAGTGTGGGTCATTGATGATGATTTTGTTTCTCTTTTCGCCACTCGTTATGGTATAGAGCAATGGAACGGAAACTGCAAGGTCATCGATTTCGATAGTGCGGAAACGGCACTAAAAATTTTCTCCGATTCTTTGGACAGTGATGAAGAAAAACCCGATATCATTCTTTTGGATTTGATTATGCCCGGTATGGATGGCTGGACGTTTCTCGCCAATTTTGATAAAATGACAAAGGGAAAATCTTCCACAGATGTTTACATTCTTTCGGCCTTTACCAATTCTAAAGACCGAAAGAAAGCAAAAGAACACCCTTCCGTAAAAGGGCATTTTGATAAGCCTTTATCCAAACCACTTTTGGAAGAGACTTTTAATGCCAATTATCTTTAATAAGGTTTTTATTGGTTGGCCAACGGAATTAACTGTGCCTTTAGATTAGGAGTCTCCATGTCCGCATCCAACGGGAACATAGGTCTCTTAATATTTTGGTAGCCTAATCTTTCCAAATCTTGGTCTACTCCACCAGGAGTCAGGGCCATGATCCAATCACCTCGCATGTCATATAGCTCAGGTACCAAATAACCAATTTTCACCACTACAATATCCGTGTTTTCCGGGTCGAGCTGTAAATCCGTAAAATCCTTTTTATGGTGGTAAGGCTTTCGTTTTTGTGTCACAATAACATGGATGCTACCCACCTTTACGACCACTTCAACTTCTGCATCTCGGTCACCTTTCTTGATTGCGGTAATGATACCCTCCAATTCAATAGGAGGGGCAAAGCGGTCATCAACCTGGGCACCTACCAACCCCTTGACTCTTTTACCAACACCCACTTCCAATGCTTTTTCAACCAAGTCAGGTCCGGGCAAAGAAGCATATATAACGGAGGGGCCGATTTCCCTTTTAAACTCCGATCTTTTTAATAATTCATTTAAAGTCCACGTAACATCTCCCGCGCCACCAGCAGTTGGGTTGTCGCCCATATCACTTATCATAAATGGTTTTTTGTTACTTGAAAGTGCTTTTTTAAGACTTTCATCCAAGGTGGCGGTAGGGGCAACGAACTCAAATTGTTTGCGTACGTTCCAGAAAGAATCAGCCAAATATTCGGCGCCTTTTTTAACCGCTTCTTCATCATCTCCATATGCCATGACTACCGCATGGTTTCTAGGTTCGTCTGCCCAAGCATAACCGATCCAAATCGCGGCATCAATAACACCTTCCTTGTCAGCAACGTCCGGTACTTTTGCATAAAGACTTTTTCCCGGTTCTATACGGGTACTCGTTTTTTCCCCTGGAAGTAAAATAGGAACTGGAACATACGCTTTGTAGGCCGGTTTGCCCTTACCACTTTCTAAACGATCTAATAAGTTGGTGATAGCCCTTAGTTTGGATTCTAGGGCATCTTCATGAGGGGCCATTCTATAACAGGTAATTAAATCCGAATGTTTGGCAAGATCATACGAAACATTGCCATGAAGATCCATAGAGGTAGAAATCATGACTTCCGGTCCAACAACTTCTCGAATTCTTTTAATGAGGTCACCTTCGGCATCAGAAATTCCTTGCACACTCATTGCACCGTGAATATCAAAGAACAATCCGTCATAAGGTCCATTTTCCTCAAGCATCTTTAAGGTTTTTTCTACCAAAGATTCGTAGGCCTCGCGGGTTACAATACCTCCCGGTATTGATTTTCCCAATACGGTGGGTATCCATTCGACCCTTTGGCGAATACTCGTGGTATCTGCAAAAAAATGATAGCGCCCAAAAATAGAATCTCCGATGCGCGCATGAAAAGCTGCCTCATCGGTCGTAGCTGGTGAAAAGGTGCTGGATTCAATACCTATACCAGCAATGGCGATTCTTGGAAGATCGCCTTTTGTTTTTTTATCGGCGGGACTATTACATCCAAAAAGAAAGGATAATACGGAAAATAGAGCAAAAAAATTTTTCATGAGAAATTTTTGTTTGGTTTAGTTTGGAGCAGTAAAAGGTACAACTTTTGGAATCTATATTATCTTGAGAAAGGAGAAGTACAAGACTTTTTGAGATATCGTATTTTTTTGTAGGCTCTTTGAAATATCCCTATCTTGGGATGGTAAATTTTATATTATTTATGGCCAATTACAATATTGATGCGAAAAAGGAAATGACCTATGATGCCATAGTCATAGGATCTGGAATTAGCGGAGGATGGGCAGCCAAAGAACTTTGTGAAAAGGGATTAAAAACCTTGGTGTTGGAACGCGGCCCTTTAGTGAAACACGTAATAGATTATCCTACCATGAACTTGGACCCATGGGATATGGACTATAGAGGTGGACTCACTCCTGAGCAGAAAAAAAAGCATTACAAAAATATACGTTCTGGCTGGGTAGGTCAAGATACAGAGCACTTTTGGGCAGATGACGAAGCAAATCCTTATACCGAAGAAAAGCCATTTCTTTGGCTTAGAGGGCATCAAATGGGAGGAAAATCCTTATTGTGGGGGAAACAAACCTACCGATGGAGCGATTTAGATTTTGAGGCCAACGCCAAAGATGGACACGGAATAGATTGGCCCATAAGATATAAGGACTTAGAACCTTGGTACACTTATGTAGAAAAATTTGCGGGTATCAGTGGAGAGGCCTTGGGACTTCCGCAATTGCCAGACAGTCATTTTTTACCTCCCATGGAACTTAACTGTGTTGAGAAACACGTAAAGTCTAGAATTGAAAAGAACTTTCCCGGACGAAACATGACCATAGGTCGTGTAGCCCATTTAACACAACCTCATAATGGAAGGGGGCAATGCCAGTATAGGAACAGATGTAGCCGTGGGTGTCCGTTTGGTGCCTATTTTAGTAGTAATGCGGTTACCTTGCCAGCGGCCAATGCAACCGGAAATCTTACCATTAGGCCTTTCTCGATTGTACAATCGGTTCTATATGATGACAAGAAAGGAAAAGCAACGGGCGTGAGAATTATTGATGCGGAATCAAACGAGGATATGGAGTTTTCCGCAAAAATCATTTTCGTAAACGCTTCTGCACTTAGTACAGCCCATATTTTAATGAACTCCGTTTCCAAAAGGTTTGAAAACGGTTTGGGAAATGATAGTGGAGAATTGGGCCATAACCTAATGGACCATACCTATAGAGTTGGGGCTATTGGAAAAGTGGAAGGTTTTGAAGATACCTATTATAAAGGACGAAGACCCAACGGAATTTACATCCCTCGCTATTGGAATATTGACGAAAATAGTAAATCGGACAAATTTTTAAGAGGATTTGGGTATCAGGGAGGAGCCTATAGAGGGGGTAATGCTGCCAATAAGGAAGAGTTTGGTGCCGACTTTAAAGACGGACTTCTAAAACCAGGTCCGTGGGAGTTTTTCATTACCGGTTTTGCGGAATGCCTACCATACCATGAGAACAAAATTTCCCTTAACAAGGATGTATTGGATAAATGGGGACAACCTACGCTTACTATAGATGCTGAATTTAAGGAGAACGAAAAGGCACTCAATAAACAAATTCAGGAAGATGCTGTGGAAATGCTTGAAAAAGCAGGCGTCAAGGATGTATTAGGTTTTGACAAGGAACATCCGCCAGGATATGGTGTGCATGAAATGGGTACGGCCAGAATGGGCCGCGACCCAAAAACTTCTGTTTTAAATGAGTTTAACCAAGTACATGGGGCCAATAATGTTTTTGTAACGGATGGAGCTTGTATGACATCTTCATCATGCGTGAATCCTTCACTTACTTATATGGCTATTACGGCCCGGGCGGCAGACCATGCGGTATCAGAATTGAAAAAAATGAATTTATAGGTTATGGATAGGAGAAAAGCATTAAAAAGAACGGGATTATTGGCGGGGGCTACAGTGTTGACCCCAACCTTATTTTCCTTGTTTCAAGCTTGTAAAGAAGAAAAAAGAGTAGACTGGCAGCCTGAATTTTTAACCCAAAATGAAGCGGTAACCATTTCATCTCTTTTAGATACCATTTTGCCCAGAACCCAAACTCCTGGTGCTCTAGATGTAAAAGCGGATATGTTTATTGATAAGGTCATAGCACATACCTATGATGAAGAAGGACAAAAGGCAATGAGAGCGGATATTCTTGCTTTTAACCAACAGAGTACCAAGGCTTATGGCTCTAATTTTGCAGATTTAAATGACGATAACAAAATGGCCTTTTTGAAGGAACAAGAAGCCAACTCTGGGAAATTCAACCCTGGAATATGGGGAACCTCCGTTGGTGACCAACAGCCTATTGGCTTTTATAGGTCAATGAAATCAATGGCTATTTGGGCCTATACCACCTCCCAAGAAATTGGCGAAAATGTATTGAGTTATGACCCTGTCCCAGGGGTGTATGAACCTTGTAAGCCCCTATCCGAAGTGGGGAATAAATGGAGTTTGTAAATAGCCTAGATGAACAATTCCCGAATAAAGAATATTACCAAGGAAGTACTATCAGACAACTGGTATACCTTAAATAAATACACCTACGAATATCAAAAAGATGACGGCTTGTGGGAGATCCAAGAGCGTGAAGCGTATGACCGGGGTAACGGAGCTGCTATTTTGTTATATAACAAAAAGAAAGGGACCGTAGTGTTGACCAAACAGTTTAGAATGCCTACTTACGTGAACGGTAACGAAGACGGCATGATGGTGGAAGTATGCGCAGGACTGTTAGACGGTTTGAACCCAGAAGAATGCATTAAGAAAGAGGTAGAGGAAGAAACCGGATATCAAATAGATAAGGTTAGAAAAGTCTTTGAAAGTTATATGTCTCCCGGTTCGGTAACGGAAATCCTTCATTTTTTCGTGGGCGAATATGAGGCCCGTATGAAAGTGAACGAAGGCGGCGGTGCAGCAGATGAAACCGAAAATATAGAAGTTCTTGAAATGCCGTTTTCAACTGCGATGTCCATGATTTCAAGTGGGGAGATTAAAGACTCCAAATCCATTATGCTTTTGCAGTATGCTAAAATACATGGACTTATAGATGAATAAAAAGGTTAATAAGTATCCCTTACGTTTTCCAGAATCATCTGCATACGTTTTTTGACGTCGGATGAAGGCTTCCTGAAATGATTGTTCATAAAGCTGAAAATTAGGGTCTTGCCAGATTTTGTTTTTATAAAGCCGCTCAGGCAATGGTTATTGCTCAGACTTCCGGTTTTGGCGTAAACATACGGTTCTGGGTCGCCAGGGTACCAACTTTTCAAAGTTCCAGAAGCTCCTCCAGCCGGAAAGAAGCTTAATAGTCGCTCCATTTCTATTTCCCTGTACATTTTATGCAAAACATGAACGATTGATTTTGGGCTTATGAGATTATATCTCGAGAGCCCCGAACCATCTACCCACCTAGGTTCTTGCTTTAAATCATTTAAATAATTTTCAAGCATATATTTTTGAGCCATATGAATGCTGAGCGTATCAGACAGGGTAGAAGAAGCTAAGATGAGTAGTTGGTCTGCTATAAAATTGTCGCTAACATGCATCATCCTCTTAAGCACGGTATCTTTGGGCATGCTATAAAAAACTGATTTTGTCCCGAGAGGAAAATCATTCCCTACCATAATTTCTTTTCCCAACTCAGATTCCAGAATAGATTTGGAAAGCAGTTCACTGGTTCTAAAAGGAACTTCTAAAGTGTCTTTCCTATTGGAGTCAAAGTAGAAGATATTCTTTTCCTGCTCTCGGTTATCACGGGAATTAATAGCGATAATACTATCCTTAAAGACGGAAGGCTGTACCTTAGGTTCCGTACTATTGGTAACTGTTAAGACATTTCCGTAAAGGGGTAAAGCGCTTCGCTCAACTTGATAGTAATATTGGTAATCGCCACATGACCAACCCGGTCCTAATTTTTCATCCTTCAGATTGTTTATTTTAAATTTTAGGTTGGACTGGTTTTTTAGAAATTTAACCACTTTGTCACTATTGAAATATGGATGAAATAAGGTGGGATCGCCGGTACCTTGAATGTACGTAGTATCATTTTCTTTGATGTACGAGAATGCCGGAATACTATCCGGTAACATTTTCAAAGAAGTATAGAGGCTAAAAATTTTAGTGTTGCTTGCGGGTATAAAATATTTCTCGCTATCGTAGTCCAAAAGGGTATCATTGGAGGAAGGATCAATAATTAGCATGCCGGTAAAATGATTATCGTAAAACTCCGTTTGTAATAATTCTTTAGAAGTTTTGTTGATGATCTTGGAACTACTGGCACATGCAGAAAGTAAGGCTACAAGGAGGGCGGAAAGAAATATTCTATACATATAGATTTGTTTGGCACCCCAAAAATAGGCTATTTAACAAGAAATTGGCTAAGATTTAACAACGGAATTACACTAATAGAGGAGGTTTAATGTTTAACTTTAGGTTGACCAAAAAGGTCCCCAAAGAACAATTAACTAAATAAATAATCAATGGCAAAAGGTATGCTAGAGTACACTAAAACTGTATTGAAAAAAGTTAGTTTCGATTCTAGGTTGTTTTTAAAAGAGCTTAAAAAGGCGGTAGAGAGATTACTGCCAGAGGAAGTGGAAGAGCTAAAAATATGGTTACAGCAATATTTAACTGATAAGCCAGAATTACAACAAAGTTTAATTTATCTAAAGGCATAAAAGCAAATCGCCCTCCACATTTTGGAGGGCGATTTGCTTTTGTACAATTCAAGCTTTTTTATTTAAGGGGCTTACAATTTTTACATCTTGAAAGGCAATGGCACCTCTCACAATGCCTAGTATTACGTCACGTAGGGCTTCTGTAATTTGAATTTTCAATTCGCTTTTATGGTAGATAAGACTCACTTCCCTGGCAGGAGAAGGGGCTTCAAAGTATTTTAATTTTTCTTTTTTATGCTCATCCAACTCCAAAGTGTTGAGGTAGGGTAGTAAAGTCATTCCCAAATCCTCATCCGCTAAGTTGACCAAAGTTTCAAAACTACCACTCTGCAATCTAAAATGTTCTTCCTGAAAATTTCTAGGCGCCTTGCAAAGATTGATAACTCCATCCCTAAAACAATGGCCGTCTTGCAATAGAAGAACATCTTGTATATCCAAATCTTCGGGTTTAAGTTTTGGTTGCTGATAAAGTCTATGTCCGGGAGGTACATAACCCACAAAAGGTTCATAGTACAACGGGCGTTCCTTTAAATATTCAATTTCCAATGGTGTGGCGGCTATTCCTGCATCTAAATGACCGTCTTGAAGATTTTTAATGAGATTTTCCGTGCTTTGTTCCTTAATAATAAGATTGACCTTTGGATATCTTTTTATAAAGGTCTTAAGGAACATGGGCAGTAGGGTGGGCATTACAGTGGGTATAATACCCAGCATATAATCCCCGCCAATAAATCCTTTTTCTTGGTCTACAATGTCCTGAATACGGTTGGCCTCATTGACAATATTCTTAGCTTGGTTTACAATTTTTTTTCCCACCTCAGTAATGGTAATCGGTTTTTTGCTTCGGTCAAAAATGAGTATATCAAGTTCATCCTCCAATTTTTGTACCTGCATACTCAGAGTAGGTTGGGTAACAAAGCTCTTTTGAGCAGCCAAGGTAAAATTTTTATGTTCTGCGACCGCCAAAACATATTGCAATTGCGTTATTGTCATTGTAAATAAATTAAAGCGATAAAGTTATAAAAACTATCAATAAAACTTATTATGTAAGCCTCTGATATTTTATAATTTTATGGTGTAATCAAAAATATAGAAACGAAATGAAATTGAATAGCATAGGATTAAGTGAAAAAGATTCTAAAACAGTAAGCGAGGATTTAAATGAACTTTTAGCCAATTTCCAAAGATATTATCAGAATTTAAGAGGTATACATTGGAACGTTAAAGGGAAGCGTTTTTTTGAACTGCATCCAAAATTCGAGGAACTATATGATGATGCCAATGAAAAGGTAGATATGATTGCAGAGCGTATTCTAACTTTGGGAGGCGTACCACTACATACTTTTGAGGACTATATCAAAACATCCAAGGTACCGGTGGGAAAGAATGTCTCTAATGACGAGGATTCTATTAGATTGATAGTGGATTCCCTAAAGGAATTATTGGTTATTGAAAGGCGTATCTTAGATGCTACGGATAAATCCGGGGATGAAGGTACCAATGCGATGATGAGTGATTTTATCACGGAACAAGAGAAAACGGTTTGGATGATGAAAGCTTGGTTGGCCGAGGAAATTTAATGCACTAAAGTTTAAAGATTTATACAAGCCCCGCCATTTGGTGGGGCTTTTTGTTCAATAATTTATTGAATTGAACAACTAGCAAATTTTTTAATAACCTAGATTGTTCAAAAATTAAATGTATGTCAAAAGAAACTAAAGCATATGCTGCCTCATCAAAAGAGGCAGATTTAGAACCATTCGTAATCAATAGAAGAAAACCTACTCCAGAAGATGTAGAAATTGAGATATTGTATTGTGGCGTGTGCCATAGCGATTTACACCAAGTGCGAAATGACTGGAAAAACTCTAAATATCCGGTAGTTCCTGGGCATGAAATTATAGGAAAAGTAGTGTCAGTAGGTGAAAACGTAGAAAATTTTAAAGTAAATGATATGGTCGGGGTTGGTTGTATGGTCGACTCTTGCCAGACATGCAGTGCTTGCAAGGATGATTTGGAACAGTATTGTGAAAAAGGTGCTGTGATGACTTATAATGGACCGGACAAACATCTGGGAGGACATACTTTTGGGGGCTATTCCGAAAAAATAGTGGTAGACCAAAATTTCGTACTTCATATACCGAAAAATCTAGACCCCAAGGCAGCTGCACCTTTGCTTTGCGCCGGAATTACCACTTGGTCTCCTTTGTCTCACTGGAATGTAAAAAAAGGGGATAAGGTTGGCGTGATCGGTCTGGGAGGATTGGGTCACATGGGTATCAAATTTGCCCATGCCATGGGAGCACATACCGTAATGATAACCACATCTCCCAATAAAAGTGAGGACGCAAAAAAACTAGGCGCAGATGAGGTTTTAATTTCTAAAGATGAGAAACAAATGAAAGAACATGCCGGTTCTTTTGATTTCTTATTGAACACTATTCCGGTGGGCCATGATATGAATCCTTATGTATCTCTATTAAAAAGAGATGCGACCATGGTGCTTGTCGGAGCTGTAGAACCACTTGAGTCATTGCATGGTGGCGGAATCATTATGGGAAGAAAGCGAATAGCAGGTTCTATGATCGGTGGTATTAAAGAGACCCAAGAAATGCTCGATTTTTGCGGGGAGAACGATGTAGTCTCTGAGATTGAAATGATCAATATCCAGAATATTAATGAAGCCTATGATAGATTGGTAAAGTCCGATGTGAAATACCGATTTGTAATTGATATGCAATCATTAAAAGATAGTTAATTTCTACCAAGAACCCTTCCAACGGAAGGGTTCTTCATTTTCTCTTTTTACTTTTCTTGGCTATAGGGTTGTAGTCCAAACAAAACTGAACCCACTCTTCCAAATCTTGTTCGGTATCCAAGCCTTCGGCGGAAACAAAAACAAAGCCTTTCATCGCACGTCCGGTAAAGTTCATTTCGGAACAATGTGGCTTTTGCAGGGCTCTCTCATAATTTTCGGGTCCTACTCGGCACATCAATAGGGGCGTATCAGCATATTTATCGCTAATGAGACCGAAGCACATTTTCTCATCGACCATAAAACAAAGTCCCCCCATCATTTTCTTTTCTTCAAAATAGATGGATTTTTCCCTTAATAAATTCCGTAGCCTATCGGCCATATAACTATCGTACGCCATATACTTAAAGCTAACTTAAATCTTTGTTCAAAGCAACAAGTTTATGTTTTGCATTAATGATTGGGTTTAAATGGTCCTACATTTCGCTTGAACTAAAAATTAATTTATATGCCATTTATAACAAATACAACAGGAAAAGAATCCGTAGATATATTTTATGAGGATCACGGTGAAGGGCAACCGGTAATTTTAATTCATGGTTGGCCATTAAGCAGCAAATCTTGGGAACAACAGGTTTGGAAAATAGTAGAATCTGGATACAGGTGTATCACTTATGATCGTAGAGGGTTTGGAATTTCCTCTGTTTCATGGGATGGATATGACTATTCGTCCTTAGCTAGCGACCTGCATACTATAATTGAAGGTCTCAAGCTTGAGGATGCCATTATCGTGGGGTTTTCCATGGGCGGAGGTGAGGTAGTTAGATATTTAACCGATTATGGGTCGAATAAAATTTCCAAAGCGGCCTTGATAAGTTCAATTATTCCTTTGGTCAAGGAGAAAGATGATAATCCGGACGGGGTGCCCGAAACGGCTTTGGATGACATAAAAAATGCACTGCAAAGTGATCGTGTAGGCTTTTTAAAAGACTTTCACAGAGGATTTTATAACTATGATAGTAATAAGGATAAAGTTAGCCAAGCACAGTTAGACTATGATTTTATAATTGCCAGTCACGCCTCTCCCAGGGCCACCATCCAGACGGCCCTTGCTTGGATGCATACAGATTTTAGGGAAGAACTTAAAAATATAGATTTGCCCACCCTCATTGTACATGGAGATGCGGATGAGACGGTCCCTATTGCTACCTCTGCAGAGCAGGCGGCAAAAGGTATAAGAGACAATACTTATAAGATTATAAAAGGTGCACCACATGGTCTTAACATTACTCATGCCGAAGAGTTAAATGAGCTACTTATAGACTTTATAAGCAAGTAAAAATTGATAATTTGAAAAAGCCAAGTCTACACTTGGCTTTTTCATTTTTGTTCTTTCGGTAGTATGGGGTTAAAGTCATTATTTGTGGTTATTTTCTGTTGTTTGATACTGGGATGTAATCAAGTTAGAAAGGTTACCGATATAATCACACAATCAACGGCACGCGAATTATATGAAAGGAATTTACAAAGGGACAGCCTTTTATTTACAAGTTGGAAAAATGATTTTGAACGCAGTCTTTTAGATAGTTTAGAAGTACCGTTACCGTATGTGGAGAACGGATATTTTTATACTAAAAGTACCGTTGCTCGAAGCTACAAACTTGAGTTGCAAAAAGGGGAAATTTTGAACATTAAGGTTCTGACAGATACCCTGGATAAAAAAATTTTTATCAACCTTTTTGAAAAAGATGAAAATTTTAATTCCATCCTATCCAACGAAAGCGGAGAGCGTAATTTGTCCTATAAAGTGGAAAAAAATGGCATTTATAAACTAGTTGTACAGCCAGAAATCTATGGAACAGCACCCTTTCAGTTGGAATTATATACGGAGCCATCTTTTGCTTTTCCTGTTCTTGGAAAGAGTAATAAGGCGATTATAAGTTTTTGGGGAGCTAGCAGGGACGGAGGAAGAAGGTCCCACGAGGGAATCGATGTTTTTGCGGAACGAGGAACACCAGTTTTGGCAGTGACCTCGGGTAGGGTAAGTTCTGTGACGAATAAAGGCCTTGGAGGTAAACAGGTATGGCAACGAACAGGTTTTTTGGGCCTTTCGCTGTATTATGCCCATTTAGATAGTATTCTTGTTAAGACGGGTCAGAAATTAAAAGTAGGAGATACCCTAGGTTTGGTAGGGAATACAGGAAATGCTAGAACTACCGCGCCTCATTTACACTTTGGTATTTATGACGGTTACAAAGGGGCAATTGATCCTTTGCCTTTCGTAAAAATGAGAGAACGACCTCTTAACACTGAACTTAAAAGTAGTCCTAATGGAAAATGGGCCGTAATTGCGGCATCCAGAGCCAATATAAGGCAAGGGCCTGCTACGGCATATAGCAAAATAGGTGAGGTTAGATTAAAGGACTCCCTTCAGGTGTTGGGTTTTTCAGGTAACTGGGTACATATTAAGTTTAAAGAACAAAGGGCCTTTGTGCACCAAAGCCTGCTGTCCATCGGCCAATCTATTTCTAAATAATAGTTACCTTACCAACTCAGCAACTACTGGTAAATGATCGGATATATGGTTATCATTCTCCAATCGTTCGTCTATGTGCTGGTAATTGTTAACAGAAAAGCCTCGGGTAAAAATATAGTCTATTCTATTGCTTATGGGGTCCTCCAGATTAAATCCGTTAAAAGTGCCATGCGGACCTTCATTCTTTTTTCTGGAAGTTTCCAGACCGTCGCTCATTCTCTTGCTCAAATACTGAATGGGCGCTTGCTCCGGTAGCAGGTTAAGGTCTCCGGTCAATACTACCGGTAGATTTTCAGAATTTATTTCATCAATCTTTTTAAGGATTAAGCGAACGGATTTTTTCCGTGCCTTATCGCCCCTATGGTCAAAATGCGTATTGAACATCCAAAATTCTTTTTGGCTCTTTTTTTCTCTAAATCTTGCATAGGTGCAAATTCTTTCCATGGAAGCATCCCAACCTACGGAAACTTTTTCAGGTGATCTGGACAACCAAAACGTGTTGGATTCCAAAACCTCATATTCGCTGGAGTTGTAAAAGATAGGGGAGTACTCACCCTTTTCCTTTCCATCATCCCTGCCCACTCCTACATAGGCGTAATTATCCAAACCCTTATCCAAAAATTCTAATTGCCTGTGAAGTACTTCTTGCATACCTATAACATCAGGTCGCTGATTGTGAATCAAATCTACCATGGCCTCTTTTCTAAAATTCCAATTGTTGACCTGATCCTCCTTATTATCATACTTTATATTGTAGGTCATCACAGTTGGACTTTGGGCAAAAGCGCATGCAAAGGCAAGAAATAGAAGACTGGAAAGTAATAGGTTCTTTTTCATTTTAGGAAATGATAGTTTGATAACTGGCAATTTAGCAATTTCCCTATCAAAAGAATATTCAATTAAAAGTTAAAATCTTGACTTTACTTTTTTTTAAAGTTCGTTCGGATACAGTCAAAAATAGGTGTGTAAAGGATAGGGGTTTTCATCAGTAGCGTATACATTTCGGCCAGCAAAAAGCAACCAATATATCCTTAGTTTATGAAATCAATTCACCCAAATATCATAAGACAAATATTTGTCCTTCTTCTCATATTAGTAATTGGAGGTCTTATTTTTTGGGAAATTGTACCTTATTTAACAGGAGTTCTTGGAGCGGTTACGCTTTACGTCATTTTTAGGAAGTGGATGATCAAACTGATTAAAAAAGGGTGGAACCCCAATATTGCTGCGGGTTTATTAATGGTGCTTTCTTTCATTGGTATATTAATTCCTGTTGGAGGTCTTATTGCCATGTTGGGAAGTAAAATGGGCAAGGCCGTAGAAAAATCTGAAAGTGTTATTGAAATTGTCAAAGACCAACTTTTCGTTGTCGAAAAAACGGTGGACTATGATTTAACCTCGCAGATTGACCCATCTGGGGCATCTGCTTGGTTAACGGAAAGTGTTTCCGCTTTTGCGGGCAGCACCTTTAACCTGTTTATTTCTATAGCTATCATGTACTTTTTGTTGTACTATATGTTGACCAATAGAAAGGAATTAAAAGAGTCGTTGTTTGAATATATCCCCATTAGTAAAATGAACTTACGAATAATTGGTAAGGAAGTACAGGCAATGGTACGTTCCAATGCATTAGGTATTCCTTTAGTAGCTGTGGCCCAGGGAATTGTAGCCCTAATCGGATTCTTTATTTTTGGTATTGATAATCCTTTCTTTTGGTTCGCCATAGTGGCTGTTGGCTCCATGATTCCCTTTATAGGTACTTTGGTAGGTATTCTGCCCGTTTTTATTCTTACCCTGGCCAGCGGAAATGATGTTCAGGCATGGGGAATTCTCCTGTACGGATTAATTGTGGTGGGCTCAACGGATAATATTATCCGACTTTACATTTTACAGAAATTGGATGATGTACACCCCTTGATTACGCTTATCGGTGTCATTGTGGGGGTTCCGCTATTTGGGTTTATCGGACTTATATTCGGACCATTATTAATAAGCTTGTTCCTAATAATAGTGAAAATCTATAAAAACGAATATGGAAAAGCAGATACTCAAGAACAGCGGTTATAGTCTAAGAATTAATTTTTGTCTTTAGAATTACCTCCCTGCCTTCTATTTCTGCGATTTTTATTTCTACCTCTATAATTTGAATTTCTTCGGCGCTGGCCCTGACCTCTTTTTGCGGGATTGGGGTTGTTGGCGGGTTTTTTTTCAGGAGTTTTTTCCTGCTCCGGCTCATCATCAACAAATTGATGTTCCGGCATTAAAGGTACACGTTGTTTGATCAACATTTCTATATCCTTTAAATAGGGTCGCTCATCCTTATCACAGAATGATAGGGCAATACCACTGGCGCTGGCTCGTCCGGTTCGGCCAATACGGTGCACATAGGTTTCCGGTACATTGGGTAAATCAAAATTAATGACCAAGGCCAATTCTTCCACATCAATGCCCCTCGCGGCAATATCCGTTGCCACCAATACTTTCAATTTACCATCTTTGAATGCACCAAGTGCATTTTGTCTGGCCGTTTGCGATTTATTCCCGTGAATGGCCGCGGCCTTGATTCCTGCCTGGTCTAATTTTTTTACAATTTTATTGGCTCCGTGTTTGGTTCGGGAGAATACCAATGTAGAATCTTTAGGTCGTTCCCTTAATAAATGAATCAGTAAACGGGTCTTATTTCTTTTACTTACGTAGTAAACACCCTGTTCTACGCGCTCGGCAGTGGCTTGCTGTGGCCTTATGGTGACCCTCTCAAAATCTCCCAACATTTTTTTGGACAATTCCACGATGTCCTTGGGCATGGTAGCCGAAAAAAAGAGCGACTGGCGTTTTGGGGGTAATGCTGCGATTATTTTTTTAATATCATGAATGAAGCCCATATCCAACATTTGGTCGGCTTCATCTAAGACTACATATTCCAAGTCTTTAAAAGATACAAAGCCTTGTCCCATCAAGTCCAACAACCTACCAGGGGTCGCAACTAGGATGTCCACCCCTTTTTCCAATGCTTTTACCTGCTTTCCTTGCTTTACCCCGCCAAAGATGACCGCGTTTTTTAATCCGGTAAACCTCGAATAGGCTGTAATACTTTCTCCAATTTGAAGGGCCAATTCCCTTGTAGGGGTAACAATCAGTGCCTTTACTTTTTTATAGGAGTTAGATGCTTCTTTTTCTTCTAAAAGCAACTGGATAATAGGAATACTAAAAGCGGCGGTTTTACCTGTACCCGTTTGGGCTACTCCCAATAAGTCCTTTCCCTTTAACAAAATGGGAATGGCTTGTTCTTGGATGGGGGTAGGAGTTGTATACCCTTCTGCATCAAGGGCTTTTAAAATAGGTTGGGCGAGGCCAAGGTCTTTAAAGTTCATACTTGAAAATAAGGCGCGAAGGTACGCTTATTTAACCAAGTGGTAGAAATAAATTACAATCCAATAATGGCGGCCTCTGCGCAACGTTCACCATCCATGGCAGCGGAAACGATACCTCCGGCATAGCCGCCTCCTTCCCCACAAGGGAACAGACCTTTAATGGTGGGATGCTCCAATTTATCGTTTCTAGGGATGGTAACTGGCGAAGAGGTACGTGATTCTACACCTACTATATTGGCTTCCTCGGTATAGTAGCCTTTCATTTTTTTGCCAAATTCTTCAAATCCTTTTCGTAGTCTACTGCCGATCTGTTTGTGAAGCAAGGAATGGAGCGGGGCACTTTGTAACCCTGGTTGATAGGAAGTATCGTTTAAGGTTTCGGAAAGCTTGCCTTCCACAAAATCCGTCATTCGTTGAGAAGGTGCTGTTTGCGTTCTTCCACCGGCTGTAAAGGCTAGCCGTTCCAAATCCTTTTGAAATTCCAACCCTCTTAAAGCACCAAATTTTTCGTATCGTTTTAAATCTTCATCTATATTGATTTCAACGACGATACCGGAATTGGCGTATTTATTATTTCTTTTGGAGGGAGACATGCCATTAACAACCACCTCACCCGGTGCAGTTGCCGCGGGAACTATAAATCCTCCAGGGCACATGCAAAAGGAATAAACGCCCCTACCTTTAACTTGATGCACCAAACTGTACGATGCAGCAGGAAGCAATTCATTTCGGTTTCCATCACAATGGTATTGAATGGAATCGATAATGTGCTGAGGGTGTTCTGCCCTTACGCCCATGGCAAAGGATTTGGCCTGAATGTCGATTTTTTTCTTGTCCAAAAGTTGAAAAACATCCCTTGCCGAATGTCCCGTGGCCAAAATAACCCGCTGCACCGGAAGTTCCTCAGAGTTATTGAGTACAATCGCTTGAATGCTTTTATTTTTTATAATTAAGTCCGTCAGTTGTATATTGAAATGGACTTCCCCGCCATATTTAAGTATGGTCTCCCTAATGTTTTTTACCACTTTTGGAAGCTTGTTGGTGCCAATATGGGGGTGGGCATCAATTAAGATCTGTTCCGTGGCACCGTGATGCACCAAACTGTGGAAGATTCTTTTTACATCGCCTCTTTTTAGGCTTCGGGTGTATAGTTTACCATCTGAGTAAGTTCCCGCTCCGCCTTCTCCAAAGCAATAATTGGAGTTTTCATTAACGGTATGTTGTTGATTAATGGCCCTTAGGTCCCGTCTACGTTCCCGTACATCTTTTCCCCTTTCAAAAACAATAGGTTTATAACCAAGTTCCAAACACCGCAATGCGGCCCACATACCGGCAGGCCCAAATCCTATGATGTGTACTTTAGGAGCGTTGGAAACATCTTTATAGTTAAAGGTATAATCGGTTTTAGGAGCATTTTCCCCCACGTATGCGGCCAACTTATAGTTAAAGACCACTTCCGGTTTTCGGGCGTCTATGGATTTTCTAAGAATGGCCAGTTCAAACTCGGCCTCATTAAGACCCAAATAGGTGGCCGCCCTTCTTTTCAATTGACCTTCTATGGCTTCTTCCTCAAGGGTAAGACGTATTTGTAACGTTTTTAACATGCCGCAAAATTAGCTGATTTCATTAACTAAACATGATTTTATTGCGTGCTGCTTTCTTACAATCCGTATTCACTTTTGTATTGCCTTGGAGTCCTCTTGGTGATGGTCTTGAATTGCTTGTTAAAATTGCTCAGGGTTTGAAATCCACTCTCATAACAGGCAGAGGAAATATTTTTCTTTTTCTCGATCAAAAGTTTACAAGCGTGTCCTATTCTAATTTCACTTACAAATTGGGTAAATGATTTGTTGGCATGCACTTTAAAATATCTGCTGAACGATGTGGGTGTCATATTGGTCATTTCCGCTACTTTTGAAAGGGCGATTTTATTTTTAAAATTTTTCATCACGTAGGCGTACACCATATACATACGTTCTGTGTCTGCCTCTCTAAGTGTGTTGGTATAACCAGGGCTAGCCAATAAATTGTAATCTTCGGTTTGGCTGATGGTTTTTAATATATTTAGCAGGTGTAATATACCGTCCAATCCTTCAAGTGTTACCAGTTCTAGAATCATTTTTTGAAGCTTCATTGCGGTTTGTCCTGTAAACTCCATTCCGCGCAAGCTTTTGTCAAATAGGTTTTTAAGTCTTATAGCTTCTTGCGTTCTAAGAAAATTATCACCTAAAAAGTCCTCCTTAAAATAGATGACCACCCCTTTGCTCCATGCAATGTTTTGATCCTGTTCCTGTTCTTGGTCGCTACGCCAAAGGTGCGGCAGGTTAGAGCCGGTAAAGGTGATATCACCTGTTTTAAAAGGTTTCACACTGTCGCCTATAAATCGGGTGCCGTTCCCTTTTAAGACCATAAATATTTGGTATTCGCTGTGAAAGTGCCAATGGGGGTCAAAAACGGGCTCGTTTAATAGTTTGGCAACATATGCGCGGGAAACGGGAATGGGCGATTTTTCTAAAGCTGCTTTCAAAATATGGTGTAAGGTGCATTCTTGTGGTTCAACAACTAAATTATCATTAAAATTCCATTAATTCTATTTTTATGATATAAAACAGTCAGTATGTGATATTAGAGGGTAAATTTCAAGTGTGTATTATCACTATTATTGATAACTGAAAATTACCACCCTATGAAACTCAATTTCTCAACGCTTGGAACCCTTGTTTTTTTACTCATTTTGGTAAGTTGTGGTTCCAAAGAAAAAAAGCAGTCTTGGAAGGATGACCAACCCAGAAGAATAGAAATGCTCTTTTTGGGACATGAAATAGAACATCATAATTCAAAGGCATACTTCCCCATTTTGGCATCTGCATTAACAAAAGACGGAATAAATATTACCTATACAGAGGATGTAAATGATTTAAATGCCGAGAACCTATCCTTATACGATGGTCTCATCATTTACGCCAATCATGAAGAAATTACCCCTAGCCAAGAAGAGGCCTTGCTTTCATACGTAAAAGAGGGGCACGCTTTTGTTCCCTTACACTGTGCGAGTTTCTGTTTTAAGAACTCCCCTGACTATATTAATATGGTAGGAGCCCAGTTCAAAGAGCATGGTACAGGGACATTTACAACGGATATTATCAAAAAAGAGCATCCCGTAATGCAAAATGTAGAGCCATTTTCTACTTGGGATGAAACTTATGTACATGATAAGATTGCAGATGATATTGAGGTTCTAATGGAGAGAGTAGAGGGAGACCATCACGAACCATGGACTTGGGTGAAAAAATATGGAGAGGGAAAAGTGTTTTATACCGCATACGGGCATGATGAGCGCACATGGACCCATCCTGGTTTTCAAAAGTTGGTAAAAGAGGGCATTCTATGGGCAGTGGACGACACCGCCAAAAAAAATTGGGAAGCTTTTGCATCGACCATACCTGTGCTTCAATATGAAGAAAGGGCCAATATTCCCAATTATGAAAAAAGAGACCCAGCTCCTAAATATCAGTTGCCTTTATCTCCAGAAGAATCTGAAAAACTTATCCAAGTCCCGGCAGGATTTAAATTGGAGCTTTTTGCTTCAGAACCGGATATTATCAATCCCATAGCCATTAATTGGGATGAAAAAGGCAGACTCTGGGTCATTGAAACCGTGGATTATCCCAATACGGTAAGAAATGACAACGGAGTGGGCGATGATAGGATTAAAATTTGCGAGGATACCGATGGCGATGGAAAGGCCGATAAGTTTACCATTTTTGCCGAAAACCTCAATATTCCTACTAGTTTTTCATTTTATGATGGCGGAATAGTAGTCTCTCAGGCACCTCATTTCTTGTTCTTAAAAGACACCGATGGGGATGACAAAGCAGATGTTCGTGAAGTAATGATAGACGGCTGGGGCACGTTTGATACCCATGCCGGACCATCCAATTTACAATACGGAATAGATAATCAATTGTATGGGGTAGTTGGGTATTCCGGGTTTGAAGGTCAAATTTTTGGTGATGATTTTAAGTTCAATCAAAATGTATACAGATTCCACCCTAAAAAGGAAACTTTTGAGGTATTAACCAATACCAGCAACAATACTTGGGGCTTGGGACTTACGGAAGACAATTCAATCTTTGCGTCCACCGCCAACAATACCCATAGTGTTTATGTTGGTATACCCAACGCTCTTATGGATGACATAAAAGGAATTCCCGCAACCGGAAGTCTAAAAATAGATGGTCACTATGCCATGCAGCCTATAACCGATAATATACGGCAGGTAGATGTCTTTGGAGGATTTACGGCTGCTGCAGGGCACCATTTTTATACGGCAAGAAACTATCCTAGCAAGTATTGGAATAAAATGGCCTTTGTATGTGAACCCACCGGAAATTTGGTCCACATCAACAAAATTAAAAAAGTAGGTGCTGGATATGAGGAAGCGGACGGTGGTAACCTGTTCGCAAGTTCAGATGAGTGGGTGTCACCGGTAGAGGCAAAAGTAGGTCCGGATGGTAATGTTTGGGTAGCAGATTGGTATAATTTCATTATTCAACACAACCCAACCCCAAGTGAGGAAAGAGGCGGTTACAAAGCTGAGAATGGTGATGGAAATGCTTATGTTAACCCCTTACGTGACAAATCTAGAGGTCGTATCTGGAGAATTGTTCCCAAGGGTGAGGAGCAAATGGAAAGTTTGGTTTTAGATGCTTCAGATTCAGATGAACTATTGGAGCAGTTGCAAAATACGAATATGTTCTGGAGAATGACGGCCCAGCGTTTATTGGTAGAAACCGGTAATACCGAAATACTTCCGGAGCTTTTTGAATTAGCTCAAAACCGATCACAAGATGAAACGGGAATGAATTTTGGAGCTTTTCATGCACTTTGGACTATTGATGGTCTTGTGTCCCTTGATGCCAATAAAGAAGCCAGGGAAGTAGTGCAAGGAGCGCTTCGTCATCCATCGGCAGCGGTTCGTAAGGCGGCGTTACAAATGTTGCCAAGAACAGAAGCTTCAGATAAGGTTGTAGAAGAATCAAAAGTTCTGTATGACAAGGATGCCTCTGTGCGCATGGCGGCCATCCTTTATTTGGCGGAAAGAGGACCTTCCGATGCGATTGGAAAACTATTGTTCGATTTAAGTGAGGACGACACTATTTTGGAAGACAGTTGGTTGTCCAAGGCAGTTTATGCGGCTGCGGCCAAACATGTGGAAGGATTTAACTCGGCCTACTTTGCGGATAATCCCAATTTTAGCGTGGAAAAAGTGGAAGTGGCCAAGCGTGAGGCGCATGACTATGATGATAGCAATTGGAAAACTATGGAATTGCCACAATTCATTGAAGATGCCGGTTTGAACATAGACGGAATCATTTGGTTTAGAAAGTCATTTGAATTTGATCCCGTAGGAAGAACCTATATTTCCTTGGGGCCTATTGACGATTCTGATATTGTCTATTTAAACGGAACGCAAATAGGGGTTACCGAAGGAGAATATGATAGAAACAGGTATTACCAGATAGATAATTCCCTGTTCAAAAAAGGAAAAAATGTTTTGGCCATACGTGTAGAGGATACAGGTGGCGGCGGTGGTGTTTATGGGAAACCAGATCAGTTATATCTGCGTTCCGATAAAAAGAATTTGCCGCTTGCGGGCACTTGGAAGTATGAGGTAGAAACCGATTTTTCGGAAAGTGCGAAAAATTCTTTTGGAGGCAGTACAATTGCGGAAGTGTTTGTGAAAAATTATGCTTCCGAGGGTACGGCTAATGGCTCGGGAGAAGAGGAAGATGATTCGGACAGAGTAGTCATCAACATGAAAGTGGTCAAAAATGAAATGAAGTTTGATTTGACCGAATTTGTAGTTGGTGCCGGTGAAAAAGTAGAGCTGGTGCTGGACAATGTTGATTTTATGCAGCATAACTTGGTTATCGTAAAACCGGGAACTAAGGACAAGGTAGGAGCTGCGGCTGATAAAATGGCGGCAGACCCTGACGGGGCTTCAAAAAACTATGTACCTGAAATGTCTGAAGTGCTATTTGCCACTGCCTTGATAAATCCTGAAGAGAAGGTTTCCTTAAAATTCACAGCGCCGTCAGAACCTGGGGAGTATCCTTATATCTGTACCTTCCCCGGGCATTGGAGAATCATGCAAGGAGTGATGAAGGTAGTTGCCAATTGATAAATACGAATTAAAAAATATAAACGTGTCAAACGCATACAAATTTGGGGTGAGTACTTGGTTATGGCAATCCCCTTTTACTACGGAATCGGTTGCCCTATTTCCTAAAATAAAAGAATTGGGATATGATTTGGTGGAAATACCGGTAGAGAATCCTAGTTTGATCGATGGGAAAGTAGTAAAGGAAGAATTACAGAAAAATGGTTTGGAACCCTCAGTTTGTGGGGTTTTTGGACCCACCAAAGACCTGACTAGTGAAGACGAGACCCTGCATCAGAATTGTTTTACATATGTTGAGCAGTGTTTTGAACTCTGCAACCTGTTGGAGGTAGATTTTCTTGCCGGACCTATGTATAGTATGGTCGGTAAGGCCAGAATGATACCTGAAGAAAAGCGAAAGGCGGAATGGGAATTAGCGGTTAAAAACCTAAGAAGGGTTTGTGAGATTGCTAAAAATCAGGGACAGAACATTGCTTTGGAACCACTCAACCGTTTTGAGTCGGACATGGTGAATACCGCCGCAGATGTAGTTCGGCTAACAAATGATATCAATGAAAGCAATGCAAAGGTACTTTTGGATGGTTTTCATATGACCATTGAGGAAAAGAACATTCGGGAAGCTATCAATACCGTTGGGGATAAACTGATACACGTTCAGGTTTCCGAAAATCATAGGGGAATTCCCGGTACCGGATTGACCCCTTGGCAAGATTTTCAATTAGGACTTACGGATATTGGATACAAAGGTGCCATCGTAATTGAAAGCTTTACTCCTGAAATAAAGGAGTTGGCAGGTGCGGTCTGTATCTGGAAAACCATGGCGAACAGTCAAGATGAATTTGCATCGGAAGGATTAAAATTTTTAAAGCAAACATTTAAATAATTATATATAAATGAGTGATAAAAAAATAAATGTAGCAATTGTTGGATTAGGTTTTGGTGCGGAATTTATACCGATTTATTTAAAACACCCCAATGCCAATCTAGTAGCTATTTCGCAGCGTAATGAAACTAAATTGAACGAATTGGCCGATGCCTTTGGCATTGAAAAACGCTATACGGACTATGATGAGCTTTTAAAGGACCCGGATATTGATGCCGTACATATCAACACCCCAATACCTGATCACGGTATCCAATCAATTAAGGCGTTGAAAGCTGGTAAACATGTGGCGTGTACAGTGCCCATGGCTACCACTGTTGAAGAGTGTGAAGAAATTGTGCGATTAACGGAAGAAACGGGGCTCACCTACATGATGATGGAAACCGTAGTCTATGCCCGTGAATTTCTGTATATGAAAGAATTATATGAGAACGGTGACTTAGGAAAGGTTCAGTTTCTAAAGGCTAGTCATCAACAGGATATGGATGGTTGGCCCAATTACTGGCCGGGATTACCGCCTATGCATTATGCAACCCACTGTGTAGGACCTGTATTGGCACTAACCAGAGGTGAGGCAGAATATGTTTCCTGCTTTGGCTCCGGTACTATTCGTGAAGAGCTGATAGGTCATTATAATTCTCCTTTTGCTGTAGAAACCACACATATCAAATTCAAGGATTCAGATTTAAGCGCCCAAGTGTACCGTTCCCTTTTTGATGTTGCGAGACAGTATAGGGAGAGTTTTGAAGTTTATGGTTCAAAAAAGTCTGTGGAATGGCCATTGATCGAAGGTAAGCCATTGGTGGTACATACGGCAAAGAAACCGGAACCCGAAATTCCCGAAGAAGTGGAAAGTCCTGATTTTGCCAAATTATTGCCCGATGAGATACAGCGTTTTACCACACAAGGAGTGTATGATACAGATGACAACCAGCATTTGTCCTTTACCCAGGGGGCGGGTCATGGTGGATCTCACCCGCATTTGGTACACGTTTTTGTGGATGCTCTTGTAAGAGGCACATCACCTTATCCCAATGCCAAACAATCTGCCAATATCACTTGTGTGGGTATTTTGGCCCATGAATCTGCGTTAAAAGGTGGGGAAATCATTAAACTGCCGGAATTTACATTGTCTTAAGCTGCTAAAGCTTTAAAATTTTATCCAAATCGCCTTCTGAGACGGTCAAAAGACCTGATTTTGGAAGGCGTTTTGTCAAGAGTTTCCAATTTCCATCCATTTCAAAAACAGATTTGAAGATAGGTAGCGATTGTTTTAGTTGTCCGCTATTTGCAAGGGCAATGGCAGTCCAATATTTCATTTCGAGATTTTCAGGGAACATCTTTTGTGCGGCACCATATTCCGCCAATGCAGTTTCCATATCATTTGCCTCTACGGCCACATCTCCTTTGTTCATATGCTCATAAGCCCTATGTACTTTTAGAAGCCTGTCTAGCTCTTTTAGGGGCTCAGGGCTGTCATCTACCCGTAAATCTACTTTTTTGTCCTCCCAGGCATTCTTTGTGGGCTCGGCTCCCACAACAATTAAGGCTGCGGATTGTTTCCCCCTGATATCACCGCCACTTTTTTGAGCAGCCAACATGGTAAGTACAACTCTTTCTGCTAGTGGGAGCGTGGCATTTTCCTCAAAAGCCATTTTCATGGCAGGTATTACATCATCATTGAGCATCATATTGGCCTGAACGGCAAAATTTTCGCCAACGAAATGACTTGCAGAGGCTACACAATTTTCGCCTGTGAAAGATACAGCATTACCTTGGGCATCTAAAAAGCCTAATTGTCTAAACGCTTTTCCTTCGTCTTTTGCGGTGAGAGTGGTAAGCGCCTCTTTGGCACTCATTCCTTTTGACATTAAATCCAATCCTTGAGGCCCGTAGGCAGGATTGACAAAAGACTGTGTGGCAACCACTCCCACACCAGACTTGCCCCAAGCAACAATAGTTCCTACTGAAAACCAATGACTTTGGACCCCAACAGCCATTTCGCCCGTAGTTGTATCCTTGGCTACAATGGAAAACGTATGGGCAAACTGGTCTTTGTAAACGCCTTGTGCTGTAAGCTCTATTGAGCTAAATACAGCTACTATTAAAACAAGAAAGAAAGGAAGCATTTTTTTCATAAGACTGTTTTTGTTTTCCAAGATAGTCAAAATGTGTGTTATGGTGGAGAGGGCGTGCAAAATGCAATTGGGTAGACGTATATAACAGTTGGGAAAGCTATTTTATAATTTGTGATAGGATGTATGGATTTTTGTTGGGGATTGTAGTTTGGAATCTGTAGGACTGTAATAAAGTTCAAAAAGCATCCACCTGTCTTTTCCTTATATTTAACCTAGATGTAAAAATCCTCACTTAAAAGGAGGTTTGTATTATGCAGAAATTTAGTAAAGATATCGCCTTTGCCATTCTTATTGGTACCGTTATTTATTTGGTGGTCCTCGCCAGTTTTTACTTTACGGGTAGATTTAGCAATGGTTTTGATTTGGCGGTAATTTGGCGAAGATATTATGAGAATCTTATCTTCTCCATCATACTGTACTTGGCCAATGTGTACATGTGGCGATTTCTAGAGAAGAAAATGGGCAGCAATTTTAAGTCTATTAGAAGATTATTCCTAGGATTAGTGGCCAATTTTGGAATATCCGTAGTGGGTATTTTTATTTCAAGGGCGATTGTTGTGGTTGTTTTGCATCAGCAAGACTTTTGGAAGTTTTTGGTTGATGAGAGACCGGGAGATTACTACTATTCTCTTTTTGTTTCAGGAATTGTCCTGATACTTTTCTACGGATTTTATTATTATAAGTACCGGCAGGAAACCAAGGTTAAGGAGCAAAAAATAATAGCGGGTACGGCATCGGCCCAATTTGATGCTTTAAAAAATCAGTTGGATCCACATTTTTTGTTCAATAGCTTAAATGTATTGACCAGTTTAATTGAAGAAGACCCCATTCAGGCACAAAAATTTACTACCTCTTTATCAAAAGTTTACAGGTATGTACTTGAACAAAAGAATAAAGACCTGATTTCTGTTGATGAAGAGCTCGCTTTTGCAAAAACCTATGTACAGTTATTAAAGATGAGGTTTGAGGATAGTATTGTTTTTGATATTCCGGAACACTGCTCAAACCCCGAGGCAAAGATTATTCCGCTATCCTTGCAGCTATTGCTAGAGAACGCAGTGAAGCACAATATTGTAACTTCTGGGCAACCCTTGCATATAAAGGTTTTTGAAAAAGAGGGTATGTTGGTGGTTTCCAATAACCTTCAGGAAAAGCGGGTGGTTAAAAAGAGTACGGGCGTGGGGTTGCAGAACATCAGGCAGCGATATGCCGTTTTAACGGACCGTACGGTGAGAATCGATAAAAACAAGAATCAATTTAAAGTATATCTACCTATGTTATCAAGGCAAGTGTCCGTTATGGAAAACCAACAAGAGTATATAGACGAAAAACGTTATGAGAAGGCAAAGAAGCGCGTGGAGAACATTAAATCGTTCTATGGTAATTTATTGGCCTATCTCATTGTGATTCCCTTTTTGGCCTTTCTAAACATGAAGACAACTTCTTTTCCTTGGGTGCTATTTCCTATCTGTGGATGGGGGCTAGGCCTAACTTTTCACGGATTGGCAGCTTATGGGGTCAATCCCTTGTGGGGAAAACGTTGGGAGGAGAGAAAGATGCGTGAGTTAATGGATGATAATAAATTTTAGAAGGTTGATTTATAAGAAGATTTTTAAGGTAATGTCAATTCATCCTTTAAAATCAACAATTGAGGACTATAGGTTTTAAATCGTGGGGTTGAAATACCAAATTTGTAGAAGAAACAACAACTAAAACTAAAAAGCAATGGAAGAATTCGAGAAAGAGAACAAATACATTAGGGCGAAGGAACGTGTGGCTGAAATCAAGAAATTTTACACGAGCCTTATCTCCTATATCATCTTTATAAGCCTGTTGGCGGGCCTAAATTATTATGTGGACCAATGGAGTTATCCTTGGTTCCTTTGGGCAGCATTTGGTTGGGGAATAGGATTGGTGTTCCAATGGTTTAAAGTGTACGGCATGAGTCCTTTTTTTGGCAGGAATTGGGAAGAGCGCAAAATAAGGGAGTTCATGCAAGAGGATGACCGTGTTAAGCGTTGGGAATAATAAAAAAGAAAATATGGAAGATAGAAGATCAAAGAAGTTAAGAGCAAAAAAAAGAGTAGCAGAATTAAAGGGGTTTTATACGCATGCTACCGTCTTTACACTCGTGAACCTGTTTATAATGACCGTAACCGTTTCTGCTAGAATCAATGGTGGAGAGACTTTTAACGAGGCTTTCTTCAGTATAGCAACGTTTAGTACTCCCTTCTTTTGGGGTATTGGCCTAGCCTTTCATGCGGCCAAAGTTTTTAATTGGAACCCGATTTTCTCTGAAAGTTGGGAGAAACGCCAAATTGAAAAGTTTATGGAAGAAGATAGAGAAGAGGTTAAAAAGTATTAGGAGTTTATTCATCAATCAAAAAAAGAGTAATGACCAAAT
Organism: Cytophaga sp. FL35; assembly: GCF_014349235.1. GTDB lineage: Bacteria > Bacteroidota > Bacteroidia > Flavobacteriales > Flavobacteriaceae > Euzebyella. Next base: position 51,263 of record NZ_JACSOH010000001.1, on the reverse strand, counting down.
CAAAATTAGGATATAAAGAAGCTAGAACAAAAGTGGACCGTATCAAGGACTTTTATGAGCACGCAGCCATTTACTTGGTTGCCAATGTACTGTTGTTTGTGTTTAAGGGCAGGATCTATGGTTTTTTTGAAGCAAAGGAGATGTTGACGTCTGATTTTCAGGATTATTTATGGTTGAACATACTACTGACGCCCATTGTCTGGGGTGTCATTTTAACGGTTCACGGTTGGCTGGCATTTAAAGGGAAAACGTTTTCTTGTAAAAATTTAAAACCCAAGTGGTTAAAACGTTGGGAGGAAGCCCAATTGCAGAAATTCATGAACGAAGATCAGTAATTTATTCACAACCAACCTAAAGACGAACCAATCCTATGAAGACCCTGATTATTGAAGATGAAAAGCCATCCGCACGAAGACTTTCTAGGCTTTTACAGAAAATAGGCATGGATGCCGCCGTATTGCTACACTCTGTGAAAGAATCCATTGAGTGGTTTCAGAATAACGACCATCCGGATTTGATATTTTTGGATATTCAACTTTCGGACGGACTGTCTTTTGAGATTTTTGATCACGTAAAGGTAAAAAGTGCTATCATTTTTACTACGGCCTATGATGAGTATGCCCTTCAGGCCTTTAAGCTTAACAGCATCGATTATTTGCTAAAACCCATTGACGAAGAAGAATTGGAAGTGGCAGTTGCCAAATACAAATCACTTCGACCTGAAAAGGAAGGGTTTACACTTGATTTTGATGATATCAAAAAACTATTGGTGAACCCATTGGAAAGGGAATTTAAAAAGCGGTTTACTGCGAAAGTGGGGCAACATCTTAAAATCTTGAATGCGGAAGAAATCGAATGTTTTTACAGCGAGAACAAAGGCACGTACGCTGCAACTACCGATAGTAGAAATTACCTGTTGGATACCACCCTTGAAAACTTGGAAGAGGAGTTGGAGCCTAAAGATTTTTTTAGGGTGAGCAGAAAGTTTTATGTAAACATTAACCACATTAAAGATATCATTTCTTACTCCAATTCAAGGTTAAAAATAAAGCTTAACCACTTCTCAGAGCAAGAAATCATAGTAAGTAGGGAGCGAGTAAAAGACTTCAAGTTATGGTTGGAATAAAAGCGTTTAATATGCTGAATTAAAAATATTTAATATATTAAATAGATATTTCTTATAGTTGTAAAGATGTCAAAAAAAGTTACTTTTCAATACGGTTATCATCAAAAGCAGAGGGAAGTAATTTAGGAATGAGCTTGATAAAAATCGGTAGTAAAACCGCGCCTCCGGGAAGTAAAAATATTGCCAACGACGGTATACTTTTAAAAATATCCAACAACTGATTTTGCACCTTTTTCTTTTCTTCCGAGGTTAAATCCTTTATGGTCGATTTGGATAGCAAAAAGACCAATTCTTTGCTTTGCGAAAGTTCTTTCTGAAGTCTTTTGCTATTTCTTAAAATAAGTTTGTTGACCACCTTTGCCATGCTGTCATAAAATTGAACGGCTAGATTGTGGTCTTTTAAAAAGGGAACCGATCTAGAATTGATTTTGAAAAATTCTTGAACCTCAATAAGGGATTTTTTGATAGCCATTTCCCCGAAGCCCAAATCCTTTCCGAATCCGAAAACGAATTGCGATTCCTGATAATCCAAAGAATGATCTTCCCAAACCGTGAGGCAGGCTATATCTAAAAAATATTGATTTTCCCAGGGCGATTTGTTGCCCACCAACTGTTTGCGGTAATGGCCATCAAACGATTTTTCGTTTACCTCAATAAAAGTGAGAGAGGAAGCGAACAATTGCTCCAAGCGTTCATCACTTCTATTCCTTTTCTTAGAATTAAGAGCATGGTAGGTAATATTAATGGTCAAATATTCCAATCGCTGAGCCTGCTTTCTAATTTCGCTGGCATCTTCCAAGTATTGTTTGTACAGAAGGACATCTATAAATAACAGGGAATTGGTTATAAAACTGCTAAATGTTTTCCCGATTAGATTCTCCTCCAGAAAGGCACGAGAGTCTATAAGTTGCTCTAATTGGGCAGATGTATTTTTTCCTACCAAAAATCTGTTAAGTAAGGAGCTATTGCCAATTTTAAGCTCTTTGTAAAATTTAAATACAGAAGAGGTAAAATCCTTAAAATTGGTACCGTTACTTTCTAATCTAAAAGTGCCGTACAGGGCCGTTATAAGATTGATTTTGGCCCTCTCATCTTCAGAAAGTTCGTGCTCTGTGGGAATAAAATTGGGAATCCCAACATTTATTCCATATACAAACCCTAATTCCTTTAGTAGTTTGTAGAACGTGGGAAAATCTTGAAATACATCATGGTGGTCCGCAATCAAAGAACCGAACTTATCTATCCAACCATTTGCCGAAGGATTCATACCAACCTCAGTTTAAAGGGCGAAATTACTATAAAATTCAGTGTAAACTCATTGAGTCAAGGTTATCTTTTTAATTCCCAACGTACGTAATCTAAGGAATTTTCGAATAAACAAAGTGGTATATAAGAATCTGCACATTCTCACCATTAATTATTGTTTTAATTAAGAGTAGTGTTGCGTTTAACCATCAAAATGGAAATGCATTAACATTACTTTAACATTTGAAACCAAACCTCCAAATAGAAATGCCGTAGGTAAGGTTGAATTAATTGATCACAATCTTTAAAAAATTAAGAAATGAAAAAAACAAAACTTTTTATCGGTCTGGGACTATTGGCCGCGATTGGTGTCGTATTAGTGGCGGCCGATCACATTGATGCTCCCACTACAACTGGAAACACGGCAGATATTGCGGATTTTTATGGTTTTGAATCACCAAGCAATCCGGACAATACCGTATTCGTGGTAGACTTACAAACAGATGTTGTTCCAGATTTGGCCTACGGAACATTTGACGAAGATGTCTTAACGGAAATTAATATAGATACGGACAATGACCTTATTGAGGATTTGGTCATCCAGGCCATTCCTAGAAACGGCAATATGTATTTCTTTGGTCCTGTAGAACCAGCAATGTTGGGTAAAACTAGTGAAGTAATGGTAGATATGCCACTGGGCATGGTGGCAATTTCAGATGAAAACGCCATCGTGACTACTACTGAGGATGGAGTTTCGTTATTCGCCGGTCCACGTCAAGATGCCTTCTTTTTTGATTTCAATCAGTTTAACAAAGTAATTGGCGGAGAAGCACCAGAAGGTTTTTTACCTGAAGGGGAGGCAGTAGATACGTTTGATGGAGCCAATACCATGGCATTGGTCGTTGAGATACCAAATAGTATTCTTGGGGAGACCACTGCCACCAATGTTCTTGGTCTTGAGGTGTACAAAACATGGGTGACCACTAACAGAAAACAATAATTAACAACCTTATAAATAGAAAAGAATGAAACTTACTAGTATAAAATATTTGCTGATGTCTCTTTGCCTTGCCACCGCTTTAGTGGCCTGTAGCGAGGATGATGATAACGCCATTGTACAAGCCACTTGTAGTGATGGTATTATGAACGGAACGGAAACAGGCGTGGATTGCGGGGGAACTTCTTGTCAACCTTGTGAAGACATGATGGAACCCGGAGATGGAATGGAGGAAGAGGAAATGCCTGATTTCTCCGGTACCTATGCGCAAGTTGATTTTATGGGAAGGCCAGGAATAAACACAGTTTTGAGTATCCAGGATTTTAAAGATCCCTATAATCAAGCAGAGCCGCACAGAATTGCCGAGTTTTATCAAAAGGATTTTGAAAACCGCTTAGAGGGCTTGCACGATGTATATGCCAACTTGTTGGGACTTAACGAAGAGGATGTTGATTATCAACCCAATATATTAGGGGATATTCTTAATGGCCCTGAGAAGGATGGTTTTACGGATAATCCTGTTTCCGCTGAAGTTTTGACCACTGTTTTGGCTAATGATGTATTGGAAGTAGCTCCTAATCTACCAACTACATATTTCAATCCCGGTTCCGGATCTCCAAATTATGAGGGTGCCATTGGACTGACCGGAAGAACCTTGCAAGATGATGTTATAGATGTTTCCTTGATTTTATTGTTCGGGGGAGGAGATGGCGCTCGTTTTAACGGTCAAGAAGTTGAAGGTGTAGGAACCTTTCCAAGGTTGGTATCAGATGGCGTATCGTTTACCGCATCTCCAACAGATACCTTTCCCTACTTGGCCATGCCAGAATAAAATATGTACCTATGAAGAAGAAGAACTGGGAGGGTGCGAACCATCCTCCCTTTCCTTTATCCTGAAGGATGTTGTTGATTGTTAAGAGTTAACTCAGGATAATGGCGGAAAACATCATGAAAAAACCGAAATACTTAAGAAAATGAAGAATTTACTTTACGGGTTGATAGTTCTATTGTTGGCATCTTGTTCCAGCGAGAATAAAAACCAAATTACCCAAAAGGAGGACTATGACATTTATTTGTCATCGGAACCAGGGAGCAGCACTTCCAAATATTTTGAGCTGTGGGATTCCAAAATCAAAAAGGACAGTTCCCAGCTAATGAGTTTTGGAATTGTAGGTAGTGAATACAGTCGCTTCTTTCAGAATACTGGAAAAATAGCCTATTTAAAAAAAGCCGAGCAGGTTTTGGAAAAGGCCGTAGAGATTTCAGCTGTAGGTAAGGCAGGTTATTATAGGGCCTTGGCTAGAAATTATATTTCCCAGCATAGGTTTATGGAGGCTTTGCAGATGGCAGATTCCGCTAGGGCCACGAACAACGGTGTTAACCAGAGCCAATGTCTCTTGTTTGATGTACACATGGAATTGGGCAATTATGATACGGCAAGGGCACAATTGGATAGTATCAAGGATATGTCAGATTTTGGATACTTGATTCGATTGGCAAAATGGAATGATTATAAAGGCGATTTAGATGCTACTATTCGTTTCATGGAAAAGGCCACTAAGAAAGCCGAAAATGCCAAAAATGAATCCTTAAAACTTTGGTCTTATACCAATTTGGCAGATTACTACGGGCATGCCGGCAGAATTGAGGACTCATATAGCCATTATCTTAAAGCATTGGAAATTGATCCGGGAAATGCTTATGCCAAAAAAGGAATAGCTTGGATTGTATTCTCCTATGAAAATAGACCAAGCGAGGCTATGAGAATATTGGATTCCGTGACCAAAAATTATAAATCACCTGATTATTATTTGTTAAAGGCGGAAATTGCCGGTTATATGGGCGATGATTTAAAAAGCTTGAACAACTTGGAAAAATATTTTCAACAGGTAAGCAATCCAGATTACGGAGATATGTACAATGCACATAACGTTTCGCTTTATCTAACGGAAACAGAGGAGTTTGCAAAAGCGCTTAGGTTGGCAAAGAAAGAGGTTGCCAATAGGCCTACCCCAGAATCCTATAGTCTATTGGCCTATAGTTATTTCAAAATGGGAAATGTAGAAAAAGCGTTGGAAATTGTAGAATCGCATATTGAAGGAAAGACTTTTGAACCTGGTATTCTACTCAATACTGCGGAAATTTATAAGGCTGCAGGATACAATAAGAAAGTTATAGATTTAAAACAAGAGCTATTAAGCGCGGTCTACGAACTGGGGCCTAGTACTAAACAAGAAATTGTGAATCTTTAGAGGATTCGGAAAGAACATCTCGATTATTTTAGGTGTGTTGGTTTTTTCTAAGTGCTTCAATTTACTTTGGAGCACTTTTTTTTCAACAATTTTTGTTAATAAATTTTACATTTTTAACTTTTTTGTAGGAAAGTTTAAATAGGTTTTCTAAGTTTATATTTCCAAAACTTAAATTGCTATTCAGAAATTATAGAAAATTTCATTTTAAAAAGAAACGTTAACCTAGTAGTTCCCCTAAATTAATAGTGTTATGGAGTATGTTTTTTTTGTGATATGGCTATCATTCATGATGTGGTTGTGTTTAAAGGTAGTCACTGCACATAGAGGTTTGAGAAAATTGCTCAAATCAAAAAAATAGTACTTATTTAAAATTCTTGTTACTTATTTAAAACCCAACATTTATATGTTAGGGCAATTATCTTTGTGTCAATACCCCAATTTGGGGAATGTTAACCAGTGGTCATTAGCTAGGTTAGCTGGTGGCATTTACAACGGTCAGCGTATAAAAAGCTTTTTTTTAAGCAATTTTTAATTTCAATTGGGCCTTTTATTTCAGGTAAATACATGTACTTTCTCCACTTATACGTATAGTATTTAATCTATAGAAATTTAGAACAATTGCATGTTTAAAAAAGGTCAAATAATCCTTCTTCTTTGTATAGTTTTTACACAAAGTTCATTTTCCCAGAATAACAATAATTCCTCAAATGATTCCATAGTAAAGAATCTTAAGATATCGGCTTTTCCGGTGGCATTTTATACACCTGAAACCGCTTTTGGTTTTGGAGGTTTGGGTATCGGTAATTTTTGGTTAAGAGGTGAAAGTAATGAGACTAGGCCATCTTCAGTGCAATTAGGCGCAAGTTATACTACCAAAAATCAAATTCTAATTTATGCTCCTTTTGAATTCTATAAGGATAACGAACGGTGGCGGTTGTTGGGTGAGCTTGGATTTTATAAATATTACTATAATTTCTATGGGATTGGGATCAATGCCTTGGAGGAAGACGAAGAAACTTATGAAGTAACATTCCCAAGAGTTCGCTTATCCTTGCTAAGAGAAATAGTACCCAATTTTTCTATAGGTATGGGATATGAACTGGATGTTTTCACTAATTTAAAGGTAGAGGAAGGAGGTATTTTGGAAGCTTCAGATGTAGCCGGGAAAAAGGACGGAACCGTAAGCAATTTAGGTCTGCAGGCTATTTATGATACAAGGGACAACATTTTCTTTCCTACCAAAGGTTTTTATTTGCAGGGAAACTTTTTTACTTCCGCCAAATTTTTGGGCTCCTCTTTTAGTTATTCCAAATTTGAATTGGATAATAGATATTATCAAAAGGTAGGTAAGAAGCAGGTGATTGCCGCTAATTTTTTTGTAGCAAGTAGTACGGAAAACACCCCGTTCTATGATTTGTACTATTTGGGCTCCAAGCGAACCAGGGGGTTTAACAATAGAAGGTATCAAGATAATGCAGAACTAACCTTCGCGATGGAGTACCGATTTCCCATTGCCGGAAGATTCGGAGGCGTTGCTTTTGGGTCAACGGCAACAGTGGCTCCGAATTTAGGTGAAACCTTAAAATCGGTTTACAAACCGGCAGCTGGAGTGGGTCTTAGGTATATTATCAATAAACGAGATGGGGTGAGAATTCGTGCCGATTATGGCATGTCGGCCGAAGGAGGCAACTTTTACTTTACTATTAAAGAAGCTTTCTAAGATTAATATTTTATTGTTTGGTCCAATTGTCAAGATCCAACGTCCAGTCATAATTTTTGTAGGTCAAAGTAATATTCTTTGTATGTGGAATGACGTTATGGTTCTTTAGAATTTTTTTAATACCACGCTTACAACCAAAATCACCTCTGAACCAACTAAAAAGAGGAGTTACCCTAACTTCATCGGTAGTCTCATTGAATTCTGATGTTTTTTTTAAGTAATTTTCGGTTCCTTTCGCTAACTGCTTTTCTAAATCAGCAGCCCTGTAAATAGCTACTGGAGGGCAATCTTTGGCACCACAGTTTAGGGCAAAATGTATTCTAAAATCCCTTTTATCCACTCTAAGTTTTCTTTCAAATTTGTTTGGAAACCATTTTCTTACGAGTCCAAGCCCTAGTGGCCATTGTGATTTTCTAATGATACCGTGCTCAATTTTTTCAAAGGAAAGCATTCTTCCCGCAATAGGTATTTGCTCTGCCTTAAAGAAATTAGAGCGGTCCTGATATTTTTCCGGATTCTTGGAGAGTATTTCTTGAATATATGCATTGTAAATATTGATCCAGAATGCCAGTTTTTTTCTATCCGTATCCAATGAGGATTCTAGTCTTTGTAGTGTGGTGTTGTAAAGTTGCGTTCGTATATCTGCCGTACTTTTTCCATCTCGAATATTTTTTAAAAAAACTTCAGAGACTTTGTTCCAGTCAGTATCTTGATTGGTGGAAAAATCCATGTTATTGGCCCAAACAGCTGAAATAGCAAAAAGCCAAAAGCATAGAAATTTATATAAGATAGAGTTCATTCTTCTAATTTAAGTATTGTAACTTCATTTACGTAAAAATTACATTATGGTTTGGTCGAAGGAATAACACTAACCTTTCTGTTTTAAAACTATAAGTCCTTATTTATCTATTTGAAAACTAGCAAAAAGTTCTATCATACAGGATACAATCTAAGCGTGGTTATACCTGCGCATAATGAAAAAGACAATCTAAAAGTACTTTTACCTAAACTAGTAACTGAGGGAGGGGAACTGCTTACGGAGATAATCGTTGTTCTTTCAAGTTTGAATTGCGATGGATCGGAAGAACTAGAACTTGGGCCAAAGGTGAAATGGATTAGGGCAAAAGAAAAGGGTAGGGCGGTGCAAATGAATATGGGGGCTCATCATTCACGAAGCTCTATTTTGGCCTTTTTGCATGCCGATGTACTACCGCCTCAGGACTTTGTCAAGAATATTGTAGAAACTATTGCATCAGGATTTGATGCTGGGTTCTTTTCATATCAGTTTGATAAAAAAAGTATCTTCCTGAGCATCAATGCGTACTTTACAGCCAAAGATGGATTGTTTACAGGAGGAGGTGACCAATGTCTATTTATTGAAAAAGACCGCTTTCAAAAATTAAACGGTTTTGACGAGTCGCAGGTATTAATGGAGGATTTTGAGTTTTTTAAACGTATGAAAAAGTACAATCTCAAGTATACCATTATTAAAGACGATATGCTGGTATCCGCTAGAAAATATGAGAAGAACTCTTATTTACGTGTTAACTTAAGCAACTTGCTTTTAGTAATTTTATTCAAATCTGGCTACCCAGCTGAAAAACTAAAAAAGCTCCATAACAGATTGTTACATTTGTCCTATAGCGAATAAAACGAAAAAACCTTGGTATGATACCAAGGTTTTTTGATTGTTGTTATTTTGGTGCTTAGGAGGTTACCGCACCCAAGGTATAGAGTTGTTCCAAGGTTGGAGATTCACTACCACCGGCAGGCTCTAACGTAATTCCAAAAGCTTCGGTTTCGTTAGGATTGTTCAAGACAAAAACTTTGTTTTCATCCATAGTGAAATTCTCCAACAGTCCCATACTTGTTGGTGTCAAAGGGTCCAATTTAAGAGACCATACTTGGTAAACCATTCCATCCGGTGGTTCTGGTAATCCCTGTGCATCTATAAACACTTTGTTTTCCCTTTTGTTCCAATAAGCTTTCGCAAATGATTCAGGTGAAACTTCTTGTCCACCTAAGGAAACTACCGCCACATCCTTATCCCTAAGATCATTAAGTAGTTCTTGGGTATTGGTCAAGGAACCGCGAGCTTCAAAAATTTGCTGCTCTAGTACCTCATTTTGCTGTTCTACAACCTTTATGTCTGATTGTAACTCATTATTTTGGTTGTAGAACCAAAATAATCCCAGTCCTAGCAATATGGCAGCTGCCCAACCAGAATAGGCTGTCCAGTTTGTTTTTTCCTCCTTGGGTAGCTGAACCACTTTAGGCTCTTTCCTAATGCCTATTCTCGAGCGAATATCATCAAACCCTTTTCTAAGAACCAAATCTGGATAAGTAGCTTTGGTCAATTGCAGTATTGCTTTTTCTATTTCCAAAATCTCCTTTCTGATTTCTGGATATTTTTGAGCATTCTGGTACACTTCAAAGTTTTCCTCTTCACTTAGAAGACCAGCAACATACAGTTCCAGTATACCTGATTCTATGTACTTATCTACTTCCATCACACATTCATATTTTCCCTCAATTTGGAAATACAGCTTCTATTTCTAGTCTTAACTGTACCAATAGGAATATCCAATTGTTGAGATGCTTCTTTCTGGGTGTACCCTTTAAAATAGAGCATTTCAATTATTTCTAGACACTTTTCCTTGAGGTTTAAAACCATCTTTTTAAGTGCGGTTAAATCTACAGGAGCATCATCTTGATTATCATCTGTATCCGCTCTGTTCAAAATACCTACGAAATAGTCTGCAGAAAGGTTTTTCTTTTGATCTTTAAAGGATTTTGAGCGCACTTTATCGATAGCAGCATTTCGCGCTATATTCAATGTCCATGTGAAAAACCTACCTTTTGAGGGATTATAGGTCTCTGCGTTGTGCCAGATTTTGGTAAATACATCTTGGCAAATTTCTTCTGCCATATATTTATTCTTGACGATAACATTAATGGCACCACATATATTCTCCCAGTACATGCCATACAATTGTTCAAAAGCAAGCACGTCTTTTTTCTGGAATCGTTTTACTAATTCATCTAAATCCATATAGGAGTTTAAGGTGGGATTAAATATATGAATAAAACACCTATTAGGTGTTTTATTCATTCTCAAGTATTAATTAATGATAGCGGTACAGGCTACTCTAGCTCCGGCATCGCCACTTGGTTGTGAAGTAAAGTCGTCTTTTCCTTGGTGTACAATTACGGCCCTACCTACTATATTCTTAGTTTCATCGTCACAGTCCATACACCATTCGTCAGTTGAAAATTCTACACTGGCATTACCGTCTTCATCTGCTACAAAATTTCCGATATCCCCTTTATGGTAGCCCTCTTGATCTCCCCATTTACCATGTTTCTCATTTGTAGGGTTCCAATGGCCTCCGGCAGATTTCCCATCATGAGCAGAGCAATCGGCTGTTTCATGCAAGTGAATTGCATGATTTCCGGCTTGCAGGCCCGTAAATTTGGCCATCATCATTACTTCTTCACCGTTCTGGGTAAAGGTCACATCCCCTTTTACGCCACTATCACTTGCGGAGTTCATAGCTAAAGTAATTGTTTGGTCCATGGTACTTTCCTCCATTTCTTTAGCGGTCTCCTCCATGTTTTCCATTTCTTTTTCCATTGAATCTACCGCACTATCAGCATTTTTTTTGGTTTCCTTACATCCTGTAAAGGCCAATATACTTGCAGTTACTATGGTAAAATAAATCTTTTTCATTGTTTTAGTTTTTAGATTTGAGGAAATGTAAAAATTAGAATCATACTACTCAAATAATTAAGGTTTATGAGATATGATTAGATTTCTTTGCGCTAAAAAATGGATAGGAAAATTAAAAAACATCCATAGAATGTCTTTCTAAGGATGTTTTTTAACCAAAAGCAGTAAATGAAGGTGTTTATATATTTACTTTTTTTCTACCAACACTTCAGCGTGCACGGCCACTTCACTCCAAGTTTTACTTACGCCATCTTTTCCGGTATGTAAAGCTTCACAGGCTTTATTAATGGAGGATACGGCTGCAAGTGCATCCCAGTTTTCCAAATTCATGACGCCATCAAAGGCTAAAGCTGTTTCAGAAACTTTCTTTTGTGTTAAAGGAATGGTGGAAGTTTCGCCATTTAGTGTTACGTCTATGGAGCTTTCACCATTTTCACTAACATTAAAAACCCCAGAAATCAATTCAGTGTCATTCATGGCTCCAAAGAAGAATTCCAAAATCTTAGGGTCTCTTGTGCCCGTAGCGTCATTGGTAAAAAGACTGCTGACCGGAATACTAAATTCAACTCCATTCAATGTTTCTAAAGGGGTTGCTCCACCATTGGAATTAGTGATTTTTATTTCCTTAAATTGACCTCCTACAGGTAGTTTTTCTGTGGTTTTATAAGCCGTGAAACTTACTTTTACAGAGTCTTGTACCAGCCTATACTGTTCGGTGGAGGTTTCTACCTCCACCTCGGCGTTTACCTTTTCTTCTTTTTTGGTTTCCTTACAGCTCACAGTGAATAGTAGTATAATGCAAACCGCAATAGATGTTAATTGTTTCATTGTATTCAGGATTTAGTTGTTGCCAAATTTAGCTATATAAAAAAGGGATAACAAAGAAGAGGTCATTTAATTCTTATATTAACTTTGTTCTTTTTTTGAGAACAGTTTTCTTAAATCAGGGTTGTAGAAAACACCAATTTGTAAACGGTCATAATGTGCTGCGGGAAAATGGTTTTTTAAATACCCAATTTGGGTACTTAGGTTATGGGTGACATTAATTCCTAGAGCACCATACAAACGATTCTGTCCAAATACTTCATCCTGAAGATTTAAGAATATTTCATCATAGAAGTTTAAGAAAAAGGTATCAGTAAGAGGTAGGGTTACCTGAAGGCGATACCTTGCCCTGTGCTGGGTGTCATTTCTATCTCCAAAATCTATAAACCGCTGTTCTAGGCGATAACGATGTTCAAAATTAAATTCCCATACTTTATTCTTTAAAATGAACTGTTCAAAAATTCGATGTTCAATGGAATTGGTCTCATCGGGGAATTCCTCAAAAGTTCCGTCCGTAGTGATATGGCCATATCCAAGGGTTGCTATGGCATTGGCATTTATATGGTAGTTGATTCCGGTTCTAAGCAGCAGCTGATTAAAGTTTTTCCCATTCTCATAATACCTGAGCTGTGCCTCGGTATGAAGACTATATTTATCTGATAATTTATTGGTACCAAAGTACATGTGCCAAGAACCTAGTTGGTCTTCTCCATTTTCTTGCGCCGTTAAAAGAAGGGTAGAAATAAAAAGTAAAAAGAGTAGTCTAAATTTCATAGTAGTCAGATAGGCTTAAAGTGGTTAAAAATAGGAAAATCGACCTTGTTAAGAGAAATTAATCATGTTAAGGAAAACCAAATTTCTAGTTTTAACCCCAAGCGCCTGTATTTCTATACTTAATATTTTCTGAGCTTAGTTGAATTATTTCTAAAATTCTCTTTTGCCTAGTTGCCTCTCGTTTGGCCATAAAGAGCCAGTATAGGTAACTCTTTTTTTGGCTGTGGGTAAAATTCTTAAAATTTTTATAGGCTTTAGGATGTTGGCTAAAAGCTTGTTTTAAGTCCCCGGGTATTTTGGCGTTTTCAACATCGTCAAGTTGCGACCATGAGCCGTTCTTTTTGGCAATTTTAATTGATTCAAGTCCTGAAACATGCATCTTTCCGGCGGCGATTAATTCTTCAATATAGGTTTTGTTTACCTTGCTCCAAACGCTCTTAGGCTTTCTAGGACAGAAATATTGCCTTCTTTTACCATTGCCTAAACTTTTTACTGTACTGTCTATCCAACCAAAGCAGAGTGCCACCTGTACCGCTTCTTCCCATCTCATACTTTCTTTGGGATGTTCAACTTTATAAAAAATGAGATAGATGCCTTGAGACCCTGTATGGTTTTCCAGCAACCAATTTCTCCATTCGGTTTCATTTGGAAAGTAAAATTCTTCAATATTTTTCATCGTTTTGCAAGATTCTCAATAGAACATTTAAAAATAGCCTTTTACATTAAAAAACTTGGGCTAATAAGGCATGAATCCTTACATTTAGCAATTGTATTAAACTATCAAACTCAACATCAACATGAAAAAAATTACGTTGGCCCTCATGGTCATCTTAGGCTTGGTGCTTTCCAATTGTGGCAACAAAAGGGAAGGACAACCAAAAGTTTTGGTCTTCTCAAAGACCATGGGTTTTAAACATGCTTCCATACCCGATGGAATCGCAGCACTACAAAAGCTTGGCTCCGAAAACGGATTTGAAGTGGATACCACCAAAAATGCCGAACTTTTTAATGAAGAGAATTTAAAGCAATATTCGGCCATTGTTTTCTTAAGTACAACCATGAATGTGCTCGACCATAAGCAAGAAGCTGCCTTTGAAAGATATATTCAAGCGGGCGGCGGTTTTGTAGGAATTCATGCCGCAACCGATACGGAATACGACTGGGGTTGGTATAATAAATTGGTAGGGGCCCAGTTTCTTTCGCATCCGGCAGGCACTCCGCAAGCTGATTTTATTATCAAAGACAAAAATTTCATTGCCAACCAACATTTTACGGATTCGGTTTGGCACCGTAATGATGAAATTTACAATTATAAGAACATCAACCCAGATGTCAATGTAATCATGACCGTTGATGAGTCTACCTACGAAGGTGGTAAAAATGGCGATAACCATCCTTTTGCATGGTACCATGAATATGATGGGGGAAGGGCCTTTTATACAGGTGCGGGTCACACTTCGGAAAGCTATCAAGAAGAAGCCTTTTTAAAGCACGTTTTAGGCGGAATTAAATATGCTATTGGCGACAATAATAATTTGGATTATGCGAAAGTAACTACACAAATTCCACCTGATTCCAATAGGTTTAGCAAAGTACAATTGGTTGGTGGGGAGTTTTTTGAACCTACCGAAATGGCCATTCTTCCAAATCATGACGTGCTGATTGCCCAGAGAAGGGGAGAAATCATGCATTTTAATGCGGAAACCGAAGAAATGAAAGAGGTGGCGAAATTGGACGTCTATTTCAAGACGCTTAATACTCCAGGGGTCAATGCGGAAGAAGGTTTGATGGGGCTACAAAAAGACCCTGATTATGCAAATAATCATTGGGTATATGTTTATTATGCACCAACAGGAGATAAGTGGATCAACAGACTTTCTCGATTCAAATTCCAGGACGGCAAATTTGATATGGAGTCGGAGCAGGTTATTTTGGATGTAGATTCTCAACGTGAAATTTGCTGCCATACGGGTGGTTCCATCGCTTTTGGGGGAGATGGGTTACTATATCTTTCTACCGGTGATAATTCTACACCCTTCAATGAAAAAGGGGTAAAATACATTAACAGTGGCTTTGCTCCCTTGAACGATTTACCAGACCATGAACAATATGATGCACGACGTTCCTCTGGTAATACCAATGATTTACGCGGTAAGATTTTAAGAATTAAGGTAAAAGAAGACGGGACATATGAAATACCGGAAGGGAACCTATTTCCAGAGGGAACCGAAAAAACAAGACCGGAAATTTATACCATGGGCCATAGAAACCCCTATCGTATTTCAGTAGATCCTAAAAATGGCAACCTTTTTTGGGGTGAAGTTGGGCCGGATGCTGCCAATGATAGTTTGGAAACCCGTGGCCCTAGAGGTTATGATGAAATGAACCTGGCTACCGAGGCCGGTAATTTTGGTTGGCCATTGTTTATTGGAAACAATTATGCCTATCGAGATTATGATTACGCTACCGGTAAGAGTGGAGATGCGTTCAATCCCGAAAAACCGATCAACGATTCTAAGTTCAATACTGGGTTACGGGAATTGCCACCAACCAAACCTGCCTATATATATTATCCATATGCTGAAACTTCCTTGTTTCCGCAAGTAGGTAGTGGTGGAAGAAATGCCATGGCCGGACCAACGTACTATTCGGATATGTATACCGACGGTGGCGGATTGCCATCATATTATGATGGAAAGACCATTATTTATGAATGGATGCGAGGTTGGATGATGGCTGTAAGTCTTTTTGAGGATGGTACTTTCAATAAAATGGAACCTTTTGCTTCCGATATTCAATTACGAAATCTGATTGATATGGAGTTGGGGCCTGATGGTAGAATTTATTTATTGGAATATGGCAGCGGTTGGTTCTCTGCCAATGATGATTCGGGCTTAAGTTATATTGAATATAACGGAGGGAACCGTCCACCAATGATCGATCAATTGATTGTTGAAAAACACACAGGTAAATTACCATTTGAGGTAACCGCCGAGGTTAAAGCGGAAGATTTAGAAGGGGATGCCGTCAGTTATATTTGGGATTTAGGAAATGGGGAAACTAAGGAAACTTCTGAACCAAAATTGAGCTATACCTATGAGAAAAACGGCGAATTTAAGCTTTCGGTAGAGGTTAAGGACGATAAAGGTGCCAGTGCAAAAAGTAATGCGGAAACCATTGTGGCCGGTAATTCTAGACCTGAATTAACCATTGATCTTCAGGGAGGGAATTCTACTTTTTTTATTGCTGGAACGCCGGTAAAGTATAAAGTTTCCGTTTCCGACCCTGATGGCGATGAAGATATTGATTTGAACAACGTTTTTGTTTCCGTTGATTATATGGAAGGTCTTGATCAGGTGAATCAATCATTGGGACACCAAGAAGTATCTGCTGCGGTAACAGGTAAGGCATTGACGCAGGGTATGGACTGTAAAGCTTGTCATAAAGAAGCGGAAAAGTCCATTGGACCTAGTTACAGCGAAATCGCAGCTAAGTATATAAAGGACCGTGGAGCGGCAAAGTACATACAGAAGAAAATTGTTTCCGGAGGTTCCGGGGTTTGGGGAGAAGCAGCCATGGCGGCACACCCCAATATTACCGATGATGAAACAAGGCAGATTGCTGCCTACATCCTGTCCTTGGCAGATACGGATAAAAAAGAGAAGTCATTACCTCTAGAGGGTACTATTGTTCCAAACCCCTCACCAAGCGACAATGCCATGATTATAACTGCGAGTTATACTGATAAAGGTAAAAATGGCGTAAAACCTTTAACGGGAGTACAATCTGTTGCGTTGCAAGGAAGTACTGTTTCTTTTAAAGAATCCACAAAAGCACAGGGCTTTTCACCTATAGCTTTTAACGGAATGGATTTGCTGCTGTTGCCAGATGGAGAAGGATGGTTTGCTTTGGAAAATATTGATTTAAATGGGGTTTCAAGTGCAATGGTAACAGCAGGATGGCAAGAGACTCCTAAGACTGGTATAGAAATGGAGGTAAGACTTAATGCCCCAGATGGTGAATTACTTGGTCAAGGAAGTATGGATGCCCCCGAGACCGGGCAACCCGGTGGGGCGATTGCCATTCCTTTAAAAAAGTCCTTAAATGATAAGGCTGAAGAACTTTATTTTGTTTACAAACCGCGAGAGGGAGTTGCTACCCCTCAAATGGCCATTACAGGCGTAAAATTTACAGGAAAGTAAATTCAATCACAGTGAATAAGAAAGGGCCGATTTATATCAAATCGGCCCTTTTTTAAATATAATTATTTCCACTCTTTGGACTCCACATAATAATTACGGTCCACTTTAAAACTGGATATTTTTCCATTGTTGACCTTAATTTCCGCCCATTGGTCAGTAGGTTTTACTTCTAGTTCCTTATCTCCAGCATTTATTTTTAGCGGCATTTCAAAGCCATCCACCACATTGGTATATCTATATCTAAAGCCGTTATTAGTGATTTGGTACTCAAGAATAGGAATTTTGGTGGTTCTTAAATACTGGTCGAAAACTTTAGATAAATCCAATCCTGAATGCTCGGTAAGGTAGTTTTCAATCTCTTCAGTAGTCACTGTTTTATGATAAAATTCTTTGTTGAGTCCGCGTAAAATTTGCCTCCACTTTTCATCGTCATCGATTAAATATCTAATGGTATGAAGCATATTGGCTCCTTTATAGTACATATCCCCACTACCCCTTTGGTTGACTCCGTAGGGTCCAATTATGGGTTTGTCATTCTGAATATTGGCTCGGGTACCTATTACGTAATCCGCAGCGGCTTCTTTACCATGGTAGTAATCGATAAATATATTTTCGGAGTAGGCCGTAAATCCCTCATGTACCCACATGTCCGCAATATCTTTGTAGGTAATATTATTCGCAAACCACTCATGACCGGCTTCATGAATGATGATAAAATCAAATTTAAGTCCCCAACCTGTTCCGGAAAGGTCTCTGCCCAAATACCCTTTTTTATATTGATTTCCGTAGGTAACGGAACTTTGGTGTTCCATCCCTAAATAAGGCACCTCCACTAATTTAAAACCATCTTCATAAAAAGGGTAGGGGCCAAACCAATGTTCAAAAGCCTTCATCATTTTTGGGGCATCCTTAAAATGTTCTTTCGCCTTTTCCAAATTATAGGAAAGCACGTAATAGTCCATTTGCAAATCTCCTTTTTCGCCTTCAAAGGTTTCCTCAAAATGAACATAGTCCCCAATATTGATATTTACCCCGTAATTATTGATTGGATTCACAACGGCCCAATGGTAGGTATTTGAATTTTCATCTACTTTGATCAATTGGCCATTGGATACGTCTATTAGTCCTAGAGGAGCTTTGATACGAATGTTCATACTATCCACTTCATCGTACATATGGTCTTTATTAGGCCACCAAACGCTGGCGCCCAAACCTTGGTTGGAAGTGGCAATAAAATGCTTCCCATTCTTATCTTTTTTCCAGGAAAAGCCCCCGTCCCAAGGTGCTCTTATGGCTTCTCTTGGCTGTCCCGAGAAATGGACTTTTATTTCATTTACGGCCCCTTTCTTCTGTTTCTCGATTAATTCCACGAAATGCGCATTTCCGTTGGAAACCACATTTAAGGACTTCCCGTTCTGGGTTACTTTTTCAATTTTCATGGGAGGTTGTAAATCTACCTGAAGTTTTTGTTTTGGTTCAAGAACTTTATATCTGATGATGTTGCTTCCTGAAATAAATTTTTCTTCAGCATCTACGTCCACGTATAAATCATAAAAAGTAAGGTCCCACCAAGCGCGTTCAGGGGTGATGCTTCCCCTTAAGGTATCTTGCTCAGTAAATTCCTGTGCTTGATGTGATAAGTAAATCAGGGCAAAGGCGGAAAAGAGGGTTAGTTTTAGTTTCATAAATTAGTTCGTTTTCGTTTTTCTAAATTGAAGCAGTCCAAAAATAGGACCGAGGGCCAAGACCAAAAATACGAAGTATGAGGGAATGACCGTGGTAAGGTAAGATAGTAGTTCAATACTAAAGATGCTGATGGCAAAGCCGATACAATTGACCAATACCAGGGCGGTTCCTTTCATTTCCGAAGCTACCGTAGAGGCTACCATACTTGAAAACTGGGGAGAGTCTGCCGTAACGGCCATGCCCCAAATACCGAAAAACAGCATAAAAATCCAAGCGGGTAAAAAGAAAATAAGAGGGGAAAGCAGACAGCATAGTCCTGATATCCATAAAGAGAAATAGGCTACTTTTTTGCTGGAATATTTCTGGGAGAAATACCCTCCAACGATGCAGGATACACCGCCAATAGCAATGGCAACTGCAGATAGAACGGATACAGGCAATGTAATTTGATTAATATTGGCATAGGAATACATGGCAAATGGAATAAAAGCCCAGAAGGCATATAACTCCCACATGTGTCCAAAATATCCAAAAGCCGCCTTTCGGTAGGATGTAATTTTAAATAAATCAGGTCCAGCCTTTAAATTCAACTTTTTACTTCGTCTTCTAAAAGGTCCGTCAGGAACCAAGGTCCAGAGTAAAATTCCTCCGGCTACCGTAAATCCTGAGGTATATTGCACAACTGAAGTATAGCTGGCAACATCTAGACTTTTTATAAAGTAGGGGAGGGATTTACCAAAAACAAGGGCCCCAACCAAATAACCCAAGGCTTTGCCCAGTCCACTCTCATAGTAGTCTGCAGCAATCTTCATTCCTATGGGATAAATACCTGCCAAGAAAAAACCTGTACCAAATCGGGCAATTAGCAATACCGCTTTTGAAAGGGCAGGTAGTAATAATGATAAGTTACATAAGGCAGCTAGAAGGGCGGAAACCAAAAACACCTTGGAAGGCGAAAATCGGTCTGCAATCATTAGAAGAGCAAAAGTGAGCGTTCCTAAAATGAACCCGAATTGCACCGACGAAAGTATAAAACCTTTAAGTTCTTCCCCAAAACCCGTGGCTTGTGCCAACTCCGTCACAATGGAATTACCTGCAAACCAGACGGAGGTACAGGCAAATTGGGCAATAATGATAATGGGAAGAATGTATGGCTTAGGTTTCAAATGGTTGATTTTTAGCAGTACTAATTTCTTCAAAAGGGTTGGTTCCCTTGTGATGGATATTTGGTCGTAATCTGCTGAATATATTACAATATAAAACCGTTCACTCAAAAAAATAGCCTTCCGATTTTCGGAAGGCTATTTGCATCAAATTTTATGATTAGTAAACAAATCGGCTTAATAAAGCCCGAACGTTTTTAATACTATCAACATAGTAACGCGCATTTGTCTTTTGTCTTCCTACTTTCACCGTAACTGAATCCTCGGGCAGTTCCATGAACATAAATTCATCTGTCCAATCATCACCAATGGCGAATACAAACTCGTATTGTTCTTCGGCATACATTCTCATGGCGGCCCTACCTTTGTTCACATTACTGCTTTTTATTTCCATAACCTTATTACCGTTTAGCACACTAAGGTCATCCGTTCCTATAAGACTCGTAAGTACCGTATTGAGTTCTGAAGCTCTTTTTTGGCCAAAATCAGGATCAGTATTGCGGTAATGCCAGGCCAAGGAGTAATTTTTTTCTTCGATAAAACTTCCCGGGGTGCGATCCACAAAAGATTCCAATACTGGAAGAATTTTTTCCATCCAGTCTTTTTTTACGTTTTCAAGCATCTTAAACTCTTCCCCGCCTCTTGAAATCCATACTCCGTGCTCCACAATCATATTATACTTCTTATGCAAGAACCATTTGGTAAAGGTCTCCTTGTCCCTACCACTGATCAAGAACATTTCGGTATCTTTTTGATTGTTGAGGTTATCCAATAACTCATAGAGTTCTTCGTCCGGGGCCGCTTTTTGTGGGTCTTTGTGAAAACCGGCAAGTGTCCCATCGTAATCAATAAATAATAACCTCTTACTGGACGATTTATAGGAATCGATAATGGTATCCATCAAATCTACTGAAAGTCTTCTTGCTACGTGGCTGTGATCTTTGCTCTTCTGGTCTAATAGGGAACTCATAAAATCATTGGCCCATTTTTCAACATTATAGCGCTCCAACCTCTTTTGCAAGATGGAGTTTCGCTCTATCTGCTCTTCCTTTGGCATGTTAATGGCCTCTTTTAAAGCATCGGCCGTTTGCTCAAAATTGTTTGGGTTCACAAGCATCGCTTCGTTCATCTCATTGGCGGAACCTGCCATCTCGCTTAGAATAAGCACTCCCGTTTTATCCGTTCTTGTGGCAATATATTCTTTGGCCACTAAGTTCATACCGTCGCGAATTGGCGTTAACCACGCAATATCACAAGTAGTATAGAGGTCGATAAGATTTTCAAAGGGCATGGAACGATAAAAGTACCAAATGGGCGTCCAGCTCACCGTAGAAAATTCTCCATTGATACGCCCTACCAATTCATCTACTTCTCTTTTCAATAATTGGTATTGAGGCACATTGGAACGCGAGGGTACGGCCAAGATAATCAGCCGTACTTTCTCTTTATATTCCGGATATTTATTGAGAAAATACTCAAAGGCATTCAGTCTTTTGGCGATTCCCTTGGTATAATCCAAACGGTCTATGGAAAGGAAAAATTTGGCATCCGCTGTGGATTCTTTATGATTGTACAGCCGGCGTTGCAACTCAGAAAGGTCTTCAGGGGCGGTATCTTCGTTCTTCTTGGCCGCTTCACTGAATTTTTTATAGTCAATACCCATAGGAAACGAATCCACCTTAATAACCCGCTCATCAGAATAAATATCATTAAAACTAACATCGAGCCCCAAAAGTCTGCGTACCGAACTTAAAAAGTGACGCTCATAGTCATAGGTGTGAAAGCCTATTAAATCTGAACCTAATAGACCTTCCAGAATTTTTTCTCTCCAGGGTAACGTCCTAAAAATCTCAAAAGAAGGGAATGGTATGTGTAGAAAGAACCCAATAGAAATATTGGGCTTTTGTTCCCGGACCATTTGCGGTACCAACATTAGTTGGTAGTCATGGACCCAAATAGTATCATCATCATCGGCCGCCTCTACAATGGCGTCGGCAAATTTTTGGTTCACACTTTTATAGATCTCCCAATTCTTGAGTTCAAACTCAGAATACTCTAAAAAGTAATGGAAAAGGGGCCAGATAGTGCGGTTGCTAAATCCAAAATAGAAACCATCCACTTCCTTTTTAGAAAGGTTTACTTTAGACGAACCGTGCTCTTTTAAGGCCGCATCTATTTTTGGAGATAATTCTTTGGGAATTTCCTCATTGGTAAGTCCGCTCCAACCTATCCATAAACTATCGCCTCCAGAATGTACAGATTTCATTCCGGTAGCTAGACCTCCCACGCTGGGAATTGCCGTTATATCTCCGTTGCTAATTTGTAACTGAACGGGTAATCTATTTGAGATTATGATAGTTTTGCCCATAAATTGGTTTTTTTGCTTTGTTTTGATGTTTATTTCTCTAAATTTCGTGAAAAAGAAGGGCAATAACAATTCAATGCCCATATGAATCAACAATTTTATTGAATGGATAATTTAGACTATGGAATTATAGGGAATTGTAGGAGCGCAGCTATTATTTCAAAAACGGGAAGTGTTGATTGGTGCTGTTTACCAGAATTTGATTCTTCATCGGTTTTTGCCAAATTATTGGATGAAAAAATAGGAGGAAGTTTCGGTTTTGAAGTAGACGATGCTTACGAAATTACCCAGACCTATATTGAAAACACGGCCATCTTATGCACCAAATACAAAAATGGCGAAGATGTGTTTGAAGTGTATGATTTTATGCCTCGTTACCATCTTACCGCCGGAGGTTATCATTCACCTCCTGAAATTGTACGGTTCATAAAATATATTTCGGGAAGACCGAAGGTTAAGGTTTTGTATGATCCCAAATTGGAATACGCCATAGGGGAGACCAAAACGTACGTAAAACATAACTTTATTGCGAGCCTTACCCATGCGGAGAAATTTGATACGGTTTTTTTATATACTTCCTTCAATAAAAATGCGGTTGTAGAAGGCCGCGAAATTGAAATTACCGAGGATGGTTATTTTTTATTAGGCTACAATGAAAAAATACTCCTTCCCAATACCGAAAAGGTATATTTAGACTTAGAAAGAACCAAGGTGTATTGGTTGAACTGGAGCAATAACACCCCAAATTACAGAAAGTACAATGCCGAAATCAGTAGGAGTGCCATTACCTTAAAACTCCTAAGTTATGATAAAACAGGGGCCGTTCTTGCGGCGGCAACTACTTCTTTACCCGAAACCATTGGTGAAGTTCGTAACTGGGATTATCGTTTTTGCTGGATCAGGGATGCCTCTATGGTAGTAAAGGTGGTAAGTGAATTAGGGCATAAAAATGTGGCCAAGAGATACCTTCAGTTTATTATTGATTTGATTCCTGATAAGGATGAAAAGCTACAGATTATGTACGGAATCAATAAGGAAAAGAACTTGACCGAGGAAACTCTGGAGCATTTAAGTGGATATGAGGGCTCAAAGCCCGTAAGAGTAGGTAATGCAGCCTATATCCAAAGGCAAAATGATATTTACGGTATCCTTATGGATGTCATTTATGAAAATCTGCATAAGTTCAGTACCGATATTGCCAATGGAGAGGATATTTGGAGTATTACCAAAGGCATTGTGTGGATAGTGGACAAGCATTGGAAGGAAGCGGATAAAGGTATTTGGGAGTTTAGGTCTGAAGATCGCCATTTTACCTTTTCTAAAGTTTTATGCTGGACGGCCATTGATAGGGCAATAAAAGTGGCCAAAATTTTCAATAAGCACCATAAAATTGAGAAATGGAAGCCCTTAAGGGATGAAATTTGGGCCGATATTTACGAAAATGCCTGGAATGACGAAGTACAAGCCTTTACCCAATCCTACGGTTCCAAGCACTTGGATGCATCGGTGTTATTGATGGAGTCGTACGGTTGTATTGATGCCAAACATGAAAAATATGTCAGCACGGTAGAAGCTATTGAGCGTGAGTTGAGTAACGACGGATTGTTGTACCGATACAAGAACGAGGATGACTTTGGACTACCTTCCTCATCGTTTACCGTTTGTACTTTTTGGTTCGTAAACAGTCTGTTTAAGATAGGTCAAGAAGAAAAGGCGATGGAATATTTTGATAGGCTATTGAGTTATAGCAATCATCTTGGTCTTTTCAGTGAAGACATAGATTTTAAGACCAAGCGTTTATTGGGGAATTTTCCCCAGGCATATTCCCATTTGGCCCTTATAGAATGTGCCATTAATTTTTCAAATAAGCATAGCGACGAAAAGATTTTGGAATCTATGAGAGAGTAGAAGGTTTAATAAATGCATGAAACATAAAAAAAAGCGTCCCGATAAGGACGCTTTTTTGCATGATATGCACATGTTTGAATTAGTCGAAAGTATATCCATTATCCGCAGCCACTTTATCGGCAATTTGATTGCGGAGCGCCACCACATTCGGATTGTTGGTGTACTTGGTAAATCTCTTAAGGCCCATCAACATCATACGTTGTTCATCCCCTTCTGCAAAGGAGATTATGGCCTCTTTCCCTTTCCTAATGATTGTTTCAGTGGCATTATACAAGTAAAGTTGTGCCATAGCAATTTGCGGACCTTGATTGTCTTGGCCAAAGCGCTTGGCATTCTTTTCAGTACGTAGCAATGTGCTTTCGGCCATGTAGATTTCAATAAGAATATCCGCTGCAGCCAACATCAACTGTTGGTGTTGTTCCAGTTCCGGGCCAAATTTCTGAACAGCACTTCCGGCAACCATTAAAAATACTTTCTTTAGACGCGCCAAAAGGTCTTTCTCTTCCGAAAACAATTCTGAAAAGTCTGGCGTGTCAAATGAAGGAATGCCCATTAACTCATCAGCAACGGCTGTAGCCGGTCCTAATAAGTCAACGTGACCTTTCATAGCCTTTTTAACCAACATACCAACAGAAAGCATACGATTAATTTCATTGGTACCCTCGTAAATTCTTGCAATTCGGGCATCTCTCCATGCCTTTTCCATTGGTGCATCTGCGCTAAAGCCCATTCCTCCAAAAATTTGAACACCCTCATCCGTTGTCTGTTGTACATCTTCAGATACGGCAACCTTCAAGATAGAACATTCTATGGCATATTCCTCAACACCTTTCAATTCTGCCTCTTGATGGCTGTTTCCATCCGCTTGGCGAATGGCAATACGGTCTTCAATATTTTTAGCGGCCCTATAACAAGCAGATTCACCTGCGTAAGTGTTAACTGCCATATCAGCAATTTTGGCCTTGATGGCACCAAAGTTGATAATCGGAGTTTTAAATTGGACCCTTTCGTTCGCATATTTCACACCCTCGGTTACAACACGTCTTTGGGCTTCCAAACAAGCGGCAGCGAGTTTAATTCTGCCCACATTCAAAGCGTTCATGGCTATTTTAAAACCATTCCCACGCTCCGAAAGCATGTTTTCTACAGGCACCTTGGTTTCGTTAAAGAATACCTGGCGCGTAGAAGAAGAGTGAATACCTAATTTCTTTTCTTCGTCACCAAGGCTAATCCCGTTACTTGGGTCATTTTCGACAATGAAACCGGTAATATTTTTATCGTCTTCAATTCTTGCAAAAACAATAAATAGGTTACAGAATCCCGCATTGGAAATCCACATCTTTTGCCCTGTAATGGAGTAGTGCTTGCCATCTTCGGAAAGTACGGCTTTGGTTTTACCAGAGTTCGCATCCGATCCAGCTCCTGGCTCCGTCAAACAATACGCCCCGAACCATTCGCCAGAGGCCAATTTAGGAACGTACTTCATTTTCTGTTCTTCGGTACCATAAAGGGTAATTGGCATGGTTCCAATTCCGGTGTGTGCGCCGAAAGCGGTACTGAAAGACCCCGTAGCTCCGGAGATATAGTCACAAACCAACATGGTGGAAACAAAGCCCATGCCCATTCCCTCATACTTTTCGGGAACGGCCACACTAAGAAGACCTAATTCACCCGCTTCTCGCATACATTCTTCGGTATAAGCGTAGTCTTTTTTCTCAAAACGTTCCCAATGCGCCCAAAGCTTTCTGTCCACAAATTCTTTGGTACTATCCCGCATCATACGTTGTTCTTCGTTGAGGTCTTCCAAAGTAAAAACATCTTCACACTTGGTTTCCTTGACCAAGAATTGTCCACCTCGCAATAAATTGTCTTGTTGTATTGTTTCCATGTTGATAAGATTAAAGAAGATAGAAATTTGAAAAAAGACTTATTCCAAACCATTTTGAAATCCCATTGTCATTTTTTGCCATTCCTGTATTTTACCTTCAATTAGTTCTAAATTCTCTATGTTAATATAATTTCTATGTTTTGCTACCAAAAGTTGTGTGCCAAGTTCAAACGATGACCCTAGAGCGATATCTAAAAAATGACTGAATGATTTATCCGTTCTAGATGAACCTTCAGCAATGTTACTAGGCATTGAAATTGAACATCTACTTATTTGGGAACTCAAACCATATCGTTCATGTTTTGGGAAAGACATCAAAATATCAGATACAGCATTCGATATTTCCATTCCAAGCTGCCAAATCTTTAGTTTTTTATAATTATGTCTTTTCATTGTCTCTATGAATCTCTTGTCTTTCGTCTAACGTCTAATAAACATTAAGAAAGAAATTCAAAAATACCAGCGGCGCCTTGTCCGGTACCAACACACATGGTAACCAAACCGTGTTTGCCCTGCATGTTTCTTTTTCGCATTTCATCGAATAATTGAACGGAAAGCTTTCCTCCGGTGCAGCCTAAAGGGTGACCCAATGCAATCGCACCACCATTAACATTAACGATGTCATTATTGAGGCCTAATTCCCTAATGACGGCAATGGACTGAGACGCAAATGCTTCGTTTAATTCAATCAATTCGATATCTTCCTGTTTAAGGCCTGCTTGTTTTAATGCCTTTGGAACTGCCTTTACAGGACCAATTCCCATAATTCTGGGTTCCACACCGGCAGCGGCGTAACTTACCAAACGGGCTTCTGGCTCTAAGTTCAATTCTTTTACCATTTCCTCACTCATCACCATCACAAAGGCAGCACCGTCACTGGTCTGGGAAGAGTTTCCGGCAGTAACACTACCATTGGCCGCAAAGACTGGCCTTAGTTTGGCCAAAGCTTCAAGTGAAGTTCCTTTTCTAGGTCCTTCATCCTTAGTAACTGTATATTTTTTGGTGGCTTTTTTGCCATTATTATCAATGTATGTTTGCTCCACTTCAATAGGAACAATTTGATCCTGAAAACGGTCTTCTGCCTGAGCTTTTAGAGCTTTCATATGGGAGTGGAAAGCAAATTCATCTTGGTCTTCCCGAGAAACTTTAAACTCCTGAGCTACCGCTTCAGCGGTATTTCCCATTCCCCAGTAATAATCTTCATGCCCTGATTTTACCAAATCGTAATTAAGCTCGGTCTTAAAGCCTGTCATAGGAACAGAACTCATACTTTCCACCCCTCCGGCAATAATACAATCGGCCATTCCAGATTGAATTTTAGCAGTGGCAATACCGATAGTTTCCAGTCCTGAAGAGCAAAAGCGATTAACCGTTACTCCTGGAACATCCACAATATCCAAGCCCATTAGGGAAATCAACCGACCCATGTTGAGTCCTTGAGAACCTTCTGGCATAGCGTTGCCTACGATGACATCATCGATTCTCTTCTTATCGAAATCGGGCAATTTTCCCATGAGATATTCAATGGTCTCTGCCGCAAGTTCATCGGCTCTTTTAAAACGGAATCCGCCTCTCCCGGATTTACCGACCGCTGTTCTGTATCCTTTAACTATATATGCTGTTTTCATTTTTGAATTAAGTATTGAGTATTGAGTTGATAGTATTGAGTTTTACAATTTTTGCTGAAAAGCATAATTCATTTTTTGTATTTCAATACACTTGTCAATAACCGGTTCAACTTTTTCTTTCTCTATTAGTTTTAATTCTATTGTTAAAAGCAGTTGCGTTTGAAGTTCAAATAAAGAACCGTTCGCTATGCTTAGAAAATGTTTAAATTCCTTTTGGGAATTTCTGCCAGCCCCTTCCGCTATGTTGGAAGGAATTGAAATAGCACTTCTTTTGATTTGAGATATTAATCCGAATTTCTCATCGTCTGGTAATTCTGCAATTAGTACATAAACTGCTTTTGTTAAAAGAATGGATTTCGACCATATTTTTAAGTCCTCAACTTTGTGCATGTCTCAGTACTCACATCTAACAACTCACTACCGTTGTTATCAATTCCTCAAAGGTTTACCGGTTTTTAGCATGTGCTGTATACGTTCCAAGGTTTTTCTTTCGGTACAAAGCGACAAAAAGGCTTCCCTTTCTAAATCAAGAAGGTATTGCTCGCTAACATAGCTAGGCTCTGACAGGTCTCCACCAGCCATTACATAGGCCAATTTGTTGGCAATTTTCTTATCGTGCTCACTAATATATCTGCTGGCTTCCATAGAATCAGTTCCTACCAAGAACATTCCCAAAGCCTGCTTGCCTAAAACCTTAATATCCTTTCGTTTTACAGGTTTTGTATAACCTGATTCTGCCATAAGCTTAGCGTGCGCTTTCGCCGTAGCAATTTGTCTGTCTTTATTTACGACCACAATATCCTTTCCATGTTGAAGGATACCTAAATCGTAAGCTTCATAGGCAGATGTTGATACTTTGGCCATACCTATGGTCAAAAAGTACTCTTGTAGCACATTCAGCTCCACATCATTTTTCTTAAAAGTGTCTTGAGCTCGTAACGCGAACTCCTTGGAGCCACCACCACCAGGAATAACGCCAACGCCAAATTCTACCAAACCAATATAGGTTTCGGCCGCGGCTACCACTTTATCGGCGTGAAGCGAAAGTTCGCATCCGCCCCCTAAAGTCATTCCGTGAGGTGCCGCAACTGTAGGTATGGATGAATATCTCATACGCATCATCGTGTCTTGAAACATCTTAATGGCCATGTTCAATTCATCATATTCCTGTTCTACGGCCATCATGAATATCATTCCAATATTGGCTCCTACGGAAAAATTGGCCGCTTGGTTGCCCACAACTAGACCCTGAAAGTCTTTTTCGGCAAGGTCGATTGCCTTGTTCATTCCGCTAAGGACATCCCCACCAATGGTATTCATCTTTGACTGAAATTCCACATTCAAAATTCCGTCTCCCAAATCCTCTACAACTACACCACTATTTTTAAAGACTTCCTTACTCTTACGAATATTATCAAGAATAATAAACGCATCTTGACCTGGCACTTTTTCCATGGATTTTTTGGAAATATCATAGAAATAAGTGGCCCCATCTTTTACGGAGTAGAACGAGGTAATACCTGCCGATTTCATTTCTGAAACCCAATTGGCAGCTTCTAGATTCTCTGCTTTTATAAAATCAAGACCCTTGTCGAGTCCAACGGCATCCCAAATTTGAAATGGACCGTGTTCCCAGCCAAAGCCGGCTTTCATCGCATCGTCAATTTTATATAGGTCATCCGAGATTTCGGGAATGCGGTGGGAAACGTAGGCAAACAATTGCCCAAAACTTTTTCTGTAAAATTCCCCGGCCTTGTCTTTTCCGTCGGTTAAAATGGCCAAACGATCAATTACCTTATCAACCGTCTTGGTCAATTCTAGGGTTGCGAACTTGGCACTTTTTTTAGATCTATAATCCATAGTATCCAAATCCAAGGTCAAGATTTCGCTTTTACCTTTCGCGTCTTTTACTTTTTTATAGAAACCTTGCCCGGTTTTACTCCCCAACCATTTGTTATCCATCATGGTAGTGATGAAATCCGGTAGTTTGAACAAATCGTGACGTTCGTCGTTCGGACAGTTATCATAGATTCCATTGGCTACGTGAACCAACGTATCCAAACCTACGACATCAACCGTTCTGAAAGTGGCCGATTTTGGTCTGCCTATAACAGGACCTGTAAGCTTATCCACTTCCTCTACGGTCATTCCCAGATCCTTCACCATGTGGAAAAGACTTTGGATGCTGAAAATACCTATTCGGTTTCCAATAAATGCCGGGGTATCTTTGGCGACCACAGAGGTCTTCCCAAGAAACTTCTCCCCATAACCATTTAAAAAATCGAGCACTTCTGTAGAAGTTTTAGGTCCCGGAATAATTTCAAAAAGCTTTAGATATCTGGCAGGATTGAAAAAGTGCGTACCACAGAAATATTTTTGAAAATCTTCACTTCGTCCTTCGGACATAAATTTAATGGGAATACCGGAAGTATTTGAAGTAATCAATGTTCCCGGAGTTCTGTGCTTTTCCAGGTTTTCAAAAACCTGTTTTTTAATGTCCAACCTTTCTACTACCACCTCAATGATCCAATCTACCTTGGAGACTTTTGCAATGTCGTCTTCCAAGTTTCCCGTAGTGATCCTAGAAGCAAATTTCTGATGGTAAATAGGTGAGGGCTTTGATTTTAAGGCCGCATTTAGTGAATCATTGACCAATCTATTACGAACCACCTTATCTTCTAAAGTGAGTCCTTTAGCCTTTTCGGCGTCGGTAAGTTCACGCGGAACAATATCGAGAAGTAAGACTTCAACCCCAATATTGGCAAAATGACAAGCGATACCGCTTCCCATAATACCGGATCCGATAACCGCTACTTTATTAATGTGTTTGTTCACTTTTAAAAATGTTTATAGGTTAAGAGGTCATTTAGGTTGATGACCATTAATAGTTTTGTCGTTGCTTTGCATATTTTTTTCCACAATCATCTCATTGATGGAATTCATCACTTCAAAAAAACCGTTCAGCTTTTCTTGAGAAACTTTTGAGCGAACGGATTCATTAAATCGAAGTACTACATTTTTGGAATCGTTTCTTTTCTCCAACCCAAAATCCGTAAGATGGATAAGTACACCGCGACCGTCTTTAGGGTTGGGCTTACGTTCAATTAAGCCCTGTTCTTCCATTCTCTTTAGAATGCGAGAGAGACTGGTAGCTTCCATGCCCATTTTGGGACCTAAGGAAGTTGAGGGAGTTCCAGTTTTTGGATCAATACTCAAAAGTGTAAAACCAACTGCCATGGTAGAACCGAATTTCTTTGCCTCCTCATTGTACATTCTAGCCACTGCTTGCCAGGTTGCACGAAGTGCATAATCAATTGTAATTTCTTTCATTGGTTGGAATTAGGTTCTTCAAATATAGAAAAATTTATTATGCATGCATAATAAATTTATAAAAAAATAGCTTCCCTCATCCAAAAAAAATGCTTTTACATTAAGGTGATATTACTTACTTCCAGAAGTACCTAACGACCGTAAATATCATTGTAGAGACTTTGATACTTCTCCTTTATAATTTTTCTACGGAGTTTCATGGTGGGGGTGAGATGACCTTCGCTAATGCTCCATACATCAGGTGTTAGCCTAAATTGCTTTACTTTTTCCCATTTAGCAAACTTTTCGTTGGCATCATCCACTTCTTTCTGAAATTGCTCTAAAACTTTCTCATTTAAAATGATATCCGAATTTTCAGGAATGGTAATATTATTGCTCTTTGCCCACTCGTTTAAATATTCAAAATCTGGTTGAATAAGGGCTGCGGGCATTTTCTCGCCTTCACCAACAACCATAATCTGTTCTATAAAACGAGATTGCTTAAAGCGGTTTTCCAACAGCTGGGGCGCCACATATTTTCCGCCCGAAGTTTTAAACATTTCTTTCTTCCGGTCTGTAATCTTCAGAAAACCTTCGCTATCCACTTCTCCAATGTCGCCAGTGTGAAAGTAGCCGTCAATTAGAACTTCAGCCGTTTTTTCCGGGTCTTTGTAATAACCCATCATAACCTGGGGACCCTTTATGCAGATTTCGCCATCTTCCGCAATTTTAACTTGGGTTTGACCAATGGGCTTGCCAACGGTTCCAATCTTGAATCCGCCGTCACGCATGTCATTTACCGCAATAACGGGCGAGGTTTCGGTTAATCCATATCCTTCCATTAATCCAAATTCGGCTGCATTGAAAATTCTGGCCAGTCTGGGTTGTAAGGCGGCACTACCGGATGCAATTAAATGAAGGTTGCCACCAAGCCCTTCCTTCCATTTTTTAAATATTAGTTTTCTGGCAATAGCAAGTTTTTGCTCGTACCACCAGCCATTTTCTCCGTAGGGTTGATACTGTAATCCTATTTCAATGGCCCAAAAGAAAAGTTTCTTTTTGATACCGGTAAGCTCGGTACCCTTTGCCAAAATTTTATCGTATACTTTTTCAAGTAAGCGGGGTACCGCTGTCATAACATGTGGACCAGTTTCCTTCAGGTTTTCACTAATTTTATCAAGTGATTCTGCGTAATAAATAGTAACCGCACGGTATTGATATAGATAAATGAGCATGCGCTCATATACATGGCATAAGGGCAAAAAGCTTAATGATTTAGTCTTTCCATCTTCAATTGGAAACCTCTTGGAGCTTTCTATGGCGTTGCTAACAAGGTTATGATGCGAAAGCATTACACCTTTAGGCCTTCCGGTAGTTCCCGAGGTATAAATAAGGGTAGCTAGGTCTGTAGGCTTAACGGCATCTTTCAATTTTTCAACTTCGTCTTGATTGGATATATCCCCTCCCATTTCCAAAACCTCTTTCCAGTTTTTACAATTGGGCAATTTATCAAAAGAGAACACGTCTTTCAAGTGTGGCACTTGATTACGAATGGCACTAACCTTTTGATGTACTTCATCGCATGATATAAAACAATACTTTGCTTCGGAATGGTTAAGGACATAAGCGTAGTCCTCTTCTGAAATAGTGGGATAGATAGGTACGTTTTGCGCCCCAAGCTGCAAAATTCCTATATCCATAATGTTCCACTCTGTTCTGTTGGTCATGCTAATGACCGCAATTTTGTCATTAGGGCCTATACCCATTTTTAATAACGCCCTACTCATGGCGTTGGCCTGATCAATATAATCCTTGGTAGATGTAGACTTCCATACACCATTAACTTTGGTTACCAATGATTTTTCCAAGTTGAACTTCTCCAACTGATAGTAAGGAAAGTCAAATAGTCGAGTGATTTCTTTCATAGTAGGCTTGAGTTAAGCTGTTGCAAATTATGAAAAGCGAACGGTATTTTAAAATGATATTTGCAACAAAGATGCAATTATAATGAATAATTCATATTTAAGGTGTTGGTGAAATTCCATTACTCGTTGAAAACCACTTATCCATAGATAGTTGGCATTCACCTACAAAAATATTCATTTCACAACAAAGTAGGAAAATACATATAAAATAAGAGTAATTTCGTACTTCATAAAATGATAATTATGAAGAACCTTTACCTACTTAAAACACGGTCGTGCACCCTTGCCTTTGTAATTTTAATAGTTACAATGTTTGGTTTGCAGGCACAATCAGAACCTTTCCAATGTGATTACAATGCCTACTTGTTCCAGTACAACGACATCTATGCAGTAGATTTGGCCTCCGGTAGTGCGTATATGGTTGCAGAAAATGTAACCTCCGGAAATATTAATGCAGCGGCTTATAATTCTGCTGATGGCTATATCTGGGGATATCTTTCTTCTCCAAGCAAATCCATTGTAAGAATTGGTAAAAATTTCACAACGGATATTTACAACATACCCGAATTACCGGACAGTAATAATAAGTATGTGGGAGATATTTCCATTGATGGAATCTATTACTTTAGATCGGGTTCCTCAACCTTTTATTCGGTGGATTTAAATCCTGAATCCAATAATTATTTGGAGTATGTGGGCGCCACTACCTTAAGTCAGAATATAAATATTCATGATTGGGCTTTTAATGCTGTTGACGGGATGCTTTATACGGTTGAAAAGAAAACAAATATTCTTTATCGTATCAATGCCGAAACAGGTTTGGTTCAGCCTTTGGGAATAGTACCCATATTATCAGGATTGAATTATACATTTGGAGCAGTATATTTTGATGTTGATGGTAATTTCTATATTTCCGCAAATCAAACAGGTTCTGTATATAAAATAAATGCGGTTCATAACATATTGGTAGATGGAATAATTCAATCCAACATTTTTGCTTTTGGACCGGCTTCATCCTTAAACGATGGTGCAAGGTGTCCAACCGCTCCTGTACCTCAAGAAGATTGTTTGAATGGATTGGATGATGATGGGGACGGATTGACCGATTGTGATGATCCCGCTTGTTCAGGTATTGCCGCCTGTCCAGAAATAACACTTACTTCTGGTGCCAATGATGGTGGTTTAGAAAGTAACGATAGATTATCGTCTTTAATTAATCAAAGAAATTACAACAGGGCATCCACAAACTATAAATTCGATAAGTTAAGTGCCAAGGTTTTAAAGAAAGGCGCGTTATATGGGAAAAGCGGGAAAAATAGTGCTGATGCCATTCCTCTTGCTGATTTGGTTCCCTTGGACATCATTGGCGAAACCAGTACCATAGAATCCTCCCCCGCAGATTTATTGGATCTTACCAATGCCTCGGATATCTATTCAGTAGATTATTTAAAAGATACAAATAATATTGGAGCGCTAATGGTCATTAAGACCGAGAATAAGGTATACGAACATAGTAAGTTTATTTGTGACCGTTTCTTAGGAGCTCAACTACTTTCTGTTTCCAATATTCAATTAAGGGAAAAAGATTTCATAAAATCTATCATAAAACAGCCTGATGGAAATACAGAATTTGCTTTGTCTTTTTCTGCTAGGTTGAATGGGGATAATGAATTTGTAATTGAATCCCATTGGAATATCGATATGTACCCGAGCGATACCGCATATTATAACTTTCAAATCTGGTCCAATACCGTGGACGACCTATTGGCGTTGGCCGATGAAATCCTCAATCTATTGGAAGCCAATGCGGCCATAATTGATTACAAAGGTTCAACACCACCTCCCGTTTTCGTAAAATCTGCAAAATATGCCAAAGGTGAAGTTATTTTAAGTTTGGTGAATAACAATAGAGCAGGAGGAATAGACTTGGAAGGTGGAATCAAGAGGACCGAAACTATGGGTACGGAGAATATGTCTTTTGCAACACCTATTGAGGGTTATTTGGATTCCGTCTCTTTGAAAACGGGTAATATTTTTGATTTTGGATTTAGGATAAGCAACGTTAAAGGAGGTACTCCGGATGATTTGTTCGTAGCGGATGCTCCCTGGGGTCTAGATGCTTCGGCTATAGGTACTACTGTAAGTAATTACGAAGTGAAAGAAAGTGCCGATCCCTATATGGAAGATGGCTATCCGATAGAAAGAAATATCTCCTTGAGTGGCAAGACCTCAAGTTATATTGGAGTATACAGGGCTCTAAGCCCAAGATTTGCAGCGGTTGATCTTTCTAATTATTCCAAACTTTCATTTGATGCACAAGGAACGGGCACCTTGGAGATCAAGATTACTAAAGGCAATGGTCAAGTCTTTGAGACCGAGGTAGCGTTGACTTCCGAAACTGAAAATTATTTATTAGCGGCAGCAGACTTTAGCGGGGATTCTGGAAGTACTGATTTTTCAAATATCAAAGTAATCAACTTCAATTTGGTGGCAAAAAATGGCGTTGAAGAAAATAAGGAAATGGAGCTTTCTAATGTCACCTTTAATAATAAGGAAAAAGAAACTCTTTTTGTACTGGAAGACACTAATGAGTCCTTACTATATCCAAATCCCGTGAAAGAAGAAGCAAGCCTTTATTTCTTTGAGGATAACGCCGGCACCTATACGTTAGAAATATTTGACCTTACGGGCAAGAAGATGTCTCAATGTGACCAAACAGGCGATACCCAAAAAGGCCAAAATAGAATAACAATAAAAAAGAATAGCCTTTCCCCTGGACTGTACCTTTATAAGCTTAGTAGTTCCAATGATAGGATTTGGAGCAATAAGATTATGATCAAGTAAATTGGGCCCACACCCATGCAAAGCATAGGGAATGGAACTGTATTTGGGGCATTAAAAATGCAGTTTCATTCCCTCATGACTTGCAGTAAAACCTAATTCTTTATAGAACGCCAATGCCTCAGGTCTTTTTTTATCTGTGGTAAGTTGTATTAAGTGGGCCCCATTTTTTTCAGCAAACCCAATGGCCCATTCAAAAAGTTTTCTTCCTAATCCTTTTCCACGGTGATCGGGATGTACCCTAACAGCTTCAATTTGCGACCTTATACCACCTTGATAAGTCAAATATTGTATAAAGCTTAATTGCAGTGTTCCAATGACGGAACCGTTTACATCCTCCAAAACCATTAGATGCTGATTGGCATCTGTCTGTATCTTTTCAAAAGCAGTATAATAGGCTTCGGGTAGCGGGTCCCTAAAATCTTCCCGTAATTCCCCTAGCTTGTCATTGGCTAAAAGAGCTATAATTTCAGGTACATCTTTTCGGGTGGCACGCCTAATTTTAAACACTTCTTACTTCTTATTTTGCATATCTACCCATTTTCTGGCATTCACAAAAGCTTCTAGCCAAGGACTTACCTTATCGTTTCTATGTCTGGAATAATGCGCCCAGTTCCAAGGGAAGATAGAACGTTCAATATGTGGCATGGTTACCAAGTGCCTACCCGTTTTATCACAGAGCATGGCGGTATTAAAATCGCTTCCATTAGGATTGGAGGGATAGCCTTCATAGCCGTATTTAGCTACAATGGCGTATTGATTTTCAGACTGTGGAAGGCTAAATTTACCCTCTCCATGAGAAATCCATACTCCTAAAGTAGTACCTGCCAAGCTGGTAAGCATTACGGAATTATTCTCTTGAATTTTTACCGATGTAAAGCTGCTTTCGTGTTTATGGCTCTCGTTATAAGTCATTCTACCGTGTTTTTCATGTTCTGGATTGATAAGGTCCAGCTCCATGAACAATTGGCAACCATTACAGATGCCAATGGACAGCGTATCTGGTCTTTCAAAGAATTTCTTTATGGCCGTATTGGCCTTTTCGTTGTATTTGATTGCCCCGGCCCACCCTTTGGCGCTGCCTAAAACGTCAGAATTTGAGAATCCGCCAACAGCTCCGATAAACTGAATATCCTCTAAAGTTTCCCTACCGGATATTAAATCGGTCATATGTACATCCTTCACATCAAAACCGGCTAGGTACATGGCATTAGCCATTTCTCTTTCCGAATTACTGCCTTTTTCCCTTAGGATAGCAGCCTTCGGTCTTTTGCCGGTAAAGGGAACGTAGTTTTCCAGGTCAATGCTGGTATCTACCGGAAATTTGTAGGATAAAGGCTGAATTTTATAGTTGTCAAAACGTTCTAGGGCCAGACCGTTGGCGGTTTGTTGTTGATCCAAAAGGTAGGAGGTTTTGTACCACGTATCCCTTAAAGATGAAACATTTAGGCCCATTTCCATACCGTTGTTTCGGATGGTCAAGGTACCTTCGGAAACTACCTGTCCAATTTTTTGTACCTGAATGTCCAAATCTTTCAAGTAAGCTTCTACACTATCATCTTCGGCCTGAAAAACGATACTCGCATTTTCCGAAAACAATAATTTTATGGAATCCTGTTCCCCCAAGTCTGTTAGATCAACTTGCGCTCCTAAATCGGTATCGGCAAAGCACATTTCCAATAAAGTGGTGATAAGTCCCCCGGAAGCCACATCATGACCGGCAATAATTTTTCCGTCCCTAATCAATTGTTGTATGGCGTTGAAGACCTTTTTAAAATAGGCCGCATCCGCAATGCTAGGGGCTTGGTTTCCAATCGTGTTTTTAACCTGTGCAAAAGAGGAACCTCCCAATTTATAGGCGTCTTGGGATAAATTGATGTAATAAATGGCACCGCCATCCTTTTGTAGGACAGGTTCTACCACCTTGTTGATATCATTGCAATGTCCGGCTGCTGAAATAATTACGGTTCCCGGAGAAATAACATCCCCGTCTTTGTATTTCTGCTTCATGGATAGCGAATCCTTACCCGTTGGAACATTGATTCCCAATTCAATGGCAAAATCCGAAACGGCCTTGACCGCTTTATACAAACGGGCATCCTCGCCTTCGTTTTTACAGGGCCACATCCAGTTGGCAGAAAGGGAAACAGAGGTTAATCCTTCTCTAAGCGGCGCCCAGATGATGTTGGTCAATGATTCGGCAATACTGTTTTTACTTCCCGCTACGGGATCAATTAGCCCAGAAATAGGGGAGTGGCCAATACTGGTGGCAATCCCTTCCTTTCCCTTAAAATCCAAGGCCATAACGGCCACATTGTTTAAAGGTAGCTGTAAAGGACCGGCACATTGCTGTTTGGCTACACGCCCACCTACACAACGGTCTACCTTATTTGTTAACCAGTCTTTACAGGCGACAGCTTCTAACTGAAGCACTTGGTCCAGGTAATCATGAAAAAACTCTAAGGAATAGGTGGGCTCCGCATAGCTGCGGTTAACGGTAGTATCTTCCATGGTGGTTTTTGGAGAGCTTCCAAAAATATCGGAAAGGTTTACGTCCATAGGCTTTTCACCTGTGGTGTTGGATTCAAAAGTAAAACGGTCGTCACCTGTAACATCACCTACTTCGTACATAGGTGAGCGTTCTCTTTCCGCGATTCGTTGAAGTAAATCTGCATCTTTTTGGCCGATAACCAATCCCATACGTTCTTGAGATTCGTTGCCAATAATTTCTTTGGCGGATAGGGTAGGGTCCCCAACCGGTAATTTATCCAAATCTATTTTTCCGCCGGTTTCCTCAACCAATTCGGACAAGCAGTTGAGGTGGCCACCTGCACCATGGTCATGAATGGAAACAATGGGGTTTTTATCGCTTTCAACCATGCCGCGAATAGCATTGGCGGCTCTTTTTTGCATTTCCGGATTGGAACGTTGTACGGCGTTTAATTCTATGGCAGAGCTAAATTCTCCCGTATCGGCACTGGAAACGGCTGCTCCGCCCATTCCAATGCGGTAGTTGTCCCCTCCAAGAATAACAATTTTGTCCCCTTCTTTGGGTTGGTCCTTAATAGCCTGCTCCGTTTTTCCATACCCAATTCCACCGGCTTGCATAATTACCTTATCATACCCCAATTTTCTGGCTTTTTCCACCGTTGGGTCCGTATGCTCATCATGCTCAAAAGTAAGAACGGATCCAGCGATTAAAGGTTGCCCAAATTTGTTTCCAAAGTCCGATGCACCGTTGGATGCCTTAATAAGTATGTCCATTGGGGTTTGGTACAACCAGTCACGTTCCGGCATGGCTTGTTCCCACGGACGTTCTTTTTCCAAACGGGAATAAGCAGTCATATAAACGGCGGTACCTGCCAGTGGAAGAGAGCCTTTTCCGCCGGCAAGACGGTCCCTGATTTCTCCTCCAGAACCGGTTGCAGCTCCGTTAAAAGGTTCTACGGTAGTGGGGAAGTTATGGGTTTCGGCCTTTAAGGAAATAACCGATTCGAACTCTTTTTCTTCGTAAAAATCAGGCTTATCTGCTGTTTTAGGAGCAAACTGAGTGGCTTTAGGCCCTTTTAAGAAGGCCACATTGTCCTTATAAGCCGATACAATATCATTAGGGTTTTCCTGTGATGTTTTCTTGATCAGTTTAAATAGAGAAGAAGGCATTTCTTCTCCATCAACAATAAAAGTTCCATTAAAAATTTTGTGCCTGCAATGCTCGGAATTTACCTGACTAAAACCAAAAACTTCGGAATCCGTTAGTTTCCTTCCCATTTTCTGTGAAAGATCGTTTAGGTAGGCTACCTCTTCATCGCTAAGCGCCAAACCTTCTTGGTCATTGTAGGCGGCAATGTCCTCAATCTCTAAAATGGGTTCTGGTGTAACATTAATAGTGTAAATTTCTTGACCCAACTCATTGTATTTTTGTGACAGCATGGGGTCAAAGTCACTAAAGTCTTCTGCTACTGCTTGAAATTCCTCAATACGGATAACACCATTAATACCCATATTTTGGGTAATTTCCGTGGCATTGGTACTCCATGGGGTAATCATGGCAGCCCTAGGGCCAACAAAAAAGGCGTCTACAGACGCCGTTTGTATAAGGGGTTGGTTGCCAAACAACCAAACTAATTTGTTTATGTCTTCTTGATTGAGTTCGCTGGAAGTCTGAACAGCAAAAATCTTGGTACTGGAATCACCGAAAAAAAGAACCATTGATTATCTAGATTGATAGGTTTTTGAAAAGCACAAATTTACAGCTTTTCATCAAATCTAGCGCAGAGAATAATTAACAGAATAAGCCCTTTATTGTTGATTACTTTGGGCAGGCGGCTTTGTACGCTTATTTGTTATACGCAACAAGAATCCATAATATTGAATGTCCGCCATAACCCATGATATCTTGGGTGCTGAAGACAAAATACCTAGTTGGGTTTTCTTGGATGAAGATAGCTAATTTGTAGGAATTGTAAGCACTATTTTCAGGCCGATAACCGATGGTTACAAAAGGAAGGGAGGCGGTCTTTAACGCCTAAATTTCTCAAGGCTCAACATATAAACGACTAACTAGAAGCCAATCGCCCCAAAAAAAGCCGAAAC
The DNA here is from genome assembly GCF_014349235.1 of Cytophaga sp. FL35. Classification (GTDB taxonomy): domain Bacteria; phylum Bacteroidota; class Bacteroidia; order Flavobacteriales; family Flavobacteriaceae; genus Euzebyella. Next base: position 11,086 of record NZ_JACSOH010000001.1, on the reverse strand, counting down.
CAAAAACCTAAATACTAGTTTTTTTCCAATAGGGCCATATAAAACCCGTCAAAACCACTTTTAGAAGCGAAAATATTCTTTTCTTGATTCAATTTAAAGTCTTTGCCCGCCTCTGAATTTAAAAAGGACTGTACTTGATTGCCATTTTCTTGTGGCAATATGGAACAGGTGGCATATACCATCTTTCCTTTTGGTTTTACTATGCGACTGTAGCTTTCCAGAATTTCGGATTGTGTTTTTACTATTTTATCCAAAAACTCGGGCTGTAGTTTCCATTTGGTGTCCGGGTTTCTTCTAATAACTCCTAAGCCTGTACAAGGGGCATCTATCAAAACCCGGTCCGCGCTTCCATAAAGCTTTTTAATCACCTTGGTGGAATCTATCTCACGGGTTTCAATGTTGTGGGCGCCGTTTCTACGGGCCCTTCGTTTCAATTCCTTTAACTTACTTACGTAAATATCCATGGAGATCAATTGCCCCTTGTTTTCCATCAAAGAGGCCAAATGTAACGATTTTCCACCGGCGCCGGCACAGGTGTCTACCACACGTTGTCCTGGTTGTACATCCAAAAGTTCAGAAACCAATTGCGAAGAGGCATCCTGAACCTCAAAATAGCCTTTTTTAAAGGATTCGGTTACAAATACATTGGCTCGCTCCGGTAGTTTAAGAGCTAGGGGATACCCCTTAATAGGTTCTGCAACAACGCCTTCGTTCAATAGTTCCTTTCGCAGTTTTTCCTTTGTAATCTTTAAGGTATTGGTCCTTAGGATAACTTCCGCTTGCTCATTTAGGGCTGCTATTTCTTTGGTCCAAAGTTCATCTCCAAGGGCCTTTTCACATAGCTCGTCTATCCAGTCCGGCACGGCCTCCCTAAATTTCCTGATTTTTGAAAGCTCATCAAACTTGCCTTTTATACGCCTTTCCGGAGTGGGTTCTATTTGCTTCCAATCGGGCAAGGTAATACCTTTTAAAACGGCCCAAACAGCCCACATTCTAAAGAGTTCCGGTCTGTTGTAGGGAGCTTTTACACCGGCAATCTCTGCGTACAACCTTTTATAACGGACCATTTCATAAGTGGTTTCCGCTATAAATCCACGGTCCCTTGATCCCCAACGCTTGTCGAACTTTAGTACTTTCTGTACTACTTTATCTGCATATTCCCCTTCATTGAAAATTAGGTTAAGCGCATCGATTACTGCGAAGACAAGATTTCTGTGTAGTCTCATATTGTACGGTTCTAAAAAGATGGGTGCAAAGGTATTGTATTCGTGCGGAATCCCTGTATTTTTGAGAAATTTTATGTTCATGAGAATACGTCTTGTTATAATCTTGCTTTTATGTCTGGTTTCTTGTTCTGAAAAGGAAACGAGAACTCCGTTTTCATCCGTAACAGTTTCAAACCTATACCAAGATTCCATAAGTGTGAGGGCTATAGAAATTATGGGTAACAGTTTGGCCTTTGCGGCAAACAAAGGTGTTTTTGGAACTGTGGATTTAGGCAATGGTAAAGTGAGGACCAATGTGATGCAGGAAGATAGTCTTTTACCCGAGTTTAGGGCAATAGCCCATACAACTACCGATTTTTTTATGCTTTCCGTTTCCAATCCGGCCTTGTTGTACAAAACAGGTGGCAATGGAAAGATGGAATTGACATACAGGGAAGAGGGAGCGTCGGTATTTTATGATGCAATGCAGTTTTGGAACGATTTGGAAGGAATTGCCATTGGCGATAGTGTAGATGGCTGTTTAAGTATAATCATTACTAGGGATGGCGGAGAATCTTGGGAAAAATTAAGTTGTGATTTACTACCAAAGGGAATAGAGGGAGAAGGGGCATTTGCCGCCAGTAATACCAATATTGCTATTTGGGGTGATACCACTTGGATTGCTACAACGGCAGGTAGAATTTATTTTTCTCCGGATAAGGGTAAAACTTGGAACATTCAAACTACTCCCATAGCGGCTGAAGAGCCAACTCAGGGAATTTACAGCATGGACTTTTATAATGAAAAACTGGGCATTGCCTTTGGGGGAGATTACACCCAACCAGAAGGCAACCAAGCAAATAAGGCCATTACATTTGATGGAGGTAAAACTTGGGAGCTAATTGCTATTGGAGAAGAGCCGCCTTATAAAAGCTGTGTGCAATTTGTACCTAATTCTGACGGTACGGAGATGGTGGCCCTAGGTTTTACCGGTATCAGCTATACATCCGATCAAGGGGAGCATTGGAAAAAACTTTCCAATGAAGAATTTTACACCCTACGGTTTTTAAATGATTCTGTAGCCTATGCGGCAGGAAAAAATAGAATAGCCAAATTGGTTTTCAAATAAAAGGGACAAGCAGCGTACAACTTGTCCCCGAATCTATAACCTGTCTTATTAGATTTTGACAACTACAAAGTTTCTTCCTCTTTTCTTGTAGTAGATACCATTGGATAGATAGCGTTTTTTTCCTTTTACCAAAACAACTCTATTTGTTCTTGGTAATGTTCTTACCTTAATTCCTATTGGTGGGCGAACCACCACCAACTTTCTTCCTCTGGTTATATACCAATTTCCATTTTTAAATTGATATTTCTTCCCTTTGAACACAATTATCTTGGTAGTGGTTCTAGGGCTTACCCTAGTAATTTCCTTTTCAACGCTTGTGGCGGTTGAATTAGCAAACGATTGATTGCCGATAATAAAGGTCAATGCCAACAACAGTACAATTTTAAGATTTCTCATAGTCTAAAATTTTAAAGGTTTCTATATGTAAGACTGTGAAATAGGCTAGGGGTTTAATGAAAAAAGAGGCTTAAAGCCCCTTTTTACGTGTTGTTTATCGAAATTTTTGTTACTCTATCTATTGCCCCTGCGCTCGTGGTACCTTTTTATCAATTCTTTTTTAAACTCTTCTTCTGAGCGTAACAAAAGCATTGTTTTACGGGCAGAGATTACTTTGCTTACCGATTCCAAAAACTGTTTTTCTACTTTTTCTTCATCTTGTTCATACCTCAAATACCGGTCAAGCAATTCTTTGGCTTCCTTTTCAGAAATATCGTTTACGTTCTTAATTTTCGTTCTAATTTCTTCGTGTTGCTTTCTCCTTAGGTCATTTCGGTCTTCCTCATATTTATTGTACAAGGGCCAAAATTCTTGTGCCTCCTTACTACTAAGGTCAAGTCTTTCTGTCATAAAAGCCACTTTCAAGGATTTTATCTTGTCCTTCTTGGATTGACCAAAAGTCAAGCTGCTGGCTAAGAAAAAAACAGTGAAAAGAACTTTGATTATACTTTTATTCATCATATTCGAGATTAAGTGATTCAAAATCCTCAATATTCTCATTGAGGTAATCTACCATTTGTTCATCGCCCCATTGATCCTCAACAATATCATAAACTTCCAATTGGTCTACGGGTATTACTTCGGCCAGTTCATAACTGGTAATGCCAATATCATTGTTTTGAAAATAGGCTTCTATTTCAGAGTGCGCCAAATCATCAAAAGTAGGTTGCTTCTTGTTCAGACCTAAGTTGATGGCCAAGGCAATAATTAGAATGGCGGCAATGGAAGCTCCCAAATAATAGTAGTTTTTAAAAAGAGGAAGCTTAACGACTTTAGGATCAGAAGCTTCCATCTTCTTCAAGACGCGTGAATGAATATCATTGAAATAACCCTTGGGTACACCAAAACCTTCTTCAACGGGAAAGTTAGGCTGCCCTTCTGTAATTTTTTCTTTAAGGCGGTCTTCAAAACTTCCAAAATAGTTTTCGGGCGTTTTAAAAGGATTATTTTTTGAATTCTTGTCCATTGCTTTTATTTGACATTCAAAACCTTAAAAGGTTTAATCGGTTTTTAAAAAAGCTTCAATTTTTTTAACGGCCAAATGATAGCTAGCCTTGAGGCCTCCTACAGAAGTATCCAGAATTTCGGAAATTTCCTCATATTTCATTTCCTGAAAATATTTCATGTTGAAGACCAATTTTTGTTTTTCGGGCAAAGTGGCCAAGGCTTGTTGCAATTTCAGTTGAATTTCATCTCCTTCAAAATATACGTCCGCCTCTAAATTTTGGACGATTTGCTCCTGAAGTTCCCCATCCGTTAAACCACTGCGCCGCGCTTTCTTTTTTAAGAATGACAATGCCTCATTGGTAGCTATCCTGTACATCCAGGAATAAAGCTTGCTTTCGCCCTTAAATCCGTCAATATTCCTATAAACCTTAATAAAAGTGTTCTGTAAAACATCATCAGCATCATCATGATTCATTACAATTTGTCTAATATGCCAATATAATTGGGTCTTGTAGGTGTTTACCAAGACCTCAAAAGCCTCGGAAAGGCTTTCTTTTTGTTGTAATTGATGTACTAAGGTTTCTTCCGTAACCAAATTAATAGGCTTAAATATATAAGTTGGACTTTTCTTCTAAGAAAAGGTTTAATGAACGGGTCGAATTTTATTCTAATCCAATGATTGCATAGCCACTAGTTTTTTGTAGACCCCTTCTTTTTCCATGAGCTGCTGATGCGTGCCCTGTTCCACAATTTCACCCTTTTGAAGCACTACAATGGTATTGGCATTTTGAATCGTTGACAAACGATGGGCTATTACAATGGATGTTCTGTTCTGCATCATTTTTTCCAACGCGTCCTGTACCAATCGCTCACTTTCCGTATCAAGGGCCGATGTAGCCTCGTCCAGAATCATAATCGGTGGGTTTTTAAGAACGGCACGGGCTATGGAAAGGCGTTGCTTTTGCCCACCGCTCAATTTATTGCCACTATCCCCAATGTTGGTATTATACCCGTTTGGAAGTTCCATAATGAAATCATGGGCATTGGCAATTTTTGCCGCTTCCATAATCTCGGCTTCTGTAGCATTTTCCTTTCCTAAGGAGATATTCTTTGCAACAGTATCGTTAAATAGAATAGAATCTTGGGTAACAAGGCCTAGTAATGAGCGTAAGGACTTTTTAGTAATGTCCTTGATATTTTGATCATCCAGGGAAATTTCTCCTTCATTGACGTCATAAAAACGGGTTACCAAATTGGCAATTGTACTTTTTCCGCTGCCCGATTGACCTACCAAGGCCACCGTATTTCCTTTTGGAACTTTAAGGTTAAAATTCTTAAGAACGTATTCATCCTCGTATTTAAAGGAAACATTTTGAAGGTGAATGCCCTTCTCAAATGAACTTTTTTCAATTGCGTTGGGTCGATCTGAAATAGGGTTTTCCGTCTCAAGAATCTCCAATACCCTCTCTGCGGCGGCATTTCCTTTTTTAACTCCGTACGAAGCCTTGCTGATAGCTTTCGCGGGAGTAAGAATATTGTACGCCAAACCCATATAGGCAATAAAGGACGAAGGGTCTAACGTCTTTTCAACTAAAACCATTTTTCCACCAAACCACAATAAGACACCTATTACCAATATTCCCAAAAATTCACCTGTTGGGGAAGCCAAATTTTGTCGGTTCAATAACGTATTTGAAAATCTAAAAAAGCGAGTGGTAGATTTATCAAAAAGTCTGTAAAAGTAGGATTCGGAATTAAAAGCTTTGATTACCCTAAGACCTCCTAGGGTTTCTTCCACAATGGAAAGGAATTCGCCTTGTTCCCTTTGAACCCTATCGGACTTCTTTTTTAAAGATTTACCAATTCTGGAAATAATAGTCCCTGCAATCGGAATGAAAATGAAAACAAAAAGAGTAAGCTTGGTACTTATACCAAACATAATTAAAATAGTGAAAAGGATGGTCAAAGGTTCTCTTACTATGAGTTCCAAAATAGACAAAAAGGAATGCTGTATTTCTAGTACATCTGACGTTATCCTAGCAATCACATCACCTTTACGTTTTTCAGAATAGAATGAAATAGGCAGTTCGACTATTTTACTGTACATTTTGTTCCTAATATCCTTTAAAACCCCGTTCCTGAGAAAGGTTATAAAGTACATTGCCAAATAATTAAAGAAATTCTTTAGCAGAAAAAGCACCAGAACCAGTCCAATTACCAATATCAATCCTTTCATTTCATCATCACCGGAATACTCCGTGACCCTAAAGTTGATATAAGCTTGTAGATAGTCCTTAATATCACTGAAGCCCGTATAAACGGGCTCTACAGTGACTCTATTTTCAGGCTTGAACAACACGTCCAGCATTGGAATTAGTGCGGCGAACGAAAGAGCACTAAACAAGGCGTACAAGATGTTGAAAAAGATATTTAAATAACCGTATTTGCTATATGGTTTTGCAAACCGAAGGATCTTTTTAAAATACTCCATTAACCGAGGTTCAATTCTCCCAATATGGTATTTATTTTATCGTCAAGGTTCGCAGAAACCTTTTTAAAGTCGGCCGCACGGTCCAAATTTGCATTCGTACTAATGTAAAATTTTACTTTAGGTTCCGTACCACTGGGCCTAGCTGCGATTCGAGTACCATCTTCCGTTTCGTAAATCAATACATTTGATTTTGGAATATCTATGGATTTTTCCTCACCGGTAAGCACATTTTTGGCAATACTCATATTATAATCCTCAATCCATTTTACTTTGGAACCTGCCACACTGGAAACGGGATTTTCTTTAAAGTCTTTGAGCATTTGCTTAATTTCCTCGGCACCGCTCATACCTTTTTTGGTGATGGATATCAACTTTTCTTTGTAAAAGCCGTAATCAACATAGCATTGAATGAGGTCCTTATAGAAAGAGCTTCCGTTTGCTTTCGCTTGGGAGGCAATTTCACAGGCCAAGAGGGTAGAGGTAACGGCGTCTTTATCCCTGACAAAGTCACCCACCATATAACCAAAACTTTCTTCCCCTCCTCCAATAAAATGTGATTCTGGAAAATCCTTGATCATTTTGCCGATCCATTTAAATCCGGTAAGGGCCGTTTTAAATTCTACACCATAAGCCTTGGCCATGGCTTCCATCATTGGGGTAGAAACAATCGTAGTCGCTACAAATTCATTGTCTTTAAACCCTTTGAGTTTTTGTTGTTCCAAAAGAAATTTGGTCATGAGTATCATGGCTTGGTTGCCATTTACAATTTCCATTTCACCTTCTAAATTTCTTACGGCAATTCCTAAGCGGTCACTATCGGGATCGGTACCTACCACCATATCTGCACCAATCTCTTCAGCTTTTTTAATGGCCATGGATAACGCTTCCGATTCTTCAGGATTAGGGGATTTCACCGTCGGGAAATTACCATTGGGTTCTGCTTGTTCTTCAATAATAGTTACATTTTTATAACCGGCACGTTTTAAAACTTCCGGTATAGCGGTAATAGATGTTCCGTGCAACGAAGTGAAAACGATTTTAAATTCATCTTTTCCCGGGGCATTGAAATTTCCGTTGTTTACCGAGGCTTCAAAAAAGGCTTCGTCTACTTCTTTATCTATTAATTGAATCAAGGAATCGTTGGCGTTGAAGTTGATATCTTCATAGGCCAAGGCATTGATTTCAGAAATTATTTCGCCATCCTGTGGCGGTACAATTTGTCCACCATCGGTCCAGTACACTTTATAGCCATTATATTCCGGCGGGTTGTGGGATGCCGTCAAGACTATACCTGCATGGCAACCTAAGTGCCTTACGGCAAAAGATAATTCCGGTGTGGTTCTCAAACTAGAAAATAGGTACACATTAATACCGTTGGCCGATAGTACCTCTGCAACCGTTCTAGCCAAAGTGTCACTATTATTACGGCAATCAAAAGCGATTACCACTTTTATATCATCTCCCGCATAGATCTTCTTAAGGTAATTACTTAGCCCCTGAGTACTTTTCCCTAAAGTATATTTATTGATTCTATTGGTGCCAACCCCCATTACACCGCGCATACCGCCGGTACCAAACTCCATGTTCTTATAGAAACGGTCTTTGAGTTCTTCGGTATCGTTAGCGATAAGATCTTGAATTTCTTGTTTTACGGCGGGATCAAAGAAATCTGTAAGCCAACTTTTGGCAGTGTTTAAAATGGCATCCATAGTATATAGTTCGTGATTTTTAGTATCTAAATTTAAGAAGAATATTGTTTTTCCTTCGGCTGAAGGTTAATTTCTTCGGAAACATTATAACGGTTCTCGTTTTTCTTGGAACGTATTAACATTTCCCCCAAAAAACCTGCTAAAAATAATTGTGTTCCCAAAATCATGGCGGTTAAGGAAATGAAAAACTGCGGACGATCCGTTATCAATCTCCCTGTAGGATTGATAAAGAGTTTGTCTATGCCCAAATAAATAGCAAAGCCAAAGCCTACAATGAACATTAATACGCCAAGTGCACCAAATAAGTGCATAGGTTGTTTTCCAAATTTGGAAACGAACCAAATGGTAAGTAGGTCTAAAAATCCGTTGATAAAGCGTTCCATTCCAAATTTGGTCTTACCGTATTTTCTAGCCTGGTGCTGTACTATTTTTTCTCCAATTTTACTGAAGCCCGCATTTTTGGCCAATACTGGTATATACCTATGCATTTCTCCAGAGACTTCAATGTTTTTGATTACACGTTGATCAAAAGCCTTTAATCCACAATTAAAATCATTGAGTTGTACTCCGGAGGTTTGCCTGGCCGCCCAATTGAAAAGTTTGGATGGCAAATTTTTGGATAGAACGGAATCAAACCTTTTCTTTTTCCAACCTGACACCAAATCAAACTTTTCCTCATGAATAAGTCGGTACAATTCAGGTATTTCTTCCGGATTATCTTGTAAATCGGCATCCATTGTGATAACCACCCGGCCCCTTGCCGCTTTAAAACCGGCGTGCAAAGCCTGCGACTTACCAAAGTTCTTTACAAATCTAATACCCTTGACATGTAAATCTTGTAAGGAAATTTCAGAGATTTTGGTCCAAGAACTATCCGTACTCCCATCATCTATAAAAATTATTTCATAGGAATACCCCTTTGATCGCATCACCTTTACGATCCAATCATAAAGTTCAATAAGTGATTCTTCCTCGTTTAGGAGAGGTATGATTATGGACAGATCCATGCAATTATTCTATAGGTCTGCCCAAAAGTACAACTTTGCAGTTAATACGCAGGCTTTTGTTTTTTAAGAATTAGACCGGTAATTAAACCTATGACCAAACCAATGATGACATTGAAAATGATAATGATCGGGTAGGATATCCATGCAAACTTCTTCTGCATCTCAATACCTTGGTCTATTTGCTCAGGGGTAAGTTTTGGATTGTCCGCCAGGGCTTGTTGTTTTCCAATCTCATACATGTTGTCCATAAAATCTGGCTCCACATAGTTTGAGAAAACAAAAAAGTATATAATCCCCAAAATTCCGGAGATTAAAGCAACTCCGGCGCCAATCTTTAGGGCTTCGGATAACGTTAAAAAAGTTAGGTTCGCTTTCTTGAATTGAACAATGGCCAAGATGATACCGGCAGCAAGAATGGCAATTTGGGTTCCTTGAACGGCCATACCTCTTTCATAGTGCATGTCCATGGTATATAACATTATACCAAAAATAATTCCTATACCTCCGGTTATCAATCCATAATTAAGGGAGAATTTAGCTGGTTTGGGTAGATTTTCTTCCATTGTACTTTTTATTTAGGTTGTTTTGCGTTAGTAGGGGAGTTTAGATTTTTGTTACATTTAAAGATAGACTTTTTTATTTCTTTTTTGCGGAAATAAATTGTTGGTTGTTTAAAAATGTCTAAATTTGCAGCCTTAAAATGAGTGCCTGTCGGAATGGGTGCGTAAAATTTTAAATTAGATGAAAAAAGACATACACCCAGAAAATTATAGGTTGGTAGCCTTTAAAGACATGTCAAACGATGACGTGTTCTTAACCAAATCTACAGCTAATACCAAAGAGACCATTGAAGTTGATGGTGTTGAATATCCTTTGGTGAAATTAGAAATTTCCAGAACTTCTCATCCGTTCTATACTGGTAAGGCCAAATTCTTGGATACTGCAGGACGTATTGATAAGTTCAAAAGCAAATACGAGAAATTTAAGAAAAAGCCAGCTGCTGAAAAGAAATAAGCTTGCTTTCCTAGATAAACAGAACGCCTCCAATATTGGGGGCGTTTTTGTTTTCTATGCTCCATATGCCCCATTTAAATTTGGATGGTTTGATGATTTTTGTCCAGATAACAATAATTTAAAAAGTTCATCGTGATTAGATTACTTAATTTTATCGAAAATAAAACGAATGAACTACATACTTTTTGATGGTACAGTAAGGGATAATCTGCTTCCCTTTACCTTTACAAGACCGGTTGCCGATATTAGAATCGGTATTCTTACCATACGGGAAAAGTGGGAAAAGTATTTGGGTTATACCACTACCACCATTACGGAAGATTATCTCTCGGAAAAGTATCCAATGGTTGAAATGGAGGAAAATATTTTAATCAACTCTTCTTTTTTGCCCAATGGTGAATTGGTAGAATTGGTCAAAGGTTTAGAAGAAGGAGAGGCCATTTTTCAAGGTGAGGAGGTCATTGCATTTTTTACAAAGGATACGCAGGATGATGTTGATTTAGCATCTTATAAGGCAATAGAATATGAAGGCGATTCCTTACGAGTTATTAATACGTGGGATATTTTTTCTAAGAACGCCGAAGCAATTCAGGAAGATTTTAACCTTTTGACCGAGGATAGGGAAAGTGCTCCCATAAGTACTACAAATGTTCTAATACATCCAGAACGAATATTTGCGGAGGAAGGTGCCCAAGTTGAACATAGCATTCTTAATGCCACTGACGGTCCTATCTATTTAGGAAAAGATTCCCAAATCTGGGAAGGAAACCTTATACGCGGTGCTTTTGCCCTTGGAAACAATGCCGTAGTTAAAATGGGCGCAAAAATTTATGGGGCTACCACGGTGGGCCCCTACGGAAAGGTGTGTGGGGAAATAAGTAATTCGGTCATTTTTGGGTATTCCAGCAAAGGGCATGAAGGTTATTTAGGAAATGCAGTTCTAGGCGAGTGGTGTAATATTGGGGCGGACAGTAACAATTCCAATTTAAAGAATAATTATGCTAAAGTCCGGTTATGGAATTATGCCTCCGAAAGGTTTGAGCAAACGGGTTTGCAATTTTGTGGCTTAATGATGGGAGACCATAGCA